>JAMWZC010000001.1 GCA_024304985.1 Paracoccaceae bacterium
ATAGCCCATCACGCCCAAACCCAGAAATGCCAGTTTCGCCATTGTCCTTGTCCCTTGTGCAATTGTCTTTTCATGGGTTTGTGGCTAGCTAACGGGCTGAATGCAAGGGTCAAGGACGGGTTGAGGATGGTCAGGGTTTTCCAGTGGCTGCTGCGGATTGCCGGGGGGATGGTCCTGCTGGTGGTGGCGGGGCTTGCGCTGGTGTTCTGGTTCGCGAGCCGTTCGCTGCCCGATTACAACCGCACCGTGGTGATCGCCGAAGGCGCGCCGCAGCCTGCGGCGGCAGTCGAGATCGTGCGCGACAACGCCAATGTGCCGCATATCTTCGGGGCCTCGGATGCGGATGTGTTCTATGGGCTGGGCTATGCCCATGCGCAGGACCGGCTGTGGCAGATGATGACCATGCGGCGCACAGTGCAGGGGCGGCTGTCGGAGGTGTTCGGGCCGCGCACCGTGACCATCGATACGCTGATCCGGCGGCTGGATCTGTATGGTGTGGCGCAGCGGGCGGTGGATGTGCAGGACGCGCGCACCCGGGCCGCGCTGGAGGCCTATGCCGATGGGGTCAATGCGCGGCTGGCCGAGATCAACGAAGGAGCGCTGGGGCGTGGGGCGCCCGAGATGTTTCTGTTCAATGCCCCGATCGCCCCGTGGCAACCGGCGGATTCCATTGCCATGGTCAAGCTGATGGCCCTGCAACTGTCCGGCCATCTGGGGGCGGAGGTGAAGCGGGCGCGCACCTCTCTGGCCTTGAATGACGAAGAGCGGTTGCGCGATCTGCTGCCCGATGCGCCGGGCAGCGGCGTGGCGGCCTTGCCAAGCTATGCGAGCCTGTTCGACGCGCCGCTGCCGCGGTTTGCCCAAAGCCAGCCGCAGCCTGCGGATGGGCTGTCGCCCTTTCATCTGCCGGAGCTGGCGGGGGCGTCGAATGCCTGGGCCGCGTCAGGGGCGCGGTCGGCCAATGGCGGGACGCTGCTGGCCTCGGACCCGCATCTGGGGTTCAGCGCGCCGACGATCTGGTATCTGGCGCGGTTGCAACTGTCGGCGGGCGGGGTGATCGGCGGCACGATACCGGGGATTCCCATTGTCCTGTCCGGGCGGTCCGAAGATCTGGGCTGGGGCATCACCTCGTCCTATCTGGATGACCAGGATGTATTCATCGAACAGTTGAACCCCGAGAATCCCGAGGAATATCTGACGCCGGAGGGATATAAACCCTTCGAGACGCGCGCCTCGATCGTGAATATCAAGGGGGCCGCACCGATCACGCTGACGCTGCGGTGGTCGGAGAATGGCCCCGTCCTGCCGGGAAGCCACGCGAATCTGGGCGCGATCACGCCGGAGGGGCATGTGGCGGCCCTGGCCTGGACGGCATTGACGCCACAGGACACGACCGTCAGCGCGGGGCTTGGGCTGATGTATGCGCGCACCGTGCAGGAGGCGCTGGCGGCGGCCGAGGGTTATATCGCGCCCTCGCAGAACCTTGTGCTGGCCGATGGAGTGCAGATCGCGATGAAGACGATCGGGGCGGCCCCGCGCCGGGATGCGCTGCATCAGAGCCAGGGCCGGATTCCCAGCCCCGGCTGGATCGCGACCAATCGCTGGCAAGGCACCCTGCCCTATGCGTCGAATCCCGAATTCGTGAACCCGGCCGGCGGCATTCTGGGCAATACCAACAACAAGATCGTGGATCGGCCCTTTCCGCTGCATGTGAGCCATGTCTGGGGCGACAGCCAGCGGGTGCAGCGGTGGCAGCGGCTGATGCAGACGCGCGAGGTGCATACGCGCGACAGTTTCATCGAGGCGCAGCTGGATACGGTCAGCGCGACGGCACAATCGCTTTTGTCGCTGGTCGCGGCGGATCTGTGGTTCACGGGATCGGCCGCCCCGGATGGCACGCGGCTGCGCCAGAGGCAGCGGGCGCTGGACCTGCTGGCCAACTGGAATGGCGAGATGAACGAGCATCTGCCGGAGCCGCTGATCTATGCCGCCTGGATGCGCGCCTTGCAGGATCGTCTGATCCGCGACGAGCTGGGGCCGCTGGCGGATGAGTTCACCCATGTGGAGCCCTTGTTCATCGAGCGCGTCTACCGCGACGTGGATGGGGCGGGTGTGTGGTGCGATGTGATCCAGAGTGCGCCGGTCGAGACCTGCACCGATATGGCGCGGCTGGCGCTGGATGATGCGCTGATCTGGATCGAAGAGCGGTACGGGACCCAGATCGAGGCGCTGCGCTGGGGCGATGTGCATCAGGCGACCCATGATCACCCGACGCTGGGCGAGGTGCCGGTTCTGCGCTATTTCGTCAATATCCGCCAGTCGACCAGTGGCGGAGACCAGACCCTGCTGCGCGGGCGCACCGGCGGCAAGGAGCCTGAACCTTTCCTGAATGTGCATGGTGCAGGTTATCGCGGGGTCTATGATTTCGCGGACCCGGACAGTTCGGTCTTCATCACCTCGACCGGGCAATCGGGGCATTTCCTGTCGCGTCACTATGACGATCTGGGCGAGTTGTGGCGGCGGGGCGAGTATATACCGATGTCACTGGACGAGGATCTGGCGCGGGCTGCGGCTGTCGGCGTGACGGTGCTGCAACCCCGCTAGTGCAAGAGACGCCTGCGGCATGTTGGCAAGCCTCACACGCGATGTTTTCTCGACAGGTGATGCGTTCTGCTTTAAAGCGTTGGGCAACAGGCAAGAGATAATGACAATAAAGAGACCTATCCCCTAGATGAACGTGCCCGTCCAGCGTCTGACTGACGCCGCCCGCCCTGCACCTGCTGCGCAATCCGTTCCGACTGCATCCGACACCGCCGCATCCGCACCCGCCCCGACCCGTTCGGCGCAGGACTGGGTGCGGGTGCTGGCGCGTTATCGCGAGCCCGATCCGGCACGCAGTGCCTTTGAGCTGGCGATCAGCGTGCTGCCTTTTATCGGTATCTGGGCGCTGGCGCTGTGGGCTTTGTCCTTCAGCTATCCTCTGGCGTTTGCGCTGGGGGTGGCCAATGCGGCATTTGTGCTGCGGATGTTCCTGATCCAGCATGATTGCGGGCATGGGGCCTTTTTCGCGGAGAAGCGCACCGGCGATATGGTGGGGCGTGTTCTGGCCGTGTTCACCATGACGCCCTATGATGTTTGGAAGCGCACCCATTCGGCGCATCACGCCAGCACCGGCAATCTGGACAAGCGCGGCTTTGGCGATGTGCATACGATGACCGTGGCGGAATACCGTGCGGCGACACCGTTCCAGCGGTTGATGTATCGGCTTTACCGGCATCCGGTGGTGCTGTTCGGGTTGGGGCCGGGCTATCTGTTTCTGGTGCAGAACCGCATTCCCTATGGTCTGACCACGGCGGGCTGGCAGTATTGGGCCAGTGCCATGGGCACCAATCTGGCGACGCTGGGTTTTCTCGTGGCGCTTTATGCCTATGCCGGATGGGCGCCGATCCTGCTGATTTTCCTGCCCAGTGTCATGGTGGCGGCGACGATCGGGATGTGGCTGTTCTATATCCAGCACCAGTTCGAGGAGACCTATTGGGAAGGTGACAGCGACTGGCAGATCCATGATGCCGCGCTGCACGGGTCATCCCATTACGACCTGCCGCCGCTGGCGCGGTGGTTCACGGCCAATATCGGTATCCATCATGTGCATCACCTTTATGCGCGGATTCCCTATTACAAGCTGCCGCAGGTGTTACGCGATCATCAGGAGCTGGCGCAGGCACAGCGTCTGGGATTCATTGAGAGCCTGTCCTGTGTGAAGTTCCATCTGTGGGATGAAAAGCAGCGGCGTCTGATCTCGTTCAAGGCGGAACGCGCGCTGGCCGCCTGACCCGCTGACCGCAGTTCCCGGAGGGGCGGTCGGTTTGATATTTGAGGCAAGAAGAAACATAAAAAGGCGCGTCCCGGATCAGGGCGCGCCTTTTTGCTGTGGTGATCGCGATGCGGATCAGAGGTCGCGGAAGCGTTTTTCCTGTCGTGCGGTCCACAGGACGGTGACATCAAATCCGGTCTCGGTCTGGGTCTCTTCCTCGACGACGCCCTGCTCATGCAGCCAGGCGCGCTTGCGGCCGTCCGCGAAAGGCAGGCTGAGGGTCGTCATATGTCTGGCCGTCTCGAGCTTGCGGGTGACCGCGTCGAGGAGTGTCTCCAACCCCTCGCCTGTGATGGCCGAAATGGCATAGGTGTCGTCCTGCCGGCTGACGCTGGCGAGGGTGGCGTCATGTTCGGCCGGGTCCAGCCGGTCGATCTTGTTCCAGACCTCGATCATCGGGGTCTGTTCCTTGACACCCAGCGAGGACAGGATCTCGTGCACGTCGCGGGCCTGCGAGACGGTGTCGGGATGGCTGATGTCGCGCACATGGATGATGAGCTGTGCGCCCAGCACCTCTTCCAGCGTGGCGCGGAATGCGGCGACCAGTTCGGTGGGCAGATCACTGATGAAGCCCACCGTATCCGACAGGATGATCTCGGGACCGTTGTCGGGCAGGACGACACGGCGCATGGTGGGATCGAGCGTGGCGAAGAGCATGTCCTTGACCAGCACATCCGCACCGGTGAGGCGGTTGAAGAGCGTGGACTTGCCCGCGTTGGTATAGCCGACCAGCGCCACGACGGGATAGGGCACCTTGGCGCGCGCGGCGCGGTGCAGGGTGCGGGTCTTGACGACCTTGTCCAGTTGGCGGCGCAGGCGGACAAGCTGTTCATCGATGGCGCGGCGGTCCGCCTCGATCTGGGTTTCACCGGGACCGCCCACGAAGCCAAGCCCGCCCCGCTGCCGTTCAAGGTGGGTCCAGGCGCGGACAAGGCGCGTGCGCTGATAGCTGAGCGCGGCCATCTCGACCTGCAATACGCCTTCGTTGGTGCGGGCGCGGTCCGAGAAGATCTCGAGGATCAGGCCGGTCCGGTCCAGAAGTTTGACCTTCCATTCCTTTTCGAGGTTGCGCTGCTGCACGGGAGTGACGGGGCCATCGACAAGGACCAGTTCGACCTCGGCGGCTTTCATCTTGTCCTTGAGTTCGGCGATCTTGCCCTTGCCGAAAAGCATGCCCGGATGCGGGCGTTGCAGGCGCACGACATCAGCCCCCACGACCTCAAGGTCGGGGAGTGCTGCGGCCAAGGCGACGGCCTCCTCGAGCTTGTGCTCGGGAGTGCGGCGGTCCTGTTCGGATTTGAGTTCGGGATGCAGCACCCAGGCTCGGGTGGCGACCCGGTCATGTTCCATCAATTGGTGTCTTCACCGTCATAAAGGTTGATCGGCTGCGACGGCATGATCGTCGAGATGGCATGCTTGTAGACCAGTTGGGATTGGCCGTCGCGGCGCAGCAGCACGCAGAAATTGTCAAACCAGGTGATCACACCCTGCAGCTTGACGCCGTTGATCAGGAAAATGGTCACGGGAATCTTGGTTTTCCGCGTGTGGTTCAGGAATGCATCCTGAAGGTTCTGTTTGTCGGAAGCCATATGAATGCCTTTGTTCTTGCTGTGACCGCAGATCGGTTCAATGTCCCTGTTCTTTCACTATGCTGCGACGATGCCGAAGATTCCAGCCCAAAAATCAGCCATTTACCGCCATGGTCAGACGGGGTTGCGCAAGATCAACCGCAAGGGGCGTTTCGCGGCCATTCAATCGCGCCAGAAACTGCTGGTGAGAAGCGCGATGAAGGCCAGAAGTTCCAGTCGCCCCAAGACCATGGCGGCGCAGAACAGGAGTTTTGCCGACTGTCCCAGTTCGATCAGCAGGACCGGCGCGACAGAGCCGGTGCCAACCAGCGGGCCGGTCGTCGTCAGCCCGGCAATGGACAGGACGATGGCCTGTTCGAAGGTGCTGCCCAGTGCGGCGAAGGCCAGTGACAGGAACATCAGCGAGACCGCGAAGAACATGAAGAAGATCCATGCGAAGAAGGCGCCCTTGCGGGCGATCCGGCTGCTGCCCGAGCGGGAATGCCCGACCGAGGAAGGATGCACCAGACGGTCCATCTCGCGCAGGCCGTGCAGATAAAGTGCCCAGACGCGCAGCAGCTTGACCCCGCCCGCCGTCGTGGCCACGCCGCCGCCCATCAGGGCCAGTCCCATGAGGATGATGCCCGAGGTTTCAAGCCCCGACCAGCTGCGCGCGGCTTCCCAATAGGCGCTTTGAAAACCGGTCGTGGTCAGAAAGGACAGGATGGTAAAGAAACTGCCCCAGAGGGCGCGGAGCGGGGCCAGCATGTCGCTTGTCGCGCTGACCTGAAAGGCGCCAAGGTAATGGCGCAGGAACAGCAGCACCGTCACGCCAAGGGCAAGCAGCATGCCCAGCCGGAATTCCGGGTCGTGCTGTATGCCGCGCCGGGCCGTGGTGATCGTGTCGGACGAGAAGGTCAGGCGCGACAGGCCGAACAGCAGGAAAAGCGCGATCAGCATCTCTCCGGCCAGACCCGAGGCGGCGTCCTGCACCCCGCCCAGCGGCGAGATGCCGCTGGTGGCCATGACGGACATGCCGTGGATCAGCGCGACCAGTGGCGGATCACCGAGGATCAGCAGCATGAGCCAGAGCGCCAGTGTCAGACCGGTGTAGATCGGCAAGAGCTGCGCGGTGACCCGGATGATGCGTTGCTGCGGATCGGCCAGACCGCCTTGGGTGAAGCGCGTCTCGCCCTGCCCCGGTTCGGAGGTGGCAGTCACCTCGAACCCGCCCAGATTGAGTGGAGCGAGGATGGCCGAGGCCGCGACCCAGATCAGGAAGCCGCCCATCCAGCCCACCATCCCGCGCCACAGATGCAGCGTGGGTGACAGGCGCGCTGGGTCGAACAGGGTGGCCCCGGTCGTCGTCAGGCTGGAGACCATCTCGACATAGCTGTTGAGGAAGGAAGTTGTGCCCAAGGCGTCGTGAAAGGGCACGGCGAGGATCAGCGGCAAGAGGGTGAAGGCGGCCATCAGCGCCGCGAGGTTGCGCAAGGAACTGCGCCGACGCGGTTGTGCGGCCATGGCGATGGCAACAAGTGTGACGATGGTCAGTGTGAGCGTGCCCGCATAGAAGAAGGCCCGCGCCTCGCTGTGGCTGCGCTGGACGGTGGCGTGGATCGCGGGCAGATACATCGACAGGCCCGCGATGCCGATCAGCAGGATGAGCAGAGGTTGGTCGAAGAGGCGCTTGCGCATCCCGGCCCCGCGTCAGAAAAAGTCGATCGAGACCTGCAACAGCCTCTCGACCTCGGGGACGTCCTTGGCCAGACAGAACATCGCGACGATATCGCCCTCGTCGATGCGGGTGTCCGAGTTCGGTTTGACGACCTGATTGCCCTTGAGGACGCCGCCGACCAGCACGCCTTCGGGAAAATCGATGTCGCGCACTTTCTTGCCCGCCATGGGGGAGGTGGAGAGGACCTCGGCCTCGATCATCTCGGCCTCGGCATCGCCGATGGAATAGACGCCGCGCACGCGGCCATGCCGGATATGGCGCAGGATCGATGAGACGGTGGTGGCGCGCGGGTTGATATAGGCGTCGATCCCCAGAGGTCCCATCAGCGGCACCAGCGTAGGGTCGTTGATCAGGGCGATGGCCATTGGGCAGCCCTCGGATTTCGCGCGCACCGCGGCCAGCATGTTGGTCTTGTCGTCATCCGTCACGCAGAGCACGGCATCGGCGCGGCTGATATTGGCCTCGGCCAGCAGCGCGGCATCCAGACCGTCACCGTTGAGCACGATGGTCCGCTCCAGCGCCTCGGCGGCGCGTTCGGCGGATTTGCGGTTCTTTTCGATGATCTTGGCGCGGATCTTCTGGGTGCCTTCCTCCAGCGCGCGGGCCACGGCGAGGCCGACATTGCCGCCGCCGATGATGACGACGCGTTCCTGCTTGCGGGTGGATTTGCCGAAGATTTCCAGCGTGCGGTGGATATCCTCGTTCACCGTAAAGACATAGCAGTCGTCGCCAACGAAAAGCTGATCCTCGGCTTCTGGCGCGAAGAGTACGCCGTCGCGGCGCACGCCCACCACGATGGCGCGCAGGGTCGAGAAGAGATCGGTCAATTGCCGCAGCGGTGTGTTCACCACGGGGCAGTCCTCTTCGATGGTGATGCCCAGAAGCTGCGCGCGGCCACCCAAGAACACTTCGGTGTCAAAGGCGGCGGGGGAATAGAGGCGCTGCAAGGCGGCCTCGGCCACCTCACGCTCGGGGCTGATCACCACGTCGATGGGCATGTGGTCGCGGCGGTAGAGATCGGAATAGATCGCGTCCAGATAGGACTGGCTGCGCAGGCGCGCGATCTTGCGCGGAATGGCGAACACCGAATGGGCCACCTGACAGGTGACCATGTTCACCTCGTCCGAATAGGTGGCGGCGATGATCATGTCGGCATCACGCGCCCCTGCCCGCTCCAGCACGTCCGGATAGCTGGCAAAGCCCGCGATCCCCTGCACGTCCAGCGAGGTTGTGGCCCGGCGGACCAGATCGGCGTTATTGTCGACGATGGTGATGTCGTTCTTCTCGCCCGCAAGGTGCCGCGCGATCTGCCAGCCCACCTGCCCTGCGCCGCAGATGATGATTTTCATGCCTGCGTTCCCTTGAATTCAGAGGCCCTTGGATGGCAGAAGCCCCTCGGATGGTCAATTGATTTGTCATTTTCAGCCCGCCGCGTCACAGTGAAGCTGTCCTGTCGTCAGAGGGTTGTCCCATGTTCCGTTTCGCCTTGTCCCTGCCCCGTCCCGCGCTGTCCGTTATGGGGCTTGCCGCGCTTGTCCTGTCCGCCTGTGGTCCGCTGGGCCTGTATCACAAGGCGGGCGTTCCTGTGGCGGCGATGAACAATACCCTGACCGATTGCGAGGTCGAGGCATTGGCGAAGGTGCCCGTTGACCAGCGGATCGAGCGCGATCCCATCCGTATCGTGCCGCGCCGCATCTGTGACAGCGCGGGTAATTGCACCGTTGTCTATGACCGCGTGGGCGGTGAGGTCCGGACCTATGATGCCAATGCCGGGCTTCGCGCGCGGGTGCTGAACCAGTGCATGGCCAACAAAGGCTTTACCTATGTCAACCTGCCCGCCTGTTCGCAGGGGGTGAAGCGGGCGGCTCCGGCCGGGGCGACGACGGTCCTGCCACGGCTTGCGCCCAATAGCTGCGCGATCCGCAACGCCGACGGCACATTCCAGATCGTCACGCCGGGCTGAGAGGCGCCGGGGCGCGCGGGATCACTCCAGCGCGTCCTCTTCTGCCTCGTCCATGTCGTCGTCCATATGGGCGATGCGGCCGCCCGCCTTGTTCGAGGTGACGACGCCGAGGGATTTCAGCTTGCGATGCAGGGCACTGCGTTCCATGCCGACGAAACTGGCGGTACGGCTGATATTGCCGCCGAAGCGGTTGATCTGGGTCAGCAGATATTCCCGTTCGAATGCCTCGCGCGCCTCGCGCAGCGGCAGCGTGGCGAGCATGCCGGACAGGACCACGCGGCCTTCGTCGGCCCCGCGCTCCTCGCCCGTGGGCAGGTCGCGCACTTCGATGGGGCCAGTGCCCTCGCCCAGGATCAGCACCCTTTCGATCAGGTTTCGCAACTGGCGCACGTTGCCCGGCCATTCCATCGTCTGCATCAGGGCCGCCGCCTCGCCGCTGAGGGGGCGGAGTGGCAGGCCTTGCGTGCGGTGGAAGAGGTCGATGAAATGTTCGGCCAGCAACGGGATATCCTCGCGCCGGTCCGCCAGAGGGGGCACGGCGATCGGCACCACGTTCAGGCGGTGAAACAGTTCCTGCCGGAAGCGGCCCGCGGCGATTTCCGCCTCGAGGTTGCGATTGGTGGATGAGACGACGCGCAGGTCGACGCGCACCTTGTCGGATCCGCCCAGCCGGGTGAATTGCTGATCCACCAGCACGCGCAGGATCTTGGACTGGGTGCCGGGCGGCATGTCGGCGACCTCGTCGAAATAGATCACGCCGCCATGGGCCTGTTCCAGAAGGCCGGCCTCCACCCCGCGTTCGGGTGTCTCGCGGCCAAAGAGCACCTCTTCCATGCGGTCGGCCTCGATCGAGGCGCAGCCCACAGTGACGAAAGGCGCGCCCGCGCGGTTGGAATGGGCATGGATATAGCGGGCGGCCACTTCCTTGCCCGAGCCCGGCGCGCCGGTCAGCATCACGCGGCCATTGGATTTCGTCACCTTGTCCAACTGCCCGATCAGAGCACGGTACGCGGCGGAGGCCCCCACCATTTCGGCGGCGGTCACATCCTTGCGGCGCAATTCGCTGTTCTCGCGGCGCAGGCGGCTGGTTTCCATCGCGCGGCGGATCACCACCAGAAGCTGGTCGATGTTGAACGGCTTTTCGATGAAGTCGTAAGCCCCCTGTTTGATCGCGGCCACGGCGATCTCGATATTGCCGTGACCCGAGATGATCACGACCGGCACATCGGGATTGTCGCGCTTGACTGTCTTGAGGATGTCGATGCCATCCATCCGGCTGTCCTTGAGCCAGATGTCCAGGATCATCAGCGCGGGCGGTTCGGTGTTGATCGCGGCCATCGCCTCGTCCGAGTTGCCTGCGAGGCGCGTGTCATATCCTTCGTCCTCAAGGATATCCGAGATCAGCTCGCGGATGTCGCGCTCGTCATCGACTATAAGAATGTCGCCCATCTATTTGCCACTCCTCTGCTTTTCTGTCACGTGACCGGCGCGTGGGCCAGAGGGGCCTTCCTGCGCTTCGGTCGCGGAAATGTCGTTGCCGTCCTGTTCCACCTGTCCGGCCGGGGCCAGCAGAAGCCGGATCACGGCCATGGCGCCGGCCTTGCTCTGCCCCTCGAAACAGGGAGCATCCTGCAAGGTCAGGGTGCCGCCATGTTCCTCGATGATCTTTTTCACGATGGGCAGGCCCAACCCGGTGCCTTCGCTGCGTGTTGTCACATAGGGTTCGAACAGGCGCGCGCGGTCTTCGGGCAGGCCGATGCCATTGTCCATGATGCGGATCTCGGCATGGGTCGCGCTGCGTGTCGTGGTGACGCGGATCTGGGCCGCGTGATCCTCGGGGGCACCCTTGGCTTGCAGGGTTTCGATCGCTTCGCCCGCGTTCTTGATCAGGTTGGTCAAGGCCTGATGGATCATCGTGGCATCGACCTCGGCGGCCAGAGGGTCATCGGCCAGATCGGTCACGATCGTCACCCCGGGCTGCCCGGCCTGCTGCAAGAGGACCGCGTCACGCACCAGCGCGGTCAGGCTTTCGGGGCGGCGTTCGGGTTCCGGCATCCGGGCGAATTTGGAGAATTCATCAACAATGCGCCGCAAGTCATTGGTTTGCCTTACGATTACGTCAGTCAACTGTTCAAGGTCCGCGCCGGTCTGATCATCCAGATGTTTGCGGAACTTGCGCTTGATGCGCTCGGCGGACAATTGGATCGGCGTCAGGGGATTCTTGATCTCATGCGCGATGCGGCGCGCGACGTCGCCCCATGCGGCCATGCGCTGTGCCGCGACCAGATCGGAGACGTCGTCGAAAGCCACCACATAGCCTTCGAGCCGGCCCTCGTCGCCGCGCCGCGTGGACATGCGCACCAGAAGGTTTTCAAGCCGACCTGTGCGGCTGACCTTGATCTCGTCCTGCGCGGTTTCGACCTGCGCCTGTTGCAGGCGGTCGAAAAGCGGGCCGAACTCGGGCACCGCGACCGAGAGGGCCACCGACTGGCGATCCTCCTGCCAGTCCAGCAGACGTTCGGCGGAGCGGTTCACGAAGGTCACGCGGCCTTCGGCATCGACGCCCACCACGCCCGAGGTGACGGAGCTGAGCACGGAATCGAACAGGCGGCGGCGGCGTTCGATCTGGCGTGTGTTGTCCAGCAGCGTGTCGCGCTGGCCCTTGAGCTGTCGGGTCATCTGGTTGAAATAGCGGCCCAGCATGGCGATCTCGTCATCGCCCGCCTCATCGGGCACCTGCACGTCCAGATCCCCTGCCCCGACGCGCTGCGCCGCCCCGGTCAGACGACCCACGGGACGCGACAGGCGTTCGGCGAACCACATGCCCAGCCAGACGGCGGCCAGAATCAGGATGACGGCAAAGCCCAGATAGACCAGACCGAATTCGAACAGGACACGGCCCCGCTCGTTCTCGAGTTGTTGATAGAAACGCGCGGTTTCCTTGGTGTCATCCAGCAGGTTCAACAATTCGCCGTCCACGTCGCGGCTGACATAGAGGTAGCGGTCCACGAATTCGCCAAGACGGATCAGGGCGCGGAACTCGTTGTTGTCCCAATCCTCGATGATCTGGACATCGCCCGCGCTCGCCGCAGAGATGACGGCGGCGCTGGGTGTTTCGAAGTCGAAAAGATAGGACCGCTCGCCCCGCGCGCGGATTTCGCCCGTGCCGTCGATCACATAGGCTTCGCGCAGGCCGCGCTGGATCTGGCCCTGCCCCTGGGCCAGCACGCGACGCACATCGCCGTCGCCCATGAAAAATGTGTTGCGGCGCGTGTTGTCGAGATAGGTGGCCAGCGCGATGGCATCTTCGGTCAGGTCGCGGCGGTGTTCTTCCTCATAGGCTTCTGCGGCGGCGAGCGAACTGCCGACCACCTGCCGCACACGATCCGAGAACCAGCCCTCCAGACCGACATTGATCGTGAGACCTGCGAAGATGGCGACCGACACGGTGGGAATCAGCGCCAACAGCGCGAACACGCCCGTCAGGCGCAAGTGCAACTGCGATCCGGCCGACCGGGCGCGGCGGGCGGCGATCAGCCCTGCCACCTTTTGCAGGACCAGCGCCGCCACAAGCAGGACATAGACCAGATCGACCAGCAGGATCAGCCGCAGCCCGATGGCCGAGGAGCCCTGATCCAGCGGTCCGAGCACCAGAAAGGTGGCCACGGCCAGCACCGGCCCCAGAACGACCAGTCCCAATGTGGCGACATTCTGCACCTTCTTCAGGCGGCGCAACCGCGCAAGCCTGTTCCAGTCGATACGTCCCTGCGCCCGGGTGATCACCCGTTGCCCCCGTCCTGATTGATGCGGCGCTGACGCGCCTGACCGCCGTTTTTCGGGTCAGATCGGCACCGACGCCAATCTGCCACTTATCTGTTGCGGTTTTACATCAATTTGCGACGCCGTGTCACGCGAATATCCAGATCGGTGATCTTCTTGCGCAAGGTATTGCGGTTGATCCCAAGAAGATCAGCACATTTTGCTTGGTTGCCGCCTGTCGCCTCAAGGGCGATTTCCAGCAGCGGGCCCTCAACCTCGCGCAGAATCCGGCCATAGAGGCCCGGCGGCGGCAGCATGTTGCCATGCAGGTCGAAGTAGCGGCGCAGGTGGCGGTTGACGGAGGCCGACAGCTTCTCGGTATCATTGCCGCCCCCCAGCACGGGTTCCATCTCGGGCTGGTTGCCCAGAACGGCCTCGACCTCGGCGCGGGTGATCTCGTCGGCACGGCTGGTCAGAACAAGGCGGCGGATCGCGTTTTCCAACTGGCGCACATTGCCGGGCCAGCTATAGGCGCGCATCAGGTCCAGCGCGTCGCGTGACAGCCGCCGCTTGGGCGCGCCGTCCCTTTCGCTGCGGAAGAGGAAGTGCTCGGCCAGCAGCGGGATATCGTCCACACGTTCACGCAAGGATGGCACCTCGACCGTGGCACCGCCGAGGCGATAGTAGAGGTCCTGCCGCATCCGGCCCTTTTCCATCGCCTGAGACAGGTTCGACTGGCTGGTGGCCATGAAACGCGGCACGTGATCGCCGGGGCTGTCCATCATCCGCACGATCCGGGCCTGACTTTCCATGTCGATATCGCCGATCTCGTCGAAGAGGACGGAACCGCCTTTGGCGCGCGCCAGCACGCGGGCCGGACCTTCGATATCCTGCAAGTCGGTGACGGTGACCGTCACGAAGGGCAAGGTGCGGCGGTCCGAGAAGTCGTGGATGGCGCGTGCGATCAGGGATTTGCCGGTGCCGCTTTCACCAGAGATCAGAACGGGCAGATCCGTATTCATGACCCGCGCCACCAGACGATAGAGCGCCTGCATCGCGGGCGTCCGCCCCACCAAAGGCAGATCGTCGGGGCGTTCGGCCACATCATTGACCGGCGCGGACGGCGCGACGCGGCGGCGGCTTTCCAGTGCGCGCGCCGTGCGCTTCATCAGGTCGGGCAGATCGAAGGGTTTGGGCAGATAGTCATAAGCCTCGGCCTCGGCGGCCTGAATGGCGGTCATGATCGTGTTCTGTGCGGAAATCACGATGACCGGCAGGCCGGGGCGATCCTGCGCGATCTTGGGCAGCATCTCCAGCCCGTTGCCATCGGGCATCATGACATCCGAGATCACCACGTCGCCCTTCCCCTCGGCCACCCAGCGCATCAGCGTCGTCAGGCTCGAGGTCGCATGGACCTTGCAGCCCGCCCGCGTCAGTGCCTGAGTCAGCACAGTGCGGATGGTGCGATCGTCATCGGCGACCAGAACGGTTCCGTCCATCGGCGTCTACTCCCTTGAGGGTTGGTCAGTGGTTGATTTGCGATCCTTGGTCTTTTCGCGCGGCGCCCGTGGCAGGGACATGCGGAACACCGTGCGTCCCGGCACGGAATCGACCGAAATCCAGCCGTCGTGATCCGACATGATCTTGCTCACCAGAGCGAGACCCAGACCTGTGCCATTCTCGCGGCCCGAGACGAAGGGGTCGAAGATATCGCCCGCGATGTCGGCCGGCAGACCGGGGCCATCGTCGATCACCTCGATCTGAAGCGGCAGGGATTGGCCCAGGCCATCGCTGCGTCGCAGCCGGAAGGAATGTTCGTAATAGGACCGCAGCCGAATGGTTCCGCCATTCCTGTCAGCGGCTTCCGAGGCGTTCTTCACCAGATTGAGCACCACTTGCAGCAGTTGGTCCGGGTCGCCCCAGGCCATCGGCAAGGAGGGGTCGTAATCCTCGATGATCTTCATATGGGCGCCGAAACCCAGAAGCGCGGAGCGGCGGGCGCGGTCCAGCACATCATGGATATTCACCTCGCGCCGGTCGGGGGGGCTGAGGTTGCCAAACTGTTCGACCTGTTCGAGCAGTTTCACGATGCGGCGGCTTTCCTCGACGATCAGGTCTGTCAGTTCCATATCCTCGGCGCTGAGGCCCATGGACAGAAGCTGCGCCGCCCCGGTGATGCCCGCCAGCGGGTTCTTGATCTCATGCGCCAGCATCTCGGCCATGCCGATGGCGGACTTGGCGGCGGATTTCACGGAATGGGAATGGGTCACACGCCCCGCCAGTTCACGCGGCGAGATCAGCAGGATCATGAAGCCGGGCTGGCCCTGCATGGGCGAGATTTGCAGGTTGCAGTGCAGCGGCACGCGTTCGCCGGTGCCCACGTCCACGTCATTGACGAAAAGCGGGGTCGAGGTTTCGCGGGCGCGGTCGAACGCCTCCTGCATGGGGGCGTCGACCATGACCCGGTCCCAGACGGGTTGTCCGCGCACGGATTTGAGCGAGGCGTTGAGGAACAGTTCTGCCGCGGGGTTCACATCGGCGATCATGTCTTGGGGGTCCAGCAGAATGGCCGGCACCGGCAAGGAGGACCACAGGGCGGAATCGTCGATCACGCGGCCTGCCTCCCTTGTTGGGGGGCGGCGTCGCCCAAGGCGTCGGGCAGCAGGGCCAGCACCTCGGACGGGGTTTTGGCGGTCAGAACGCGCTGGCGCAGCGTGGTCTGGCTGCCCGCGTGATCCATATACCAGCCCAGATGCTTGCGCGCGACGCGCAGGCCAAGTTCGGCCCCATAGAACATCAGCATCGCCTCGTAATGCCTTGTCACCATGTCTATAAAAGCGGCCCCGATAGGGATCTGCGGCGCGGGTGTGCCATAGAGATCATGGGCGATCTGCGCCAGCAGCCAAGGCCGCCCCTGTGCTGCGCGCCCGACCATGACGCCATCCGCGCCGGACAGGCGAAGTGCCTGGCGCGCGGTGACGGCATCCACGATATCACCATTGGCGATGACCGGGATGCCCACCGCCTGTTTCACGCGGGAAATGGCCGCCCAATCGGCCCTGCCCTTGTAGAACTGGCAGCGCGTGCGTCCGTGGATCGTGATCATCCTGATCCCGGCCCCTTCCGCGTTGCGGGCAATCTGGGGGGCGTTCAGGCAATCATCGTCCCAGCCAAGGCGGGTCTTGAGCGTCACGGGCAGATTGACCGCGCCCACCACCGCCTCGATCAGGCGCAGGGCGTTATCGGGCTCGCGCATCAGGGCGGAACCCGACATGCCGCCTACGACCTTTTTCGCGGGGCAACCCATGTTGATGTCGATGATGCGCGCGCCATTGGCCTCGATCATCCGGGCGGCTTCGGCCATCCAGTGCGGATCGCGCCCCGCGATCTGGACCGAGGTTCCCGCCACATCCGCCCCCAGTTCCGCCCGTTCGCGCGCTTCTACCCGGCCGGTCACGATCTCGCGGCAGGCGACCATCTCGCTGACCACGAGCCCCGCGCCGAAAGAGGCGACCAGTGACCGGAACGGCAGGTCGGTGATTCCGGCCAATGGGGCCAGCAGGACTGGGGAGGACAGAAAATGGTCTCCGATCTGAAGTGACACGTGCCTATTCCTTGTGCGTTGGTGCTTGGCTATCGCAGCGCGGACGAGCCGACAACGATACCAGCCGGGGAGATGGCCCTAATATAGGCAATCCCGAAATGATTGCCTAATATTTAGGCAAACTGACCGTGAAACTGGCAGATTGCCCTTTGGCCGCCTGCGCCCTATGCAGAAGGCAATCATGAACAGCAAGACCGGACCCGCCGTTGAGACGCCAAGTTATCCCGCAGGACAGGCCCGCATGACGACTGCGGCCATCATCGTGGCCGCCGGGCGCGGCACGCGCGCCGGGGGGGATCGCCCCAAGCAGTGGCAGATGCTGGCCGGGCGGCGGGTGATCGACTGGACGCTGGATCTGTTTCGCCGCGCGCCGGGGATCGACCGCGTCGTGGTGGTGCTGCATCCCGATGACCTTGATCTGCAGGCACCGGAGGCCGGGCTTGTGGTCACAACAGGCGGTGCGAGCCGTGACGTCTCGGTCCTGCGGGGGCTTGAGGCGCTGGAGGGTCAGGGCGTGACCCGCGTGCTGATTCATGATGTGGCGCGGCCCTGCACGCCGCCGCAGGTGATTGCGGATGTGCTGTCGGCTTTGTCGCAGGCCGAGGGGGCAGCGCCCGGTCTGCCGGTCACGGATGCGCTGTGGCAAGGCGCCGCCGGTCTGGTGCAGGGCGCGCAGTCCCGTGACGGGCTGTTTCGCGCGCAGACGCCGCAGGGCTTTCACTATGCGCCCTTGCTGGCGGCGCATCGCGCCCATCCGGGCGGTGCCGCCGATGACGTCGCGGTCGCCCGTGCCGCCGGGATCGGGGTTGTCATCACGCCGGGGCATGCGGATAACCTGAAGATCACCACGCCCGAGGATTTTTCGCGGGCAGAACGGATATTGGCAGGACAAGGGGGCGGGATGGATATCAGGCTTGGCAATGGCTATGACGTGCATCGGTTCGGGGATGGCGACCACGTGATGCTCTGCGGGGTCAAGGTGCCGCATGGGCGCGGATTGGTAGGCCATTCGGACGCCGATGTGGGGATGCATGCCGTGACGGACGCGATCTACGGCGCGCTGGCCATGGGCGATATCGGACGGCATTTCCCGCCCTCTGACCCGCAGTGGAAAGGGGCGGCGAGCCATATCTTCCTGCGCCATGCTGTTGGCCTTGCGCGCGAAAATGGATTTCAGATCAGCAATATAGACTGCACGCTTGTCTGCGAATATCCCAAGATCGGGCCGCATGCGGGCGCGATGCAGGCCGAGATGGCCGCAATCATGGAGCTTGATCCAGCGCGCGTATCGGTGAAGGCGACGACCAGTGAACGTCTGGGGTTCACGGGGCGCGAGGAAGGCATTGCCGCCCTTGCGACAGCGACGCTGATCAAGCCATGAGCCGGGCCAGCCATATCATCGCGACCTTTGGCGGGGTCGGTCACCTGACGCCTGCGCCGGGGACATGGGGGTCGCTTGCGGCCTTGCCTGTGGGCTGGGCGCTGTTCACGCTGGGCGGCGTGCCGCTGTTCGGACTTGGCATTCTGCTGGTCTTTGGATTGGGATGGTGGGCTACGGCACTGGAAACGCAGGGAAAAGAGGATCACGACCCGTCCGAGATCGTGATCGACGAGGTTGCGGGACAGTGGATCGCCCTTTTGCCCGTGATGATCGGGGCGAGCCATTCCGGCGCGGGTGTTCTGGCGCCCTGGCCGGGTTGGGTCACGGCCTTTGTGGCCTTTCGCCTGTTCGACATCACCAAGCCCGGGCCAGTGGGTTGGGCGGACCGGCAGCACGGACCCTTGGGCGTGATGCTGGATGATGTGATTGCGGGTGTCATGGCCGCGCTTGTGGTGGGTCTGGGCGCGTGGATCTCGCATGGCGTGCTGGGGTTGTGACATGACCATTGCATCCCAAATAATTGATGCGTATCGCAAAAAAGGATTGCGCATCGCCACGGCAGAGAGCTGCACCGGCGGAATGGTCTCGGCCGCGTTGACGGATATCGCCGGGTCGTCCGATGTGTTCGAGCGCGGCTTCGTGACCTATTCCAATGCTGCCAAGACCCAGATGCTAGGGGTCTCTCCCGCTACCTTGTTCGCGCATGGGGCGGTGTCCGAGCCTGTGGCACAAGAGATGGCCACCGGCGCGTTGCAGGCGTCCGAGGCGGATGTCGCAGTCTCGATCACGGGGATTGCCGGTCCGGGCGGGTCGGAGTTCAAACCCGAAGGGCGGGTCTGTTTCGGCATCGCGCGGCACGGAGTGCCTGTGCGGGTTGAAACGGTCGAGTTCGGGCCCCTTGGGCGGGCAGAGGTCAGGCAAGCCGCCACCGCGCATGCCTTGGTGTTGCTGATGGCGGATATCGCCTAAGGTTCGTCCGATAAAATATTGAAAATACGACTATTTCAGTGTTGCTGCGAAGGTCGCCGCATCCGCCTGCGCCGCGATCAGTGACCAGATCGCATCCGCGCGTTGATCCCCCAGCAGGCTGCGGGCCTTGGTCTGGATCTTGGACTGCCGCGCCTCAAGCGTCATCGGTGCGTTGAGGTCATGTGTAGCCTCGTGCGCCGTGCCATCATGCAGCACCACACGCAGGCGCGTGGCGGTTTCGGCCACGCTGTCATCCGCCGTCACATGGACCCGCGCCCGCAGAGCCTGCACCGCAGGATCGGCACAGACGGCGTCGGAGTAACTGTCCAGAACGGCCGTGTCATGGCCCAGCACCTGCATGGCCAGCACCGTGCCATAGCTGAACTTGGCCCCCAGCCCGGTCATGGGCGCGATCTGGTTGCAGACGGTCATCCAGCGCGGATGGGTCGTGACCTCGATCCGCGCGATGGTGCCTGCGTCGAGTGGCGCCAGTGACAACCCCGCCTCCAGAACGGCGTGCAGACCGTGGCAGCAAGCGTGGAACTTGTGACTGATGGATTCGAAAAGCCATTCCTGGCCAATACCTTCCAGGCCGGAGCTTATCTTCTCACCGGCATGAGTCGGCCCGAATCCTTGCGCGCTTTCCAATGCCTCTGCGTTGGCGACAAAGCCGCGCGCGACCAAAGACGCCGCCTCGACCCCGTTCGCCGCGGCCAAGCCTGCGTTGAAGGGTTTGCCCATGGTTCCGAATTGCGATTTCAGACCAGATGCCCGCGTGGCAAGAAGGCCCAGAACCATGGCGCACCCTTGGGCATCCAGTCCCATCAGCCGCGCTGCGGCCAGCCCTGCCCCGAAAGCTCCGGCTGTGGCGGTCTGGTGGAAGCCGGTCTGATAGTGGCTGCGCCCCAGCCAGACACCGATGCGGATCGACGCCTCGACCCCGATCAGGGCGGCTGTTTGCAGCGCCGCCCCGTCCGCGCCCAGGTCTTCGGCCACGGCCAATGCTGCCGGGATCACCGCAACAGACGGGTGGCCGATATGGGCGAAATGCGTGTCGTCATAATCGAGCGCGTGGCTAGTCGTGCCATTGGACAGGGCCGCGGCGCGAGGGGGCACGCGGGCGTCATGCCCGATCAGGCTGGCACGGGGATGTCCGCCCTCATCCAGAACCATGTCGCGAGTGATGCGCGAGACAGGCTCATCCCGCCCGGCAATGCCCACCGCCGCCCAGTCCAGAAAGGATAGCTGCATCATCCGCAAGGCAGAGGCGGGAATCCGGGAAGTCGGTGTTTCAGCCGCGAATTCAGAAAGGTGACGGGTGATGCTCATGTTGACTGGCTCCTGTGATCGCGGGCCAGCATAGCGGGGTTTCAGGCGGCGTAAAGCTGTGCCGCACGGCGCTCGAAAGCGCGGACGATGCGCTGCATGGCTTCGTTGAAGACCACGCCGATGATGCCCTGCAAGACCGCATTGCGGAATTCGAAATCCACAAAGAAGGTGACGTTGCAACCGCCGTCGGGGGCGTCGGCAAAGGCCCAGTTGGATTTCATATAGCGGAAAGGACCGTCCAGATACTCGGTGTCGATCTTCTTGGTCTGGGGCCAGAGCGTGACGCGGCTGCCGAATCGTTCGCGGAACACCTTGAAGCTGATGACCAGGTCCGCCTCCATCACCTCTGCCCCGTCGGCGCGCGGTGTGACCGAACGGATGCGGGCGGCAGCGCACCACGGCAGGAATTGCGGATAGCTTCCCACATCCGCGACCAGATCATACATCTGCTGCGCGCTATAGGGCAGACGGCGGGTTTCGTGATGGGTGGGCATGGGCAAGCGCAGTTCCGCTACAGTTTGGGCGTGACAGTGGGCCCCCATTTCGTAGAGTGAGCGCCGAATTGCAAGGAAAACCCATGACGACGCGTCCTTATGTCATCGACCGCATGATTTCGGCCAAATCCATCGCGGCCCGGATCGAGAGTCTCTCGCATGAGATCGAAGCGGAATTCGCCGATACGGACAAGCTGGTCGTGGTGGGGCTGCTGCGCGGATCCTTCGTGTTCATCGCCGATCTGGTGCGCGAACTGGACCTGCCGGTCGAGGTCGATTTCCTTGAGGCATCATCCTATGGCAATGCGATGGAGAGCAGCCGGGAAGTGCGTATCCTCAAGGACTTGCGCGGCGCCATTGAAGGGCGTGACGTGCTTGTGGTCGAGGATATCGTGGATACGGGCCACACGCTGTATCATGTGCGGCAGTTGTTGCTGTCGCGCAATCCGCACAGGCTGCGGACCATCGCGCTTCTGGACAAGCCCAGCCGCCGCGAGGCACCGATCAAGGCCGACTGGACCGGATTCGAGATCCCTGACGAATTCGTCGTGGGCTACGGTATCGATTATGCGCAGCGCAATCGGAACCTGCCCTATATCGGCAAGGTTCGCTTCACCGAGGCCTGACACGTCGGCGGGCAAGGTTTCGCATGCTGCGGTGCAAGTCACCAAAAGTTCATTCGGCACGGCGGATTCTCTGTTAGGCTTGCGACATTGTGAAGCATAACCATTGGGAGTCATCGCGAATGTTCAAGGGAATGACCGTCGTCGGCACTGTTCTGGGGCTGGCCATTCTGGCCGGGGCCGCCAGCGGACAGGATGCCGCGCAAAAGGCGCTGGCCGATGCCACCAAGGCGCGGCAGGCACAGATGCAGCTCTATGCGTTCAATCTGGGTCTGCTTGGGGGCATGGCCAAGGGCGAGGTGCCCTATGACGCGACCGCCGCCTCGGCTGCGGCGGGAAATCTGGCCAGTCTGGCGCAGCTGGATCAGTCGCGGCTTTGGCCCGAGGGGTCGGACGAGATGGGTGTCGAGGGGTCCAAGGTCATGGCCGAGCTGTGGCAGAACATGCCCGACGTCATGTCCAAGGGCGCCGATCTGGTGACGGCGGCCACGGCGATGGAAGTGGCAGCGGGAACCGATCTGGCCAGTCTGCAGGCGGCGATGGGCCCCTTGGGCGGGGCTTGCGGTGCCTGCCACAAGGCCTATCGCGTGCCCAGCAACTGACAGGAGCAGGTGACGGACCGGGGCGGTCCGTCACGTGACGCTGGATGCGCAAGACGCTGACGATCATCGGCTTTTTCGCGGTCGCATTGGCCGGCGCGGGGTGGTGGATCACCACGCCTGAACGGGTTGATGCGGGTGACTATGCTGATCTGATCGGGGTGCCGGCACGTGGTGCCGTGGTCTTTCATGCGGGCGGGTGTGCGTCCTGTCACAGTGCCGAAGGGGCCAGTGGCGATAAGAAGCTTGTCCTGTCCGGGGGGCGCGCCTTCGTGTCGGATTTCGGCACCTTTCACGCGCCCAATATCTCGGCTGACCCGGAACATGGCATCGGCGACTGGTCGGTGACCGATCTGGCCAATGCGATGATCCACGGCACCTCGCCCACTGGGCAGCACTATTATCCGGCCTTTCCCTATGCCGCCTATTCTCGGGTGAGACCGCAGGATATCGCGGATCTGCATGCCTATCTGATCACCCTGCCCGCCGATGCGACGCCGGACCGGGCGCATGATCTGGCCTTTCCCTTTACGCTTCGGCGGGGGCTGGGGCTGTGGAAGGCGCTCTATGTGACGGATGGCTGGCAGGTGGCGGGCGATCTGACCGAGGTCGAGGCGCGGGGCCGCTATCTGGCCGAAGCTTTGGGCCATTGCGCGGAATGCCACACGCCGCGCGGGGTCTTGGGCGGGCTGGACCGGGACCGCTGGATGGCGGGGGCACCCAATCCATCGGGTCAGGGGACGATTCCCAATATCACGCCTGCTAAACTGGACTGGTCCGAGGCGGATCTGATCGCCTATTTCACATCCGGTTTCACGCCGGACTATGACACCGCGGGCGGCAGCATGGCCGCTGTCGTGGAAAGTCTGGCGCAATTGCCGGATGCGGATCGCGCCGCCCTAGCGGCCTATCTCAAGCGGTTGCCTGCGGTTGAATGACTGGCCGGGTCAGACCCGGCCCAGCTTGGCTTGCCGAGCGGCGTTGAGGCGCGTGAAATCCTCGCCCGCGTGATAGCTTGACCGGGTCAGCGGCGTGGCCGAGACCATGAGAAAGCCCTTGCCATAGGCTGCTTTTTCATAGGTTTCGAACTCATCAGGATGCACGAAACGATCCACCGCGTGATGTTTGGGCGTGGGTTGCAGATATTGGCCGATGGTCAGGAAGTCGATATCGGCGGCGCGCATGTCGTCCATGACTTGCAGCACGGATTGCCGATCCTCGCCCAAGCCGACCATGATGCCGGATTTGGTGAACATCGACGGGTCCAGTTCCTTGACCCGCTGCAAGAGGCGCAACGAGTGGAAATAGCGCGCGCCGGGGCGGACTTCGGGATAAAGGCCCGGCACGGTTTCAAGGTTGTGGTTGAACACATCGGGGCGCGCGGCCACCACGGTTTCAAGGGCGGAGGGCGCGCATTTCAGGAAATCGGGGGTCAGCACCTCGATCGTGGTGCCGGGGGCGCGGTGGCGGATGGCGCGGATGGTCTGGGCAAAATGCTCGGCCCCGCCATCGTCCAGATCGTCACGGTCCACCGAGGTGACGACCACATGGTTCAGCCCCAGCTTGGCCACGGCATCCGCGACGCGGCCCGGTTCGAACACGTCCAGCGTCTGGGGTTTGCCAGTGGCGATGTTGCAGAAGGTGCACCCACGGGTGCAAATCTCACCCATGATCATCATGGTGGCGTGGCCCTGGCTCCAGCATTCGCCCGCATTGGGGCAGCCTGCTTCTTCGCAGACCGTGACCAGCTTGTGTTCGCGAATGATGTTGCGCGTGTCCTTGTAGCCCTGCGAAGTCGGCGCTTTCACGCGGATCCAGTCGGGCTTTTTCGGCTGGGCATTGTCGGGGCGATGCGCCTTTTCGGGGTGCCGTTGGCCGGGGATTTTCAGGTCGCGCATCGCACTGCCTTTCGGGGGATGGTGAGGTGTTGTTTTCAGATACTCTTTTTGCGCAGGCGTTTAAAGGGCTTGAATGTTCCGCGCGCGGACCCGTGATGGCGGGATCAGGGACATCCCCGCCGCGCCTCGGCCACGAGTGTGGTGCCAACGTCGGACAGCATGGTGGCAAGGGCGGTGAACCAGCCGTCATCCTCGCTGGCCTCGCGCCGGACAAGTCCCACCTGACGCGCGGGCTCGGGCGCGGAGAAGCGCATCAGATGCATGTCGGGGGCGGCGCGCTGTTCCTGCAGGGCGGCCAGTTCGGGCATCAATGTCAGGCCGAAGCCCGCCGCGACCAGACGCGACAACGTGCTGAGCGATGAGGCGCCCATATTGATTTGCGCATGTCCGCGTCCTCGGCCACAGACATCCAGCGCCTGATCGGTCAGGCAGTGGCCTTCTTCCAGCAGCAGAAGCTGGCTTGCCCCCAGTTCCATCGGGCGCAGCGCATCGGCCCCTGGTCCGCCCCCCTGCGCGGCCAGACGTGCTGTGGAGCCTGCCAGCAGGAAGCGATCCTCGAAAAGCGGGATCTCGATCAACCCCTCTTCGGCCGAGGGGAGGGCGATGACCGCGGCATCGAGACGGCCCGCGCGCAGCTCCGCCAACAGGCGACCGGTCTTGGCTTCCTGCACCTGCACATCCAGCGAGATATCGCGCGAGCGCAGCGCTTCGAGCGCGGTTGGCAGCAGATAGGGGGCGATGGTCGGGATCAGACCAAGGCGCAACTGCCCGGACAGCCCGCCGCGCCAGCGGGCCGCGTCCCCCAGCGCCTGTGTCGCGGCCAGAACGCGTTCGGCATGGGCAAGGATGCGCCGCCCGAAGGGCGTCAGCACCACATCGCGGGCCTGCCGTTCAACCAGAACCGCGCCCAATGTTTTCTCAAGCTCGCGGATCTGGACCGACAAGGCAGGTTGCGAGACATGCACGACCTCGGCCGCGCGGCCGAAATTGCGCTGCTCGGCCAGCGCCTTGAAATAAGTCAGTTGCCGCAGGGTGATGTTCATAACCTTAAGTTATGTGGCGGGGCGCCTTTCCGCAATGTGCGTTATTGTTCACGGCGGGTTCAGTCATACCACTTGAGCAGGATCAGCAGGATTGTCGCGCCGCCAATGATGAACCAAAGGGTCCGCCATTCCCTGCGGGTGTGGTTTTTCTGCTGGATCGCCTGTGTCGGAGTGGGCTTGGGTCTTTCGCCAGCCGCGTGGCGGATCAGAGAGACCAGTGCCTCGGCATCGGCGCGGGTGTGGACGAAGGGACGTAGCGGAAGCGTTCTGAGGGGGTCGCCCGGTTGCATCGGCACGGCTTCGAGCCGGGGCTGATAGCCTTTGGCCAGAACCGCCTCGCCCAGAGATACTTCGGCATAGTCGGACAGGCGGATCACCTGTACCCGGCCTGTGATGGACCTGTGATACACTGTCCCTTGGTCAATCTCGAGCGTGGGCAGGCCCTTCAGGGTCGAGACGATGAGCAAGGCCGGGAAGGCCAGCAGGAAAAGCCCCATGGCGATCATCAGCAGGTGGGTTTCGATCACGGCGGCTAGCCCGTCAGGGCTTGCGGTCAGGGTATGGCTTGCGGCCCAGAGCGGGATGAGGCCGAGCACGGTCATCATGGCCATGCTGGGCCAGACGAACCAGGGATAGTGCGGCCGGAACGTCACGGGCAGTTGCGGGGCGGATGTGGTGTGGTGATTGTCGACCATGGGCATACCTTTGAATGAACAGGCTAAGCTTATCAGCGGGTTCGCCCGTTTTTGGGACGAAAGCGTGACAAACTGCGGAAGGTCTGCGGCAGTGGCCGTGCCGCCACGCGCCGATTGCGCCTTGGGCCGGGGCTTGCTATCCCCGCAACAGCGTCTGCACAGCCACGAGGTCCCATGACCGAGCAAGCCACCCAGCCAGCCAAACGGGGCGGACCTTCCGCACTTGCCCGGACGCAGGACCATCTCAAGCAGCTTGTCTTTGGTGGCAATGACGGGATCGTCACCACCTTCGCCATCGTGGCCGGTTTTGCCGGAGCGGGGGCTGAAGGTGTCGCGCAGATCGGCGCTTTGGCGGTGCTGGTCTTCGGTCTGGCGAACCTGTTCGCGGATGCGGTCAGCATGGGGTTGGGCGAATTCCTGTCGATGCGGTCGCAGAACGACCTTTACGATCAGCGTCACGCCGCCCAGATCAGGCGGATCGGCAAGGATCCCGAGACCGAGACCGACCTGATGGCCGAATTGCTGCAAACGCGGGGGCTGCCAGAGGATGAGGCCGTGCAGACGGCGCGTCTGCTGGCGGTGCATCCGCCCTTGATGGCGGATCTGACCCTGTCCTGGGGATTTGGGATGCAGGCGCCCGAGGATGCCAATCCGGCGTTGAATGGTCTGATGACCTTCCTGTCCTTTGTCATCTTCGGTGCGGTTCCGCTGAGCCCCTATTTCGTCATGGAGCCGACGCAGGCGACCTTCTATCTGTCGGTCGCGATGACCCTTCTTGCGCTGGTGGCGCTGGGATTGCTGCGGTGGGTCGCCACGCGCGACAGGCTGCGCCGCGCCTTGCTCGAGACAGTGGCAGTGGGGTCGGTCTGTGCGCTGGTGGCGTATTTCGTGGGCTGGCTGGTGGGCGGCTGAAACCTTAGCCGATCATCGACCCCGCCTGCCCCTGATCGTCATAATGCCGTCGCAGGCGTTGCAACGCGATCCGCAACACGATCTTGCCCGAGCGCGCGGACCAACCCATCCTTCTCTCGGCTTGTTCCAGCCCCTCCAGATAGCAGCAGCACCGCAGGGCCACATCCCCAAGGCCAGGCCCGAGGTCACGCAGGGCGGCGCCGATCCGTGTGCGTGCGGCCTCGGGCCCGCGCTGCAAGCCGGTCTCGGCCGCGCCACCCTGCACACCTGCGGTCAGGAACCGGTCCCAGTTCTGGGCCACTTTCGGCCCCATCTGGGACAGTTCGAAATCCTCGCGCAACCTCTCGCCTGCCGCGACAAGCTCGTCGGACAGGAAGGGTTTACCCGCTTTGTCGCGCCGCCGTGACAGCGCCAGTAGCGGGGATTCGTTCACGCAGTAGCGCATCCTGCGTCTTGTCGCCGTCGGGGGGGTATCGTCCTCAATGTCCCCTTCCGTCGGATGGCCCTGCCCCGCAAAGCGCGCCTGACCTTCGGCCAGATCGCGGCGGGCCATGTTCTCGGCTTCGGCCATCAGGGTTGCCAGCGCCGTGCGCCCCAGACCGGTGATCCGGTAGCGCGAGATCCGGCCCGGTGCATCGCAGGCGATCCATTCCTTGAGCGCCATGGCCTGCGCTACCGGACGGTCCACGACGGCCGTGCGGGTTGTGGCACCGCCCGCGATGTCACGCACGACCACGGCCTTGTCCATCTCGGTCGCTACGGCCAGCACGGCACCGGGTTCGGCCAGCCGCCGCAGGACGCGGCGCGCCTCGCGGCGCAGCACCTCGTAGGACGGAGCCGTATCGCTCGTCGGTGTCTGGGTCAGGCATTCCGTCTGCATGGGCGCTACCTCTTTCTGCGAGGGTTGGGGTCGCGCCACGACCGGAATCTTGGCCGGGGCGCGGGTGAAGTGGATGGTGCCAAGGCGGCGCAGCGCCTCATCGACTAGCAGGTCATCGCGGCGGTTTTCCAGCCGCCGGATCTGGCGCAATACGGTCGAAGCATGGCAACCCGCGCTGCGGGCCAGAGCGCGGATCGGCAATCCGGCTTCGGTATGGGCCAGATAGCGCAGCGCATCCTGCGGCACCCATGCGGGGGCGCATCCGGGTGGCTGAGGGTCGCAAGGTCCGTTAATTGTGGTCACACCCCCGTCTATGGTTGTCATGTCAGCCCTCCTGCCACAGTTATCCACAGGTTATCCCCAGAAGAACTTTCAACCTAAGAATGCACTTCTTACCAGTTCGTTAACGATTTGGCGTTTTTGCCATAATTGTTTCCAAATATTGAATAATGGCAAAGGGGGCGCGCGCTGGTCCGGCACGGCACGCAACATCCCCCTGACCCGTGCTTGTGTGGGTGCCATCGGGCGCTGTGCCCGATGCTGCATAGGACGCCACGCCATGACCGATATCCTGCACCGTCTGGACCATCTGCGCCGCCCGCGCCTTCTGATCCGCGCGGCGCGGATCGGGGCCGAGGATTACCGGCGCGACATTCATCTGCCGCGGCTTCTGGGCCATGGGGGCTTGCCGCGCAACGCGGTGGCTCTGGCGCATCTGATGGAGATTGAGGCCGGTCTGGATGACAGCCGCCGCGCGGGTGACGCGGCTTACTCCAGCATGCGCCATGTCGAGGTGATGATCGCGGTCATCGGCGAGGCGCGCATCCTGCGGGCGACCCGGCCAACGCTGGTGCCGCCTGCCACCCCTGCCCCGGAACTGGCCGTTCCGGCCTGATCCGCCGCGACGGCGGGCTGCCCGACATGCAACAGGGCGGCCCGCGGACCGCCCTGCCAAGCTTTTCGGGATGGGCGCGCCTTACATGAAGGCGTCGGCCATGCTTTCTTTCTTCTTAGCGACATAGCCGGCCAGCGCCTCGGCGATTGCGGGGTCCATCGCGGGTTGCTGGTAATTGGCCAGCATCTGCTCGACCTTGGCGCCTGCCAGCGCCATGGTGTCGCGGGCGCCTTCCTCGTGCCATGTCTCATAGGGTTTGTAGTCGAACACGTCCGAGCGCCAGAAGGCGGATTTGAAATTCGCCTGCGTATGGGCGCAGCCCAGATAATGCCCAGAGGGGCCGACTTCGCGGATGGCCCCCATGGCCTGCGCGTTCTCGTCCATGGCGACGCCTTCGGCAAACTTGTGCAGCGCGCCCAGCTGGTCTGCGTCCATCACGAATTTCTCGAAGCTGGAGACAAGCCCGCCTTCCAGCCAGCCGCAGGCATGCAGCATGAAGTTCACGCCGGACAGCAGGCCCATGTTCAGGCTGTTGGCGGTTTCATAGGCGGCCTGCGCGTCTGGCAGTTTCGAGCCGCAGAAAGAACCTGCCGAGCGGAACGGCAGACCCATGCGGCGCGCCAGTTGACCCGCGCCATAGGTGATATGGCTGGCCTCGGGCGTCCCGAAGGTGGGCGCGCCGGAGTTCATGTCGATCGAGGTCACGAAAGCGCCGAAGATCACGGGCGCGCCTTTGCGCACCAGCTGGCTATAGGCGATGCCGGCCAGCACCTCGGCCAGAACCTGCGTCAGCGTGCCCGCGACCGAGACAGGGGCCATGGCACCGCCCACGATGAAGGGCGAGATGATGCAGGCTTGGTTGTTGCGGGCGTATACCTCAAGGCTGCCCATCATCACATCGTCGAAGGTCATCGGCGAGTTGATGTTGATCAGGCTGGTCATCACCGTGTTGTTCTGCACGAAGTCTCGGCCGAACAGGATTTCGCACATCTCGACCGAATCCTGCGCCCGGCTTGGTTCCGTCACCGATCCCATGAAGGGCTTGTCGGACAGGGTCATGTGGGCATGGAGCATGTCCAGATGGCGCTTGTTGACGGGGATGTCGGTGGGCTCGCAGACCGTGCCGCCCGAATGGTGCAGCCATTTCGACATATAGCCCAGCTTCACGAATTTGCGGAAATCCTCCATCGTGGCATAGCGGCGGCCCCCTTTGGCATCATGCACGAAGGGCGGGCCATAGACGGGGGCCAGGACAAGGTTCTTGCCACCCACGACCACATTGCGCGCGGGGTTGCGGGCGTGCTGGGTGTATTCCTTTGGGGCCGTGGCGCAAAGCTGGCGGGCCAGACCGCGCGGGATGCGGACACGCTCGCCCTCGATCTCGGCCCCGGCATTGCGCCAGAGCTCCAGTGCGGCGGGGTTGTTGACGAAATTCACCCCGATCTCGGCCAGCACCGTTTCGGCATTGGTCTCGATGATCTCAAGCGCTTCTTCGGTCAGCACCTCGAAATTGGGAATGTTGCGGCGGATATACTGCGCCGTTTCAAAGGATACGGCCCCGCGCTCGGCGCGTCGCGCTGCACCACCACCACCGCGTGCCGGTCTGCGCGTCTGAACCTCTTCCATCTGTCTCATCCTTCATGCCGATGCCACCGCCCCTTCGGCGGTTTGCCACCTGATACCGGGTTCGCGCCGGGCCGTGGGCGCAAAATCCGGCTATTGAGGGGGAAAAGCGACATATCCACCCCTTGGCCTGTCGTGCCATGCCGCAGGGAGACTTGCGCAAAGCAAGACCTTGGCCTAGGAGGCTGACATGAGCCAGACATCCCATGACCGCCTTCTCATCATCGACTTTGGCAGCCAGGTGACGCAGCTGATCGCGCGTCGCCTGCGCGAGTTGAACGTCTATTGCGAAATCCATCCCTATCAGAAGGTGACGGATGCCTTTCTGGCCGAATTCGCGCCGAAGGCCGTGATCCTGTCGGGGGGGCCGGACAGCGTGACCCGCGAAGGATCGCCACGCCCGCCCGAAAGCGTGTTCACCCTTGGCGTGCCGCTTCTGGGCATCTGCTATGGCCAGCAGGTCATGATGGAGATGCTGGGAGGCAAGGTCGAATCGGGCCACGGCACTGCCGAGTTCGGACGCGCCTATGTGACGCCCGCCAATGGCCGGATCGACCTTCTGAAGGGCTGGTTCCTTGAAGAGCGTGAGCAGGTCTGGATGAGCCATGGCGACCATGTCAGCCGCATCGCGCCGGGGTTCGAGGTCTACGGCACCTCGCCCAACGCGCCCTTCGCCATCACGGCGGATCTGGAGCGGCGGTTCTATGCGGTGCAGTTCCACCCGGAGGTGCATCACACGCCCAATGGCAAGACGCTCTATGAGAATTTCATCCGCGACGCGGGCTTTACCGGCGACTGGACCATGGGGGCCTATCGCGAGGAAGCGATCCGCAAGATCCGCGAACAGGTGGGCGACAAGCGCGTGATCTGCGGGCTGTCGGGCGGGGTCGATTCCTCGGTCGCGGCTGTGCTGATCCACGAAGCGATCGGCGATCAGCTGACCTGCGTCTTCGTCGATCACGGGCTTTTGCGACAGAACGAGGCGACTGAAGTGGTTGCCATGTTCCGCGACAATTACAACATCCCGCTGATCCATGCCGATGAGGCGGATCTGTTTCTGGGCGAGTTGGAAGGTGTGTCCGACCCCGAAACCAAGCGCAAGATCATCGGGCGGCTGTTCATCGACGTGTTCCAGAAATACGCCAGTGGGATCGAGGGTGCGGAATTTCTGGCCCAGGGCACGTTGTATCCCGATGTGATCGAATCGGTCAGCTTCAGCGGCGGTCCGTCGGTCACGATCAAGTCGCATCACAATGTGGGCGGCCTGCCCGAGAAGATGGGCCTGAAGCTGGTGGAACCGCTGCGCGAGCTGTTCAAGGACGAGGTCCGCGCCCTGGGGCGTGAGCTTGGCCTGCCGGACAGTTTCATCGGGCGTCACCCCTTCCCCGGCCCCGGTCTGGCGATCCGCTGCCCCGGCGAGATCACCCGCGAGAAGCTGGAGATCCTGCGCAAGGCGGATGCGGTCTTTATCGACCAGATCCGCAGGCATGGGCTGTATGACGATATCTGGCAGGCTTTCGTGGCGATCCTGCCTGTGCGCACGGTGGGCGTGATGGGCGACGGGCGGACCTATGATTTCGCCTGTGCGCTGCGGGCGGTCACATCCGTGGACGGGATGACAGCCGATTATTACCCGTTCAGCCATGATTTTCTGGGCGAGACCGCGACGCGGATCATCAACGAGGTCAAGGGGATCAACCGCGTCACCTATGATGTGACCTCGAAACCGCCGGGCACGATCGAATGGGAATGATCCATCTCACCGGACGCCTGATCTGCGCATCCCATGCGCAGGCGCGTGCCGTGATGATGGCCCTGCCCGAGCATATCCGCCTGACACGGGCCGAGCAGGGATGCGTGACCTTTGACGTGACGCCCACGGATGATCCGCTGATCTGGCAGGTCGCGGAGTCCTTTCTGGATCGTGCCGCATTCGATGCGCATCAGGCGCGGGCGGCGGCGACCGATTGGGCAGTGCAGACATCCGGGATCACCCGCGATTACGCCATCACCGAGGACGGTGCCGCATGACCACCCCGATCCCGGCGATCCTGCCTGCGCCGCCGCCTGTGCTGCGCGCGGCGCTCTGGATGATCGGGGCCATCGGGTCGTTTTCGGCCATGGCCGTGGCGGGACGTGAGGCGTCGCTGGATCTGGATACGTTCGAGATCATGCTCTACCGCTCTATCGTGGGCGTGCTCATCGTCTTTGCCGTCCTGACCCTGACGCGGCGCTGGCACGAGGTGTCTCGCCGCCATCCCGGTTTGCAGATCATGCGGAACCTGGCGCATTTCAGCGGGCAGAACCTGTGGTTCTATGCGGTGACCGTCATCCCGCTGGCGCAGGTCTTTGCGCTGGAATTCACCTCGCCGCTCTGGGTGCTGGTGCTGTCGCCACTGGTGCTGGGCGAGCGGATGACGCCGATGCGGACGCTGGCGGCGGTGCTGGGGTTCATCGGCATCCTCATCGTGGCGCGGCCCAGCCCTGACAGTCTGAACCCCGGTGTCATCACGGCGGCCTTGTCGGCGATCTGTTTCGCCTTCACCATCATGTTCACGAAAAAGCTGACCCGCACGGAAAGCATCGCCTGCATCCTGTTCTATCTGACAACGACCCAAGTTGTGTTCGGTCTGATCGCGGCGGGCTATGACGGGGATATCGCCCTGCCTTCGGCCACGAGCCTGCCCTGGGTCGTCGTGATCGGCTGTGCCGGGCTGATGGCGCATTTCTGCCTGACCAATGCGCTGTCCATCGCGCCGGCGACGGTGGTGATCCCCATCGACTTCACCCGCCTGCCTGTCATCGCGATCGTGGGGATGCTGCTTTACAACGAGCCGCTGGATCTGTTCGTCTTTGCGGGCGCGCTGGTGATCTTTGCCGGAAACTATCTGAACATCTGGCACGAGACGCGGCGGCGCGGGTAACCGCAGGAAACGGGTTGCGGGTGTCCTGTCACAGGCATAACACCGCGCCATGACACAAAAATCCATCTCTCTGCGGGCCTGGGTCGAACTGCTGCTCTTGGGCGGCATCTGGGGGGCCTCCTTCCTGTCGAACGCGGTGATCCTGCGCGAGGTGGGGTTTGTCAGCGTGGTCGCCTTTCGCGTGACGGGCGCGGCGCTGATCCTGTGGGCCTATGTCTTGATCCGCCGCCTGGCGCTGCCGCGTGATCCGGTCGTCTGGGCGGGGTTTGTCTTTTCGGGCGTGTTGAACACCGCCCTGCCCTTTGCGCTGATCACCTGGGGACAGACACATATTCCGTCGGGGCTGGCCTCGATCCTGAACTGTTCCACGGCGGTGTTCGGCGTGTTGGTCGCCGCGCTGGTCTTCCCGGACGAGCGGTTGACACGGCGCAAGCTGGCGGGGATCGGGCTGGGCTTTGCGGGCGCGGTCACGGTGATCGGGCCGGATGCGGTGCGCGGGCTGGACCTGACGGCGCTGGCGCAACTGGCGCTGATCGGGGCGGCGCTGTGTTATGCGTTCGGGAGCGTCTTCAACCGGGCGCGTCTGTCGGGTCTGGCCCCGCAGGTGGCGGCGGCGGGGATGCTGAGCGGGGCAACACTGGTGATCCTGCCGCTGGCCTTGTGGCAGGAGGGGGTGCCGCGTCTGGATTATGCGGGCGTCACATGGGTGGCCATCGCCTATCTGTCGGTCGTGGCCACGGCTCTGGCCTATCTGCTGTATTACCGTGTGCTGGCCATGGCCGGGTCGGGCAATGTGCTGTTGGTCACGCTGCTGGTGGCCCCGGTCGCCATCCTGCTGGGATCTGTCTTTCTGGACGAGGCGCTGCCGATCCGCGCCTATGCGGGTTTCGCGCTGCTGGCGGCGGGTCTGGTGGTGATCGACGGGCGCATCCTGAACCGGCGCCGCGCGGCGGGGGCGATGCCGCCGCCTGTTCAGTGAGGCTGCAAGAGCGTTGACCACCCTTGCAGGCGGGGCTACCACATCGCGCAGGCAAAGGGGATGCGTCCATGATCTATAGTTCAGCGGCAGAATGGCTGGCAGCGCCGCGCAAGCGGGTGTTGTTCTTCGGCATGTCGGGCTTGGGCAAGACCCATCTGGCCACGCTGCTGCGCGATCACGGGGACTGGTTCCACTACTCGATCGATTACCGGATCGGCACGCGCTACATGGGCGAATATATCGCCGACAATGCCAAGGCCGAGGCGATGAAAGTGCCCTTCCTGCGTGATCTGCTGTTGTCGGATTCGATCTATATCGGGTCGAACATCACGTTTCATAACCTCAAGCCCGTATCCTCCTATCTGGGCAAGCCCGGTGATCCGGCCAAGGGCGGTCTTCCTTACGCCGAATATACCCGCCGTCAGTCGCAGTTCCGGCAAGCCGAGATCCATGCCCTGATGGATACCGGCTATTTCATCGAGAGGGCCGAGGCGCTGTATGGTTATCCGCATTTCGTCTGCGATACCGGCGGGTCGATCTGCGAATGGGTGGACCCCGAGAACCCGCACGATCCGGTGCTCAAGGCGCTGTCCGAGACCACGCTGATGGTCTGGATCAAGGGCGACGAAGCGCATACCGCCGAACTGATCCGCCGTTTCGACAAGGCGCCAAAGCCCATGTCCTATCAGGCGGCGTTTCTGGACCGGGTCTGGCACGAATATCTGAGCCTGAACCATGTGTCCGAGGGTGATGTCGATCCGGATGCCTTCATCCGCTGGACCTATGCGCAGGCCTTGGCGCATCGGCAACCGCGCTATGCGGCGATGGCGCGCAATTGGGGCGTGACCGTCACCGCCGATGAGGTCGCCGCCGTCCGCAGCGCCGCCGATGTCGATGCGCTGATCGCCATGGCCCTTGAGCGGGGCTGACACCCGCCCTATCTGAACCCATCCGACAAGACCCAGAAGGACGTTCCACATGCCCATCAAGATCCCTGCCACCCTGCCCGCCTTCAACGTGCTGACGCGCGAAGGTGTGATGGTCATGGACGAGGATCAGGCCGCGCGGCAGGATATTCGCCCGCTGAAGATCGGGCTGCTGAACCTGATGCCGAAAAAGATCCAGACCGAGAACCAGTTTGCCCGGCTGATCGGGGCCACGCCTCTTCAGATCGAGCTGTCGCTGATCCGCATGTCCGAGCATCAGACCAAGAACACTGCTGCCGAACATATGGAAAGCTTCTACCGCCCCTTCAGTGAAGTGGCGGCCACGGGCGAGAAATATGACGGTCTGATCATCACCGGCGCACCGATCGAGCATCTGCCGTTTGAGGAAGTGACCTATTGGGATGAGCTGCGTCAGGTCTTTGACTGGACGCAAAGCCATGTCCATTCCACCTTCGGCGTTTGCTGGGGCGGCATGGCGATGATCTATCATTTCCACGGTGTGCGGAAACATATGCTGGAGGCCAAGGCCTTTGGCTGTTTCCGGCATCGGAACATGGCCCCCGCCTCGCCCTATCTGCGCGGGTTTTCAGACGATTGCGTGATCCCCGTCAGCCGCTGGACCGAGGTCAAGCAGGCCGAGATCGACGCGGCCCCCGGTCTGGTGACGCTGCTGGCCAGCGATGAGGTCGGCCCTGCCCTGGTCGAGGATCCGGCCCATCGGGCGCTCTATATCTTCAACCATTTCGAATATGACAGCGATACGCTGAAACAGGAATATGACCGCGATGTCGCGACCGGCACGCCGATCAATGTGCCGCTGAACTACTATCCCAATGACGATCCCGCGAGGATGCCTCTCAATCGGTGGAGAAGTCACGCGCATCTTCTATATGGTAACTGGATAAACCAGATTTATCAGTCAACCCCGTTCGAGCTGGATGAAATCGGCATATAAGGTGATCTCTTTCGTAGCCACTCTGGCGCTTCTGGGCGGATGCGGGGTCATTGTGGACCGTCGCGCCGACACGCGCGCCGCAGCGGCCGAGGCCAGCTATCCCCCGACAGGGCAATTCGTGACGGTCAATGGGCAGCGTGTGCATGCCCATGTCGAGGGCGCGGGACCCGATCTGGTGTTGATCCACGGGGCTTCGGGCAATACGCGGGATTTCACCTTTTCCTTTGTCGAAAGGATGAAGGACAATTACCGCGTCATCGTCTTTGACCGCCCCGGTCTGGGCTGGTCGGATCGCGTGTCGGATGAATTCAGCGGTGCTTTCACCACGGCTGCGGAAAGCCCGCTGCAACAGGCGGCTTTTCTTCAGGCCGCCGCCGATCAGCTTGGCGTCAGCAATCCCATCGTTCTGGGACATTCCTATGGCGGTGCGGTCGCGTTGGCCTGGGGATTGAGCCGGCCCGAGGACACGGCGGCACTGGTCGTGCTGTCGGGCGCCTCGAACCCCTGGCCGGGCGGGCTGGGTGTGCTTTACGGGGTGGCCTCATCGGCCATCGGTGGCGCGACGGTGGTGCCGCTGATCGCGGCCTTTCCGCCACGTGGTCAGGTGGATGGCGCGCTGGACAGTATCTTTGCACCGCAATCGCCGCCCGAAGGCTATGCCGACTATATCGGATCAGGGCTAACCCTGCGGCGCGAGACTCTGCGGGCCAATGCACGGCAGGTCAATTCCCTGCGCCCCCATGTTGTCGAGATGTCGGCCCGCTACAGCACTTTGCCGATGCCGGTCGAAATCGTGCATGGCACGGCCGATGACGTCGTGCCGATCCATATCCATTCGGAACCTCTGGCGCGACAGATCCCCGGTGCTGTGCTGACCCGGCTGGAGGGGATCGGTCATATGCCGCACCATTCCGCTCCGGCCGCTGTCGCGGAGGCGATCGACCGCGCCGCCGCCCGCGCGCGATTGCGTTGATCCGGTCACTGGGCCATAGTCAGGCAAAACAAGGGTCAATGAAGCCATGAGCCTGCCATTCGACGGCGCCATCAGCGATTTTTTCGACAACCACGCCCCTGACCATATCCGCGAGGCCATTCGCGGGGCGGGCAAGGATGATCTGATCAATCCCGATTATCCCTATGCCACCGAGATGGGGGGCAAGGACTATGACCGCGAGATGGAGAGTCTCCAGATCGAACTGGTCAAGCTGCAGGCCTGGGCGCGCCGAAGTGGCGCGCGGATTGCCATCGTCTTCGAGGGGCGTGATGCGGCTGGCAAAGGTGGCACGATCTCGCGGTTCACCGAGAACCTGAACCCGCGCGGCGCGCGGGTGGTGGCGCTGTCCAAGCCGTCGGATACCGAGGCAACCCAGTGGTATTTCCAGCGCTATATCCAGCATCTTCCCGCAGGCGGCGAGATCGTGCTGTTCGACCGCAGCTGGTACAATCGCGGTGTGGTCGAACATGTCTTCGGCTTCTGCACCGGGACTCAACGCGAGCAGTTCTTTCATCAGGTGCCCGAATTCGAGGATATGCTGGTGGATGAGGGGATACACCTCTTCAAGATCTGGCTGAACGTGGGCCGGGCCGAGCAACTGCGCCGCTTTCTGGCCCGCGAGCGGGACCCGCTGAAACAGTGGAAGCTGAGCAAGATCGACGTGGACGGGCTGCACAAATGGGACGCCTATAGCGACGCCATCCGCGAGACGCTGCATCGCAGCCATACAGAGGCCGCCCCCTGGACCATCGTCAAGTCCGATGACAAGAAACGCGCCCGTCTGGCCGTGATCCGGCATGTTCTGACAGCGCTGGACTATAGCGGCAAGGATGCCGAGGCCATCGGGGCCGGCGACAGCGCGATTTGTGGCGGGCCGGACCTGTGGGATGCGTAAGCAGGGCTATCACCACGGCAACCTGCGGCAAGCCTTGGTCGAGGCGGCGCTGGATCTGATTACCCGGCAGGGGCCGACCGGATTCACCCTGTCAGAGGCCGCCAAACAGGCGGGCGTGACCCCTGCAGCCGTTTACCGGCATTTCGAAGGCCGCGAGGATCTGATCGCGGAGGCCGCGCGTCAGGGGTACGAGATCTTCGCCGATGTGATGCAATATGCCTATGACAAGGGCCAGCCTTCGGCCTTGGCGGCATTCGAAGCGACGGGGCGCGCCTATTTGGCCTTTGCGCGCAAATATCCCGGCCACTATATCGCGATGTTCGAAAGCAGCATTTCCGTGAACCGCACGCCTGAACTGGCGGCTGCCGCGACGCGCGCGCGGGATGTTCTGGAAAGTGCTGCCCGTGACCTCAGCCAGCATATCCCGCCGGAGAAGCGGCCACCGGCCAGCATGTTCTCGGCGCATATCTGGGCGATGTCGCATGGCGTGGTCGAGTTGTTCGCGCGCAATTCACCCGGTGCGGTCTCGCCCTTTCCACCCGAGGACCTGCTTGAGTCGGGGATCGGGATCTATCTGCGCGGTCTGGGACTGATTCCGCCCGACAAGTAACCTCTGATCGCCGCGACTGCCTGTTATTCGGGCAAAGTCAGGCGTGCTGACCTTTTCTCCCTCATCACTCTGGACGTCGAATCTGCAACAGGATTATGACGATCTCAACGGCAATGCTGCACTGCCGCATAAGCCCGATTGACAAAGGACTGGCGCAAGCAGATAGAGCGACTCGATTGTTATATCATTACAGATACCGAACCTGTGCATTCACGCAGAACAAAACAAGCAAGACCATGACTCTCAACAAGAAAACCAGACTGAAGGGACACCCCATGAAAACAACGAAAATGATCGGCGCCGCTGCCGCCTTGCTGGCCCTGCCGGTCGCTGCACAGGCACAAGAGGTGAGCGTCGACGCAGGTATCGCCGCTTATTACATCGTCGAAGGCGACAGCTTCGATTTCGACTCGAGCAATGGCGAAGGCTATGTTGCGCTGTCCTATGCCGGCATCACCGCGCAAATCTATGCCGAAAGCGTCTATGACGATCCGACCGCCGATTACCTGATGGAGCTGTCGCTGGGTTACGGCAATGAACTGGCCAGCGGCCTGTCCTATGACCTGACGCTGACCGGCTATTACATCGAAGATTCCTACGATGATTACTCGGTCACTCTGGGTCTGGGCTATGGGCTGACCGACGCGATCAGCATCGGCGGCGCGGTGGAATACTTCCCCGACTCCGAGATCACGGATGCCAGCGCCAGCGTTGAATACGCTTTCTCGGATGCGATCAGCGCCTATGTGCTGCTGGGCACCGTGGATGAAAGCGGCGCAGGCAGCTACAACTATGCCGAAGTCGGCGCGAGCTATGGCTTTGCAGAAGGTGCGGCCTTCTCGCTGCTCTATGAAGATGCGGACAACGCCGCCTCGACCGTGTCCTTCATCCTGTCTTACGATTTCAACGTGTTCGGCGGCTGAGCCCTCGGTCCAGGCGAACATTCCGGGCGGGTCCTTCGGGGCCCGCCTTTTTTCTTGTCGGGTCCCTGCCCTCAGCGCGCCAAAGAAAAAGGGCCACCCGAAGGCGGCCCTTTCCGTAAACCTGCAAGGCAGATCAGCGCTTGGAGAACTGGAAGCTCTTGCGCGCTTTGGCCTTGCCGTATTTCTTGCGTTCCACCACGCGGCTGTCGCGGGTCAGGAAGCCTGCCGCTTTCAGCGCGGCGCGCAGGCTGGGATCGTAGAGTTGCAGGGCCTTGGAGATGCCGTGCTTGACCGCACCGGCCTGACCGGACAGACCGCCGCCGGCCACAGTGGCCATGACGTCGAACTGGTCAACCACACCGGCCACGCTGAACGGCTGGCGCAGGATCATCTGCAGCACCGGACGCGCGAAATAGGCGGCCATTTCCTTGCCGTTCACCACGACCTTGCCGGAACCCGGCTTGATCCAGACACGGGCGACCGCGTCTTTCCGCTTGCCGGTCGCATAGGCGCGGCCCAGGGCGTCACGGACGGGTTCACGGGGGGCGGCAACCTCAACAGGGGCTGCGACGGCACCGGTGGCGGCGCCCAGCTCTTCGAGGGAATTGATTTGATCAGCCATCATTACACCCGCGTATTCTTGGAGTTCATGGATTTCACATCCAGCACCACAGGCGCTTGCGCCTCATGCGGATGTTCGGCACCTGCGTAGACGCGCAGGTTGGTCATGACCTGACGCGACAGCTTGTTGCCGGGAAGCATCCGCTTGATGGCGGCGGTCACGACACGCTCGGGATGTGCACCCTCAAGGATCTGCGCCGCGGTGCGGTGTTTGATCCCGCCGGGATGGCCGGTGTGCCAGTAGTATTTCTTGTCGGCGCGCTTGTTGCCGGTCATCTGCACCTTGTCGGCGTTGATGATGATCACGTTGTCACCCATGTCCATATGGGGCGTGAAGGACGGCTTGTGCTTGCCGCGCAGGCGCATGGCGACGATCGAAGCGAGACGGCCCAGAACAACGCCTTCGGCGTCGATCAGGATCCATTTCTTGTCGATATCCGCCGGAGTAGCAGAAAAGGTTTTCATTGCGGGGTTACCCTTGTTCAGTTCGGGACAGGACCCGGAACGGCCATGTCCAATGCGATTGCGGGGTTATATCCGCACGCAACGCATAGTCAAGCGCGGCCTTGGCGGATTATTTCAATAATAACAGTGACTTAAAAAATAGGTATCAGAATACCCCATCTTTTTTCAAGACCCTGGCGGGATCGAATAGGTCATCGAGGCCCGCGCGACCGGTTCCGCCATCCCTTCGGAGTACAGCAGCACATCCCCCACCGCCAGCACCCGCCCCAGTTTGAGCAGGCGACATTTGGCGATCAGGTCCACACCCGCGGCCGGTTTGCGCATGAAATCGAAACTGGCATTGGTGGTCACGGCCAGCGCCTTGGGGCCGATCATCGCCATGATCGCAAGGTAGATCGCCACATCCGCCAGCCCGAACATCGAGGGCCCCGAGACCGTGCCACCGGGGCGCAGATGCCGCTCGCCCACGTTCAGTCGCATGGTGATCTCCATCGGGGCCACGTCCTCGACCGTGAAATCGGCGGCGACCTGCGGGAACACCTCCTTGATGAACTGCTCCAGATCCTCGCGCGTCATTTTCAACGCCATGCTTCCCTCCCTCTCTCATTATGTTCTAGACTTGGCCGGAACATCGCGGGAGGACAAGATGGCATTGCTGGAACGTAACGACACGGGCGCTGTGGCCTATCTGCGGATGAACGCGCCCGAGAAGCTGAACGCGCTGTCGGACGCCATGCTGGCGGCCTTGCAGACGGAGTTCGACGCACTGGCCGACGATCGCAGCATCCGCGCCATCGTCCTGTCCGGTGAGGGCAAAGCCTTCTGCGCGGGGCATGATCTGAAAGAGATGACCGCAGGTCGGCAGGCCGAGGATGGGGGGGCGGCCTATTTCAAGGATCTGTTCGACCGCTGCGCGCGCATGATGATGTCGATCCAGCGTCTGCCCCAGCCCGTGATCGCCCAGGTCCACGGGATCGCCACGGCTGCCGGCTGTCAGCTTGTCGCCAGTTGCGACATGGCCATCGCCGCCGAGGGCACGCGCTTTGGTGTGAATGGCGTCAATATCGGCCTGTTCTGCTCGACACCGATGGTGGCGCTGACCCGCAACGTGCCGCGCAAACAGGCCTTCGAGATGCTGACCACCGGACAGTTCATTCCAGCCACGCGGGCCGAGGCGATCGGGCTGATCAACAAGGTCGTGCCCCCCGAAGATCTGGTGCGCGAGACCGCAACCCTTGCGGGCATGGTGGCGGACAAACTGGGGGCTGCGGTCAAGATCGGCAAGCAGGCCTTCTATACACAGATCGACATGCCGATTGCCCAAGCCTATGATTACACGGGCGATGTCATGGTGCAGAACATGCTTTACCGCGACACGGCCGAGGGAATCAGTGCCTTTCTGGACAAGCGCCACCCAGAGTGGAACCAGTAGCTCTGCACCGATTCCCTCTTGGTCCGGGGACTGGACTGGCAAAAGATCGCTCGCCTTGGGCGGCCTTTTGCCGAAATCGCCCCATATGCGGCAATTTGAGGTAAATGTTTCCCGATTGCAGCCCCGTCTTTTCCACATTTGCCACTAGGCTGCCGCAAATATCCCTGATAGTGATCTGGCATGCGATTTGCACAGTCGCATGCTTGAAACGGGTGTGGGTCACCTCCGGCAGTTTCCCTCCAGGTCAGCCTCTCTCTGACCGCCGAAACATGATACGGGTGACCCACTCGACCGCTCCGTTCCACAGCCCGTGATCCCTGCCCTTTTCAAAGCCTGTGACTTGGCCTAGATCAGCCCTATGGACAAAACCCTTCACATCATCGGCGGCGGCATGGCCGGATCAGAGGCAGCCTGGCAGGCTGCCAATATGGGTCTGCGCGTCGTCATCCACGAAATGCGCCCCAAGGTGGGCACCTTCGCCCATCGCACCGGCCATCTGGCCGAGATGGTCTGCTCGAATTCCTTCCGCTCGGATGACCATGAGCAGAACGCTGTGGGCTTGCTGCATTGGGAAATGCGCGCGGCCAATGGCCTGATCATGCAGATGGCACAGAAGCATCGTCTGCCGGCCGGGGGGGCGCTTGCCGTGGACCGCGATCCCTTTGCCGAATCCGTAACCGCCGCCCTGATGGCGCATCCGAATGTGACCGTGGAATATGACGAAATCACCGCCCTGCCCGACAGCGGCCACTGGATCATCGCGACCGGCCCGCTGACCAGCGAAGGGCTGGGCCGCGCCATTGCCGCCGAAACCGGCACCGACGCGCTGGCCTTTTTCGACGCCATCGCCCCCATCGTCTATGCCGACAGCATCGACATGTCCGTCGCCTGGGAACAATCCCGCTATGACAAGGGCGAGACCGAGGCCGAACAAAAAGCCTATATCAACTGCCCGATGACCAAGGACGAGTATGAGGCCTTCATCGACGCGCTGCTGGCCGCCGACAAGACCGAGTTCCATGAGGGCGAAACGGCGGGCTATTTCGACGGGTGCCTGCCCATCGAGGTCATGGCCGAACGTGGCCGTGAAACGCTGCGTTTCGGCCCGATGAAGCCCGTGGGCCTGACCAACCCGCACCAGCCGGATGTGAAGCCCTATGCCGTGGTGCAGCTGCGCCGCGACAATGCACTGGGGACGCTCTACAATATCGTGGGATTCCAGACCAAGATGAAATACGGCGCGCAAACCGCTGTTTTCAAAATGATTCCAGGGTTGCAGGATGCCAGTTTCGCGCGTCTTGGCGGGATCCATCGCAACACCTTCATCAACTCGCCCACGCTTCTGGACGATCAGATGCGCCTGCGCTCGCGCCCGCATATCCGCTTTGCCGGGCAGATCACCGGGGTCGAGGGCTATGTCGAAAGCGCCGCGATGGGCTTGCTGGCCGGACGCATGGCCGCAGCCGAGATCTTGGGCCAGCCGACAGTCACCCCGCCGCAGGACAGCGCCATGGGCGCGCTGATCCACCACATTACGGGTGGGGCCGAGGCCAAGACCTTTCAGCCGATGAACGTGAACTTCGGCCTGTTTCGCCCCGTTGAGGGTCTGAAACATGGTCGTCGCGGGCGCAAGGATCGCTACAAGGCCTATACAGACCGCGCCAAGGACGCGTGGCTGGCCTGGCTGGATCAATCCAGCGCCATGGCAGCGCAGTGATCCTCTTCATTCTTTGCATTGGAATTGCAGGGAAAGCCCTTGAATGACAACACAAGTTGTCACCAGATTTGCCCCTTCGCCGACTGGCCCGCTGCATCTGGGCCATGCTTATGCGGCGATCGTGGCCCATGACATGGCCCGCGCCGTTGGTGGGCGATTCCTGCTCCGGATCGAGGATATCGACCAGAGCCGTGCGCGGCTGGAATGGGAAGCACAGATCCACGATGATCTCCACTGGCTGGGCCTGACCTGGGATGGCCCCGTGATGCGCCAGTCGGACCGCCTGCCTGCCTATCGCGACGCGCTTGCCGTGCTGTGGCGGCGCGGATTGCTTTATCCCTGCTCCTGCACCCGCCGCGATATTCAGGACGCCTCATCCGCCCCGCAGGAAGGGGTCAGGCCGATCGGACCCGATGGCCCGGTCTACCCCGGCACATGTCGCCTTGTCCCCGATCCGGGAACACCGCTGCCCGACGCCGCGTTGCGCCTGAACATGGCGCGCGCGGTCGAGACGCTGGCCAGCCCCCTGCGTTTCATCGAAACCGGCGCCGGACCGGAAGGACAGAACGGGCTGCAAGCCATTGAACCGGAACACCTTGTCCAGCATGTCGGAGATGTGGTTCTGGCGCGTCGCGACATGGGCACCTCTTATCACATGGCCGTGGTCTGCGATGATGCCGCGCAGGGCGTGACCCATGTCACCCGTGGCGCCGATCTATTCGAGGCAACGCAGATCCATGTTTTGCTGCAACATCTGCTTGGGCTGCCGGTGCCGGTCTATCATCACCACCGTCTGATCCGTGACGCTGCCGGCAAGCGTCTGGCCAAGCGTGACGATGCGCGCGCGATCAGCACTTACCGCGCCGAAGGGCTGACGCCCTTGCAACTCCGCGCGCTCATCGGGCTCTGAGCCCTGACCTTCATCGTTCTTCAAATACTCAAAGAAGCCGGCATCAATCCGCGATCGGCTGCATCAATTCAACCTCGTCCCCGTCCCGCACCGCCGTGTAGAAACAGCTGCGCCGGTTGGTGTGGCAGGCGGGGCCAGTCTGGCGCACCCGCACCAACAGGCAATCGCGGTCACAATCGACGCGTAGGTCCACCAGTTCCTGCACATGGCCGCTGCTCTCGCCCTTGATCCAGAAGGATTGGCGCGACCTGCTCCAATAGGTCACGCGGCGGGTGTCGAGCGTTTGCACAACCGCGTCCGCGTTCATCCAGGCCATCATCAGCACCTCGCCGGTTGCATCGTCCTGTGCGATGACAGGGATCAGACCTGCGTCATTGTAGATCAGGCTGGCGGGATCAAATTTCATGACGAAAACCTTTTGCATCGGCGGCTTGCGGGCCTATTTAAGGGGAAGAGCCGGAAAGGGAAAGCCATGAGCGGCGAGACAGATCTGATCAAGCTTTACTCGGCCCGCATTCTGGCGCTGGCCGCAGACATGCCGCATACCACGCGGCTGAGCGCGCCGGATGCCACGGTCAAGCGGCGTTCACCGCTCTGCGGGTCAACGGTGACGGTGGATATCGTGATGCGCGATGGGCGCATCGCGGAGTATGCTCAGGACGTCAAGGCCTGTGCGCTGGGTCAGGCGGCGGCGGCGGTTGTCGGGCGCGCTGTGATCGGCTGCACAAGGGCGCAGATCGACACGGCACTGTCTGAACTCAAGGCGATGTTGACGGCAGACGGCCCCACCCCATCTGCGCCCTTTGATGGTCTGGATGTGCTGCGGCCCGCACGGGATTACAAGAACCGTCACGCCTCGATCCTCCTGGCGCTTGAGGCAACGGCCGAAGCGATGGCCGAGGCGGACAAGGCGCGTTGCGCCTGACTCTCTGACTTAATGCTCTAGCGAAAAAAAACCGCCGCTCTTCCCAGTGGAAGGCGGCGGAAAGTAGCGTTTCCTGGTGTGTTCGGTGGAAGGCGTCATGGCCGGGGATGGCCATGGTGACAATGGAACAGGCAGTATCCGTCAGGCTTGCATCGGATTGGGACAGAGATGCAAGGCGCCACCGGACCAGGACCGCAGGCAGAAATCGGGCTCCCTCTCAGGAAAAATTGGGAAGATGCAGGCCGACGATCAGGATCACCATCAAGGCCATAGCCCCGATTGCATCCGACAGAAGCGTGTCGCGCGACCGCTGGATCGTTGTTTTGATCTGCTCAAGCATCGGTCTGTCCTTTCCCTCATCGTGTATCTGTATCTGTTGCTCCTTTGTTCTCATATTCTCTACGGTCTGTAAAGAACTTTATGAGAACATTTGAGAACAAAGTGGCATTACTTGGGGGGGTGACAGACTAACCCACTGAAATCAGGCGAATGGCCCGATCCTGTTCCATCAGCCAGAGCAGCACGCGTGCGGCCTTGCCACGGGGGCTGGTCAAGGCCGGATCATCGGCCATCAGTTTGCGCGCATCGCTTTGCGCCACGGCCATCAAGGCGGCCTGACGCTCCAGATCGGCGACCCGGAAGCGCGGCAACCCAGACTGCGCGGTGCCGATCAGGTCGCCTGCGCCGCGCATTTCCAGATCGGTTTCGCTGATGCGGAAACCGTCCTCTGTGTCGCGCAGCGTGGTCAGGCGCCGCTCCGCAGTCTCGGAGAGCGGCGCCCGGTAGAGCAGCAGACAGGTAGAGGCACCTGCCCCACGGCCCACGCGTCCGCGCAACTGGTGCAACTGGGCCAGTCCGAAGATCTCGGCCTGTTCGATCACCATGATCGTGGCATTGGGCACGTTCACCCCCACCTCGATCACGGTGGTAGCGACCAGAACGGCGGTCTTGCCCGCCTGAAACGCCGCCATGGCCGCGTCTTTCTCGGGGGCGGGCATCTGTCCGTGGACCAGCCCCACATTGCCTTCCCCCAGAACGGCGCGCAGGTGTTTGAACCGTTCCTCGGCTGCGGTCATGTCGACGGACTCGCTCTCCTCGACAAGGGGACAAACCCAATAGGCCTGGCGGCCGTCCAGAATGGCGCGGCGCAGATGATTGATCACCTCTTCCATCCGGCCCGCTGACACCATGGCCGTCTTGATCGGCTGGCGTCCGGGCGGTTTCTCATCCAGCACCGAGACATCCATGTCGCCATATTGCGCCAGCGCCAGCGACCGGGGGATTGGTGTCGCCGTCATCACCAGAACATCGGCCTGCGCGCCCTTCTGCCCCAGTTCCAACCGCTGACGCACACCAAAGCGGTGCTGTTCATCGACAACGGCCAGCCGCAGGTCTGCGAATTCCACATCCTTCTGGAACACCGCATGGGTGCCCAGCAGAATCTGGATATCGCCCCGCGCCAAAGCGTCCAGCTTGGCGCGCCGTTCGGCCCCCTTGTCGCGACCGGTCAGGATCTCCAGCACGACGCCCGCATCTTCGGCCATGGGCCGAAGGCTTTCCAGATGCTGCCGGGCCAGAATTTCGGTTGGGGCCATCATCACGCCCTGCCCGCCTGCCTCGACCGCGATCAGCAGCGACAGGAAGGCGACCAAAGTCTTGCCCGCGCCTACATCGCCCTGCAGCAGCCGGTTCATCCGCAAAGGGGCGGCCATGTCGCGGGCGATCTCCTCGATCGCCCGCATCTGCGCGCCGGTCGGCGTATAGGGCAGCGCCGCCATCACGCGGGCTTGCAGACGGCCGGTTCCATGGCTTTCACGCCCTTTGGTGCGGCGCAGCGTGGCGCGGGCCAGTGCGAGCGTGATCTGATGGGCCATCATCTCGTCATAGGCAAGCCTCTCGCGGGCCGGGGCGGTCGCCGCCAGATCCTCGGGGCGCGCGGGGGAATGGGCCTGTCGCACCGCATCGGCCCAGTCAGGCCACCCCGCCCGCCGCTTCTGTTCGGGGTCGATCCACTCGCTCAGGACCGGCAGCCGGGTCAGCGCAGCCTGCGCAGCCTTGAACATCTGCTTTTGGCTGACGCCCGCGGTCAGCGGATAGACCGGTTCAAAAGGCGGAATCTCTCCGGCCTCTTCGGGTCGCAGCATGTGTTCGGGATGGACCATCTGGGCGATCCCGTCGAACAGTTCGACACGTCCCGACACCACGCGGCGCTGGCCGGTGGGCAGTTGTTTCTGCAGATAGTCGCCTCTCGCGTGGAAGAAAACGAGTTGAAAGGTGGTGGCCGCATCCTCGACCACGATCCGGTAGGCACCGCCCTTGGTGCGTGGCGGGTTGTGTTTGCCGATCACCACCTCGACCGTCACGACTTGAGGCAAGACCGCATCGCGGACCGAGGCGCGGCGCGACCTGTCCACGCCGGAATGCGGCAGCGTGAAGATCAGATCGCGTGGCCGCGTGATCTGGATCTGCTCCAGAAGTTGCGCCGTTTTCGGCCCCACGCCCTCCAGCGTTTCGATCCCCGCGAAAAGCGGAAAAAGGGCTTCGGGCCGCCCGCTCATGCCGCGCCGATCAGGGTCAGCCAGCCATCCTCGTCCAGCGTCTCGATCCCCAGTTCGGCGGCCTTCTTGGCCTTGGACCCTGCACCGGGCCCCGCCACCAGAATATCGGTCTTGGCACTGACCGAGCCTGCGACCTTGGCCCCCAAGGCTTCGGCCCTGGCCTTGGCTTCGGCCCGCGCGCTTGTCACCGCCTTCGCGCAGGACGCCGAACGGCAAAGTATCGACCGTCTCGTCTCGCATCTGCGCGTGGGCGATGCGGCGCGCCTCGCCCACGCGCAGATGCGAGACGAGACGGTCGATACTTTGCCGTTCGGCGTCCTGCGCGAAGGCGGTGACAAGCGCGCGGGCCATGACCGGGCCGACCCCGTCAATCGACATCAGGTCATTCCAGTCCGCCCCGTCCAGAGAGGCCGCCCCGTCCATCGCCGTCACGAAACTGTCCCATGTGCCGTAATGCGAGGCGATCAGGTTCGAGGCCGCCTCGCCGACATGCCGGATGCCAAGGGCGAACAACAGCCTGCCGAAGGGGATGTCGCGCTTGTCTTCGATCGCCTGGAACAGATTGGTCGCGCTTCTTTCCCCCCAGCCTTCGCGGTTCTTCAACCGCGACAGGTTACCCTCGTCCCGTTCACGCAATGTGAAGATGTCGGCAGGTTCGCGGATCGGCAGCTGATCGTCGTGATAGAACATCTCGACCTGTTTCGCGCCCAGACCTTCGATGTCGAAGGCCCCGCGGCTGACGAAATGTTTCAGTTTTTCAACCGCTTGCGCAGGGCAGATCATCCCGCCGCTGCAGCGGCGGACGGCGTCGCCCTCCTCGCGGATGGCGTCCGATCCACATTCGGGGCAATGATCCGGAAAAACGAAAGGCACCGCGCCCTCGGGGCGTTGCGACAGGTCCACATCCGCGATCTTGGGAATCACATCGCCCGCGCGATAGACCTGCACCCAATCCCCCACGCGGATGTCCTTGCCCTCGCGGATCGGGTTGCCGCGCGCGTCGCGACCGGCGATGTAATCCTCGTTATGCAGCGTTGCGTTCGACACGGCCACGCCGCCCACGGTGACCGGCAGTAGGCGCGCCACAGGAGACAGCGCCCCGGTCCGGCCGACCTGGATGTCGATCCCCTCAAGACGCGTCCAGGCAAGTTCGGCGGGAAATTTATGCGCGATGGCCCAGCGGGGCGTGGTCGAGCGGAACCCAAGCCGTGCCTGCAGCGCCAGATCGTTGACCTTGTAGACGACCCCGTCGATGTCATAGCCCAAGGTCGCGCGTTGCGACTCGATCTGGCGGTAATGCGCCAGCATCTCTTCGGGGCCATTGCACAGGCGCGTCAGGTCATTGGTGACGAAACCCAAATCCGCCAGCCGTTCGATCGCCCCCATCTGCGTCGTCGCCAAAGACGCGGACAGCGCGCCCCAGCCATAGGCAAAAAAGCGCAGCGGCCGGGCGCGGGTGATCGCGGCGTCGAGCTGGCGCAGCGATCCGGCCGCGGCATTGCGCGGATTGGCAAAGGTCTTGCCACCCGTTTCGGCCTGACGGGCGTTGAGCGCCGCGAAATCCGCGTGGCTCATATAGACCTCACCGCGCACTTCAAGAAGGTCAGGGGCGCCGCTCAGACGGGTGGGAATATCGGCAATGGTGCGGGCGTTCTCGGTGACATTCTCGCCCACCTCGCCATCGCCGCGGGTGGCGGCCTGCACCAGATGCCCATCCTCATAGCGCAGCGACAGGCTCAACCCGTCGATCTTGGGTTCGGCCGTATAGGTCAGATCGGCGCTGCCCAGGTTCAGGTATTTGCGGATATACTCGTCAAACTCGGCAATCTCCTCATCCTCGAAGGCATTGCCCAGCGACAGCATCCGCACCGCATGGGTGATCTTGCCAAAGCCGTCAGCCAAACGTGCGCCGACCTGCTCGCTGGGACTGTCGGCGCGCTTGAGATCGGGAAACAGCGATTCGATCCGCGCATTGCGTTGCCTGAGGCTGTCATAATCCGCATCCGAGATCTCGGGTGCGTCCTTCTGGTGATAGGCAATATTCGCAGCCTCGATCAGGCGGGCCAGACGCGCCAGTTCGGCGCGGGCCTCGGACAGGGTCAGATCTTCTGGCGCGCGCGACATGGCGGCCTCTGTCGCGGTGTTCTGCATCCTGTCCGTCACCACAGCCCCCTTGTCACCCGGCGCTTGTTTCGTGCCAAAGTGATAAGGGGGCTTGGGATCAAGGTCCAGTCCGTGAGTGGTGCAAGACCCTGTCTTTCGATGACGTCAACCCGTCACGCCCCGATCGCCAGGCGGTGACCATCAAGGCTGGCAGGATCAGGATCGCGCAGCACATAGCCCCGGCCCCAGACCGTTTCGATGTAATTGTCCCCACCCGTGGCCGTCGCCAGTTTCTTGCGCAGCTTGCAGATGAAGACGTCGATGATCTTCAACTCGGGCTCGTCCATGCCGCCATAGAGATGGTTCAGGAACATCTCCTTGGTGAGGGTCGTGCCCTTGCGCAGGCTGAGCAGTTCCAGCATCTGATACTCCTTGCCGGTCAGATGCACCCCCTTGCCCAGCACATCGACGGTCTTGGCATCCAGATTGACGTTGATCTTGCCGGTCCGGATCACCGACTGCGAATGTCCCTTGGACCTGCGGATGATCGCGTGAATGCGCGCCACCAGTTCTTCGCGGTGAAAGGGCTTGGTCAGATAGTCATCCGCGCCAAAGCCGAAGCCCTTGATCTTGTTGTCGGTGTCATCGGCCCCCGACAGGATCAGGATCGGGGTTTCGACCCGGGCCAGGCGGAGCTGGCGCAACACCTCATGTCCGTGCATGTCGGGCAGGCCAAGATCAAGCAAGATCAGGTCATAGTCATAGAGCTTGGCCAGATCGATCCCCTCCTCTCCCAGATCCGTCGTGTAGACGTTCAGATTGGCATGGGTCAGCATCATTTCGATGCTTTTGGATGTCGTAGGGTCGTCTTCAACCAGCAGCACTCGCATGAACACACTCCATCAGGGGATACGATATTCACCTACCCTGACCAAAAATAGTTAATCCACCGTTACCCGAGACCTTGAAACTATCACTACAGCTCATGGTTGTCGATACTTTTGCACCGCCGTCGCCCTGAGTGCGGCGACGCCATGATCGCGGATGGCCCGCAGCCAGCCATCGAATTCATCATCGCTCAATCCGTATCGTTCCAGCGCTTCGGCGCGAGAGATCAGTCCATGCAGCACCGCGCGCACCACGGCCGCCTTGCGACTGGCCACCCAGCGGGTGGTGTCAGCCGGAGGCAGATCGGCGCGTGTCATCACCGAGCCGTCAGGCAGTGTCACGGCCCGCGGCCCATCCACCTTTTTCAGAAACATGCCTTTTATCCTTTCCATTTGCCGCAGATTGGGCAAGCGCGCTTAACAGCCGGTGAAACAGGGGGTTGAGAGTATCTAGGATTTTCCTATATTCCCGTGGAGTTTCCGGGGCCGCATCAAGGCCCCGCCGCTCTCAACCGCTCCCCTGACCAAGGAGGCCATGATGGCCCTCGACACCGATCACCCGCTGAATTCGCTGGGCTTTGCCAAGCCGCCCTCGCAGACGCGTGTGGTCGTGGCGATGTCGGGCGGCGTGGACAGTTCGGTGGTGGCCGCGCAACTGGCCGAGGAAGGCTATGACGTGGTGGGCGTGACGCTGCAGCTTTACGATCATGGCGCGGCGCTGGCCAAGAAGGGTGCCTGCTGCGCCGGGCTGGATATCCATGACGCGCGGCGCGTGGCGGAAACCATGGGATTCCCGCATTACGTTCTGGATTACGAGAACGTTTTCAAGGATGCGGTGATCGACGAATTCGCCGACAGCTATCTGGCGGGGGCGACCCCGGTGCCCTGCATCCGCTGCAACGAGCGGGTGAAGTTCAAGGACCTGCTGGAAACCGCACGCGATCTTGAGGCGGATTGCATGGCCACGGGGCATTACATCCAGCGCAAGCTGGGGGCGATGGGACCCGAGTTGCACGCAGCGGCGGATGCGGCGCGGGATCAGAGCTATTTCCTGTTCTCGACCACGGCGGAACAACTGGATTACCTGCGCTTTCCGCTGGGGCATCTGACCTCCAAGGCGGAAACGCGGGCATTGGCTGCGCGATATGGCCTGCCGGTGGCGGATAAGCCCGACAGTCAGGATATCTGCTTCGTGCCCAATGGCAACTATGCCGCGGTGATCGAGAAGCTGCGCCCCGGCGCCGCGGAACCCGGCGAGATCGTCGATGTCGAAGGCCGCGTTCTGGGCACGCATAAGGGCGTGATCCATTATACGATCGGGCAACGGCGCGGGCTGGGGATCGGGGGGCTTGAGGACCCGCTGTATGTGGTCAAGCTGGACGTCGATACCAAGCGCGTGATCGTCGGGCCGAAAGAGATGCTCTCGACTCGGGTCGTGCCCCTGCGCGAGATCAACTGGCTGGGCGATGCGCCCTTCGACAGTGCGGATGAATGGCATGTGGCGGTCAAGGTCCGCTCGACGCGCCCCCCGCGCGAGGCGGTGATCCGGCCATTGTCGCCGACCACGGCCACGGTCGAACTGCTGACACCCGAGGAAGGCGTGTCACCGGGGCAGGCTTGCGTGTTCTATGATCCGGGCAGCAGCCGGGTTCTGGGTGGCGGCTGGATCTGGAAAGGCTGAAGGCCGCGATTGGGGCGGCGTTGCCATGAGTATTTTTGGCAAGATGAAGGCCGAGTGTCAGGTGCTTGCGGGCAGGTGTTCAAGTATCGCCTGAGCGGCCCGCAATCCCGGTGGCGGGCCACCTGCGCCCAAGCGTTCCATGGTCAGACGCATCGCCTCTTGCTGTAGGTCGGGGCTGCGCATCACGTCTTTCAGGGCGGCGGCAATCGTCTCGGGCGTGCAATTGCGGCCCAGACATTCCGGCACGGCGCGGGTGTCCGACACCAGATTGACCAGCGTCACCGTGTCGATCTTCAGCATCCGCCCGATAAGGACGCGGCTGATCGGGTTCATGTCATAGGCGATGACCATGGGCGTGGCAGTGGCGGCCAGTTCCAGCGAGACAGTGCCGGAGGCGGCCAAAGCAAGGTCAGCGGCGCGGAAAGCGGCGCGTTTTTCAGCATGATAGGCGATTGAGTTCATGCTGTGCGGATCAAGGATGATCGGCGCGCCGGGCCAGCTGGCCGTCAGATCCCGGACCAGTGCCGTGACATTGGGGGTGGTCGGCACCACGATCCGCAGGTCGGGCTGCGCCTGCATCACCTGCGCCAATGCCGCGCCGAAACGGGGGGCCAGCCGCGACACCTCGCCTCGCCGCGACCCAGGGAGCGCCAGCAAGAGCGGCGCCTCCCCGATGCCGTGGTGTGCGCGGAAAGCCTGCGCTTCAGCCTCGCTTGCCAGCGGTTCAGCCACGACCGGGTGACCGACGAAATCGCAATCCATCCCGGCGGCCTGCATATAGGGTGGCTCGAAAGGCAGAAGCGCCAGCACATGATCAACCACGCGGGCCATCTTGGCGGCGCGCCCTGGCCGCCAGGCCCAGACGGAAGGCGCCACATAGTGCACGATGCGGATATTGCTTTGCGCCTTGACCAGTTTCGCGACACGCAGGCAGAAATCCGGGCTGTCGATGGTAACCAGCACATCGGGCTTTGCGGCCAGCACGGCTTGGGCTGTCTGCGCGATCCTGCGTTTGAGGTGAAAATACTTGGGCAGCACCTCGGCCAAGCCCATGATGCTCAACTCATCCATCGGGAACAGGCTCTCCATCCCCTCGGCCTGCATCAAGGGGCCGCCGACACCGGAAAAGACAGGTTTTGTCAGTTGCTTGAGGCCCGTCATCAATGCAGCCCCCAGCTTGTCACCAGAGGATTCGCCCGCGATCAGAAAGACCTTCATGGGCGGCGCACCCAAAGAAAGAGGCCGCGTTCGTCAAGGATTCGCAGCACCGCAGGCAGGTCAAGGACGAAGACGCCTCCCGCCTCGATCACGATCCCGTCGAGGCCGGCATCCGCCGCGCGCATCGCCGTGCCGGGGCCGATGGTGGGCAGATCCACGCGGCGGTCCTGCGCGGGTTTAGGGGCCTTGCAGAGGATCGCGCCATTGTGGTCTGTCGTCTCGCGTCCGCCCAGCCAATCAAGGGCGGTTGTCGCGGCGTCGGTGATCGCCGTAAATCCCCATGTCAGCGGGTCGGGGTCACTGCTGCCGGTGCCGCCCTTGGCCAGTTGCGCCAGCATCGCATCGGTGCCATCCGCGCCTTCGCGGGCCAGCACATCACCGCGCCGTATCACGCAGGCCTGGCCGGTATCGCTACGGCCCATCTCGGCAATCGTGGCCATGCCCAGACGGGCGGCGGACTCATGCTCTGGTTCCGGTTGCGCGCGGGTGGGGATGCCTTCAGGCAGCAGCAGATCGGGACAGATCTCATGCGCGGCGCGGATAGTGAAGCCCGCCTCCTCGAACAGCGCGATCACCACGCGCAGCGCGCCATCGTCGCCCTGCCCCAGCGCCTGCATCATCCGCGGCACCAAGGGCATGGTGGCCGTGTCGATCAGCGCGGGGTCCAGCTTTGGCCGGCCAATCGCGCCCGCCATGCAGATTTCTGTCACGCCGCGTGATCTCAGATCGGCGATGAACGATCCCAGCCGTTCCACGCGAAAGGTGAGATCGGGGGTCAGGTGGTCCGGGGGAAAGCCTTCAAGCGCCGCGACCAGCACAGGTGCGCCATGGCGGGCCACCACATGACCCGGCAATTGCCCCCGTCCTGCGATCAGCGCCAGCATCAGCCCGGCGTCAGAAAGGACCGGTCCGACCCGGCCGTGACGAAATCGACGATCTGGCGGACATAGTCCGACTGCGTCTCTTCGCCCAGACGGCGGGCACGGTCCTGAAACGCGCCCTCGCCCTGCGCCAGCATCTGGAAGGCGGCCCGCAGCGCGGTGATGTCGGCACGCGGCACGCCACGCCGCTTGAGCCCCACAAGGTTCAGCCCGTCCAGCACCCCGCGCGGAGCCTGCACCAGACCGTAGGGGATCACATCATTGGTGACCATCGTGACCGCCCCGATGATGGCTCCCTGCCCGATGCGCACCCATTGATGCACGCCCGACAACCCGCCGATGATAACGTCATCGGCGATAATGCAATGCCCGGCCAAGGCCGCGTTGTTGACCACGATCACCCGGTTGCCGATCTGCACGTCATGGGCCACATGGCAGCCCGCCATGAACAGCCCGTCATCGCCCACGCGGGTGATGCCGCCGCCGCCTTCGGTGCCGGTATTCATGGTGACATGTTCGCGGATGCGGTTGCGCGCACCGATCACCAGACGCGTGTCTTCGCCCTTGAACTTGAGGTCCTGCGGAATGCCGCCAATCACGGCGAAGGGATGGATCTCGGTCGCCTCGCCCACCTCGGTCCGGCCGGTGACCACGACATGGCTGTGCAGATGCACGCGATCGGCCAGACGGACCTGCGGGCCGACATGGCAGAAGGGACCGATCATGACATCCGCGCCGATCTGGGCGCCGTCCTCGATGATGGCAGAGGGATGGATCCGGCTGGGCATGGGTTACTCCTTGGGCAGGTCCATCATGGCGGTGAACTCGCATTCTGCCGCCATTTCACCCTCCACCTCGGCCACGCCCTTGAAGCGCCAGACCTTGCCGCCGGGCTTGCCGCGCAGGGTGGTGATCGTCATGCGCAACACATCGCCGGGCACCACCTTGCGGCGGAACTTGCAGCCGTCGATGGCCATGAAATAGACCAGCAATTCCTTGTCGGCCATGTCCAGCGCCACGCCCACCATGACAGCCGCTGTCTGGGCCATGGCCTCCACGATGGTGACGCCCGGCATGATCGGGTTGCCAGGGAAATGGCCCTGAAAATGCGGCTCGTTCATGGTGACATTCTTGATACCCACAGCCGAGGCGGTGCCGTCGATATCGACCACCTTGTCCACCAGCAGGAAAGGATAGCGATGCGGCAATATCCGCTGGATCATGAGGATATCGGCGCTCTTCAAAGGCTCTGTCATCTGCCCCCCTGTCTGGCCCGGGCCACGTCCGGGTCTGTTTCACCGGACATGGTCGGGGCCAGTTGCGGCCCGCAGCCCTGCCCGGCCGTCATCGTGTCGTGTCTGTCAGTAACAATTCGCCCCCGCAGGGGCAAGCATATCGGCGGTCAGTCCTGTGGTGTGGCGGGAGCATCCGGCGTGGCGGGACGGGCCGGGCTGTCCGGTGACAGGTCCTGCGGCATGGCCTCACCGGTGCCATCTCCGATATTCGCATTGATCCGGCGGATGGCCTCTTCGGTTACGTCGATCGCCGCACGGCTCATCACGACGCTGCGCGGGTCGATGATCACCACGGCGCCGGCATCGACCATCATCTGTTCCAGCACCGGACGGGCCGCTTCGATAAACTGGCGCTGCGCCTCTTCGGTGCGCAGTCCGAGCGCGCGTGCCTTTGCGGTCTGCTCGTTGCGGATGCGCTGGACCTTGGTGTCGAAGGCATCGGCCAGCGCCCGGAAGGCGTCCGCGCTCATCGCCGGGCGCCGCGCGGTCAGGTCCTTCTCTTCGGCTTCAAGCTCGGCCTCGATGCGGCGGTTCTCGGCTTCCAGAAGGCTGCCATCCGCCTGCAACTCGGCCTCAATCCTCTGCCCGAATGCGGACACGGCAAACATGCGGTCCTGATCCAGCGAAAGCACCGGGCTGCGGATCAACTGGTTATCCTGTGCCGCCACAGGCGCAGGCGATGCCGCCAGTGCCAACAGCACCAGCAGGGCGGCCAGCCCGCCGCGTGCGGACAGGCCACAACGCGACATCAGAACCGCGTCGAAACGGTCAGGTTGAAGGTCTGCTCGTCGTCGAAATCTTCCTTCTCCAGCGCCTTCGAGAAGTTGAAGCGCAACGGACCCACAACCGAGTCCCAGAAGATGGACACGCCGATCACATGGCGCAGGGAGAAATCTTCATAAAGCACATTGGCGTTGGACAGATCCAGATCCCAGACCGAGCCGACATCATAGAAGACGCCGCCGCGGATACCGTATTCCTCTGGCAGGCCCAGCGGGAACTCGGCCTCGATCTTGGCGACGGCATAGACATTGCCGCCAAGCGCGTCATTATAGGCCGCCCCCGAACTGTCGGTGCCCACTTCGCGCGGACCGATGCCATCGGGCGCGAAACCGCGCATGATCGAGCCACCGATCAGGTAACGATCCGTCACGCGGCTGGTGCCGGAGGAAAAGTTGAGCATCCCCCCCTCGATCGAGGCGCGCAAGGTAATCTCGTCGTTCAGGATCGTGGTCTGTGCCTGCGCCTTGGCCGTGGTCTTGATATAGGTGCTGTCCCCGCCCAGACCCGCGAATTCCTGCCCGAACTGCAGCAGGAAACCGGTATCGGGATCAAGCCCGGTGCGGCGGTTGTCGAAACTGTAGGTATATCCGACAGCGGAACTCCAGAGTTGCCCCTGTTCTTCCTCGGCATCCAGAAGCGTGCCTGTGAAGGCATAGTTGCTGATCTCGACGCTTTCGGCCTTGTAGAAGGCGCGCAGACGCCCCGACTCGCTGATCGGGAAGGTCAGACCCGGGCTGAAGCGGGCAATGGCTGTGTCGTAATCCGCAAACGAGTTGTTGGTCTCGCGGTAGCCCAGTTCCAGATCCAGCGCCAGATCACGGCCCAGAAGCGCGGGCTCGGTGAAACGGATCTCATAGGCCTGATTCTCTTCGGCCCCCGAGAAGGTCAGTTCCAGACGCTGACCACGCCCAAGGAAGTTGCTTTCGCTGAAGCTGGCGATCAGCGAGAAGCCCCCGTTGGTGCCATAGGCGCCGCCGAAGGACAGGCTGCCGGTCGGTTGTTCTTCGACATCCACATCGACGATCACCTGATCGGGCGTGGATCCCTCGCGGGCGTTCACACGGGCGTCGCTGAAAAAGCCCAGTGCGCGGATACGCTCGGCGCTTTCGCGGATCTCGCGCGGGTTGAAGGGATCGCCCTCGACCACCCGGAACTGACGGCGGACCACACGGTCCAGCGTTGTGGCATTGCCCTCGATGTCGATCCGTTCGACGAAGATCCGCGGGCCGCGCACCAGCGCGAATTCCACATCCAGCGTCAGATCGCGATCGTTCCGCACGATGCGCGGCTCGACCCGCACGAAGTTCAGCCCCTTCTGGATCGCCAGACGCTCCAGCCGGGCGATATTGTTCTCGACCGTCATGGGAGAGTAGACGCTGCCGTCGCGGATCGTCAGGGCCGCTGCGAATTCATCGGGATTCACATCGGTCAGATCCGATGTCGTGGTCACCGTGCCAAAGCGGAACTGCTGTCCCTCCTCGACATTGAAGGTGATGAAGAAACCATCGCGTTCGCGCGAAAGCTGAGTATTCACGGCGGTCGTGCGGAAATCGACATAGCCGCGCGAGAAATAGAAGTCCTGAAGGACCTGCTTGTCGAATTCGATGCGGTCCGCCACGAAGGTGTCGCGCTGGATCAAGGCCCGCAGAAGACCGGCCTGTTTGGTTTCCAGCACGCGGCGCAGGCGCGCATCCGAAAAGACCCGGTTGCCGACGAAACCGATACGCTCGATTTCGACGATGCCGCCTTCGAAAATCTCGAACACCAGATCGACGCGATTGTCGCTGCGCCGGATGATGCGCGGGTTCACGGTCGCGGCCAGTCGCCCCGCCTGCGAATAGACATCAGCGATGGCGGCGGCGTCACGCTCGGCCGTGGACGGGTTGAACACGCGGCGCGATTGCGACTGGATCACGGTTTCCAGCGCCTCGGTCTTGAGGCGCCGGTTCCCTTCGATGCTGATCTGGTTAATGGTCGGGAATTCCGTCACGCTGATTACCAGCGTGCCGCCCCGTGGCTCAAGCGAGACTTCTTCGAACAGGCCGCTGCCCAGAATGCGCTGATAGGCGTCGTTCAACTCGGCGGCCGACACCGTCTGACCCCGCGCGATCCCGGCATAACTCAGGATTGTGCCCGCTTCGATCCGCTGGTTGCCATCGACCTGCACCGTATTGAAACTGTAGGACTGGGCCTGCGCCAGATCGGCCTGCATCACCGCGCCGAAGGACAGACCGGCCAGCACCAGCGGCGCCACCCATCCGGTCAACCTGGCTTTGCCGGTTTTGTGCCTGTTGCGGACGCGGCGCCGCTCTCCCATGTGATTGGTCATCGGTCAACCCAGTCATGCTTTGTTGTTGATACCGTCACTATCGGCATTGTGACCCGTTGTCAAAAGCCCATGCACGGAAAAACGGATCGCCCGCAGCATATGATGCGGGCGTGCCATAAATGGACAGCAAATGGTTGTGTTTCGGCACCTTTCCCGCCGCGCGGGATCAAGCGCGCGTTAGGGGAACAACAGCGGCAATGACGCGCCTGCGGTCAATGCCAGCAGGATGGTCGCCAGATAAAGCAGGCGGTCCCAGTTCAGGGAAAGCATCAGGCCAAGGCCGCGGGCACTGTTCTGGATGGTCTGCATCTGTCTGACTCTCGCAATCCGATACGGATACGATGATGCCTATCGGCAAATTATGGCCGATTTTTGACCGACAGCCTGCTTCATCGCAAATGACACGATACGCCCGCGGAATGCGGGCGCGGAATGCCGTCACGGGCAGAAGATATCGTTGCCCAAGGCAAAGACCATCAGCGACAGGATCAGTGTCAGGCCGATCCCCATGAGCACGCGCAACACCTTGTCGCTGGGCGGTTTCCCGGCCACCGCCTCATAGGCGTAAAAGACCAGATGTCCGCCATCCAGAACAGGAATGGGAAACAGGTTCAGCAGGCCCACCGCTGTGGACAGAACGGCGATGAAATAGATGAAATTCACCGTGCCCTGACTGGCCATCGCGCCCGAGACTTCGGCGATCCCGATGGGGCCGGACATGTTGCAGGTGCTGATCGCGCCTGTGATCATGTGATACAGGCCCGAGATCGAGCCGACGATGATCTCCCACATGCTCGAGACGCCGTTTACCAACGCATCGACTAGGCCGGGAGACTCGGTCATGGGGTCAAAGAACAGACCGCCGATGATCCCGATACGCCAGTTTGTCTCGAACCCGCCACCCGCTTGCGGTTCGTCCACGCGGCGCGGCGTCAGGGTGAATTGCAGCGCTTGCCCGTCGCGCAGAACGTCCAGTTGCAACGGCGCGCCTTCGGCGGCCATGACCTTCTCACGCAATTCGCGGAATGCATGGATCGGATCGCCATCCACCGCCACGATCACATCATCGGCGCGCAGATCAATGGCAATGGCTGCGGATTGCGGGGCCAGCTGCGTGATGACGGGCGGCATGGGATGCGGGCCCTGCACCGTGACCTCTTGCCCGTCCCGTAACACCAGATATTCCAGCAATGGAACAGCAGGCAGGCTGTCGGTCAGGGCGCCGAACCCCGCCTCGCCCATCTGCGGCAGGGTCTGCCCGTCGATGGCCAGGATCACATCGCCCGGCATCACCTCATGCGCGACGGCAACGGGGCGCAACTCACCAACCGTCAGAGGCTCGACCGCGACACCGCGCGTCAAGCCGATGGCGGTAAAGACCACGATCGCCAGCACGAAATTGAAGATCGGCCCCGCCGCCACCGTCGCCGTGCGCGCCCAGAGCGGGGCACCGCTCATGGTGCTGCGGCGTTCGGCGGGCGTCATCTCGCGGATCGCCTCGCCATCCACACCGGCCGAGGCCGCATCCGCATCGCCACGGAACTTCACGAACCCGCCAAAGGGCAGAAGCGCCACCTGCCATTTGGTGCCCCGCTTGTCATGGCGCGCATAGATCACCGGGCCGAAGCCAAGCGAAAAGACATCCGCATGGATTCCCGACCAGCGGCCCACGATGTAATGGCCGTATTCATGCACCGCCACGATGACCGACAAAGCCACGACAAAGGCCGCAAGGGTCATGGCAAGACTGCCGAACTGGGGAAGAAGCGATGCAATATCCAAGTCTTGTCCTGCTTTCGTTAGGTGAGGCGCGGTGGTTCAGCGCGCGCGGGCCGGCATGGCCTCATCGGCCCGTATCCTTGCCAGATGGTCCACATGGGCCACGGTATCAAGAGTAATCTCGGCATCAATGAGGCTGCTTTCGGATGACATCCGCGTCAGCACCTCCTCGACGACAGCCGCCATATCCAGAAAACCGATGCGTCCGGCGATGAAGGCATCCAGCGCGCGCTCTTTTGCGGCGTTGAACACTGCCCCTGCCAGACCGCCGCGCCGCATCACCTCGCCCGCCAGACTCAACGCGGGATAGCGGGCCGGATCAGGTTTGCGGAAGTTCAGCGTGCCGATGGCCGCAAGGTCCAGACGCGCCACAGGCAGGTCCCGCCGTTCGGGCCAGTGCAGCGCATATCCGATGGCATGGCGCATGTCCGAGGCCCCGACATGCGCCATCAAGGCCCCGTCCCGGAACCCGACCAGCGCATGCACAAGGGATTCAGGGTGCAGGATCACTTCGATCTGGTCGGGGGAAACGCCGAAAAACTCTTTGGTCTCTATGACTTCCAGCGCCTTGTTGAACATGGATGCGGAATCGATCGTGATCCTTTGACCCATATCCCAGTTGGGGTGGCACGAGGCTTCGGCCAATGTGGCGCGTGCCAGCTGTTCGATCGGCCAGTCACGGAAGGCCCCGCCGCTGGCCGTGATGATGATCCTCTCGACCGCCGCCAGATCCTCGCCGACCAGCGCCTGAAAGATCGCGGAATGCTCGCTGTCCACGGGCAGGATGCGTGCATCGTGCTGCGCCGCCGTCGCCATCAGCAAGGGGCCTGCCGTCACCAGCGATTCCTTGTTCGCCAGCGCCAGTGTCGCCCCCTGTTTCAGCGCCTCCATCCCGGGGGCCAGCCCCGCCGCGCCCACGATGGCCGACATGGTCCAGTCCGCCGGACGGGCCGCGGCCTCGATCAGGGCCGCCTTCCCGGCTGCGGCCTGCACCCCAGAACCCGCCAAAGCCTCGCGCAATTCACCCAGAAGGTCGTCATGGGCCGTGACCGCCAGTTCCGCACCCAGACGCCGGGCATCGGCGGCCAGTTGCGCGACATTGCGCCCGCCTGTCAGCGCCACGACCTGATACTCCGCAGGTGCGCGGCCAATCAGATCGAGGGTGTTCTGCCCGATCGATCCCGTTGCGCCAAAGACCGTGACACGTTTCATCACTGGGCGGGCACCTGTCCGTAAAGCAACATCACCACCAGCGCCAGAAGCGCCGCGCCGATCAGCCCGTCAAAGCGGTCCAGAACGCCGCCATGGCCAGGGATCAGGCGCGAGCTGTCTTTCACGCCCATTTTCCGCTTGATGGCGCTTTCCGCGATATCCCCCATCTGCGAGGCGAAAGACGTGGCCATGCTGATCAGGATAAGCGTCGCACCCGCCCCGGTGATCGGCATGAAGGCCGCCCCCAGCGCCCCTGCCCCGATCCAGCCCGCGATGGTGCCGGACCATGTCTTCTTGGGGCTGACCGCAGGCCAGAACTTCGGCCCGCCGATCATACGCCCCGCGAAATAGCCCGCGACATCCGTGATGACCACGACCAGCACCAGCCAGATCAGCCATGTCAGGCCGTCGTCGCGATCACGCAGGGTGACAAGGGCATAGGCGGCCAGCAGGATTACCGGCGCATAAAGCGCATAGATCACACGATGGCGCGCCAGCAGAACAATCCCCGCGGCCAGCGGCGTCAGCAGCGCCAGCACGTCCAGAGTTGAGGGAGCCATGATCGCGATCAGCACCGCCAACCCGGACAAGGCGCTCAGACCGCGCGCCAAGGACTCGGCACCGGGGGTCAGCATCCGCACCAATTCCCAGATCATGAGGCCGCAGACCAGCACGATCAGTGCCAGAAACCATGGACCGCCCAGCCAGATCTCGCCTGCGCCGACGACGATCATGAAGAGCGACGACAGGGTGCGCGTCTTGAGATCATCCCATTTGGACAGTGCCGTGGTCATTGCCGCCTCACGCTCTGACTGCGCCGTAACGCCGGTCGCGCGTGCCATATGCCTGCACAAGCCGGGCGAATTCGTCGCGGCTGAAATCAGGCCAGAGCGTATCGACAAACTCGTATTCCGCATAGGCCGATTGCCAGAGCAGGAAGTTCGAGATCCGCGCCTCGCCACTGGTGCGGATCACCAGATCGGGATCGGGCAGCACGCAGGTATCCAGATACTTTGGCAGCGTTTCCTCATCCACGTCCTTTGGGTTGAGACGTCCCAGCGCCACGTCCTGCGCCAGGCGTTTGGTGGCGCGGGCCACCTCGTCGCGGCCGCCATAGTTCAGCGCGATGGTCAGATGCACCCTGTCATTCTGAGAGGTGATGAGTTCCAGCTCGTCCATCAGCGAGACCAGCTTGGTGTCCAGCCGCACCCGGTCACCGATAAAACGCACCCGCACACCCTCGTCACGCAACTGCCGTGCTTCACGGGTGATGTAGCGGCGAAAAAGGCTCATCAGCCCGGCCACTTCGACCTGCGTCCGCTTCCAGTTCTCTGTCGAGAAGGCGAAGATCGTCAGGTATTTCACCCCAAGGTCAGGGCAGGCTTCCACGATCTCGCGGACGCGCTTGGCCCCGGCATGATGCCCGAACAGGCGCGGGCGCCCCCGCATCGTGGCCCAGCGGCCATTGCCGTCCATGATGATGGCCACGTGGCAGGGTCCAGACCGCACAGCGCCGCACGGCTGGGGGTCGCCATCGGCATCGGCTAAGCTGTCAGAGATCTGGCGCGCCATGACTGGCTTTCCTTTCGGCGAAACGGCAGGTCGTCAGACCTGCATGATCTCGGCCTGTTTGCCTTCCAGGGCGGCGTCCACCATCTTGGTGTACTTGTCCGTCAATTCCTGCACGCTTGTTTCCCAGAACTTCTGGTCATCTTCCGACATGCCTTTGGTCTTGGCCCTCTTGATCTGGTCCATCCCGTCGCGCCGGACGTTGCGCACGGCGACGCGGGCATGTTCGGCATATTGGGCGGCGACGCGGGTCAGATCGCGGCGGCGCTCTTCGTTCAACTCGGGGATCGGCAGCATGATGATCGTGCCGTTCAATTGCGGATTGATGCCCAGTCCGCTGTTGCGGATCGCTTTTTCCACGGCACCGACCATCGACTTGTCCCAGACGTTCACCGTCACCATGCGCGGTTCGGGAACGTTGATCGTGCCCACCTGGTTGATCGGGGTCCGCTGGCCATAGGCTTCGACCATCACAGGTTCCAGCATCGAGGCCGAGGCGCGGCCCGTGCGCAATGACGCGAATTCGGTCTTCAACGCCGCCATGGCCCCTTCCATCCGCCGCTCCAGGTCATCGGTATCAATCTCGAAATCTTCGTCGGACATCGTGCTGCACTTCCCTCATTCCGTCTCCCGCATAGGCGGGTTTTGCTCACATTACTCTCAACCGTGGACGGTTGTATAGGTGCCCTTGCCCGCCAGGATGCCCTTGAACCCGCCCGGCTCGTCCAACGAGAAGACGATGATCGGCAGGTTGTTGTCGCGGGCCAAAGCGATGGCGCTGGCATCCATCACGCCCAGATGCTGCGCCAGAACCTCGTCATAGGTGACGCGGGAATAGCGTTTGGCATCGGCATGTTTCTTGGGGTCCTTGTCATAGACGCCGTCCACCTTGGTGCCCTTGAAGATCGCCTCGCAGGCCATTTCATTGGCCCGCAGGGTCGCGGCCGTGTCGGTGGTGAAATAGGGATTGCCCGTGCCTGCCGCAAAGATCACGACGCGCTTTTTCTCAAGATGGCGCACCGCACGGCGGCGGATATAGGGCTCGCAGACCTGATCCATCGGGATGGCGCTGATCACGCGGGTATGGATGTTCAACGCCTCAAGGGACGACTGCATCGCCAGCGCGTTCATCACCGTGGCCAGCATCCCCATGTAATCCGCCGTCGTGCGCTCCATCCCCTGCGCGCTGCCCTGAAGGCCGCGAAAGATGTTGCCGCCGCCGATCACCATGCAGATCTCGACGCCCAGATCATGAACCGACTTGACCTCCTGCGCGATGCGCTGAACCGTGGGCGGGTGCAGGCCAAAGCCCTGGTCGCCCATCAGCGCCTCGCCCGAAATCTTCAGCATCACACGGCGAAACTTGGTCTGCGCCTGCGGCGAGGTATGCGTGTCGGCGTCGTTGGGCATGGGGGCTCCGTTCCGGGTTGGCTGATCGGGCGCAAAATGTCGTAAAACGCGGACGGGTTCAATCCGCGAAGCGCCACCTTTGCGATTTGTCCCGTTTGCTCTATCAGGCGGGGCATGAGAATGCCCGACCTGACCCAGCTTCCCTCCGACCGTCCTGTGCTGATCGCGGGCCCCACCGCCAGCGGCAAATCCGCCCTGGCCCTGCGGATCGCCGAGGCGCAGGGCGGCGTGATCGTGAATGCGGATGCGATACAGGTCTTTGCCAATTGGCGTGTGCTGACCGCGCGCCCCTCCGCGCAGGATGAGGCGCGAGTGCCGCATCTGCTTTATGGGCATGTGGCGGGCGATGCGCCCTATTCCGTGGGCCACTGGCTGCGCGAGGTGGCGCCTGTGCTGCGCTCGGGGCTGCGTCCCATCATCGTCGGGGGCACCGGCCTCTATTTCACCGCATTAACCGAAGGACTGGCCGAGATCCCCACCCTGCCCGACCATGTGCGCCCCGAGGCCACGGCACGGCTGCGCGCGGGCGGGATCGGGGCGCTTCTGGCGGATCTGGATGAGGCGACGCTGGCGCGGATCGACCGGCAGAACCCGATGCGTGTCCAGCGCGCATGGGAGGTGTGGCATGGCACGGGCCGCGGTCTGGCAGAGTGGCAGGACGCGACGCCGCCCCCCCTTCTGCCGCTGTCCGATACAATCCCGATCCTTGTGGATGCACCGAAAGACTGGCTCAACGCCCGAATCGCGGGCCGTTTCGCCGCGATGCTGGCCGAGGGCGCGCTGGAGGAGGCGCGCGCCAATCTGGCCAGCTGGAACCCGGATCATCTGTCATCCAAGGCCATCGGTGCGCCCGAACTGATCGCCCATCTGCAAGGACGCATGACACTTGCCGCCGCGCAAGAGGCCGCGACCATCGCCACGCGGCAATTCGCCAAGCGGCAACGCACATGGTTCAGGGCGCGGATGCGCGACTGGCCGGTCTATCGGCCAGAAAGCGCCTGACCCTTGCAAACTTGTCTTTTTTCAACAAAGCCTCTGCTATAGGGTTCTGGCACAGGTCAGGTTTTACCCCTGTCCAGCCAAGACACGGAGCACGACCCCATGCAGGCCAGCGCGGCACGAATGGATCAGAATGCGACTTTTTCCGCGGGCCGCTCTGCCCCGGTGACGGGCGGTGTCCGGATCGGCAGCATCGCCCAGATGGCGCGCGGCGCGTCCTGGCGGCTGGAACATCTGCACAGTCTTGATTATCCGATCCTGCTCTGGATCACGCGCGGTCAGGGCCGGATGATCCTGCAAGGGCTGCGCAGCGGCATCGGCACCCATAACGCGGTCTTCGTGCCCGCAGGCACATTGCTTGCGCTGGATCTGGGCAAGCAGGGATTCGGTCTGGCGGCGCATCTGTCAGCCCGTGGCCCGGACGGGCGTGATCTGAGCCTGCCGGAAGAACCGCAGCATCTGCGGATCCGGGATGTGCAGGCGCAGGCCGAGATCTCGGGTATCCTTGACGTGATGCAGCGCGAACAGACCGCGCAACGCCCCTATGCGGACGAGGCGATGCGCGCCCATTCGATGCTCCTGTCTGTCTGGCTGCGCCGCCAGATGATGGAACATGCCGATGAAAGTCCCCGGATCCCGGCGGCGCATCGTCTGGTGCAGGCCTATTGCGCGATGGTGGCTCGGGACTACGCCACGCCCAAGCTGATGGGCGACTATGCGACCGAACTGGGCGTCACACCTACCCATCTGACCCGCTCGTGCCGCGAGGCGTCGGGGTTGACGGCGGCGGATATTCTGACCCAGCGCAGCCTTTATGCGGCGCGCGACATGATCGAGACGACGAACCGTCCGCTACAGGATATCGGCCAGAGCCTCAATTTCTCGAGCCCGGCCTATTTCTCGCGTTTCGTGCAGCACCACACAGGGCAATCCCCCAGCATGTTGCGCCGCAGCGCGCAGCGCGAGGGCACGCCAGCCCGGACGGTCCAGCCCGCGGCGCTGCGCAGCCAGGAATCCTGAAATCCACGTGAGCATCCCGTTTAAGGCTTGCCAGCGACATCGATGTCGTTTCTGTTAGAGGGCGATGTCGCTTTCCGCTCACAGAATGACGAATGCGTGCGTTGACGCGATGGTCAATCTGGTGCCGAATGCCCGCAAGGATGAGGGGCGTAAGGGGCCGGTGCGCTGCGACAGTGTCGCAGGCCTGCAGGCAGCGACCGATCAACCTTCAAGAAGCACAAACTCGTGACAGGGAGTTCGAGATGAAACATACGACCTTCAAAGGCAAGCCCGTGCACAAGGCCGCCTTGATGTATGCCGAAGAGTTCAAGGCGGGCAAGCTCAGCCGCCGGGAATTCCTGGCCCGCACCACCAGCCTTGGCGTGGCCGCCGCCACGGCCTATGCGCTGGGTGGGCTGAACATGCCGGCACAGGCACAGGCGACCCCCGCGCAGGGCGGCACGATCAAGTGCCAGATGAGCCTGCGAGCCCTCAAGGACACCCGCACCGCCGACTGGTCGGAAATCGCCAACGTGACACGTGGCACGCTGGAATATCTGGTGGAATACAACAGTGACGGCAGCTTCCGCGGCATGTTGCTGGATAGCTGGGAAACCAACGACAACGCGACCGAATATACGCTCAAGGTCCGTCCCGGCGTGACCTGGAACAACGGTGACGCCTTCACCGCCGAAGACGTGGCGCGCAACATCGCACGCTGGTGCGAGCGTGATGTCGAAGGCAACTCGATGGCGGCGCGCGTCGGCGGTCTGATCGACGACGCCACCGGCAAGGCGCGCGACGGCGCGATCGAGGTTGTCGATGACATGACGGTCAAGCTGAACCTCTCCACCCCCGATATCGCCGTGATCGCCAACTTCTCGGACTATCCGGCCGCAATCGTGCACAGTTCCTACAACCCCGATCAGTTGCAGAATGTGGGCACCGGCCCCTTCATCATCGAAGAACTGGAAGTGGGCGTCAAAGCTGTTCTGGTGCGCAATGCCGACCACAGCTGGTGGGGCACCGATGTCTATGGCGGGCCCTATGTGGACCGGATCGAATATATCGACCTGGGCACAGACAGCGCCGCATGGCTGGCCGCGATCGAATCCGGTGAGGTGGACATGCTGCACGAATCCGTGGGCGAGTTCATCGAGATCATGGACGGTCTGGGCCTTGTGAAGTCCGAGGTCGTGACCGGCGCCACCGTGGTGATCCGGCCCAACCAGCTGGCCGAGGTGAACGGCGTGAAACCCTATGCCGACAAGCGCGTGCGGCAGGCCATCAACATGGCGGTGAACAACGCGGTCTGTCTGGAGCTGGGCTATGGCAACCTTGGCGTTGTCGCCGAAAACCACCATGTCGCTCCCGTTCATCCCGAATATGCCGAACTGCCCCCCATGAAGCACGACCCCGCCGCCGCAAAGGCGCTGCTGGACGAAACCGACATGGCGGATTTCGAGCATGAGATCATCTCGCTGGATGACGACTGGATGCGCAATACCTGCGACGCGGTAGGAGCGCAGCTGCGCGACGCCGGGTTCAACGTGAAGCGGACGATCCTGCCCGGATCGACCTTCTGGAACGACTGGACCAAATATCCGTTCAGCGCGACCAACTGGAACCACCGTCCGCTGGGCGTGCAGATCTACGCGGTCGCCTATCGCTCGGGCGAAGCGTGGAACGAATTCGGCTGGTCCAACCCCGAATTCGATGCCCTGCTGGAAGAAGCACTGGCCATTGCCGACGCCGACAAGCGCCGGGAGGTCAGTGCCAAGATGCAGGCCCTCGTGCAGGAGGAAGGTGTGACGATCCAGCCCTATTGGCGCTCGCTCTATCGCCACATGCGCGAAGGTCTGGTGGGCACCGACATGCACATCGCCTTCGAGCATCATCACTACAAATGGGGCCTTTCGGCCTGATCCACGGATCGGAGGGCCGCGCCTGTCACAGGGCGCGGCCTCTCTCGCGTACCGGCGACGCGCCGTGTTCGTGCTGTTTTGACGAACGATAAGGACAGGTCACCAAGACCTGCCACAGCCTGACCGACAGGGGGCACTGCATGGGCCTGTTCATCTTGCGCCGGCTGGGGGTGATGATCCTCACGGCGATCTGCCTGACTTTCATCGTCTTTTTTATGACGAACCTTTATCCGAACCTTGAAAAGCTGGCCAAGACCCAGGGCAACTTCCGCATGAGCGATGCCGAGGTGACCAGCTATCTGGGCCAGAATGGCTATCTGCAACCGATGCCGGTGAAATACGGGCAATGGCTGGGCGTCTTGCCGGGCTGGACGGTCGAGGTGTCCGGCGGAATGCGCGGGCGCTGCGTGACCGGAACGGTGACCGCCGAGGCATTGGCCGAAGCGCCCACCTTCTGCGGCATCCTGCAGGGCTATTGGGGCACTTCTACCGTCTTCAAGACAGAGGTGGGCGAGATCATCGCCACCCGGCTGGGTCTGACTGCCAAGCTGATGTTCTGGGTGATGGTGCTGATGGTGCCCTCGGCGCTGCTGCTGGGCGTTCTGGCGGGGATGCGGGAAGGGTCACGGACCGACCGGACCCTCTCGACCTTCGCGATCACCACCACCGCCACGCCGGAATATGTCTCGGGCGTGATCCTGATCGCGGTTTTTGCCTCGTCAGCGGTGGGCCTGAAATGGTTCAACGGCACGGCCACGGGCGCGATGGAGGATGCGAGTTTCAACAACTTCTTCCTGCCGGTGCTGACCATCGCGCTCTATGGCATGGGCTATATCGCGCGGATGACCCGCGCCTCGATGGCCGAGGTGATGACCGCACAATATATCCGCACCGCCCGCCTCAAGGGCGTGAAGTTCAGCGACATCGTGATCCGCCACGCGCTGCGCAACGCGCTGATCGCGCCCTTCACCGTGATCATGCTGCAATTTCCCTGGCTGCTGAACGGCGTCGTGATCGTCGAGACGCTGTTCAACTACAAAGGTTTCGGCTGGGTGCTGGTGCAGGCGGCCGGCAACAATGACATCGAATTGCTGCTGGGCGTTTCGGTCGTTTCCGTGATCGTGGTTCTGGTGACGCAGCTGATCTCGGATATCGGCTATGTCTATCTGAACCCGCGTATCAATATCAGTTAAAGGACAGGCACATGGACCCTCTCGGCTGGGGCGAGATCATCACCCGCATCCTGATCCAGTTCATCCCTGTCTGGATCGCACTGGGGCTGACCTTTGCCGTCTCGGTCACCTTCAAACGCAGGCTGGGGCTTTACGGCAAGCTGTTCGACAGCGTGATCGGCATGTTCGGTTTTGCTCTGGTGATGTTCTGGGTCTTCACCGGCATTTTCGGCGGCGGTTTCGGCTGGATCGTGACCCATGACGTGCTGGCGCAGATCTCCGGGCTCAAGAACAAGGAACCGGGGATTCCGGTCCCGGATGCCGAGGCGCTGGGGCTATACCCCTATTACCTGATGGGCGGCGACAATCTGGCGCGCGACGTGTTCAGCCGGATGATCGTCGGTGCCTGGGAGGTGATGAAGATCGCCCCCTTCGCCACGCTCTTCGCCTTCATGGTGGGCATTACGCTGGGCCTGCCTGCGGGCTATTACGGCGGGCGTCTGGACACGTTCCTGTCCTTTCTGGCGAACCTGATCCTCGCCTTCCCGGTGATCCTGCTGTTCTATCTGCTTGTGACGCCAGAGATCGTGCTGACGGGCATTCCCGTCTACATGGCGGGGGTGCTGTTCCTGTTCCCGATCATCTTCCTGACGATCCTGTTCAACTCCCGCTTCTTCACGCAGCCGTCCAAGCGCAACATCTATGTCGCCTTGACCCTGGCCATCGGGTTCTGGGTCTATCTGGGCATCGCATGGGATGCCGACCCCCTGGGGCTGATCAGCTTTCCGCCGAACCTGCTGGTGGTCTTTGTGGCGGTGGTCTTCGTCAACTCGCCCACCGTGTTCCGCATCGTGCGGGGCTTGGCGATGGATATCAAAACCCGCGACTATGTGGCGGCGGCCCAGACCCGTGGCGAGGGGCCGTGGTATATCATGCTGTGGGAGATCCTGCCCAATGCGCGCGGGCCGCTGATCGTCGATTTCTGCCTGCGTATCGGCTATACCTCGATCCTTCTGGGGACGCTGGGCTTCTTCGGTCTGGGCCTCAGCCCCGAAAGCCCGGATTGGGGGTCGACCATCAACGAGGGGCGCAAGCTTCTGTCGATCTATCTGCATCCGGCCCTGCCGCCTGCGATGGCGCTGCTCAGCCTTGTGCTGGGGCTGAACCTGCTGGCGGACGGCCTGCGCGAGGAAAGCCTGCGCGATTGAGAACAGGTGGAGCGGGGCGCTGCCCCGCACCCCGGAGTATTTACGGCAAGATGAAACGACGCAACGGGAGTTGAGCGATGGCGAAATGGGATCATGACGGGCCGATCCTCGAGATCGACAAGCTGTCGATTTCCTTTTTCACACGGCTGCGCGAAATCCCGGCGGTGATGGATTTCTCCGTCACGGTGCAACCGGGCGAGGCCGTGGGGCTGGTGGGTGAAAGCGGCTGCGGCAAATCCACCGTGGCGCTGGGCGTGATGCAGGATCTGGGTGTCAACGGGCGCATCGTCGGCGGGTCGATCAAGTTCAAGGGCCGCGATCTGGGGAAGATGTCGGCGGAAGAGCTGCGCGACATCCGCGGCAATGAGATCGCGATGATCTATCAGGAGCCGATGGCCAGCCTGAATCCCGCCATGCGCATCGGCAAGCAGTTGATGGAAGTGCCGATGATCCACGAGAAGATCTCGGAATCCGAGGCCGAGGCGCGTGCCCTGCAGGTGATCCGCGATGTGAAACTGCCCGACCCCGCGCGGATCATGCGCGCCTATCCACATCAGTTGTCGGGCGGGCAGCAGCAGCGGATCGTCATCGCCATGGCGCTGATGTCCAAGCCCGCGCTTCTGATCCTCGACGAGCCGACCACCGCGCTGGATGTGACGGTCGAGGCGGCGATTGTCGAACTGGTCAAGGATCTGGGCAAGAAATACGGCACCTCGATGCTGTTCATCAGCCATAACCTTGGGCTGGTGCTGGAAACCTGTGACCGGATCTGTGTGATGTATTCCGGCGAGGCGGTGGAACGCGGCAGCATCACCGACGTTTTCGACAAGATGCGCCACCCCTATACGCAGGCGCTGTTCCGGTCGATCCCGCTGCCGGGCGCGGACAAGAACGCAAGCCCCCTGATCGCCATTCCGGGCAACTTCCCCCTGCCGCATGAACGCCCCGAGGGCTGCAATTTCGGGCCGCGCTGCAATTACTTCGAGGCCGGGCGCTGCGATCAGGGCTATATCTCGATGGCCCCCGTCGATGCGGCAGCCACGCATGAGACGCGCTGCCTGCGGTTCGACGAGATCGACTGGGCGGCCCCGCCCGCGAAAGCCGAGGTCAAGCAGAAGGGCGAGATCGGCAAGGTCGTTCTCAAGATGGAGAACCTGAAGAAATACTATCAGGTGTCCGCCAGCAAACTGTTCGGCGGTGGCGAGATGAAAGTGGTCAAGGCCAACGAGACCCTGTCATTCGAGGCCCGCGAAAGCGAGACATTGGCCATCGTGGGCGAATCCGGCTGTGGCAAGTCCACCTTCGCCAAGGTGCTGATGGGGCTTGAGACTGCGACGGATGGGCAGATCCTTCTGGACAATCGCAGTATCGGCGATGTGCCGATCCAGAACCGCGACACCAAGACAGTGGCGGATGTGCAGATGGTCTTCCAGAACCCGTTCGACACGCTCAACCCCTCGATGACCGTGGGGCGGCAGATCATCCGCGCGCTGGAGATCTTCGGCGTGGGATCCTCCGAGGCGGAACGGCGGGACCGCATGCTGGAACTGCTGGATCTGGTGAAGCTGCCCCGTGCCTTTGCCGACCGGATGCCGCGCCAGTTGTCGGGCGGGCAGAAACAGCGCGTCGGGATCGCCCGCGCCTTTGCCGGGGACGCGCGGATCGTGGTGGCGGATGAGCCGGTCTCGGCGCTGGACGTGTCGGTGCAGGCCGCCGTGACCGACCTCTTGATGGAGATCCAGCGCCAGCACAAGACGACGCTTCTCTTCATCAGCCATGACCTGTCCATCGTGCGCTACCTCAGCGACCGCGTGATGGTGATGTATCTGGGCCATGTGGTGGAACTGGGCAGCACCGATCAGGTCTTCAGCCCGCCCTATCACCCCTATACCGAGGCGCTCTTGTCCGCCGTGCCCATCGCCGATACGCGCGTGCAGAAGAAACATATCGTGCTGGAGGGGGATATTCCCTCGGCCATGAACCCGCCGCCCGGCTGCCCGTTCCAGACCCGCTGCGGGTGGAAGTCCAAGGTGCCGGGCGGGCTGTGCGAGCGTGAAGTGCCGCCCGTGCGCCATCTGGCCGAGGGGCATCAGATCAAATGCCATCTGTCGGATGCGGAACTTGCCACGATGGAACCGGTGATCCAGATTGCCGCAGAATGACATGACCCCGGATTTTGCCCCCCTGCCCCAACCGCCCTATTATGCGGTGATCTTCACGGCACAGCGCGCGGATGGGGATCACGGATACGCGGCCATGGCCGCGCGGATGAGCGAGATGGCCTTGGCCAGTCCGGGCTGTCTGGGCATGGAGAGCACCCGCAACGAAGACGGCTTCGGCATCACCGTCAGCTATTGGCAGGATGAGGCGTCGATCCTTGCGTGGAAGGCCGATGCGCAGCATCTGGTCGCGCAGCAACTGGGTCAGGATCGCTGGTATACGCATTACAGGCTGCGCGTGGCCAAGGTCGAACGCCACTACAGCGGCCCGGACGGGCGGGCATCGGTGCGCAGTTAGCCGCCGAAGATGACCTTGACGTAGTTCTGCGTCTCGCGGAACGGCGGCACGCCCCCATGTTTCTGCACGGCACCGGGTCCTGCGTTATAGGCGGCGAGGGCCAACCGCCAGTTCCCGAACGCGCGATACTGCTGCATGAGGTAGCGCGCGCCCCCGTCCAGATTCTGATAGGGGTCCAGCGGATCGACCCGCAGGATCCGCGCGGTGTCGGGCATCAGCTGCGCCAGACCCAGTGCCCCCTTGCTGGACACGGCCTTGGGGTTGAAGCCAGACTCCTGCTGCACGAGCTTCAGAAACAGGTCTTCCGGCACACCATGCCGCCGCGCCGCGTCCCGCGCCATCGCCAGATAGGGACCATTATAGCGTCCGGTGAAGGTGGCACCCTCACCCGAGCCCCATTTCGTCGGGGTGTTGACCGAAGGGGGCTGCAGACGGACCGAGGCGTTGTATTGCTGGCTGGCACGTGTATCCAGAACCCGCGTCTGGGACGAGAACAGCTTGACCCGTGACTGACTGGACAGAATCTCCGCCTGCGCGCTACCTGCCGTTGCAATGGCCAGCACGACCACGCCCGTCAAAATCCTGATCATGTCGTCACCGTCCCGAAGGTTTCAGACTGCGACTATATCCGCTTGGGCCGGATATTCCAGTCTTTGTCGCCGCCACCGCTGCCGCGCTGTGGCCTGCTGGGCGGTTTTTCGTTTCTGTCGGGCCTTAGGTCCGTGTTAACCAAGTTGCATCACAAGAGGGGACGTGTTCCACAAGAACACTGGCACAACAGAGATTCGACGGGAGATTGGCATGGCCGGATCGGTGAACAAGGTAATTCTGGTCGGCAATCTGGGGCGCGACCCCGAGGTGCGCACCTTCCAGAACGGCGGCAAGGTCTGCAATCTGCGGATTGCCACGTCCGAGACGTGGAAAGACAAGCAATCCGGTGAACGCAAGGAGCGCACCGAATGGCACAGCGTCGCCATTTTCAACGAGGCATTGGCCGGCGTGGCCGAGCGCTATCTGAAAAAAGGCTCAAAAGTCTATATCGAGGGCAAGCTGCAAACCCGCAAATGGCAGGACCAGAGCGGCGCTGATCGCTACACGACCGAAGTCGTGTTGCAGGGCTTTGATGGCAACCTGACGATGCTGGACAGCCCATCGGGTAGCGGCGGCGGCGGCGGCGCTGGTGGCGGCGGGTCCTATGGTGGTCCCTCGGGTGGCGATTACGGCGGCGATTACGGCGGCGGCTATGACAGCGGCCCATCGCAGGGCGGCGGCGGCGGCGGTGGCGGCGGTCGTGCCCCCTCGCGTGATATCGACGACGAAATCCCGTTCTGATCGGGACGCAGGGCCCGCAACAACGGGCCCTTTCACTGTCTGACGAGAGGTGCGACGCTTGGCCTGGTCTTTCCCCATCGCGCGTCTGTTCGGTTCCGAGTTGCGGGTTCACGCCACGTTTTTCCTGATCCTGATCTGGATCGGCTGGGCCGGCTACGCCCAAGGCGGCCCCGCAGCCGCCGTCGAGAATGTCCTCTTCATCCTCGCTCTCTTTGCCTGTGTCGTGGCCCATGAATATGGGCACGCCCTGACGGCCCGACGCTACGGGATCCGCACGCCGGATATCACGCTGCTGCCGATCGGCGGATTGGCCCGTCTGGAACGCATGCCGGAAAAGCCGTCTCAGGAAATCGCGGTTGCGCTGGCCGGTCCGGCGGTCAATGTCGTGATCTGGGCCGTTCTGATGCTGGCCTTGGGCGGGCGCAGCCTGCCGCTTGACGATATGGTGTCCTCAGGTGGCACGTTCGAGGGCTTTTTGGCGCGGCTGGCCGGGGTGAACCTGTTTCTGGCGGTGTTCAACCTGCTGCCCGCCTTTCCCATGGATGGTGGCCGGGTGCTGCGTGCGGCGCTGGCAACCCGGATGGGTCGCGTCCGGGCCACCGAAATCGCCGCAGGCGCCGGGCGGGTTCTGGCCTTCGGCATGGGCTTTCTGGGCCTGATGTCGGGCAATCCCGTGCTGATCCTGATCGGTGTGTTCATCTTCATCGCCGCCGGGGCCGAGGCGCAGGACGTCTCCATGCGCAGCCTGTCCAAACGCTTTGCCGCCCGCGACGCGATGATCACCACCTATGAGGCCCTGCACCCCGAAGATACGCTGCATGCCGCCGGACAGGCGTTGATCCGCACCACGCAGGCCGAGTTTCCCGTGCTGGACGCGGCCGGGCGGCCCACCGGCCTTCTGACGCGCAACCACATCTTCGCCGCGCTGAACGATCCGGCGGGGCAGATGACCAGTCTGAGCGCCGTCACGCTGGACCCGCTGCCCTGCATCGCGATAACGGCGCCGTTGACGGAACTGCTTGATCTCATGCATCAGCACAATGCAGCCGCGGTTGCTGTCTGCACCGCAGATGGGCGGGCGCTGGGCTATGTCAGTCGCGAGAACCTGGGCGAGTTCATGATCCTGCACAGCCGGGACATGCGCTAAGGGCTGTTGCGTCGCGCCGCAGTGCAGAAAAATGCCACAGGTCGGGACGCTGTTACCCTTTCCATCTGGCCTTTTTGGCAAATGCGATGTAGGCCCCGGCCAAACATCCCCTTAAGGACAGACAATGGACCTGCGAAATATCGCCATCATCGCGCATGTGGACCACGGCAAGACGACGCTGGTGGATGAGCTGCTCAAGCAATCCGGCACCTACCGTGAGAACCAGGCGACAACCGAACGCGCCATGGACAGCAACGATCTGGAACGCGAGCGTGGCATCACCATTCTGGCCAAGAACACTTCGGTCGAATGGAAAGGCACGCGCATCAATATCGTGGACACCCCCGGCCACGCCGATTTCGGCGGCGAGGTGGAGCGGATCCTGTCGATGGTCGATGGTGTCTGCCTTCTGGTCGATGCGGCCGAAGGCCCGATGCCTCAGACGAAATTCGTGACGGCCAAGGCACTTGCGCTGGGCCTGCGCCCCATTGTGGTGCTGAACAAGGTGGACAAGCCGGACGCCGAACCTGACCGCGCGCTGGACGAATGTTTCGACCTTTTCGCCAACCTTGGCGCCAATGACGACCAGCTGGATTTCCCCCATCTCTACGCCTCGGGCCGTTCCGGCTGGGCCGATGCCGATCTGAACGGGCCGCGCAAGGACCTGTCCGCACTGTTCAACCTGATCGTGCGCCATGTGCCTGCGCCCAAGCAGCAAAAGCATGCGGACGAACCCTTCCGCATGCTGGCCACCACGCTGGGCTCTGACCCTTTCGTGGGCCGCCTTCTGACGGGCCGCGTCGAATCGGGCCGCCTCAAGGTCGGTGCCACCGTACAGGCGCTCTCGCGCATCGGCCAGAAGATCGAACAATTCCGCGTGACCCGCGTGCAGGCCTTCCGCGGCCTCAGCCAGCAGGACATTGACGAGGCCGTGGCCGGTGACATCGTCAGCCTTGCAGGCATGACCAAGGCGACCGTGGCGGACACGATCTGCGCGCTGGCGGTGGATGTGCCCCTGCCCGCCCAGCCGATCGACCCGCCCACGATCACCGTGACCTTCGGCATCAACGACAGCCCCTTGGCGGGCCGCGACGGCAAGAAAGTGCAGTCCCGCGTCATCCGCGAGCGACTGATGAAGGAAGCCGAATCCAACGTCGCCATCAAGGTCACCGACACACCGGGCGGCGAAGCTTTTGAAGTGGCCGGTCGCGGCGAACTCCAGATGGGCGTGCTGATCGAAAACATGCGCCGCGAGGGATTCGAGCTGAGCATCTCGCGCCCGCAGGTTCTGTTCCGTGAAGGCCCCGATGGCGAGCGGCTGGAACCGATCGAGGAAGTCACCATCGACGTGGATGACGAATATTCGGGTGCCGTGATCGAAAAGGTCACCGGTCCCCGTCGCGGCGAACTGGTCGAGATGAAGCCCGCAGGCGTCGGCAAGACCCGCATCATCGCCCATGTCCCCTCGCGTGGTCTGATCGGCTATCACGGCGAGTTCCTGACCGACACGCGCGGCACCGGCGTTCTGAACCGCGTGTTCCACACCTGGGCCCCGCACAAGGGCCCGATTCCGGGCCGTCGTGCAGGCGTTCTGATCTCGATGGAAAACGGCACCTCGGTCGCCTATGCGCTGTGGAACCTCGAAGAGCGGGGCCGCATGTTCATCGGTGCGCAGGCTGATGTCTATCAGGGCATGATCATCGGCGAACACAGCCGCGACAACGATCTGGATGTGAACCCGCTCAAGGGCAAGAAGCTGACCAACGTGCGGGCATCGGGCACGGACGAGGCTGTGCGCCTGACCACCCCGATCACCATGACGTTGGAGCAGGCCATCGCCTATATCGACGACGACGAACTGGTCGAAGTGACGCCGAACGCGATCCGCCTGCGCAAGCGCTATCTGGACCCGCACGAGCGCAAGCGTCACGCGAAAACCGCCTGATATCAAATGGTCAGGGCGCGATATTCACGCGCCCTGTCACCTCCAGCGTTCCGTCATTCAGCATCCGCGCCACGATGATCTCTCCGGATTGGGGCATGACTCCCGTCAGGGCCGTGATGTTGACCTGATGCGTCACCAGAAGCGCGCGGCTATCGTCCGGCAAGGCGGACAAGGCGTTCAGTGTCTCTGCCGTCTGTGTCAAACGGTCGCCACGTCCCGCGAAGAATGAATTGAGCGATGGACGGATCTCCAGACGGCCCTGCTCCATCAGACGGGTCGTCTCCTCGGCGCGGCACCATGCACTCGACCAGACAAGATCGAAACGGATGCCCTGCTCTCGCAGCGCCGCACCGATGCGGCGGGCCTGATCTCAGCCGCGCGCATCAAGATTGCGTTGCGTAGCGCAATCGCCAAGCGTGAAGCCCTCCGGATCGCCCCCGCCCGGTGCCAGCGCATGCCGCATCAGGGCGATGGCCCCCGGTTGCTTGAGGGCATCCCAATCATCGGCCAGCAGAGATGCCGGCAGCAGACAGACAAGACAGACCAACAGACGCAAAAACATCAGCCAAGCTCTCGGTTAGGGTTCCTGCCGAGACCTAGGCCATGGTGGCGCGCGATCCAGTCTGTCGCGCGTTATTCGGTGATCTCAACGATCACCAGGTCGCGTTCGGATGCGCCGCGCGCATGGGCCAGCGCGTCCTGATACTCGGGCGAGTGATAGCAAGCCTCGGCTGCCTCCAGCGACGGGAAGCGCGCCACCACATTGCGCGGGCGTTCTTTCCCTTCAAGCTGCACGAACCGGCCGCCACGGGCGATGAAGACGCCACCGTGCTTGGCGATGGCTGGCCCGGCCAAAGCGGCATAACGGCCATAGGCCTCTGCGTCGGTCACGGTGACATGGGCAATCCACAGAGCGCTCATCGGATCTTTTCCTTTCTCAAATGCCGTCCACGATCACCAGATCGCGTGTGCTGCTGCGCAGGGCGATGGGCAAGATCGCCTGATATTCGGGCGAGTGATACCACGCCAGCGCCTGTTCCCGCGTCGGAAAGCTGATCACCACATGCCGATCCGGGCCAGAGCCTTCGACCTGGGTCATGGGGCCACCCTTCACCAGAAAGGTGCCGCCCGCCTCCTCGGCCAAAGCGACGGTCTGGCTGGCATAGGTCTTGTAATCCTCCAGATCGGTCACTTCGATCCGCGCGATGATATAGGCTGTCATGCTCCGTCCCCCCTCAGGCGCCCAGCAATTTCTCGACCGCTGCGATGGCGTCGGAGGCCTTGGCCGCATCTGTGCCGCCGCCCTGCGCCATATCGGGACGACCACCGCCCCCCTTGCCGCCCAGTTCCGCCACCGCTGCGCGCACCATCTCGACCGCAGAGATCCGGCCGGTCAGATCTGGCGTCACACCTGCGGCCACGGCGGCCTTGCCATCCGCATCCGCGATCAGCAACACGGCACCCGACCCAAGCCGCTGCTTGTGCTCGTCAATCAGCGAGGGCAGATCCTTGCCCGATACGCCCGACATCACCTGCGCCATGAAGGCGACGCCGTTGATCTCCTTGGCCGCTGCCGCCTGCCCCTGCCCTGCGCCGCCTGCCATCGCCAATTCGCGGCGCAGTTGCGCTACCTCGTTCGAGAGGTTCCGCCTCTCGTCCAGCAACGCGCGCAGACGATCCGCCAGATCGGCGGGTTGCGCCTTCAGCGCCTCGCTCACTTGCGCCAGGCGCTGCGCTTCAAGACGGATATGCTCCATCGCGGCTGCGCCCGTCAAAGCCTCGATCCGGCGCACCCCGGCGCTTGATGCGCTGTCGCCCAGGATCACGCAGGCACCGATATCGCCCGTGCGCGCCACATGCGTGCCACCGCACAGTTCGATCGACCAAACCTTGCCGTCATGCCCCTTGCCCGTATCGGCGCGCCCCATCGACACGACCCGCACCTCATCGCCGTATTTCTCCCCAAACAGCGCTTGCGCCCCGATGGCCCGGGCATCGTCCGGCGTCATGATCCGCGTCTCCACCGGACTGTTCTGCCGGATGAAAGCGTTCACCTGCGCACTGACATGGGCCAGTTCATCCGCCGTCAAGGCCTTGGAATGGCTGAAATCAAAGCGCAACCGATCCGGTGCATTCAGCGACCCGCGCTGTGCCACGTGATCGCCCAGCGTCTCGCGCAGCGCCTCATGCAGCAGATGGGTGGCCGAATGATGCGCGCGGATGGCGCTGCGCCGCGCGTGATCCACTTCCAGCGCACCATGGCTGCCCTTGGCGATCTCGCCCTCGACCACTTCGCCGAAATGGATGAACACGCCTGCGGATTTGCGCGTATCCGTGATCCGCACCAGCATGTCCGGCCCGCGCAGATAGCCGGTATCCCCGACCTGCCCGCCGCTTTCGGCGTAGAACGGCGTCTGGTTCATCACGATCTGGACTGTCTCGCCCGCCTTGGCGGATTTGACCTCGGCCCCGTCGCGGACCATAGCCAGCACCTGGCCCTCGGCGATTTCCGTGTCATAGCCCAGGAAATCCGTGGCCCCATGCGCCTCGGCGACATCGAACCAGATCGTCGCATCCGCAGCCTCGCCGCTGCCCGACCAGGCCGCGCGGGCCTTGGCCTTCTGCTCGGCCATGGCGGCGTCGAACCCTGCCGTATCGACGCTGCGCCCCTTTTCACGCAGCGCATCTTGCGTCAGGTCCAGCGGGAAACCGAATGTGTCATAAAGCTTGAACGCCGCCGCGCCCGGCAGCGCCGCATCCTCGGGCAGACCGGCCAGTTCATCATCCAGAAGGCGCAACCCGCGTTCCAGCGTCTGCTTGAAGCGCGTCTCCTCCAGCCGCAACGTCTCCTCGATCAGGGCCTGTGCGCGGGACAATTCGGGATAGGCCGCGCCCATCTGGCGCACCAGCGCGGGCACCAGTTGATGCATCACCGGGTCCTTCGCCCCCAGAAGATGCGCGTGGCGCATCGCCCGGCGCATGATCCGGCGCAGCACATACCCGCGCCCGTCATTCGACGGCATCACCCCATCCGCAATCAGGAACGAGGTCGAGCGCAGGTGATCCGCGATCACACGGTGGTGGGTCTTGCCCGGCCCATCGGGATCGGTCGAGGTGACATTGGCGCTGGCCTCGATCAGGCTGCGGATCAGATCCGTTGCGTAATTGTCATTCGTGCCCTGCAACAGCGCGGCCACCCGCTCGATCCCCATGCCGGTGTCGATGGATTGCGCTGCCAGCTCGCGACGGGAGCCATCCTCGAACTGCTCATACTGCATGAAGACAAGGTTCCAGATCTCGACGAAGCGGTCGCCATCTTCTTCGGGGCTGCCCGGAGGGCCGCCCCAGATGTGATCCCCGTGGTCAAAGAAGATCTCGGTGCAAGGGCCGCAAGGCCCGGTCGGCCCCATCATCCAGAAGTTGTCATTGGTCGGGATGCGGATGATCCGATCGTCGGACAGACCGGCGACCTTCTTCCATATATTCGCGGCCTCGTCATCGGTATGGTAGACCGTGACCAGAAGACGGTCCTTCGGGATGTCGAACTCCTTGGTCAGAAGCTCCCATGCGAAAGGGATCGCCTCGGTCTTGAAATAATCGCCAAAGCTGAAATTGCCCAGCATTTCAAAGAAAGTATGATGCCGCGCGGTATAGCCGACATTGTCCAGATCGTTATGCTTGCCACCCGCGCGCACGCATTTCTGTGCCGTCGTGGCGCGCTTGTAATCGCGATGCTCGACCCCGGTGAACAGGTTCTTGAACTGCACCATGCCCGAATTGGCGAACATCAACGTGGGATCGTTGCGTGGCACCAAGGGGCTTGAGGGCACGACCTCGTGCCCCTGTTTGGCGAAATAGGTCAGGAAGGTCGATCGGATATCGTTCAACGTGGGCATTGGCGGGCTTTCCGGAAAAGTCACGGGGGTTTGCGCTGATGTAACGGGCACAGGCGCGGCTGTCCACAGGCGCTTGCCGCTACGGCGGTTTCAAATGCAAAAGGCCCGCCATAAGGGGCGGGCCTTGTCACAGGATCGGCGGGGCAGTTGCGGTTACTCCACCACATCCGCCTCGTCAGAGGTTTCGGCCCCCATGTTGAAATCAAGCCCGTGCGAGGCTCGGATCTTGTCCTCGATCTCCAGCGCGACCTTGGGGTTGTCCTTGAGATACTGCTTGGAGTTTTCGCGTCCCTGCCCCATGCGTTCGTCGCCATAGCTGAACCAGGCACCGGATTTCTCGACCACACCGGCCTTGACCCCCAGATCCAGCAATTCGCCGGTTTTGGAAATCCCTTCGCCATACATGATGTCGAACTCGACCTGCTTGAAGGGCGGGGCCACCTTGTTCTTCACCACTTTCACGCGGGTCGCGTTCCCGACAACCTCTTCCCGGTCCTTGATCGCACCGATACGGCGGATATCCAGACGGACGGAGCTGTAGAATTTCAACGCATTGCCGCCCGTGGTGGTTTCCGGGCTGCCGAACATCACGCCGATCTTCATGCGGATCTGGTTAATGAAGATGACCATGCAATTGGATCGGCTGATCGACCCGGTCAGTTTGCGCATCGCCTGGCTCATCAGGCGGGCCTGCACGCCGACATTGCTGTCGCCCATGTCGCCCTCAAGCTCGCTTTTCGGGGTCAGGGCCGCAACGCTGTCGACGACAACCATGCTGACCGCGCCCGAACGCACCAGCGTGTCGACGATCTCCAGCGCCTGCTCGCCCGTATCGGGCTGGCTGATCAGCAACTCTTCCAGGTTCACGCCAAGCTTCTTGGCGTATTGCGGGTCAAGCGCATGTTCTGCGTCGACAAAGGCGCAGATGCCGCCTTTCTTCTGTTCTTCGGCCACGCAATGCAGCGTCAGCGTGGTCTTGCCCGAGCTTTCGGGCCCGTAGATCTCGATGATGCGGCCCTTGGGCAGGCCACCGATTCCCAGCGCGATGTCCAGACCGAGAGAGCCGGTCGACGTCGCCTCGATGTCGCGCATGACATGTTCACCGCCGAGCTTCATGATGGAGCCCTTGCCGAACTGCCGCTCGATCTGTGCCAGCGCGCTGTCGAGCGCCTTCTGCTTGTCCGCGTTTTTCTTGCTGTCCATTGAAAGAAGATCTGCCATTGCCATTGTTCTGACCCCTTATTCCACACCCTGTCGCGGGCGGCAACGTTTGCCTGTGTTCCTGTCTTGTTCTTGTGTGCCGTTATGAGATCAAAACAAGAACATATCAAGTAGATTCTTTGTGGTTCCACTCTTGCCCAAACAGGTTAAGGAGTAGTTTATGGGTGCAGGCAGTGTTGGTCTTTGACGGGGAAAGGTGCGCGATGCTGGTTTTCTGGAAGCAAGGTCTGGTCTTTCTGTCGGTCCCCAAGACCGGGACGACCGCCTGGGAAGAGGCGCTGGCCCCCCACGCGTCGATCGCTGTGCTGGACCCGCCTGATCTGAAACATGCGCCACTTTACCGGTATAACCGCTTCTTTCGCCCGATGTTCGAGAAGGTCGGTCAGGGCAATCCCGTCGAGACACTGGCTGTTGTGCGCGAACCTGTGAGCTGGCTTGGCAGCTGGTACAGGTTCCGCCGCCGCCCCTTCATGCAGGGCAAGAAGAACGCGACCTTCGACATCAGTTTCGATGAATTCGTGACCGGATACATGCAGGGCAATCCGCCGGACTATGCCAATGTCGGAAGCCAGGCGCGCTTTCTCGAGCCGCGGCCCAATGGCACGGCCGTTGACCATTTGTTCCGCTACGAGGATCAGGCCGGGCTGCTGGCTTTTCTGGAAAGCCGGCTTGGTCTGCGAATCGAACTGCCACGCAGCAATGTCTCGCCCGCGATGGATCTGACGCTGTCGGCCGAGGTCGAACGACGTCTGCGCCGCAAATGCGCCGAGGAATTCGCGTTGTGGGACAGTATCCCGCTCCGCGGTGCGTGACTTCATGATGCGTGCCATCAGTGCAATTGCCGCTTGACGGTCTCGGTCAGGTCATTGAGCGAGAAGGGTTTTGGCAGGAAGACCGAGTTGGGAATGCTGGCCTGCGCGTCGCCGAAGGATTCCTGCGCATAGCCTGAAACGAAAACGACCCGCACATCTGGCCGCGTCTTCAAAGCCTCACGCACCCAGCTTGGTCCATCCATGCCGGGCATGATGACATCGGTGACGAAGATATCGACGCTGAGATCGGAATCCTCCAGCGTTTTCAGCGCCTGTTCGGCCGAAGCCGCCTCGATCACCGTATAGCCGCGCAGGCGCAGCGCGCGCGAGGCGAAGGCGCGCACCGGCGCCTCGTCCTCGACCAGAAGCACGACACCGTCGCCATAACGTGGCCCGGTACTGCGGCTGACAGGCGCGGCTGGTTGTTCGGACACGACCGGCACAAGATCATGGCCGGGGAACAGCAGGGTGAAGCATGTCCCCTGCCCGACAACGCTATCCACAAAAATATACCCGCCGCTTTGCTTCACGATGCCATAGGCAGTAGAGAGGCCGAGTCCCGTGCCCTCTCCCGTGCGTTTCGTCGTGTAGAATGGCTCAAACACCTTCTGCAACTTGTCCGCCGGGATACCATGGCCATGATCCGAGACCCTGACGGAGACATAGGATCCGGGCGGCAGTGTCACGCGGTCCCGTTCCGTGGCCTCGCGCAACAGAACGCCTTCGGTCTCGATCCTGATCTCTCCCCCGCGGGGCATCGCGTCGCGGGCATTCACGACCAGATTCATGAGCACCTGTTCCAACTGCCGCTTGTCGGCGCGGATCGCTTGCTGGACGGGTTCATGGGTCAATGTGAGCGTGATCTTTTCGCCGACCAGACGGTTCAGCAGATGCGTAAGGTCAGACAATGTGTCGCGCAGATCCAGCACTTCCGGGCGGAGAGTCTGTTTGCGCGAAAAGGCAAGAAGCTGACCCACCAGCGCGGCCGCGCGATTGGCGTTCTGGTGGATCTGCACAAGATCTGCATAGTCGGGATCGCCCTGATCATGTCGCAGCAGCAAAAGGTCGCAATGCCCTGAAATCGCGGTCAGAAGATTGTTGAAATCATGGGCGACCCCGCCGGCCAGTTCCCCGATGGCCTGCATCTTCTGGCTCTGGACGAACTGTGCCTCCAGCGTCTTGAGCTCTGTCGCATCGCTCAGAACGGCGATCAGGGCGGGTTCGCCACGGTCATGCACCTTGTTGAGCGTGACCTGAACGAAGACCTCGCTGTCGGATCGGGTCAGGCGCAGGAATTCGGAATACGCCCCGACCCTTCCCGCCGAGGCTTCGGCCAACCAGTCGCTGATGGCGCGCCCCAACCCTTCCATCATGTCGGACAGCCGGGTCTGCGCGCCATGGCCAAACCGCAGAAGATCCCGCGCCGGACGGTTGGACATCAGGACCGCGCCGGACGGATCCAGTTTGAGAAGCGGCACCGGCAAGGATTCAAAGAAGCGCCAGCTTTCGTTGAGATCGGTCACGCCGCTGTCAGCCGCTGTCCCCGCGGGCATCGGGAAGAGGTAGATATCCTTGCGCCCCGCAAGCGGCTCGGATTCGATCGCAAGGCAGGGCAAAGACCCGCGCGCCGTGCTGATCTGATGGATCTGCCCCGGTCGCAGCGGCAGATCCGCGCAGAGCCGGTCCAGAGATTTCGGGCGTTCCCCGATGAGGCGGCGGGCGGCTTCGTTCATTGACAGGATCGTGCCGCCACGACCAACCGTCAGCATCGCGATATCCAGACCAGCGCCGCGGCGGGGCGCCCGGATTTCGGCAGGGGGATCAGGAAGATCCTCGATCCGCCAGAGAAAACCGCCCGATGCCAACCTGTGCGCCGATAGCCGCAGATGACCGCTGCGCGTCACCACATCCTCGCGCGCCGCGCCGAGGGCGTGTGCCTTGTTCTGCAATCTGAAAAAGATAGGTGTCGGGGCGGCAAGCGTCCCCTTGAGCAGGGCCGCCAGCGTCGGCGGATCCGCCTGTCCGAAACGGTGGAGCGCCGCATCGTTGCGGAACATCACTTCGCCTGCGGGGTCAGTGACAATGGATGGCAACTGGTCATGCCCGACAAGGTCGCGGATGGCCGACATGCGGCGCACCGCCTGCCACCTTGCCAGAAGACCGGCGCACCATCCCAGAAGCACGGTCGAGCCCAAAACCGAGGCCGCCGCCATCAGCATCAGGGACAAGCGCGCATCGGTCACGGCAAGCGCCAAAACAACGGCGAGACCGGTCACGGCGGCCAGCGCCGGTCGATGACCGGCGATCCTGTCCGAAACCCGCGCCACAGACCTGCGCGACAGCACTGAAAACACCACACCAAGACCCGCTCTTGCGATTCGCGATGGCCAAGAGTGACTCGGAAACCGTTAAGCGGTCTTTAATTTTCGGCAGCTATCGAGGATCAACGCCGTTGAAACTGCGCCAGAAAGAATCCGTCACCCGAAGGGCCCGGGTCCCAGCGTCTGCTGGCAACCAAGAGCCATTCGGGATTTGCGGCTAAAAACGCCTCGACGCGCGCCTCGTTTTCCACGGTCAGCACGGAACAGGTGGCATAGGCCAGCACCCCGTCCGCCGCCACAAGCGGGGCCGCCTGGGACAGGATCGACTCCTGGATGGCGGTCAATTCCGTCAATCGGTCGGCGGTCAGCGCCCATTTTCCCTCGGGCGACCGCCGCCATGCCCCCGCCCCGCTGCAGGGCGCATCACAGAGCACCAGCGCGAAAGGCGCCTCATGTGCCAAGGCCGCGGTTTCGGTCAAGCCAATCTGCACACCCGCCCGCGCGGCCCGCGCCGGAAGGTCCTTCATCCGGGAAGGTTGCGCGTCATGTGCCTGCAGTTCAGCCGTGCTGCGGTCCGCCATCGCCAGCGCCTTCCCGCCGCCGCCTGCGCAAAAATCCAATACCTTTCCGTGATCTGGAAGGCGAAGCTCATCCATGATCGCCTGGCTGGATCCATCCTGAAGCTCGATCAGCCCGCCAAGATAGGCCTGGGATCGGGCCACCTGTCGCGCACCGTCCAGAACACGCAGCGCGGTCGAGGCGATCTCATCGGGGACGGCCACGATCCTCTCCGCCGCCAGAGCAGCGCGGACAGACTCTCGCGTGCCTTTGCGCAGGTTCACCCTTAGCATCACTGGACCGCGCGCCTGCATGACAGCCGCAACCGCTTCGGCCCTTGGGCCAAGGCTTTGCGTGAACGCGGGCCAGAGCCAGTCGGGGATATCGCAGGCTTCCGCCCCCGGCGCGGGCGTGGTCCCAGCCTTCACCTCTTCGGGCGTCAGGGGGGCGAGGGCATGCCCCTCGCCTGTCATCAGCGTTGCGGGATCGCGTCCTTCGGCGCGCAACAGACCCAGCATCAGAGCACGTCCCGACATCGCGCCCCCGCGCGCCGCGAAGGACCGCTTGCAGCGCAGGGCATCGAACACCAGGTCCCGGATGGCCGCACGGTCGCCCGACCCGGCAAAGCGGCTGCGCCGCCCCCAGCCGGTCAGGGCCTTCTCGGCGGGTTCACCGATCAGGATCTGGTCCAGAATCTCGGCCGCTGCGGCCAGACGTGCCGCCGGGGTCATGATCCGGCCCCGCAGGTCACAGGCAAGGCCGCGTCCCGGACCAATGCGTCAACAGTGACCGTCATGTGTCTGTATTCATGGAAATGATGACCCAGCACCCGAACGCATCCCATCCTGCCAATCGCAGGGCACAGACCTAGCCGCATCCATGCCCGGAGTCGAGGCTGAGGCGAAACCCGCCTTCACCTTCCGGGCAGATATCAGGATCGGGGTCTTTCGGGATCATGGCGGAGAGACAGGGATTCGAACCCTGGAGACGGTCTCCCGCCTACACACTTTCCAGGCGTGCGCCTTCGACCACTCGGCCACCTCTCCGTTAGCTGGCCTTCTATCCTCACCTCGCGGCGGATTGCAAGACCCGGAATAGCCCTCTGTGCGACAGTTTTCGGCATTCAGGGCTTTGTCAGGTGGCGCAAGCGTCGCGCGGACGTTGAACCTTGAACGGGGATGCCACATAGTTGGGGGAAAGACCGTCTAAAGCGTGTGTCCTTGCCGTTGAGGACACCATTTCACATGCAACAAGGCCATCGCCACATATGAACAGCTCACCACCGCCCTCCACGTCGCAGGAACCTGCCCTGTCCGCCACGCGGACCGAGGCAAATCCCGGTCCGCGGATCGAGGCAAGCCAGTATTCGCGCATCCAGACCACGGCCTTGATCATCATCGCCTTCGCCGTGGTGCTGTTCCTGCTGGTGCAGGCGCAATTCCTGTTGGTGTCGCTGGCGACGGCCATCGTGCTGTTCAGCCTGACCTCGGATGCGATCAACGTCATCGCGCGATTGCAGATCGGGCCTTTCCGGATTCCGAACTGGCTGGCAAGTATCGCGGCGCTGCTGCTGATCTCGGCGGCGCTGCTGACGCTGACCTCGATCATCCTCAGTCAGATCAACACGGTGCTGTCCACCGCACTGGCCTATACCGAGCGCGCCCCCTTCGCGATTGCGGCGCTGTTTGCGTGGCTGGGCGAGGATATCGAAGCCTCGATCCTCAATACGGTGCGCACTGCCGAAATCTCGGGCTATCTGCGCCAGATGGCGGCACAGGCGGGCAATCTGCTGCAAGCCACCGTGCTGGTGATCCTGTTCGTGGGCTTTCTGTTCGCCGAGCGGATCTGGTTCGACACCAAGCTGACGAATTTCTTCCGCGACGAGGCGCAGGCGAAACATGTCAGCCGGATCATCGGATCGATCATCCACCGCGTGAACTATTACCTGCTGGTCAAGACAGCCGTCAGCATCGTGACCGGGCTGATGGTCTTTGGCGTGTGCAAGTTGTTTTCTCTGGATCTGGCCGTCGCGATGGGCATCCTGACCTTCGTGCTGAACTACATTCCCAATATCGGCTCGATCGTGGCGACCATCGTGGTGGCATTGATTGCCTTCGTGCAGCTTGAGGACCCGTCCCTGACGCTTGCGATCTTCCTGATCGTCACGGCCATCCAGTTTCTCAACGGCAATGTCATCGACCCGATGCTGATGGGCCATGCGCTGCGGCTGTCGTCTTTCGGAATCATCATCAACCTTGCCTTCTGGGCGGCTGTCTGGGGCATCCCGGGCATGTTCCTGTCCGTCCCGATCATGGTGGCGCTGATGATCATCTGCAGCCATATCCCCGAATTGCGCGGGCTGGCGGTGCTGCTCTCCCGCGAGGGGCTGCCGGATACCGAACAGGACCTGCCCCGCCTGCCCACAGGACTGTCACGCAAATCCAGCACGGCGGGCAAGTGAACGTGGCGCTGCAAGCGCCCTGATCGGCGGGGCGCGCGGTCAGTCCTGCAGCAACAGCGTGATGCGGCGGTTCTGACGGCCTTTCTTCTCGAATTTGCCAAGGCTGACAGGGCCGATCTCGCCGGTGTGCGCGACATGGGTGCCGCCGCAAGGTTGCAGATCGACCTGATCCGCACCCTGCCCGATCCGCACCAGACGGATGCGGCCCGAACCCATGGGCGGCATCACCGACATCGTTTTCACAAGACCGGGATTGGCCTCAAGCTCCGCATCCGTGATCCAGTCCTCGGTCACCGCCAGGTCGCGGGCGATCAATTCGTTCAGTTCCGCCTCAAGATCGTCGCGATCGTCCGGGGCTTCGGGCATGTCGAAGTCCAGACGTCCCTTCTCGGCACTGATGGAACCGCCGGTGACGGGCAGCGGGATGATCACCGACAACAGATGCAGGGCAGTATGCACGCGCATATGCCGGTGGCGACGGTCCCAATCCAGAAGCTGCTGGACCTGCGTGCCGATCTTGGGCAGCGGCGCGCCCGCATGGGCCGGATCGGGGATCAGGACGATCTGCCCCGCCTCTCCCTTACGGGTATCTGACAGCAGCAGCTTGCCGCCCGGCCATGTGAGCCTGCCGCTGTCTCCGGGCTGGCCACCACCATGCGGGTAGAACAGGCTCTGATCGAGGATCACACCGCCCTCGGCCGTATGCGCCACAACCCGCCCCTCTGCCTGTCTGAGATAGGCATCGGTGCGGAACAAGGGGTTAGTCATGTCATCTATCTCCTTCGCCGCCGGGGTCATCCCCGGCATCATCCATCTCGACATCGCGGATCGTGTCGGACGGTGGCGTGATTGTCTGTTCTGTCTGCGCAACGGCCGCAGGCCGCGATGGCGAACCCGTCTCGGGTTTCGCAGCCCCGCCCCCCTCGCGCAGCGCTTCGGGGTTGCGGATCCAGACGTCGCGCTGTGCGAAGGGAATCTCGATCCCCTCCTCGGCAAAGCGTTTGACGATCTGGTGGTTCATCTCGGATTTGACGGCCATCATCCAGTTCACGTCGCGCAGAATCGCGCGGATCTCGAAATCCATCGAATCCGCGCCGAAGCCTTGGAACAGCACAGCGGGCGCGGGCTGCGCCAGCACCATAGGATGCGCCTCGGCAATCTCGCGCAGGATGGCTTCGACACGGCGCGTGTCGCTGCCATAGGCGACGCCCACCGGCACGATCACCCGGCCTACCGTGTTGCCACGGGTGAAGTTGGTCACTGTGCCGCTGACCAGATCGGCGTTGGGCACGATCACATCGGTGCGGTCGAAGGTCTCGATCCGGGTCGAGCGGACGGAAATGTCCCGTACATAGCCTTGCTGGCCGCCCACCTCGATCCAGTCGCCCTCTGAAATGGGGCGTTCGATCAGCAGGATGATCCCCGAGACGAAGTTCGACACGATGGTCTGAAGGCCAAAGCCGATCCCGACTGACAAGGCACCCGCCACGATGGCGATGGAGGACAGGTCGATCCCGGCGCTCGTGATCGCGACCAGTGCGGCGACGAAGATACCGACATAACCCAGCCCCACGACGATCGCGTTCTGTCCGCCCGGATCAATCTTGGTCTTGGGCAGAACCGAGGTGCGCAGCGCCCCCTGCACAAGTCGCGTCAGCGCATAGCCGAAGGTGAAGATCAGGACGAAGGCCAGAAAATCCGTCGGCGAAATTCGCGTGCCGCCCAGCGAGAACCCCTCGCGGAAGCGCGCCCAGATCTCGGTCAGATCCGCCACACGCGCGCCCCAGATCAGCGCAAGGAAGGGCAGCGCGGCCAGGGTCAGCAGAAAACCGATCAGGACCGGGATCAGCGCATCGGCCTGCCCGTCGGGCGAATGGGTCACCAGCGCATAGATGTCGCTGACCAGCTTTTGCAGCAGCAATACCGCGCTCAGCAGGGCAAGCATCAGCACGAAAGGATAGATCAGCGCATTGGCTGCCGCCGTGAACCCGATGGCCGCCGCAACAGGTGCCACGACCGAGACCAGCATCGCCCCACGCGACAGCACCCGCACCACGCGGTTGCGATAGCCGACATCGCCGCCCTCTTCCGCATGGGTGGTCATCTGACCGGTCAGGAACTGGCCCAGACGGAACAGGACCAGCGCGGTCATCACGATGATGGGGAAGCTCAGCACGACAACGGTCTCGTCGCTGAAATCGCCAACCTCGCTCAGCAGGCCGATCACGCCCTGCAACACCATCAGCACGGCCAGCAGCGTGGTATAGGAGCGCGCCTCGCCCCGGCGTTCGGGCTGCACCGCCAAGGGCGGGGCGGACATGCGCGCCGGGAACAACCGCCCCGCCAGCCAGCGCGCGCCCAGCAGCGTGGCCCCCCAGATCGGCAGGGCACTGACGATCTCCGACCCTTTCAACCCGATCAGACCGGTCGCGAAAAGCGCCTCGGTCAGAACGAACAGACCGACCAGAGGCAACGCCACCTGCGTCAACGAGACCAGAAAGCCCCAGACATCCTTGCCACTGTTCCAGCGATCATAAAGCCGCACGCCAAGCCGCGTGGCCCAGCGTCGCCCGCGCATGATCAGCACAAGACCGACAGCGGTCAGCAGCAGGATGACCGGCAGATCCTTCGTCGTCGCCTCCCGTTGCGAGGGGTTGGCCCATGCCTCGGACACTTCGGCGACCAGTTCGGTGACGGTGGCACCCAGTTCGCGCAGGCCACGCCCCCACAGGACCGGGTTCAACGGGCTTGGCCCAAGAGTCAGAAGTGCGTCGGTCTGCCGCTCCCGAATGATCCTGTCGATCTCCGAAATGATCCCATTGGCGCGGGTAAAGGCTTCCTCGGCCGCCAGAACCGGGGCCTGCAAACGGGCCAGCTGACCGTTCAGTTCGGCGCGGCGGGCAGCGATTTCCTCGGATTCATTGCCGCTTTCCGGCACCGGCCCCAAGGCTTCGATCTGCGTGCGCAGCGTCGCGATCCGAGAGCTGTTGGTGGATTGCGCCGCCAGCAGGGATTCCCGCCAGCCGACGATCTCGGCGCGCAATTCCTCCAGCGCCACATTCGAGGCGCGGCCCCGTTCGATGGACTCCTCGGCCCGTTCGGCCGTGATCTGCCAAGCGGCATAATCCGGGCCTGCCGCCTCTTGCGTCTCGGACGGGGCGGATTGCTGCGCGACCACGGCTTGCGGCGCAGGCCACAGCACCACGGCCAGAGACGCCACAAGCAAAACCGCCAGAGCGCGCCGCAGCACGGCAATCCCCGCGCCTGTCACCGCCCTCGCGATCATGCCTCGTCGAATACGGACGGCACCGCGCGTCCGGCCTCCGTCAGCCAGCCGGGAACAGGCAGGCGCTTTTCACGCAGGAATTCAGGGTTGAAGATCTTGGACTGATAGCGCGTGCCATAGTCGCACAGGATCGTCACGATCCTGTGTCCCGGCCCCATCTCGCGCGCCATGCGGATGGCCCCGGCAATGTTCACGCCGGTCGAGCCGCCCATGCACAGCCCTTCATGCGCCAGCAGGTCAAAGACGATGGGCAAGGCTTCGGCATCCGGGATGTTATAGCTGAAATCGGGGGTGAACCCTTCCAGATTGGCGGTGATCCGCCCCTGCCCGATCCCTTCGGTGATCGAGTCGCCCGAGGATTTCAGCTCGCCTGTGGTGTAATAGGAATGGAGCGCGGCCCCGTCGGGATCCGCCAGTCCGATCTTGACGCCCTTGGGCTGCAAGGCCATGCCCACCCCGGCCAGCGTGCCGCCCGACCCCACCGCGCAGATGAACCCGTCCACCTTGCCGCCGGTCTGTTCCCAGATCTCCGGCCCGGTGGTTTCGATATGGGCCTGCCGGTTGGCGGTATTGTCGAACTGGTTGGCCCAGATCACCCCGTTCGGATCGGTTTTGGCCAAAGCCTCGGCCAGTCGGCCGGAATAGCGCACATAGTTGTTGGGGTTCCTGTAGGGGGCCGCCGGCACTTCGACCAGTTGCGCGCCCGCCAGACGGATCATGTCCTTCTTTTCCTGACTCTGCGTCTCGGGGATCACGATGACGGTCTTGAACCCCATCGAGGCGCCCACCAGCGCCAGACCGATGCCCGTATTGCCCGCCGTGCCCTCGACAATCGTGCCGCCGGGCTTGAGCAAGCCGCGCGCCACGGCGTCACGGATGATGAACAGCGCGGCCCGGTCCTTGACCGATTGGCCGGGATTCATGAACTCGGCCTTGCCCAGAATCTCGCATCCCGTCGCTTCACTCGCGGCCTTCAGCCGGATCAGGGGCGTATGTCCCACTGCCTCGGCCAGATCATGTGCTATCCGCATCGCCTGTCTCCCGCTCGTCAGATCGTCAGATCGTTGGGGCCACTGCCCGTTCCTGACATCTAGTAGGCATCCAGAGCCCGGAACTCAAGGTGCGGCGCGCAGGCACGGGGCCGCAGCACGGCGCGCCTCGCGGTTTTTCAGGGGAAGCGCGCCGCGCCGCGCAGCCGTTCCCGGTGCCGCGCCAGCCAGTGTCCCGCAAGGATCAGCGGCCCCACTGTCAGCACATCACGGTCCAGCAAGTCCTGAAACTGCGCCCAGGGCAGGACATGGCTGCGGATGTCCTCATCCTCGGATGCCACACCGCCCGTGCCCTCGATGCGATCCGGCAGATCGCACAGTCCCACGAAGATGTGAAAATACTCGGATGTAGAGCCGGGCGAGGGATAGTTGCCGCTCACCCGCTCCAGCCGATGCAGCACCAGCCCCGCCTCTTCGACGGCCTCGCGATGCGCGGCCTCTTCGGGTGTCTCGCCCGGATCGACACGACCTGCAACGGGTTCCAGCGGCCAGGGCGCATGATCCCCGCGCGCCCAGGGCCCGGCGCGGAACTGTTCGATCACCAGCACCCGGTCGCGGGCTGCATCATAGGGCAGCAGGATGGCCGCATCCGAGGCGACGAATACCGCCCGCTTCACCACAGGACTTTGCAAGCCGTCAAAGCGGCGAAAGCGCAGGTGATGCTCCTCGACCGCGAAGAAATCCACATAGGGCCGCGCCACAGCCTGCTCGGTCACATCCGCGCGGCTGAACCCGCTTCCGGGCAGGGCCGGATCACGTGACACCCCGGCCCGCATCGCCGCCATGCGCGAGGCGGCGCGCGCATGGATCATCGGATAGATCCGCGCAATCTCCTCGGGGCTGCGCTGGCCGAAGAATGTCATCATCTCGGCGGCCGCCGCGACATTGATCTCACCCCATTTCGCCTGCCAGTCCGCAAGGTCAAACACCGCGCCGGGGTGCCACAGATCCGCGTCGGGAAACCAGACCTGCGCCGCGATGGTGCCATGTCCCGTCTCGACCTCAACCGGGGCCAGATGATAGCCAAAGCCCCCTTCATAGAAATTCAGACGTGCCATATCCATGGCATCCAGACCGGTCAGCAGAAGACCCGCGGCTGTTGCGCCGGCTTCTCTCACCAGCAATGGAAAGGCCTGCCCCTCGGCCCAGCGGGCCTGATATCCATGGATCATGGCCTCTTGGCGCTGCGCCGCAGGCAAGGTGGCCCCGATCACTTCCTCCAGCAGCGGCAGATGCCGCAACGTGCCATAAACGAAAAGGGGTTCCATTGCGTTCAGCGCCAATGCCCGGACGCAATTTCCGCCAGCATGGCTGCGATGACACCGCCCACGAACAAGGTGCCAAGAACCGGCGCGGTCGCGATCGTCATCGCGTATTCGGTGGCTATTCGGAACAGGTCGCCCAAGGCTTCGACCGGGCCGTCATAGCGTCGCCGCAACGACAGGCGCAACATCTCGTAACCAGCCTGCGAGAACAGACCCCAGAAGATCAGCGCGGCCGCGCCTGTCAGGCCATTGCTGATCGCCGCCGACATCCCGCGCCCGATGCGTGTGCCGATCACGATCCAGCCCACCATCGCACCCAGACCGGCATTGATGAACGAAAACCAGCCGAACTGCGTGCCCTCCGGCATCAGAGGCTTGATCAGTTCCGAGGCGGCAAACCCCACGATGGCCAACAGAAGGGCGGCGACCAATCGGGGGGCTGTGAACATCTATGCAGGCCTTGTCACTGTGATCTGTGTCACGTCGCAATTTCCGCTATGGAAGGTCGCGGCGCAAGAGGTCAGGTAATAATTCCACATCCGGCGGAACCTGTCATCAAAGCCCAGATCGGCGACCTGCTCCCATTTCTCGTTGAACGTGTCATACCAGCGGCGCAGGGTCTGGCTGTAGCTTTCGCCGAATTCGATCGAGCGCGAGAAGGTCAGACCCGCACGTTCGACCTCGCGTCTGAGCACGGCAGGCGACGGCAGCATGCCGCCCGGAAAGATGTATTTCTGGATGAAATCCACACCGTTGCGATACAGTTCAAAGCGGTGATCCTGCACCGTGATGATCTGCAAGGTCGCGCATTTGCCCGGACGCAGACGTTCGCGCAGCGTGTCGAAATAGACGGGCCAGTATTTCTCGCCCACCGCCTCGAACATCTCGATGCTGGCGATGCCGTCATAGACCCCCTTTTCGTCGCGGTAATCCTGCAACTTGAACTCGACCATATCGGAAAGTCCCGCTTTTTCAATGCGGTCTACGGCATAGTTGAACTGCTCTTTCGAGATGGTCAGACAGGTGACCCGCAGCCCGCGTTCCTTGGCGGCATATTCCGCGAACCCGCCCCAGCCGCAGCCGATCTCCAGCACGTGATCGCCCGCCTTGGCCCCCATCTGATCAACCATCGAGGCATATTTCGCGATCTGTGCCTTTTCCAGACTCTCCTGCCCGCTTTCAAAAAGCGCGCTGGAATAGGTCATCGTATCATCCAGCCACAGACCATAGAAATCATTGCCCAGATCATAATGATAGCTGATGTTCTTGCGGGCCTGCTTCTTGGTGTTCGACCGCAGGAAATGCCGCAGCCGTTCAAAGGCGCGGACAAAGACCATGCCGGGATAGCCGTCAAAGATCGCATCGTTATCCGCATGGATCAGGTCCATGAAGGCCATCAGATCCGGCGTGCTCCACCATCCATCCAGATAGGCTTCGCTGAACCCCAGATCGCCCTCGCGGATCAGACGGGCAAAGCAATCGGGATTGTGGATATGCAGCTCGGCCACCGGACCGGGGTTCTTGCCCTCGGCGCGGAAGATCCGACCATCGGGCAGGACAATATCCAACCGCCCGTTGGTCAGGCGTTGCGCCACCGCAAAGCCGCGCGCGAAATAGCGCGGCAGGTTGGTCTGGTTGTCTGTACTCGTCAGGATCATCCGCGTCTCCATATGGCGGTTCGTCTTCTTATACACGCGGGCACGCCCGCTCAAGTTTCGGTTCACACTCGGACAAAATTACCTAGAACCCGCGGTTCTCATAGGCAGCAAGAGCAACCTTGCGTCCCGCATCCGCCGCCACGACGGGTGCGGGATAAAGATCATGCGGCGCAAGGGCCCAATGCCGCGGAATGGCGCGGAAATAGGACAACGCCGTGTCCGATGGCGATCTGCGCCCCTCGGCGATCCATTGGGCCACATATTCACCCTTTTTGTCGAATTTGTCGAGTTGCGTCACAGGGTTGAACACGCGGAAGTAAGGGGCCGCATCCGGCCCCGACCCTGCCGCCCATTGCCAGCCCATCGCGTTCGAGGCCGGGTCCCAGTCGATCAGACAGTCCTCGAACCACTGCAAGCCGATCTTCCAATGCGTCAGCAAATGCTTGGTCAGGTAAGAGGCCACGATCATCCGCCCCCGGTTATGCATCCGCCCCGTCACATACATCTCGCGCATGGCAGCATCGACGAAGGGTATCCCCGTCCGCCCCTGTTTCCACGCCACGACATGGGGATGATCCGCATTCGTGTTCCACGGAAAGGCATCCCAATCGGGTTTCCAGTTCCCGCTCAGGATATGCGGGGTGTGATACATCAGGTGATAGGCGAACTCGCGCCAGACCAACTCTTTCAGAAAGGTCTCCGCCCCCTGTTTGCCTTCCGCCAGCGCGCGCTGGCCCGCATGCCAGCACTGATGCGGGCTGATCTCGCCCAAGGCAAGGTTCTCGGACAGAAGCGAGGTGCCCGCCACATGCGGCTGATCGCGCGTCATGTCATAGCGCGCCACCCATGTGTCGATGAATTCCGCCAACCGGTCCTGCGCCGCCTGCTCGCCCAGACGCACATGCGGGCGCACCACATCCGCGCCCCGGTTCATGGCCGCGCCCATCGCCCAGTCCGACAGCGCCTCCGACGCGGGCCATGTCGCCGGAGCGGGGATCTTGGCAGGTGCGGCCAGAGGCATATCCACCTCGCGCCCCCGCACCGCGTTCCACATTGGGGTATAGACCTTGTAATACCCACCCGTCTTGGTCTCGACCGTCCAGGGCTCGAACATCAGATGACCGCCAAACGACCGCGCGTCGATCCCCTCGGCCTTCAGCGCCTCTTTCACGGCGGCATCGCGCTCCTGCGCCTGAGGGTCATAAAGACGGGTCCAGAACACGGCCCGCGCGCCGGTGTCCCGTATCAGGTCGCGCAACGTGTCAAGCGCCGCACCACGCCGCAGGATCAGGCGACTGCCTTTGTCCCGCAGCGCCCGGTCCAGCGCCTCCAGCCCCAGCCCCAAACGCCACTTGGGCGCAGCGCCCAGCCCGGACACGCTCTCGTCATGGATGAACACCGGGATAACCGGCCCACTCCGCGCCACCGCCGCCGCCAAGGCGGGGTGATCGCTCAGCCGCAGGTCACGGCGAAGCCAAAGAAGAACGGGAGGGGAGTCCGACACGGCTGCTGCCTTGTTATTGCTTTGATAACGATACGGGCCAGCGCGCTGATCGGATTAAAGAATCTCGTCCAGCGCCGTCATCAGGCGATCCATGTCGGCCTGATCGGTGTAATGCACGAAACTCAGCCGCAGCACCCCCTTGCCCAGATCAACGCCCATCCCCTGCAAGGCGCGTCCCGCATAGAAATCGCCGCCCCCCGCCATCACGCCCAGCGGGGCCAGCTTCTCGGCCAGTTCGCGCCCCTGATGTCGCGTCTCGATCGCCACCGTAGGCGCACGGTCCTCGGCCCGGCGCGGCCCCAGCACCCGGACCGAGTTCTTGGCCCCCAGATGATCCAGCAGCGGTTGCAGCAGCCGCACCTCGTGGCCGCGCATCAGGTCATGCACCCCCGTCGCGCGCTGCGCCGGGCTGCCTGTCAGCCCATGATGGTCGGCCAGCGCGTCGATGTAATCGGCCATGCCCGCGCAGGCGGCAATCTGCGCGTGATCAGGACCGGCCGGCGTGAACCGCTTGTAGAGCGTCTCGCCGTTGAACACATGCCCCTGATTGGGCAACTGGCTCCCCAGCGCGCGGCGGATCACCATGATCCCCTGATGCGGCCCATAGGTCTTGTAGGCCGAGAACAGATAGATATCCGGCCCCATCAGCCCCACATCGGGAAAGCCATGCGGCGCATAGCTGACGCCATCCACGCAGACAAAGGCCCCCGCAGCATGGGCCATGGCCGTGATCTCGACCACCGGATTGATCTCGCCCACCACGTTGGAACAATGCGGAAAACAGACCAGCCGCACAGTCTCGTCCAGAAGCGGCTCCAAATCCTCGGGGTTCAGATGCCCGGTCTCGGGATCATGGCGCCATTCGCGGATCTCGATGCCATCCGCCGCCAGACGCCGCCACGGGCCGGAATTCGCCTCATGATCCTGATTTGTGACGATGATCGCCTCGCCCGGCTTCATCCATTGGCGAAACGCCTGCGCCAGAACATAGGTATTGGCCGTGGTGGATGGACCAAAGGACAGCTCATCCCCTTCGACCCCCAGCATCGCGGACAAGCGCCGCCGCGCCTCGTCCATCTCTTCGCCCCCCAGACGGCTCGCGCCATAAGGGCCGTAAGGCTGCACCTTGCGCTCGGTATAGAACCGCGTCAGCCGGTCGATCACCGCGCCGCAGGTGTAAGAGCCACCAGCATTCTCGAAGAAACTCTGCCCTGTCAGGCTGTCCACGGCAAAGGCCGGAAACTGCCCACGCACGAAATCCACATCCAGCAGCATTTTGTCCCCCATTGGTTCTTTTGCGTGCAGACTGCGGCCCGCGCCGCCCCGCGTCAAGCTGACGGGACGGCGCGATGGTAGAATTGCCGTAAGGTCAGGCGTTTACGTCGACAACCACGCGCCCGCGCACCTGCCCGTTCAGGATCTCCGCCCCCAGTTCCGGCAGATCGGCCAGCGTTGCAGGCTGGATCATCGCCTCCAGCTTGTCCATCGGCAGGTCCTTGGCAATCCGCTCCCAGGCCCGCAGACGATTGGCATAGGGCTGCATGACGCTATCGATCCCCAACAGGTTCACCCCCCGCAGCAGGAAGGGCACCACCGTCGCAGGCAGACCCGCCCCCCCCGCAAGACCAACAGCCGCGACCGAGGCACCGTATTTCATCTGCCCCAACACCCGCGCCAGCATCGCACCGCCGACGGCATCGACGCAGCCGGTCCATGTCTCGCTCTCCAGGGGCCGCTTGACCGTCTCGGCCAGCTCCGCGCGCGGCACGATCCGCGTCGCGCCCAACCCGCGCAGATACTCTTCCGTCTCGGGCCGCCCGGTCACGGCGGCCACCTCATGCCCCAGCGCCGACAGGATCGCCACCGCGACCGAGCCGACGCCACCCGCTGCCCCCGTCACCAGCACCTCGCCATGCCCCGGTTTCAACCCGTGATCCTCCAGCGCCATCACCGCCAGCATCGCGGTGAAGCCCGCCGTGCCCACCGCCATGGCCTGCCGTGTGGTCAGACCCGCAGGCAGCGGCACCAGCCAGTCCGCCCGCACCCGCGCCTTCTGCGAATAGCCGCCCCAATGCGCCTCGCCCACGCGCCAGCCGGTCAGCACGACCTTGTCACCGGGTTTGTACCGCGCATCTGACGACGCCTCGATCGTCCCCGCGAAATCAATCCCCGGCACATGCGGATAATTCCGCACCAACCCGCCGCCCGGCCCGATGCACAGCCCGTCCTTGTAATTGACCGTCGAATATTCGACCGCCACCGTCACCTCGGCCTCCGGAAGATCCGCCTCGCTGATCTGCTGCACGGCGGCGCTTGTCTTGCCGTCCTCGTCCTTCTCGACAACCAACGCGTTGAACATGGCCTCACTCCTCTGTTTGACAGGCCAGGACCGCGCCCCAGCCTTCTTCTTGCTTCAAATATCCAATTACCCGGCCATTACAGCCAAGGCCCGTCCTCGGGCATGAAGAACAGATCCGATACGGGCGCCTTGACGCCCGCGCCCGTCAGCAGCGCATGTATCTGGCCGCGGTGGTGGGTCTGGTGGTTGAACATATGCATGATCAGCCCCCCGCGCGGCTTGGTCACCTGCCGCTGCATGACACCCGAATACCATGTCAGATCGCCCACCAGATCCAGCGCATGGATCTTTTCGGCCCAAAGCAGGATACGCCCGTCCATCCTGAACCGCGCCGCGCTCCACGCCGCAAAGGTCGGATGCAGCGTGGTCGAGCCCTCCATGGTCACGGCAGGCGGCTCCTGCCCCTGGAACCGCGCCATCCACATGCCGTCGCCCCACAGGATATGGTTCGCCGTCGCCAGGATCGACCCGAAGAAGGCACCGCGTTCCTCATGCAGCGCCGCATCGCCCAGCCCTTCCATGGCCGCCATCATCTGCTTGTTCTGCCACGCATTATAGCGCGCCATGGTCAGCACATACCCCGGATTGATCATCTGCACCCCCTGCCCTTGCAGCCGCCTCAGCGCGGCCCGTGCCAGTCGATCTGGCAGATCTCGGCGCTGCGCCCGTCGAAATCCCAGACCCGCCCAAAGGCGCGCACGCGGCCCTTGGTGGCGGTGGCGACCGTGATGTCGGGTCCCATCCAGTATTCCGTATTGGTCACCACGATCTCCTGATCCGGGTCCTTGCCCGCCACGGGGATCACCTCGCCCTGAATGGCCTTGCCCACCATCAGGCGGCGCGCCTTGCCTTCGGTCTCGAAGATCACCGGCGCGCGTTCCGCCCCCAGAAACTCGCTGACCAGCACCTTGAACAACCCTGTCGTGCCCCGCGCCGCACCCGAGAAGATGTTGACCAACCCCTCATAGGCCGCATCCGAGGCGCGCTCGTCGATATAGGCCGCCGCCTTCCAGTTGCCGCGCGACATCAGGCCGGGGATCTCCAGCAGCAGCCCCACGTTCAACCCAGTGATATCCTCGTCGCCATAATGGCCCGCGTCGATGCGGATCCCCGACCACGCCTGACAATAGCCTTCCGTCGGCGCATGTTTGCCCAGCGACACGACGCAGGGGCAGAACACCGTGCAGTTGCAGTTCAGGATCAACTCTCCCTTGATCGCCCAAGGCACCGTGCCCACCGCGTTCTGATCCAAAGCCATGTCTTTTCCTCCCTCAGATGGCGCCAAGCGCCAGAAACAATCCCGCAGCGATCAGCACCGCCCCCAATGGCCGCGTCAACAGGCGGCCATAAGCGGGCAGTTTCTCGATCACCATGATCAGCGTCGCCAGCCCCATGAAGGCGATGTTCATGACACCTCCCACAAAGGCCAGCAGCATCAAGGCCCAGCAGCAGCCCAGACAGACCAGCCCCAGCCGCACCCCGTTGCGCAACGGTCCTTCGTCCCAATGCGCCATGAAGAATGTCAGCGGCGCGCGGCACTTGCTCAGACACGCCTCCTTGACGGGCGAGAATTGGTAAAGCCCGGCAATCATCAGCAACCCCGCCGACAGCCAGACCGACAGGCTGTCGCCAAAGGCACTGACCAGCCCCGCGCCGAACAGCGCCATCTGCAAGCCCCCCGCCAGTAGCGAAAATCCCAGCCAGACGATCAGATAGCCTGCCACCAGCGCACCAAACCTGACTTGCGTGCTGCGGCCCAGATCCTCATAGGTCGCAAAAGCCGGCAGCGCCGTGGGTGCCATCATCGCCGCCGCCATCAGCGCCCACATCAGCACCACGCGCCCGAACCCCGCCGCATCCGGCGTCACCGTGCACAGGCTCTCCCAGAACTCCGCTCCAAAAATGCGGGCAGAGGCGCGCAGATCCGAAGGCAGCGCCATGGCGTAAAGCATGACCCACGCGCCAAGAATCAGCCCGAACAGCGCCAGCCAATGCGGCGCGCCCATCGCTCTGATCCGGTCTGACAGCATGATCCCCCTCGCTCCGAAACCGCGACTCAACCCCTCGCCTTTCGCTTGAAAATAAATTGTCAGACAATTAGCTTCCTCGTAAACCCCCAAATGTCAGACATATGAAACGCGACCCCGACAGCTCCAAGGACCTCTCTGCCCAGATCGCGGCTGCGATCCGGGATGAAATCATGTCGGGCAAGCTGATCGTCGATGCGCGCCTGCCGTCCGAGGCGGAACTGGCCGAACATTTCGCCGTCTCCCGCCCCACGGTGCGCGAGGCGCTGAAACGTCTGGCCGCGCAATCCCTGATCCGCACCCAGCGCGGGGCCACGGGCGGGGCCTTCGTGAACCGCCTGTCCTTCGAAGAGGCATATGGCCAACAGATCACCACCTCGACCCTGCTGCTGTCCATGAACGCGGTCAGCTTCGATGTCGCCTGCGAGGCGCGTTTCGCGCTGGAGCGGGCCTGCGCCCCCCTCGCGGCGGCCCGTCGGCGTCCCGAACATCTGGCACAGATGCGGCGCGAGATTGCGCGGCAGTCCGATCCGGCCCTGTCGGACGAGGATTTCTGCGCCTCGGATGTGGCGTTGCACCGGGCCTTGGTGGATGGGTCAGGCAATCCGGTCCTCTCCTACCATCTGGCCGGCGCGGTCGAGGCGATGCAGCCCCTGATGAACATGATCACCTTCACCGCCCGGTCGCGCGGCGCGATCATTGACCTGCACAGTCGCATCACCGACGCGATCGAGGCTCAAGACGCCGGATCTGCCGACACGGCCCTGTGCGAACTGGCCGACTACACGATGACGCTGGGGCGTGACGTGATGGCCGCCCGCTCTACCCGCGCCGCAGACCACTCACGGGGCACGCCCGACTAATCGCATTCGCCGCATTTGACCCCTTCAAATGTGCCGCGCCCTGCCCTATATTCAACCTGTCTGGCAACAGACTATGGACATAAACGCGCTCGTAATACGCGGATCGGACCCGGGGGCGGTACCCGGCAGCTCCACCAAAACCCGCTCATTTGGCGGCAATGGGGCTGAAACAGGATCGACGAACGTCTAAAGGGGTTTGCTTTGTCTCGGTGAGGTACCACCGTTATCGGTCCGAAAAGTACAATTGCAAATGACAATCGTGCTCCGGTAACAATGGCCGCGTAAGCGGTCGGAGATACCGAAACTTAAGTCCTTGGGCTTAGCAGCTTAAGGCGGGGTTCGCAGGCACCTGGCAACAGAAGCCTGCACTTCCCCCCCCATTTTTAGGCCCCGTCGCATCTCATCGTCATGGTTGTGTCATGCGCTCGTGGCAGTCCTGACCTTGCAGCGCGCGGCCAATCGTCTATGCCTTGGTCCGACCCAGCCAAGGCATGACAGTGTGACACAGCCCCCCACCTTCCCCGACCTGTTCCGCGTCTTCGGACGGATCGGCCTGCTGTCCTTCGGCGGCCCGGCGGCCCAGATCGCCCTGATGCAGCGCGAACTGGTCGAGGCGCGCGGCTGGCTCGATCAGGCCGAATTCCTGCGCGCCCTGTCCTTCTGCATGCTGCTGCCCGGACCCGAGGCGATGCAACTGGCGACCTATGCCGGATGGCGGTTGCGCGGGACTCCCGGCGGGCTGATCGCCGGGGTGCTGTTCGTCCTGCCCGGCGCCCTTGTGATCTTTGCACTGGCGCTGGCCTATGCCAGCTTCGGACAACTGCCCGCAGTGCAGGCGCTGTTTCTGGGCATCAAGGCCGCGGTCGTGGTGATCGTCCTGATGGCGCTCAAAGGCTTGGCAAAACGCGCCCTGCGCGGTCGGGCGGATATCGCGCTGGCCCTGCTGGCCTTCGTCGCGATCTTCTTCGCGCAACTGCCTTTCCCGCTGATCATCGCAGCTGCCGCCATCTGGGGTTGGTGGCACAGCCGGCAGGACGCGGTGCCACCGCCGCCCCTATCCCGCGTGCCATTGCGGCAGACCCTCGCCACAGCCGCGCTCTGGCTTTCCCTCTGGCTGGTGCCGCTCGGGCTTCTGGTGATCCTTGAAAGGGGTCTTCTGGCGGATCTGGCGCTCTTCTTCTCGACCCTCGCCGTGGTGACCTTCGGCGGTGCCTATGCGGTGCTGGCCTACATGACACAGGCCGTGGTGACGGATTTCGGCTGGCTGACCACCGCGCAGATGATCGACGCGCTGGGTCTGGCCGAAACCACCCCCGGCCCGCTGATCCTTGTCACCCAATTCGTCGGCATCCTCGCCGGGATCGGTCAGGGCGGCGCTGGTCTGGGCATCATGGCCGGGATCGTCACCCTCTGGATGACCTTCGTGCCATGCTTTCTGTGGATCTTCACCGGCGCCCCCTATATCGACGCGCTGGCCCACCGCCCGCGCCTGCGCGGCGCGCTGGCCAGTGTCACCGCCGCCGTGGTGGGGGTGATCCTGAACCTTTCGCTCTGGTTCGCGCTGCATGTGATCTTTGCCCGCGTGACCATGACGGGTTTCGGCCCTCTGCCCGACTGGACCAGTTTTCACTGGCAGGCCGCCGCACTGACAGCTCTGGCCTGTCTGCTGCATCTGCGGCTGGGGCTGCCGCTTCCGGCCTATCTTGCGGTCATGGCCGTGGCCGGCTTCGCCCTGAGCGTTCTGCCGATTTGATCCGCACGGCGGCCGCCCGTCTCTTTTTTTCGCACTCCGTCTTTTGTTTTACCCCGAATCCCCTATGCTTGCCCGAAGTTGAACCGGGGATCACGTCATGTCGCGCATCATCGATTACGGCAACCTGATGCACCGGGCGATGCGCGGGCTGATCCAGGAAGTGTTGCAGGATGTGTCCGATCACGGCCTGCCCGGCGCGCATCATTTCTTCATCACCTTCGACACCACACATCCTCACGCCAGACTCGCCGCATGGCTGCGCGACCGCTATCCGACCGAAATGACGGTGGTGATGCAGCATTGGTATGACGGTCTGGATGTCACGGATGACGGGTTCTCGGTCACGCTGAATTTCGGCGATCAACCTGAACCGCTCTACATCCCCTATGACGCGATCAAGACTTTCGTCGATCCATCGGTCGAATTCGGCCTGCGCTTCGAGACGCATTCCCATGCCGATGACGATATGGACGATGACGGCGATGACGACGATCCCACCACGCCCTCGGGCGGCCACAAAGAGGCCGAGGTGGTCCGTCTGGACACGTTCCGAAAGTAACGTGATGCGGCCCCGTGCCGCTGATCCGAGTCCGGTATCCCACAGTATGCGATATTGATCTTGCCGCCCATTTCGCTATGAGGGGGGCCAACAATCCATCGCAAGAGGCATGAGCCATGACGAACACCCGCACCGAGACCGACAGCTTCGGCCCTCTCGAGGTTCCGGCAGACAAGTACTGGGGCGCGCAGACCCAGCGGTCGATCCAGAATTTTCCCATTGGCTGGGAACGTCAGCCCGTCGCCATCATCCGCGCGCTGGGTGTGATCAAGAAGGCGGCCGCCATCGTCAACGAAGGTTTCGGCGATCTGGACCCGACCCTCTCCAAGGCCATCCAGGCCGCCGCGACCGAGGTGATCGAGGGCAAGTTCGACGACAACTTCCCCCTCGTCGTCTGGCAGACCGGGTCCGGCACCCAATCGAACATGAACGCGAACGAGGTGATCTCGAACCGCGCGATCGAAATGCTGGGCGGCGTGATGGGCTCCAAGAAACCCGTCCACCCCAATGACCATTGCAACATGGGCCAGTCCTCCAACGACACCTTCCCCACGGCCATGCATGTGGCCATCGGCATGATGGCCCGCGACACGCTGCTGCCGGGCCTGCGCAAGCTGCACGCCGCGCTGGTCGCCAAATCCGAAGAATTCAAGGACATTATCAAGATCGGCCGCACCCACACGCAGGATGCCACGCCCCTCACGCTGGGACAGGAATTCGGCGGCTATGCGCATCAGGTCAAGAAGGGAATCGAGCGGGTCGAAGCCTGCCTGCCCGACATCTATGAGCTGGCCCAGGGCGGCACCGCCGTCGGCACCGGCCTGAACACCCGCGTCGGTTTCGCTGAAAAGGTCGCGGCCGAGATCGCCACCATCACCAACCTGCCCTTCGTCACCGCCCCCAACAAATTCGAGGCGCTGGCCGCGCATGACGCGATGGTCATGTTCTCGGGTGCGTTGAAAACCGTGGCGGGTTCGCTCTTCAAGATCGCCAATGACATGCGCCTTCTGGGCTCCGGCCCCCGCTCGGGTCTGGGCGAGCTGATCCTGCCCGAAAACGAACCCGGCTCCTCGATCATGCCCGGCAAGGTCAACCCGACGCAGGCCGAGGCGCTGACCATGGTCTGCGCCCATGTCATGGGTAATGACGCAGCGGTCGGTTTCGCAGGTTCGCAGGGGCATTTCGAACTGAACGTCTACAACCCGATGATGTCCTATAACGTGCTGCAATCCATGCAGCTACTGGGCGACGCGGCAGGCAGCTTCACCGACAACATGGTCGTGGGCACGCAGGCCAATGTGGCGCGCATCGACAAGCTGATGAAGGAATCGCTGATGCTGGTCACGGCGCTCGCGCCCACCATCGGCTATGACAACGCCACGCTGGTCGCCAAGACCGCGCATAAGAACGGCACCACATTGAAGGAAGAGGCGATCCGTCTGGGTCTGGTCGATGCCGAAACCTTCGACCGCGTCGTGCGGCCCGAAGACATGATCGGACCCAAGGGGTGAGCACACCGGTCAATCTGAACCGTGTGCGAAAAGACAAGGCGCGGGCCGAAGCCAAGGCCCGCGCCACTGAAAATGCGGTCAAGTTCGGACGGACCAAGGCCGAGAAGGCCCTCGACAAAGCCCGCGCCGACCAAGCTGCGCGCGGGCTTGATCAGCACCGCAAAGACCCATGAACAGCGGTCCGGCCAAACATTCCCTCACCCTGCGCGGCCATCGCACCAGCGTCACGTTGGAACCTGAATTCTGGCAGGCTTTCCGCGACATTGCCCAGAACAAAAACATTGCTATCAACGTCTTGGCGGCACAAATAGATGCATCGCGCGAGCAGGATGTGGGACTTGCCTCCGCAATCCGCGTCTATGTTCTCCGATACTACCGCAGCACCTCACACGACTGACAAGGCGTCACGCCGCGTGACCCGCAGCCAGATCCCATCCTTGGCCCGGACGGTCAGATGCGCCACGGGCACAGGTGCGCGCCCCTCCACCACCTCGAACCGGAAGGCGCGCGTCAGCATCGATAGGATCAACGGCCCCTCCACCATGGCGAAGCCCGCGCCGGGGCAGACCCGCGCGCCGGCCGAGAACGGAATGAACGCCTCGCGCAGGCAGGTCCGCCCGTTCTCGGTCCCCCAGCGGTCGGGATCGAAACCGTCGGGATTGTCCCACAACCGCGTGTGGCGATGCAGATGCCACGGGCTGATCACGATCTGCGCGCCGGGTGTCACATCGCGATCCCGCAACCGTTCCGGGCAGGACGTCTCGCGCACCATCATCGGCACCGGCGGATAAAGGCGCAGCGCCTCGCGGAACACATCCCGGCTGACCCGCAGCCGGGACATCACCGCGAAATCCGCCTGATCAAGGGCCGCTGCCTCTGCCGCCACCCGCTCCTGCCAGTCGGGATACATGGCCAGAAGATACAGCGCCCAGCCCAAGGCGGATGCGCTGGTTTCATGCCCGGCCAGAAAGAAGATCGCCACCTGATCGACCATTTCCCCGGTATCAAATCGCTCGCCCGTTTCAGGGTCCGCCGTGGTCATGATCTTGGTCGCCAGATCATCGGGCGCGGTTCCCGCCGCAATCGCCTCCATACGTGTGACGGTCAGTTCGGTAATCAGCGCCCGGATCGACCGCGCCGCCGCCCGCGTGCTGCGCCGGTGGAGCCGTGGCACCCAGCGCGGCAACGGCAGGAAGGCGGCAATGTTCAGGATCGGCTGGCTGCGCTGATAATCGCGGAATTGGGTAAAGACCCGCGCCGCGATCCGGTTTTCTATGGGAATGGAAAACAACGTGCGGAAGATCACATCCGCCGCCGCATGGCTGGTGACCTCCTCGATCTCGATCACGCCCGACGCAGCCCCGTCCACCTGCTGCGCCAGCCGCGCCACACAAGCCCGCGCCGCCTCCCACATGGCCGGAAAGGTATCGCGCAGCCGCCCCCCCTCAAACGCCGGATCAATGATCCGCCGCTGCCGCTCCCATGTCGCGCCATTGGTCAGAAACACCGACTCGCCCAGCAGCGGGCGCAACCCTTCGGCGACCCGCATGGATTTGGGAAAATCCTCAGGACGGTCCTTCAGCACCAGCCGCACCAGGTCTGGCTGATTGGCCAGATAGGACCGGAAAAACGGCGTGCGGAATTCGGCCATCCAGGCCCGGTAAAGCCGCGCTGGCTGCGCCGACAGAATGTCCTGCCGGAACAACCGCATATACCGCAGAAGCGAGACCTTGTCCGGTCTGTCCGCTGGCTTGGGCGGCAAGACCGTCATGGCGCCACCGACACATGGCCCGACACGGCCCGGTCTATCCGCGATTTCGACGGGGCGCGGCCATGATAACGATCCGCCAGCGTCAGCGGTCCGGCGGTAATGGCGAAATAGTCATAGTCCCCCGGCCGATCAAAGGCGCACAGATACTGGAAATGCAGGCGGAAGAACCGCCAGCGCAACGCCTTCCACCGTGCCGGACTCAGGGTCTGGGTAAAGGCCGCCGACAGGACCAACGGCCACCGCTTGCCATCCCGTGCGACACCTGACACCGCCACCGGATCACACAGCGCAAAGGCGCAGCCATCTCCGGGCGCTGTCACATCCACCCAAGTCAGGGCATCACTCTCGCTCAGAAACTGCAGATCACCGCGCAGCCGATGCGCCTTGGGCAGAAACGACATCATCGGCACCACCTGCCCCAGCGACAGGAACGACAGCGCAGGCCCCGCCGCAGGCACGCGACCCGCCCGGATCAGATCGGCCAGCACCGACACCGCCAGATGCGCCCCCGAGGAATGGCCCACCAGCAGCACCTCGTCCACCGGCTCATGCAGCGCGGCCGCAATGCTGTCGCCAAACGCAGCCATCCGCTGCTCGAGTGCGGGCGGATTGGCCCCCTTCCACCGCGCCGAAAACGCATAGTCATGCATCAGGTAATAAGCGAAGAAACGGCCATCCTGCGCGCGAAACCAGCGCAGAACCCCAAGGCCAAGTCCCAAACCGACGATCACGCTGATCGCTGTCAGGATCAGACCAAGGCCCGGCCAGCCGGGATCGATCGCGGCCACCACGACCCGCCCGATACGCATAACCACCCACACGGCCAATGCCGCAAGTCCCAGTTGCCCCAGCAGGAACAGCACAGGATAAAGCGCCGCGATCACCGGCCCCTTGCGCAAGCGCATCAACCGCCACAGCGCGCCCGAGGCGATATAGACCCAAGCCGTCTGCACCAATTGCAGATAGGTAGCGGGGATCGAATTCGACATGCTGTCGCGCACGATATCGGACCAGATCAGCACCTCGACATCCGCGGTCACCGCCCTGCCATCAAAATCGCCCGCGACCTGCCAGCCATAACTGCCGCCGCCCGCCTTGGGACGCAGCGCGATCTCGTATCCCGACACAGCCGCCTGCGCCGCGCCTTCCTTGCGATAGAGCTCGCGGTAACGCCTCGGGTGGATCGGATCATAGCCCGGAATATAGAACACCCTGCGGCGTTTGACCTGATGGTGGGACATACTGCTCTTCCGGACCTCGTTACAGGTCCGACAGTAGCGCAGCATTGGGGCTCGTGTAAGACCTTTGGCAGGCCGGAACCGGATGCCGCGCCGCGATCAGCCCAGCACCGCAAGCGCGGGAAAGGTTTCCAGCAACCAGAAGGAGAAGGCCGAGAACCCGCCCGTCAGCATCAACAGCCCGATGGTCCAGAGCAAAAGGCCCATGACCTTTTCGATCCGGTCCATATGCCGCTTCATCCAGCCCATCACTCCGGTCAGGCGCGGCAGGAAGGCCGCGACCAGCAGAAAGGGAATGCCCAGACCTGCCGCATAGACGCCCAGCAGCAGCGTGCCCCGCGCGACCGAAGCTTCCGAGGCGGCCAGCGACAGGATCGCCCCCAGTTGCGGGCCGATGCAGGGGGTCCAGCCAAAGGCAAAGGCCAGACCCAGAATATAGGCCCCAAAAGCCGATCCACCCCGGTCGCCTGCATCCAGCCGGGCCTCGCGGTCCAGAAAGGGGATGCGGTAGATCCCGATGAAATGCGCCCCGAAGGCCATCACCAGAATCCCGGCCACCGTATTGAAATAGCCCTGATATTGCAGAAATGCCGCCCCTATGGCCGAGGCGGTGAACCCAAGGAACAGGAACACCGTGGACAGGCCCATCACGAAGAACAGTGCAGGCAAAATCGCGCGATTGCGCGCGCTGCTCTGGTTTTGCAGATCCGCCAGCGATACGCCGCTCATATAGGCCAGATAGGGTGGCACGATGGGCAGCACGCAGGGGCTCAGGAACGAGATCACCCCGGCCAGCAGCGCCACGAACATGGCGGGCAGCAGGCCCGCGTCAATGATCTCGATTCCGAACATGCGACAGCCTTACGCCATCGCAGGTCCAAGGTCACGCGCGCGGTTGTCACATCCTTGTGGACAGGACGTGACCGGGCTTTTATGTGCTGCGACATGACTCAGGAAACCGAGATTGACGCCATCGGGCTGCTTTGCCCCCTGCCCGTGTTGCGCGCGCGAAAGGCGCTTGCGGCCTTGCCCGAAGGCGCCGTTTTGCGCCTTCTGGCCAGCGACCCGGCCGCCATAGTGGACGTCCCGCATTTTTGCGCGCAGTCAGGCCATGACTTTCTGGATATGGCCGACCGGGCCGATCACACCGTCTACCGCATCCGCAAGGGCGCGCACCCCGCGTGAGCCTCGCCTGACCTGTCAGCCCCCATGAAAAAACCGCCCCGAGGGGCGGCTTCTCCGTTGTCTCTTCTCGCAGGTCGAGGATCAGCGACCGAGCGACCACCACCCTTTGCGACGTGGCTTGCCATCCTCTTCCGGCTGCTTGGCCTCGGCCTGCGGCGCCTCGGCCTTGGCCGCTTCGGCTTTGGCAGGCTCGGCTTTCACCGGCTCTGCCGGCACAGCTTCGGGGACAGCAACCTGCTCCGCCTTGGCGGGCGCAGCCGCGACAGGCTCTACCGTGGTGCTGGCTGCGGCGGGTGCCACTGCGTCTGACGGTGCGGCGGTCTCCGCAGCGGCGTCCTTGGCCGCCTTGGGGGTCCTGCTCCGTGTCGCAGGCTTCTTGGCAGGCTTGGCCTCGGCCTCCGCCGCGGGGGCGGCGTCCTTGGCGGCTGCCGTCTTGGCCCGCGGCTTCGCGGGGGCCTTGGGCTTGGAAGGTGCCTTGGGGGTCGTTTCGGCCTTGGCAGCGGCGGTCCGGCTTGAGGTCGAACGTGTCCGCGTCACGGTCTTGCGCGCGGGCTTCTTGCCTTCGGCTTCCGCCTCTGCCGCAGCCTCGCTTGTCGCGGCGCTGTCAGCAGCCGCGGGTTCCGCCGCCACGACAGGCGCCTCTGCAGTCTCTTCCGCCGCGATCACCTCAGTTGTGGTGTCATCACCCTCATCCGCGCTGTCATCGTCGTAAGACCCGTTCTCGTCAGAGCCGTTCTCGCCATTGCTCTCACCTTCCGCACCGGTCTTGGACTTGCCCCGCCGACGACGACGACGGCGCTTCTTCGGCTTGGCCTCATCATCCCCGGCCTCGGCGGGCCGTTCGGCACGTTCCGCCCGTTCGGCACGCTCGGGGCGCGCAGCAGCCTTGGCGGCCGCTTCCTCTTCGGCAGCCTCGGCCTCTTCCAGATCCCAGACCGAGACTGAACCATCCACCTCATCCATCAGCGCGGTATCGGCCGAAATCACCTGCGGCACCTCAACAACCACGCGAGTTGCGGTCTTGAACTTCTCCATGGTGAAATCCGGGCTGATCAAGGTGGGATCGCCTTCGATCCGCACCGACAGACCATAACGCCCTTCGATCTGAGCCACATGGTCGCGCTTCATGTTCATCAGATAATTTGCAATGCCCACGGGCGCCTTGATCAGCACCTCGCGCGAGCGGCGACGCACGCCTTCTTCCTCGATCTGGCGCAGGATCGACAGCGCAAGGTTGTCGTCCGACCGGATCAGACCCGTGCCATGGCAATGGGCGCAGGGCTGTGTCGTTGCCTCGATCATGCCAGGGCGCAGACGCTGCCGCGACATCTCCATCAGGCCGAAGCCGCTGATCCGGCCCACCTGAATCCGCGCACGGTCGGTTTTCAGCTTGTCCTTGATCCGCTTTTCGACAGCCGCGTTATTGCGCCGCTCGTCCATGTCGATGAAGTCGATCACGATCAACCCGGCCAGATCGCGCAGACGCAACTGCCGCGCCACTTCCTCGGCCGCCTCAAGGTTGGTCTTCAGCGCCGTCTCCTCGATCGAGCCTTCCTTGGTGGCCCGGCCAGAGTTCACGTCGATCGCCACCAGCGCTTCGGTCACGCCGATCACGATATAACCGCCCGATTTCAACTGCACGGTGGGATTGAACATCGAGGACAGATAGCTTTCCACCTGATAGCGGGCGAAAAGCGGCATCTGCTCGCGGTAATGCTTCACGTTCACCGCGTGCGACGGCATGATCATCTTCATGAAGTCCTTGGCGATGCGATACCCACGCTCGCCCTCGACCAGAACCTCGTCGATCTCGCGGCTGTAAAGATCGCGGATCGAGCGTTTGATCAGATCGCCCTCTTCATAGATTTTCGCAGGCGCCACCGATTTCAGCGTCAATTCGCGGATCTGTTCCCACAGACGCAGCAGATATTCATAGTCGCGCTTGATCTCGGTCTTGGTCCGCTTGGCCCCGGCGGTCCGCACGATCAGACCCGCCCCCTTAGGCACATCGATCTCGGTCGCGATTTCCTTAAGCTTCTTGCGATCCACCGCATTGGTAATCTTGCGCGAAATGCCACCACCGCGCGCGGTATTCGGCATCAGAACGCAATAACGACCCGCCAGCGACAGATAGGTGGTCAGCGCCGCACCCTTGTTGCCACGCTCTTCCTTGACGACCTGCACCAGCAGGATCTGGCGCACCTTGATGACTTCCTGAATCTTGTAGCGCCGCGCACGCGGTTTGCGCACGGGGCGGATATCCTCGGCATCATCGTCATCCGACACGGATTCGATGCTGTCGTCACGGTCCATCGTCTCGACCGCGCCGTCATCATCCTCGTCATCATTGTCGTCGGACAGGTCCGCAGGCTCTTCCACCGGCGTCTCGGCCACGATCTCCATCGGCGACGTGCCTTCGGACACCTCGCCCTCGTCAAGGTCGATCGTCTCCATCCCGGCGATCTCGTCGCCCTCGGCATCGCGGGTGGCAACAGCATCATCGCTGCGCACCGCTTCCGACCGGCTGCGCGATCCCGAACGCGAGCGTGACCGGCTGGACCGAGGCTTTTCATCCTCGTCCTCACGGCGCTGCGCATCGGCATAGGCCTGCTCTTCCTCCATCAACGCCTGACGGTCGGCGACGGGGATCTGGTAGTAATCCGGATGAATCTCGGAAAACGCCAGGAAACCATGCCGGTTTCCGCCGTAATCCACAAAGGCTGCCTGTAGCGAGGGTTCGACCCGCGTTACCTTTGCCAGATAGATGTTGCCAGCAAGCTGGCGTTTGTTTTCAGATTCAAAATCAAACTCTTCGACTTTGTTTCCATCCACCACAACGACGCGGGTCTCTTCCGCGTGTGTGGCGTCGATCAGCATTTTCTTGGCCATTTTTTCCAATTGCACAGCGGCGCAACCCCGGCCCCGGAGGGTGGAGGCCTTGCGGCATGTGTCTGTCAGGGGCGAGGGGAATGGCACGCGCGAACCGTCCGGTCATCAGATATGCCACCGACAGGGGCATGTGCCCTGTAAGGGGCATGATGATGGGATCGGTTGCTCTCGCGCGCCTCATCGCGTTTCTTCTCCGACGCCCTCATTGTCATGGGGCGCCCGTTCAAGGCCTTCTCCACCCCGCTTTCACGAGGGGTTCGGGGGTTCGTCAGTCCCGTTTCCGGGGCTCAATCGGTCTGCATCAGCCGTGCCGGAGAATCCTACACATCGCATTTGCAGCGAAACTCTATGGCGGGTCACATCAGGTGCCACACACCATGGGTCACCATAGCGGCAGGGGGTGGCATAAGACAATGGGGAAAATCGTCAGCAGTATCGCCAGAGCTGAGATGGCGGGTCCAGGTTCGCCCGCCATCCCTGCCCTGTCGCGCAGCGGTCAGAGGTAATCCGACCGGCTCAGGCCATATTTGGCCATCTTCTCGTTCAGGGTGCGGCGCGGCAGACAAAGCTCGTCCATCACCGCGGCAATAGACCCCTTGTGCCGCCGCATCGTATTGTCGATCAGCATCCGCTCGAAAGCTTCCACATACTCCTTGAGCGGCTTGCCCTCGGTGGTCATCACGGGCTGCATTTCCTCGTTATCCGTCATCAGAAGAGAGGCGATCGTGCCCGACCCCCGCCGCGATTGCAGCACCGCGCGTTCGGCCACATTGATCAGCTGGCGCACATTGCCCGGCCATGGGGCCTGCAACAGCTGCGCCGCTTCCTGTGCACTGACTTGCGGGGAATCACAGCCATATTCATCGGCGAACTGCTCGGACAGCCGGGTGAACAGCGTCAGGATATCCTCGCCCCGCTGGCGCAGCGGTGGCGGCGTGATCCTCAGCGCGGCCAAACGGTAGAAAAGATCCGAGCGCAGCGCATCTTCGCAGGTCCGGTCCTGCTCCTGCAGGTTCGAGATCGCCACGATCCGCGTCTCGGCGGGCGTGCCCTGTTCGTTGATGAAGCTCAGAAGCCGCGCCTGCAAACTGTCGGACAGGGTTTCCACATCCTCCAGAACCAGCGTGCCGCCACGGGCCTCCTCGACCGCCGGAAGCTGGCTGTCCTCGGGCATCATCGGCCCGAAAAGCCGCTTGGCCAGCTTGTCCTCGTCATAGGCGGCGCAAGAGATCAGCACGAATTTGCGCCCGGCCCGCGCACCCACCGCATGCAGCGCATGGGCCACCAGCGTCTTGCCGGTGCCCGTCTCGCCATCAATCAGAACATGCCCGTCGGCTTGCCCCAGATCCAGAATATCCTCGCGCAGCCGCTCCATCGCGGGGCTGGTGCCGATCAGCTTCTTCATGATCTGCCCGCCATCCGACAGCTCGCGCCGCAAAGCGCGGTTGTCCAACGTCAGGCGGCGCGTGTTGGTCGCCTTGCGGGCCAATTCGTTCATCCGGTCCGGGTTGAAGGGCTTTTCCAGAAAGTCGAAAGCCCCCACGCGCATCGCCTCGACGGCCATGGGCACATCGCCATGCCCGGTGATCATGATCACCGGCAAGGTGCTGTCGCTGCCCATCAGTTTCTTGAGGAACTGCATCCCGTCCATGCCGGGCATCTTGATATCCGAAATCACGATCCCCGGATAATCAGGTCCCAGCACCTTCAGCGCATCCTCTGCGCTGGCAAAGGTCTCGGTGTCATAGCCGGACAGGGCCAGCCACTGGCTGATCGACTGCCGCATGTCCTGCTCGTCATCGACGATGGCGATCTTCATCCCCTTCGACATAGGTTTTACTCCGCCGCTTCTATTTCATTGTCATTACTTAGGATCGGAAGCTGAACTTCAAAGACCGCGCCGCCACCTTTGGCATTGCGCGCCGTCAGCCGCCCGCCCAAGTCGTTGACGATCCCCGAGGAAATGGCAAGGCCAAGCCCCACGCCCTCGCCGGGCTTCTTGGTCGTGTAGAACGGCTCGAAAAGGTTATCCAGATCCTTGATCCCCTCGCCATTGTCGCGCACCGTCAGCGTGGCCGTCTCACCCGCAGCAAGGATGATGTCGATCTCGGGTTCGGCCACGGTCTGGGTGGCGTCCATGGCGTTGCGCAACAGGTTGATCATGACCTGTTCGATGCGGATCCGGTCCCCCATCACCATGACGGGATTGTCGGGCAAGGCGCGCGTGATGCGGATGCGGCGCTGCTTGAGTTGCGGCTCCATCATCGACAGGGCCGAAGCCAGTGCTTCTCCCATGTTTACAGGGGTCAACTGGTCGCCGCTCTTGCGCGCATAGGACTTGAGCTGCCGCGTGATCGCGCCCATCCGTTCGATCAGGTCGTCGATCCGCTGGAACGAGGACAAGGCCTCCTCGGGCCGGTTGCGGCGCAGCAAAAGGCGCGCTCCCGCCAGATAGGTTTTCATCGCCGCCAATGGTTGGTTCAGCTCATGGCTGACTGCCGCCGACATCTCGCCCAAAGCCGCCAGTTTCGAACTCTGCGCCAGCGTCTGCTCGGCCACCGCAAGGGTCTCCTGCACCTTCTCGCGCTCGGCGATTTCCCGCTGGAGCCGTGCGTTCAACAGGCGCAGTTCCGCCGACTCGCGCTGGAACAGCGCCATGCGGACCGCGTTCTTGCGACTGACCAGATAGAAGGCCAGCGCCAGCAGGATGGCGAATCCCATGATCTCCAGAGCCAGAACCCCGTTCACGCGTTCGCGCACACTGGTATAGGTGGTGAAACTGGCGATGCGCCAGCCACGGAACGGGATACGCCCCTCCATCCGGATCACGGCCTCGCCCTTCACATAGGCATCCGCCGGCAGCGCGGTCCAATCCGCCGTGGCCTGAATGGCGCGCTGGATCGCGCTTTCCGGCGGCTGATCAGCCAGAGCCTCGGCCTCGGTCACCCCGCGCCAGCGCGGCTCTGTCGCAAGGATGATCACACCCTCGGAATCGGTGACCAGCACCGCATCCGAAATCCCCGCCCAGGCGCGCTCGAACTTCTGCAGGTCCACCTCCACGACGATCACGCCCAGAGCCTGCCCCTTGTCCGAAATGCGCCGCGAATACGAAAAGTTGAAACTTCCGGATTCCCGGCGCTGCACGGTAAAGATCGTGTCACTGGCCCGCAACGCATCCACGAAATAGGATTCGCGCCGGAAATTCGTGCCCAGCTTGTTGCGATCCGTCGAAGCCACCACCCGCCCGTCGCGATCCAGCAGCATCAGCGAGGCCGCGCCGATTTCCTCGACGAACGAGATCAGGCGCTGCGTCGACAGCGAATAATCCTGCGACGACAAGGCCGAGATCAGCGTCGGGTCCCGCGCCAGAAGCTGCGGCACGATGGCGTTGCGGCGCAACTCGCTCAACAGGTTGCCGCTATACAGCGCAAGGCGCAGTTCGGCCCGGTTGCGGGTCGTCTCGGTAAAGCGATCCGTCAACATCCTGTTGGTCACGACGATCGTGACCACCGCGATCAGCATCAGCAGGCCAAGCGCCAGACGCCCCCGCCAACTGACCGTGCCGGTGCGCGTGACCGAACGCCGAACACGGCCCGTCTGACCTGCCTTGCGCGCGGTGGATGTCTGGCGTGAAAAGATCATGGACCGACACTACGCCGAGGCGGCCCCACGCTCAAGTCAGGCGGCCGTCAGCGCGCCCACCAGACCGGCGAAGATCTGCCGCCCGTCGGTGCTGCCATGAGCGTCCTCGGCGGCGCGCTCGGGATGGGGCATCATACCCAGCACCCGGCGGTTCTCGCTCAGCACCCCGGCGATATCCCCCGCCGACCCGTTCACGGGCTCTGCATAGGTAAAGGCGATCCGGTCCTCGCCGCGCAACTGCGCCAGCAGATCGGCACCGGCGGTGTAGTTGCCGTCGTGATGCGCCACCGGCACACGCAGGGTCTGCCCCGCCTGATACCCTTCGGTAAAGGCGCTATCCGTTGTTGCCACGGTCAGCGCGACGCTGCGGCAGATGAACTTCAGCCCCGCATTGCGCATCAGCGCCCCCGGCAGCAGCCGCGTCTCGGTCAGGACCTGAAACCCGTTGCAGATCCCCAGCACATAGCCGCCACGCCCGGCATGGGCGACAACCGCCCGGCAAATGGGCGAATTCGCGGCAATAGCCCCGCAGCGCAGGTAATCGCCGAACGAGAACCCGCCCGGAATACCCACCACATCCACGCCCTGCGGCAAATCTGTATCCTTGTGCCAGACACGGCTGACCCGCGCGCCGGCCTTCTCGAAGGCCACAGCCAGATCACGGTCGCAATTGGACCCCGGAAAGGTAATGACCGCCGCGTGCATCAGCCGATCTCCACCGTGTAGCTTTCGATCACAGTATTGGCCAACAGCGTCTCGCACATGCGCGCCACGGCGGCCCGCGCCGCCTCGGCGTCGGTCTCCTCCAGATCCAGTTCGATCACCTTGCCCTGACGCACGCCCTTCACGCCGTCAAAGCCCAGCGTCGCCAGAGCATGGCGCACGGCCTCCCCCTGCGGGTCCAGAACCCCGTTCTTCAGCATCACATGCACACGTGCCTTCATCGCTTGCTCTCCGGTCTGCCAATGGCGCGCGCGCCCTGTTTCTTCTTGCTTCAAATATCCATTCCGCCGCCAGAGGCCGCGTGCCGCCAGATCAGTTGATCAGGGTCGGTTTGGTCATGGGTGTCGCAGTCTTGGGCATCACGCCCAGACGTCGGGCGACCTCGGAATAGGCATCTGTCAGGCTGCCCAGATCGCGGCGGAACACGTCCTTGTCCAGCTTGCGCCCGGTCTCGATATCCCACAGGCGACAGCTGTCGGGGCTGATCTCATCCGCCACCACAAGCCGCTGGAAATCGCCGTCATAGACGCGGCCGATCTCGATCTTGAAGTCGATCAGCTTGATGCCGACGCTGAACATGACACCCGACATGAAGTCATTGACCCGCAGCGCAAGGCTCAGGATATCATCCATGTCCTGCTGATTGGCCCAGCCGAAGGCGGCGATATGCTCCTCGGTCACCAGCGGATCGCCCAGCTTGTCGTCCTTGTAGTAGTATTCGATGATCGGGCGCGGCAGTTGCAGCCCCTCCTCGATCCCCAGACGCTTGGACATGGACCCGGCCGCATAATTGCGCACCACCACTTCCAGCGGGATGATCTCGCAGGCGCGCACCAGCTGCTCGCGCATGTTGATCCGGCGGATGAAATGCGTGGGCACCCCCACCGAGGCAAGGCCGGTCATGAAGAACTCGGACAGCATGTTGTTCAGCACGCCCTTGCCTTCGATCACATCGCGCTTCTCGGCGTTGAAGGCCGTGGCGTCATCCTTGAAATACTGGATGATGGTGCCCGGTTCCGGCCCCTCGTACAAAGTCTTCGCCTTGCCTTCGTAGATTTTCTTGCGCCGTGCCATGGTCACTCCGGTGCTGAGGACAGGCATGAGTCCCGTCCAGTTGCCCCCCTTTAGTCCATGGGCGGGTTTGTCGCAAGATGCGCCCTGCCCCTTGCGCCATGGGTCACAGGTGTGCATATCGGATCAAGGACAAACCGCCACCCAAGGATGCGACAAATGACAACCTTCGATGACCGTGAACATGCGTTCGAGGCGAAGTTCGCCCATGACGAGGAAATGAAGTTCAAGGCCGAGGCGCGGCGCAACAAACTTCTGGGCCTCTGGGCCGCAGGCCTGATGGGCAAATCCGAGGCGGAGGCCGCCGAATATGCCCGCGAAGTCATCAAGGCCGATTTCGAGGAAGCCGGACACGAGGATGTGGTGCGCAAGGTTGCCGCCGATCTGGCCGATCTGGCCGATGCCGCGACCGTCCGCGCCAAGATGGACGAGCTTCTGGCCGTGGCCAAGGCCCAGCTGATGAGCGAAATCTGACACCATTCTGACAGGGCCGGACAGGCAAGGCCCACGGCCCTGTCTGCCCCGCCTGTCACCGGTGTGATGCAATCGCCTCACGATCATCATGAAACATATGAATTTGCCCGCGACGCCCAAACATGACAGGACAGGCGCGCTGGACCTTTCTCCATTTTGCCATGCACAGGAATTCCCATGACCGATGCGCTGTCCCGCCTGCTTGAAACCCGCGACTGGCTGATGGCCGACGGGGCCACGGGCACCAACCTGTTCAACATGGGTCTGACCTCGGGCGACGCGCCCGAAATGTGGAACGAGGAACATCCCGACCGTATCCTCGCGCTTTACAAATCCGCCGTGGATGCGGGCAGCGACATTTTCCTGACCAACTCTTTTGGTGGCAATGCCAGCCGCCTGAAATTGCACGGCGCGGAAAAGCGCGCGCGGGAACTGTCGCGCATCAGCGCCGAACTGGGCCGCCAGATCGCCGACAAGGCAGGCCGCACCGTCGTGGTGGCGGGCTCGGTGGGACCGACGGGCGAGATTTTCGCGCCGATGGGCACCTTGACCCATGCCGACGCGGTCGAGATCTTTCACGAACAGGCCGAGGGGCTCAAGGAAGGCGGGGCCGATGTGCTCTGGCTGGAAACCATCTCCGCGCCCGAAGAATACCGCGCCGCCGCCGAAGCGTTTGCCCTTGCCGGCATGCCGTGGTGCGGCACGATGAGCTTTGACACCGCCGGGCGCACCATGATGGGCGTGACCAGCGCCGCCATGGTCGACATGGTCGAAAGCCTGCCCAACCCGCCCATCGGCTTTGGGGCCAATTGCGGCACCGGCGCCTCAGACCTGTTGCGCACCGTTCTGGGCTTTGCGGCTCAGGGCACCGAACGCCCCATCATCGCCAAGGGAAATGCGGGGATTCCGAAATACCATGACGGGCATATCCATTACGATGGCACGCCCGAACTGATGGCCGAATATGCCGTGCTCGCGCGCGATGCGGGGGCCACGATCATCGGCGGCTGCTGCGGCACCATGCCCGTGCATCTGGAGCATATGAAACGCGCGCTGGAAACCCGCCCCCGTGGTCCGCGCCCGACACTGGACCAGATCACGGAACTGCTGGGCGGCTTCTCATCGGCGGGCGACGGCACGGGCGACGACACAGCCGCGCCGCGCCGCAGCCGCCGCGGCGCCCGTCGCGGGGAATAAGGCCCGAAACCGCGTCCAGAGCGCATCTTTGCCGCAACGGACCGCTCAATTCTGAGGCACTTGTCGGAAGCGCTTGCGCCCATGTCGCAATCCGACGACTGGCCTGTGGACAAAAGCCCCAGATGGGGCGAACGACAGAACGATGCAGGCGCGCGCGCCGCAAGCCAAGGGAACTGACATGTCAGACGATCAAGACGACATCATCCTCGCGGACCTCGACGACGAGGAACTGGTCCAGCAGATGTTCGACGACCTGTACGACGGTCTCAAGGAAGAGATCGAGGAGAGCGTGAACATCCTTCTCGCCCGTGGATGGCAGCCCTATGACATCCTGACCGAGGCGCTGGTCGCGGGCATGACCATCGTGGGCAAGGACTTCCGCGACGGCATCCTCTTCGTGCCCGAAGTGCTGCTGGCCGCCAACGCCATGAAGGGCGGCATGGCCATCCTGAAACCGCTTCTGGTCGAAACCGGCGCGCCCAAACAGGGCAAGATGGTCATCGGCACCGTCAAGGGCGATATCCACGATATCGGCAAGAACCTTGTCGGCATGATGATGGAAGGCGCAGGCTTCGAAGTCATCGACCTCGGCATCAACAACGCCGTGGACAGCTACCTCGACGCGCTCGAGGCGGAAAAGCCCGACATCCTCGGCATGTCCGCCCTGCTGACCACCACCATGCCCTATATGAAGGTCGTGATCGACACGCTGATCGAAAAAGGCATGCGTGACGACTATATCGTGCTGGTGGGCGGCGCGCCCTTGAACGAGGAATTCGGCCGCGCCATCGGGGCCGACGCCTATTGCCGCGATGCCGCCGTTGCGGTGGAAACCGCGAAAACCTATGTCGCGCGCAAGCACAATCAGGCCGCGATGCGCGCCTGATTGTGCTTGCGCTGACCAAAGACAAAGGCCCGCGCCCACCAGCGCGGGTCTTTTGCCATGAAGGGACCGCCCATGGACCTGCCCGATGACGACCACCTGACCCATGAAGGCCTTGATCTGGCCGCAGCCCCCAAGGGCCGTGTGCTGCTCATCGCCTGCGGCGCTCTCGCGCGCGAGATCCTCGACCTGACCGCCCGAAACGGCTGGGACCATATGGACCTGACCTGCCTGCCCGCGATCCTGCACAACCATCCCGACCGCATCCCCGCCGCCGTCGAACAGGCCGTGCGGAAACACCGCCCCACCCATCCGCATATCTTCGTGGTCTATGCCGATTGCGGCACCGGCGGGCAACTCCGCGCGACCTGCGACCGCTTGGACGTGCAGATGGTGGACGGCCCTCATTGCTACAGCTTTTTCGAAGGCAATGCCCGTTTCGCCACAACGGCCCAGGAGGAATTCACCGCCTTCTACCTGACCGATTTCCTTGTCAGACAGTTCGATGCCTTCGTCTGGGAACCCTTGGGGCTGGACCGCCACCCGCAACTGCGCGACACCTATTTCGGTCATTACACCAAACTGGTCTATCAGGCCCAGACCGACGATCCCGCCCTGACCGCCCGCGCGGCCGACTGCGCCGCCCGCCTTGGTCTGGCGTTCGAGCGGCGCTTCACAGGCTATGGCGATCTGGAAACGGCTCTGGCGAAAGCCTAGACCGCTTCAGCGGCCACCAAACGAATACGTTCGATCATCGCACGCAACCCGTTCGACCGCTGCGCCGACAGATGGTCATTCAATCCCAGCCTCGCCAGTTCCGCAGGCGCATCGACGCGCCCCACCTCGGCCACGGGCAGCCCGTTATAGAGCGCGCGCAACACCGCAATCAGCCCGCGCACGATCATCGCATCGCTGTCGCCCTCGAACCGGAACACCCCATTCTCGATCACCGGATGCAGCCAGACCTGACTGGCGCAGCCGTCCACCTTGGTGGCGGGTACGCGCAGCGCCTCGGGCAGCGGGTCCAGAGCCTTGCCCTGATCGATCACATAGCGGTAGCGATCTTCCCAATCCTCAAGGAATTCGAAATCCGCGACAATGTCCTCGAACCGTTCGGTGGCCATGTTCCGTTCCTTTGCTACTGCTTCATCAGTTAGGCAAGCCGGACACAAAGGTCCAGTGCGGCCTTGCGTCTTTTCAAGCCGCACCCGATAAGGTAGGCAGATGAAGAATGCGACACAGCGGATGGGGCAGCACAGGATGCGGAACCTAACTTCGGCCCTCTTGGTCTCGACCCTGATACTGGCAGGCTGCGGCTCGGTGCGCGAGTCGCGCTTCAACCCGTTCAACTGGTTTGGCCGCGCGAAGGTCGAACCCGTCCAGACCGCCGAGGTCAATCCCCTGATCCCGGCGGGCGGCGGTGGAATCGGCCTGTTTCGGGGACGCGACGTCGAACTGCCCGCAGGTCCCCTCGTGGCCCAGGTGTCGAACCTGACGGTCGAGCGTATCGCGGGCGGCGCCCTGATCCGCGCGACATCCGTCTCCGACACGGTGGGCGCTTTCAACGTGACGCTCGAGCCTGTGAATGACGGCCTGCCTGTCGAAGGCGTTCTGACCTATGAACTGCGCGCCTATACCGCGCCCGCAGGCACGGTGCCCATGCCCGAACGCGCCCGCAGCCATGTGGCGGCGGTCCGCGTCAGCGACAGCGATCTGGCCGGCGTGCGCAGCATCCGCGTGGTGGCCGCGCGCAACGCCGCCACCGTGGCACGGCGCTGATCCTCCGCGTTCGGATTTTGCTCTAAAAGCAGGAATATCACCTAACGCGTTGAAATCTATGTTTTCAGGCTGCGTTAGGTGTTTTGGCGATACACGAAAACGTTTTACAGCTCGACGATCCTGACATCGCTGCCCTTGGCGGACAGGGCGATCTTGCCCTCGCACAGGCGCAGCGCATCGGTGCCGAACACCTCGGCCCGCCAGCCACGCAGCGCGGGCACGTCCCGCTCGCCTGCGGCAATCGCATCCAGATCGGCGCTCGATGCGATCAGCTTGGAGGCCACGCCCGAATCTTCTGTCTTGGCTTTCAGCAGCACCCGCAGCAGATCGGCCAGCGCCGGGTTGACCTGCATCTTCTCGCGGCTCAGGTCAGGGCGCGGGTAATCCTCGGGCGGGCACTCCATCCCGGCCTTGATCGCCGCCAGAATCCCGTCCGCAATCTCACCCTTGCGCGCCTCGCGCAGCAGCAGGCGCGACCGGCCCAGATCGTTCATCGTCACCGGCTTGGTCGAGGCCAGTTCCACCAGCGCATCATCCTTGTAGACGCGGCTGCGCGGGATATCGTTGGATTGGGCATATTCCTCGCGGAACCGCGCCAGTTCGCGCACGATGGCCAGAAACTTGCCGGATGTGGTGCGCGTCTTGACCCGCTCCCACGCCTCTTCCGGGCGCGCGATATAGGTCTCGGGGTTGGTCAGGATTTCCAACTCCTCCTCGACCCACTTCGCGCGGTCCGTCTTTTTCAGCTCTTTGGCCAGATATTCATAGACCTTGCGCAGATGGGTCACATCCGCCAGCGCATAGATCTTCTGCGCCTCGCTCAACGGGCGGCGCGACCAATCGGTAAAGCGGGATGATTTGTCCACGCTGGCCTTGGCGATCTTCTTGACCAGTGTCTCGTAACCTGCCTGTTCGCCAAAGCCGCAGACCATCGCCGCGACCTGCGTGTCGAACAGTGGCGTCGGAAAGACCCGCGCATTGACGAAAAAGATCTCAAGGTCCTGCCGCGCTGCGTGGAACACCTTCACCACATTGGTGTCGCGGAACAGCTCATAGAGCGGCTCCAGCGACAGCCCATCCACCAGCGGATCGACCAGTGCGGCGGTGCTGTCATCCGTCCCCGGCATCGCCATCTGGATCAGGCAGAGTTTGGAATAATAGGTCCGTTCGCGCAGGAATTCGGTATCGAGCGTGACATAGGGGTGGCGGCGCGCCTCGGTGCAGAAGTCGGCAAGCTCTTCGGTCGTGGTGATCGTTCTCATCAATGGCCCTGTCTCGGCGGCACCACGAGGGACGCGGCGCAAGTCAATGGGTCTTACGCCATTGTTGCGCCAAAGGAAAGTCTGCTGGCGGATAGGCCCGCAGAGCGTGAAGAAGCCGGTGACATTCGTTAAGAAGCCCTGAACACAGCCGCGTAACCCTCTGATAAGGCATGACCCGTAAATTGTCCCATCATGGGACAGCGGACCAATGACCTTTGCGGGCGGCTTTTCTGTCCTTGACATTCCCCCGCCTTGCGCGCCCCGATACGGCCAGCCAATCACCACCAAGACTGCCCCCGAATGCCCCTGCCCTTCATCGCCCATAACCCCGACCGCTGGCTCCACCTGCGCCTCGTGATCGGGGTCGGCATCACGCAGATCATCGGCTTCGGCACGATCTTCTATGCCTTCGGCAGCGTGGTCCCCGCCCTGTCGGCCGATCTGGGGATCAGTCCCGGCACAGCCTTCGCCGCCTTCTCACTGGCGCTGCTTGTGGGCGCGCTGGCCGCCCCCACGGCGGGACGCCTTGTCGATCAGCATGGCGCGCGGATGGTGATGTCCGCAGGCTCGGTTGTGGCGGCGCTCTCGCTGATCGCTCTCTCGCAGGCCCAAAGCCTCATCAGCCTCGGCCTCGCCCTCATCGCGGTCGAGGTGACGGCGACGCTGGTTCTCTATGACGCCGCCTTCGCAGCCCTGGCGCAGGCGCTTGGTCCGGCGCGCGCCCGCCGCGCCATCACCCATATGACCCTGCTGGGCGGCTTCGCCTCCACGATCTTCTGGCCGCTGACACAGACCATCCTGACGCATGCCGACTGGCGCACGGCCTATCTGATCTTTGCCTCGCTGAACCTGCTGGTCTGCCTGCCGCTGCACCTGACCCTGACCCGTGCCCCGGATCTTGAGCCCGTGGCAGGCGCCCCTGCCCCTCCGCCCCCGCAATTCGCCCCCCTGCCCGCAGCGCAGCATGGCCGTGCCATGATCTGGGTCGCCATCGCCTTTGCCGTGGCGGGGCTGGTCTTTTCGGCCCTGTCTGCCTCTTGGGTCACGACGCTCACAGCCTTCGGCCTTCCCGCCGCCGCCGCTGTCACGGCTGGCACCCTGATGGGTCCCGCACAGGTCGGCGTGCGCGTTCTTGACATGCTGTTCGGCCTGCGCCTGCACCCCTTGACCACAACGATGATCTCGACCCTGCTGCTGATCGTGGCGCTGGCGGTTCTGTGGGCCACGGGGCCGACACTGGCCGGCGCGATGATCTTCGCCGTGCTCTTCGGTCTGGCACAGGGCCTGACCTCGATCGTGCGCGGCACGGTGCCGCTGGTCCTGTTCGGCGCGCAGGGCTTTGCCGCGCGTCTGGGCAAGCTGGCCGCCGTCCGCATGGTCATGGCCGCCATAGCCCCGTTCGGGATCGCCCTGCTGATCGATACATGGAGCGCGAGCGCCGCGCTTCTGGCCATGCTTTGTCTGGCCGTGCTGGGCGCCTTGGCGCTGAAGATGATCCCGCGTTGAGCCGCTACAGCATCACAGGCGTCAGATCGCCCCGCGCAAAGCGTTCCAGCACCATCGGATAGAGACGATGCTCCTGCACAAGGACGCGCGCGGCCAGATCGGACTCGGTGTCGCCGGGCAGAACAGGCACGCGGGCCTGCCCCAGAATGGGGCCATCATCCAGCGCGGGTGTGACCAGATGGACGGTGCAGCCCGCCTCGGCATCGCCCGCCTCCAATGCGCGGGCATGGGTGTGCAACCCTTTGTATTTTGGCAGCAAAGAGGGGTGAATGTTCAACATCCGTCCGGCCCATTGTTCGACGAAATCCGCCGTCAGAACCCGCATGAACCCCGCCAGACACAGGATGTCAGGCGACGCCCTGTCAAGTTCCGCCTGCAAGGCGGCTTCGAAGGCCGGGCGATCCCCCTTGTAGGCTCGGTGATCCACCGCCACCGTGGGGATCCCCATGTTGGCCGCGCCGGTCAGACCGGCGGCGTTCGGATCGTTGGAGGCCACCAGCACGCAGCGCGCCGGATGATCGCCGGTCATGCTTTCGACCAGCCGGATCATGTTCGACCCGCCGCCCGAGATCAGGATGGCAACCCGCCTGCTCACACAAGCGCACCCGTATAAGTGACCCCCGGACCACCTGCCGTGACATGGCCCAGCATATGAACCGTTTCGCCCGCCTCAACCAGCAGGTCGGCCAGCGCCTCGGCGCGGTCGGGCGCCACCACGAGGATCATGCCGATCCCGCAATTGAAGGTCTTGAGCATCTCGGCCTGCCCCATGCCGCCGACCCCGGCCATCCAGCGGAACACGCCGGGAAGCTCCCACGCATCAAGATCAATTTCGGCACCCAGATCGTCGGGCAGCACGCGCGGCAGGTTCTCGGTCAGGCCGCCGCCGGTGATATGGGCCAGCGCATGGACCCCGCCCGCGCGGATCGCGGCCAAAACTTGTGTCACATAAAGTCGCGTCGGCGTCAGCAGCACCTCGCCTAGCGTGCCCGCGCCGAAGGGGCACGGATCGGCCCAGCCCAACCCCGAGACCTCGACCAGTTTGCGCACGAGGCTGTAGCCATTCGAGTGCACGCCGTCGCTGGCCAGACCCAGCAGCACATCGCCTGCCTGCACGCCTGCGGGCAGGTCGTGGCCCCGCTCCATCGCGCCCACGGCGAACCCCGCCAGATCGAAATCGCCGCCGTGATACATGCCCGGCATTTCCGCCGTCTCGCCGCCGATCAGCGCACAGCCCGATCGGGCGCATCCCTCGGCGATGCCCTCGATGATACGGGTGGCACTGTCAAGCTCCAGCTTGCCGGTGGCGAAATAGTCCAGAAAGAACAGCGGCTCTGCGCCTTGGCAGACCAGATCATTGACGCACATGGCAACAAGGTCGATCCCGATGCTGTCCACATGACCGGTGTCGATGGCGATCCGCAGCTTGGTGCCCACGCCATCGGTGGCCGCGACAAGGATCGGATCCACATACCCCGCGCCCTTCAGGTCGAACAGCGCGCCAAAGCCCCCCAGACCGGACATGGAGCCTGAGCGTGCGGTGCGCTTGGCCGCCGGCTTGATCCGCTCGACCAGCGCATTGCCCGCATCGATATCGACGCCCGCATCGGCATAGGTGATCCCGTTCTTCGCGCCCTTGGCCTGCTCTGCATCCGACATGGAAAATCCTTTCATCGCTTGCGCAGCGGGTTAATCCAAAGCCCGCCACTTGGCAATCTGAAAGCCCGCGGCACCCGGTGTGACAGGCGAAACCCTTGACGCGCCCTACCTGTCTGCTAGCAAGGCCCAAGGTCGGGCCTGTAGCTCAATGGTTAGAGCAGAGCGCTCATAACGCTTTGGTTGGGGGTTCGAGTCCCTCCGGGCCTACCATCTTTCCGACCCTGCCTGCGTCTGGCTGTGTTTGGTGACAGAGTCGGTCCCAGGTATCGGAAAAATCACGTCATAGGCCCAGTTGAAGGCGAAGGCGTAGACCAGGTAGAATCCCGCGAAGGCCACATCCATCACGAAGGCTGTCCAGAGGCTGACCCCCAGATAGAGGGCGATGAAGGGGATGAGGACCAGCAGCAGACCCGCCTCGAACAGAACGGCGTGCAGCACGCGGATGGCCGGCGTCTTGATCACGCTGCCCCGCAGGCGCTGCATCGCGTGGTCGAACATCAGGTTGTAGAGGTAGTTCCACAGGGTCGCGATCGTGGCGCTGACAACGGTGACGACGCCCATCTCTTTCATCGGGGTATCAAAGACCATCGCACCCAAGGGCGTGATCATGGCAAGGGCGATCAGCTCGAAACTGAGGGCGTGACGGATACGGTCGGCTGTGCGGCGCATGGCGCTCTCCCGTTCAGACCGGGTCGTCCCGGAAAAAATCACCCGCGCCGGGGGGAGGTCGTCCTCGCTTGATCCAAGATATAGCCGATCCGGGCGCGCGGACAAGAGGCCGGTGGATCAGCGGGCTATCACGATATCGGCCTGCAATCCGCCCAGACGCTCGCTCTGGCCCAGTCGGAGCACGCCGCCATGGGCGCGCGCGATATCGGTGGCGATGGCCAGTCCCAAACCGACACCCGAGCCCTTGTTCTGGTTGCGCGCGGCGTCCAGCCGGGTGAAGGGCTTCACCGCCTCGCTGCGCTGTGCAGGGGGGATGCCGGGGCCATCATCCTCGACCCGGATGCGCAGGGATTTCTCGGTCAGCATCATCGAGACCTCGGCGCGACTGCCATAGCGCACGGCATTGGTGATCAGGTTCTCGACCGCGCGGCGCATCGCAAGACGCCGCAGCAGGATCGTGCCCCGACCCTCGACAGCCACGAGCGACACGGCTTTGCCCGCGCGGGCAAAATCCTCGACCAGATCGCGCAGCAGTTCGGCGGGATCGACGGGTTCCGGCTCGGCCTCGGATATGCCGCGCGCGAAGTTCAGGAATTCATCCAGCATGGACTGCATCTCATCCACATCACGTTTCAGATCGGCGGCATCCGCGTCATCCAGCATCGACAGCCCCAGCTTGAGCCGTGTCAGCGGCGTGCGCAGGTCATGACTGACCCCCGACAGCATCAGGGTGCGTTGCTCGATCTGCCGTTCGATCCGGTTGCGCATGTCCAGAAAGGCATTGCCCGCCGCGCGCACTTCGACCGCGCCAGAGGGCCGATAGGTCACGGTGCGGCCCTTGCCGAACGCCTCGGCCGCCTGGGCTAGCCGGGTGATGGGGCGCAGCTGATTGCGCAGATAGATGAAGGCGATCAGCGTCATCAGCCCGCCAAAAAAGACCATGTTCACGAAAAGCTGGTGCGGATTGGACGGTGACACACGACGGCGGTCCAGCGTCACCTCCAGCACACCCGGCGGTGTGTCCAGATACAAAAGCACGTTGCGATCATCCAGCAGACGCACCGCCAGCAGTCTTGGCAGAAGCCGGTCGAACGTGTCGATCACCTGCAGGCCTGACAGGTCATACCACCGCCGCTGCGATTCCGGGGCCGCATCATCCAACGGGAATCGCAAGACGATCTGCAAAAGCGTGGCGACATCCGCAACAGCCTCAAGCGCCGTCTCGGGGGTGGAGGCGACCGCGATATCCTGCAGCAACAGTTCCACTTCCCGCGCGGCCGTCTGGGTCATCTGCCGCGTCACCCCTTCGAAATGCCGCTGGATGAAGACGACCGACACCACCAGTTGCAACGTGACCACCGGCAGGATCAGGATAAGCGCAGCACGGCCATACAGACCGCGCGGGGAAAAGCGTTTGAGCCAGGCGAAGAACATAGGCTAAACCTAGCCGCAGCCCCAAGGCAAAGGAAGCGGAATGCAAACGGATAGGGAAAATGCGCCCCGGCCCGGTCTGGTCGAAGAGGTGGCGCCCCTCGTGCGCCGGATCCTTGCCCCCAACCCCTCGCCCATGACCCTGCACGGCACCAATACCTATCTGGTCGGGCAGACCGATCTGGCGGTGATCGACCCCGGCCCGGACAACGCCCGGCATCTCGAGGCGATTCTGGCGGCGGTCCAGCCGGGCCAGCGGATCCGTCATATTCTGGTCACCCATGCCCATGTGGACCATTCCCCTCTTGCCCGGGCCTTGTCGCAGGCAACAGGCGCGCCGGTCATGGCCTTCGGGGACGCGCGGGCCGGGCGCAGCGCGATCATGCAGGATCTGGCGGCGCAGGGCCTTGCGGGGGGCGGCGAAGGCGTGGATGCGGGCTTTGTGCCCGATATCGCCTTGCCCGACCGGGGCCATGTCACCGGGGAGGGCTGGCGGATCGACGCCATCTGGACGCCGGGCCATTTCGGCAATCATCTGTGTTTCGGGCTGGGTGACATCCTTTTCAGTGGTGATCTGGTGATGGGCTGGGCCAGTTCGCTGGTCTCGCCGCCGGACGGGGACCTGACGGATTTCATGACCTCCTGCGCGCGCCTGCAAACCCGCGGCGACCGGCTCTACCTGCCGGGTCACGGTGCCCCCGTGACCGCGCCTGCCGCCCGGCTGGACTGGCTGATCACCCACCGCCGCGCCCGCGAGGCCGCGATCCTCGAGGCCCTCGCCCAAGGCCCCGCCACAGCCGAGACTCTTGCCGCCCGAATCTACACCGAAACACCCGCCCCGCTGCTACCCGCCGCGGCTCGGAATGTCTTTGCGCATCTGATTGATCTGACGCAGAAAAATCGCGTGACCCCAGAGCCCCACCTGTCCTGGAACGCCCGTTTCCACCACAGTTGAGCCCCCTGTCACAGGTTTTGCAAAAATATGCCAAATGCCTCTGGACGCGGCAAAACCCTGTTGCTATACGGCCCACGTGTTCCGGCGTAGCTCAGCGGTAGAGCAGTTGACTGTTAATCAATTGGTCGTAGGTTCGATCCCTACCGCCGGAGCCAAAAATCCCAAAAAAACCAGCAAGTTACGCACTTACCGCCCCGGCGGTTTGTTGCTGAGTTTCGCTTTGGGGGGCCAATTGGGGGCCAAAAAGTGAAGCCCCGAATGCCCTCCAGAGCGCTTGAGGCATTGTGAGATAAATCCCTTCACACCCGAGTAGTGTTGTTTCTGGTGTTCGATCGAACGCTGGTTAGGTAAGAATCAGGCTCAGCGGGACGCCCTTTGAGGCTTCTACAGGTGAGAAAAAAGTCCTGTGTGCACAACCGACGTTTGTAATTCCAAGAGCATCATGTGATGCTGGATACCGCGCATTTTTGGTTTCGTGACGCAAACCAAACACCAAAAATGCGGATGGCCTAAACACAATGGCAAGAGTAAAAAATGGCAATATCAAACAGCAAAGATTTCTTCTCACAGATAAAGAAAAATCCAGAAAATTTTTATATAGTTCACTATTCATGCCAGAGCTTGAATGATGACAATGAGGGATTATCACCTCGGATAACCTCGATTGGAGTCACTCACTATAGTACAGAGCAGACTGTAAGTTTTTCTACACACGCTATCGCGGAAGAAATGGGCATTGCTAGAGAGGATGTTCAAGGTGAGTTTGACAAAGTCGAAGAAAAGTTACTGAGAGATTTTTATGGCTTTATCCGAGATAGGCGCGATAAATTTTGGATACATTGGAACATGCGCAATTTAACCTATGGTTTTGAGCACCTCGAACACCGCTATCGGGTCTTAGGCGGCACTGATGCAGCAGTAATCCCTGTCGAACGACGGATAAATTTAAATGATATTTTGTCGCAAAAGTACGGTTCAAATTACGCAGGCCATCCTAAAATGAAAAGTCTTATGGAGCTAAATGGTGGGATGCATCGCCACTTCCTCAAAGGGGAAGAGGAGCTTCAAGCCTTCAAAAATAATGAATTTATTCGAATGCATAATTCTACACTTTGTAAATTGGGGTTCTTCCATCTTGCGATACGCAAAGCACTTGTTGGCAAACTTAAAACTGCGTCTCGAGGGTTTGGGATTATGCTTGACCGAATGTTCGAAAGTCGATCGGCGAAGTTTATCGGTTTAGCCTCAAGCATATTGGCGCTATTTGTAGGAGTCTGGTCAGTTGCAGCGTGGGGGGTCAGTTTACTTCAAGGATAGGTCAGAACAAGCATAACTGAAACGCTACGAAATGTGCCACGTCGCTCGACCTCGATCCCATTTCGAATGTTGTTCGAGTGTATCGAGTGCTCGCTGATGCTTCTAGAGGCGCGGGTTCTTCTTCGAAAAAAGATCGCAGTTGACCTCCCTGTTTTTCCAGCATATCTTACGGTATAGCTTGCAGCATCACTTATAGCACTGGGACAACTGATGGATAATGAGACGAAAGTTCGGGAGAACAAACTTCGACGCATGGCAGATCGCCAAGGTCTTCGCTTAAGCAAGAGCCGAACGAGAGATCCAAATGGAATCGACTTCGGTTTGTATGCCCTTATCGACCATCAATCGGGAGGCGCTGTGAATCCAGCTCTTGCGCAAAGGTGGGTTCACAGTTGGTCCCTTGATGAGATCGAGCAATACTTAGCGTAAGGGCAAATCTATCTCCGTCTTGGTGAACGAGCCCCCCATAGCTTCAAAGGCACTGCTGGCAGCCATTATTGTCTGCTTTTTTGCATCGTGATCGACAATCGAAACCATTCGGTTTCCGTTCTCATTTGCGACACGCGGTGGCCAGACTGTGACATATCCATTTTCACGCTGAATTAACGCGCAGCCGACCATCTCGACGGGGCCGATGCGCAAGGTCAGATAGGCAATGATTTTGTCACCGTTTCTGTTCGGCCGGGGCAATGCCACGCGTGTCATCGCCGTGATCTCGATATCATGCAGCGCCATCGTTCTCGCCCCAATTCACCAGATTTAGCGCCGTGTTGACCTCTTCAGGCGACAATTGCAGCTCTTTCGCTTTGGCCAGAGCTTCGATGATCGTGCTCAGTGCGCGGGCCCGGCCACCCACGTCATAGGCTTGGACCGGCCGCATCACGTCGATCATGACCGGCGTGCCCAGCTTTGCGCTCGCCTCCTCTGACAGCAGCATTGCGATCGGCTGAAGCGTCCATCCGGCAAGGTGCCGTTGCGCCTCTCGGATCAGCGGCCCGGTGGTCGCTGAATTGAACAGGCCCGGCAACACCCCAAAAACCCCGCAGATCGCGTCCCGCGCGGCCGTCAGGCTTTCCGTGGTCATAGACCGCTCAAGATCTGGCGAAAGATCGCGCGGCGTCCAGTCTTGCTGCGGTGCTGGCCCACCGGCGGCGCTGACGTTGACCGATTCTCGGATCAGGACGCGGCCGCGACTACCCCGAAACCCGCGTGCTGTCCGTTCCATATCGGTTTCTGACATTTCGGGCATGGGAACGATCGCGGACCCGATCGGCGCATTCTCGTAAACCTCAGCCAAGGCCGCCTCGATCGTCTGCAACAGGCCAGCCGTCAGCGATGCCCGCCGCAACGGCGCAGAGCCAAGATAAGGGGTCGCCGCGTCCGCACCTATGCGCAGGTGCAAAACCTCAGCAGCAAGGGCTGTCACCGCCCTGCCCCCGCCTGCATCGGCCAGCGACAATCGATAAGCCGTAGGGACGCCGTCGCGGGTGCGCAGATCCCAATCCACAGCAGGCACAAGGCCGCGCGCGGTGATCAGGAACAGAGCTTCCCCGCGCAGCGCCGCAGAGCGCGCGACCAGCGCCATGTCGCGGCGGGACAGCAGATCGGTGCCCTGCACGTCAGCAAGCGCGAAGGCGCCTTCCCAGAGGCTAACACAGCTTTGCGCGGTTGCGGTCAATTCCGCGACGCCGCCCGCGCCGCGAAGGTAGCTTTCGCGCGCTGCGATAATTTGCGTTGTGAAACCGCTGCCGCTCGATCGCGTCTCTTGAGGCTCAGACTTGCGCCTGAACAGATCCAAAATTCCCATGTCAGGCCCTCCGGTAAGGACGCAGCAGATCTGCCGCGCCGCTGTGTTGCATTGCTTTGGAGATCCAGAGCGCCGATCGCTGGAAACTGAATTCTGCGGCGTCCGGTCCTTCGGCGCGTTGCGATCCAGACGTTGCCCAGAGCTGCGGTCCTTCCGTCTCGGATGAACGGTAAAGGCAATAGTCCGCCAGCCGGCGCGCCGCCGCCATCACCGCCGCCGGCACGGCACCGCCGCCAACCGTCGCCGTTATGCGATACGGTCCATCAGACGGCAGATCGAAACCGTAGGGGCCCTCGGGCAGCGTGACCTCGACCCACGCGCCCATTTCCCATATCTGTGCCGCTGTGACCTCAGCCGGAACCAGAGGCGGGGCCCACTCGCCACAGCCCTCAACAGTCCAGACCACTTGCCGCGGCGTGAACCGATGCGCGGTGTAGGCCTCGAGCCGTTGCCATATCCAATCATTCGCGCCCGCGGGCAGCGCCTGCCCGTCGCTCAGAAAGTCGCTTTCCAGCACCGGATAGGCCGCTGGCGTCTCTTCAGTCTGTTTCAGTGTTGCAGCCATGTCAGGCCCTCCAGCGTGCAAGCGTGCGCTGCAATCCTGCGGCGGGGCCGTCTGGCAGGATCAGCCCCCCTGCGGTCCGTTCCTCGACCGCCGCCTCTTTGTAAGCCGGGGCCGTGACCAGAGACATTTCGAACAGCAGCGCCGCAAAAATCGTCCTGATCAGGGCCATGCCTTCCGCCGGATCTTCCTCTTCGGACGCTTCGGCATTCGGCACCGCGCGCTCTGGCGGGATGCGAAAACCGGGCGAGATCCCCAAGATAAGCCCGGCCGCGAATGCTTTGAAGAAATCCGAGACGTAGGACACTTCCTGCATTTCAGTAGAGATCACCGCTTCGAATGTCAGCGCCTCGGGCGAGTCATTGAAAAACAGCGTCCCGGCTTTGCGACTGGCCAGCGGCCGATCGTAATCATGACCGATCAGCAGGTGGATTTCCTCTTCGGGGCGCTCGACCCGATAGGCAAAGGCCTTCGGGGCGAACATTTCTTTTCGGGGACGGCCCGTCCTGCCACCATCGGACAAGACGGCACGCTTCCCATAGGGGAAGCGGCCCTTCAGGCGGCGCGACCCGTCGCGCGCCGCACGTCGCAGCTCAAGGCCACCGATCACGCCACCCTGTTCCATCAGGCACCTGCCACCAGCTGAAGGCCGGTCAGGATCTCGAGCTGCGCAGGACGCGCCACCGTCAGATCCACGGTTGCCAGTGCGGTGATCCGCAGGCCGCCGCTTTGAGCGTCAGAGAACGGATCACGGATCACATCCACAGCACCCCATGCCCCGACAAAGATCGGGGCCACACCGCCCGCCGCCGTGGTCAGCAGCGACGTTACGGCCAACGGATCGCCCGCCGGTGCGGCAAGCCCGTTGCTTGTCATGCCGATGTTGCCTGCCGGAATGTTCTGGGTCAGGCGGTCCCATTCCGAAACGGCCGTGCCGGTGATCAGGATGTCATCGAGGAAGGCCCAGAGCTCAGGCCGGATCAGCGCCCGCACGGCCGCAGGGGAACCGGCCGCATTGCCCGTCATGAAACGCACCACGGCCGCGCGGAATGCCGACCAGCTTGCCGCCGCGTTGATCGCCGTTGTGGTGATCCCATAGGTCGCAGCGCCGGTGATCACGCCCAGAGGCTGGCCATTCGCGCCGGTGCCAAGGAACACGGCCTGATCCATCGCCTGCCCCATAGCGCCCGCCATATCGCGCCGGATTGCCTGTTCCAGCGCCGCGCCACTTTGCTTCAGCGTCTTGCGGGTGATCCGCATCTGGACGCCAAGGTTATGATCCGGCGTCAGCGGGCGGTCGGTGGTCGCATAGGCCGCAGCGTTCGGCACGTTTGCCGCTTCACCATCGGCCCAGCCTGCGGTCACGCTCGAGGTGACAATCGGCCATTCCAGAGCGCCCGCGTCGATCGAGATCATTTGCGCACCCATCCGGGCCGCCACACTGTCAGGGAACAGGCGATCGATGATCGGACGCGTCTGGACCGGGTTCGGCGTGCCCGTCGAAACCGTGTTGCGTTGTTCCAGTGCCTGCCACGGCACGGGGATGCCACGGAAGCCGCCAGAGCTACGCAGCTCTTGCACGATCTCAGCCGTCTGGCCATCGAGCTGGCGGCCTTCATCCAATGCCAGGGCGACTTGGCGCAACTCGAAACCGGCCATCATGTCGGCCCATTCCTGCGCAGAGCGGGTTTCCAGCTCGCCCCGCGCCTCTTCACGCTCCTCGTTTTCAGCGATCAGCGCCGCGCGATACCGGGTTTCGTTCTGGCGAAACTCGAGGTCCATCGTTTCGATCGACCGGATTTCATCCTCGGTCGGTTTCTCTTTGCCGACCAGCGCGGCCAGTTGCTGGCGGATCTCGCTTTGCCGCCGCTGGATTTTCAGTGAATCAAGCATCCTCGTGCCTCTCTTCTGAGTTGCGCTGCATATCCCGCAGCAGGTTTCGCCACTCTTGGCGCTCAGGCGGCAGGGCTTTGTGCCCGACCTCCAATCTCGTTTTTCGGGCATGGCAGCGACCGCAGAGGGTTTGCAGGTTGCCCAGATCAAAGCTCAATTCGGGATGCGTTCTGACCGGCTGGATATGATCGACCTCGAGCCTCCGCCGCTCAGGGCATTGGCTGCATTTCCAACCATCACGCTCGAGCGCCTGCTTGCGCAGCGCCTTCCAGCGTTGCGACTTGCAGACCCGCTTTGAATGCGCCGCCCATTCCGATCGCTTACGATTCAGCCCCATACGACGCGGCCTCCTCGCCCAGAGGATCGGCCCACCATCCGCGCGCCCTCAGCGACCGCGATCACCGACGCTTGCACGGCGTCGATCCGACCCGTCGATCGGCCCTTGGCGAGCTTCAGGTTGTTTGCCGGATCTTTCAGCACCACGGCGTCAGCAATGGCGCTGCGCAGCAACAGCGACGGCGACGTGAGGATCTTTCCATCGAAGGCCGCCCGGCGAAACCGCTCGCAATCTTCGTTTCCATCGCGCCAGCCTGTCCCTCGCCAGATCACCGGCGCGCGAATGCCCGCCTTGTCGATCGCCTCGCCGAGCTCAGCTTGCTTGAAACGGTCAGCGATCAGACAGGCGACCGGCTGGCCCTCGATCCGCTTCATCGTCTCGACCAGCCAAGAGGCGACAGGCACCGTCAGATCGCCAAGCGTGGACAGCTCGCCTCGATCTTGCATCTGCGAATAGCGATCACCGACGCCATCGGACGCGCCGCGATCGACCAGAGACGGCCGCGACGGAAAGGTGCCGTGGCATTCGAGCCGCCCGGTTTCCGGCCAGTAGAACGCAGCCGCCGTCATCGATGCAGACCCGCCAAGGTCGATCCCCAGAACCACAGATCCGGCGCGCGGCGGCAGCTCTGAAACCTCGCACCGCAGCCATTCATCCACCGACAGCAGAACGTCCCGGCTTTCGCCGCTGACCCGCTCGTTTCGGTTGTAGAGCCGGAAACTGGTGAGCGTTGACCCACCCCGCGCAATCGCCCGGCGCGCCTGCCCTTGCAGCCATTCGACCGATGCACCAATGCCCGCGACCGCGCCGGGGTTCGCCTCCCGCAGGCTGGCCAGATCGTCAGCAGGCAAGCCCGGTGCCGGGCGATGCTCTTGCCGATAGACGCCCGGCTGATCCTGATCGAGCCAAACTGAAAACGGGTGCGCATCATCGGCCGCTGACGTCGAGATGATCAGAGCACGGCCGCCTCTCTTGCCCAGACCGGACAGCAGAGCGGCTTCCAGAGCGTCGCCCTGATCGAGCGCCCAATGGCCCCGCTCATCCATCAGGACCAGCGTCGGCGCGCCGCCCAGAGCCGACTTGCCATCAGCGGCAATGACCCGGATCACATGCCCACCGCCATCGTCGTGATACTCGATCTCGAGTCGGGGCGAGCGTCGCACAGTGAATTGGGCTTGCTGATCCTCGGGCAGCGACCGCATGAAGCCGACCGCGAAATCGAAGGCGATCCGGCCTTGATCCCTTGTCCTTGCCGCGATGATGATTTCGCGCCGTGGCTGCCGATCAATGACACCCATCACCGCCGCCAGTGCCAGACCGGCTGACAAGGCGGTCTTGGCATTTCCTCTTCCTATCGAGAGCACCGCGACGTTGATGCCGTCGGCCAAAGCGCCCCGAACAAACCGCTTTTGGAACGGGGCCAGCTTCACCGGCTCGCCTGCTTTTGGACCTTCCGGGATTCTCAGGCTCTCGAGGAAGCTGATTGCCTTGCTTGAAGTTTTCATGGCACCCTCAAAAGTAGTTTTCTGAAGGGTCGCCAAATGGCTGAAGAGAAAGACGGATGGGACAAAGCGGACATCACGCTCAAGGCGGTAACGCCTATCGTTGTGGCGATCGCACTCTTAGTTTGGAACAACCAGCAAAGCGAGTTGCAGATGGCTTCAACGATGACAGGCATCGCTGTCGGAGTTCTTTCGGAAGAGCCAAAAGGTGACGGCAGAGACCCTTTGCGAGAGTGGGCAATTTCTGTTTTACAGAATCCGTCTTCTCCTCCTGTCCTTTCAGATGAGGCGGCGTCGCAGTTGAGAGCCACAAATTTAGCTTGGAGATTCGACAGTAACCTTTTCGAATTGAAGGGACTTTTAGAGAATTTGGCGACAGAAACGCCAAGAAAACTAGGAGATGACCTCCAATGATATGGAGAGTTTTTGTCACGTTTGCCCTTTTTACGAGTCCAGCCTTTGCTGGCTTTGAATCCGGCAATGATTTGCTCCGGAAGTGTCAACCGGATAATGCAGATTACTGCACCGGGTATGTCTCGGGTATGGCGGACGCAGTAGCGGTGTTGAAAGATGCATTGCCGGATTTGGAGATTTGCATTCCAGACAAAGCGACGAGGAGTCAGCTTAGAGACGTCTATGTTGGCTGGTTGGAAGAAAACCCAAATAAACGTCACTTCCTTGCCGCGTCCACAGTTCTCGAGTCGTTCTTGGAAGCCTTTCCTTGCGATTAAAGCGCGTCGATTTTTGACACGCAGCGCGAACGCAAAACCCCGCCCCCCGTAGCCCCCCACCCAAAGGTTTCCGGGCATTGGGACCAGATCATAAGCTGATCGACCTGCCGTCATCATCTCAAACGTCGCCGCCATCGCCCTGCCCCTCTCTCATTCTCTCAATCGTCCCTCTTCTCATCCCCTCACTGCTCATTGGAGAGGGCTGTTGTGACGGTCAGAAAGCGGGTTACTGCGACAGGGAATGAAACCCCGTCTCCCGCCCTGACCGCCGCGATCTTGCCTGCTCACCGGAGCCGGGCCGCCGCTTAGGCCAGACCTGCCTTTCCCTCGGCTCGGTCCGCTCTCCCATGTTCACCGCCTTAGAGGGTGGCAGTGGGGCCTTAGGGCTTGGAGAGACCGCGAGACGCGGAATAGCGTGCCCTTGTGCTTTGGCCCGTTTCCCGGTAGCACCTTGATTGCGACAGACCCGGCTAACCCGTGAACGCCATCTGCCGCACGGCCCGCAGCTTCACCTGCGGGCTAATTTTTTCTTCAATTTTCGTTCTGATTTTCCGGCTCGCCTTCACGCGGGCGCGCGTCGATCCATCTGATCACTTCGGCTCGATACCAATAGCGCCGTGTCGCGATACGGATCGGCTTCGGAAAGTCGAGACGATCGTCTCTCAACCATCTCGCAATGGTCATTTCGCTGACGCCACCAAAGAGCTCGCGCAGATCAACAGCGCCAATTAGGCGACGCGGATCTGTCTTGGCAGTATCGGGATTTTCGTTCTGATTGGCAGCATGTGCCGCAGCATCGTCGAGCATTTCCATCACCTCCCAGATAGAGGAAGGGTGTGCTCAATATGTGCGACCCAACCTCAGTTTCACTTTCGTGTCTGTGTGTTGGATCTCATCCGTGGGCTACATTGCCCCGAACAAACAGAATGCGCCCATTACTGTTGCGTTGTGTGGCCTGTGTCAAGGATGTTCTTGTTAAGTTCTATTTGGCCTTGTGTGCCGAAATCTATTTCGCTCTTAGGCGTGTATTTTCACGACGTTGTCGGCCCGGCGACCTTTCACCAGATCGGTGACAAAGCTCGCCCATGCGTCCAGAGCGTGGCGTTTCTCTTCAGCGTAATCATGCCGTTGATAAACAGCGACAATTCCGCCGCCGGTGCCGCTGACATGGTTCAGCACGCACTCTGTCACCCGAACGGAAATACCAAGCCGCGCCATGCCAGTTGCGCATGTTCGGCGCAAATCGTGAAAGGTCCAGTGATCGATCTCGATCGGCTCGCCCTGTTCCTCGGATGCTATCTCGGCCATCGCCTCGGCCAGATGATTCCGGCCCTTGGTGTAACCGCTGAGTGTCGAGGTGCCAGTAGTGGTGAGGATCAGGCCTCTTGCGCCCTTGATGCGCCCAACGGACGCCAGCACGTCCAGCGCAGCCCCAGAAAGCGGCACAGTATGAGCCCGGCCGTTCTTGGTGCGTTCACCAGACAGCGACCAGAGATCCCCGTCGATTTCTCGATCGGTCATGCCGCAGACTTCCCCAAGCCGCTGGCCAGTCAGCAGCAGCATTTTGCCCAGATGACCCCACGGCTGGCCCACACGGTCGCAGGCTGTCCAGAGCCATCGGATTTCATCATCCGACAGGACGCGCTCGCGGCTGCGCTCTTTTGCTACCGGCCTGACGCCCGCCGCTGGCGACTGGTCGATCACGTCGCGCTCGACACACCAAGCAAAAAACTTCCCGATGTAGGCGCGGACGCGGTTTGCACTGACCACCCGCCCGCTGTCCGCAATCCCGTCCAGAAGGTCGATCACGTCGCGCTTGGTGATCGAATGAATATCGCGCTCGCCCCAGACTGAAACCACATGACGTTCCAGCTCGCGCTTGACCGTTGCGCCGGATCTCAAAGTGCTCAGGTGACGCTTGGCGAATTGCTCGACCAAGTTTTTGACCTGATCGCGTTCGGACAATTCAGCCACGACCTTTTCGGCTCGCTTCTCCCCGACCGGATCACCGCCTGCCGTGACCACCACCAGTGCCTCGGTCGCGGCCTTCCTTGCATCGGCCAGCGACACGTCAGGATAAGAGCCAAGCGCCATGCGACGGCGAACACCACTTGCCCGATACCGCAGCTGCCAACTTTTCGAGCCCGTAGTCTGGACCACCAGCACCAGCCCTTTGACCAAAGTGTCAGGCTTCTCGATCCGACTTTCACCCGGCTTGATCTTCTCGACTGTGACGGCTGTCATCTTGGTCATGCGCTCGACTCCGAACAATTGATTACAGGCTTGGGGGGCCACTTGGGGGGCCAACTCGGCGAGTTTTCCAGTGTTTCCCAATGTAAAGCAATGTTGCAAGTATATCCTGTAAGCACAAGATTTTTCGTCACTTTTTCGGCTTCGATGTTGTATACTGTTAGGCAGTGTTTCGGGGCTTTTTTCGACTGTTAATCAATTGGTCGTAGGTTCGATCCCTACCGCCGGAGCCAAAATCTTAAATCATTCCAGTTAGCTACGCAGAATCCGCCTCTTCGGTGGGTTGCTGGCGTATGGTCCGGGGTGGGTAAGCAGCCTTTCCCAGGCTCATACCACGGTCTTTGGCAAAATCAGCACCGCAGGCGATAAGATGTTCACAGATTGCGAGGTGGCGGCTTCGCGGGTGGTGTGATGGCTGATGCGGTTCTGCATGGCTGGTCTCGATCACGTTCGCTCGTTCCGCTGCCAGCAGCGGATCACGGCTCTGACCTGTTTCCGCGACGAAAGAATGGGGCGGTCACCCGGCGGTGTTGATTGTCCAGAGGACCGCCTCTTGCAGAATATCGCGCAGGGCGCTGTCGAAGCCTGCGATGATGGCGCGGGTCTCATTGGACGGGACGGGAGTTTGCGCCGTGAAGCGGCGCGTGGCAATGATGCGGCGGTCTGTTTCGCCGATCAGGGTCATGATCACGCTGATCCGTACCGTCATGGCACCCTCTGCGGCGAGCGACGGTTCGGCGTGAAAGGCCTGCACTTCACTCATCAGCGTCGCATCCGGCATCAGCCCTGCCCCGGTACGGCCTACCAGACGAAAGCCACCCATATTCTGCAAGGAGGTCACGAGCAAAGTCTGCACCAAGGCAGGCATCGGTTCGGTCCATCGGCCATCGGGAAGATATTGCGCCTGATAGGGGATCGGCTTGATCAGGATGCGGTCCGACATCAGCGCGCCTGACGTTGTAGGCAGTTCGACCACCAGATGACGCGTTCCCTTGGCTGGTGCCGCGACGGTCGCGACGGGCGACAGGGTATAGGCGTCCATGCGGGTTGTCGCATCTGAGACAGCGCTGATGGCACCACAGCCGGTCAGCGCCAGTGAAAGGATCAGGGCAGGATGAAAGTGGGGCATAGGCTCAATTCCTGTATGCAGGGGTCTGGTTGCCCAGAAGGAAACGTCCCGGATCACTTCCGATCCGGGAGGCGGTGGCACCGATATTCGCGACGACGGACCGGGTCTCTTGCACCAAGGCGCGGAATTGCGGCAATCCGGTCCGGGTAAAGGTCTCGATCCCCGTGGCGCTGCGGCCAATCTCGTCAAGTGCCGCCTTCAGGCGATCGACAAGGGCGGGCAATTCTGCCCCGATCACCATATTGGCGCTGGCAAAGGCGGTCTGCGCTTCGGTGAGCGCGGAATCGGCCAGATCCAGTGTCGCCTCGGCCGAGGCCATCACCGCCTCGGTGCGGTTTGCCATGCTGTCGATCCGGGCTGTCGCGCGTTCGACATTTTCGAGGATCGCCGTGATCGCCGCGCCATTCTCGGATGTGGTGAAGGCCCGGATGTCGCGCATCAGCAGGATCGCTTCGGCCAGAAGGTTGGGCGCGTCGATGATCAGCCCCTGCACGACCGAGGGTTTGGAGGCAATCACCGGCACTTCCGCCGGGGGGATCACCGCCAGCCGTTCGGATTCCGCCCGCCCCCCGGCCAGCGCCACGAAGGAGACGCCCGTCACCCCCTGCGAGGCCAGCGTGGCCACGGTATCCTGCCGGATCGGGGTGCTGGCGTAGATCTCGATCCGCACGCGCACCAGCGAGGGGTCAAAACGGTCCAGCGCGATGTTCTGCACCTTGCCCACATCGACGCCATTGTATTGCACCGCACTGGCCTGACCCAGACCTGCCACGGTGTCGAAAACGATGTCATATTGTGCATAGGTCCGGTCGATCTGCACCTTGGCGAGCCACAGGATGAAGCCAAGCGCTGCGGCCAGTGACAGGAGCGTGAAGATCCCGACCAGTATATAGCGGGCGCGGGTTTCCATCAGGCGGCTCCTTGATCGGTTTGCGCGGTTTGTGCGGCATGGGCGCGGGGGCCGTGAAAATAGGCGTGAACCCAAGGGTGATCGACCTTCAGCATCTCGGCCATGGTCCCTGTCACCAGAACCCGTCTGTCAGCCAGCACCGCGATGCGGTCACAGGTGGCGTGCAACGTGTCCAGATCATGGGTCACCAGAAACACCGTCAATCCCAGCGCCTTTTGCAGCGCCACGATCAGCGCGTCGAATTCGGACGCGCCGATAGGGTCAAGTCCGGCGGTCGGCTCGTCCAGAAACAGGATCTCGGGGTCCAGCGACAGGGCGCGGGCCAGCCCGGCACGCTTGCGCATGCCTCCCGACAGATCCGAAGGATAGAGATCACCCGCCGTCGGTGGCAGACCCACCATGGCGATACGCAGATCGGCCAGCGCGCTGCGGGTGGCGGGGTCGATCTCCAGCCGCTCGCGCATGGGCGCTTCGATATTTTCGCGCACCGTCAGGGACGAGAACAGCGCGCCGCCCTGAAACATCACACCCCAGCGGTTGCCCACGGCCGCAATCCCACCCGATCCGGCTGCCAGAACATCCGTGCCCAGCACGGTGATCTGGCCCGCGCGGGGCGTCAGCAGGCCCACGATCATGCGTAGCAGAACCGATTTGCCGCTGCCCGAGGCTCCGACCACGCCCAGCACCTCGCCGCGCATCACGTCCAGATCAAGGTTTTCATGCACCACGGTCTTGCCGAAACCCGTGGTCAGCCCGCGCACCGTGATGATCGCCTCGGATGCCATCACACCCCCCAGAGCGAGAAGAAGATCGAGAACAGCGCATCCACCACGATCACCATGAAAATCGCGATGACGACCGCACGCGAGGTCTGACGGCCCAAAGACTCGGTATCGCCTTTGACCAGCATCCCCTGATGGCAGCCCACCACACCAATGATCACCGCAAAGACCGGGGCCTTGGACAGGCCCACAAGCGCATGAGAGACATCGGTATTGTTCAGAAGCTGTGTGCGGAACATCCCCGGCGAGATGCCGAGTTGGGTCCACGCCATCAGCCCGCCGCCCAGAAGGCCGGACATATTTGCGATGAAGCCCAGCATGGGCAGCAGGATCACCAGCGCCAGAATGCGCGGGATCACCAACCGCTCGATCGGGTCCAGACCCAGCACGCGCATCGCGTCGATCTCCTCGCGCATCTTCATCGACCCGATCGCCGCCGTGAAGGCCGAGGCCGAACGCCCCGCGACGATGATCGCGGTCAGAAGGATGCCCAGTTCACGCAGGATCGAGATGGCGATCAGGTCCACGACAAAGACCTCGGCTCCGAACTGCTTGAGTTGTGTTGCCCCCTGAAAGGCCAGCACGATCCCGATCAGAAACCCCATCAGGGCCACGATGGGCACCGCGTTCACTCCGGCGTGCTGCATGTGATGCACCAACGCCGTCACCCGCAGGCGCGACGGATGCAGGATCATCCAGCCCATCCGGGCCATGACCAACCCCAGAAAGCCAAGACTTTCGCCGATACTGGTCGCAAAAGCGCTGATCTGCGCCCCAAGCCGGGCCAGCCCGTCACCCGCACGGTGATGCGGGCGACGCCGGGCAGGTTTGCGCGGCGCGGGCATGGCCGCGCTGACAGTGTCCAGCAAAAGGCTCTGCGCCGGGCTTGCGCCGACCAGGGTCACCCCCAGCCCTGCTGCCGCACCAGCGGCCTGATAGCTGACAAGCAGCCAAGCCCCGGCCGTATCCAGAATCGTGACGCCGGACAGGTCCAGTCTGCTCTGCTGGCCCATCCCGTCAAGAAAGGCCCGGCTATCGCTCAAGGTGGCCAAGGTGACCGGCCCTGTCAGGTCCGAGCGCGCCGGGATTTGGCCCGGTGCCTCAGCCGCCGACCCGGACACCGTTGAGACCACTCAGAAGCCCGGTTCCGCTGAGGATCCACAGGATGACGAAGATGACGACCACCACGTTCAGGATGGATTTGATCTTGCGGTCCATCGGAATGTAGGTGTTCACCACCCAGAGAAGCACGCCGACAACAACAAGCGTGACGACCAGATTGACTAAAGACATGGATGGATTCCTTGGTTTGGGATGATGGAAGCGGACACTATTCCTGCCCGCCGTGCAGGTCTTTCAGAGCGCGGAAATCTGTCAGCGTTAAAATCGGGCAGGCATGAAGCAAGTTCCGTGCGGCAGGCATGCGCGCGCCATGTAGCAGAACAATGTGCATGTTAGCCTGATCCAGGATGTTCGAGACTGATCAGGATCAGTCACTCAGTCGCTTCGCGCGGCCTGCAGCCACAAACGTGGGTCAAGGCCCTGCGTCACCGGGAAGGAGAGGTCGCTGTGTTCCTGGCGCCTTCTTCCATCCGCGCGGCGCGCCGCAGGGCCAGTTTCTTGAAATCGCCTGCCGACAACAGCGCAAGGTCAAGCAGTTGAGCCTTGCCGTAATCCACCTGATGCAGTTCGACATTCATGCGGGTGGCGGTTCGCTGGAGCAGACGGACAAGACCCAGATCGCGGCTGAGGCGATCGAGCGAAACGAACAGGACGATATCGACCGCTCCGCTTTCCACGGCGCGGCACAGGTCCTGAAATCCGGGCCGGTCGTCGCTCTGTCCGGCAAGAAACTTGTCCGAAAGTTCCATCTCGATGGCCCAGCCTTGCCTTTGCGCATAAGCGCGGCAGGTGGCGAGCTGGGTTTCCACCGAGTTCGGGGTTCTGATATCCGTCGCGGTGCGCGCATAAAGTGCGACGCGTCGCAGGGGCAAGTCGGGGGAGATCACTGTGCCGGCTCCTGTCTTTTTCAGCTGATAAACTCTGGGGCAAGCGTGGTGGTTCCGGGCGACGTCAATCCTGTTTGAAACCACCCGCAATTCCGCCCCAAGCATGACCGTGATCAGGGTGAAAATGGCCAAAACATGGGCGTTTCCACCCCGTCAATCTACTGATCGCAGCGGGATCAACAGCAGCACCGCGCCCATGGCCAGTTCCTGCCTGAGATCGGACCGCTCCCGCAGCACGTCAATCGCCGTGGGTTCGATGTCGGGCTTGCCCTCGAACCACAGTGACAAAGCCTCGACCGCGGCCCGTGGCACGTCACCCCAGACATCCGCCACAGCGGTACAATTCGGAAGGTCTGGAAAGGAGATGGTCAAACGGTCCTGACGATCCCGAACAATAAGGGCGGGATAATGGATCATGGGCGTCAGTCCAGTCTTGCGTCACGACAAACGCGACGATCCTTGCCGCCGCATCATCACGTCATTTCTCAAAAAAGACGGCCCGGTTTCCCGGACCGCCAAACCTTGGGCAATCAAGGCGTTGATTTACCGAACGACGTAAACTACCCGGCGCTGCTCGCGCTCAACCAGAACGGGTACGCCGTTGATATAGGCATAGTAATATTCGCTGTCTGGCACTTCCGACAGTGTCACTGTCTCGGGGATGCCGGCGCCGACGACGACTTCGCCGTCCAGATAGATCGGCTCGACCGGGTTCGCACGAACATAGGTCGTGACGCGCTCTTCCGGTGTGACCGCATCGCCAAGGGTCATGCCGACGGCTGCGCCGATGATGGCACCGACCGGTCCCGCGATCATCGCACCGGCAACAGCACCGGTGGCACCGCCGCCGACGGTCGCGTCAGGGGACTTTTCATAGGTGATCGTTTTCACGGCAAGCCGCTCACGATTAACGACGATCGGCGCCTCTACGGTCGCGGTCAGATAGTCGCCTGCCGCCCAGCCGTTGTTCTCGCCATAGGACACACGGCACCAGTTGGACTCGTCAAGACAGCCGTCAACCGTCACGGCCTGCGAAGTCGGGATGACCGCAATGATGTCATAGGTCGCGCCGGGACCTGACCGCAGGTTCAATTCGGTCCAGGCCGTCGCGGTGGTCTGGGCAGAGGCGGCAGAGGTGAGAACCAGGCCTGCAATAGCGGCGCTGAGAGTAAGCTTCATGGACATGTCTAATCTTTCATGGGTTTTCACAGAGCACTAACAAGGTCCGCATATCGAATGGCCACGAATGGCTTTCTCGGAAAGTTGTCCCGTGTCTGCAAAGAACCGCGATGTGAACGAGGATTCGATCACTAAGGGTGTGATAGGTGAGCTTTCATTCGGGCGGACTAATCTAAATCAGTGGATGAAAAACTTGTGTTTGAAACGTTTCTTGCGCCACGATCCGAAACGGTAATTAGCTCAACCCTCAAATACCCGGACTGTCTTTGGAACGGTTTAAAGACTGCAGAGTTTCACATCCGGACGTACTGTATTTGTCACGGTTCACGGTCGGAAAGTCGATGCGAGAAAAAGATCAACGGCACTGATCCAGGTTAGTCCTTGCAATTCCCTCTCCCGATACCTGTGCGGCCCGAATGACCAGACACTGGTTGCAGAGGTGAAGAAAACACATGAATAAAATCATCTATATCGTCGGCCTCGTGGTCATCGTCCTGTTCATCCTGGGTGCTCTTGGCATGCGCTAGGCCCGGATGATGCGCCTCCGAACGCCTGCCATCGGCAGACTAGCGGGACGGCAATCAGCCCGAAACGGCCTTGTCGATCGTCCGGAACCGATTGCCGCGTGCCCTTATCCGCGCCGCTTCGGGATGTTGCGCCGCTCCAGCATCGTGTTGATCAAAGCAGCGACAGCGGCATGGATCTCGGCTTGGTCATCAGCAGGAACAAACTCATGCGACGCCGCCGCATCCTTGAGTATCCCCGTGATCTCTTTCTCCGGCAGAATGTTGCGTTCGCTCAAGGCCAACAACAGTGACTCGCATATGGTCAAGGCTGCCCGTCCGGCGATGTCGTTCGACCCGGTCATTTAGCGTCTCACTTCCGTCAGAGGATCTCTGGTTCCCACACCGAGCGTTGAAAACCTGATATCATCGTAAACAGTTCGTGATGGGCCGCGCTGATTGAGAGCAGTATCGGCCCCTTAGTTTTCGGTTGCTTGTTTCGTCCTGAAAGACCTCACCCCATCGAAAGAGATGCCATGTCGATCTTGAAAAGCCCGCTGACGCGCAAACTGACGGCCTTTGTGGCCCTCTCGGACGCGGATCTGGACATTCTGAGCCGCTTTCACCGGAGCCGGAAAACCTTCTTGCCGGGGCATGAGATGGTCACCGAGGGTCAGGCAAAGCAGACGGCCTTCATTCTGGCCGAAGGCTGGGCTTGCTCCTACAAGATCCTTCCCGACGGTGGGCGCCAGATCGTGGATATCCAGATCCCGGGGGATTTTCTGGGTCTGCGCAGCGTTCTGTTCCGCACCGCCGATCACAGCGTGGAGGCCGTCACACGGCTCGAGGCGTCCGTGGTTCTGTCAGCTGATATCCTTGACGGGTTCGGGCAGTCCCCCCGTCTGGCGACTGCCATTCTGTGGGCCGCATCCCGCGACGAAGCGATGGTTGTGGAACATCTGGTCAACCTTGGGCGCAGAAATGCTGACGAGCGGATGGGACATTTCCTGCTGGAAATGGGCGCGCGCCTGAAACTGGTCGGACTGGGGGACAATACAGGCTACGACTGCCCGCTGACCCAATACCACCTTGCCGATGTCCTTGGGCTGACCGCCGTCCATGTGAACCGCGTGCTGCGCAACCTGCGCGAGGAAGGGCTTGTCACCTTCCAGAAAGGCCACGTCACCTTTGACGACTTCGCGCGCCTGAAAGAATTTGCTGGCTTCGATATCCACTATCTGGATCACGAAGGCCCCCTGCTGCGCTGACCCCGGATCCGCCCTGAAGGTCGCGGCTGAGCCTGCCAGACTATGCGCGTGCCATTCCCTGCATCCATCTAAGCGCGCTTGACCGGAATGCCGCGCGGATAGCCTGCACCGCCGATCCGCAAAAAGACACAATGACGAATCCCGATCCGATTGTGGCGATTCAATGACGCTCTAGGTATTTTCCGACGGTTACCGAAAACAATCGGTCGAGATAGGGTTGTGACGATCCTTTTTGGACATACCGTTCAATTGGCTGTGGACCCGTCGCGTTCTTCCTTTGCCTTTCACATCTCCCACGCGGTCTTTTTCCGAATGTCAGGTTCTGGACCAGAAATGTGACTGCTTTTTCATCAAAATAGGCATTCCCCTGAGATACGGGGCATAGGTCAATAACACATGCAACAGAACTCTCTGCACAAGCCTTCTGCGGGCCTGACCCGGATGTCGCATATCAAGACGTCTTTTCGGTATCAGGAGAAACCCTGCGGCGGTATCGCCAAAAGAATATTTGATGTTGCGCTGGCCCTGATGGCGATCATCTTACTGTCCCCCCTCCTTCTGGCGGTTGGTCTGGCCGTCAAGCTTTCGGATCGTGGCCCTGCCTTTTTTGGCCATACGCGGGTCGGTTATTCGGGACGCGAGTTCAAATGCTGGAAATTTCGCAGCATGTTGCCGGATTCGTCCGACCTGCTGAAAGCCCACCTTGTCCGCAATCCTCAGGCCGCCCATGAATGGAAGCAGAACCAGAAGCTGACGCATGATCCGCGTGTGACGCCCCTGGGCCATTTTCTGCGCATCTACAGCGTCGATGAACTGCCGCAGCTCTTCAATATCCTCTCAGGAGATATGAGTTTTGTCGGGCCACGCCCGATAGAATGGACCGAGCAGAGCAGATACGGACAGTCCCTTCGCCACTACCTGGGCAGTCGTCCCGGACTGACAGGTCTATGGCAGGTCAGCGGCCGCAGCAATTCATCCTATCGGAAGCGCGTCGCCTTTGACCGCTATTACGTCACGCATTGGTCGATGCTGGCCGACATCATCCTGATCTTCAGGACCGTGCCCGTCGCAATCAATGGGACCGGGTCATATTGACCCCCTCCCCCTCCTTGGTCCCCAGCGAACAGGTTTAGTCATGCATCTGAGGGCGTCAGCCATCATCACCATTGTCGGCCTTGGGCTCTGGCCCGCCGGAACGATGGCCGAGTCCTATGCGATTGGCCCCGGCGATGTTCTGGAGTTGCGGGTGCTGGAATGGCAGCCCGTCGAGAACCGCGTTCTGGAATGGGATGCCATGCGGGCGGAATTGCCGGTCGATACCGATGGCATGGTGACCATCCCGTTTCTGGGACGGATCGAGGCTCAGCGTCTGTCCCCGGCCCAGCTGTCCGCATTGATCACCCAAGAACTGCAAGGGCGTTTTGCCCTGTCCGCCTCGCTTGATGCGGCGGTTCAGGTGCTGAGCTACCGTCCCGTCTATATCGCGGGCGCGGTGCGCAGCCCCGGCGAATATCCCTTCCGCCCCGGCCTGACAGCGGCACAGCTGATGGCGCAGGCGGCCCGCGCGTCGGATGCGATGGACACACGCGAGCTTCTGGACAGTGAGGGCACAATTGCCCTTCTCAGCCTTGAGCGCGAGCGGCTGACCATCCGCAGGGCGATGCTTCTGGCCGCCATCGCCGACCGTGAGACGATTGCCATCCCCGCAACAGCAGAGGACTCCGATTGGCCCCAGACAGTGGTCGATGGCGAGAACGAGGTGCTCAGGCTGCGCCAGCAGCGGCGTGCGCGTGAGCTTGTCGCGCTTGACGACCGCGTGCAGCTTCTGCGCAGCGAGATCGAGGCCTTGAACGCCAATGCCACGGCGCTGGAGCGGATCGTGATCAGTTCTCGGCGCGACTACGAGAACGTCCGGTCTCTGGCCGAGGGAGGTCTGGCGATCGGCGCACGCGTCGCCGAAACCGAACGCAGCCTGATGCTGACAGAGTCGCAACTTCTTGATGTATCGACCGCGGTGCTTCAGGCCCGACAAGGCATCGCGCTGGCCGAGGCGGAAAAAGACGCCCTGCGTGACAGGGAATGGCTTGAGGACAGGCGCGAATTGCAACGCGTGGAAAGCGAACTGGACCGCGTGCTGACGACTCTGGAAACGCAGCGGCACATCTCTTCGGTGGAAAGCGGGCTTCTCTTTGCCGATGGGAACCTGACCGCCGCGACGGGTGACGATGCGGTCGTCACCATCATCCGGCAGGACGGCGACAAGACCAGACGCCTGTCCGGCATCGGGACGATCCTTGCCCCCGGCGATGTGGTGCAGGTCAAGGTGCCGACCCCGCGACCGGAACGGGCGCAGGCGGCGGACGGATTGGACACAGAATGACTCAGGACCGCCAGAGCATTCCCGCGCCGGGCACCACCGGGGCGACCATGCATGCCCCCAGTCAGGCGCGTCGCGCCGTGATCAATGTCGGCTGGTCCACCATCAATACCGGATCGGCGGTCCTGATTGCGGCGATGGTGTTCGTGATCACGTCAAGACTGCTTGGTCCCGAAGCGTTCGGCAGTGTGGCCCTGGCCATCAGCGTGATCGCCTTGATCAGTTGCGCAACCCCGGCCGCTTTCGGCGAAGCGATCATCCAGCGTCTCCATATTGGCGATGAACACCTCGATACCGTGTTCTGGATGTGCATCGCGGCGGGTGTGATCCTGTATGTCCCGCTTTTTCTTGCCGCCGGCCCCATTGCACGGATCAGCGGTCAACCACTGCTGGCCACGCTGCTGCCCTTCATCGGCCTCAAGCTGCTGATCGACATGGTGGCGGTCGTGCCGCAGGCGCTTGTGATCCGGGCGATGCAGTTCAAATACATCGCTGCGCGCACAGCCCTCGGCAACAGCGTGGGCGGTTTGGTATGCGTCGTGATGGCGCTGAACGGATACGGGGTCTGGGCCTTGGCCGCAGCGCCCGTGATCACCTCACTGGTGTCGATGATTGTATTGCTCAAGGCGGCGCGGTGGCGCCCCGGCATGACCCTGCGCCTGAGCGCATTCCGCGACCTCAGGCGGTTCGGTCTGTTCCAATCGGGCACGAATGCACTGCATTTCCTACGAATGGACCTGTTGGTTCTGGGGTTCATGACAGGACCGGCCACGCTGGGTCTCTACTTTCTGGGAAGACGCCTTCTGGAACTGCTGACAGGCCTCACGGCGGGCGCGCTTCAGCCGGTCTCGACCGTGTTCTTTGCCTCGATCCAGCAGGACCGCGCCAGACATGTCACAGCCTTCCGCCACATCCTGCATTCGACAACCCTTGCCACATTCCCCCTTTTTGCGGGGCTTTACCTGTTGGCGGCCAGCGGGGTTCCTCTGGTGTTCGGAACCCATTGGCAAGCGGCCATGCCCGCGATCGAGGCTTTCGCGATCATCGGCTTTCTCTCGGGTCTGCATTCCCCCACCCTGTCACTGGCGATGGGACTGGGTCGGGCGGATCTGTGGCTCTATTTCGATCTGACCCGCCAGATCATGGCTGTGGCCGTGATTGCCGTGTTCATCCGGACCGGGCTTGAAACGGTGATGACCGGTCTGGTGATCCTGAACGCTGCCGTTCTGCCGTGGTGCTTCTTCATCGCCCGCAAGCTGACCGGGATATCGCTGCGACAGTATGGCGAGGTGCTGCTGGTTCCCCTGACCGCGACCCTTGCCATGTCCGCGTCAATCCTCGCGGTGCCATGGCTCTGGCCGATGCTGGGCGACGGGGCCCGTCTTGGCGCGCAGATGGCGCTGGCGGTTCTTGTCTATACCTGTGTGGCGTTCGCCCTGTCAGGCCGCCAGATTGCCGAACTGAGGCGCCTGTTCGCAAGAGAGAGACGCCTCGATGTCTGACATGCTGACCCCACGGACGACAGTCACACCGGCAACGCGCCCCGCAGCGGACCGGCCCGCGGATCTGGTATCCGTCATCATGGCGAACCGCAACGGACAGGCCTATCTGAAAGCGGCGATCCGGTCCGTCATGACCCAGACCCACAGGCACCTTGAACTTGTCATCGCCGACGACGGCTCCGACGATGACAGCTGCCTGATCATCCGGCAGGAAATGGCCCTTGATCCGCGCATCACCCTGATCGCGTCCAGCAGATCACAGGGGCCGGCCGGGGCGCGCAACCGCGCACTTGCCGCTGCCCGTGGCGCGTGGATCGCCATCGTCGACTCGGACGACATCATCCATCCGGAACGTCTGGACCATCTGATCCGGTCGGCCGTGGCTCTTGATGTCGATATGGTGGCAGATGATATCATCTTCTTCGGCGAGTCCCCGACGGAGCGCAACAAGACGCTGCTTCAGGACCTCGACCTTGCCGCACCGCAGACCATAGATGCGGTGACGCTGGTCAGCGGTCACGTGAACGGCGCCCGGACCATCTCTCTGGGCTATCTCAAGCCCTTGATCCGCCGGGCGGCCTTGCGCGACCTGCGCTTCAACGAGTCCCTGCGGATCGACGAGGATCACGACCTTTACCTGCGTCTGCTGATGTCGGGGGCCACGTTCTCGCTGCTCCCGGACGCGATGTATCTCTACCGACGCCATGCCGCCTCGGCCTCCTACCGCCAAAGCGCGGCAAAGCTGCGTCTGATGATTGCCGCGCAAGAGGGGTTCCAACGCCAGTTGCCGCGCGACATGACGGATCTGTCACGCGCCGTGCAGCGGCGGCTTCGGCTGACCCGGAACCAGTTGGTCCATGTGGGCATCGTCGACGCCCTGAAGGCTGGGGATACACGCCGCGCCGCAGGGGCCTTGCTGCGACACCCCCAAAGCGCCTTGTCGTTGCTGCGCAGCCTGCAAGAGCGTTTGGTCCGTCAGTGGCACAAACCCCGCGAGACACGGACCCGAAAGACGATCGTTCTCGCGCAGCGCGACCAGATAGCGGCATCGGAGTATCCCGGTGCAGCCATCCTCCATGTTCCGGCTGCGCCAGACACAGGGTGGTCACCTTCCTGTGCAAAAACATGGGCCTATCTGGCGCATCTGTCCTGTGTTCATGACCTGGACATCATCGCCATCGACCGGGCCGGAGCCTATGCCCTGGGGCTGGTGCCGCGTGTCATGTCCGTGCAGAGCGTGTCATCGCAACAAGTCACGCAAGAGGCGCGCTCGATCGCCCTGCCCCTGTCCCTGTCCCTATCCGAAGCGAAGCGGTCATGACGAAGATACTCTATCTCGTGCACGACCTTGACGACCCGGCGACTGGCCGTCGCGTCGACATGCTCAAAGCCGGTGGCGCGCAGGTCGAACTGGCCGGGTTTCGGCGCGCCACGACACCGCGCGCCGGGACGGCAACCGTTCTGGGCCAGACCCATAACGGAAGGTTCGTGCATCGTGCCATGGGCGCGTTGCGCGTGCTGACACGAGCGCGCGCTATCGCAGGCAGCAGCACGCCTGACGTGATCCTGGCCCGCAGTCTTGAAATGCTTCCACTCGCCCGCCGGATTCAGGCCATGGCCCCCAAGGGGCGCAATCCCCGACTGATCTATGAGGTTCTGGACATTCACCGTTTGATGCTGGGGCAAGGGGTGATCCCCGCCATTCTGCGCCTGATCGAAGGGCGTTTGTGCCGCACGGCAGAGCGTGTGATCGTCTCGTCCCTGCGCTTTGACGCGGCATATTTTGCCCGTTACGGGCGCATCACCGCACCTCTGGTTCTGGTCGAAAACAAGATCTGGGACCCCGCCATGCCGGATGGCCCGGCGCTGCAACCTTGCGGATCGAGGCACAGCGATGAGTCCGTCACCATCGGCTGGTTCGGTGTGTTGCGCTGTGCCGCCTCGTTGCGCTGTCTTGACGACCTCTGCCAGCGCGGTGGGGGGCGGGTGAAACTGGTGCTGCGGGGGCGACCCGCCCTGGACTCGATCCCCGATTTTCACAGGATCGTGGACACCAATCCCTTCATCACCTTTCACGGTCCCTATGCCTATCCGCAGGACCTTGCCCGTATCTATTCCGGCATCGACATCGCCTGGCTGATCGACAGGATGGATGCCGGGGCCAATTCCGACTGGCTGCTGCCCAATCGTCTGTATGAAAGCTGCGGCCACGGCTGTATCCCTCTGGCCTTGGCCGGGACCGAGACGGCCCGCTATCTGGAACGGCGCACCCTTGGCCTCCTCCTGAAGTCGCTTGACCCGGACAGTCTGGGTGACCTGCTGGCAGGACTGGACGATACGAAACGTGCCGCCTTGCGCGCAGAAATCCTGGCCCAGAATCCGCGCAGCTGGCGGATGACACAGGACGCCTGTGTCGACCTTGTCGATCTGTTGGCAGGCCATGCCAAGGCGCGTCAGGTCAGCCCGATTCAGTCAACGGAGCCGGCCCGATGAACACAATGCCACCCTTTCTTCACCGGGACCTGACCCAATCGGACCGCCCGCAGGCCCAGACCAGCATGAGCCGCGTGGCCATCATAATTCCCACCTTGAACGAGGCCAAGCACATCACGTCGGTCATCAACAGCCTGTCCCCACAAGCGCTGCGCCTTGACGCCATGATCGTGGTGGTCGATGGCGGGTCCAGCGACGGCACGATCCAGCTTGTGCAGCACGACGCCACGCAGCGCGCAGGTATCGTGTTGCTGCACAATCCGGAACGGCTGCAATCAGCAGCCATCAACCTGGCTGTCGCGCATTTCGGGGATCAGCTGGACTGGATCATCCGCGCCGATGCCCATGCAGGCTATCCCGACAACTACTGCGATCTCCTGCTGCACGAGGCCCGGCGGACAGGGGCCGACAGCGTCGTGGTCCGCATGCGGGCGACCGGGTCCGGGTTCATGCAGCGCAACATCGCAACCGCGCAGAACGCGCGTGTCGGCAATGGCGGGTCACAGCATCGCATGGGGTGCCAGGGACGCTTCGTCGATCATGGCCACCATGCCATGATCCGGGTGCAGGCCTTCCGTGCGGTGGGCGGCTATGACGCGACGTTCAGCCATAACGAGGATGCAGAGCTTGACCACAGGCTGACAGCCGCAGGATTCCGCATCTGGCTGACAGGTGCGACCCGGATCGACTATTTCCCCCGCGACAGTCTGCGTCGCCTTGCCGCCCAATATGCCCGCTTTGGCGCTGGCCGGGCGGATACGGCGGGGAAACATCCGGGCACGCTTCACATGCGGCATCTGGTGCTGATCGGACTGGCCCCCGTCGCCCTTCTCTCAGTTGCGGGGATCGTGACGCCCCTGCTGGCCCTGCCCCTTGGTCTTTGGCTGACCGTCTGCCTTCTGGCAGGTCTGGCGACGGCTCTGCGCAGCCGTCAGATAGACATGGCCTTCAGTGGCCTTCCGGCGGCGGTCATGCAGATGGCCTGGTCCTTCGGTTTCTGGTCCCGGTTTCTTGCGAACGCAGTCCGCCGGACAGGACGCGGCCGCAAATGGCCACCCCTGATGGGAGAGGAGCGATGAACAGGATGGTCCTGCGATTTGACGACAGCGACCCCGGCATGACGCCCGCCCCCCGGCGGCCAGTGACAGGGCCGGGATTTGACATCGGCACAGCCCTGATGACCGTGTGGCGGCACAAGACCATCATGCTGGCGACAACAGCGGCAGCACTGGCCTTGGGGGTGGTCTACATCACGCTCACGCCGCGGTCCTACCGCGCCGCAATTCAGGTCATGATCGTGGACGAGGTCGCGGGCGCCTCGGGTGGCTTCACGCGACAATCCACGCTGGGTCAGAACGAAGTCATGCTGGAAAGCGCGCAGAAAGTTCTGGAATCGCAGACATTGGCGCTGGCGGTGGTGCAGGATCTTGCGCTGCACGACATGGCCGCCTTCACGGCACCCGAGGGTTCGGTGATTGGCGCTGCGGTTCAACGCATGCGGGGTATTGCGGCGACGCTGCTGCCCGGTGCAGGCGCGGCGGCCGATCCCGTGGACATCGCACCGGATGACGGCCAGCGGCGCATGGCCGCCGCCGACACATTGCGCGAGGCCATCGACGTGCGGCGCGAGGGGCGAAGTTCGGCCTTTTCGATCCGCTACGAAACAACTGATGCGGCGCTTGCGGCGGTCATCGTCAACGCCTACGGGCGGGCCTTCGTCTCGGACCAGTTGATCGGAAATGTCGAAGCCTCGGCCCTTGTGCTCGACTGGCTCAGGAACAGACTTCTGATCATTCAGGAAAACTCGACCGACGCCACCCTGAAGGTCGAGGAATTCCGGGCGCGCAACGGTCTGCTGACCGTCTCGGGCGAAACGCTGACCGTTCAGACGATCTCACAACTGACCACGGATCTTGCCGCAGCCATCGTCGCACTGGCGCAGGCCCGCTCTCTCAGCAGCATCTATGCCGAGCTGCGAGACATGGACCCGGTCCGCTTTGTCGAATCCGGCGCCGCCGGGGTTCGCATTCCAGAGGGTGACATTTCCGCAAGCGAGCAGCGTTTGCTGACGCTTCTGCAACGCCGCGAGGCTGTGGAGCGCCAGCACGGCCCCGACCACGTCGAGGTCGCGCAACTGCGCGCCGCGATCGCCGCCGAAGGCCTTGCCCTGCAACGCGAGATGCAACGGATGCATGAGTCCTCGTTGAACGCGGTGCGCGCACTGGACATTCAGGTCGAAATGTTGCGCGCCAGCATTGCCGAGATGTCTGCCGAAAATGTCGAACTGGCCCGGGCGCGGGTCGCCCTGCTGGGGCTGGAGCGGCAGGCCGAGATCTTTGATGCCCTGAACGAGACCTATCTGTTACGCCTCAAGGATCTGGAACAGACCCAGACGTTTCCGGTCACGAATGTCCGTGTGCTCTCCGTCGCCGACATCCCCGAAGATCAGGTAGCACCCCGAAAATCCATCGTTTTGGCCCTGATGCTTGTTCTGGGGGCCATGCTGGGCGGGGCCCTGTCGATCTGGCAATCCAACCGGGACAGGTTCATCCGCACCAAGGCTGACTTGCAGCGGATCAGCGGACGGCCATTCTTCGGATATCTGCCAGCGCTGGCGCGCAACCGCGCGGACAAGGCGACATCGCCCCAGCCCCGGACAGAAGGGACAGACGGCAACGACGGCCCGCAGCAAGGCTTTGCGCATCAATTCCCGGCCCTTGCCAGCCCACATTCCGACTTCACCGAGACTTTGCGCAACATCCGCGTTGTCTGCGATGCAGCCTCCACCACGGGGCAAGGCTTCGTGCTGGGCGTGGCATCGGTCGGGCCGGGCAAGGGAAAGACGACCCTCGCCGCCAATCTGGCCGCGCTGGTGGCCGCGTCGGGGGCTTCGGTCCTTTTGGTGGATGCGGACGTCCGGTCGGCCGGGCTCAGCCGGATGATGGGTCAAACGATGGGCCAAGGTCTGCGCGAAGTTCTGGTCGGGCGCGTCGCGTGGCGCGCTACGCTGCGCACAGAGGCGACGACGGGGATGCAAGTCCTTCCGTCCAGTTTCGCGCCGGACGATCCTCTGGCCCTCGAGATGATCACCGACCCCGGCTTTGCGGGCGTCATCGCCGAGGCGCGGGGGCAATACGCCCTCACGATCATCGACCTGCCGCCTCTGGACACCGCCCCTGATGCGGATGCCGTTCTTGTCGGTCTCGACGCGGTAGTGATCGCGCTGGAATGGGGACGGACAGACAAGGCTCTGTTCCGCTCCATCCTGTCGGCGCATCCGGTTCTGTATGAAAAGTTCATAGGCACGGTGCTGAACAAGTCCAACCGGACAACGCAGGATCGCGACACCCCTGCCGATCCGCATGAGGGGGTTTAGGATGACTGATCCACGATCACGACGCGTTTCGGGCCGGATACCGTGTATCGCCCGCACAGCCCGGACCGTTGGGGCCGTCCTGCTGCTGATGACGTCAGTCCAGGCACGGGCCGACAGCATCGGCACATCCTTCTTCGACGATCTGTCAACATTCGACCGCGACCGTTGGTATGTCTCGGACGGGTGGAGCAACGGCGACCATCAGAACTGCCTCTGGTCCGAAAGCGCCGTGGTGCATGAGGCGGATCACATCGGTCTGCTGTTCCTTCGGCACGACAGCCCGGCCCATGCCTATCTCTGCGGTGAAATCCAGACCCGGCAAAGGTTCAGCCACGGCACCTATGAGGCGCGGATCAGAACGAACGAAGGAAGCGGTCTGAATGCCGCGTTCTTTACCTATATCGGACCGACGCATGGCGAACGCCATGACGAGATCGACGTCGAGATCCTGACCGCCAACCCGCAGGATGTGACGGTGAACACCTATGTGGACGGTGTGCCGATGCATGGGGCCGTCGTGCCCCTGCCCCGGCCCGCGCATGAAGCCTTTCACATCTATTCCTTCACATGGGAACCCGGACGGCTGCGGTGGTATGTCAACGGTCAGTTGATCCATGACGTGTCGGACACCGCCTTGCCCGAACGTCCGCAGAAGATCTACTTCAGCCTGTGGGGATCCGACACGCTGACCGACTGGATGGGGCCCTTTGTCGAACCCGATCAGCCCAAGCGGATGGATATCGACTGGATCGCCTTCACCGCCCTGGGCGACCCCTGTCAGTTTCCGGACTCCGTCCTTTGCACGCTGTCGCAGGACGTGGAATGAGCCCCTTTCGCCAGCAGCCAGATCAGGCCCGGACCGCAGAAGGGTTCAACATCTGCCCGAACGTGCTGTTGGCGCTGGCGGTCTTCACCGCGTTGGTTTTCCTGTCCTATCTGGGGCGCGAAGGGGTGCTGATCTTCCTGATCTCGGGACTTTTCCTGATGCTGCGCCGGATCGACCTGACCCTGCGCGAGGTGCAGGACTACTGGTGGCTTTTCCTGTTGCCCATGTGGTGCACCCTCAGCGCCCTGTGGTCGGCGCATCCTGATCTCTCCCTCAGGCACGGGTTGCAGTTGCTGGTCACCTTCATGATCGCCGTCACGCTGGCAAATCGTCTGGCCCCGGTCATCTTCTTGCGCGTTCAGTTCGCCGCCCTTACGATGGCGGGGATTGCCAGTGTGCTGATCGGTGATGTCCGGGCCGATGGTGTCTGGATCGGGATCTTCGACAGCAAGAACTACTATGCGTTCACCATGGTTGCGCTGCTCCTGTGCTCTTTCGCCTTTCTGGCCGATCGCGGGCAACCCGTGATCTGGCGTCTTGCCGGGCTGGGCGGCGCGGCTCTTGCCCTGCCGCAGATCGCCTTGGCGCAGTCGGTGGGCGCCATTCTGGCATCCGTCTTCGTGTTGGTGGCCGCGCTGATCCTGCTGGGCCTGTCCGGCCTGCCACACGCCCGCCGCAGACCGCGCGCCATGCTACTGGGGGGCGCTCTGATGGTCGTGCTGGGGATCGTGATCCCGTTCCGCGATGCAATCATGAGTGTGATCGTGCAGATGACGGGGAAAGACCCCTCCCTGACGGGCCGGACCGAATTATGGGCGTCCGCCGTCGCCGAAATCACACGCGCCCCCATCCTGGGCACCGGCTACCGTGCCTTCTGGGTCGAGGGCAACGCTCTGGCCGAGGCGCTTTGGGCGGATTTCTACATCCTGTCCAGATCCGGTTTCAATTTCCACAACCTCGTTCTGTCCAACGCGGTCGAGATCGGGATGATCGGTGTCCTGTTGCAGATCCTTCTTCTGGTGCCGGCTTTTTTTCTGGCCAGCCGCTGGCTTTTGACCGTCGGGCACGCGCCCGCCATGTTCGGCTTCATGGCCATTTCCTTTGTGATGATCCTGTCCGTCGTGGAAGTGCCGGTTTTCTTCGAATTCCACGCGCTGTCCGTCATGGTGCTGGTGGCGCTTGTCTATGGGCTACGCGCCGTCCGCCGGGCTTCCCCACCCAGACAGGTGGACCGGCCTGCCGCGCCCTTGTTCCTGCCCCGCCACAGCCGGGCGGAACGCGGATGAAGGGCAGGTCTGACAGTGAAAACTGCGGCGTGACGGGCCAGATGTCACCGCGTTCCATGCTTGCGCGAGGATGCGGGCCGATCGTCCTCGGATCCCTTGGCGCGGCGCAACCACGCATCGCCGAGTATCACACCCAAATACAGAAGTTGCCCGCTCACCAGAACGGCGCCGCAGATGGCAACGACCGACCAGACGGACCAACCCAGCGCCAATGTCGCCGCCGCAACCGTGACAAGCGCACACAACATGCCGCAGATGAACAACACGATCTTCATGGCCGGCTTTCTATTCTTCGAAGGAACGTCAAGGACGTGGTGCCAGCAAACAATGTCAATTCCAAGGAACCCCCGCACCGTAGCAGCGCGCCGTCACAGTGGCAACGCAACGATGCCTGACACCCTGCTCCAAAGCATAGCGCGGGACAAGGTGACCGTCGCCATTGGTGTTTGCACCTTTCGGCGCCCCTCTCTGCGACAGACGCTGGACAGTCTGGCGCAGCAAAGCCTGGCGCGGGATGTGCACTGCTGCGTGATCGTGGCAGATAATGACGACACCCCCTCTGCCCTGCCTCTGGTCGAAAACGCAAAGGGCCAGTCCGGGATCGCCTTGCACTATGTCCATGCGCCAGCGCGCAACATATCCGTCGCCCGTAACGCGCTGCTTGCGAAAGCCCGTCTCCTGGGGGCGGACTACCTGGCCATGATCGACGATGACGAGGTCGCCCCCATGGGCTGGGCCAGACATCTTCTGAACCACATCACGACATCGGGCGCCGATGCTGTCTTAGGCAAGGTTACGGCGGTCTACAGCGCGGACACGGCACTCTGGATGCGCAGATCACAGCTTCACGATGCGACCCCTGTCATCCAGAAGGACGGGCGCATCCTCAACGGCTATACCGGCAATGTGATGCTGCGTCTGGACAGCCCCCATCTTGTGGGGCGGCACTTCGACATAGCTCTGGGGCGCACCGGGGGCGAGGATGACGCCTTCTTTCACGGCATGGTCAGACAAGGCGGGGTCATCGGGTATGCTCCCGACGCCATCACGCATGAGGACGTCCCCAGACAGCGGGAAAGCCTTGGATTCCTTCTGCGCAGAAGTTTTCGCGCCGGACAGACCCATGGCATGATCACGCAGCCGGATCGCAACCACAGCGGCACGGCCATCCCGCTGGCCAAGGCCATGGGCAAGGCGACCTTGTTTCTTGGGCTGGGCGCGGTGCATGCGGTCTGGCCCGCCCGGCGGACGCGCGCCTTGATGCGCATGTCGCTTCAACTTGGCATCTGCGCGCATCTGCTGGGCCGGCACACGCTTGAACTTTACAAATCCTGACGAACCCCTCCGAAAAAGAGCGGCAAAAAACACCCGCGTGCCCTGCCCGACCGGAACGCAAGGGACGGCACGGGCGTTAACAAGACAAACCGTCTTGCCATATGGAAAGAACCGCAGATGACACAGAAAATTCGCTCAATCGTGATCCCCGCCGCCGGATTGGGAACGCGGCTCCTGCCGGTCACCAAGGTCACACCCAAGGAGTTGCTGGCCGTCTATGACCGTCCCGCGCTGCAATTCGCCATGGACGAGGCGATCGCCTTGGGAGTCGAGCGCGTGGTCGTCGTGACGCATCCCGACAAGGGAAAGATCCGCCAATACCTCACCTCGCACCGCGCCCATGTCCAGCAACTGAACAAGGCGGGCAAACACAATCTGGGCAGCGCCATGGCTGATATCCAGATTCCGGACGACATCGAGATCATCTTCGTCGAGCAGCCTGACCCGCTGGGGCTGGGACATGCCGTGCTCTGCGCCGAGAATGACGTCCTGCCGGGACCTTTCGGGGTTATCCTGCCCGATGACCTGATCCTGGGCGAACCCTGCCTGCCGGAAATGGCAGCCCAATACGGCACAGGTCACATGATCGCAGCGATGGAGGTCAAGCCCGAGGAAACCGGAAGCTATGGCATCTTCCGACTTGCCGGACCCTCGATCGGGCGCAGCGTGTCGGTTCTGGGCATGATCGAGAAACCGGCTCCGGACAAGGCACCATCGCGACTGGCGGCTGTCGGCCGCTATATTCTGGATCCTGCAATATTTGCGACCCTGCACGGTGTCGAACAAGGCGCTGGCGGTGAAATCCAACTGACCGACGCAATCACCCATGATGCCGAAACCACGGCGATCACGGCCTTTCGTTTCAGTGGCACGCGCTATGACTGCGGCACGCATGACGGCCTTCTGCAGGCAGGTTTGGCGCGTCAGGCGGCGGTCAAGTCTGCTACGGCGCATATTGCGCCGACCAAGGCTGCACCTGCGAAGGCTTTCGTCGCGCAAGGCTGACACTCTGCCTCCGATACAGTCCCCGCAATCCGGCATGGGGCCCGCGCCCCGTAAAAGGGTGGGCAATCCCCTCATCAGCCGCTAAGAGCGGGGTCAGTGCCGAACAACGACCCCGCATGATGCGCCTGAACCACAGCGGCTGGTTCCAACGATCCCGGAAATGGAACGTCCATGTCAGAAACCGCACCCTTCTTCGGCCTATCGCAGATGCACATCCTGATGGCGGCTGTCGGTGCGGCTGTGTTCATCGCCTATCTGCTGCCCCGGATAATCTTCAACCGCACGGCCTTGTCCTCGGCGGTTCTGATGATACTGGGTCTGGTGATCTTCAACCTGATCCCCGGCATTCCAAAGGTGCCAGATCCCACCGTCTCGCCCGCGATCTGGGAGATCATCAGCGAGATCGTGGTCATCGTGGTGCTTTTTGCCACGGGTCTGCGGATCGACGATATCAGCAACTGGAGCCGCTGGCGGCCCACGGTGCGGTTGCTGGTGATAGCCATGCCCTTGACCGTGGCGGCCATTGCCTTGCTGGGATGGGCACTGGCCGGCTTGACCGTCGCGGGGGCCGTGATGCTGGGGGCGGTTCTATCCCCCACGGACCCTGTCCTTGCAGGTGATGTGCAGGTCGGCCCCCCGCTGGAGGGCCGCGAACATCCCGTGCGCTTCACCCTGACAGCCGAGGCCGGGTTGAACGATGGTCTGGCCTTTCCTTTCGTCTACCTCGGGCTGATCATCGCGGCGCAGGGCACGAACCCGTCGGAATGGCTTGCCGACTGGCTGCTGCGCGACGTGCTCTACCGGATCGTCGTCGGGGCCGTGATCGGTGCCCTGATCGGGTGGATTCTGGGGCGCACCCTGTTTTCCCCATGGGGAAGTGCGGCGATCGAGAAAAGCGGCCCCGGTGTTCTGGCGCTTGGGGCTGTGCTGTTGTGCTACGGCGTCGTCGAACTGGCAGAAGGATACGGGTTCATCGGGGCATTCACCGCCGGTCTGATGTGCCGCCGCGTGCAGGAAAAGCACCACTTTCACAAGCGACTGCACGCCTTCAGCGAGGCTGTAGAACATGTTCTGACCGCCTTCCTGCTATTGCTGCTGGGGGGCATCCTGCCGGCACTCTGGCCGGTTCTGGATTGGCGCCACTCGCTGATCGGCTTCGGTCTGCTGCTGGTCATCAGGCCGCTGGTGGGCTGGTTGTCCCTGCTGGGCAGTGGCATGAGTTCGGGTGACCGGTTGATCGTCGGCTTCTTCGGGGTGCGCGGCATCGGCTCGATCTACTATGTCGGCTATGCGACCGGGCATATGGAATTCGTGAACGAGGATCAGCTCTGGGCTCTGGTGGCCTACACGATTTTCGCCTCGGCCCTGTTCCATGGGGCCACCAGCTTTCTTGTGGATCGCTACGCTTCGGACGCGACCAACGCCCCGCACCCCGCGCGTAACCGATCGCAACCGACATGAGCACATCCCGGCAAACCGGCCTGCGGCCAAGACGCATTGCCCCGGCGGATTATGATGCGCGGTTCGGATAAAACCCGTGTATCATCGACACGAACGGCTGGCCTGCCCGTGCCGCAGGCCGTTGGATGACCCCGCTGCTCGTTGCAACGCACCCGCATGGATCAGGTCGATCCCGATCATCGGAGGAAAGTCATGGATAGCATGGACAAGACGGCCACAACCAACAGGCTTCTGACGGCGATCGTCATCCTGATGACGCTGTCCGCCGTCTACTTTGCAAAGGACGTGGTTCTGCCCGTTGTTCTGGGCTTCATGCTGGCACTGACGCTGGGGCCCGGTGTGCGCTGGCTGTCGCGTCGCGGTATCCCCGCGCCGCTGTCCGCCTTCGTGATGATCTTCGGCTTTGCCGGGATGATCGGTGTCGCCGTCCTGCTGTTGGGAGGATCGGTCGCCAGCTGGTTCGACGAGATCCCACGCATCTCCTTTGAACTGCGCGACAAACTGCGCGGGATCACCGCGTCCGTGGCTGCGGTGCAGGACGCCTCGAAACAGGTTGAGGATCTGGCCAAGGGCGGTGAGGAAGCCGCCTCAACCGTCGTGTTGCAGCAACCCGGCCTCCTGACCACGGCCGTCAGCAATCTGGCCAGTTTCGTCACCTCCCTCGCCGCGGGTCTGGTGCTGGCCTTGTTCCTGCTGTCGGCAGGCAATCTGTTCTACGTCAAGATCGTGGAATCCTTTCCCCGCTTCGGCGACAAGAAGCGTGCCCTCACGGTCATCTACGAGATCGAAAGACGGATGTCGCATTACATCGTGGCAATCACCGTGATCAACGCAGTGCTGGGGCTTGCCATCGCCGCGGCCATGTATCTGCTGGATATGCCCTACCCCTTCGTCTGGGGCCTCGCGGCCTTCTGCCTCAACTATCTGCCGTTTCTGGGGGGTGTCATCGGCACGATCGGGGTGGGCGCCTTTGCCATCGTCCATTTCGACAGCCTCTACTATGCCATGCTGGCCCCCATCGCCTATCAGGCGCTGACCGCGATCGAGGGGCAGGTTTTGACGCCGATGCTGCTGGGGGCGCGCCTGCAACTGAATACGGTTGCCGTATTCCTGACGGTCATCTTCTGGGCCTGGCTCTGGGGCATTCCCGGCGCATTGATGGCAGTGCCGATCCTCGTGCTGATCAAGGTGATCTGCGATCACGTGCCCGCGCTGGCAACTTTCGGCAACTTCCTCAGCGGGCGCGCCATCGAAGCCATCTCTGTCGAGCCCGCGACCGATGCGGCCTCACCGCCGCCGTCACCCGCGCCGTGACGGCCCGCCCTGCCCATCAAACCCCGCGCTATCCGCTCATTCTCGGGGTTTCCGACAAAGCCATGTTAAGGGTGGCCCTGCCCCTGCTGACGCGGCTTTTGATCGTGCCCACCGTGCAATGGCAGGCATTGGCCGCCTCAAGTTGGGAATATCCGTAGACCCCCATCAGCACCACGGGGCGGCGCTGGACATAGGGCAGTTGCCCTGTTGCGGCGATAAGTTCCTTCAGCGAGATCACATCCTCCTGCCGGGCTTCCTCGCACAGTCTGGAAGAGTATGAGCCATCGACATCCTCGACTTCGCGACGATGTTTTCTGAGGTCAGAGAAAAACGTGTTGCGCAGGATCGTGAACAACCAGGCGCGCAGGTTGCTTCCTTGCCGGAAGCTGTCCCGACTGGCCCAGGCTTTCAGCAATGTATCCTGCACCAGATCTTCGGCACGGTGCGGACTGGAGGTCAGACTCAGCGCACGCCGTCGCAGGGAAGGCGTGTGCTGCGGCAGAAGGATATGAAACGGATGTTGGCCGTGCATGTTTTGCGTCTCGCTTTCGGGTTGGAACCATCGGGAAACGGGTCGGTCGCGTATCGCAGCGTCCTTGACCTGTCGCGGGAGCAGTTTGAATTTTCGCGCGGACGAACCGGCAAAGCGGACGCAGGGGGCCAAAGACACCCCCTGCGCCCTGTTGTGGCTTACCCGGCGGCGGCCGCATTCAGCCGCTGTTCCGCCAGCTTGGACAGGGCCTTGTCCGCCCCATATTCCTGATCCAGCGTCGATTTCAGCAAAGCCGCAGCCTCGAGAAGGCCAAGCTGCTTGGCCCAGGCCACCAATGTGCCGTAGCGGGCGATTTCATAATGCTCGACCGCCTGAGCCAAGGAAATCAGCGCCGCATCCATGGTTTCGGGATCACTGATCTCGGCCATCAGCCCTTCGGCCTCCTCGATCAGACCGACCATCGCGTCGCATTTGGCACCGCGGGCGGGTTTGCCAAGGATCTCGAACACCTCCTCCAGACGGACGACATGATCCTCGGTTTCGTCCCGGTGCGACAGCAGCGCCGTCTTCAGCTTCTGATCCGTGGCCTTGCGCTCCATCTTTGGCAGCGCCTTGAGGATCTTGCGCTCGGCATAAAGCACATCCTTGAGAGTGTGCAGGAACAGGTCGTCCAGAGTTTCGATTGTCATGATAAGTTTCCTTTTTCGGATCTGGGACCGCTCCGGGGCAGGATCGCCCCGGAACGTCGGATGAACAGCGTGGTGTCGTCTGCGCCACGCGGCGCGGGATCAGCCGTTCTGCGGGTTGATCGCGCCAGCCGCCATCAATTGGACGCAATCCAGCGGACCGATGGCATACATGGCGTCGTCGATGTCCGGCTGGAAAAGCCGTCGGGTCCGCTTCACTTTGTCCTTGAGCTGCGAAGCCTTGTTTGATGTGCGGACCAGACGGTCGGCCTGAACGGCATCACCCAGCAGACGGATGAAAATCTCTGACTGGCTTTCATGAGGCATGGGAACATCTCCTTTTGTCCTGGAATTGTGCAGCAGTCTGACATCCGAGAATTGTCAGAGCAGAAGCGCGATGATCAGGATGACGAGGATCGGTGCGCCAAGAAGCCAGGCAATCAATGCGGGCATGGGTCTTTCCTTTCCGTTTGGAAGTTGGGTCCGGGGCGTGGCGCGTCAGCGCCGCGCGGTGAAGATGTCGAAGCCCAGACCTTGGTCACGGTGATGCCCGCCTGCGGCCGCCGCGAAGAAGGCGGCTACGGCGCCGATCAACAAGGTGGCGGCGGCGATGAAGCCAAAGATCACACCAGCCACGCGGGCCTTCTCGGCAACCTCACGCGCGGCGGCGCGGGCCGCGTCAATCTCGGCAATGGTTTCATCGACACGGGCGCGGGCTTCGTCCTGACCAAGATCGCTGTTGGCCGCGACGACCTGCGCCATATAGGTGCGGTCACGATCGACCATCTCGCCCGTCGTCAGGCTGCGGGTGATGATCGTCGCCACTTCTTGCTGCACAGCGGGTGCGACACTGATCGCGTCGGCCCCCTCGCCCGTCGTGGCACCGGCGTCACCGCGCAGCATCACATTGGCAAAGTAGTCAGACGAAACCGCGTCGCCTGCCAGTTCGGTGACCGTGTCCGCAGCGGACACACCGGCGCTGATGAAACCACCCGCACCGAACGCCGCCAGAACCGTTCCGACCATCGCGCCAGTGGCCCAGACCAGCAGACCGTGCATGCCGTCGCGGGCCTCGACTTCATGGGGTGTGGCGTCACCGGCCCTGCGGCGCAGCCGGCCGCACAAGTAACCTCCAGCGCCGAAACCGACGACCATCACCCAGGCCAGCCAGATCCCCGCCGCGATGACAAGCCAGGCCGCGGACACTCCCTCACCGCGAAATGGCGAGGCCAGGGACAATCCCAGACTGGCGCCAAAGCTGACCAGCAGGAAAGAGATCGCAAGTGCGAAGATGCCACCTGCAAGAATGGCCGCCCAATCCACATAGGAACTTTCTGCAGTTTCAGCAGAGGACGTTGTCCCGGTGATGTGCCGGGATGGTGCATTTTCAGAAATCATGGTGGTATTCCTCATTCTTGGACGCGAAATCAACGCAAGCCGACAAGGCTCAGCAGAGCGAGCACGATGACGATGGCACCGACGATGTAGACGATCTGGTTCATGGGTCTGTCCTTCCGACATTGGGGCTGGCTCGAACCGGATCAGGAACGTGTTGTCGCAAGATCCTGTCACCGGACCAGCCAGCCCTTTGGCGCGCCCCTCAAAGGCATCGCTTCATGACATCAGATTAGGTTTCCGCGATCGGGGTGCGTAGCGTCGGAATCTACTCATGCGCAACTTCACGCCACCGTCTCACCGTGACACTGCGGGCACCACCTGTGCAGGCGCGCGGATCAATTGCTGTATCGGATGGATCCAAACCCTGCTAAGCGTGTTTCTGTAAGACAATGAATTCCGATCAGCGTGTTCTGGCTGCCTCGTGATGCAAAAGATCACACGTTAACCGCAGCACTCAGCCCCGGTTGGAGACGAAAATGTCGGACACCTCGCCACGCAGTCGTATACCCGTCATCGCCATCGGCGCCTCTGCAGGCGGGCTTGAGGCGACCCGTGCGCTGGTCAACGGTTTTCCCGCCGACATGCACGCCGCGTTCATCCTGATCATGCATCTTGATCCCTCGCATGACAGCATGGTGGTTGACCTTCTGTCGCGCCAGACACGGCTCAAGGTCATGCTCGCGACCGAGGGCATGATGCTGAAACCCGGCGTTCTGCATGTCATTCCACCGGGCGTCTTCATGACCGTCACCAATGGAGCGATCCACCTCCGTCAGCCTGAGACCGGTCAATCCGTGCGACTGCCTTTCGATCTGCTGCTGCAATCCCTGGCCAAGGATGTGGGCGCAGGTTCGGCTTGCATCGTTCTGTCCGGCACAGGCACGGATGGCACCAAGGGCATTGCCGACATCCATTCCGCGGGCGGACTTGTCATCGCGCAGGATCCGTCCGAGGCGGGCTATTCCGGCATGCCGGAAAGCGCCATCAAGACGGGTTTCGTCTCACAGACGCTGCGCACGGATCAGATGGTCGCCGCCATTGAAGGCTTCGTCGGCACTTTCAGCCATGACAAGGACGAGACGACCGAGACAACGCAACCGGACCAGAACGCCGCGTCGTCCGGCAATGCAGCCGACAAGACAAGCTGTGACGACCTGCTGGCCTTTCTGGGCAAACATCTGGCCCATGACATTTCACTCTACAAGCGGGGGACACTGGAGCGGCGCATCGCGCGGCGCATGGCGCTTGCCGGACTTGGCGTCAACCAGATGGACCGCTACCTTGCCATGCTCAAGGAAAATCCCGAGGAACTTTCCCTGCTGTCAGCGGATCTTCTGATCCATGTCACCAGTTTCTTCCGTGATCCCGCGGTGTTTGACCATCTGGCCACCACCGCCCTGCCGGATCTTCTGGCCAATCTGGCGCCGGATCGTCCCCTGCGGGTCTGGGTCGCAGGATGCAGCACAGGCGAAGAGGCCTATTCTCTTGCTATCACCTGTATCGAAGCGGCCGAGGCAGCAGGGTCCACCACCCGCGTGCAGATCCTTGCCTCGGACATAGATCCCGAAGCCATCGCGACCGCACGGGCCGGGTTCTATCCCAAGGACATCGAAACCTCGGTTTCGCCCGAGCGCCTTGAGCGTTTTTTCGTGGCCGAGGACGGGGGATGGAGAGTGACCTCTGCCTTGCGCGACATGATCGTCTTCACGGTCGCAGACCTGCTGTCGGACCCGCCCTTTTCCAAGATCGACCTCGTCTCCTGCCGCAACGTCCTGATCTATCTGGGACCCGAGGCGCAACGGCGGGTGATCGCGCAATGCTGCTTTGCCCTGCGGCAAAACGGTCTGTTGCTGCTGGGCACCGCCGAGATGCCCGGTGCGGGCGACGGATGTTTCACCGATCAGGACAAGCAGGCGCGCATCTGGCGTCGTGTCGGTCACAACAATCCCGGTGATCTGCATTTCGCCATCGGCAAACGCGAAGAGGACGCCGCGTCCACAAACACCCAGCCCTCGCTGCGCCGCAACGCGCTGGCAGACCTGTGCCGCCGCATTGTGCTGGAGAACTATGCACCCGCCGCGGTTCTGTTGAACACGCGGCTTGAATGCCTCTACTTCCTTGGACCGACGGAAAAATACCTCAAGATCACACAAGGACACCCGGATGGCGGCGTCCTGGGTATGCTGCCCAAGGTCCTGCGGGCAAGGTTCAGGGCGGCAGCAGCATCCTGCACACCGTCCAACCCGCGCGTGACCGTGTCGGGTGGCCGCATCCAAAGCGTCACCGACTTCGACATGGATCTCCACAGCGTCAAGGCGGGCACCGAACAGTTGCTGCTGGTCTGCTTTATCAACACAACCCGTGCCACCAGCGGCGATCACGCAAGCACCACCGGTCGCCCCTCTGGCAAGGAGGTGCAGACACGGGACCTTGAATCCGAACTGGAAGCGACCCGAAGCGATCTGTCCGACGCCCTGCATGATCTGGAGCAAGAGGTCGAGGCTCATGCCGCAGATGCGGCCGAGGCCCTGTCCGTCAATGAGGAATTCCAATCCACGAACGAGGAACTGCTGGCCTCGAAGGAAGAACTGCAATCGCTGAACGAGGAACTGACCGCGCTGAACAGCCAGTTGCAGGAAACACTCGAACGGCACCGCACCACGGCGAATGACCTTCAGAACGTGCTCTACAGCACTGATGTCGCCACCCTGTTTCTTGACCGGGATCTGAACATCCGGTTCTTTACACCTGCGGCCCGCTCCATCTTTCGGGTCATCTCGACGGATATCGGCCGCCCTCTGGCGGACCTTGCCGCCGTCGCGAAGGACGACGATCTGGACACGGACGCCAGACATGTCCTTGAAACCTCCGAACCCATCGAACGGGAAACGGTCGATGACAGCGGACAATGGTTCCTGCGTCGCATTCAACCCTATCGCACCGAAGGGGAAAAGGTCGAGGGTGTGGTCATCACCTATCTCGACATCACCGAGCGCAAACGCACCAACGCGGCCCTTGTGACGGCGATGGCCAAGGCCGAACGCGCAACCAAGGCGAAGTCGCGTTTTCTGGCCTCAGCCAGTCATGATCTGCGCCAGCCTCTGCAATCCATGGCGCTCTTGCATCAGCTTCTGGGTGGACAGAAACGCTCGACCGAAGGGGCCAAACTGGCCGCCCTTCTGGATCAGACCCTGCAGTCGATGACCGAGATGCTGGACTCCATGCTGGATGTAAACCGGATCGAATCCGGCATCGTGCGCCCCAATATGCGACCGATGGCGATCGCGCCGCTGATGCAGCGGCTTGCCGAAGAATTCCGGCCTCAATGCGGGGTCAAGGGGCTGAAACTGCGCGCGGTGCCCTGCAAGGCATGGGTGCAGACGGACCCGCAGCTTCTGGAACAGATCCTGCGCAATCTGCTGTCCAATGCGCTGAAATATACGCCCAAGGGCGGTATCCTGATGGGATGCCGGCGCCGTGGTGGCGTGCTGACCATTCTGGTCTGCGACAGCGGCATCGGCGTTGCGGAAACCGAAAGCTCGGCCATCTTCGAGGCCTATCATCAGGCGGACAAGGGCTCGGCACTGGCGGGGCAAGGTCTGGGGCTTGGTCTGTCCATCGTTCAGCGCCTTGCGCATCTGATGAATTATCCGCTGTCCGTCCGGTCCACTCCGGGCAAGGGGTCGGCCTTCATGATCACGCTTCCCGTGGTCGAACCCCTCTCGGATGCCGAACAGGCGACACAGACCGTTCCTGTCCCGCCCGCCTCGACGCATCAGACCGGCACGATCCTTCTGGTCGAGGATGAGGAACCGCTTCGGGATCTGATGACCAAGGTCCTTGTCAAGGAAGGCCATGACGTCATCGCAATGGCCAATGCACAGGAAGCCTTGGCCTGGGCCAGCGAGGATGTGGACAGCCCCGATCTTTTGCTGACGGATTTCGACCTGCATGGCGGCACGACGGGCCTGCAATTGGCGCAGGATCTGCCGGATGTTCTGGGCGAGACGGTGCCGACCATCATCCTGACAGGCGACATCACCAAAGCCACGTTGAAAGGCATTGCCAGTTCACCCTACCATCACGTGATGAAACCGGTCATGCCCGAGGTGCTTTTGGCCATGATCTCGGACCTGCTGCAAAACACGCGCTCTGCAAGGCCCGGAACCACCCGCAGCTTGCAGGCCACCGGCTTGACCGTTCACGTCGTGGATGACGACCCGATGATCCGCGAAACGCTGCGACGCCTGTTCGAGGCCGAAGGCTGGAAGGTTGTCAGCTATACATCGGCCGAGGATTTTCTGTCGAAACCCCGACCCGAGGGCGATGCCTGCCTTCTGGTCGACAACCTGCTGCCCGACATGGACGGGATCTCGTTGATCAGCCTGTTGCGGAGCCAGAAATCGACGCTGCCGGTCGTCATGCTGACCGGCCACGGTGACGCCGCGGTTGCCACGGCCGCGCTCAAGGCCGGAGCATCCGACCTGATCGAGAAGCCAGCCAGCGCCGCCGACCTGCTGTCCAGCGTGCGCCATGCCATCGACCTCGCCCAGAATGACGAGGCCAAGACCCAGTCCCACAAGGTCGCGCGCAAGCCCTTCGCGCAGCTCACCGCCCGCGAGCGCGAAGTTCTGACGCTTGTGCTGGCGGGACATCCCAACAAGATCATCGCCAATGAACTCGGGATCAACCAACGCACGGTCGAGAACCACCGCGCGGCGGTCATGCGCAAGACCGGGGCCGGATCGCTTCCCGCGCTGGTCCGTCTGGCACTGGCCGCCAACATCCAAAGCGCCTGAAGGCCCGCCCGTCAACGCTACCGACAGATCACCGCGCAGGGCCAGTCCGACAGGAACGATGCGGGATGACTTGCGTTGTTTTCATGTGACCGGGATCGTTTCGGACGTCCCGCCCTGCGCCCTGGCAGGGGTGGCGGGACCGATGGCATCGGACCGGTCACACCCTGGCAGGGGGACCCTGCGACCAGCCATCCCGTGACCCGGGACAAAGGACATCACATGACACATGACACATACAACCATCCCGCAGCCGCGGGTGGCGGCGCCTACGGTTTCGTCCGCAACGGATATGACCGCGCATTGCCGCATGACCTGACAACGGCGGATGTCGAAAGCGCCACTGTCTATGGCCGCGACGACGAAACCATCGGCACCATCAGCGCGCTGAAGGTCGGCACCGATGGCAAGATCACCGATGCGGTGATCGACGTCGGCGGTTTCCTCGGCATGGGCGCACATGCGGTCCAGATGCCGTTCAGCGACCTGACTTTTCTGCGTGAAACCAACGGGACGGATCTGCGCGTCCATCTGGACACGACAAAGGACAGGCTCAAGGCGATGCCCCACCACGCGGGCTGATCCTGTGCCGGACAGGGCGCGCCGCCTTGTCCCTGACGTTGGCAGAGGCCCGCTGGCCCACCCGGCAGGGCCATTGCACGACACAACGAAACAGGCCGCACACCCATGGTGTGCGGCCTGTTCTTTCTGGCATTTGTCCCGATCATCACGCGGGATGACCGGAACAGTCACGCCGGACCACGGCGCGATCAGGTCGCGTTACTTGGCCGCTTCATATTGCGGCAACGCCTGAATTTCCTTCTTGGTGGCATTGACATAGACGCGCACATCCGTGTCCCCTTCATTCGTCAGAACGGTCAGTTCGTCAAACCCAAGCGCCGCCTGACTGGCACCCAGCCCAAGAAAGCCTCCGAAATCAATGATGACGGCGGTGATCTTCCCGGCATCATCGACGATCATGTCCTCGACCGTGCCAACATCCTGCTCATCCGGGCTGTAGACTGTCTTTCCCGTCAGCATCTCGGTTGAAACCTGCGTCATTTCCACGCGATTGTAACCGTCACGCGCCATATCGGGGGCTGTGAAGCGGGTCCGCTCCTCGGCATCGGTCTTGGTCTGCGCCGTGTCGCCGCTGCCGGTCGCGGCGGGTGCCGCTTGCGTATCGCCGCCGGTCACCGCCGCTTGACGATCGAAGGCAGGCGACTGCTTGAGCGTTTCCGCACCGGTATTGACGACGACATACATCTCCGCCTGATCGTCCGCATCATGTGCAAAGGTGACCTGATCCATCGTCACGGCCACGTCCTGATCACCCATCCCAAGGAATCCGCCGATACCGATGACAATGGCCCGGACCTCGCCTTCGCTGGTCAGGATGATCTCGTTGATCTCGCCGATATTGTCCATTTCCTCCAGATCGGCGGATTTCATCATCATCATGGTTCCATCAGCGGCGGCAGGGGCGTCGGCGTCCCCCGGCGTGCGGCGGGCATAGACCTGCTCACCGATCAGTTCCGATACATAAAGGTCCGAGTCGCCGCGCGCCGCCAGAAAGCCGGACATCTCGGTCTCGGTCTGCGCCGAGGTCGTTGCGTCGGTCGCTGCAGGTGTGGCGGTCTGCGCAGAAAGCAGGGTCGGCAATCCCAGCGCCAGCACGAGTGCGGTGGTTGAAAGCAGCTTGTTCATGGTAAAATCCTCCAGGGTTGAGGGGCTTCTCGACATCCGATCGCCTGCTCACCCAGTCCAAGTGAAACAGCCGACCGCGCTATTCGTTCCGGTTTTCCTTGGTGAACCGCACGCCGACGTCCGGCGATTCCGGGGCCTGAATGGACGCACTCCGCCACCGCTGCGTGATTGTCCCTCACTCAAGGGAACGACTGTCGCTCATCAACAGTTATTCAGGGACTAGCAGCGCACCGCGCATGGCGGTCGCGTGTCCAGAAAGGACGTTTTCATGGAATGGGATCAAATTTCCGACAAGTGGGTGGCCATGACCAAGCGCCTGCGCAACGATTGCACGACCGGGCCGCGCACCATCGACCGACTCGATACCAAGGGCCGCGTGTACAAGGCCGGTGACCGGAAACTGGCCGAAACCATGCCCCCCGAGATCGCAGGCGGCGACCGTAATCTGTCGTCAAACGAGTGAGCGATCCATCGCCGCGGCGCGCGGCGACCGCTGGCCTTCGCGCCGGCCTCGGTCGTCTGCTGCCGCGTGGCACAAGGGCGCAATCCGCCGCTTTGTGGCATGATCGCACGGTGATCCGGGCCGAATTGTTCGGCACCGAACGCCTGGAACATCACGCCATATCGCTGGCCAAAGCCCAACCCGTGACCGACCGCACCCTGCGCGTGTTTCCCCTGCACGCAAGGGTGCAGGACAACGCCGCCGAACTTCTGTCGGCCTATCGCTGCTGCACCAAGGCGCTGCAATCGGGGCAGACCGTTTCACCCGCAACCGAATGGTTGCTGGACAACTACCATCTGGTCGAACGCCAGTTGGAACAGATCGCGCGCGATCTTCCGCCCGGATACTACCGACAGCTTCCCAAACTGGCCGCAGGCCCCTTCGCAGGATATCCGCGCGTGCTGGGCATGGCCTGGGCCTATGTCGCCCATACGGACAGCCTGCTGAACGGTAAGGTTCTGACCCGTTTCGTGCGCGCCTATCAAACCGTCGATCCGCTGACCATTGGCGAATTGTGGGCCGTGGCCATCACCATGCGTATCGTGCTGATCGAGAACATGCGACGGCTGGCCGAACAGATCACCGCCGCGCAACGGGTCCGAAAGGACGCCGATGATCTGGTAGACCGCCTGTTGTCCCCCGGACCGGCAGGCGATGTCCCTCCCTCCTCCGAACGCGGCTTGCGCGTGCTGGCCGATGCCGTGGCCGCTTTCGAACATGCCCCGCTTCCCGAAATCTTTGCCGCGCGCATCGCCCAGCGACTGCGGGGTTTCGACCGCAATGACACGCCCCTGCTGGATTGGCTGCAAGCACGCCTGACGCAGCAGAACCTGACCATGGACGATGTGGTCCATCACGCGCAGTTGCGGCAGGGTGCCTCCAACGTCACGATGCGCAACATCGTCACCAGCATGCGCTTGATCACCGAGATGGACTGGCCTGACTTCTTCGAGGAGGTCAGTCTCGTCGATGAAAGGATGCGCGCGGGGTCGGATTTCGGCGCGATGGACTTCGCAAGCCGCAATCTTTACCGCACCGCGATCGAATCCCTCTCCCGCGGCGCGGATCTGTCCGAAGTGGCCGTCGCCGATGCCGCGCTGACCTTTGCCGACGTGGATGGCCCGCCCGCCCTGCGTGACCCCGGCCACGCGCTGATCGGGGCGGGGCGCGGCGCGTTCGAGGCCCGGATCGGCTATCGTCCGGGGCTGGCGCTACGGCTGCGACGCCACGTCGGGCGGATGGGGCTGCGGGGATATCTGCTGGCCATCTGCACCCTGTCGCTGGCCCTTCTGGGGCTCGCGCTCGCTCAGGCAGGGGTGCAAGGCCCGCTGCTGCTGCTGTTGTTCCTTGCGGGGATCGGTCCGGCCTTCGAGGCTGCCTCCGCGCTGGTCAATCTGCTGGTGACCCGCACAGTGCCCCCCCGACGCCTGCCGGGGCTGGATCTCGCCGCTGGCATCCCCCCCGGGTTGCGGTCGCTGGTGGCGATGCCGGTGCTTCTGGACAGCCCCGACGATTTGGCTGCCTGCATCGAACGGCTTGAGGTGCATCACCTGTCCAGCACGGACGGGGCCTTGCACTATGCGCTTCTGTCGGACATGCCGGATTCCGATACGGAAACCCGGCCGCAGGATGACGCCCTGATCGCCCAGGCGACCCGCGCCATTGCCCGGCTCAATGCCACGTATCCCTCTCCCGGCGGCGACAGGTTCCTGTTCCTGCACCGTCGGCGTCAGTGGAATCCCGCGATGGGGCGCTGGATGGGCTGGGAACGCAAGCGCGGCAAGCTGACCGAGCTGAACCGCCTGCTGCGCGGGGCCACGGATACCAGCTTCATTCCGCCCTGCACCGTGCCGCAGGACGTGCGCTTCGTCATCACGCTGGATGCCGATACGCGGCTTTTGCGTGACACCGTCAGACGATTGATCGGCAAACTGGCGCATCCCCTCAACGCGCCACATGTCGATCATGACATCGGCCGTGTCACGCGGGGCTATGGCATCCTGCAACCGCGTGTGACGCCTGCTTTGCCGGTCGGGGCGGCAGGCTCGCTCTACCAGCAGATCAACGCCAGCCATGGCGGGATCGACGTCTATGCCGCGGCCATCTCGGATGTGTATCAGGATCTGTTTGCAGAAGGTTCTTTCACCGGCAAGGGCATCTATGACGTGGATGCCTTCGAAGCCGTGCTGGCCGGTCGCGTGCCCGAGAACACGATGCTCAGCCATGACCTGTTTGAAGGCAACCTTGCCCGCGCGGCCCTCGTGTCGGATATCGAGGTGGTCGAGGAGTTCCCCGCCCGCCATGACATCATCGCAAAGCGCCAGCACCGTTGGGTGCGGGGCGACTGGCAGCTTCTGCCATGGCTGCTGCCCCGCAAGGGGGCGGCGCTGGCGCCGATCACCGCGCTGGGTCGCTGGAAGATGATCGACAACCTGCGCCGATCCCTGACCGCGCCGCTGACGCTGATCGCGTTGGCCGCAGGCTGGCTCCTGCCCCTGCCCGGCGCCGCGATCTGGACCGTCATGATGGTTGCCCTGCTGGCCCTTCCCTATCTGCTGCCCCTGCCCTTTCTGCTGCTGCCGGGGCGGGCGGGGATCACCGCGCACAGCCATATCGCCGCCCTTGCCGCCGATACCCGGATTGCCCTTCTGCGCATCGCGCTGGACTTGACGTTGTTGCCTGACGCCGCGCTGCGCATGGCGGACGCCATTGTGCGGACCGGCTGGCGATTGGCCGTGTCGCGGCGCAACCTGCTGGAATGGGTGACCGCGGCCCAGATGGCCCAGCGTCGCCAACCCGGTGCCTTGCGGCATTACCGCGAGATGATGGGCGGCGTGACCCTTGGCGTTGCGGTTGCGGCTGCGGCAATCGCGCTCAATCCGCCCGCTGCGCCTCTGGCCGGGCCTTTCGCGCTGCTCTGGCTGTTAAGCCCCCTGATCGCCTTTCGTGTCAGCCGCAGGCGCCCACCGCCCCAGACCGCGCTGCTGACCGCGCCCGTCAGTCAGGATCTGCGCCTGATCGCGCGCCGCACGTGGCGCTATTTCGAGACGTTCGTGACCCGGGACGAAAATGACCTGCCCCCCGACAACTTTCAGGAAACCCCGCAACCCTTGCTGGCGCGCCGCACCTCGCCCACGAATATCGGCCTCTATCTGCTGGCCACAGTGGCCGCGCATGACATGGGCTGGATCGGCCGGGCCGAAGCCACCTCCCGTCTGGAACGGACCCTGTCCACGATCCAGCGGATGCCGCGTTTCCGGGGCCATCTGCACAACTGGCATGCGACCGATGACCTGCGCGTGCTGGAACCTGCCTATATCTCGACCGTGGACAGCGGCAATCTGGCTGGCCATCTGATCGCCGTCGCGCAGGCCTGTGCCGAATGGCGGCGCACCCCCCCGGCCGAAACCGACTGGCGCGCAGGTCTGTTGGATACGCTGACACTGGCGCAACGGGCGCTGGAGGAAACCCGGTCCCCGGACAGGGAACTGGCTGCACGCTTAAAGGAACTGTCCGAGGCCGCACAGGCCGCCGCCCCGCTTGACCGGTTGCTGGCATTGAGCACGCCCACCCTCGTTCAGGCCCGCATGGCTGAGGCCGATACCGCGTCCCCGCAGACCGAGGTCACTTTCTGGATCGCCGCCGCACATGCCTGTCTGGCCGGTCATGCAGCGGATCGCGACCTGTCCCTTGGCCCACGTCTTGCCGCTGTCGAGGACCTGTCCCGCGGGCTGGCCAATGCGATGGATTTCGACTTCCTGCTCGACCGGGATCAGAAACTCCTGTCCATCGGCTTTTCCGTCGCCACCAACCGCCTTGACGCCAGCCGCTATGACCTGCTGGCCTCAGAGGCGCGGCTGGCCAGCCTGTTTGCCATTGCCAAAGGCGATGTGGACACGCGCCACTGGTTCCGTCTGGGCCGGGTGGCCACGCCCATGGGGGCCGGATCGGCGCTGATCTCGTGGTCGGGCAGCATGTTCGAATATCTCATGCCGTCACTGGTCATGCGCGCCCCCGAAGGCTCGGTCCTTGCCGAGACGAACCGCTGGATCGTGCGGCGGCAACAGGCCCATGGGGACGACCTCGGCATTCCATGGGGCATCTCGGAATCCGGCTACAATGCCCGTGATCTGGAAATGGCCTATCAGTACTCGAATTTCGGCGTGCCCGGTCTGGGCCTGAAACGCGGGCTCAGCGAAAGCCGCGTGATCGCCCCCTATGCCACCGCTTTGGCCGCCATGGTGGACCCCGCCGCAGCACAGCAGAACTTCGCGCGCATGGCAGAACTGGGGGCCCAGGGCAGCTTCGGCTTCTACGAGGCGCTGGATTTCACCGCATCGCGCCTGCCCGCCGGGACGGCCTTCGCCATCGTGCGCAGCTACATGGCCCATCATCAGGGGATGACCATCACCGCCATCGCCAATGCCGTGCAGCAGGGCCGCCTGCGCGCGCGTTTTCACGCGGAACCCATGATCATGGCGGTTGACCTGCTCTTGCAGGAACGTGTGCCCCGCGATGTTACCCAGTCCCCGCCCCGCGCCGAAGAGGGGGCGATGCCGGTCCGTGAGCCGGACTCAGCCCCTGTCGTGCGGCAATTCCCAAGCCCCGCAACAGCCGTGCCCACGGCCCATGTCCTGTCCAACGGCGACTATGGCGTCATGCTGACCCCGACAGGGGCCGGATACAGCCATTGGCGCGGCCTTGCCGTGACCCGCTGGCGCGACGATCCCACGACACCCCAATATGGGGCCTTCATTACCCTGCGCGACCGGGCAACGGGCGCAGTCTGGTCCTCGGCCCTGCAACCGACCCGCGTCGAGGCAGACCGGCACGAGGCCGTGTTCAGCGAACATCAGGCCGTCTTCACGCATAAAGCCGCCTCGCTGACGACCCTGACCGAAGTCGTCGTCTCTGCCGAAGACGATGCCGAAGCCCGGCGCGTCACGCTGACCAACAGCGGCCGCCGCCCGCGCGAGATCGAGTTGACCTCTTACGCCGAACTGGTCCTTGGCCCCATGGCGGCCGATGTGGCGCATCCGGCCTTCTCGAAACTCTTTGTCGTCACCGATGTGCTTCCCGAACTGGGCGTCCTGATCGCCACCCGCCGCCGCCGCGCCCCATCCGATCCCGAAGTCTGGGCCGCCCATATCGCGGTGGTCGAGGGCAAGGAAACCGCCCCCGTCCAGTTCGAGACGGACCGCGCCCGCTGTCTGGGTCAGGGCAATACCGTCATGCAGGCCGCCCTTGCAGGGCGGTCCCTGTCGCAAGGCACGGGCACCGTGCTTGATCCCGTCTTCTCGATCCGTCGCACGGTGCAGGTCCCCGCAGGCGGCCAGGTCCGCGTCACCTTCTGGACCATGATCGCGGATGATCCCGACACACTTCTGGATCTGGTGGACCGCCACCGCGACCCCTCGGCCTTTGGCCGCGCCGTCACCCTGTCATGGACCCATGCGCAGGTCGCCTTGCGTCACCTCGGCATCACCCGCGCCGATGCGGCTGACTTCCAGCGTCTGGGCGGCATGCTGATCCGGGCCGACAGGCGGCTGCGCTCACCGGACGCGGTGATCCGCGCCGGCGCGGCCGCGCAATCGGCCCTCTGGCCCCACGGGATCTCGGGTGATCTGCCGATCCTTCTGTTCCGGATCGACGATGTCGAGGACATCCCGCGCCTGCATGAAGTGCTGGCCGCCCATGAATATCTGCGGATGCGCCAGATGGCCTTCGATGTGGTCATTCTGAACGACCGCGCCGCCTCCTATGTGCAGGATCTGCAAAACCTGATCGAAACCGCCGTGCGATCCGCCGGGTCACGGCCAAGACCCGATCTGCCCGGCAGCGCTGCGGTCGGCAAGATTCATGTGCTGCGCAGCGATCTGATCCTCCCCGAGGCCAAGGCCATGTTGCTTGCCGTGGCCAGCGTCGTCTTGATGGGCAGTCGCGGCCGCATCGCACAGCAGATCGACGCCCTGCCGGTACCTGTTGCCCCTGTGCAGACCCCGCCTGCACCGGAACAGGCAAGACCCGCCCCAGCCGCAGAGCCCTTCGACACCGCATCGCTGGAATTCTTCAACGGCACCGGCGGCTTCGACGCACAGGGCCGCGAATATGTCATCGTGCTGCGCGCCGACCAGACCACGCCCGCACCATGGATCAATGTCATCGCCAACCCGGGTTTCGGCTTTCAGGTCTCGGCCCTTGGCAGCGGCCATGTCTGGTCCGAAAACAGCCGCGAGAACCAGTTGACCCCTTGGTCGAACGATCCCGTCACCGATCCGGCGGGCGAGGCGTTCTGGATACATGATCTGGACAGCGGCCAGACATGGACCCCGACCGCCCTGCCGATCCGCGACTCCGGTCTCTATGTGGCGCGCCACGGCTTTGGCTACAGCCGGTTCGACCACAGCGCCCATGGCATCGCCGCGACGCTGGTGCAGTTCGTGCCACTGGATGATCCCGTCCGCATCTCGCGCCTGACCTTGCGCAACATCACAGCCAAGACCCGCCGCCTGTCGGTGACCGCCTATGCCGAATGGGTGCTGGGCGCCGCGCGCGGGGCAAGCCTGCGCCATGTCATCACCCATTGTGACCCGGTCACCGGCGCGATCATGGCGCGCAACCCCTATGCCACCGCCTTTGCGGGCCGCATTGCCTTTGCCGATCTGGGCGCGGATGTCTCCAGTCACAGCGCCGACCGGACCGAGGTGCTGGGTCTGGGCGGCAGCATGGCCGACCCGGCAGGAATTGGGGCCGCCCCCCTGTCAGGCCGCACGGGCCCGGCACTGGACCCCTGCGCCGCCCTGCAAAGGGTGGTGACCCTCGCCCCCGGCGAGACGATAGAGCTTGTCGCCCTGCTGGGCCAGACCCGGTCCGAGGAGGCCGCCCGCGCCTTGATCCAGCGGCACCGGTCCGCCGATCCAGAGGTCACGCTGCAAGGCGTCAAGGACCATTGGGACGATCTGCTGGGCGCGGTCCAGATCCAGACACCCGATCGGGCCATGGACATCATGGTGAACGGCTGGCTTCTCTATCAAACGCTCGCCTGTCGCGTCTGGGCGCGTGCGGGCTTCTATCAGGCCAGCGGCGCCTATGGCTTTCGCGACCAGTTGCAGGACGGGATGGCGCTGGCCGCCCTCAGGCCCGCCATGACCCGCGCCCATCTGCTGCGTGCCGCATCCCGGCAATTCCCCGAAGGCGATGTGCAGCATTGGTGGCTGCCCCATTCCGGCCAAGGCGTGCGCACCCGTATCTCGGATGACCGCGTCTGGCTGGGCTTCGCCGTCGCGCAATATATCAGCGTGACCGCAGATACCGCCGTTCTTGATGAACAGATCCCCTTTCTTGACGCACCGGCCCTGCTGCCGGGCGCGCATGACGATTTCGGCACGCCGGATGTGACGCCTTTCACGGCATCGCTGTTCGAGCATTGCGCCCGCGGTCTGGATCAGGCGATCAGCCTGACCGGGGCCAACGGCATGCCGCTGATCGGCACAGGCGACTGGAACGACGGCATGAACCGCGTGGGCGAAGACGGGCGCGGCACCTCGGTCTGGCTGGGCTGGCTGCTGATCGCCACGCTGGACGCGATGGCCCCTCTGGCCGATGTCCGCGATCCCGCACGCGCAACCCTGTGGCGGCGTCACCGCGCGGACCTCGCCGCCGCCATCGAACGCGACGGCTGGGACGGCGCATGGTATCGGCGCGGCACCTATGATGACGGCACGCTGCTGGGCTCGGCCCAATCCACCGAATGCCGTATCGACAGTATCGCACAATCCTGGTCCGTTTTGTCAGGCGCGGCCGATCCGGCACGCGCAAAGCAGGCCATGACCTCGATGGCGCAGCACCTGATCCGCCCCGACCCCGGCCTAGCCCTGCTCTTCACGCCGCCCTTCGACACGTCGGATCAACAACCCGGCTACATCAAAAGCTATCCGCCCGGCCTGCGCGAGAATGGCGGGCAATACAGCCATGCCGCCATGTGGGCGATCCTTGCCTTTGCACGGCTGGGCGACGGCGACGCGGCGGGGAATCTGTTCGCGATGCTGAACCCGGTCCATCACGCACTGACCCCGGCGGATGCGGTAATCTACAAGGTGGAACCCTATGTCGTCGCGGCGGATGTCTATTCCACCGCCCCCCATGTGGGACGCGGCGGCTGGAGCTGGTACACAGGGTCCGCCGCATGGATGTATCGTGCCGGGATCGAGGGGCTTGTCGGCCTGACCCGCGCCGGGCCGGACATCATCCTGAACCCCAGCTTTCCGAAGGCCTGGCCAACCGTCAAGGCCGTGATCCGCCTGCCGGACGGCCCACTTGCCATCACCATCGACAACAGCGCCGGGACGGGTCACGGGATCGTCGCTGCCACGCTGGACGGTCTGGCGCTGGCCCCTGTGGATGGCAAACTGATCCTGCGCCCCACGGCCACATCCCGCACCCTGACGATCAGGCTGGGATGACCGTGTGATCCGTCCCCCGTGTGCGCAAGAGTGGACGCGCAGGGTGCACGGCGCGCGGGAAGCGCGGGGGCCCGTGCGTCCTAGGTAGTTTCCGGTGCTACCTGTGGCGGATCCGACGGATTAGTATCACCTGACGGCATGTCCCTGTATGTCGCCACGTCCAGGCAACTGGGCGACCGGGTCTGATTGCGACGTCGAGGCGCTGCAAAGTATCGTCCCTCATCTCTGCAGTGCCTTGCATGATGACCCGGTTGTCCAGTTGCTTCGGATCGGCAGGAGGACCAGATCCCGAGGGCCGCCGGACAGCCAAGCAATCACTCAGCACGTGAAAGCGGTCAGGACGGCCAGTTTGTCGCGCTGTCCCGCCGATACGGCTTGAACCGCCGCAGCGCCTCCGCCCTGCAACGCATCCGCCATCAGGCGGGTGAAAGTTTCCGGTCAGTGTTCGTTCCGCTCAGACCTCGGGCGCGGACGGGTCAGGGATCACCCCGTCCACCCGGTCGATCTTCTTGGCGTCCCAGTCCGGGTCCTGCCGTTTGATCCGGCGCGAGATGAGATAGCTGATCGGCCATGTCAGCAGCACACCGATCACGGCGGCCACGCCGATCGCTGTCCAGGAATACCAGCCAAGCGCCAGCACAAGGGTCACAAGGCTGCCTGTCACCATGGCCCCTACGGCCAGGGTCAGAAAAATACTCAAGCGGTCCATTTTAGTGTCCTCCTTCAGTCTGAATGGCAGGCACGAGGGCCGTGGCCCCCGCACCTTGCCGGGTCAGGACAAGGCCACCTTCGCGACATTGTCCCGCGCATCGGCTTGCGGGTCCCCGCCGAAGATCAGTTTCAATCCTGCCAGAAGACTGGACCCGTCGCGCCAGATCTCGGCGCGGACAGGATCGAAGCGCAACAAGGCAAGGGTCGGATCATCCTTGCCGTCCTTGTACCATGCCGCGACAGTCGGATTCCAAAGCCGGTCGATGACCGCAGGGTCCGTCACGCGGGTCATATGGCCGTGCACCGTGGCAAAGATGTCGTGACCTTTCGACACAAAGGTGAAGATCGCCAGATCCTCGTCCCTGGCTTGCGTCACAAGGTCGGCGTCGGTCGAGGTGAAGAACCAGATCGGACCATGGTCCGCATCCCCGTCCATCTGCACCGTCATCGGACGCAGGCTTGTCGGGGCGGTGTCCTCCAGCCCCAGCATGACCGTCCGGTCCGACCGGAGGTGGGACCAGAAGGCGGCGGTCATCTTTGCATCATCTGTCATGGTGAAGTTCCTTTTCAGGTTGGTGTCGCGGGATCGTGGATCCCGACGACAAAGCATGTCTCAGGTCAGCCCGTGCATCTCGTCACCAGTCGGCAGCCGACCTTGCGGGGTGAAGCGATTGACGACTTCGGGCAAAGCCACGTTCAGCCGCAGCAGCAGCTCCTCGCGTGACAGACCGGTCTTCCGGCCCAGATCGTCCAGAGTCTCATGCCCCAGAGCATCCTCCAGCTCCGCGACATTCATCGGCCGGTTAGCCTGCGTCGAGACCCAGCTTTCGGCCATCTCCCCGCGTCCGGCATCCCGGAATCGGCCAACAAGATCACCAAGCCCGCGCGAAAGAACCGACTCCCCGCTGCTCCCATCAGGGCTGCCGCCCTGAAAAAGCCCGACGATCTCGGCCAGAAACCCGTCCCGTTCAGGGGTGTTGGGTGCGGGGGACCCGGTGTTCTGACGGGCATCGTCCAGCATATCGCTGAGGCGACCCCGGTTCTGATAGCCTGCGACGGCCACAAGACCCAGCAGGGCCAGAAGGGAAGGCGTGGATTTCGACATTGTATCTCTCCGATATTGCGAGGGTTGAATTCAGCTCAACCGCGCCGTTGCATGAAGCCCCAGACCATCAGGACGATGATCGCGCCGACCGCAGCACCGATCAGCCCGGCCCCCTCTCCCGGCCCATACCACCCAAGGCCCTGCCCAAGGTAAGTGGCCACGAAGGCGCCGATCACGCCAAGGATGGTCGTCAGGATGAAACCCGAGGGCTTGTTGTCCCCCGGCGTGATGAATTTTGCGATGACCCCGGCCAGAAAGCCGATGATGATGGTCCAGATGATGCCCATGGCACGCTTGCCTTCCTGTTGTGGGAATGTTCAGCGACTCAACCCTGACGCAGGCAAATCGTTCCCCTGCACCGCCCGGCAGGGCGGCGTTTTATCCGCAAGCGGCCAAGAATGGCGCGGCTGGTGCCCCCGGCTGGGCGGTTTCCCGCTTCACGCCCCCCAGGCCGCCGACCCGACGAGACGTCTTGGAACGCCAGCAAGAGGCCGGTGTTGTCACATCATCGCCAGACAACAACCAATCTGCGCCAGAAGGATTTGCACATGACACCCCCGAAACAACAAGGCACCGACATCACGGCCCTGACCTCGGCCACCGGGGCGGGCGGCGAGATCCACCAGCACGCCGCCGAAGGGGACGAGCGTCTGACCACCGCGCAAGGCGTCGTGATCGCGGACAACCAGAATTCCCTGCGCCTCGGCGCCCCCGGCCCGACCCTGCTGGAAGATTTCGCCCTGCGGGAGAAGATCTTTCACTTCGACCACGAGCGGATTCCCGAACGCGTCGTGCATGCCCGCGGCTATGGTGCCCATGGCACCTTCACCTGCTCGCGCGCCCTTGCCGATGTCACACAGGCGGCCCCTTTCGCCGCCGCTGGCAAAGAGACCGAGGTTTTCGTCCGCTTCTCGACCGTGGCCGGCAGCAAGGGCTCGCCCGATTTGGCGCGCGACGTGCGCGGATTTGCCGTCAAGTTCTACACAGATGCCGGCAACTGGGATCTTGTGGGCAATAACATCCCGGTGTTCTTCATTCAGGACGCGATCAAGTTTCCCGATCTGGTCCATGCCGTCAAACCCGCCCCTGACCGCGACTTTCCGCAGGCGCAATCGGCGCATGACAATTTCTGGGACTTCATCTCGCTGACGCCCGAGGCGATGCACATGGTCATGTGGCAGATGTCCGATCGCACGATCCCGCGCTCCTTCACCACAATGGAAGGGTTCGGCGTGCATACCTTCCGCTTCGTGCACGCCGACGGCGCCTCCACCTTCGTCAAGTTCCACTGGAAACCCAAGATGGGGCTGCAATCGGTGCTTTGGGACGAAGCTGTCAAAAGCAACGGCGCAGACCCGGACCGCCACAGGCGCGACCTGTGGGATGCCATCGACCGGGGCGACTTCCCGGAATGGGATCTGGGCGTGCAACTGTTCGATCAGCAATTTGCCGATGACTTCGCCTTTGACGTACTGGACCCGACAAAGCTCATCCCCGAAGAGGACTGCCCCGTCCAGATCGTCGGCACCATGCGGCTTGACCGCGCCGTGGACAACTTCTTTGCGGAAACCGAACAGGTCGCCTTCTGCACCGGCAATGTCATCCCCGGCATCGACTTCACCGATGACCCCTTGTTGCAGGGCCGGAATTTTTCCTATCTCGACACGCAGCTGAAGCGTCTGGGCAGCCCCAACTTCACCAAGCTGCCGATCAACGCGCCCAAGGGCTGCCCGGTGTCCAATTTCCAGCAGGACGGCCATATGCAGACCGCCGCGCGCAAAGGTCGCGTCAATTACGAACCGAACGGTTGGGGTGAAGGCCCGCGCGCCCATCCGCTGGAAGGCTATGTCAGCTACAAGGCCCCGGTCATCGGTCCCAAGATGCGCCTGCGGCCCGAAAGTTTCGCAGACCACTACAGTCAGGCGCGGCAATTCTACATCAGCCAGACACCGTCCGAACAGGACCACCTGCTGTCGGCCCTCGTCTTTGAACTGTCGAAATGCCACGAAGCCGACATCCGGGTCCGCATGGTCGCGCATCTGATGAACATCGACGAATGGCTGGCGCAGGATGCGGCGGACCGCCTCGGCATCCGCACCATGCCCGAACCCGCCCCCGCCGCGCGCCCCACGATGATGGAATTGCAGGCTTCGGCGGCGCTCAGCATCCAGATGAACCCTCCCGGTGACTTCAAGGGCCGGAATCTGGGCGTCATGATCAGCGACGGCTTTGACGGTGGCTTGCTCAAGGCACTGGAAGAGGCCGTTACGGCCGCGGGTGGCCTGCTGCGCGTGATCGCGCCAAGGATCGGCGGGGCGATCTGCAGCAAGGACAATCTGCACCCCGTGACAGACCAGATCGGCGGCGCACCTTCCGTCCTCTTTGATGCCATCGCCGTCCTGCCGGGCGATGACAGCCTGACCGCCTCGCCCGCCGCCATCGCCTTCCTGCAGGACGCCTATGTCCATTGCAAACACCTTGGCCTGTCCGACAGTGCTGCACCGCTTGTCGCGGCCTGCGGCCTGTCCGAGGCTCAGGATGACGGCTTCCACATGTTGTCCGATGACGCATCGACCAGCGATTTCCTGACCGGATGCAAAGGAGGACGCTTCTGGGAGCGGGAAGCCGCCTTCATCGCCTGACAATGACGCGCTGGACAGGGGCGATGGCCCCTGTCCGTAGCATTGGCCCTTGTGATCGGGGTTCAAACATCCATATACCATCCATACAGATGGTCTATGGAGGATCGCCCTTGACCCAAACACCGCCCCCCGCGCCGAAAACACCCGACTCCGAAAAGATCACCATCAACCTCGGCTTCGTTGACCTTGGCCAGATCGAACTTCTGGTGCGCGAAGGGTTCTATTCCAACCGCAGCGACTTCATCCGCACGGCCATCCGCAACCAGATCGACCGCCACGCCGAAACGGTGCGCCAGATCGTCATCCGCCGCAGCGTGGATCTTGGTCTGCGCCATATCACGCGCGACGAACTTCTGGCGGCGCAAACCGCTCAGGAGATGCTGGACATCCGTATTCTGGGTCTGGCCGTGATTGCGCCGGATGTGACGGCGGATCTTGCCCGCGACACGATTTCATCCCTGTCCGTTCTGGGCACACTCCAGGCCAGCGAGGCGGTCAAGACCGCACTCGCTGATCGCCTCATCTGATCTTCAACTCTGAAAGAGACCCATGAAACATTCATTCGCCCGCGGCATGTCCCGGGCCACCGATCTCACGCGTGCCGGCAAACTGGACGAGGCGACCGCCCTGATCCAGAGTCTGCTCAAGGGCGCACCGGCCCCCGCTGCCGACACGGCAGGCACCGGCGATGACGCGATCGAAGGCAGCTTCACCCGCCTTGATGAACCTGTCGCCGCGCTGAAAGCCTCTCCGGTCGCAACCGCAACGCGCCGTGCACGCAAGCGGCTTGGCGCGACGCTGCGCGACATCGCGGCGGCGGGGATGCCGAACACACACTCCCGCACCCCAGCCGCGACGGATCTGCCCCAGAATGCCCAATTCCTGTCTCTGACCCACAGTTCCGCACAGGGCAGCCGCGACTATCGCCTCTATGTGCCGGCCATTTTGCCCGCGGGGCCGGTTCCGCTGATCGTGATGATGCACGGCTGCACCCAATCGCCCGAGGATTTCGCCAACGGCACCGGCATGAACCAGCTGGCCGAGGAATTCGGCGTCCTCATCGCCTGGCCGGCCCAGACCAACGGGGCCAACATGCAGAAATGCTGGAACTGGTTTCGCCCCGAGGATCAGGTGCGCGACCGGGGCGAACCCGGCGTGATCGCCGGAATCGTCACCGACATTCTGGCCAGCCATGAGGTCGATCCGGCCCGCATCTATATCGCAGGCCTGTCCGCAGGCGGTGCCATCGCCGCCATCATGGGCGCGGCCTACCCCGAGGTATTCGCGGCCATCGGCGTTCACTCGGGCCTGCCTGTCGGCGCGGCACGCGACATGCCCTCTGCCTTCAGCGCGATGCGCAGCGGTGCCGAGGGGTCGGCCTTGGGCAAATCCATTCCCGCCATCGTGTTTCACGGCCTTGCAGACAGCACGGTCCATCCCAGCAATGGCGATGCGGTCATCGCCCAAAGCCTTGGCCCCCGACCCGGAACCAAGCGCGCCAGGCTTGACGGTGTCTCCGAAGGCGGGCGCAACTATCGCCTGACCCGCCATTCTCTGCCCAACGGCAACAGCAAGGCCGAGCACTGGGAAATCGACGGCGCGGGCCACGCATGGTCAGGCGGGCAGTCCAGCGGCAGCTATACGGATCCCAAGGGCCCCGACGCCTCGCGCGAGATGGTCCGCTTCTTCCTGCAGCACAAACAGGACTGACCGCCGGATCAGCCCTCAGCCCCCGTCATGGCAGGCCCGTGACGGGGAACGGCGGACCATCGCCAACCAGCCGCTCTGACGGATACCCCCTTTTCGCAGGGCGCCTGACAGGCAAGTGGCAGTATCCCGCCGACAGACCCCGCCCCTGACCGCGCCGAGCAGGAACGAAGGACGCAGGTTGCCATTGTCTCACTGTGGGTCGCGCAACCGTCGCACCCACAGCCCAAGACCCCTCACACCAATCTGGAGACCAACATGAAACGCACGTTCATCATCCTGACACTCGCCACCCAACTGGCCGCGATTCCGGCCTTCGCCCAGACGACAGCCGCGATAACCGGCGCGGGTTCGGGTGCCGGCACCTATGGCAGCGACTGGTCGGAAACCCTCCGTCCGGCCCTGTTCACCGATGAGGGCACCAAGGTCCGCGACGCGTCCGAGATCGCAAGCCAGTGGGCAACCCTGTCTGACGAAGACAAGGACATGATCCGCCGCGATTGCGAAATGCACGCCAAGTCGTCCGACAGTGCAAGCACCACAACCGGGTCCACCACCGGGACCACGAGTGGCAGCGCAACCGGCAGCGGCGGCACCTCCACCGCGACCACCGACAGCACGACCGGCAGCACGGCGACGACCACGGACAGCACGGCCACCGGCACGACGACCGATGGCGCAATGCCCGTCCTGGACGTGACAGCCGAACAGATGGACGAGATCTGCGAAGCGACCAAAGACCTCTAAGGTCACAGGACGGCGCGCTTCGGCGCGCCTTCCAACCATCTGCACCCCAAGGGATGATCCGCACTTATCCCAGTGCGCAGGCGTCAGCCCAAATCATTGTGAACCGCCATCGCTCCCTGCGCCCCCTGCCCCATCGCCACGGCGATCTGGTCCAGCCCCTCGGTCAGATCACCGATGGCATATATCCCGTCAAGGCTGCATCTCTGCCTTGCGTCAGTCACGACATACCCGCCCGGTGTCAGCCGCAGTCCAAGCTGGCTGGCCAGATCCGTGCGCGGAGTCGTGCCCAATGCCACATAGAGCGTGTCGAAGCGATGGTGCTCATCGTTCTCCAGCGTGACGACCACCTCCGCCTCTTCCAGCGTGACACAGCGCATGGGCGCCTCCGGCGTGGGGATCTTGCCCTGCGCGACGACATGCACACCCGCTGGCGGGATCAACATGACTCTGCGGGAATAGGTGGCGATGAACCGCGCCTCGTCAGATCCGTGAACACCCTGCCCCAGGACCGCAATCCTTTGGTCACGTACCTCATAGGCATCGCAGACGGGACAATAGCGGATCAATCCCCCGGCCAGACCCCGATCCTGGTCCCGGCGCGACAGGGGCGGGCGATGGTTGAAAACCCCCATGGCCAGGATCACGCTGCGCGCGACAACGATCTGCCGGTCCGTCGTGATCCGGAAAGCGCCCTCCCATGCCTCGATGCGGGCGACGAGCCCCGTCTCGATCCGGGCCCCATAGGCCAGCGCATGGGCGCGCATCGCATCAAGCAGATCCGGCCCCGGGATTCCGTCGGGAAAGGCAGGCTGGTTATGCGTTCGCGGAATCGTGCGCGCCCGCCCGTCCCCCGCGTCAAACACCGTGACGCGCCGCAGGAACCGCGCCAGATACAGCGCCGCCGTCAGCCCGGCGGGGCCGCCGCCCACGATCACGCAATCCTGTAGCGTCAACCTATCCGTCCTGCGCGGGCTTCTTGCGCTCGGACCCCTGTTCCTTGACGCCGACACCCTGCTTCTCCGGGTTCTTGCTGTCGAAGGCCTCAGGCGCATGTGCCGAACCGGCATGTTCCCCTTGGGCATTCTCGCGGCGTCCCGGCTGATCCAGCTTGCTTGTGTCCCGCTTGGGGTCGTCCGAGGACGCAAGCACCCGATGCGGATCCGTCAGATCCTGTCCCGGCTGCTTCTGCGACCGTCTGGCGGCTTCGTTGGGATCAACGCGGTGATGACCCGCCGGGTCGATCTGCTGCTGGCGCTGATCAATCACGTTGTTCTTCTTGCGCAACGCCTTGGTCGATTGTTTGTCTTCCGTCATGTTCTCTCTCCACTTCTGTCTCCTTCAACCGGACAGATCGCGGATCGTTCCGTGGTTGGTCGGGACCAGTCGCGCCTGACCCGTTCGGCAAGCGGGCACATCCCCGGAACCGAAAGCCTCCCCCGCCGTGGATCGTCAGCGCGGCCCGGATCACACGGACTCAGGCACAGACGGTCATGACAAATCTACCGCGTAAGTAGTTTCCGACGGTATCGCCCCCAGCCCCCGGCTGGCTAAAGTGATCCGTGTAGCGAGTTGCAGGCAACCACATTTCGCCGGACTTTTGACCCCGCAGCTGGCAAAGCCCTCCTGCCCGATATTCGCGCCACATCGGACAGGGGGCTTTGTCAATTTCCGACAGGTGATCGGACAACCAAACCCCAAGGCGTTGCAGTCCATGGGGCTTTGACCCTCCGGAACGCCCCGGGTGAGCCTCCTGCGTGCCCACCTGCTCAACACCTTTATGAAACGGAGTTTGCGATGCCGGATTTCGAGCGCCTCTTCGAGAAACTCAACACCCTGCAAATCCGATCAGATCGCGATGCCGATCGGATCTTCAGTTGGTGGCTTATCGCAGGTCTTGCAGTCTCGGCCGCCTCCAGCGCCCTGGCGTTGAGCGCCTGGGGGCTGTGACACAGCCATCACGCAGCTTCGCGTGGCTCTTTCCACGCGGCGGTCACCGTGATTGCGTTCCCCCCGTCAAACCAGCCCGCGCGTGACGACCGCGATCAGCGCGGTCAGGCCCAGAAGCAGGCTGATGAATCCGAACGTGCGACGGCGGTCCTGCCGGGCCGCCAGAACCCCGCCATAGTCGAACCGTTCATAGACGACATTCCGCATCGGCAACCCCAGATCCAGCAGCGTATCCGACACCGCCGTGACCATCGGGCCGGGACCACAGATCAGCGCCACGGCGCGGGACGGATCAAGCCCGTCCAGCACCCCAGCCAGCTTGGTCCGGTCCAGATAGCCGACCTCGCCGGGCCAGCCGTCCTCCGGGTCCTCGCTGACCAGCATCACCCGCAGATCAAGAACCGCCTTGGCTGCCTCCAGCTCTGCCAGACAGGCGAAGTTCGCGGGCGTTCCCACCGCATAGGCCACCCGCACCGGGCGCGGATCGCGCCGCGCCACCATATCGCGCAGCAAGCCCATCACCGGCGCAATCCCGACCCCGCCCGCGATCAGCAAAACGGCCGCGGCAGGATGCCGTTGCAAGGTAAAGGTGCCGTAAGGACCATCCACCCCGATGGATGTGCCAAGGGGCAGGCTCCCCACGCTGCGTGTAAAGTCCCCCACCTCCTTGATGATCAGGCTCATACCCGCCCGCTGCGGGCTGTCTGCGATCGAAAACGGATGATCGAACAACGGAAACCGTCTCGCGCCGACGGTCATCCAGACGAACTGCCCCGCCCGATACGGCAAAGCGGCCGTCTCCGGCATCGGTTCCAGATCCAGTTCCCAGATCCGGTCCGCCAGTTTCGCGATCCCGCGCAGCCGCCATGGCTGCCGGTGCAACCGCATCCAGCGCCAGCCATAGAGCACGGCCATCACCGCGACGGCAACAGCCCCCGCGCCCCACCAGAACAGATGCAGCGGCCCCAGCGCGCTCAACCGCCCGGCGGTTGTCGCGTGATGCAACCCGCCACCCAAGGCCACCAGCGCCAGAATGACATGACTGCCGCGCCAGATCTCATAGCGGAACAGGTCGCGCGCCACCCCCGCCGCAACCAGCAGCACCAGCGCCACCAGCGCCACCACACCGCTGCGATAGGCGGGCAGCAGGTGATAGGCCAGCAACCGCTGCGCCCCCCGGCCCGGATCGTCCAGAAAGGTAGGCAGCACATAGGCCACGGGATGGAGCATCAGCGCCAGCAACACCCACCATGCGGCAAACTTGTGGAAGGCCATGATGCGGTCAATGCCCATCCCGCCCGATACACGCCGGAACCGCCCCGAGGTCACGAACTGCACGACCATCGCCACCAGCCCCGCCAGCCCCAGTCCGGCGCCAAAGGCCTCCCACCGGTCCAGCGGCACGGTATCGGACAGCCCCGCCAACGCCACCGGCGACAGGCAGATCACCAGATAGACCAGCGCCATCGCGCGGGCGGACAAGCCGGGCCATGTGCCGGGTGACAATGGCGGTTCAGGATCGGCGGTGGAAGTCATGGGTCTGCGTCTCCGCTTGTGAACTGCAGAGTGACATCCTGCCCACATGCACGCTTTGACATACCTCAAGGACGAATCGATCAACCCAAGGCAGAGTTGCTCCGCGTGATCCCCCCGGATTGTCACAGGAGGCTTGCATGACACGGCGCAACACCACCGGCCATCTTTTGATCCTCCTGCTTGCTCTGGGCCTCATGCTGGCCCCTGCCCCCACCATGGCGCAGCAAGGTCTGACCCAGTATGACAAGGACGCGCTTGCCCGCCTTGTGCAAGAGTGGCTTGACGCGCCTCATGCCAATCACACGTCGCTGTCCTTCACCTATTGGAACAAGGACGGGGCGGTGCCTGAACCCTGCGCCGCCTGTCATTCCCAGCCGGGCTTTCTGGACTATCTCGGCGCGGATGGCACGCAGGCGGGCGTCGTGGACCACCCCGCCGCCATCAACGCCCCCATCGGCTGCGCCGCCTGCCACACCGACACCGCCCATGCGCTGGACAGCGTCACCTTCCCTTCGGGCGTCACGGTTGACGGGCTGGGCGCGGATGCGGTCTGCACGGTCTGCCATCAGGGCCGCCTGTCCGGCGCGGATGTCACCGCCGCCACGACCGGTCTGGACGAGGATACGCCCTCAACGGCCTTGGGCTCTCTCAACATCCATTACGGCATAGCGGCCGCCGTGACGGGGGGCGGCGATCTGGGCGGCGGCTATCACTATCCGGGCCGGTCCTATGCCGGACGCTTCGGCCATGTCCCCGGCGCCGACAGTTGCACGGCCTGCCACGACCCGCACAGCACCAAGGTCGAAACCGAGGGCTGTCTCAGCTGCCATCGCGGCGTCACGGATCTGCGCGACATCCGCACCCGGCACGCTGACTTCGACGGGGACGGCGTGATCTCGGGCGGTATCCATACCGAGATCACCGGCCTGCACAGCCAGCTCTATGCCGCGATCCAGACCTATGCCACGCAAACTATCGGCACGGCCATCGCCTATGCGCCGGGGCAGTTTCCGTATTTCTTCACCGACACGGACGGCGACGGTCAGATCAGCGCGGCAGAGGGCATCTTTCCCAATCGCTACCAGTCATGGACACCGCGCCTGCTCAAGGCCGCCTACAACTATCAGGTGGCGAAGAAGGACCCCGGCGGCTTCGTGCACAACCCGCGCTACCTGCTGCAATTGCTGCATGACAGTCTTGAGGATCTCTCAACCGCGAACGGGGCGGACCCAGGCAAGCTATCGCGCCCCTGAGGGTCACGGCCCAACCGCAGGGTTGCGGGCCTGACCTCTTCCCGCTCACAACTTCCGCAGATAGGCCCAGGACACATAGCCCTTGAGGCCGCGCGCCCGCTCCAGCGAGACACGACACCAGCGCGTCCCTCCGGTCTGCTGACAATCGCGGACACGCAGAACGGTTCCGTTCGGTAACCCCACGATCACACTGTAACCGATCCCCGGCCCCCCGCGCATCTTCAGCATGTCGTCGCCCTCGACGCCATAGACCTCGTAACGCCCCATGGACCCCGCCGCCGCGGGCTGGACACCCGCCCCGATACCAAAGGCCACAAGGGCCAGAATGATAAGAATGGATCTCGGCATGGTTCACTCCCGCTGGCGGCTTTGGCGTCTTGGTAATCGCTGTCGATGCCAAACGGAACCTGCGATGATCCTTCTGCCCGAAAAGATCGGACAAACCTCTCGCAGGCCGCGCCTTATCCCTTCAACCCCAGCCTGATCTGCTTCTCGATCTCGAGGATGGCAAAGAAGGCGACCCCGATGCCGACGATCAGAAGCCCGTCCGCCAGCGACACCGCCGCGGTGCCAAGGATCATCTGGAACGGCGGCAGGTAGGTGACGGCGAACTGTGCCGCCGTAATCGCGATCACAACGGTCCAGACCACCTTGGTCCCCCGCACGGCCGCCCATGTCAGCGATGTGCTGTGGATGTTGCGGATGAAGAACAGGTTGAAGATCTCCAGCACGACCAGCATGTTCATCGCCATGGTCTGCGCCAGCGGCAGCGGATAGCCCCGGTCCAGCGCATAGGTGAAGATGCCGAAGACCGCCGCAAGAAATAACAGTGCCACCATGATCACATACCAGACCAGCTCGCCCGACAGGATCGGCGCATCGCGCGGGCGCGGCGGACGCGCCATCGTGCCGGCCTCGGTCGGCTCGAAGGCCAGCGCAAGGCCCAGCGTGATACCCGTGATCAGGTTGATCCACAGGATCTGCACCGCCGTGACCGGCAGCGACAGCCCCAGCAGCAACGCCAGAACCACCACCATCGCCTCGCCCGCATTGGTGGGCAGCGTCCAGCTGATCACCTTCTTGAGGTTGTCATAAACCGTCCGCCCCTCGCGCACAGCAGCGGCGATCGAGGCGAAATTGTCATCCGCCAGCACCAGATCGCCCGCTTCCTTGGCGGCCTCTGATCCCTTCAACCCCATCGCAATGCCCGCATCCGCACGCTTGAGGGCGGGGGCATCATTCACCCCGTCCCCCGTCATCGCGACCGACAGGCCATTGGCCTGCAATGCGGTGACAAGCCTCAGTTTGTGTTCGGGACTGGTGCGGGCAAAGACATCCGTTCCCATCACCTCCAGCGCCAGTTGCGCATCGTCCAGCGTGTCAAGGTCGGCCCCGGTCAGCACCCGGTCCGGTCTGGCCAGCCCGATCTGCGCGGCAATGGCCGTGGCGGTTCCGGCATGATCGCCGGTGATCATCTTGACGCGGATTCCGGCGGCCCGGCATTCGGCCACGGCGGCGATGGCTTCGGGCCGGGGCGGGTCGATCAGACCGACAAGCCCCAGAAAGGACAGACCGCCCTCAAGTGCTGCCGCGTCGATCCGCTCATCGGATGTCACCCGCTCCGCCAAGGCCAGCACCCGCAACCCGCGCATCGCCATCGCCTCGGCGCGGTTGTGCCAATGCAACAGATCAATGCCCTGACACATCATCAGCACCCGCTCGGGCGCACCCTTCACGTGGATCATGCGGCCTGAGGGTCCGTCCGTCAGCACGGCCATGAAACGGTGGCGGCTGTCAAAAGGGATCGCATCCAGCCGTTGACCCGCAGGCGTAACTCCGACCTTGCCCGCAAAGGCCAGCAGCGCCCCTTCCATGGGATCGCCTTCCACGGACCAGACCCCGTCCCGCTGCCGCAGCGCCGCGTCATTGCACAGCAGCGCCGCGCGGGCCAGCGCCGCAATCTCGCCCGCAGGCGTGACCGCGCCTTCGGGGGCATAGCCTTCGCCGGAAATCTCGAAGGCACCATCCGGGGTTTCGGCCGCGGCCACGACCATCTCGTTCCGGGTCAGTGTGCCGGTCTTGTCGGTGCAGATCACCGAGACCGAGCCGATCGCCTCGATCGCCGGCAGGCGGCGCACGATCGCATTGCGCCGCGCCATGGCCTGCACGCCGATGGCCAGTGTGATGGTCATCACCGCAGGCAGACCTTCGGGAATGGCCGCCACCGCGACGCCGACCACGGCCATGAACATCTCGGAAAAATCGTGATGCCCGACGAAATAGCCATAGGCCAGCAACAGGCCCGAAATCAGCAGGATCAGAAAGGACAGCCAGCGCGCGAAATGATCCATCTGCGCCACCAGCGGTGTCGTCAGCTGCGTGACCCCCTCCAGCAGACCACCGATGCGCCCGATCTCGGTCGTCTGCCCGGTCGCCACAACCAGACCGCGCGCGGTGCCCTGCGTGATCAACGTGCCCGACCACAGCATCGACCGCCGATCCCCCAGCGGCGCCTCAACTGCCACCGGACCCGCCGCCTTCTCGACCGGCACGGATTCCCCGGTCAGGATCGCCTCCTGCGCCGCAAGACCGCGCGCCTCCAGCACCCGCAGATCCGCAGGCACCTTGTCGCCCGCCTCCAGCAGAACCACGTCACCGGGCACCAGATCGGCACCGTCCAGCGTGACCCGCACCCCATCGCGCAAGACGGCGGCGCGTGGGGCCAGCATGCCGCGGATCGCGGCCATGGCGGCCTCGGCCTTGCCCTCCTGCAGGTAGCCGATCACGGCATTGGCCAGCACCACCGCCAGGATCACGCCCGTGTCGACCCAATGCTGCAAAGCCCCCGTCACAACGGCGGCGCCCATCAGCACATAAATCAGCACATTGTGGAACTGCGCCAGAAACCGCATCAGCGGCCCATGCGCGTGAACCTCGGGCAAACGGTTCGGCCCATGCGCGGCCAGTCGCCGCGCCGCCTCCGCCGCGCTCAACCCCGCCGGGTCCGAGTCCAGCGCCGACAGACAGGCATCGGCAGACTGGCTGTGCGGATCGGTCAGCAGCATCGGACTCCTTTCAGCGGGCCTTTTCCGGCCTCACCGCCATGCGCCACAAGTCGCATCGGCAACCGTGAGGATACCTGCCCCGCGCCGCGCAACCGCGCGTTGATGTGAATCAAACCGGGCGCGAAAGACCCCCTGCCATCGCAGCGACGCGGCGTATCGCCGTGGCATGGCGCAAATCGCGGCACGCGGGCTCGGGCTGGATCACGCCGCCTCTGACGGAAACCGGCCACGCGTGCGATTGGCAAACCAGACCAGCGACAGCATCACCGGCACCTCGACCAGCACACCTACCACAGTGACCAGCGCGGCCCCCGAGTTCAGCCCGAACAGACCGATGGCCACGGCCACCGCCAGTTCAAAGAAGTTGGACGTGCCGATCAACGCACAAGGGGCGGCCACGTTATGCGGCACGCGCCAGTGCCAGGCCCAGGCATAGGCGATGGCAAAGATCCCATAGGACTGGATCAGGATCGGAGTCGCCAGCAGCAGGATCAGGAACGGCCGGTCCAGAATGACATTCCCCTGAAACCCGAACAACAGCACGACCGTCAGCAGCAAACCCAGCACCGAGGCGGGCTTGATCCGCGCCGTGAACCCCGCGACGGCCGCCTCACCCCCCTGCCGCATCAGCCGCGCCCGCGTGATCGCCCCCGCCGTCAGGGGCAGCACCACATAGAGCACGACCGACAGCACCAGCGTTTCCCACGGCACCGACAGTTCGGTCACACCCAGCAGCAGCGCCACAATGGGCGCAAAGGCAAAGACCATGATCACATCGTTGAGCGAAACCTGCACCAGCGTGTAGTTCGGATCCCCCTTGGTCAGTTGCGACCAGACAAAGACCATCGCCGTGCAGGGGGCCGCCCCCAACAGGATCAACCCCGCGATATACTGACCGGCATCCGCAGGGTCGATCAGGTCCGCAAAAACGTGATTGAAGAACAGCACACCCAGCGCCGCCATGGTGAAGGGCTTGATCAGCCAGTTCACGACCACGGTGATGATCAACCCCTTCGGACGCTCGCCCACCCGCCCAAGCGCGGTGAAATCAACCGCAACCATCATCGGATAGACCATCGCCCAGATCAGCACCGCCACCACAAGATTGACCGAGGCATATTCAACTGCGGCCAAAGCCGCAAAAACCCCTGGCAACAAGGTGGCCAGCACGATTCCCGCGATGATGCACAGGAAAACCCAAAGCGTCAGAAAGCGTTCAAAAAGGGACATGATCAATCGCCCTGCTCGGCAAGACACAGCACTACGCGCCTTGCGTGACCTCACGCAACCTTAGACCGCCCCGCAGCAGGCAGGTCAACCGGTCTCGCTGATCCGCACGGGAAGCAGGGCTTTGCACGCCAGCCGAGGAGCGACGCACAGTCAATGCATCGCGACTCTGCCACCGCCGGTGTGACGGCGCCACCACCCTGCGGGCCGCGCCGCCAGCACTCCGTCTCAGGCGGCGTTGCGCGCGGGTGTGCCGCCCTCGCCCAGATCCCAGAACAGCCCCGCCATCAGGCGCAGCGCATCACGGCACACGGGTTTGAGCACATGTTCATTCGGCGCATGCTGCGAGCAGCCGCGATAGGAATGCGGCACCCAGACCGTGGGCAGACCCAGAATGTCGGTGAAACTGTCATTGGGCAGAGATCCCGCAAGATTGGGCAGGATATGGGGCGCGCGCCCGGCGCTGCGTGTCAGGCTGTCGGCCACGAAGGCCACCCAAGGGTGATCCGGGTCCAGCCGTGTCGCGCGGAAGAACCCGCGATCATGCGGTTCGATCTGCACCGCCTCGAACCCATGCGCGTCCAGATAGCGGCGCAGCGCGGGCAGGATATCCTCGGGATCGGTCCCCACGACATAGCGCAACTGGCAGGTGGCTCGCGCATGGGCCGAAATCGCATTCACCGGGGCCTCGGGCACACCGCTTTTCATCGCAAGGATCGCAAAGCTGTTCCAGCCATAGGCCCGCTCGGCCGGAGTCAGGCTTTCCTCGCCCCAATCGGTGTCGATGGTCGGCCCGTCCTCGGCATGGATCGGCAGCCCGTCCAGAGCCTTGCGCACCGCCGGGGTCAGGCTGTCGGGGCGCCATTCAGGGATGCGGATCTGGCCGCGCGCGTCAGTGATCGTGGCCAAGGCCTGTGTCAGGATCATCGCGGGGTCCGCCAGCAATCCGCCCCAGTTGCCCGAATGATGCGCCCCCTCGCGCAGATCGACGATCAGATCAAAGGTCACCCCCCCGCGCGATCCCATGAACATCGTCGGCACATCCGGTTGCAGACGCGGCCCGTCCGAGGCGATCAGCACATCAGCGGTCAACCTGTCCTTCTGCGCGGCAAAGAACTCGGGCAGACCCGGCGATCCCGTCTCTTCGCTCATCTCGATCACGATGCGCACGTTGAAGCCAAGCCTGCCACGCGTGGCCAGAACCGCCTCTAGTGCGGCGATATTGATCAGATGCTGGCACTTGTTGTCCGCCGTGCCGCGCCCATACAGACGATCCCTCTCCTCGACCAGCGTGAACGGATGCAGCCCCTCGCGCCATTGGTCGGTCTGGGCACGGATCACATCGCCGTGGCCATAGGTCAGGATCGTGGGCAGATCGTCCCCTTCATGCCGCTCGCCGATCAGCAGCGGGCCGCCGCGCGGGTCGGGATTGGCAAAGATCGTGCAGGCAAATCCCAACGCGACCAGACGGGGCTCCATCGCCTCGGTCAGATAGCGCATCAGTTCCACGGCCTGGTTCGGGTTCTGGCTTTCCGTCTGAAAGCCGACAAGACCGGCCAGATCCGACTGGAAGCTGCCCCCGTCGAAGTAAGAGGAGATGGTCTCGATCGCGGTGTCACGGGTCATGCTGTCAGCTTTCATGGGTCATATCTTCGGAAATGGCGTCGCCCCAGGGCGACATGATCTCGGTGCAGCCGGAGTTCAGCGTTCCGCGCCGCATCACACCCGCCGGGCAGGCAAAGGCATAGGGAAAGATCGTCCGTCTGGTCGTCGTCACCTTATGCGTCTGGCGCAACCTGTCCAGCACTTCGCGCGGCAGCGCGTCATCGGCGATCAGCTGATCCCCGGACACATCAATGCGCGGCTGGTGGAAACTGTCTACCAGATCCATGCCGAAATCGGTCACGCAAGACGAGAGCTGCGCCACAGCCCCCATGATCTTGCGCCCGCCGGATGCCCCAAAAGCGAAACGCCGCTCACCCTGTTCGCCGATCACCGGGCAGACATTCATCAGACAACGCTTGCCGGGTCCCAGCGAATTGGGACGCCCCTGCACCGGATCGAACCACATGATCCCGTTGTTCATCAGAAATCCGGTGCTGGGCGACACGACGCGCGATCCAAAGATCGACAGCAGCGTCTGTGTCTGCGCCACCATATTGCCCTGCCGGTCCACGACCGAGAAATGGGTGGTGCAGCCCGGCGCCTCAGGGCTTTCACCAGTATCGCCCATTGATTCCAGCCGCGCCGCATAGGCCGACTGCAACGCCCCTGCCATCACGGCATAGCTGTCAGCGCCCGGCCTGTCTCCCATCCGCGCCTCGACCAGATGGGCAAAGGTATCGCGGAAGGTCGGCCCTGCCGTCAGCCCCGGCACCACATGAAACCGCGCATCGCGATAGGCAAAGCTCAGCGGATCATGGAAGCGCGCCTGATAGCCGCGCAGATCATCAACTGTCAGGCAGCCGCCCTTGGCCTGCACATCCGCCGCCATCGCCGCGCCCAGATCACCGTCATAAAGCGCACGCGCCCCATGCCGCGCGATCTGGTCCAGACTGTCGGCCATGCGGGACTGGTCCAGCCGCTTGTCCGCAAGCGCCGTCCAGCCGCTGATCGTGGGCCATTGCCCATCCTCAAGGAACAGCGCCGCCGCATCCGCATCCTTGGCCAGTTCGCGTGTGCAGGACGCGATGACCAGCGCCGCGAACCAATCCACCAGCAACCCTTGCCGCGCATGGTCGATCGCCGGGGACACAAGCTCTGCCCAAGGCATCCGGCCATAACGCGCATGGGCTTGACCCAACCCGTCCACGACCCCCGGCACCGCAATGGCCGTGGCACCCTGCACGTTGCGGTCACCCTCCACATGCTCCCATGGAAACAGATCACCCGCCGCGCCGCGCCCGCTCAAGGGATAGTCGGCCGGATCAAGCGCCGCAGGCGCGCGCATCCCGTGGTTCAGCGCCACCGCCTGCCCTTGCTCGGCGCGCCACAGCATCATGGCCCCGCCCCCGGCAGGCCCGCTCATCCAAGGCTCCAGCACGCCGATCACGAAAGATGTGGCGACAGCCGCATCCACGGCATCGCCGCCCGCCGCCAGAACCTCGGCCCCCGCCAAGGCGGCCAGCCTGTGCTGCGCGGCGACAACGCCATGTTCGGTTTCGATGACCGTCTTGCGGGTCACCATGCTGCGTGACAGGTTCAACGACATCTGATCATTCCTGTGCATACATGGCGGTTTGCGGATCATGCAGGTGACAGGCCACATGACCATCGGGCGTATCGATGGACCGGGGAAATGTCCTGCGGCACAGATCCGTGGCGCGCGGACAGCGCGGGTGGAAGTGGCACCCCGGCGGGGGCGCGATCGGATTGGGATAGGCCATGCCAAGCTGCGTATCGGGCACGCCCAGACCCGGCTCGGGCGTCAGCACCGATTTCAGCAGGGCCTGCGTATAGGGATGACGCGGCGCATCGAACAGACCCGCCACGCTGTTCTCCTCGACGATCCGGCCCAGATACATCACAGCCACCCTTGTCGCCAGATGCTCGACCACGGCAAGGTTGTGGCTGATGAACAGATAGGTCAGACCAAACTCGCGCCGCAGATCGCCCAGCAGGTTCAGGATCTGGCTCTGCACCGACACATCCAAAGCCGAGGTTGGCTCGTCGCAGATCACCACCTCGGGCTTCATGATCAGCGCGCGGGCAATCGCGACCCGCTGGCGCTGACCGCCGGACATCTGGCTGGGAAAGGTGTTCATCACCCGCGCGGGCAGTCCCACCACATCCAGAATCTCGCGCACCTGCTTGGTCCGGCTCGCCTCATCCCCGATCCCATGCACCCGCAAGGGCAGCGAGATGATGTCGTAAATGCTCTTGCGCGGGTTGAGCGAGGAATAGGGGTCCTGAAAGATCGGCTGAATCCGCCGCGCCAGCGCCAGCCGTCCCTGCGCCGAGATATCCTCGCCATCGACCAGCACCTGCCCCGCCGTCGGGGCCTCCAGTCCCAGCAGGATCTTGGCCAGCGTGGACTTGCCGCAACCGGATTCCCCCACCAGTCCCAGAACCTCGCCCCGGCCCAGTTGCAACGACACGTCATTGACGGCTGTCAGCGGCTTGACGCCACCGAACAGGCCCTGCTTGACGCGATAGGTCTTGGTGACGCCCGACAGTTCCAGAACCGGGCTTTGGGTCACGGTATCTTTCATGCCGTCAGCTCCTTCTCGTCATGGCGCTTTCCATCGGGGAAAATGCAGCGGAACGCATGATCTCCGTCCACGCGTTTCGGTATGGGGCCGCGACACTCCATCGTCGCATGCGGACAGCGCGTGCGGAACACGCAGCCCTCCACCGCGCCCACCAGAGACGGCACGATGCCCGGAATGGTGCCCAACTGGCTGCCCCGCGCGGTCTTGCCGGGCAAGGGAATGCAGCGCAACAAGCCCCGCGTATAGGGATGCGTGGGCGCGTTGAAGATCTCGCCCACCGGGCCGGTCTCGACCAGCTCGCCCGCATACATGACCGCCACCTTGTCCGCGACCCGCGCCACGACACCCAGATCGTGGGTGATCAGGATCATCGCCATGTTCATCTCGCGCCCCAGATCATGCAGCAACCGCAGGATCTGCGCCTGAATGGTCACATCCAGCGCCGTCGTCGGCTCATCCGCGATGATCAGTTCCGGCTCGCACATCAGCGCCATCGCGATCATCACCCGCTGCCGCAACCCGCCCGACAACTGATGCGGATATTGCGACAGCCGGCTTTCCGCCGCCGTGATCCCCACCTTTTCCAGCAGTTCAACCGCCCGCGCCCGCGCCGCGGCCCGCGTCACATTGCGGTGCAACAGCAACGCCTCGGACAGTTGATCCCCGATCGTATAGGCCGGGTTCAGCGAGGTCATCGGCTCCTGAAAGATCATCGCCATCCGCGCCCCGCGCAGCGACCGCATCTTGCGGCTGTCCGCCGTGGTCAGTTCCGTCCCGTCAAATGTCATGCGATCCGCGCTGCGCTTGATGCCCTTGCCCAGCAGCCCCATCAGCGCCAGCGAGGTCAGGGATTTCCCCGATCCGCTTTCGCCCACGATGCACAGAGTCTCGCCCCGGTTCAGGTCGAAATCGATGCCGCGCACCGCATGCAGCGTGCCGCTGCCCGTGGGGATGTCCAGCGTCAGGTTGCGGACACTCAGAAGAGGTTCAGACATCGGTCAGCTCCGGTTCTCAGGGGCGGTGACATCGCGCAGACCGTCACCCATCAGGTTGATCGCCAGCACCAGCACGAACAGCACCGCGCCGGGGATCAGCACCAGCCATGGCTCGAACAGCATCATGTTCTTGCCCTCGGACACCATCAGACCCCAGCTTGGCGTCGGCGGCTGCACCCCCAGACCAAGGAAGGACAGCGCCGCCTCCAGCAGGATCGCATGGGCCATTTCCAGCGTGACCACCACGATCAGGTTGTTGGCGATGTTCGGCATGATCTCGGACAAAAGGATGCGCGGGGTCGAGGCGCCAATGACCTGCGCCGCCGCCACATATTCGCGCCGCCGCACCTGCATGGTGGACGCCCGCATGACGACCGCGAAACGGTCCCACAGCAGCAGGCCCAGAACCACGATCACCACCTCCAGCGATCCGCCAAGGATCGCGACCACGGCCAGCGCCACCAGCACCACGGGCATGGCCAGCCGCACATTGATCAGGAATGTCACGACAGTATCGACCTTGCCGCCGAAATAGCCCGCAGCCACGCCCATCGCCGTGCCGATCACACCGGAAATCAACGCCGCCACCGCCCCGATCAGCAGCGACACCCGCGCGCCATAGATCAGCCGCGACAGATAATCCCGCCCCAGATGGTCAGTGCCCAATGGATGGTCCCACGAGCCCCCCATGAAGACAGGCGGCTCCATCCGCGTCATCAGGCTTTGGGCATAGGGATCATGCGGGGCCAGCCACGGCGCGAAGATCGCAACCAGCGTCAGCAGCAGCAGAACCACCAGACCGATCAGCAGGCCCTGATGCCCAAAGACGCGCTTGCGCAGCATCTGCCCCGGCGTGGGGCCCGTGATCTCGTCCAGCAGACGGTCATGTGATGTCACATCAGCCATGTCAGCTGCTCCTCATGCGGGGATCAAGCCAGGCGTTCAGCACATCGGCCAGAAAGGTGAACACGATGTAGAACATCGAAAAGATCAGGATCAGCGCCTGCACGGTCGGCAGGTCGTTGCGCGCGATGCTCTCCCAGGCCAGATACCCTGCCCCGTGCAGCGCAAAGATCGACTCCACCACGATGGACCCGCCCAGCATGAAGCCCATCTGCACTGCGGCCAGACTGACCACCGGGATGATCGCATTGCGCAGCGCGTGGCGGAACAGAACGCGCGTCTCGTTCGCGCCCTTGGCCCGCGCCGTGCGGATGTAGTCGGAGGACAGCACATCCAGCATCCCCGCCCGCGTCAGGCGCATGATGGCGGGCATCGCGTAATAGCCAAGCACGATGGTCGGCATCACGAAATGCCGCCATGTCCCGGTGCCCGATGGTGGCAACCAGCCCAGCTGGATGGCAAAGACCACGATCAGGATCAGACCGAACCAGAAGCTTGGCATCGCCTGCCCCGCGACCGAAATGAAAAGTGCGGCACGGTCAATCAGCGAATTGGGCCGGATCGCCGCCACCACACCCAGGGGCACGGCCGTCAGCAGCGCGAAACTGATCCCGCAGACACCCAGCAGCATCGTCACGCCCAGCCTGTCCGCAATCAGCGACGCCACCGGCAGCTTGAAGTAGTAGCTTTCGCCGAAATCGCCCCGCAGGGCGGACCAAAGCCATTCGCCATATTGCACCAGCATGGGCCGGTCGAAGCCATAAAGCCTGCGCAGCGCCTCGATATCCTCGCCACTCGCGGTTTCCCCCGCAAGCGCCGCCGCCGGATCACCCGACAGGAACAGCAGGCTGAAGCTGATAAAAGACACGGTGAAGGCGACAAGGACAGCCAGCCCAAGCCGTTTGAGTATGAAGTGAAGCACGGGATCAATCACCTTGGATTTGCGCAGCAGACCCTTGGCCGCTGCGTATGATCTTGGCCCAACGGTCCGGGCCAGTCAGAATGCGGGGGCGCACAGGCACCCCCGCAACAGGTCTCAGTTCCAGGTCATCGTGGTGAAGCGCAGCACCTCATCCGCCGTCGGCGTATAGGCCACCTCGTTGGTATAGACATAGTTGGTGTTGTACGAGAACATCGGCGCCCAATACGCTTCTTCCGTGATACGCTCGATCGCCTTGGCATAGTTCTCCTTGCGCACCTCGGGATCGGTCGAGCTGTCCGCGATGTCCAGATACCCAAGCGTTTCGTCGTCACGTGCATCATCCAGCGATCCGTGCTTGAAGAACTGGCTGACCATGGCCGAGGCGTCATTGACCGAGTAGCTGCCCCATGTCTGGAACGAGATCGGGGTCTCGCCCTTCATGTTCAGCTCGCGCAGGGCCGAATACTGCAACATCTTGAAGTTGGTCTGGATACCGACCGCATTCAGATAGCTCGAGATCGCCTCGGCATATTCACGGTCGCGATAGGCATAGAAATCGGTGGTGAACCCGTCCGGATAACCGGCCTCGGCCAGCAGGGCCTTGGCCTTTTCGGGATCATAGTCATAGGACACCGCCGCATCCACATCACAGCCGAACTGGCTGGGGAAACAGGGGGTCGAGATGACCTGCGACTTGCCCTTGAGCAGCGCCTCAACCAGTTCCTCGCGGTTGATCGCATGGTTGACCGCCTGACGAACACGGACATCCGTGAACGGTCCCTCGCCCGACCGCCCGGCGGCATCCATCGCCAGATAGCCCACGCGCATCGTGGATTCGTTGGCTACCGTGAACTGCCCCATCTGCTCCAGTTTCTCGGACTGGTCCGAAGGCACCTGCCAGATCATGTCAAGCGTGCCGCTGAACAGCTCCGCGATCTGGGTGTTCACGTCGGGAATGGTGCGGATATCCACCTTGCCGATGGTCGGCTGACCCTTGGGGCTGTCGTGATAGCCCTCATATTTCTCAAGCACGAAATGCTGACCGGGGGTGACATCCACGACCTTGTAGGGTCCCGTGCCCACCGGCTTCAGCCCCATCCCCTCGGGACCGGCCTCGGCATAATAGTCGCTGGGATAGATCGATACCGGACCGGACAGGAATTCGATGGCCGCGGGGAACTTCTCCTTCAGCATGATGCGGACGGTATAATCGTCCACCTTCTCGGCGGATTTCATCCAGTTCACGTTGCGCTGCGTTTTCACGCCATTCGCCTCGTCCGCGACATAGTTGACGGTAAAGACCACGTCATCGGCGGTGAAATCGGACCCGTCATGGAATTTGACGCCTTCGCGCAGCTTGAACTCGATGGTCGTGTCGTCGATCCACTCCCAGGCGGTGGCCAGATTGCCCTTGTATTCATTGGTGACCGGATCGCGATAGATCAGCCCGTCCCAGACGGCACGCTGAAGGACAACGCCCTCGCGGGACGAGTTGAAGTAGCTGTCAACATTCTCCAACTCCTTGGTAAAGGCCAGACGCAGCGTGTCATTCGCCTTGTCCGCCCATGCAGCGCCCGTCGCGGCTGCCAGAGCGATGCCTGCGACCGACATTTTCAAGACCGTTAGTTTCATTGCCAGCTCCCTGATGTCGCGGAGTGCGATCCGCTTTCCATTTGACGTCAAGCAAGTATCATAATATGATATCATGAATTGCTATTTAGTTAGTAAATTCCGATTAACGCCGGGGCGTCAAGGCCCCGGGTAACGGTTTTGTGACGCGGCGGGGGCAAGCGATTGGAAAAGAAACAAAATACACTTTTCGTCGGGTCACTGGCCAAGGGGCTGCGGCTCCTGCGGGCCTTCGATGAAACCCATACCGAACTGTCTCTGACCGATCTGGCGCTGCGCACGAATCTGGACAAAAGCGCCGTCCAGAGGCTGGCCAACACCCTCCATGTCGAGGGAATGCTGGACAAGGACCCGGTCACGCGCCGCTTCCGCCCCTCGCATGCCTGGCTGGAACTGGCCTATGCCTATTACTGGTCCGATCAACTGGTCGGACAGGCCATCCCCAAACTGATCGACCTGTCGCAGGATCTGGGCGAAACGGTCAATCTGGCCGAACTTTCCGGCGACCACATCATCTATGTCAGCCGCCTGCCCTGCAAACGCACCTATTTCGCCGCGACCGTGATCGGCCGCCGCCTTCCCGCGCTCTCGACCTCCGGCGGACGCGCGATGATCGCCACCTTTCCGCCAGAAGAGCGCGAGGCCGCCATCCGCACCTGGCCGCTCAAGGCGTTCACCTCACAGACGACCCTCGACCGCGACTCGATCCGCGACAGCATCAACATCGCTGTCGAAAAGGGATATGCGATCTCCTCCGGGCAGATGATCCTGTCCGAAATCGGCGTGGCCTGCCCGATCACGGGACCCAGCGGTCGCGCCTTCGCCGCCGTGCAATGCTCGGTCTCGGCCCATACCTGGACCCATGCCCGCGTCGAGGCGGAAATCCTGCCAAGGCTGCAAGACACCGCCAACGCCATCTCGCCCTCCTCGCAGGCCCATCGTCGCTGATCAAAGCAGCCCGCATCTCGGGCGGAACACAGCCGCATCACGGAAAACTTGTTTGTGCAGGCCCGCGTTTCCGGCAATCCTGCCCTGTGAAGCGCGGCCGCCCGGCCGTGCCGCCGGGCGGGCCAGTGCCGCGCGCCCCCGCAGGATGAGGTGTGATGTGAGTGAACGAACGCGCAAGTTGACAGCCAGCGAGGCCAAGGGCCTGCGCACCGCCAAAGAACTGGAAGGGCATCTGGCCTGGCTCGACACCTTCACCCCCGCTGCGCTGGGCGTTCTGGCCGTCGCCTCGGGCATCTATACCTATCTCGGCGTGTCCTCTCTGCTTGAAGACACGGGGGCCATGTCCTTCTTTGCGGCGGTCGCCTATTCCATCGCCGTCTCGGTCGGCATCTTCGTATTCTGGAGCTACATGCTGCGCCTGCTGCCCGCGATGCGCAGCGCCACGGGTTTCATCGGGCTCACGATCTCGACCTTCGTCGGCTCGCTGGCCATCATCGCGATGTCCAGTTGGCTGAACGCCGCCGCCCTCGCAGGCTCCGCCGCCGTCGAACAGCATCTGGAAAACACCGTGCGCGACTATCAGGCCGCACTGGAGCAATCCCACGAGATCGCCCTGTCCGGTCAGGCGCTGGCCCGCGAGGTGCAGCGCGCCCGCGAGGCGTTCGAGGCGCTGGCCGATCAGGAACGTTCGGGCGCCTTGTCCGGCACTGGTGGCGAAGGCGCGGTATTCCGGGTGCTGACCCAGAAAACCGAAGAACTGCGCAATCTGGAAGGCCAGATCGCCGAACAGCAACCCCTGATCTCGACCGCCTTTGCCGATGGCAATGCCATTCTGGGCCGCATGCGCGCGCTGACCGTGGCACCCGGCCCGGTCGAACAGCGCTCGGTCGCCTTTTCCGAGGAAAGCGTGCGTCTGGCCGGCGTCATCGCCAGTCTGAACCAGTATTCCGTTGCCCCCCTCGTCGCCCGCGCCGCCGAGGATCTGCCCGCCTCGGTGGTGCTGCCCGAACTCGACGGGCGCAGCGCCGCCATCCGCGAGGCACAGTCCTCAACCATCGGCTCGGTCCTGAACGCGCTGGATCAACGCAGCCTGACCCTGCGCCGCGCCGCCGACGAGGTGCTGGCCATCGACCCGCCGCAAGAGACCGCCTATAACCCGATCTCCAGCGCCGATGCCGTGATACGCTATGCGGGCAATTTCGTGCCCTCCTGGGCCGGGGCGATCGCCATCGACCTGCTTCCGGGCATTCTGGTTTTCGTGCTGGCCATCACGCAGGCCGCGATCCGCAACGGGCGCGACGGGCTCAGCATCGAGGAAACCCTGACGCTCGCCGATCTCAAGGCCGCGATCAACGCGATGAAGGATGTCGAAGCCTCGATGGGCGCCGCCGATGCCGAGATCCTGCGCCGCGCCATGCCGCAAGACCCGGACAGCGACGCCAGACTGAAAGCGGCAGAGTAACCCCGTGCTGGACCGGCTCGCCACAACCCGCATGACCATCGGCAAGGGTCTGAGATGGGCGCTCATCGCGCAGGCCGTTCTGGCCGCCTGTCTGGTCGTCGCGGATATCGACGCGCGCTGGTGGCCGCGCCTTGCGGATCAGCGCGACCTGCCCACAGGCCCCGCCTCACCCGGCGATCAGGTCCGCCATTACGATCCCGCCCGGCTGCAACCCGGTTTCACCGACCGCACAAACATGCCCGATATCGACATGCCCGACGACATGCCCACGCGGCTGGAATTCAGCATGATCCCGACGGACGCCGCCGACCAGACGCTGCTGATCCTCGGCATGATCAATGCGGGCGACGCGGATCGCTTCGCCGCGCATCTGGCCAGTCTCGAGACACCGCCCGCGACCATCGCGTTGAACAGCCCGGGCGGGATGGTCAGCGAAGCCCTCGCCATCGGCCGTCACCTGCGCCGGACAGAAGCGGATACCGTGATGCTGCCCGGCATGGTGTGCCTGTCCTCCTGCCCCTACATCTTCGCCGCCGGCGAAACGCGACGCGCCTCACGCGATGCGGCCTTGGGCATGCATCAGCATTTCTACGACGCGCCGGGCTACATGCCCGCCTTTCTGGCGGTGGAAAGGGTCCAGCTGGGTCAGGGCCAGACCCTCGACTACCTCATCGAAATGGGCATAGATCCGGGCCTGATGCGCTATTCCCTGAACACACCGCCCACGGATATCTACCTGTTGGTGGAACAGGAATTGCTCGACACCCGTCTTGCGACCGAAATGATCGACTGACAGGCAAAGCATCATGGACCGGGCTGGAATTGGAGCGGCGAACCGGGTTCGAACCGGCGACCTTCGGACTGGAAAACCGACGCTCTTCCACCTGAGCTATCGCCGCCCATGGTGCTCCCGGCAGGACGCGCCTGCCACAAACCGGGGTCAAATCCGGATGCTCGATCCAATCAAGCGACGGGAGCGGGTGTCAGCCCCGTCCTCGTCCGCGATGTGAAAGCGTCATGGCCATCGTGGCACCCTGCATTGGATCACGCGCCCAATATACGTTGTCACCGCATGCCCTGCAACAGGGTCCGCCGCGAACCCTGCCCCAAGGCCGCGCCTCAGTTCACCGTCACCCAGCGCAGCATGAAGAAATTGTCCGGGCGCTGCACAAGGTCGATCCCGTCGCGCGCCGCCCATGCCAGCGGCTCGGTGTAAAGCGGCACATAGGCCACCTCCTCCTGCAGGATCGCTGCCACCTCGTCCAGCATGGCCTGCCGCTTGGCCGCGTCCAACTCCTGCTGGATCAGCGGCAACAGCTCATCCACGCGCGCGTTGGAATAGCCGCCGAAATTCCATGTGCCCCGCGTGCCATCGGGCGTGGCCGCCAGAAAACGGATCGGATGTTCGGCATCAAAAGTGCCCGGCGACCAGCCCAGGAGGAACATGTCGTAATTCCCCTCGCGCAGCTCGGTCCAGTAGTTGCGCACCGGCATCGTCTCCAGCCGCGCATCCAGACCGGCCCGCTGCAACATGCCGGTGATCGCCTGACAGACCGCCTCATCGTTCAGATAGCGGTCATTCGTGCACCGCAGCCCAAACGAAAAACCCTCCCCATACCCGGCCTCCGCCATCAGGGCCTTGGCCGCCGCCTCGTCAAAGGCAGGCCGCGCCGCGTTTGCCTCGGAATAGCCCGACAATCCTGCCGGTTGCAGCTGGCTGGCGGGTTCCGCCATGCCGGACATGAGAACCGTGTTGATCGCGTCCACGTCGATCGCCTGCGCCACGGCGCGACGCACGCGCACGTCCTGAAACGGGTTCACCCCGGTCGTTTCCTCGGAATAGGTCAGGCTGTCCTTGCTGTGCCCAAACCCCAGCATGATGACCCGCGCCTCGATCCCCTCATAGGTCTGGATACCGTCCGTCTCACGCAGCCGCGCCACATCGCGGATCGGGATCGGCGACAGCATATCCACCTCGCCCGACAACAGCGCCGCCAGACCCGTCGCCGCATTCTCGATCGGATTGAACACCGCCTCGGTGATGTTGTGCTCCGCCTCGTCCCACCAGTCCGGATTCGGGACCAGCCGGATCTCGACCCCCGGATCACGCGCCGTCAGGATGAACGGGCCGGTCCCGTTCGTGTTGCGGGTGGTGAATTTCTCCTCGTCCCGCGCGGGCACTTCGGCCCCGTTCGCCTCTGTCCAGCCACGATCAAGGATCATCCAGTTGGCGATACTGTCGGGAAACAGCGGATTGGGGGCCGCGGTGATGAAATCGACGGTGAAATCATCCACCACCCGCACCTCGGTCACCGGGCTGAACCAGGATCGCACATCGGACTGCTCGGATTTGGCGCGTTCATAGGAGAACAGCACGTCATCGGCCGTGAAATCCTCGCCACCATGGAATGACACCCCCTCGCGCAGCGTGAACCGCCACCCCGCCTCGGCCCCGTCCAAAGGCTCCCATGCTGTCGCCAGAGACGGCACGATCGTCATGTCCTTGTCACGGCGCACCAGCCCTTCATAGACATTGTTCAGAAAGGACGTGACCGGCGCCACATTGGCCGCATGCGGATCCATGGTCTGCGGATCGGTGGTGCTGGCCCAGCGGAACGTCTCGGCCTGCGCGGTGGCGGCAAATCCGATGGCGCAAAGCGCGGTCGCGGTCAGAAGTCTCGAGCGTGGAGTCATCTTGGGGGCCTTTCCTTCAGGAGCCGGTGATCCGGGCTGATTTGCAGAATGATCATTCTGAAAATCATGCGAAGAAAACCGGCCCGACACAAGCCTGAATGTCCGCAAGCCTCCGGGGCGCAAGGCAGGCAAGACATTTCATCATTTGAATGGATCGCCCCCAACAGATAGACAGGGCCGCAGGTCCTCATCACGGTGACATCATGACCAGACCCGCGCCGGACAGCCCATCCCATTCCAGACCACGCGGTCGCCCCCGTATGGTGGCACCGCAGCAGGCCCTTGATGCGGCGGTGCAGGTGTTCTGGTCCGAAGGCTATGACGGCGCCTCGATCACCCGCCTCAGCCGCCGGATGCGCCTGCCCAAGGCCAGCCTCTATCAAGCCTATGGCGACAAGGAGGGGCTGTTTCTGGCCAGCATCGCCCGCTATGCCGAAACGCGCCTCGCCCCGCTCGCACAGACGCTCGGGCCACATGGCAGCCTCGCCGCCGATCTGCGCGCCTTCTTCGACGCGGCCACCAGACTGGCCACAGCGGACCCCGCCACGCCGGGCTGTCTCATCTCCTGCGTGCTGGCTGATGCCGCGGGCACCAACCCGCGCCTGCGCGTGGAACTGGCCGCCCGCTTCACGGCCCTCGAAACCCGCCTCCATCAAAGGCTTGTGGCCGGACAGGACGAACTGACCAGCCCCACAGATCCCGCGACACTGGCAGTGCTGCTGGCCTCCGTCGCGCGGGGCCTGATGCTGCGCGCGCGGGCCGGCGCGGATCACGCCACCCTGCAAGCCGTGGGGCGGGCTGCCGTCGATCTGCTCTGCCCACCGGACAAGCCGACAACAGCACGGTGATCCCCTCGCCCGACACGCGGCCACATGGCACACGCACATCGTTCCCTTGACCTGACAGCATAGACCACCCCCGTTGACGCCTCGGACAACGGCGCATACCATCGCACCACCCCAAAGACGGAGAGTGATGCGCAGAGGTCCCGACTGATCCCGCAGGACGCGGCATGACCCGGCCCCGACAGGTGGCCGACCTTTTCGCATGATCACATCTTCGGAGGTCTCATGACAGACCACAGCATCATCATCCGTCCCTTCGACAAGGTCACAGACACAGACACTCTTGTCGAAATCTGGCTGCGCGCCTCGTTGAAGGCGCATGCCTTCCTTGGGCCGCAGCGCCTGCGCGCCCAACAACACCTGATCCGCGCGACCTACCTGCCCATGGCCCGAACATCGGTCGCCTGCCTTGGCACCGTGCCAATCGGGTTCATCAGTTTGCTGGATGAACACATCGGCGGGCTTTTCGTGGCCCCCGACATGCACAGGCACGGCATCGGGCGACGGCTCATCGCGCAGGCCAAGCAGCAGCACAAAAGGCTGTCTCTGGATGTCTATTCCGCCAACACGCAGGCCATGCGCTTCTACCGCGCACTCGGCTTTCAGGAATCCGCGCGCCATCCCCACGACGCGCAGGGCCTGCCATTCGAGACAGCCACGCTGCACTGGCAGGCCTGACCTGTCCCGCCCGTCATCTGTCCGCCCGGCCCGTCAGCCGGCCACCGCGCCCCGGCGGTCCAGCACCTCGACGGCCAGAATGGTGGGCAGGTGGCGGGCGATCTCGGCCCATGTGTCGCCCTCATCCGTGCTGGCAAAGACCGACCCGCTGTTGGTGCCGAAATACAGCCCCGCCGGATCGCGCTGATCCCCGGCCATGGCCTGCCGCAGCACCGTGAAGAAGCAGGACTCCTGCGGCAGCCCTGTCCGCAGATCCGCCCATGTCCGTCCGCCATCGCGCGACCGCCACACGGCCGCCGCCGCATCGGGCGGATAGCGCCCCGCCATGTCGCCGTTCAGCGGCAGCGTCCAGATCGTGTCCGGATCGCGCGGATGCACCCGGATCGGAAAGCCGAAGGTCGAGGGCAGCCCCGCCGTGATATCGTCCCAGCTCCGCCCCCCGTCCGCCGAGCGCCAGACACCGTGATGGTTCTGCTGATAAAGCACATCCTCGCCCCCCGGCGCGCGCATCATGTTGTGCACGCAATGTCCGGTCTCGCCCCCCTGTGGCGCGGCAGGATGGTCGTGATGGTGATGCGCCCCGGCATTGGACAGCCGGTTGCGCCGCTCCCAATTCTGCCCGCCATCCTCGCTGGCAAAGACCCCTGCCGCCGAAATCCCCACCCAGATCTTCTGGGGCGCCGCAGGATCGGTCACAATCGTATGCAGCACCAGCCCCGCCCCGCCGGGGGTCCAGCTCTCGGCCGAAGGGTGATCGGTCAGACCCTCCACCCTCTGCCAGCTTGCCCCGTGATCGCGGCTTTCCAGCAAGGCTGCCGGTTTCATCCCCGCATAGAGCCTGCCATGCGCATGGCACAGCGACCAGACCTGTTCAAAGCTGTCCCCGAATGGCACGGGCGCATCGTTCCAGCCGATCATCGCAGCGAAATCGGGATCCTGCGCGGCCCAATCGTCCATCTGGCCCTTGCTCAGCCTGACCAGCGCCCAGCTTTGCCCGCCATCCGCCGACCGCCAGATGCCGGCCCCCTGAAACGCGCCGCCGCCCCCGGCCCAGAGCATGCCGCTTTCCGCATCGCCCACCACATGATTGATCGGCCATCCATCGCAACAAGGCCCGGTCACCCGCCAGCCGCTGCGATCACCATCGTCCCGGATCAGAAACGCCCCCTTCGTTGTCCCCACAAGGATCACGATGCCATCCGACGCCATAAGCCGCCCCTCCGCACAAGGATGGGGCAAAGACTATCACGGAATCCGGCCCGCACATAGCAGCCAGACCGGATGTGGCGGCCCGCCGCCTTGGGGCATCCTCCGCTATCTCACCTGGATCGACTCCAGATACAGGATCAGCGCCGTCACCTGCTCGGCTTCCAGCACGAATTCGGGCATCTCATGGCTGACCATGATGCCTTCGGCAAGGGCTTCTTCCAGATATTCAATCGGATAAAGCCGCCCCAGAAAGCGAAACGGAATGGCCCGGGGATTGGGGCTGGCATCGTCCTGCGTGACGGCATGACAGCGGGCGCAGTTCTCCTTGACCAGTGCCTCGCCCGTCGCGACCGGATCGGCCACCGCAGGCAGAGGCAGCAGCAACAGCGCAGCAAGGTATGGGCGCATGACGGATCTCCCTTGAGTGATCCTCTCCATAACGCAGTCCGCAGCGTCCACGTCAAAAAAAATCGCGCCCCCTGCATCCAAAGCCGCATCCCACCGAGTCCTAGGGGTATGGAGGCTGCGGATAGGCCGCAGTCGACGCTTCGAAGGACTGAACACATGATCAAGACACTTCCCGCTTTGACCGTTGCCGCGCTGATGACCACCACCGCCGCTTTTGCTGATGACCACGGCGGCCTGATGGCGATCGGCCTGTCCGGAGACAAGACCCTGCACCAGATCGACGCCGCCACCGCCACGGTCAAAGCCTCGATGGAGGTCGAGGGCGTGACCAGACTGCTGGGCATCGACCTGCGCCCGGCCACCGGCCAGTTGATCGGCGTCACCGATACTTTCGACATCGTCGAGATCGACCCGATGACCGGCGCCGCCACCAAGATCTCCACCATGAACACCCCGCTGCCCGTCATGGGCGACGCGCCGGTGATCGTGGACTTCAACCCGATGGCCGACCGCCTGCGCTTCATGTCGGGCACCACGAACCACCGCGTCAACGTGGACACCGGCGAAGTCATCGTGGACGGATCACTGGCCTATGAGTCCGCCGACATGCATGCGGGCGAAGAGCCGGCCATCGCCGCCGCCGCCTATATCAACTCCTTCGGCAAGCCCGACTCCACCGCGATGTTCAACATCGACAGCACCATCGTGGCGCTGATCCAGCAGACCTCGCCCAATGACGGCGTGCTGGCGGCCATCGGCAAGCTGGGGATCGACGGTTCCGACAGCTATGCCTTCGACGTCGCCACCGATGCGGATGGCAACAACACCGCATGGCTGGCAACTGCGGACAAGCTGCACACCGTCTCGCTGGAAGACGGCACCGTGCAGGAAAGCTGGGACCTGATGGAAACGGGTGGCGCGATGCTGCGCGACATCACCTTCATGACCGCAAAGTAACCGCCCCACCAAGACAGGCTGGTGCGGCGCAGTCCGCGCCAGCCTTCCCCGCCGCTCCGCCCCATGCGCGACACCGCCCATCGCGATCCGTTCTGCAACCCCGCGCAAGGTTGCGGTTTGACACCAAAGCCCAAGGCCACTAGCTCTGACGGGACTGCGGTGGCATCCGGATGCCGCGAAACAAGAGCGGACCATGTTGTGACGGATCATGCCACCTGGATCAAGGCCTGTGCGGCAGGTGACAAATCGGCGCTGCAAGCGCTGATGACCGCCGAAGGCGGGCGCATGTTCGGCGTCGCGCAGCGGATGTTGCGGCGGATCGACCTTGCCGAGGATGCGGTGCAGGATGCCTTCGTCCTGATCTGGAAGCGGTCCCATCAATTCGATCCCAGCCGCGGCAGTGCCAGAGGATGGGTCTATACAATTCTCCGCAACCGCTGTCTGACGATGCTGCGCAACGAGGACAGGGTGCAACCGATCGGGCCCGAGGCCATGGAATCCGCCATCAACGACCAGGACCTCGACACCGCCTTCGACAGGCTGGACCAGACCGACGACCTGCGCCGCTGTCTGGAACGGCTTGACCTGCAAACGCGGCGTGCGATCCTGTCATCCTATGTGCTGGGTCACAGCCATGGTGAAATCGCAGGCCGCATGGCCGCCCCTCTGGGCTCGGTCAAATCATGGGTCCGGCGCGGCCTGACCAAGCTGAGGGAGTGTTTGTCATGACCGACCGTTCCCTCGATCTGTTGATCGACGAAGTCGCCCTTGGCCTTGCCGACGACGCCGATATCGCGCGGCTGGACCGGATGGCGCAGGCCGATCCCGCCATCGCCGCCCGTCTGGATCAGGCCCGCCAGCGCCTGCTTGCGCTGGATGATACGGCCGATGCCCTGCCCCTGCCCGAGGGCTTCTGGACACGCCTCGAAGCACGGCTGGACGCGGAGGAGGCGACCACCCCCCCCGCAGCGCCACAGCCCGCTCAACAGAACGTGGTGGAGGTGTCATCCATCCGCAACGCCATGCACCGCTGGCGTGCGACCGCCGTCGCGGGCATGGCCGCCGCGCTGATGCTGGGCGTCATGCTGGCATGGGTCTCGCTGTCCCGGCCCGAACCCGCCGTGATCGCCGTCCTGCTCAACGACGCGGGCGAGGCCATCGCTCTGGTCGAAGGGCTGCCCGACAACACGACCCGGATCACCCTGCTGGAGCGGCAGAACGTGGCCGCTGATCAGGTCATGCAGGTCTGGACCAAGCCCGAAGAGGATGGCCCCCCCGTCTCGCTGGGCCTGCTGTCCACCGGTCGCTCCAGCACGCTCACCATCGACGGCCTGCCCACACCGCGCCCGCAACAGCTCTATGAAATCACCTTCGAGCCCGCCGGCGGATCGCCCACGCAACTGCCCACCGGGCCGATCCTCGGAAAAGGTCTGGCCAAGGAACCCGTGACCTGACCCCGGCCCGGTCTTTCCGGCACCGCCCCTGTCCCCGCCAGAACGCCGCGCCGCGCGTTTTCCGATGTCCTGCGCCGCGTTCTGCTGTCACAAGGGGCAGCGCAGCCACCGCTGCCAGTGCAGGACCGGACCGGGATGACAGAACCGCAGGATCAGACAGGATGGGCCACCGGGCTGGCGCGCAGCCTTCTGCGGCTGGCCGTCGTGGCGTTGCTGGCCTATGCCATCCACCTGCTCATCGGCTGGGCGCAGATCGCGACCAAGGGGCTGGATGACGCAGCGGGGATGCGCCTTGCCCTGCTTCTGGCACTGCTCGCGGTCTATGCCCTGCTGATCGCCGTTCCGTTCGTGCCGGGTGTCGAAATCGGCCTGATGCTCATGGCGATCGAGGGCGGCTGGATCGCGCCTTTCGTCTATCTCGCGACACTCGCGGGTCTGATGCTGGCCTATCTGCTGGGCCGCCACCTGTCCATCCGCCGCCTGCGCGCAGCCCTGGCCGACCTGCGTCTGCACCGCGCCTGTGCCCTGATCGACCGGATGGACGGCCTCGACCAGACGCAACGGCTGGCCCTGCTGCAAAGCCGCCTGCCCGCGGCGATACGCGGCCCCGCCATCCGCCATCGCCATCTGGCTCTGGCCCTTCTGGTCAACCTGCCCGGCAATGCGCTGGTCGGGGGCGGCGGCGGCATCCTGATGCTCTCGGGGCTGAGCGGCCTCTTCTCCCTGCCATCCGTCCTGCTGACACTGGCGCTGGCCGTCGCGCCTGTGCCGCTGATCGTCTGGGCCTTCGACCTCGGCTGGCCGCTCTGACCGTCAGGCCAGCGGCAGAACCAATGTCGCCGACAGGCCCGGCCCGGCCTCTTCCAACTCCAGCACCCCGCCCGCCGCTTCCGCAATCTCGGCGGCGATGGCCAGCCCCAGCCCGGTGCCCGGCCCCGTCTCATCCGCCCGCACACCGCGCGCCATCATCGCCGCGCGCCGATCCGCAGGCAGACCCGGCCCGTCATCGCGCACCGTCATGCGCGCCTGCGCCCCCATGACGACGGCCCCCACCTCGACCCGTCCCGCCGCATGGCGTGCCGCATTCTCAGCCAGCGCGCCCAGGGCCTCGGACAGATCCGCCGCGTCGATCGCCAGCAGCAGATCGTCCGGCACATCGACCTGCCACGCCAGACGCTGCCCGCCGGGGGTGCGTTGCAACACCGCCACCACCGAACGCGCCACCGCCGCCGCCCCGGCACGGGCATTGCGGCTGTGCAAGGCAATCCGCGTGCGCGCCAATTCCCGGTCCACATGGGCACGCATGGTGGCCACGACGACCTCGATCCCCTCGGCCGCCTGCGCCTGATCGCCCGTGCGCAACCGCGCCGCCTCACCCATCAGCGCCTGCAACGGGGTCTTGAGCCCATGCGCCAGATCCCCTGCCCGCCCCCGTGCACGCTCCACATCCGCCTCGCGCGCGGTCAGAAGCGCATCCAGCTCCGCCGCCAAAGGCTGCACCTCCTGCGGCCAGTCCCCGCCCATCCGCCGCCGCCGCCCGTCGCGCAAGGCCGAGACCTCGGCCCCGACCCGCCGCAGCGGCTTGAGGCCCAGCGTCACCTGCGCCCATTGCGCCGCGATCAGCACCATCCCCAGCACTGCCAGATAGGGAAACATGTCCCGCAGAAACGCCCGCCGCGCCGCGCTTAATTCGGCCGTGTCCAGCGCCACGGCTGCCCGCGCCCGGCCCCCGCCCAGCGATGCCGGCAGGGTCACATGCTGTTCCAGCACCAGAACCTCCGCCCCCTCCGGCCCGATCAACAGATGGTTGTGCCGTGTCGCATCCGCCCCATCCTCCACCGGCAGGGCCAGTTCCACATCCCACAGCGAGCGTGACCGCAGCACCCTTCCATCCGCCGCAATCTGCCAGTAAAGCCCGCTATAGGGTTGCTCAAAGCGCGGATCGGCCGGGGGAAGAACCTGCGCCAGCGCGCCATCGACCCGCGTCAGCCCCGCCAGAACCCGGTCCAGTTGCACCGACAGATCCGCCAGCGCGCGGCGCTCCACATGGGTGCCGAACAGATGGGCCAGTCCCAGCGCCGCCAGACCCAGCGCCAGCACCACGGCCACCGCTCCGGCCACCATCAGACGCCAGCGCAGCGACAGCGCGGTCACGGTGTCAGCCCCTCCAGCGCATAGCCGAAACCGCGACGGGTCTCGATCACCCCGGCCCCCAGCTTGCGCCTGAGCCGCGCAATCACCGCCTCCAGCGCATTGACCTCGCGCGCGTCATCGTCACCGTAAAGATGCTCCAGCAACTCGGTCGGCGCGATCACCCGGTCGCGGTGCAGCACCAGATAGGCCAGCAGCCGATATTCCTGCGCCGTCACCGCCACCGGCACCCCGCGCAGCGCCACGGTCATTCGGTTGGTGTCCAGCGTCAGGGGACCCGCCTCCTGCAAGGCGCCCCCCCGCCCGGCGGACCGGCGCACCAGCGCGCGGGCCCGCGCCACCAGTTCCTCCATCCGGAACGGTTTGGGCAGGTAATCATCGGCCCCGGCCTCGATCCCCTCGACCCGCTCCTGCCATGACCCGCGCGCCGTCAGGATCAGGACGGGCGTCTCGCATCCCGCCGCGCGCCAGCGTTTCAGCACGGACAAGCCGTCCATCCCCGGAAGGCCCAGATCCAGCACGATCAGGTCATAAGCTTCCGTATCGCCCAGAAACCACGCCTCCTGCCCGTCCGCGCAGGTCTCGGTCCGGAACCCCGCCGCATCCAGCGCGGCGGCCAGATCAGCGGCGATCCGCGGATCATCCTCGACAGCCAGCGCCCGCATCAATCATCCTCATCGTCGAAATCGCGCTCGATGATCCGGCCCGAGGCCGCGTCGATCTCCAGCTCCAGCAAACGGCCATCCCGCGTCAGCAGGTCCAGCTCATAGACCCAGCGGCCATCGTCGCGGTCCAGATCGACCTCGATCACCCGCCCGTCACTGTCGGCCCTGGCAATGTCCAGAATCCGTGACAGCGGCAGGATCTCGCCCCGCTCCAGCGCCTTGCGCGCGCGGTCATGATCCTCCCGGTCCGCCAGCACGGGGGCTGCGGTCAGCGCCAGCACGGGCACCAGAAACAGGATCAGAGGGGTCAGGCGTCTCATGGTTCCATTCTCTATCCAATGCGACCTGACAGCAAGCTGACAGCACCCGTCAGGCCCATGTCAGGCGACTCGGCGGATAAGGGCCCCATCCACCGCGGCGCTCTTGCCGCATCCCACCCAGACAGGAGACTGACCATGACACGTATTCTTCCCCTTGCCGCTGCCCTGGCCCTGAGCGCGGGCCTTGTCACCGCCACGGCCCATGCCTCTGACAGCACCAGCCGCGCCTTCGGCACCATGCCGCCCCGCGCCGAATGGATGAAGGTCTCGGACCTTGTCCTCAAGTTCGAAGCCCAAGGCTACACCATCCACGAACTGGATACCGATGATGGTATCTACGAGATCGAAATGACCGATGCCAACGGCCTGCGGGTCGAGGCCTACCTGCACCCCGTCACCGGCGAGCCGCTCCAGCGTCAGCGCGACGACGACTGACCGACATGCAGGGTGACGCGGTCCAGCAGGGCCGCGTCACCCGGCCCGGCTGGCCGTGTCCAGCCAGTCGATCAGCGCCCGCAGCGCAGGCCCGACCGGGCGCATCTGCGGCCAGACCAGAAAATAGGTCCCTTCGACGGCCGTATACTCCGGCACCAAAGGCACCAGACGCCCGCGCGCGAATTCCGCCTGAGCCACACATTTCGGCAGCAAGGCCGCCCCGAACCCCAGCGCCGCCGCCTCGGCCAGCGGCGCGAACTGGTCGAACACCATCCCGCGCAGCGGTTGCGCCGCACAGCCCTGCCGCTCGAACCAGTCCTCCCAGCCCCCCGGACGGCTTTCCAGATGCAGCAGCGGCAACGCCCGGATCGCCGCGGCTGCCATGAACCCGCCAGCGCACATCGCAGGGGCCGCCGCAGGAATCACCCGCTCCTGCGCCAGTTCCAGATAATCCACCCCCGGCCAGTCCCGCGCCCCGAAATGAATCGCCGCGTCAAAGCCCTCATGGTTGAAGTCAAAGGCCGCCACCCGTGTGCCCATATTCACGATCAGCCCCGGATGCGCCTCGGCAAAGCCCTTCAGGCGCGGCGTCAGCCAATGCATCCCGAACGCCGGCAACACCGCCAGATTGAGGCTGCTGCGCGCCCCGCCCGCCCGGATGCGCAACCCGGCCCGCGCCAGAGTCTGCAACGTCTCGCGCACCGCCCGCGCATAGTCGATCCCCGCAGGCGTCAGGGCCAACCCCTTGCCCTCGCGGATGAACAGGGTCACGCCCAACTGCTCCTCCAGCACCTTCAACTGCCGACTGACCGCGGAATGGGTCAGCGACAGGTCCTCGGCCGCCGCCGTGGCCGTGCCCAACCGCTCCACCGCCTCCAGCGCCAGCAACGAGGGGATCGAGGGCAAAAACCGTCTTGGCGCGATCATGTGCGTAAATCTCCAACCTGTTGACCAAATCATCACTTATCCTTGCGCTAGCAGAGCGATAGACTTGTGCAAACCGAAAACCACACGCGGCCCGCCGCCCGGAGAAGACCATGACACACACCGCCACGCTCACCGCCGCCGGGCTGTCCCCCGCCGCGCTCACCGGGGGCGACCTCATCGTCCGCTCGCCCATCGACGGGGCGACGCTGGCTGAACTGCCCCAAACCACCGCCGCCGACATGCCCGCCGTCATCGCCCGCGCGCAATCGGCCTTCGCCGCATGGCGCAATGTCCCGCCCCCCCGGCGCGGCGAACTCATCCGCCTCTGGGGCGAGGAGTTGCGCGCCGCCAAGGCCGAACTCGGCGCGCTGGTCACATTGGAAGTGGGCAAGATCACCTCCGAGGGGCTGGGCGAGGTGCAGGAGATGATCGACATCTGCGATTTCGCCGTCGGCCTCTCGCGCCAGCTTTACGGCCTGACCATCGCCTCCGAACGTCCCGGCCACCGCATGGCCGAGACATGGCACCCCATCGGTCCCGTGGGCATCATCAGCGCCTTCAACTTCCCCGTCGCGGTCTATAGCTGGAACGCGGCGCTGGCCCTTGTCTGCGGGAATCCGGTGATCTGGAAACCCTCCGAGAAATCCCCCCTCACCGCCATGGCCACGCAACGCATCATGGAACGCGCGCTGGCCCGCTTCGGCGATGATGCGCCGGAGGGCCTGTGCCAACTGGTCATCGGCGGTGCCGATCTGGGCGCAGCCCTCGCCGCCGCGCCACAGGTGCCGGTCCTTTCCGCCACAGGCTCCACCCGCATGGGCGGCATCGTCGGCCCGCAAGTTCTGTCCCGCTGGGGCCGCCCCATTCTCGAGCTGGGCGGCAACAACGCGATGATCGTGGCCCCCTCCGCCGATCTCGACATGGCCGTGCGCGCCATCGTCTTTGGCGCGGTCGGCACAGCGGGGCAACGCTGCACCTCGCTGCGCCGCCTGATCGTGCACCATTCCATCCATGCCGATCTGGTGGACCGTCTGAAACGCGCCTATGCGACCCTGCCCATCGGCGACCCGCGCAAACCCGGCACGCTGATCGGCCCGCTGATCGACACGCCCGCCCGCGACCGGATGCTGGCGCAACTGGACAAGGCAAGGGCCGAGGGCGGCACCGTCATCGGCGGCGATGCCGTGACCAAGGACGTGCCCGCCGACGGGGCCTATGTCAGCCCGGCTCTGGTGATCATGCCCGCCCAGACCGACACCGTGCGCACCGAAACCTTCGCGCCCATCCTTTACGTGATGGACTATGACGATCTCGATCAGGCGATTGCGATGCAGAACGATGTGCCGCAGGGCCTCTCCTCCTGCATCTTCACACTGGACCTGCGCGAGGCGGAAACCTTCCTCTCCGCCGCAGGCTCGGATTGCGGCATCGCCAATGTGAATATCGGACCCTCCGGCGCGGAAATCGGCGGGGCCTTCGGCGGTGAAAAGGAAACCGGCGGCGGGCGCGAATCCGGCTCGGACGCATGGAAAGGCTACATGCGCCGCCAGACCAGCACGGTGAACTACTCCCGCCATCTGCCACTGGCGCAGGGCGTGCGCTTCGATCTCTGACAGGGCTTGCCCCCGGTGGGGTGCCTGCTAGGCTGATCTGATGGAACAACCGCAGACACCCCTTGATGCCACCGACCGCGTGGCCATCGGCCCCGATGGCTTCATCGTCCCCGCCGAAGTGCTGGGGGCCGCTTTCACCCTGCCCGCCGCCGATGTGCCCGTCCTGATGCGCGCAGGCACCATCACCAGCCGTCTGGAACAGGGGCAGGATGACGATGCGGGCACCTTCCGCCTCACCTTCTACCACGGCGCGCAGGCCCTGCGCCTGATCATCGACGCCGAAGGGCGCATCCTCAAACGCACCCGCTTTCCCGTGACGCGCAGGACTCCCCCCGCCCCGGCCTGAACCGATGTCATCCGGCACCGCTTGCAGAACGCGCCCCGCATCGCTATCCGCAACCCATCCCATCCACGGCACCGCGAAAGGACAGCCCATGATCGAACGTATCGGAACCGGCCCGCGCATGAGCGCGATCGTCAAGCACAACGGCACCATCTATCTGGCCGGTCAGGTCGGCGAAGGGGCTACCGTCGCCGAACAGACCGCCGACTGCCTGCGGCAAGTGGACGAATTGCTGGCACAAGCCGGCAGCGACAAGACCCATATCCTGCAAACCATCATCTGGCTGTCCGATATGGCCGATTTCGCCGAGATGAACGCTGTCTGGGACGGCTGGGTCGCGCCGGGCCACACCCCCGCCCGCGCCACCGGCGAGGCGAAACTGGCCGCCCCCAAATACCGGGTCGAGATCATCGTGACTGCGGCGGAAAAGGCATAATCCCGCCGATAACACAACGGCCCGCACCGCTTTTGCTTGCGGCGCGGGCCGACGCTTCCTAGGTGACAGACAGGGACATTCCCCATCACCCCCGAGAACCGCGCAAAGCGGCCGGGATCACCGCAGGAGCAGACCACCATGGCCCAGGCAGCCAAACCGCAGACCCAATCCCCCAAACCGACCCCGACCCCCGCGACGCCCGTGACCGCCCAACAGGCAACACCGCGCCCCGGATCGGTCTATACCGACTTCGCCAGCATCTGACAGCGATGACCCTGCGCGCGCAGGCGTGACAGGCGCGGTCCGCACTGGCACAGTCGCGGCATGAGCACGCCTGTCACCACGATTCCGAATATCGGCCCCGCCTTCGCCCGCGATCTGGCGCGCGCTGGCATCAACTCGGCCGAGGACTTGCGCGCCCTTGGCCCCGACACCGCCTATGGCCGGATAATCGCCGCCGGGGTGCGCCCGCATTTCATCGGATATTACGTGCTGGTCATGGCCCTTCAGGGCCGCCCGTGGAACGACTGCAAAGGCGCGGAAAAAGCCGCCCTGCGGGTGCGGTTCGATGCGCTCAAATCCACCCATGACGACGCGGACCTGCGCCATCTGGAAGCCGTGCTCGACGCCATCGGCGTGGTCACACCGGAACGGCTGGCGCGGCGCTGACAAAAAAAGGGGCGCATCGCTGCGCCCCTTTCTCAACCGTCACAAGCTGAAAGATCAGCCCACCAGTTCCAGACCCGAGAAGAAATACGCGATCTCTTCCGCCGCCGTTTCCGGCGCGTCCGACCCGTGGACCGAGTTCTCGCCGATCGACAGCGCGAATTCCTTGCGGATCGTGCCCTCAGCCGCCTCGGCGGGGTTCGTCGCGCCCATCACTTCGCGGTTCTTCAGAACGGCGTTCTCGCCTTCCAGAACCTGCACGACGATCGGCTCGGACGCCATGAACTCGCACAGTTCGTCATAGAAGGGACGCTCCTTGTGCACCGCATAGAACACCCCGGCCTGCGCCTTGGTCAGGTGGATCCGCTTCTGCGCCACGATCCGCAGGCCAGCGGCCTCGAATTTGGCGTTGATGGCGCCGGTCAGGTTGCGCTTGGTGGCGTCGGGTTTGATGATCGAAAAGGTGCGCTGAATGGCCATGTCGTTGCTCTTTCTGTCTGCAAGGATGCCGGGCCCCATGCCCCGCACCCGATGAAATCGCCGCGCTCCTATCATGGCCCCCCACGCTTGAAAAGGCGTGATTGACCCCGCCCGCGGCTTCGGGCATGGGGCCCGGCATCCTTGCAGACAGAAAGAGCAACGACATGGCCATTCAGCGCACCTTTTCGATCATCAAACCCGACGCCACCATCCCGACAGGCCATAAAGTCGGCCTGATCGGCCGCAATGGCGCGGGCAAGACGACGCTGTTCAAACTCATCCGGGGCGAATTGCCGCTGGAGGGGGGCACCATCACCCTGCCCGCCCGCGCCCGCATCGGTGGCGTCGCACAGGAGGTGCCCGGCAACGAGGTCTCGCTGCTGGACACCGTCCTTGCCGCGGATACCGAACGCGCCGCCCTGCTGGCCGAGGCGGAGACCGCCACCGATCCCGCCCGCATCTCCGAGGTGCAGACCCGCCTCGCCGATATCGACGCCTGGTCGGCCGAGGCGCGCGCCTCCTCCATCCTGCGCGGTCTGGGCTTCGACGCGTCCGAACAGCTCATGCCCTGCTCCGCCTTCTCGGGCGGCTGGCGGATGCGCGTGGCCCTCGCCGCCGTCCTCTTCGCACAGCCCGACTACCTGCTGCTGGATGAGCCGACCAACTATCTCGACCTTGAAGGCGCGCTCTGGCTTGAGAACTACCTGATGAAATACCCCCACACGGTGCTCATCATCTCTCACGACCGCGAGCTTCTGAACCGCGCTGTCGGCTCCATCCTGCATCTGGAAGACCGCAAACTCACCTATTACTCCGGCAATTACGATCAATTCGCCCGCCAGCGCGCCGCCCAAAGGGCCATCCTGACCGCCGCCGCCAAGAAACAGGACGCCCGCCGCGCCCATCTGCAAAGCTTCGTCGACCGCTTCAAGGCCAAGGCCAGCAAGGCCAAACAGGCCCAGTCCCGCGTCAAGATGCTGGAGAAGATGGAAACAATCCGCGCGCCCGAAGATGCCGCCCGCACGGTCTTTTCCTTCCCCGAACCCGAGGAGTTTTCGCCTCCCATCATCTCGATCGAGAATGGCAGCACCGGCTATGGCGACACCGTCGTGCTGCGCAACCTCAACCTGCGCATCGATCAGGATGACCGCATCGCCCTGCTGGGCAAGAACGGTCAGGGCAAATCGACTTTGTCGAAACTCCTCTCGGGCCGCCTTGCCGCCATGGGCGGCAAGACCACGCAATCCACCAAGCTGCGCATCGGTTTTTTCGCGCAACATCAGGTGGATGAGCTGCGGGTCGAGGAAACACCCCTCCAGCACCTGCTGCGCGAACGCCCGGCGGAAGGTCAGGCCAAGCTGCGCGCCCGTCTCGCAGGTTTCGGCCTTGGCGCAGCACAAGCCGAAACCGAAGTGGGCCGCCTCTCGGGCGGGCAGAAAGCCCGCCTCTCGCTGCTCTTGGCGACCCTGCCCGCGCCGCATCTGCTGATCCTCGACGAACCGACCAACCACCTCGACATCGAAAGCCGCGAGGCGCTGGTCGAGGCCCTCACCGCCTATTCCGGCGCCGTCATTCTTGTCAGCCATGACATGCACCTGTTGTCGATGGTGGCGGATCGCTTGTGGCTGGTGCAGGACGGCACCGTGCGCCCCTATGAGGAAGACCTTGAAACCTATCGGAAGATGCTGCTGCAATCCGATACGCCCGCAAAGTCCAAGGACAGGGACAAACCGCGCGAGGCCGCCCCCAAACCCAGCCGCGACCAGATCATGGCCCTGCGCGCCGAGGTCCGCAAATGCGAAGAGCGCGTGAACAAGCTCAACGAGATGGGCGACAAACTGGCCAAGAAACTGGCCGACCCCACCCTCTATGACGAGCGCAAGGACGAACTGGTCGTCTGGCAGAAGAAATACGCCGAACTCCGCGAAGCCCTCGACCGCGCCGAGGCCATGTGGATGACCGCGCTGGAGAAACTGGAGAAGGCCGAGGCGTAAGCCGGGCCTTCCTTTTTCACGCCTTTGAAACTAACCGTGCCGTCGCAGACCCGCGGGGTGGCGATCCGACCTCAGTTCGGGGCACTTTATCCCTGCCACATCTTTGAGCCTCAGTTCAGGCCACAACGGTCACAAAATCGCCGCCCCAGGGGGCGGGTCGGCGATCGCGCGGCGGCCTGCGGCCTTGATTCCGCGCGGGGGGGGGACGACTTGTATTCCATTTCGATTGGCACCTAACTACTTTCACCACACCTTGTTTACGAATCTGTTGAGGGACATGTGCGAGTATTAGTGGATAATTCAGTTCTCCATCACTCAGTTGAACATCAAAGTGCTTGGTTGGACATTGGTGTAGAACGCTGGGGTGGAAACAACGGGATCAATATAAATACAGGACGGCTAGCCAGTAGAAATATCCCAATCATGATCAAGGATACAAAAGGCGGCCAGCAGAGCAAATATATTGCGGCACTCGCACTTGCTCACATAAAGGGTGAATGGGAGGCTCACACCACTGACGCACTTGACCTAGAACGCCTAGAGCAGCCAAGCAATAAATTTTTAGGCATAGGCTATGCTTCATTTTCTTGGTTTGGAAAGATCAAGCGTGTTTCTAATAGTACTTTATCTGGATTTTCTTGCATTTTTCCAAGTGAACTAACACCAAATGAAAGATTCAGGGAGTTTCTATCATCTCAAGCCGATTCCGAATACTTGGAAATTAGGAACCATCTCTTTGAAGTAAACAGATCTGACAAGTCAAACCAAGATGCATGGCATCTTTTCTGTGTTGGACTATTGAAACTCGATTATCTTTTAACTTGTGATACAGCACTCCTAGGTCAAATTAAGAGTATCCGGAATCAACAGTTTCGAAAAAGACTTCTCAAGACAGTTCTACTTCCTAAAAACTTATGTGAACTTATGGGCCTAGAAGGTGCCACAGAATCTGACTTTAGCTATTTGTTGAACTTTTTAGGCGGATGGCGTTGACAGAGGTTTTGCCGCCAATTCCGTTAAAATTTCCCTAACGCCGCCGCGTAACCTATTGAAATCCCTCAATCCAAAAAATGTCCCACGGTGGGACATCCCCCCAAAGCCCCCCTTGCCGCCTTGCGTCCCCACCCGCTAGGGTGCGGCATGGATACGACCTTTCTCATCAGTGCCTTCGTCACCCTCTTCGTGATCATCGACCCCATCGGTCTGGTGCCCCTTTTCGTGGCCCTGACCCAAGGCATGACCGCCCGCGAGCGCCGCGCCATCGGGCTGCGCGCCGTCCTCGTGGCGGCGCTGCTCCTGCTGCTCTTTGCAGCGGCGGGCGAGGCTGTGCTGGGCTTCGTCGGCATCTCCATGCCCGCCTTCCGGATCGCAGGCGGCATCCTTCTGTTCCTGACCGCCCTCGACATGCTCTTCGAGCGGCGTGCCAAGCGGCGGCAGGACCAGACCGAGGAGGACCGCCCCGACCCGTCCGTCTTCCCTCTTGCCATCCCCCTGATCGCGGGGCCCGGCGCCATCGCCACGATGATCCTGCTGGCCGGACAGCAACCCGGCCTTGCGGGTCTGGCCACCGTCACAGGCGTCATGTTGGCGGTGCTGGTGATCGTGATGGTCCTGTTCCTTAGCGCCTCCCTTTTCGAGCGCGCCCTGGGTCGCGTCGGCATCAACGTGGTGACCCGCCTGCTGGGCATGCTGCTGGCGGCCCTTTCGGTGCAATTCGTGCTGGACGGCCTGCGCGACTTCGGGTTTGCGGGCTGATTGCAGCGGGCCTCTAGACGCCTATATCTAATGCAACAAAGGGGGCGCGGCATGGACGGCACTGATCTGGGCAGGTTGACCTATCTGATTCTTCTGGGGTCCGTGATCGTGTTCTGGTTCTTCGTCCAGAACCGCCAATCGCTGGGCAAGACATTGCAGCAGGTCCTGATCTGGGGCCTTCTGTTCCTGGGTGTGATCGCCGCGTTCGGCCTGTGGTCCGATATCCGACAGACCGTGCGTCCGACCCAGTCCGTGATCAGCGCGGATGGACGGATCGAGCTGCCGCGCGCACCGGACGGGCATTATTACCTGACGGCCGAGGTGAACGGCGCGCCGATCCGGTTTCTGGTCGATACCGGGGCCACGGATATCTTTCTGAGCCGGGAGGACGCCATGGCGGCGGGCCTTGATCCCGCCAATCTGCCCTTCATCGGCACTGCCATGACCGCGAATGGAGAAGTCCGCACCGCCCCGGTCCGGCTGGACAGTATCCGCCTGGGCAGTCATGAGGATCGGGGCCTGCGCGCCTTTGTGAACGAAGGCGAGATGCGGGAAAGCCTGCTTGGCATGACCTATCTGCAACGCTTCTCATCGGTCGAGATCCGCCAGGGCGCGCTTATTCTGACGCGGTGACGCGCGCCTTTTCACAGTTCGGCAAAAACCCATGGCCAACGCGGCTTCAGGCGCTGCGTTCGGCCTTCATTTCCCATCGGCCCGATTCCTCGGACCAGTATTGCGCCGCGCAGCCTGCATCGGTCAGGGCCTTCCACTGAGCGCGCGCGATCTGCACGGCGGTAGGGTCGTTGCCGTCGAAGATAACGCAGACACGCTCCAGCCGTTGCACCTCATCGGCGCCGACCTCCGCCCCGTCCACGGTCATCAGGCAGGCGGGGTCATTCGCAGCCTCAGCGCCCGTCGTCAGGAGTACGGGCTGGGCCGCATCATGCGCGCCCCCCGCAAGACCGTGGGGCAGAAAGCCGTCAGACGCGCCCATCCAGAGCTGCCGGTCCAGCCAATCCATCCGGGCGGGATCGCGGCCGCGCACGGCCACACGCCAGCCCGCCTGCATGGCCCGGCCCAGAAGTTGCGGCAGGGTCACCTCAAGCGGGTTGCGGGTCAGGTGATAGAAATTGGCGGCCCCCATCTGCGTGGTTCCCTCAGCCCTCAAACCGGTCGGCCACCAGACGGTTCAACGCCATGACGCCCCAACCGCTGGCCCCCTTGGGGGCGTAGGGGGTGTCTTCCTTGACGCTGGCCACACCGGCGATGTCCAGATGGACCCATGGCGTTTCATCCTTGATGAATCGTTGCAGGAACTGGGCCGCCGTGATCGCGCCCGCATCGCGGCCACCCACGTTCTTCATGTCCGCGATGGCGGATTTCAGTTTGGCATCATAGGCCGCGCCCAAAGGCATGCGCCAGGCTCCTTCGCCCTCGGCCTCGGCAGCTTTGAGCACGGCATTGCACAGGGCATCGTCGTTCGAGAAGACGCCCGCTTTCTCATGCCCCAGACCGATGATGATCGCGCCGGTCAGTGTCGCCAGATCAACGATCCCGGCGGGCTTGAAGCGGTCCTGCGCATACCAGAGCACATCGGCCAGAACGAGGCGGCCTTCGGCATCGGTGTTGATCACCTCGATCGTGTCGCCCTTCATCGAGCGGACCACGTCACCGGGGCGGGTGGACCGGCCCGAGATCATGTTCTCGACCAGACCGACGAGGCCCACGACATTGGCCTTTGCGCCGCGCCGGGCCAGCGTGTGCATGACGCCAGCCACCACGCCCGCGCCGCCCATGTCCATGGTCATGTCTTCCATGCCGCCTGCGGGTTTCAGGCTGTAACCGCCGGTATCAAAGACCACGCCCTTGCCGACCAGCGCCAGCGGGGCAGCATCCTTGGCCCCGCCATTCCATTGCATCACAACGACTTTGGACGGGCTTTCGCTGCCGTGACCGACCGAGAGCAGACTGCCCATGCCGAGTTTTTCCAGATCGGACTCTTCCAGCACCTCGACTGTGACGCCCAGATCGCGCAGGGCCAGCAGCTGATCCGCGAATGTGGTCGTCGTCAGGATGTTTGCCGGCGCGCTGATCAGGTCACGGGTCAGAAAGACACCCTCGATCGTGGCGCGCAGCGGCACCAGAGCGGCTTCGACCTCGTCAGGTTTGCTGACCATCAGGGTCACGTCGCCAGCGGCGGTCTCGTCCTTGCCGTTATCCTTTGGCGACTTCATCGCGTCATAGCTGTAGGCGCGCAGGGCCAGACCCAGACCCAGTTCGGCCGCATGGCGCTGTCCACCGGCCATGACGGTGACCGCCGCCTTGCCCTTGAGCTTGGCCAGCGCGACACCGGCCTTGCGCGCCTGCACCGCATCGGTGCGGCGCGGCAGACGGACCACGTCCACCGCCTCGGCCTCCATCCCGGCGGGAAAGGCCAGTGTCATCGCCTCGGCCGGTTTCAGCTTGGCGAAACGGTCCGACGCCAGCAGTCGCGCCAGCGCCCCGCGCGTCAACCGGTTCACGCGCCGCGCGGCCACGTCCAGCGTATCGGGGCTGTCCACCAGAAGCGCGATGCGGCCCTGCAGCGTGGACAGCGCCTCGATATCGGTGGATGCGGCGTGGATACGGACGGGATCGGTCATCATATTCTCCTGATATGGGCTGTGACGCGGCGGATCGGAGCGACACCCTAGCGGTGGGTCGCCACCTTGACCAGATAGCAGTTTTACCCCCCCGCCACATCGGATAACCTTGTCACTGTCATGATGTGACACCCGGGGGAATGGAGTGGCGAGATTCGACAGATATCTGCTGTCGCAGATGATGGTCCTGTTCGGCTTTTTCGCGCTGATCCTGGTTTCGATCTACTGGATCAATCAGGCTGTGCGGCTGTTCGACAGGCTGGTCGGTGACGGCCAGTCCGCCATGGTGTTTGTCGAATTCTCGTTGCTGACCCTGCCCAATGTGATCCGTCTGGTTCTTCCGGTCGCGGCTTTTGCCGGGGCGGTCTATGTCACCAACAGGCTGAGCAGTGAAAGCGAGCTGGTGGTGATGCAGGCGACGGGATTCAGCCCGTGGCGGCTGGCACAACCCGTCGCGGTCTATGGGGGGCTGGTGGCCGTGATGATGTCTGTGCTGACCCATGTGCTGGTGCCCGCCTCACTGGAAGAGATGAAGCAGCGCGAGGCGGAGTTGTCACAGAACGTCACCTCGAAGCTGCTGACCGAGGGCACGTTTCTACATCCTTCGGCAGGGATCACCTTCTATATCCGCGAGATCACACCCGAAGGCGCGCTGCGGGATGTCTATCTGTCGGATCGCAGCCGCCCCGAGCGGGCGATGACCTATACCGCGACCGAGGCCTATCTGGTCAATGACGACAAGGGCACGCGGCTGGTGATGGTGGATGGTTTGTCGCAAAGCTATTTCCTGGACGGTCAGCGTCTGTTCACTACGCATTTTGCGGATTTTACATATGATATCAGCGGCTTGTTGGCCACGCCCGGCGCGCATAGCCGCGAGGTGCGACATGTGGGGACATGGGAACTGCTGCGTGCGCGGGATGTCATCATCGCTGAGACGGGTGCGACGCCGGGTCTGATCGCGGATGAGTTGCACGGGCGCTTCAACCAGCCGCTGATGGCGCTGGCGGCGGCGCTGATCGGGTTTTCCGCGCTCCTGGTGGGCGGGTTCTCGCGTTTTGGCGTGTGGAAACAGATCGTCGGTGCGCTGGTTCTGCTGGTGTTGGTGAAACTGGTCGAAGGCCTTGTGACGGACCCGGTGCGGGCCAATGCCGCGCTGTGGCCACTGGTCTATGCGCCGACCGCTGCGGGGCTTGCGATGGCGGGCGCCCTGCTTGGCTGGGCCGCGCGTCCGCGCAGGCGGTCATGGCGCAGGGCACAGCCCGCAAGGGAGATTGCGACGTGATCCTGCACCGCTATTTCGCGCGACGGTTTCTGGTGACCTTTCTGGGCATCCTGACGGTGTTTTTCCTGTTGCTGGCGCTGATCGACCTTGTCGAACAGCTGCGGCGGTTCTCGGCGGACGGGATCGGGTTCCGGCGGATTGCGCAGTTGACGCTGCTGAACATGCCCAAGGCCATCAGCGATATCCTTCCGCTGGTGATGATCCTGTCGACGATCACGCTTTTTCTGGGGCTGGCGCGCAGTAGCGAACTGGTGGTGACGCGCGCCTCGGGGCGGTCGGCGCTGGTGGCCCTGATCGCGCCGGTCATCGTGGCCTTTGCCATTGGCGCGCTGGCGGTGGCGATGCTGAATCCGATCGTGGCCGCCACGTCAAAACGCTATGCCAGCCTGTTCGAGAACTACCGCTTTGGCGTCACCGATGTTCTGTCGATCTCACGCGAGGGATTGTGGCTGCGGCAGGGCGATACATCAGGGCAGACGGTGATCCATGCGGAACGGGCCAATCCGGACGGTACCGTGTTCTATGACGTGACATTCCTCAGCTATGCGCCCGAAGGCGGTCCATTGCGCCGGATCGAGGCCCGCGAAGCGGTGCTGGCACCCGGCGCCTGGGAGGCGAAAGACGTCAAGGTCTGGCCGCTGGGACTGGACATGAACCCCGAAGCCATGGCCGAGACCCTCGACAGCCTGACGATCCCATCGGATCTGACACAGGAACGCATCCGCGACAGTTTTGGGCAGCCGGAGGCGATCTCGATCTGGGACCTGCCCGATTATGTGGCGCGGCTTGAGGAAGCCGGGTTTTCGGCGCGGCGGCATCTGGTGTGGTTCCAGATGGAAATGGCACGCCCGCTGTTTCTGACCGCAATGGTGCTGCTGGGGGCCGCCTTCACGATGCGCCATGTGCGCGCGGGTGGCACGGGTGTCGCGGTCCTGACGGCGGTGATGCTGGGATTTGCGCTGTTCTATATCCGGAACTTCGCGCAGATTCTGGGCGAGAACGGCCAGATCCCGATCCTGCTGGCGGCCTGGGCGCCGCCTGTGGCCTCGGTCCTGCTGGCCTTGGGCATTCTGCTGAACATGGAGGAGGCGTGATGCGGCGCGCGCCCCTGACACGGCGTCACCATCTGGCGCTGGGGTTTGCCGCCGTGCTTGGGCTGGGCCTTGCCCTGCCCCCGGCCGTGCCCCGCGCGCAGGAGAGCACCGCCGTGCCGGTGGCGGGTGCGCCGGCGCTGCTGGTGGCCGACAGCCTGCGGCTGGAGGGGCGTGACAGGCTGATCGCCGAGGGCAATGTCGAGGCGCTGTCGGGGCAGACCCGCCTCAAGGCGGCGCGGGTGATCTATGACCGCGAGACGGACCGGCTGACACTGGAAGGGCCGATCACCATCATCGAGGGCGAAAGGATCGTCGTGCTGGCCGATAGCGGCGATCTGGATGCCAGCCTTGAAAACGGCCTGTTGCGCGGGGCGCGGATGGTGCTGGACCAGCAGGTGCAGCTTGCGGCCAACCGGATCGACCGGATCGGGGGGCGATACACGCAGCTTTACAAGACCGCAGCCACCTCGTGCCGGGTCTGCGACGATGGTTCGCCACCGCTCTGGCAGATCCGGGCCAAGCGTGTGGTGCATGACCAGCAGGAAAAGCAGCTCTACTTCGACAATGCACAGATACGGGTGCTGGATGTGCCGATATTCTGGGTGCCGCGCCTGCGCCTGCCCGATCCGACACTGGACCGTGCCACCGGGTTCCTGATCCCGTCGCTGAAGCAGACATCCCGTCTGGGTCTTGGGGTCAAGATGCCCTATTTCGTGACCCTTGGGGATCACCGCGACCTGACCATCACACCTTATCTTTCGCCCGAAACCCGGACACTGGAGCTGCGCTATCGGCAGGCGTTCCGCACCGGGGATATCACCCTGAACGGTGCGATTTCCGACGACTCGCTGGGGCCGGACAGCCGCCGGGCCTATCTGTTCGGGACGGGGCAGTTCTCGTTGCCGCGCGATTTCCGGTTGACCTTCGACATCGAGATGACCAGCGATGACGCTTATCTGCTGGACTACGACTATTCCGAGAAGGACCGTCTGGACAGCGCCATCGCCGTCACCCGGACGCGGCGGGACGAATTCATTCAGGCCAGTCTGACCGGCTATCAGACCCTTCGCGCCAGTGAAAGCAATGCGACCCTGCCCACGATTATCGGCGATCTGACCTATGAGCGGCGTTTCGTGCCGGGTCTGCTGGGGGGCGAGTTGCGCATGGGGTTGCAGGCCAACTCGCGCTATCGTTCATCCGACGATCCGACAGACGGGATCGGCCGCGACGTGTCGCGGGTGTCGGCTGATCTGTTCTGGCACCGCAACTGGGGACTGGCTTACGGGGTGCAGGCCGAGGTCAAGGGAGGCGTCTCGGTAGACGGGTTCCGCATCCTGCAGGATGACAGTTTCGGCGGAGATCTGGCCGAGGTCGTGCCCCAGACCGCGCTGACCCTGCGCTGGCCCCTGATCAAGAGCACTGCCAGCGGGGCCACCCATCTGCTGGAGCCGGTCGCCATGCTGGGCTGGACCGGTGGCAGCCGCCGGGACCTGCCCAATGACGAAAGCACGCGGGTCGAGTTCGACGAGGGCAACCTTCTGACCCTGTCGCGCTTTCCGGCCCCGGACCGGCGCGAACGCGGTGTCGTCGCGGCCTATGGCCTCAACTGGATGCGGCAGGGTTCCGGCGGTTTGCAGACCAACCTGACCCTTGGTCAGGTCTGGCGCGCGGATCCGGATTTCGACTTCAGCAACAGCTCCGGCCTATCCGGTCAAAGCTCCGACCTGCTGGTGGCGGGGCAGATCAAGACTGCCGACGGGGTGTCGGTTTCGGCCCGCACGCTTTATGACGGCGGATTGTCGCTGTCCAAGGCCGAGGCGCGGCTGTTGTGGCAACAGCAGGATTTCGCCTTGGGCGCCGCCTATGTCTGGTTGGGCACGGATCTGGACGAGGACCGGCTGTCGACGCAGTCAGAATGGTCTGTGGATGGCACCTACCGCATTTCGCGACACTGGACGGGATCGGCCAACGTGCGGTATGACGTGGCTCGCGACAAGACCGCCGAGGCGGGCGTGGGACTGCGGTATCGGAACGAATGTATCGAGCTGAACCTTTCCCTCTCGCGCCGCTTCACCGCATCGGCTATCGTCGAGCCATCCACGGATTTCGGCTTTACGGTCGCCATCAGGGGATTTGGCGTCGGGGATACCGACAGAAGTTATACACGGACCTGCAGGAACGCGCCGACATGATACAGAAGACCCGCCCTGTCCTTTTCGCCCTTCTCGCGCTGTTGGGCGTGCTGGCCCAGCCACTGTCCACGCAGGCGCAGGGGTTGTTTGCGCCGGTGGCCACGGTCGATGATCAGGTGGTCACCCGCTACGAGGTCGAGCAGCGCATCGCCTTGCTGCGCGTGTTGCGGGCGCAGGGCAACCTTGAGGAACTGGCCCGCCAGCAGTTGATCGAGGATCGCGTCAAGATGGCGGCGGCCGGCAACGCCGGGATCGAGATCACCGACGAAGCGATCATCGAGGGGATGACCGAATTCGCCTCTCGCGCCGACCTGTCGCGTGAAGAGTTCCTGCGCGCACTGGGCGGGGCCGGTGTGGCCGAGCAGACCTTCCGCGATTTCATCATCGCGGCCCTTGGCTGGCGTGATCTGGTGCGCGCCCGTTTCGTGCCGCGTGTCCGCATCACCGATGCGGATGTCGACAAGGCGCTGAGCGTGCTGACAGGTGGCAGCACGGTGCGCGTTCTTCTGTCCGAGATCATTCTGGCCGCCCCGCCGCAGCAGGCCGCGGCAGCGCAGGAATTGGCCGAGGATCTGAGTCAGATCACCTCGATCGACCAATTCTCGGCCGAGGCGCGCCGCGTGTCGGCAACGCAGACCCGCGAAAATGGTGGACGGCTGGACTGGATGCCGATCACCAACCTGCCGGAACAGCTTCGCCCGGTGATCCTTGGGCTGTCGGTCGGCGAGGTCACGCAACCGATCCCGCTTGACGGGGCCATCGCCCTGTTCCAGTTGCGCGGCATTCAGGAAACCGGCGCAAGCACGCCCGAATTCTCGGCCATCGACTATGCCGCCTATTACCTGGCCGGTGGCCGGACGGAGGCCAATCTGGCCGAAGCTGCGCGCATCCGGGCGTCGGTGGACACCTGCGACGATCTTTACGGTCTGGCCAAAGGGCAACCGCCCGAACTGCTGGAGCGCAACGCTGCTGCCCCGGCCGATCTGCCGCGCGATATCGCGTTGGAACTGGCCAAGCTGGACCGGGGCGAGATCTCGGCCAACCTGACCCGGCCCGCTGCGGACGGGTCCGAAGCGCTGATGGTGCTGATGCTGTGCGGACGCACCGCTGCGGGGGCCGAGAATGCCTCGCGCGAGCAGATCACCGCGCAGTTGCGGAACCAGCGGCTTGAGGCCTATGCGCGCGGCTATCTTGCGCAGCTTGTCTCTGATGCGCGCATCGTCGAGCAATGAGCGCACCCATCGCGCTGAGTTGCGGTGAGCCGTCAGGGGTCGGACCGGAAATCGCGGCCAAGGCTTGGGCCGCGTTGCGTGACAGCTTGCCCTTTGTCTATATCGGGGATCCGCGCCACCTGCCTGCGGGCACCGCTGTCGCTGTGATCGAGGATATGGCGCAGGCGCGGGCCGTCAGTGCCACGGCTTTGCCGGTGCTGCATCTGCCCTTTGCCGCATTGGCGCGGCCCGGGAAGCCTGATCCCGCCAATGCCCAGGGTGTGATCGCCTCCATCGCCCGCGCGGTGAATCTGGTGCAAACGGGGGCGGCTCGGGCGCTGTGCACCGCGCCGATCCACAAGAAGGCGCTGAAGGATGGTGCGGATTTCGCCTATCCGGGGCATACCGAATATCTGGCGGCTCTGGCCGGGGTTGACCGGGTGGTGATGATGCTGGCCTGCGAGGCGCTGCGCGTGGTGCCCGTCACGATCCATATCCCGCTGGCCGAAGTGCCCGAGGCCCTGACGGCGGCCTTGCTGACCGATACGATCCTGATCACCCATGCCGCCTTGCGCCGCGATTTCGGGCTGACCGCGCCACGCCTTGCCGTGGCTGGGCTGAATCCGCATGCCGGAGAAGGCGGCGCGATGGGACAGGAAGAGATCGAAATGATCATCCCCGTGCTGGAGGCGTTGCGCGCCGAGGGTCTGGATATCGCGGGGCCTCTGTCCGCTGACACGATGTTCCACCCGGCGGCGCGAGCCCGCTATGACGCGGCGATCTGCATGTATCACGATCAGGCGCTGATCCCGATCAAGACGCTGGATTTCGCAGGCGGGGTGAATGTCACGCTGGGCCTGCCGTTCATCCGCACCTCGCCGGATCATGGCACGGCCTTCGATATCGCAGGACAGGGGATTGCCGATCCCTCATCGCTGATCGCCGCGCTGAAGATGGCGGATGTCATGGCCGGGGCACGTGGTCTGTCATGAGTATTTGTGGAACGGTGAAGCCATGAGCGGGATCGACAATCTTCCGCCGTTGCGGCAGGTGATCGAAACCCATGAGATCGCCGCGAAAAAGGCCTTGGGGCAGAATTTCCTGCTGGATCTGAACCTGACCGCCAAGATCGCGCGGGCGGCGGGTGACCTGACGGGCTGCGATGTGCTGGAGGTGGGCCCGGGCCCCGGCGGGCTGACCCGTGGTCTGCTGGCGGAGGGCGCGCGGCATGTGCTGGCCATCGAGAAGGACCCGCGCTGCATTCCCGCGCTGGAGGAGATAGCCGCCGCCTATCCGGGCCGCCTGAGCGTGGTGCTGGGCGACGCGCTGGAGGTCGATCCGCTGGCGCATCTGACGCCGCCGATCCGGGTGGCCGCGAACCTACCCTATAACGTGGGCACGGAATTGCTGATCCGCTGGCTGACACCGCCCACATGGCCGCCCTTCTGGGACAGCCTGACCCTGATGTTCCAGCGCGAGGTGGCCGAGCGGATCGTGGCGCAGCCCGGTGGCAAGGCTTACGGGCGTCTGGCTTTGCTGGCACAATGGCGCTGCACCGCGCGGATCGTGATGAACCTGCCTCCCGAGGCGTTCACACCGCCGCCCAAGGTTTCCAGCGCCGTGGTGCATCTGACCGCCCTGCCCGCACCGCGCTATCCCGCCGATGCGCGTGTTCTGGAACAGGTGATCGCCACGGCCTTCAACCAAAGGCGCAAGATGATGCGCGCGGCCTGCAAGGGTCTGGTGCCGGATTTGGAGGATCATCTGATCGCCGCCGGGATCAAGCCCACCGAACGGGCCGAAACCGTGGGTCTGGAGCAGTTCTGCGCGTTGGCCCGGTCGGTCAAGGCCGCGCGCTGATCCTGCGACAGGAAACGCAAAAGGCGCGCCCTTTGCGGGGCGCGCCTTTGCTGTTTCGCCATCCCGGTCCGGGGACCGTTGCCTTATTCGGCGGCTTCCGGTGTTCCGGGCGTGTCATCCGTGCCCAGACTGGCCTCACGCGGTTTGCGCGGCGCGCGGGTGCGGGGCTTCGGCTTGGGCTTCTCGCTCGCCTCGGCCTGCTCGCGGGGTGCGGCCTCACGGGGTTCGGCGTCGCGGGGTTCTGACGGGGTGCGCGGTTGAGACTTGGCACGCGGCTCCGATTTGGGGCGCGGCGCGGGCTTGGCGGGCACGTCCTCGGACCGGCTTTCCGGTGTTTCGACCAGACCGCTGTCGCCGCCAAGGTCCAAGACGTCTGGCTGCGGGGTGTCGCGGCGCTGATCCGATCCGCGCTCACTCGCGTCATGATCCTGACGGGCTGGGCGTTCGCGATTCTGGTCGCGGTTGCCCTGCTCACGGTTGTCGCGATTGCCGCCGTCACGGTTGCCGTTGTCACGGGTCTGCTCGCGCGGTTGGTCGCGGCCCTGATCCCGGTTCTGATCGCGCTGCCCCTGCTGGCCTTGCTGACCCTGGCCCTGATCGCGTTCGGATTGACGGTCGCGGTTCTCGCGTTCCTGCTGTTCGCGCCGCTGGTCGATCTCGCGCTGGGCTTCGGCCAGAAGGCGCAGATAATGTTCGGCGTGCTGCTGGAAATTCTCCATCGCCACGCGGTCATTGCTCAACTGGGCGTCGCGGGCCAGTTGATTGTATTTGTCGATGATCTGCTGCGGCGTGCCGCGCACCTTGCCTTCGGGACCAGAGCTGTCGAACACACGGTTGATGATGTTCCCGACACTGCGGTTAGGGGCATTGTTGCGGCCCGACTTGCGCGACCTGGATTTGGATGATCTCATCTGTAGCAGTCCAGCCTTCGTCTTCTGGCTTCGTGCGACCCGTTTCACGCCTCTTGCGCTCTGACTTAATTCCGGATCCACGACATTTTTGGCTTGGCGTCGCGCGTGACCGCAAAGATGCGTCAAGCAGCGCGACATGACCTGAGTAAACATGACAGAGCGTCCAAGACAAGAGGAAAGCGGAAAGTTCTGCCGAATTATCCGTAATTTCGTGTCATTTCAGCCAGATCGGCAAAGTCCCGCGCGCAGATGACGCGGTCGCGCCCTTCCAGATCCCGGATCAGGCGCAGATCGCGCCAGCCGGCGGCGCGAAAGATCGCTGTCACATCCGCGCCCTGTTGCCAGCCGATCTCGAGGATGACCCGGCCGTCTTTGGCCAGAAATGCGGGGGCTTGCGCCGCTATGACGCGGTAAGGCTCCAGCCCGTCTCCTCCGGGGCTGAGGGCGATGGCCGGATCGTGCAGGTGCACTTCGGGTGAGAGATATGGCAGTTCGTCCGCCGCGATATAGGGGGGATTCGACAGGATCAGGTCGAATGACCCTGTCACAGCTGCAAACCAGTCAGACAGGATCAGCTCCAGCCGGTCGGCCACACCGATCGATTGCGCGTTGGCGCCTGCGACTGCCAGGGCCGGGGCGCTGAGATCGGTGGCCGTGCCGATGGCCTCAGCCCATTCGGCCAGCAAGGTCACGGCGATGGCGCCGCTGCCGGTGCCCAGATCCAGCAAGCGGGCTGGCGCGGGGCCATCAAGGGCAGCAGCGATCAGCGTTTCGGTGTCGGGGCGCGGGTCCAGCACATCGGGGGTCACGGTGAAGGTCCGGCCCCAGAACTGCCGCTGTCCGATGATCCGCGTCACGGGTTCACGGGCGATGCGGCGCGCCAGCGCTTGCTTCAGCGCGCCCTCGGCCTCGGACGGGAGCGGATCGGGACCCATCAGGATCAGCCGGCCCCGCGTCACACCCAGCACATGCGCCAGAAGATGGCGCGCATCGCTGCCCGCATCCGGGATACCGGCGGCAGACAAGGCTTGCATGGCCGCGCGCAGGGATTGATCGACGGTGCGGCTCATCCCTCCATCTCGGCCAGAAGGCCCGCCTGATGCTCGGCGATCAGGGCGTCGATGACCTCGTCCAGATCGCCTTGCATGATCTGGTCCAGCCGGTAGAGGGTCAGGTTGATCCGGTGGTCGGTCATGCGCCCCTGCGGGAAATTGTAGGTGCGGATCCGTTCGCTGCGATCGCCCGAGCCGACCTGACTTTTGCGGTCGGCGGCGCGGGCATTGGCGGCCTTCTGCCGCTCCATGTCGAACAGTCGGGCACGCAGCACGCCCATCGCGATCTCGCGGTTGCGGTGTTGGGATTTTTCAGAGCTGGTGACGACGATGCCGCTGGGAATATGCGTGATCCGCACAGCCGAATCTGTGGTGTTCACATGCTGGCCGCCTGCACCCGAGGACCGCATCGTGTCGATGCGGATATCGTTCGGGTCGACGGTGATATCCACCTCCTCGGCCTCGGGGAGGACGGCGACGGTCGCGGCAGAGGTATGGATGCGCCCACCGCTTTCGGTGGTGGGGACACGCTGGACACGGTGGACGCCGCTTTCGAACTTGAGTCGGGCAAAGACCCCCTCGCCGGCAATGCGGGCCACGACTTCGCGGATGCCGCCAAGTTCAGTCTCTTGCAGCTCGATGATCTGAAAGGTCCATCCCCGCGCTTCCGCGTAACGTTGATACATGCGCAACAGATCGCCGGCAAAGAGCGCCGCCTCGTCGCCACCTGTGCCGGGGCGGATTTCGATCATCGCGGGGCGGGAGTCGGCCGCATCATGCGGGAGCAACGACAGTTGCAGCGCGCGCTCCACTTCGGGCAGACGCGCTCGCAGTTGCGGCAGTTCCTCCTCGGCAAGGCTGCGCATTTCGGGATCCGACAACAGCGCCTCGACCTCGGCCAGATCGCGGCGCAGGGCCCGCCAGAGGTCGATCTGAGCCACGACGGGGCGCAATTCGGCATATTCCCGCCCCAGGGCAGCGATATCACCGCCACCTTGCGCCATTTTGGCCTCCAGAAACTGGAAACGCTGTGTGATCTGGTCAAGTTTGTCTGCGGAAATCATCCCGCTTCTCTTGCCGAAAGGCCCGGTCTGGTCAAGAGCGGGGTCATGTCTTCTCTGCTGCGAGTGCGGCAACCCATCCTTCGACCCGCGCGCGGTTCACGCCCATGTCGGACGAGCCAAACCGCAGACGCCCGTGGATGACGATCGCCCCTGGCCGGGCCTCGACCGTGGTGAAATCGGGAAACCCCCAGAGGCGTGAGCGGGTGATATAGGTCACCATGCCGCTTTCGGGACTGCCCGCCAGAAGGGTCGTGCGCGGGGTGGCGCGGATGATGCGGTCCAGCCGGGCCATGTCGCCGGGAGAAGCCGGGACCGTGCGGATCGCGGCCCCCGCGAAATCGCGATTGCCCGCATCGCCGATGCTCACATGCCAGCGGGCCGGGTCCGACGGCGCAAGTCTGACCCAGAGGCCGAATCCCAGCACGGCCAGCAGGACCAGAGACAAAAGTTTCATCGCCTCACCCTTTCATCGTTCCTCAAATACTCACGTCATGCCCTTGACGCCGGGTCCAGCCCCAGAGGGCAATCAACTCCATCGCCACATGCGCCCCCGCGATGGCCGTGGCTCCGGTGGTGTCATAGGGGGGCGAAACTTCGACCACATCGCCGCCCACAAGATTGATCCCCGCCAGATCGCGCAGGATCGCCGCAGCTTGCCAGCTGTGCAGACCACCCCAGACCGGCGTGCCGGTGCCGGGGGCAAAGGCGGGGTCCAGCGCGTCGATGTCGAAGGTCAGGTAGACGGGGTTGTCGCCCACCACCTCGCGCACTTGCTTGGCCACGGCGGCGGGGCCGTCCTGATGCACGCGGCGGGCGTCGATATAGGGCATCCCCAGATAGTCGTCGCATTCGGTGCGGATGCCGATCTGGATCGACCGGGTGGGATCCACCACGCCCGATTTCACCGCCTTGTACATGAAGGTGCCGTGGTCGATCCGGCTCATGTCGTCATCGGCCCAAAGGTCGGAATGGGCATCGAACTGGATCACGGACAGAGGCCCGTATTTCTCGGCATAGGCTTGCAGGATGGGCAAAGTGCAATAGTGATCGCCGCCCAGCGTCACCGTCGCCGGCCCTGCGGTCAGAATGGTGCGCAGATGCTGTCGCAAGGCTTCGGGGAAATCGCTGACGCGGGCATAGTCGAAGGCAAGATCGCCGTAATCCACGATGCTGAACCGTTCCAACGGGTCATAGCCCCAGCCATAGGGCGGGTCATAGGGTTGCAGGCAGCTTGCCTCGCGGATGGCGCGGGGGCCGAAGCGTGTGCCGGGGCGATGGGTCACGGCCTGATCGAAAGGCACGCCGGTCACCACCAGATCAACACCGGTCAGGTCCTTTGTATAGCGGCGACGCAGAAAAGACGTGGCCCCGCCAAAGGCGTTCTCAAAGCTCAATCCGCGCAAGCTTTTGCGTGTAAAGGCTTGATCAACCTGTGTCTTTGCGTCTTCCAGCGCCATTGCATACTCCGTTGAAATGATCTTGCGGCAAGGCCCCGGAGGGCGGCTGCCCGGTCAGCCCTTGAGTGGGGCCGCGCGTTCCACAAGCCGTGCGAAGAAGGATGCGCCTACGGGCGCTACCGCATCGTTGAAGTCATAGCCTGCCTGATGGAGGCCCGCACCTTCGCCCTGACCGAGGAACAGATAGGCACCGGGCCGCGCTTGCAGCATGTAGGCGAAATCCTCGGCCCCCATCTCGCGGCCGGCCTCGGCCACGACATTCGCGGCCCCGACGACATCGGCCGCGACCTCGGCGGCAAAGGCGGCGCGGGCGGGATCGTTGACAGTGGCGGGATACCAGACCTCGTAATCCAGTTCCGCCTCGACGCCGTAGCTGGCCGCCTGCCCCGCCACGATGGCTTTCATCCGGTCCATGACCATCGCCTGCACAGCCGTGTCGAAGGTGCGCACAGTGCCCCCGACATAGGCGGTTTCAGGCACGATGTTCTCGGCGCTGCCGGTATGGATCTGGGTGACCGAGATCACCAGATCATCCAGTGCGTAATGGTTGCGGCTGCTGATCGTCTGGATCGCCTGCACGATGCCCACGGCTGCCACCACCGGGTCACGGGTCGCGTGCGGCATCGCACCATGCCCGCCCAAGCCCTTGATATGGATATGGAACGTATCCACAGCCGCCATGATCGGCCCCGGTGTGGTATAGAAACTGCCTTCCGCGAAACCGGGGGCGTTGTGGATGGCATAGACTTCGGTGATGCCGAAGCGGTCCATCACGCCCTCCTCGACCATGACACCGCCGCCGCCGCCATTCTCTTCGGCGGGCTGAAAGATCAGCGCGACCTTGCCGGCGAAATTTCGCGTCTCGGCCAGATAGCGCGCCGCACCCAGCAGCATCGTGGTATGCCCGTCATGGCCGCAGGCATGCATCACGCCCGGCACTGTCGAGGCGTATTCCGCGCCCGTTTCCTCAGCAATCGGGAGGGCATCCATATCGGCGCGCAATCCGATGACCGGCCCCGGCCCTTGCCCTTCGATGATGGCGACAACGCCGGTCTTCGCGATGCCTTCGTGAATGTCGGTAATCCCGAACTCCTTCAGTCTTTCAACAACATAGGCGGCAGTCTTGACGCAATCGAAGCCCAGTTCCGGGTGTTGGTGGAGATGGCGCCGCCAGCCGGTCATGTCTTCGGCATATCCGGCTATCCGGTTGATCACGGCCATCTCTGGACTCCTTGGGCTGTTGCGGTCACCCTGCCACCAAACCCGAAAACCGGAGCCGCCGCAATGACCGATGACGCCCTGATCCATGACCCTGACGGCGGCTTGCCGCGTCTTTTGCGGATCATGCAGCGGTTGCGCGATCCGGTGACGGGCTGTCCATGGGATATCGAGCAGGATTTCGCGACCATCGCACCCTACACGATCGAGGAGGCTTATGAGGTGGCCGATGCCATCGAACGGCAGGACTGGCCGGAACTCGAGGGCGAGTTGGGCGACCTGCTGTTGCAGGTGGTCTATCATTCGCAGATGGCGGATGAGGCGGGACTGTTCAGCTTTGACAGCGTCACGCGACGGGTCTCGGACAAGATGGTGGCCCGGCATCCGCATGTGTTCGGGGATGAAAGTCGCGACAAATCCGCAGAGCAACAGACCGCCGACTGGGAGAAAATCAAAGCCTCGGAACGCGCAGGCAAGGCGCAGGTCGGGGTTCTGGACGGGGTGGCGGTGGGATTGCCCGCGTTGTTGCGTGCGGTGAAGTTGCAAAAGCGCGCGGCGCGGGTGGGATTCGACTGGCCGGATGTCGGCCAGGTGCTGGACAAGATCACCGAGGAAGCCCGCGAATTGACCGAGGCGCGCGCCACGCTGTCGCAGGATGAGATCACCGAGGAATTCGGTGATCTGCTGTTCGTGATGGCCAATCTGGCGCGGCATCTTGAGATTGATCCCGAAGCCGCCCTGCGTGCCGCCAATGCCAAGTTCATCCGCCGTTTTCAACATATAGAACAGCAACTTGCAAAGCGCGGCTCATCCCCGGCGCAATCCGATCTGACAGAGATGGACGCGCTGTGGAACGAGGCCAAGGCGCGGGACAAGATGGCCAAGAGTTAGGTGCCCCGCACCCGGCTTTTGTCCGACAATTTCATTCAGGTATTGACCCGACAAAAAAACTCGGGTTTAGAGGGGCTATCGCAACACCCGTTTTGACGAGGACACCATGACCCGACACCTGACCACCGCCCTGCTGAGCGCCACCGCGATCTCGCTGGCCCTGCCCGTTCTGGCCGAGGAGGTGAATGTCTATTCCTATCGCCAGCCCGAGTTGATCAAGCCGCTGACCGATGCGTTCACCGCCGAGACCGGAATCGATGTGAACGTGGCCTTTCTGGACAAGGGGATGGTCGAACGTCTGACCGCTGAAGGCGATCGCTCGCCCGCCGATCTGGTGCTGACTGTCGATATCTCGCGTCTGGCCGAGGTGGTCGAGGCCGGTCTGACCCAGCCGGTCGACAGCGAGGTTCTGCGCGCCAATGTGCCCGACATCTATCACGATCCCGAAGGACATTGGTGGGGTCTGACCACCCGCGCCCGCATCATCTATGCCTCGAAAGAGCGTGTGGCCGAGGGCGAAGTGACCACCTACGAGGATCTGACCGATCCCAAATGGAAGGGCCGCATCTGCACCCGTTCCGGCACCAACTCCTATACGCTGGGCCTGACATCGGCGGTGATCCATCACCATGGCGAGGAAGCCGCGAAAGAGTGGCTGGAAGGTCTGAAGGCCAATCTGGCGCGCAAGCCCGAAGGCAATGACCGCGCGCAGGTCCGTGCGATCTGGGCCGGTGAATGCGATATCAGCCTTGGCAACACATATTACATGGCGCAGATGCTGGCCGATCCCGAGCAGCAGGAATGGGCCAATTCCGTCAACATCGTCTTTCCGACCTTCGAGAATGGCGGCACCCATGTGAATATCTCGGGGGTGGCGATGACCAAGGCGGCCCCGAACCGCGAGAATGCGTTGAAGATGATGGAATTCCTGACCTCGCCCACCGCGCAGCAGATCTATGCCGAGGCGAATGCCGAGTATCCGATCGCACCGGGAACCGAACCCGACGAACTGGTGAAAAGCTGGGGCACATTCACGGCGGATGACATCAATCTGATGGATCTGGCCAAGCTGCGCGGCGCCGCGCTGCGCCTGACCGAAACCGTCGATTTCGACGGCTGAACCTGTCGTCACCCGCGTACAGGGATGGGGCGGCCGCTGGGCCGCCCTTTTCGTTTTAATCTGTCAGATTGCCGGGATGCGCTACTGGATCTCGACCGCGACCTGCATGTCGGAAAAGGCGATATAGCGGTAGGTCAGCCGCTTCTTGGCGCAAACCTCTTGCCAGGCGCGGTGTTCGCCGAACCGCCAGTTCGGATAGCCGTAATATTCGTCAAACACGACGATGCTGCCCTTGACCAAGCGCGGGGCAACCTGCTGCAGCACATAAAGACTGCTTTCATAGGTGTCGCAGTCGATGTGGCACAGGCGGATGTCGAACGTGTTCTTCTTCAGGAATGCGGGCAGGGTCTTGTCGAACCAGCCTTTGTGCAAGGTGACATTCTCTTTCACCTGCGGCAGTTTGCCTTCCAGATTGAAGGTGCCCTTGGGCAGGTGATAGCCGGTCCAATCCTCGGCCAGACCTTCGAAGCTGTCAAACCCGTGCAGGGTCTCGGTCTTGAAGATGTCGGCGAAATGGTTGATCGAGCGCCCTTTGAAAACGCCAAACTCAAGGATCGCGCCGCCTTCGATCCGGGCGGATGATGCGGCGTAGTTCCACAACTCCTCGGTCGTGGCAAAGATCATGGCCGTTTTGATGTGCTGTTCAGCGTAAGAGGCGGAGTCTTCTATCGCCCGCTCCTTGAGCAGCTTGTAGACACTGAGCTTGTAGGGCGTGAAAACGCGTTTCAGGACATTGGCCAGACGACGATTATCCATGATGTCCTCTTTCACACTCTTCTCACTTCACACGCGAAACACGGCCATTTCGGCCTCTTCGCCATGCCTAGGGTCTGGGATGCGTCCGGTCAATCGGGATAGATGGCGCGGTCTGTTTTTCACAGTCCCGCCCTGCGGGATGCGCGACTCCGGTGCAACACCTAAGGCGCAAGACCCATCCAGTTACCACCAAGTCCGAATTATGTTTGGTGCCGCTGGGCCTTTTGCCGCATATTCAGCGAAAAAGAAGAGTTCGGGCAGTATGGTTCATCAGACAGAACGCGCCTTCGGGCCACCCAAGGCTGCGCAGTCAGGGTTGGTCGGCCATGTTCCGGCCAACTGTCCGTTGCGCCGCGGCGCATTGAAGGACTGCGGTTGCATCCGCCCGACTGACAAGGATGACAGGTGTTGACACAGGCGATGGGCATGACATCTGCGCAGCAGGACACACGGATCACGGTCTGCGCTGGTGAAATACGCGATATCCCGCAGGCCCAGTTGACTTTGCCGCGCGCAGGGTTCGTCGCGGCCCCCTACAACAAGGAACTGGAAGAGATGGCCGCCGATTTGGGCGACGCTTTCTCGGTCGACTATCTTGGGGCGTTCATCCCGCTGCCACTCGGGATTGGAGAGCGTTCGCGACGCACGCAGAAGCCCTTTTACCGGCCAAATAGAAAGCGTCTGACGTCCGGGCAAAAGAGCGCATTCGAAGCGTTTGCCGATGTGCCGCAGGCAGCAGAAGGCAGGGGCTATTCCCTTGACGGCATCTATTTCCCGCAGAGCTTCCAGAACAAGGATCATGAAAGGATCTGGGCCGACGTCCGCGCGACGCTGGACAAGGTCAAGGCGATGATAGGTCCTGTATTCCTGGATTCCGGCACCCTTCTGGGCGTGGTGCGGGACCAGAGCCTGATTGCCCATGACGATGATGTCGATCTTGCCGTTCTGATGCAGTCAGACAGTCAGGAAAGCGCTGCGCGCGACTGGCAGGATATCCGCCTGCGCCTGCAAGAGGCGGGGCTGTTGTCGGACAAGCAAGTCCCTAATCCGGGTGTCTACACGCTTCGATCCGGCGGCACCTGCAAAATCAACCTCGTCCCGGCCTGGATCGCGGACGGCAAGTTGCATGTCTATCCCCACACCTACGGCGACCTGCCCGGCGCGGCCTTGTTGCCGTTGGCGACATGCAAAGTCACAGGTCTGCCCATTCCGGCCCGGGCGGAAGATGTTCTGGACGTCAACTATGGCGAGGGTTGGCGCGTGCCTGACCCCGGATTTTCATCTCCCTGGAGCCGCGCCAATCGCCGGTTCCGCAGTTTCATGGACGCTCTCGGCGGTAATCAAAAAGGTTCAGAGAATGAGTAACGAGACAACACGAACAGCTGGGCGCACGGTTCTGACCTATGGCACGTTCGATCTTTTCCATGTGGGGCATGTCCGTCTGCTGCGGCGGCTGGCCGATCTGGGCGACAGGCTGATCGTTGCCTGCTCGACCGACGAGTTCAATACGCTCAAGGGCAAGAGGACCGCGATCCCCTATGCGCACCGGGTCGAGGTTCTGGAAGCGTGTCAATATGTGGATCTGGTCATCCCCGAGACCGAGTGGGAACAGAAACCCAAGGATATCAAGACTTACAACGTCGATCTTTTCGCGATGGGTGATGACTGGGAAGGCAAGTTCGATGATCTGAGGCAGTATTGCGATGTGCTCTACCTGCCCCGGACCGAGAACATCTCGACCACGAAGCTGAAAGAGTTGATCCAGTCGATGCATCTGATCCTGCCGGACGCGGCACAGCAGAAAATCGGCTGAAACCCGCGTGCATCTGCAATCTGGCCGATGGCATCACCGTGATCTGTTTGCATGGTCGCGGTGCAGGTTCCATAGTGGCGTCGAACCGGGTCACAGGGCAAAGCCGACGGCCCGGTTGACATCAGGACAGGACACCGGGACCCCATACCGCTCATGAGCAAGCAGAAGATCATCATCGACACCGACCCCGGACAGGATGACGCCGTGGCGATCCTTCTGGCACTGGCCAGCCCTGACGAGATCGAGGTTCTGGGCATCACGGCCGTCGCGGGCAATGTGCCGCTGGCGCTGACGCAGCGCAATGCGCGGATGGTTTGTGAACTGGCGGGACGGCCGGATATCCGCGTCTTTGCCGGATGTGATCGGCCGCTGGGGCGCGATCTGGTGACGGCGGAACATGTGCATGGCAAAAGCGGGCTGGACGGCCCGGTGCTGCCCGATCCGGTGATGCCCCTGCAGGAACAGCATGCGGTGGATTTCATCATCGATACAGTGCGGGAACATGCGTCGGGCAGCGTGACGCTCTGCCCTCTCGGCCCGCTGACGAATGTCGCCATGGCGCTGGAGAAGGCACCTGATATCGCGCCCCGCATCCGCCAGATCGTGCTGATGGGGGGCGCCTATTTCGAAGTGGGCAACATCACCCCCTCGGCAGAGTTCAACATCTATGTCGATCCGCAGGCGGCCCGTATAGTCTTCCGGTCGGGTGTGCCTTTGGTCGTGATGCCGCTGGACGTGACGCACAAGGCGCTGGTCACGGCCGCGCGTAACGACGCCTTTCGCGCGATCGGCAGCCCTGTGGGGATTGCCGTGGCCCAGATGACCGAGTTTTTCGAGCGGTTCGACAAGGAGAAATACGGCTCTTTGGGCGCACCGCTGCATGATCCTTGCGTGACCGCGTGGCTGATCCGGCCTGATCTGTTCACGGGGCGGCATGTGAATGTCGAGATCGAGACGCAGTCGGAACTGACCATGGGCATGACCGTCGCCGATTGGTGGCGTGTCACCCGGCGCGCGCCCAATGCGCTGTTCATGGGTGATGTGGACGCGGACGGATTTTTTGACCTGCTGACGGAAAGGCTGGCGCGGTTATGAGTTTGTTGCATCTGGCCACGGTCGAGGATCTGGAGCGTGTGGTGCCGCTGGTTGCGGCCTTTCATGCGGAAATGGGGTATGACACCGATACTGCCCATCACGAAGGGGCGGTGCTGCCGCTACTGGAAGGCTCGCCCCATGGGGCGATCTGGCTGGTTGGGCCGCGTCGCGCTCCGGTCGGCTATGTGGTGATCTCGTTCGGATGGTCGGTGGAATATGGCGGGCTGGACGGTGTGGTGGACGAAATTTTCGTGCGCCCGCCCGTGCGGGGCCGGGGCATGGGGTTCGAGGCGTTGAACGGCATTGCCAAGGCGCTGGGCTCCAGTGGAGTGCGTGCCTTGCATCTTGAGGTGGCCCGTGATGACGCGCGCGCCCAACGTTTCTACACCCGCGCGCGGTTTCATCCCCGCGATCATACGATGTTCATGTCGCGCGTGCTGTAACGCAGGCGCCCTGCCCCTATATGTGACCCATGACCCTGCATATCCCCTTTGACAACAGCTATGCCGCCTTGCCGCCGCGCTTCTATACGCGGCAGGTGGCGCAACCTGTCACCGCCCCGCGCCTTCTGGTCTTCAATCACGCGCTTGCCGCAGATCTTGGGATCACGCCCGGCGATCCGGACGAGATGGCGTCTGTGTTCGCGGGCAATGCCGTGCCCGATGGGGCGGCTCCTCTGGCGCAGGTCTATGCCGGGCATCAGTTCGGCGGCTTCTCTCCCCAGTTGGGGGATGGCCGCGCGTTGCTGCTGGGCGAGGTGGTGGATATCCACGGCCAGCGCCGGGATATTCAGCTCAAGGGATCGGGCCAGACACCCTATAGCCGGATGGGTGACGGGCGCGCGTGGTTGGGCCCGGTATTGCGGGAATATCTTCTGTCCGAGGCGATGCATGCCTTGGGCGTGCCCACGACCCGCGCGCTGGCCGCCGTGCTGACCGGCGAGAGGGTCTATCGCGAGGCCGCCTTGCCAGGTGCGGTGCTGACCCGGGTGGCCGCAAGCCATATCCGCGTCGGCACCTTCCAGTATTTCGCCGCGCGCCGCGATATTGATGCGTTGCAGGCGCTGTATGATCATACCCGCGCCAGGCATTATCCCGAGGCCGACAGCCCGGCCCAAATGCTGCAGGCTGTGATTGCCGCGCAGGCCAAGCTGGTGGCCAGATGGCTGTCCATCGGCTTCATTCACGGGGTGATGAACACCGACAACACGAGCCTGTCGGGAGAAACCATCGACTATGGCCCTGCGGCCTATATGGACAGCTATCACCCGGTAACGGTCTACAGCTCCATCGATGCGCATGGGCGCTATGCCTATGACAATCAGGCCAATGTGATCGTGTGGAACATGGCGCAACTGGCGACTGCCTTGGTGCCGCTGATGCCCGACACGGACGCGGCAATTGCCGCGTTCACCGCCGCCATCAACGCCATGCCCGCGCAGATCGAGGCCGAACGGCTGACGGCGTTCCGGCCCAAGCTGGGGCTGACGGGGGACGATCCTGCGGATGCGGCGCTGATCGCTGATCTGTTGGCACTGATGCAGGCGGGTCAGGCCGATTTCACCAACACATTCCGCGCGCTGGCCCATGGTAATGCCCGCGATCAGTTCACAGATCGCGCCGCCTATGACGTCTGGCATGCGCGATGGCAGGACAGGTTGCACGGGGAATCGGGGGTCGAGGCACGTATGCTGTCCGCGAACCCTGCCTATATCCCGCGCAATCACCGTGTCGAGGAGATGATCAAGGCTGCCGTTGCGGGCGATATGGCGCCGTTCGAACGTCTGCTTCGCGTGCTGTCCGATCCGTTCACCGACCAGCCGGGCGCCGAGGATCTGACGCGTCCTCCCCTCAGCCACGAGGTGGTGGCGCAGACTTTCTGCGGAACCTGAGGCGTCTCAGGCCGGGATGCGCGGGCGGCGGTTGATCAGCACGATTCCCGCCGCAACCAGCACCAATCCGATCAGGACGCCGGGGCCGATCTCTTCCGACAGGATCAGCCAGCCGAGACCCACGGCCAGAACCGGGGTGAGGAAAGAGAAACTGGCCACACCCGAGGCCGGATAGCGCTTGAGCAGGAAGAACCAGAACAGAAAGCCAAAGCTGGCGACGGCCACGATCTGATAGGTCAGACCCAGAATATGCGAGATATCCAGATCGCGCAGAAAGGGGCCGAAAAGCGGGGCAGCGATCATCAGCAATACGGCACTGACCGAAAGTTGCCAGAACAGCTGCATCTCGGGCACGACGCGCTGCACAGGCGTCAGGCGCACCACCAAGGCGATACCTGTCCAGCCGAATGCCGCGCCGAGGGCGGCCAGATCGCCCTGCCATGACGCCTCGCCGCTGCTACGCTGGCCCAGAACGATGGCCACGCCGGTCATGGCCATCACAAGGCCGATGATGCGCCGTTGCGTCAACCGCTCGCCCGGCAGCAGGAAATGGGCAGAGACCGACAGGAGCACCGGCATCGAGTAGAGCAGGATCGAGGCTCGCGCGACAGTGGTGTGGTCCAGCGCCCAGAAAAGGCAAAGAAATTCAGCGGCAAACAAAGCCCCCAGCAGGAAGCCCGGCCAAAGCGTGTCGCGCGCAAAATCGAAGCGCACGCCGCGCAGCCGCATCCAGAGCAGCAGCACCAGCAGCGCCCCGGCCGAGCGCAGTGCCGCCATGAAGACGGGTTGAAACCCGCCATTGCCCAGCTTGATCACCACCTGATTGAAGGCCATGGCCGCCGCGAAACCGATCAGCGCCACCGCCCCGATGGCGTCTATCCTGTCCTTGCGTTCCATGGCGCGAGTGGAGGGGAATTCGCGGGGATCGTCAAGTCGGCAATGGGCGATCAGCGGCGGTTTCGGTGACGGCGGAAAAAGCGCGGGTTGCGTCGCACGAAATCGTCGATCAGGCCCATCAGCCCGCCCTTGGCGCGGCCCTTGAGATAGGCATAGCCGGTCCCTGCCCCGATCAGCGCGCCGATGAAGTCCATGATCAGGTCCCACATCGTGTCCATCAGGCCGGATTTCTGCATGTTCAGACCAAAGATCTGATCCATGCCGAATTCGAAGATCTCCCACATGGCGCCGATGGCCAGCGCAAAGCAGAAGGCGAAGAACGCCACCGCGATGGGGGGCGCGGCATAGCGGTCGCCCTGAAACATCATGAAAACCAGCACAAAGCCGATCAGGCCGAAGCCGATCGCGCTGCCGCCATGCATGATCAGATCCCACCACCAGAACCGGTTGTAGAAATCATAGACCTCGCCCAGAAAGAGAGTGCCGCCGATAAAGACAACGATGGCGGCGATGAAGGAGGGCGGCACCATGATCTCGGCCCAGCGGGCGGCGAAGACCGGCGTGAGCGACAACAGCAGGGTTGCCAGTGACACGAAGGCCAGCGGCCAGTTGCGCTGCACCAGTGCATCGAGCATGAACAGCGCCAGCAAAAGCCAGATGATTTTGGCCAGCCATGTCTGATCGCCAAACACCCTGTTACGCTCCCGTCAATTCATGACTATATGCCTTCCATGTCCGCATCCCGTCTGAGAATTGCAAGCTATAACCTGCAAAAATGTGTAGGCCTTGACCTGCGCCGCCGCCCTGACCGCAGCCTCAAGGTGATCGAGGGGCTTGGGGCGGATGTGGTCGTGCTGCAGGAGGCGGACAAACGCCTGCCCCCGCGTCCAGCCGCCCTGCCTCATGGCATGATCGAGGATGACGGCTGGCAGATCGTGCCGGTGGGCACAGGCGGGCACCGACCCGGCGGGTCACTTGGCTGGCATGGCAATGCCATGCTGATCCGGCCCGAGGTCCGGATTCTGGCGACCGCACATCTGGACCTGCCGGGACTGGAGCCACGCGGGGCGATCCGGGTCGATCTGGACACGCGCATCGGTCCTGTCAGGGTGATCGGGCTGCATCTGGGGCTGATCCGGCGGTATCGGTTGTTGCAGGTCGCAGCGATCATGCGCTGCCTGAGGGAATTGCCGCATCTGCCAACGGTTATGGCCGGGGATTTCAACGAATGGGGATCGGTCATGCCGCTGGACACGATGGCGCAGGGCCTGCGCTTCTTGCCCGGAAGCCCCAGTTTTCCGGCTGCTCGTCCCGTGGCCCGGCTGGATCGTTTCGCGCTGTCTGATGATCTGACCGCGCTGGAGCAAGGAGCCTATCTGGGCAATCCGGCGCGCGTCGCCTCGGATCATTTGCCGGTCTGGGCGGATATCGCCGCGACGCGTTGATCCTGCATCCGTGATGCGACCAAAAGAAGAAAGGCACCCCGAAGGGTGCCTTTGTCGTTTGTCTTAGGCCGCTTGGCTGGCGGCAGAACCGCTCTTGCCACCGCCCGACCGACGCCGCCGGCGCTGTTGGGTGGTGCCGGGCTTTGCACCGCCTTCGCTGGCGCGTGCGCCACCGCCACGCGGACCACCGCCCTTGTTGCCGCCGCGACCGCGACCGCCGCCGGATTTCGGCGCGTCAGGCGCATCGAGAGCTTCCCACGGACGTCCCGACGCGATGGGGATCGAAATCTTCATCACTTTCTGGATGTCACGCAGTTCGCTCATCTCATCCGGTGCGCAGAAGGCGATGGCCGCGCCATCCTTGCCCGCCCGCGCGGTCCGGCCGATCCGGTGGACATAGTTTTCAGGCACATTGGGCAGTTCGTAGTTGTAGACATGTTTCACGTCCGGGATGTCCAGACCACGCGCGGCCACATCGGTGGCCACCAGCACGCGGATCTTGCCCGCCTTGAACGCCTCGATCGCGCGGTCGCGCTGACCCTGGCTTTTGTTGCCGTGGATGGAGCCAGCCGCGAAGCCCGCCTTTTCCAGCGTCTTCATCAGCTTTTCGCAGCCATGCTTGGTGCGACCGAAAACCAGCGCCAGCTCGTCGCGGTGCTTGTCCAGCAGCTCGATCAACAGGTTGGTCTTTTCCGCCTTGGCGATGAAATGGACCAGCTGCGTGACCTTGTCGGCCACCTTGCCAGCGGGGCTGACCTCGACCCGCATCGGGTTTTCGAGATAAGCACTGGCGATTTCGCTCATCTGCTTGTTCATCGTGGCCGAGAACAGCATCGTCTGGCGCTGCTTGGGCAGCAGGCCCGCGATCTTGCGCAGGGCGTGGATGAAGCCCAGATCCAGCATCTGATCGGCCTCGTCCAGCACCAGAAAGCGGGTCGAGTCCAGACGCACGGCGCGGCGGTCCAGAAGGTCCAGCAGACGGCCCGGTGTAGCCACGAGGATATCCGTGCCCCGGATCAGACGCCCGGCCTGCGCCGAGATCGACTGCCCGCCCACGACAAGGTTCACCTTCATCGGCGTTCCCTTGACGAAACCAGCCAGAGTGTCCGCGATCTGTTTGGCCAGTTCACGGGTCGGCGCGAGGATCAGCCCGTGGACATGTTTTTCCATCGGGCGTTTGGGATCGGCCATCAGTTGCGCCACCAGAGGCAGGCCAAAGGCCGCCGTCTTGCCGGTGCCGGTCTGGGCCAGACCCATCACATCCTTGCCGTCCAGCGCATGCGGGATGGCCCGGCTCTGGATCGGGGTGGGTTCGGTGATCCCGGTCTCGGCCAGGCGTTTCACCAGAATGGCCGGAAGGCCCATCATTTCAAATTCGTTCAACGTCATTTCCTTCACAGGCATGCGGACGCGCCGCCATGCCGATGGTTGATGTCCCGTCAGGGGACACCCGTGGTTGCACACTGGTCATGACCGACGGACGACATGTCCGATCAGCCGCCAGAGCGCTGATCCCCACGCGTGATCTTGGGAAAAACAACCGCTGCCCTGTTCCGCCCTTCGCGCCTGTCCCGTCAGGGTGGCGCATGGGTCTTGCTTCTTCTGCTCACGCGGCAGAGGGCATCGCTTGGGATGCACATGCGCTTTCACAGGCCGGAAGTCAACCCTTGGGTCGGAGTCGCGGCGAAACGGGGTGGAACTGCGGCGCGGCTGCCGCTAAACCCGGACGGATTGGAATTCACGCGGAACAGGCCCATGGCTGACACGATCATTTCCCGCTGCGAGGCCAAGGGGCTGCGCATGACCGACCAGCGTCGGACCATCGCGACAGTTCTGGAAGGCTCGGACGACCATCCCGACGTCGAGGAGCTTTATGCCCGCGCCTCGGCCATTGATCCGCGCATTTCGATTGCCACGATCTACCGCACCGTCAAACTGTTCGAGGAGGCGGGGATTCTGGACAAGCTGGAGTTCGGGGATGGCCGTGCCCGCTATGAGGATGGCGCGCGCGAGCATCACGACCATCTGATCGACATGCAGACCGGAGAAGTGATCGAGTTCTGCGACCCCGAGATCGAGGCGCTTCAGGAGAAGATCGCGCGGAGGCTGGGTTATACGCTGAAAGGCCACAAGCTCGAGCTTTATGGCGTGCCGTTGAAGCCGCGTGCGGAAAAGACCTGACGGCACCGAAAAGCTGCGCTAGGTCTGGGGCATGACCCGTGACGCGCCCTTTTCCTCCGGCCTTGAGGCCCCCGTTCTGACGGGGGCGGCCCGCCCCGGCCTTTGCACCGATTGCGGTGTGTCGCGCATGGGGGACGGGCGCGCCTGCGGGCGGGCCTGTCAGTTCATTCAACCCGACTATCCCGGCCTTGAACGTGCGACGCACGGGCGCGAGACGGACCCCTCGCGCGGCGAGGAAGGGTTCTTCGGCGTGACCACCCGGATGATGCGCGCGCGGCTGGACCCGCCCGCGCAGGGCGCGCAATGGACGGGCATCACCACGGCGGTGGCGGCGGAATTGCTGCGCGATGGCACAGTGGATGCGGTGCTGACCATGGCCCCCGACCCGGACGACCGCTGGAAACCCATGCCCGTCATCGTGACCGAACCCGAGGCGCTGGCGCAATGTCGCGGCATGCGGATGGGCTATGCGCCCCTGCTGGCCTTGCTGGAACCGGCCCGTGCGGCGGGGCATCTGCGGCTGGCGATCATCGGTATTCCCTGTCAGGTCTATGCCCTGCGCGCGCTGGAAGCCGAACTGGGGTTCGAACGGCTGTATGTCATAGGCACCCCCTGCTCGGACAATACCACGACCGAGAATTTCCACAGCTTTCTGAAGCTTCTGGACGCCAGGCCCGAAACCATCAGCTATCTGGAGTTCCGTGCGGACTACCATGTGGAGCTGCGCTTTGACGATGGTCGCAAGGCGCGGATGATCCCTTTCCTGCAATTGCCGATCTCTCAGTTGCCCGATGACTTCTTTCCGATGACCTGCAAGACCTGCGTCGACTACACCAACCGTCTGGCCGATATCACCGTGGGCTATATGGGCGGGGATGGCGATCAATGGATCATCAGTCGCAACGCACGCGGCGACGAGATGCTGTCCGCTTTGGGTGATCGCCTGACCATCCTGCCCCTGACCGACAAGGGCAAGCGCGCGGGGGCTGTCAAAGGGTTCATGGAGAATACCGCCCGCGCCGCAGGCGGCATGCCGCTGCGCCGTATGCCCGACTGGCTGCGCCCCATCGTGTCCTTCCTGCAGCCGCGCATCGGCCCGCGCGGCGTCGAATTCGCCCGCACGCGGGTCGAGATGAAAGCGATCGAGACTGTCCTGCACCTGCGCCGGGCACATCCGGCGCGGCTCAAGAACATGGTGCCCGCCCATGTCTGGCGTCTGGTCGCCCCTTACGGTCTGCGCCCGGACCCGGGCGAGAGGCGCGCGGAACCACCGCCCCTTGCACCTTCCCCGCCGCAGGACTAATCCGGGTGCTGACCCCTGCCGCGCCTGCGCGCGCGGCCTTCCCGATCACAGGCCGGACATGATGGAAAACCTGCGCGGCGCGCTTCTGATGACCGCAGCCATGCTTGGCTTCGCCATCGAGGACATGTTCATCAAGATGCTTTCGGCAACGGTGCCGCTGGGGATGGTGTTGATCATGCTGGGCGCGGGCGGTGCTGTGGTCTTTGCCATCCTTGCGCTGTTGCGCGGCGATGCGCTGTTTTCGCGCGATCTGCTGGCGCGCTCGGTGCTGATCCGGAATACAGGAGAGTTGATCGGCACCATCGGATTTGTCAGCGCCATCGTGCTGACGCCGCTGTCGTCGGCCTCGGCCATTCTGCAGGCCACGCCGCTGGTGGTCACGCTGGGGGCGGCGCTGTTTCTGGGCGAGCAAGTCGGTTGGCGTCGCTGGAGCGCGATCCTTGTAGGGTTTGCAGGGGTTCTGCTGATCATCCGGCCGGGCCTTGCAGCGTTCGAGCCGTTGTCGCTTCTGGCGCTTCTGGGTGTGTTCGGACTGGCGGTGCGCGATCTGGCGACACGTGCCGTGCCCCGCGCGATCTCGTCGATGCAGTTGTCTACCTATGCCTTCGCAACGCTGGTGCCGGCCGGTCTGGGGATGCTGACCTTCACCGGGCAAGGTCTGCGGATGCTGACACCTCTGGAAGGCGCGCTGATGGCGGCGGCTCTGGGCTTTGGCGTTCTGGCCTATTACGCGATCGTGGCGGCGATGCGGATGGGGGATGTGGCGGTGATCACGCCGTTCCGCTATTCGCGACTGGTCTTTGCCTTGGGGTTTGGCGTCCTGTTCTTCGGCGAGCGTCCGGACGCGATGACGCTTGCGGGATCTGCGCTGATCGTGGCCTCGGGGATCTATACCTTTTGGCGTGAAGCGCGACTGCAGCGCGGGCCCCGGCACTGATCCAAGCCGCCATGCGGCGCGCAAGCCGATGAATCCGGCCCTTGCGGCAAGATTGTTGACGGCAAAGGCGAAAACCTTGCGGGGTTAGCGCAAACCTGTGCGCTGGCCCCTTTTCCTTGGCCGCCGCGCCCTCTAAAAGCCCCCCAACGCATCGCCATAGCCCAAGGAACTGACCATGAGCACGATCATCGACATCCACGCCCGCGAAATCCTCGACAGCCGGGGCAACCCCACGGTTGAGGTCGATGTGATCCTGGAAGATGGCACGATGGGGCGCGCGGCTGTGCCATCGGGTGCATCCACAGGCGCGCATGAGGCGGTCGAGCGGCGGGATGGCGACAAGACCCGCTACATGGGCAAGGGCGTGCTGGAAGCCTGCGCCGCCGTCAATGGCGAGATCGCCGAGACGCTTCTTGGCATGGACGCCACAGAGCAGGTGGCCATCGACCTGAGCATGATCGAGTTGGACGGCACGCCCAACAAGGCGCGTCTGGGGGCGAATGCGATCCTTGGTGTCAGCCTTGCCGTGGCCAAGGCGGCGGCGGATTTCACCACCCAGCCGCTGTATCGTTACATCGGCGGCACATCCGCCCGCGTGCTGCCCGTGCCGATGATGAACATCATCAACGGGGGCGAGCATGCCGACAATCCGATCGACATTCAGGAATTCATGATCATGCCGGTTGCCGCCACTTCGATCCGCGAAGCGGTGCGCATGGGTGCCGAAGTTTTCCACACGCTGAAGAAAGAGCTGTCCGCAGCGGGTCTGGCCACCGGCGTCGGCGATGAGGGCGGATTTGCCCCCAACCTGTCCAGCACGCGCGAGGCGTTGGATTTCATCCTGAAATCCATCGAAAAGGCGGGCTATACACCCGGCAAGGATATTCATCTGGCACTTGACTGCGCCGCGACCGAGTATTTCAAGGATGGCAAATACGTCCTGTCTGGCGAGGGCAAGACCCTGAGCAGCGACCAGAACGTCGATTATCTGGCCGCCCTGTGCGCCGATTACCCGATCATCTCGATCGAGGATGGCTGTGCCGAGGATGATTGGGATGGCTGGCGCGCGCTGACCGAACGTCTGGGCGCGAAGGTGCAACTGGTGGGGGATGACCTGTTCGTGACCAACCCCGCCCGCCTTCAGATGGGCATTGATCGCGGCTGCGGCAATGCGATGCTGGTCAAGGTGAACCAGATCGGCACCCTGACCGAAACCCTGCGCGCGGTGGATATGGCACATCGCGCCCGCATGACCAATGTGATGTCGCATCGTTCGGGCGAGACCGAGGATGCCACCATCGCCGATCTGGCCGTGGCCACGAATTGCGGACAGATCAAGACCGGCTCGCTGGCCCGTTCCGACCGGTTGGCGAAATACAACCAGTTGATCCGGATCGAGGAATCGCTGGCCGATACCGCCATTTATGCAGGCCGCTCAATCCTGCGCTAAGCGCGAAGCGATGCCAGCCTCCAAAGCGGCCCCGATTGTGGGCCGCTTTTTCACATCCCGTTTCTTCTTGCTGCAAGTATCCTCGCCGAAGGCATGCGACGGCGCGGCCGGACGGCGCATCTGAAAAAATGCATGCTGCGTGAAACTAATTTTCCCTCCCCGCCGTGACTGACACATGCCCCACCTGAATGGGGCGCAGCTCAAATGGGAGAGAGACCGATGAACAGCACGATCAAGGCCCTGCTACTGGCCACAAGCCTGACCACCGCCTCGGCCGCCATGGCCGCCAATCCGCAGGTCGGTGGCGCGGATATGTTCGAGACCCGCAACATCGTCGAGAATGCCGTCAATTCCGCTGACCACACCACGCTGGTCGCCGCAGTGCAGGCCGCCGAACTGGTCGAGACGCTGCAAGGCCCCGGCCCTTTCACCGTTTTCGCGCCGGTCAATGATGCCTTCGCCGCCCTGCCTGCGGGCACGGTCGAGACCCTGCTCAAGCCCGAGAACAAGGCCATGTTGCAGAAGGTGCTGACCGCCCATGTGGTGGCGGGCAACATGTCCACCGCCCAGATCGCGGCGCGGGCGCGGGCCAGCGCGGACGGATTTTATCATTTCAATGCCGTATCCGGCGACGCGCTGTCGGCGCAGGTGCGTGGGCGCAATCTTTACATCTACGACGAAAGCGGCAACGCGGCGCGGGTCACGATCTCGGATGTGGTCCAGTCCAATGGCGTGATCCATGTGGTCAACACGGTGCTTGTGCCCAAGTGACGACAGGACAGGTCGCCTTATCCTGATGTCATGAAGGCAAGGACCGGGTGGCCTCAGGCGGGGGCGGAGTCTTGTGGCAGCAAGAACCGTCCCCGTTCAATCACGATTTCCGTTCCATTCCGAGGGAGAGTGCGATGCGCCCCCGTTCCGATCTGGAAACACCGCCCACGCGCCCGGCCACAGGCGATCACAAACCGGGGCCGCGTCGGGGTATAAGGTTGCAGGAAGGGCTGGTCCTTGCGCTGCTGGGCGTGATGATGGCCTGCGCCTGGGCCATCACATTGACGGGCTGAGAATACGCGACCGATTGGATCTGGGCCTATCGTCCGGTCAGAAAATCGATCAGCGCGCGGGTCGAGCCGTCCTTGGTGGCCGTATCGCCCCCCTCCAGCAGTGGTTGCAGCGCCGTGGCCAGTTCCTTGCCCAGTTCCACCCCCCATTGATCGAAACTGTTGATCCCAAGGATCACGCCTTCGACAAAGACACGGTGTTCATAAAGCGCCACGATCTGCCCCAGACGGCGGGGTGTCAGCCTGTCATAGGCCAGCGTGACCGAGGGCCTGTTGCCCGGAAAGACCCGGTGCCGCGCCTGTCGCTCCAATTCGGCCCCGGTCAACCCCTTGGCCGTCATGATGGCGCGAGCTTCATCCAGCGACCGCCCTGTCATCAAGGCCTCGGACTGGGCGAGGCAATTGGCGATCAGCAGGCGGTGCTGGTGCGCCAGATCAGGCTCATGCCCTTGGGCGGCGATCAGGAATTCACAGGGGATGACATCGGTGCCCTGATGGATCAGCTGGTAAAAGGCGTGTTGTCCATTGGTGCCTGGCTCGCCCCAGACGACAGGTCCCGAGGGACGGGACAGGTCGCTGCCATCCATGGAAACGCGCTTGCCATTGCTCTCCATCTCGAGTTGCTGGAGATAGGCCGGAAGGCGCGACAGGCGCTGATCATAGGGCAGCACGGCCCGCGTGGCATGGCCCTGCACCTGACGGTGCCAGATGCCGGTCAACGCCAGAAGGACGGGCAGATTCGCGTCAAGCGGCGCCTTTCGGAAATGCGCATCCATCGCCGCCGCCCCGTCAAGCATCTGGCGAAAATGCTCAGGCCCGACAGCAAGCATCAGCGACAGCCCAATCGGCCCCCACATGGAATAACGTCCGCCCACCCAATCTTCGAAACCGAAGACGCGGTCGGAGCCGATGCCGAAGGCGGCGGCCTTGTCTGCCGCTGTGGACAGGGCCACGAACTGCGCGCCGGGTTCTGCAACGCTGGCCGCCATCCATTCGCGCGCCGTGGCAGCGTTTGTCATCGTCTCGATCGTGGTGAAGGTCTTGGAGGCCACGATGACCAGCGTCCGTGCCGGGTCCAGACCCTTGAGCGTATCCGCGATATGCGCCCCGTCCACGTTCGACACGAAATGACAGCGCGGGCCGTCGTGATAAGGGGCCAGCGCCAGCGTGGCCATAGCGGGGCCAAGGTCGGACCCGCCTATCCCGATATTGACCACATCGGAGATGCGACCGCCCTGCCCCGTGATGCGGCCTGCACGGATGGAGTCGGCAAATGCCTCCATCCTTGCGCGGGTCGCGCGGATACCGGGCAACACGTCCTGTCCATCGACGCGGATGACTGCATCATCCGGCGCACGCAGGGCCGTGTGCAGAACGGCGCGGCCCTCGGTTTCGTTGATCTTCGCACCGGAGAACATCGCGTCGCGCCATGTCTCGACATCCGCCGCGCGCGCGAGATCCAGCAAGCCAGCCCGGATATCGTCGTCGATCCCGGTCTTGGAGTAGTCGAACAGCAGCCCGTCAACCTGGGCGGAAAACCGGGCTGCGCGGTCCGGATCCGCCGCAAAAAGGGACAGGATCCGTGGGGGTGTCATGGCCGCAAGGCGGCTCCAGCAGTCATCCATCGTCATGCGGCCCAATGCACCTCTGCCTCATTCAGGATCGCGGCCACTGGCGCCTCTTCCGGCGGCAGGGTCAGCGCGCGTTCAAGCGCGGTGCGTTTTTCATCGCCGGTGATGACAAGATGCAGGCTCATGGCATCGCAGATCACGCGTGCGCTCAGGCTGACGCGCGTGCAGGCCAGACCTGCGGCGCGCATCGACACCAGGATCGGCGCAGCCGGGTCAAGTGCGAGGCGCAGGTTGTCGCCACGGGGAAAGAGGCTGGCCGTGTGCATGTCGGTCCCCATGCCCAGAAGGGCGACCGACACCGGCAGAAGGGGCTCGATCCGGGTTTCGACCTCGGACAGGCTATCTTCCGGGTCGTCCCCCCCCGCATAGAAGGGGTGAAAGGTCGCCGCCCCAGCCCGTCCCGTCAACAGCCGCGCGCGCACCAGCCCGGCGTTGGACCGAGGGTCATCCTGCGGCACCCAGCGTTCATCGCTGAGCATGACATCGACGCGGGACCAGTCCAGATCGGCATCGCAAAGCGCATCGAAGATCGGCCCCGGCGTCGTGCCGCCCGGCACGACCAGCGTGGCGCGATCCTCGTGCATCAGGGCGGCGGTCAGCTTGCCCGCCAGCACATTGGCCAGATTGATGGCCAGCATCTCGGCATCGGCATATTCGTGCATATTCATGTCCGGATCTCCCTCCAGCGGCGACCGTCACGGTGCATCAGGGCCAGCGCCTCTTCGGGGCCGGCGCTGCCTGAATCATACAGTATGGGCTCGGTCCCGCCCGCGTCCCATGCCGCAATGATCGGGTCGGTCCAGGCCCAGGCGGCCTCGACCTCGTCGCCGCGCATGAAGAGGGTCTGATTGCCCCGGATCACATCCATGATCAGTCGCTCATAAGCATCGGGCACATCCTCGGCGTCCGGTCCCAGTGCCTCGGTAAAGGTCATGTCCAGGGGCACGTCAATCAAACGCATCCCCCCCGGCCCCGGTTCCTTGATGGTCACGTCAAGGTCGATCCCCTCGTTCGGTTGCAGGCGGATCGTCAGGATGTTGCGGTGCCGCCCGGCCTCGGCCCCGAAGATGGAATGGGGCGCTTCCTTGAACACGACCGCGATTTCCGAGGTGCGCGCACGCAGGCGTTTGCCAGTGCGCAGATAGAAGGGCGTGCCCGCCCATCGCCAATTGCTGATATGCGCCTTGAGGGCGACGAAGCTTTCGGTGGTTGAGGCTTGGTTGTCCACATGATCGCGATACCCCGGCTTGTCGCCATCGGCGCGGTATTGGCCACGCACGATCTGCGCTGGGGCTACGGGATCTAGGGCGCGGATAACCTTGAGCTTTTCGTCCCGCACGGCGGCGGGATCGAACTTGGCGGGGGGTTCCATCGCGATCAGGCACAAAAGCTGCATCAGATGGTTCTGGACCATGTCGCGCATGGCCCCCGCGCGATCGTAGTAATCGCCACGCCCGCCGACGCCCACGGTCTCCGCCACGGTGATCTGAATATGATCGACATACTGGCTGTTCCACAACGGTTCGAACAGCATGTTGCCGAAGCGGATCGCCATCAGGTTCTGGACGGTTTCCTTGCCCAGATAATGGTCGATCCGGTAGATCTGTGTTTCGTCGAAATGCTGCGCCAGCGTACGGTTCAGATCGCGAGCCGTTTCAAGATCGCGGCCAAAGGGTTTTTCAACCACGATCCTTGCCCCCGCATCCGCCATGCCGTGACGGTGCAGACGCTCTGCCAAGGGGCCGAAAAGCGCCGGTCCGACAGAAAAGTAATAGGCCTTGATCCGGTCGCGCGACATCAGGCCGGCGAGACGGTCCCAGCCTTCATCGCCCATCGCGTCCAGTGTGACGTAATGCAGATCGTCGAGAAAGGCGCTGCGTTGCGCAGGGCTATGGGTATGGGGAGTGTCGAACTCATCAAGGGCGGCGGCCACGAAGTCACGATAGGCCGCGTCCGACATGTCGGCGCGCGCGGCCCCGATCAGCCGGGTGCCCGGTTGCATCTGCCCCGCGCAATAGCGCCGGAACAGCGCCGGCAGGATCTTGCGCCGCGCCAGATCGCCGGTGCCGCCGAAGATGACCAGATCGAAAGGATCGACCGGAATGACCCGTGATGCCATCAGAACAGCCCTTGTGGTTCAACAGGTTGCGCGCGGTTCGCAGGAGGTTGCGCCCGTTGCGTGTCGCGCGGGACTTTATCACGCTTGGGCACGGGCACAATGGCCGCAAACCGCAAGCGGCAAAAAAATGTTAGCGCTAACGTATGCCCTGAAGTACGCCGCTGAGGATGCCACCACCGACCGCCGCGCGCACACCAGTCGTCGCAGGGCCGGAGGTGGGCAGACCGCGTGCGACGCGCACGGCCAGATAGGCGAAGGCCTGCGCCTCGAGCATGTCACCGTCCAGTCCGACGGATTCGACCGGATCCACGGAACAGTCCAGACCTGCGCGCAGCATCTGCATCATGACAGGGTTGTGCCGTCCGCCACCTGTGACAAGCAGGCGCTGGGGCGGTGCAGGGCAATGTTCCATCCCGCGCATCACGGCGGCGGCGGCCATGGCGGTCATCGTGGCGGCCGCATCGGCATCGTCCAGTTCGCGCACCAGGTCCAGCATGTCGGCAAAGGCGTCTCGGTCCAGCGACTTGGGCGGCATCTTGAGGAAATAGGGCTCGTCCAGAAACAGCTCCAGCGCGCCATCGGCGACCGTGCCTTTGGCCGCCAACTGCCCCCCCTTGTCATAGGACAGGCCAAGCCGCCTGTGCACAAGGTCGTTGATCGGCGCATTAGCAGGCCCGGTGTCGAAAGCCAGCAACGCGCCCTCTTCCTCGGGCTTTGCACGCGACGGGTCGATCCATGTCAGATTGCCCACGCCGCCAAGGTTCAGAAAGGCCAGCGGTTCGGTGGCTCCGATCCATTTGGCGCAGGCAAAGTGGAAGAATGGCGCCAGCGGCGCGCCCTGCCCGCCAAGTCGCACATCGGCCGAGCGGAAATCCCAGACCACGGGCCTGCCCAGCCGTTCCGCCAGGGCTGCACCATCGCCCAGTTGATGCGTGCCACGTCCCCCCGGATCATGGGCCAGAGTCTGGCCATGAAAACCCACCAGTTCGACATCGTCGAATTGCGACAAGACCGCGTGATGCGCATCTTCGACCAGTGTCTGCGCCTCCTCCAAGCCCGGATCGCCGGGCCATTTGCCAAGGGCGGCGCGCAGCACGTCCTGCTCGGCATCCGTATAGGCGCGATAGGCGGTAGGGCCGAAGGCGCGGATCGCGATACCATCCGTTTCCACAACGGCGGCATCGACCCCGTCCAGCGAGGTGCCCGACATCGCGCCCAGAGCGCGGATCACCCTTGCCTCTTTCATCCCCTCAAACCCCTGCTCTGCTGGCCTGTCCCGGCCCCCGAATTGCGGTTTGCATGCCCCGCTTTGCACTCTATACATGCCGCGCAAACCACCAAGGGACAAGAGAGATGACCTACCGCCCGAAATCGGAATTCCTGCGCATCATCATGGAGCGTGGATTTCTGGCCGATTGCACCGACCTTCAGGGTCTGGACGATGCGCTGATCGCGGGGGTGGTTCCGGCCTATATCGGTTATGACGCCACGGCGAAATCGCTGCATGTAGGGCATCTGCTGAACATCATGCTGCTGCGCTGGTTGCAGAAGACGGGGCACAAACCCGTGACCCTGATGGGCGGCGGCACGACCAAGGTGGGTGATCCCAGCTTCCGTTCGGACGAACGACCGATGCTGAGCGCGGCACAGATCGACGACAATATCGCAGGCATGGGACAGGTGTTCGGGCGCTATCTTGCCTATGGCGAGGGCGTCACCGACGCGATCATGCTGAACAATGCCGAATGGCTGGACGGGTTGAATTACCTTGAGTTCCTGCGCGACATCGGGCGACATTTCTCGATCAACCGGATGCTGAGCTTTGACAGCGTGAAGTCGCGGCTGAACGATCCGGACAAGTCGCTGTCGTTCCTTGAATTCAACTACATGATCCTGCAAGCCTATGATTTCATGGAGCTGAACCGCCGTTACGGCGTGCGCTTGCAGATGGGCGGATCGGATCAATGGGGCAATATCGTCAACGGCATTGACCTGACACGGCGGGTGATTGACACACAGGTGTTTGGCCTGACCACCCCGTTGCTCACCACCAGCGACGGGCGCAAGATGGGCAAATCGGCGGGGGGCGCGATCTGGCTGAATGCGGATATGCTCTCGCCCTATAACTTCTGGCAGTTCTGGCGGAATACGACCGATGCGGACACGGGTCGCTTTCTGAAGCTTTATACCGATCTGCCGGTCGCGGAATGCGAGCGGTTGGGCGCGCTGCAGGGGGCAGAGATCAATGCCGCCAAGATCATCCTTGCCAATGAGGTGACCAGCCTGCTGCACGGTGCCGAAGCGGCCGCAGCAGCCGAGGCCACGGCGCGTGAGGTCTTTGAAAAGGGCGGTATGGGCGATGACCTGCCCACGCTCGAGGTGACGGCGGCGGAAGTGGGCGACGGGATTTCCATCGTGCAACTGATTGTACGCAGCGGTTTGGCGGCATCAGGCAAAGAGGCGAAACGCCTGATCGCCGAGGGTGGCGCCAAGCTGGACGATGCCGATGTGACCGATGCGGGCCTGTTGCTGGATGCAGACCGTCTGGCTGGCACGATCAAGCTGAGCGCAGGGAAAAAGCGCCATGCCTTGGTGCGGATCGTGGGCTGAAGCGTGGCGAGGGGGGCTGTCTGCCCCCCTTTGTCCCTGCGGGACACCCCCCGAGGATATTTGCCGCAAGAAGAAGCGGCTCAGCGGCGGCTGGCCAGAGCGTCGCTCAGCAGTTTGTGGAGCACCTCGCGCGGCACGTCGCGGGTAATGAAGGCCTGCCCGATCCCGCGCGCAAGGATGAAGGTCAGCTTGCCATCCGAGACCTTCTTGTCCTGCGCCATGAGCGCGATCAGCGCGTCCGCATCCGGCAAATCTCCTTCTATGTCAGAGAGATCGGCCTTCATCTTCATGTCACGCAGATGGGCGCGCAGACGGCTGGGATCTTCCTGTGGGCACAGGCCGAGGCGGGCCGACAGGTCAAAGGCCAGCGCGCAGCCGATGGCGACTCCTTCGCCGTGCAGCAACCTGTCGGAATAGCCGGTGGCAGCTTCGAGCGCATGGCAGAAGGTGTGGCCAAGGTTCAGAAGGGCGCGGTCGCCCTCTTCGGTTTCATCCCTGGCGACGATCTCGGCCTTCATCTGGACCGACCGGGTCACGGCATGGATCCGCGCCTGCATGTCACCTGTCGCAGCGCGTGAGGCGTTTTCTTCAAGCCATTGGAAAAATTCATAATCTCCCAAGAGCCCGTATTTCACTACTTCGCCGTAGCCCGCCAGAAAATCACGTTCCGTGAGCGTTCCCAAAACGGCGGTATCCGCCAGCACGAGGCTGGGTTGGTGGAAAGCGCCGATCAGGTTCTTGCCATGGGTCGAGTTGATTCCGGTCTTGCCCCCGACGGAACTGTCGACCTGTGCCAGAAGGCTGGTGGGCAATTGCACGAACCGCACACCACGGCGCAGGATGGCCGCCGCAAAGCCCACCAGATCCCCGATCACACCACCGCCGAAAGCGATGACCAGATCCTTGCGCTCGATCTTCTGTTCCAGCAGCCACTCGACGCATCGGGTCAGATGCGGCCAGCTTTTCGTGCCCTCGCCCGGAGGCAGGCTCAACGCGACCATCGCGATACCAGAGGCGGCGAGGCCGGCGCGCAGGGTTTCGAGATGCAGCGCGGCCACATTGTCGTCAGTGATGACGGCCACGCGGGGGCGGCGCAGCAAAGGGGCGATCAGCCTGCCCGACTGCGTCAGCAGATCGGGGCCGATATGCACATCATAGGCGCGGTCTCCCAGCGGCACATGGACGATTTCGGACATCATTCACCTTCCAGAACATCGGGACGCGTCAGCAGCGCCTGGATCACCTGCTCGGCTGTCTCTTCGATCGAGTAGCGCGGCAAAACCTTGACCCGCAGGTCGGCCAGCGCATAGACGGGCACCCGCGCCTCGTACAGTCCGCGCAGGGTGCCCAGAGGATCGGGCGTGCGCAAGAGTGGACGGCTGTCCTTGTGCCGCACGCGTTGCCACAAAAGCGGAAGATCCGCATCCAGCCAGACCGCCACGCCACGCGACGAAATGGCCTCGCGGTTGCGTTCGGCCATATAGGCCCCGCCACCCGTCGAGAGAATCCCGCAGCGACTGTCCAGCAGGCGTTCGATCACCTGGGATTCCTTGAGGCGGAAGAATGGCTCGCCGTCGCGGGCGAATATCTCGGGGATGGTGCGGGCCGCGGCGCGTTCGATTTCGGCGTCCGAATCGAGGAACGGCACTTTCAGACGGGTTGCCAAAGCCTTGCCCACAGCCGTTTTTCCTGCCCCCATCATCCCCACAAGGACCACGGTCTTCTTCAGTTTGCCGCCCATCACACGCCTGTTTCGGCCAAGTTGTGCCGTTTTTCACCTAATCACGATTGAATGACGTGATATTGCGCAAAATGCCAGTTATAACTTGGTCAAAACAGGACCGCGCAGGCAGGCGGACAGGCAGGACATCATGGGACGCATTCTGAAATATTTGTTCTATCTCGTTATTTTGGGAGCTTTTGGTATTGTCGTCTATGCCTATGTCGGCCCCCATCTGGGCGAGGATTTTTCCCGCCCCCAGCAGGAGATCCGCCAAAAGGTCACGCTGGATGCCGAATAGAGCGGCACCAATCGGTGTCTGGTCCCCCGCCGCGCTGAGCGCGTTCTTGTCCGCCGTGCTTTGGCCCGCCCTCTCCCTCGGACAGGGGGATGTCGCACAGACCCCCGCCGCGCAACAGGAGATCATCACGCAGCCCGTGGCACAGCCCCTCTCCGCCATTGACTGGCTGAGCGATGACAGATTGCCGCCCGATCCCCGCCTGCTGACCCCCGGCGCGCCGCTGGCCGGCCCCTTGCCGCTGGCAGAGCCGCCGGTCAGCAATACGGTGGTCACGCCGGATGTGACCGTGACGCCGCTGGACAGTGCCGGGCTGGATGCCGTCGGGCTGCTGCCCGCCTCGGTCACAGGGTTGCCGCTGAGCCTGTGGCAGGGCAGCCGCACGCTGGATCTGGTGACTCTGATCGACCAGCCCGCGCGGATGGGTTTGCCCGCGATGCAGGCCTTGCTCTATACGCTGTTGCTGGCCGAGGCGGATGCGCCGCTGGACGCGGGACGTGACAGTCGCTTGTTGCAGGCGCGGATCGACGCGCTGATGCGCTTGGGCGCGGTGGAACCGGCGCAGGCGCTGCTGGAACGGGCGGGTCCCGAGACACCGGCGCTATTCGGGCGATGGTTCGATGCGACGCTTCTGACGGGGGCCGAGGATACGGCCTGTGCCGCCCTGATGCGCGCGCCGCATCTGTCGCCATCCTATGGCGCGCAGGTGTTCTGCACGGCGCGCCGGGGAAACTGGGCGGATGCGATGCTGACGCTGGACACGGCCCGCGCGCTGGAGGCCATGCCGGAAACGGAAGGCGATCTGCTGGCACGGTTCATGGATCCCGAATTGTTCGAGGACTTGCCACTGCCCCGCGCACCTGTGCGGCCCAGTCCACTTGTATTCCGCCTGTATGAGGCGCTGGGAGAGCCCTTGCCCACAGCGCCGCTGCCGCGCGCCTTCGCCGTGGCCGATCTGCGCGATACCGCCGGATGGCGCGCCCAGATCGAGGCGGCAGAGCGTCTGGCCAGTTCCGGGGCTTTGGCGGCCAATCGCCTGCTGGGCATCTATTCCGAACGCAAGCCTGCCGCGTCGGGCGGGGTTTGGGACCGGGTCGCCGCCGTGCAGCGGTTTGACGAAGCGATCCGATCGGGCGATCCCGAGGCGGTTGCGGCAAGCCTGCCACGCGTCTGGTCCGCCATGCAGACCGCCGATCTGGGAGTGGCCTTTGCCAGTCTTTACAGTCCCGCACTGCTGCGCCTTGCGTTGAACGGACAGGCCGGGGATCTGGCCTATGGAATTGCGCTCTTGGGCCCGGATTACGAAGCTGCGGCACAGGCGGAAGGGGATGCCCATCCCGACATGGCTTTTGTCACGGCGCTGGCACAGGGTCAGGTCGACCGGATGGCCGCCGCGGATCCGGTGCAGGCCGCGATCTTGCAGGGGTTCACCGCTGGCGGTGCTCCGGCGGAAATGGCTGCCCTGTTATCCGAGCGGCGTCTGGGCGAGGCGATCCTGCGGACGATCCAGATGATCCAGCGGGCCGCACAAGGCGATACCGGCGGGCTGGCCGACGGAATTGCGACCCTGCGCGCTGTGGGGCTGGAGGACACGGCGCGCCGTGCGGCGTTGCAACTGATCCTGATGGACCACAGGGGATGAGGGTATCAGGATGACCGAAAGCGCGCGCTGGATATCGGCCTTTCTGGAGGCACAGGCGGCAGAATTGGGGGCGGCAACCAATACGTTGCTGGCCTATGGCCGCGATCTCAAGGATTTTGCCGACTGGCTGGACGGGCGACGCGATTTCCCCCGCGCCACGCGCGACGATGTCGAGGCCTATCTGATCCATTGCGATGCGCAAGGGCTGGCGAAATCCACCCGCGCGCGGCGTCTGTCGGCGATAAAGCAGCTTTACCGCTTTGCTTTCGAGGAAGGCTGGCGGACGGACAATCCGGCGATCCAGATCAGCGGACCGGGGCGGGATCAGCGGTTGCCCAAGGTTCTGAGCGTCGACGAGGTTGACCGCCTGTTGCAGGCCGCCCGCGCATTAGGCCGCAACCGGGAGGATCGGGTCCGCAATACCTGTCTGATGGAATTGCTTTATGCCACCGGCATGAGGGTCAGCGAATTGGTCTCGTTGCCGGTGACGGCGGCGCGGGGCGATCCTCGCATGCTGTTGATCATGGGCAAGGGCGGCAAAGAGCGCATGGTGCCGTTGTCGCCGCCCGCACGCGCCGCGATGAGCCTTTGGTTGGACCTGCGCGACAGCGGGCAGGACGCGTTGCGCGCCAAGGGCAAGCCTGCGTCGAAGTTCCTGTTTCCATCAAGCGGGCGACTGGGCCATCTGACGCGGCACCGGTTCTATCTGCTGATCAAGGACATCGCCGTTCAGGCGGGCATTTCACCGGCCAAGGTGACACCGCATACGCTGCGCCATGCCTTTGCCACCCATCTTCTGGCCAATGGCGCCGACCTGCGCGCGATCCAGACACTTCTGGGCCATGCCGATGTGGCGACCACCGAAATCTACACCCATGTGCTGGACGAGCGATTGACCGCTCTGGTGATGGACCATCACCCACTGGCGCGGGACTGAACGCGCGGTTTCGGCAGCGAGCCTCTTGATTGACAGCCCCTGTCCCCGCATAACGCGATGAGTTTTTGAAGGACGTTTGCGAATGGATACCTCGGTTTTGGATGCGGCGTTTTGGGTGACGGCCGGTGGGATCGGTCTGCTTCTGGTAATGTCCGCCTTCTTTTCGGGGAGTGAGACGGCACTGACCGCCGCATCGCGGGGGAAGTTGCGCGCCCAGGCGGACAAGGGATCCAAAGGGGCGGAACGGGCGCTCAAGATCACCGAGGATAACGAACGGCTTATCGGTTCGGTCCTGCTGGGCAACAATCTGGTCAATATCCTTGCGACATCGCTGGCCACCGCGCTGCTGACGCGCCTGTTTGGCGAAAGCGGCGTGGCGGTGGCCACGCTGGTCATGACCGCCACGGTCCTGATCTTTGCCGAGGTGCTGCCCAAGACCTATGCGATCACCAATGCGGAAAGCGCCGCGGCCATGGTCTCGGGTCCGATCCAGATCGTGGTCAAGGTTTTCGCGCCGGTCGTCAGTGCCGTGCGCCTGCTGGTGCGGGGCGTGTTGCGTCTGTTCGGCGTCAAGACCGATCCGGACAGCCATATCCTTGCCGTGCGCGACGAAATCGCGGGAGCGTTGACGCTGGGCCAATCCGAAGGCGTGGTCCAGAAAGAGGATCGTGACCGGATCCTTGGCGCGCTGGATCTGGGCGAGCGCACGGTCGAGGAGATCATGCTTCACCGCAGTCAGATCCAGATGCTGGATGCCGAGACCGATCCCGAGGACCTGCTGCGCCAGTTGCTGGACAGTCCGCATACGCGTCTGCCGGTCTATCAGGGCGATCACGACAACATCGTCGGTGTGGTCCATGCCAAGGATCTGCTGCGCGCGATGCACAAGATGATGTTCGGCCCCTCGCCCTCGCCTACCGGCCTCAAGGATTTCAAGATCCTTGACGTGGTGCGACCGCCCTATTTCATTCCCGACACCACCACGCTGGACGATCAGATGCGCCAGTTCCTGCGGCGGCGCACGCATTTCGCGCTGGTGGTAGATGAATATGGCAGCCTGGAAGGGTTGATCACGCTGGAGGATATCCTTGAGGAGATCGTGGGCGAGATCACCGACGAGTTCGACACCGCCGCCGAACATGCCGTGCAGCGCCTGAAGGACGGTCATTTCACCGTGGACGGTGCGATGACGATCCGCGACCTGAACCGGGCGATGGACTGGAACCTGCCCGATGACGAAGCCAATACAGTGGCCGGTCTGGTGATCTATGAGGCGCAGATGATCCCGAGCGTGGGTCAGGTGTTCAGTTTCCATGGCTTCCGTTTCGAGGTCACCGGGCGCAAGGCGAACCGCATCACCAAGCTGAAGATCCGCCCTTTGTGATGCCGCCGCAGGTGACGTAGGTTTTGCGACAAAGAATGTCGTGATCCTGCTTGCCCTTTTGACCATCCCGGCAAACTCTGGCGGAATACCAGCGAGGGATGCTTTCATGAAGACCACTACCAGAGTAGCCGTGATCGGCGGCGGCGTTGTCGGCTGTTCGGTGCTGTATCACCTGACCAAGCTGGGCTGGTCCGACGTGATGCTGATCGAACGCTCGGAACTGACGAGCGGCAGCACATGGCACGCGGCGGGCGGGTTTCATACCCTGAACGGCGACACCAACATGGCCGCGCTTCAGGGCTATACGATCCGTCTCTATAAAGAGCTTGAGGCGATCACCGGCATGTCCTGCGGCTTGCATCACGTGGGCGGGATCACGCTGGCCGATAACCGCGAACGTTTCGACATGCTGGTCGCGGAACGGGCCAAGCACCGCTACATGGGGCTGGAAACCGAGATCGTCAGTCCGGAAGAGATTGCAAAAATCGCGCCGATCACCAATCTGGACGGGATCGTGGGCGGGCTTTACGATCCTTTGGACGGGCATCTGGACCCGTCGGGCACAACCCATGCCTATGCGCGCGCCGCCAAGATGGGCGGCGCCACGATCGAGACGCATTGCAAGGTTATCGCCACCACGCAGCGCAGCGATGGCACATGGGATGTTGTCACCGAAAAAGGCACGGTGCATGCCGAGCACGTGGTGAACGCAGGCGGGCTTTGGGCGCGCGAAGTGGGGGCGATGGCGGGCGTCTATTTCCCGCTGCACCCGATGGAGCATCAATATATCGTCACCGATGACCTGCCCGAGATCTATGAGCGCGATACCGAGCATCCGCATGTGATGGACCCCGCAGGCGAAAGCTATCTGCGGCAGGAAGGACGCGGGCTGTGTATCGGCTTCTATGAGCAGCCCTGCCGCCCCTGGGCTGTCGATGGCACGCCGTGGACGTTCGGGCACGAACTGCTGCCCGACAACCTCGACAAGATCGAGGACAGCATCGCCTTTGCCTATCGCCGCTTTCCCATTCTGGAACGCGCGGGCGTCAAGACCGTGATCCACGGACCCTTTACCTTTGCGCCGGATGGCAATCCGCTGGTCGGCCCCGTGCCGGGGATGCGCAATTACTGGTCAGCCTGCGCCGTGATGGCAGGGTTCTCGCAAGGTGGTGGCGTGGGCTTGATGCTGGCGCAATGGATGATCGAAGGAGAGACAGAGCGCGACACCTTCGCCATGGATTGCGCGCGCTTCGGCAATTGGACCACGCCGGGCTTCACCCGCCCCAAGGTGATCGAGAATTACCAGAAACGCTTCTCGATCAGCTATCCGAACGAGGAATTGCCGGCGGCGCGGCCGTTCCGCACCACGCCGATGTATGACATCTTCGACAAGATGGGTGCGGTCTGGGGCGCGCAATACGGGCTTGAGGTGGTGAACTACTTCGTCCAGGGCGACGAGCCACGGTTCGAGACACCCAGTTTCCGCCGCTCCAACGCGTTCGACGCCACTGCGCGCGAGGTCAAGGCCGTGCGTGAGGGCGTGGGCATCAACGAGGTGCAGAATTTCGGCAAGTATCTGGTGACGGGCGCGGGTGCACGCGCATGGCTGGACCGGATCATGGCGGGGCGTATTCCCCAGCCGGAACGGCTGAGCCTGACGCCGATGCTGTCGCCCAAGGGACGGCTGATCGGGGATTTCACGGTGTCCTGTCTTGCCGAGGATCGGTTCCAACTGACCGCCAGTTATGGCGCGCAGGCCTATCACACGCGCTGGTTCGCACAAAACGCGGATGAGGGCGTGACGGTCGAGAATATCAGCGACCGTCTGACCGGCTTCCAGATCGCTGGCCCCAAGGCGCGCGAGGTGTTGGCCGCCTGCACGCGCATGGATATCAGCGACATGGCCTTCATGGATGTGCGGCACATGACCGTCGGCATGGCCGATTGCACCGTGCAGCGCGTCAGCTATACCGGTGATCTGGGCTATGAGATCTACTGCGATCCGATGGTTCAGCGCGCACTTTGGGCCGTGCTGTGGGAGGAAGGGCAGAAACATGGCATGAAGCCTTTCGGCATGCGCGCGATGATGAGCTTGCGGCTGGACAAGTTCTTCGGCAGTTGGCTCAATGAGTTTTCGCCCGATTACACCGCAGCGGAAACCGGGCTGGACCGTTTCATCTCGTTCAAGAAAAACGTCGATTTCATCGGGCGCAAGGCGGCCGAACGTGAGCGGGAACTGGGCGCGAAGCGCAAGCTTTGTGCCTTTGAGGTCGATGCGCTGGATGCCGATGTGGTGGCCTATGAGCCGATCTGGCTGGATGGCAAGGTGCAGGGGTTCTGCACCTCGGGCGGATATGCGCATCATGCGGGCAAGTCCATCGCCTTGGGTTTCGTGCCATCGGACCGCGCATTTGCGGGGCTGGAAGTCGAGATCGAGATCATGGGCCAGATGCGCCCTGCCCGCCTGATCACCACACCGCTGTTCGATGCGGATGGGGCGAGGATGAGGGGCTGAGACTGTGACTGATTGCGCCGTCCTGATCCTGGCTGGTGGTTCCTCCTCGCGGATGCGGGGGGGGGACAAGCTTCTGGAGCAGGTCGCGGGCAAGCCCTTGTTGCGGGTGGTGCTGGAGCGGGCTGTCGCCGCCGCCACAGGGCCGGTTCTGTGCACCCTGCCCGGCCCTGATCATCCGCGCCGCACCTGTCTGGAGGGGCTGGATGTCACGCCGGTGATTGTCACCGATCCGTCAGAGGGCATGGGCGCGTCGATCCGGGCTGGCGTCGCGGCCTTGCCAGAGGGGGTCAGCGCGGTCATGATCCTGCCCGCCGATCTGCCTGATCTGACCACGGATGATCTGGGCCGGATGATGATCGCTTGGCATGATACCCCTGATGCGATCCTGCGCGCGGTAGATTGCGTCGGCCAGCAGGGACATCCGGTCATTTTTCCCGCTGCGCTTTTCCCTGACCTGCTGCGATGCCGGGGCGACACGGGCGCGCGGGACCTGTTGCGGGCCCATGCCGCGCAGATGGTTACTATCGCCCTGCCCGACCGGCATGCCACGACAGATCTGGACACACCCGAGGCCTGGGCCCAATGGCGGGCGCAACGGTGCCAGACCGACAGGCCCGAAGACTGATCGACTTCGGGCCTGTATTGTTCGGAGAAGGACCAGCCCCCTGTCCCTTCTCCGTCATGCCGACACCGCCTTGCGGCGGTTGCGACAGCTGCAACTTTTGTCTTACCGCGTCAAAGGGAAGCTTTCCTGTACCGTTTGTCCGATAGGGGCGTAAGGCTCGCTCCTCTTTCGCTGCCGCGATTGCAGTTCCGGGAACAGTTCGAAAAGTTCGGCGCGCTGGGCATTTCCAATACCTTTCAGCCTGTGATCCGCAGGCTGAAAGCTTTCCGTCCAGCATCCGTTGGACAAAACCACTTCATGCCGATCGAAGATGAGATGGATATAGGTGATGCCGGTCAAAGGGGCCTCGGACACGCCGGAGACGCCGATCAGATGTTTCGCCGCGACCAATCCCTCGGGCGCGTCGAAATGAAGCGCGGATTTCGCGCGATTGACCAGAAGCCGGTGATTGGGACTGACCTGCATGTCACGCTCGGGCAGCCGGTCCCCCAAGGCGCCCTGCCGGATCAGGATCGGGCGCAGATGCGGCGCGCGGTGCAGATCGGCAGCGGTCAGGGTTCTGTTGCCGACCCAGCGAATGGTCTGGATACCGTTGTCGCGGGTGATGACCCTGTCGCCGACGCGCAGTTCTTCGATCAGGCGTTCGCCGCGCGGCGTCGCAATCGCGATCCCGGGCGTGAAGCAGGTCGCCGCCGAGGTGACGTCCGCATCTCCGATTCCCCGCCTGCGAGACCTGTCACTGTTCATCATCACGCGCTCCACTGCACTGGCCGGACTTGATTTCGTCCATGGGCTTCACATCAGTCGCCCGCGCCGAAAGGCGGCGCGCTTGACCAACACCATTGTCGCGTCAAGGGATGCACATCTGGAACAGCGCGACCACAGTCGAAAGACAAGGGCGGGACACAGCCATCAAGGTGGTCAAGCCCGGCAAACAGACCGGTTCTGCGGATTACCTTTGCGCCCCAAACGGACACACTCAGTACAAGGACCACTGGCGTGGCCAACACATTGATACCCTCAGCAGGTATGCCATCTGGATAGCGCAGGCGGGGCGCTGCGGGAACATGCGTTCTCCGCGAAAACGCCAGATTGCTGCCACATTCGGGCAACGACGGCAAAGGAAGAACTGCGAACTGTTTTTCTTTTTTCGACAATGCCAGCCTAGAACGTCGGGCGGAACAGGCGATATCATCTGCTTTTGTTGGTAAAATTCGACAATGGCTGCAAAAGGCGGGCAGCAGACGTTTCGAAATATGAGACAATCGGGTCGCGAAGCTGCGCAATCAAAGATGGCCGTTTCGCGACCTTCGCATCTGCCTGCGTTGTTCATGCAAAGGCGTCAATCTCGTTCAAGAAAGATGATTAACGCCACGCCGCAGTTGCTTGGCTCGGCGGCACTATCCGAATCGCACCTATGCCGAGATGCCGTTTGACAGCATCCGACAGGTTATTCGCTTTCCGAGGAGAATTTGGTGCGGGTGGTCGGACTCGAACCGACACACCGTGAGGTAAGGGTGTTTGAGACCCTCGCGTCTACCATTCCGCCACACCCGCACAGGCTGCTTCGCCGCGAATGATCTACCGCCCAGACCGCGCTGCGTCCAGTCGAAAACCGAGGTCCAAGGCCAGTTTGCCCGAGTTTTCGCTTTCCGCGCTATGACCCTCTCGCTAAACACCGTCTTCAGGCAGAGCAGGCAAAGGCGGCGGGCATGATACGATCCCTTTATGACTGGACGCTGCGACAGGCGGAACATCCGCGTGCGCTTTGGGTGCTGGCCTTTGTCGCCTTCATCGAATCTTCTGTCTTTCCGATCCCGCCTGACGTGCTGATGATCCCAATGATCCTGGCCCGGCCAAACCGGGCGTGGCTGATTGCCGGGGTGGCACTTGTGGCCTCGGTGCTTGGGGGGATGCTGGGCTATGTGATCGGCGCCTTCTTCTATGACACGCTGGGCCAACCGATCCTTCAGGCACTTGGCAAGGATGATGCGATGGCGGCCTTCAACACGCGGTTCAATGATCTGGGCTTCTGGCCCGTGCTGATCGCGGGTGTGACGCCCTTCCCCTACAAGGTCATCACCATCATGTCCGGCTGGACGGGGCTGCCGCTGGGTCTGTTCATCGTCACGTCCATCATCGCACGCGGCCTGCGGTTCTTCATCGTGGCGGCGCTTCTGTGGAAGTTCGGCGCACCTATTCGTGATTTCATCGAGAAGCGTCTGGGCTTGCTGTTCACATTGTTCGTCATCATGCTTGTTGCCGGATTCTATGGAGTGCGTTTCCTGTGAGATTGACCGCCCGCCACTGGATGATCCTTGCCGGAGCCGGATCGGCGGCCCTGATGATCGGGGCCCTGGCGTTCCAGCACATCGGGGGCATGGCCCCCTGCAAGCTGTGCATCTGGCAGCGCTGGCCGCATGTGGCGGCGATCGGAATCGGCGCTTTGGCCGCATTGGCCATCCTGCCCGCGCGGGTGCTGGCCGGTCTGGGGGCGTTGGCGGCTCTGGCCACGGCCGGGATCGGGCTCTATCACACCGGCGTCGAGCGCAAATGGTGGGAGGGTCCCGCGTCCTGCAGCGGTGCCGGCGTTGCGGATCAATCCGCGCAGGACCTTTTCGCGCAGATCATGGCCGCCCCATTGGTGCGCTGCGACGAGGTGCCGTGGGAGATGTTTGGCCTGTCCATGGCAAGCTGGAATACGCTCGTCTCCTTGGGCTTGGTGGGCCTTTGGCTGATGGCATGGCGCGCGGCGCGCTGAACACGCCAACCTGACCAATAGGCAAGGGGTGCCGCACCTCGTGGCACGGCACCCATTCCCGGGCTATGGGAGCATTCAGCCCTCGGCAGGGATCATTCCACCATCGACGCCAGCCGCATATTCATCGGCATCCAGTGCCCCGTCGCCATTGATATCAAGGGCTGCGAAATCCTCGGCTGTGATGTCAGCATGGACCGCCTGCAACTCCTCGAGTGTCACCTGTCCGTCAGCATCCGTATCGGTGGATTCCATCGCTGCCAGCGGCAGGCTGAGGCTCATCAGGGCGGTCAGGGTCATCAATGTCTTTTTCATCGTGTTTCTCCTTGTCAGAGTGTGATGAAAGCGCCTGGTTTGGCTGCCTTCCCCCTTCAAGAGCGGCAATCGGGACATCGCGTCCCCTCGCATCCGGAGAAAATCGCAACAATGGCCAGAAACCGGAATTTGCGCCAAGGACCGCCGATCGCGACTCCGCAAACCGGCGCGCCCCTGCCCAAAAAGCCCCGTCCTGCCATGTCGGCGGAAAGCCGTATCTGGAACCCGGCGTGAAGGCTGCGCAATCATCTGGGACATCACCGGCGAAGGAAATGCCCCATGTCCAAGTCACCCCGTCTTCAACCGGATCAGGATCTGCTGGCGCTGCTGCCGCTGTTGACCCGCGTCGCGCGTCATATGGCGCCGGATGCCGATGCGGCGCGTGATCTGGTGCAGGATACGGTTCTCAGCCTGCATCAGCGTTTGCAGGACGGCCCCGGGATCGAGGCATTGCGCCCCTATGCATTGGCAGTGCTGCGCAACGCGGCGCGGCGCGCGCGGGGGCAGCCAGCATCGACATCCGAATTGACCGAAAGCTGTGCAGTCATCGCGCCCGACGCCCTTGCCCGGCTGGCCTGTGCGGATCTGGACCGTGCCATTGCCGGGTTGCCGCAGGATCAGGCCGAGTTGATGCGCATGGTACGTGCCGGACATGACAGCCCGGCGGAACTGGCGCGACTGACAGGCCTGCCACCGGGCACAGTGATGTCGCGTCTGGCACGGGCACGGCGGCGGCTACGGGTCCAGATGGACATGGCCGACGGCGAAAGTGCCGCCAGCCTGTGTGATTGACGAGGATTCAGGCGGTTATCCTAGCGCCCCGATTTGCGCGTGGACAGCAGCAGGTTCGTCTCGGAACTGACCACACCGTCAAAGCGTCGGATGGTGGCCAGAGCGCGGTCCAGATCCTCAAGCGTTGCGGTGCCGATCTCGACGATCATGTCCCAGCGTCCATTGGTGCTGTGTACCGTCCGCACCTCGGGCAGGCTGGTCAACTGGCGCAGGATGCGATCCGCCCCACGCCCCTCGACCGCGATCATCATCAGCCCGCGCACAGGGTCTTGGGCCACATCGGCCTTGAGCACGACAGAAAAGCCCACGATATCGCCCTGCCGTTGCAACCGTTCGATCCGCGTCCGCACCGTGGTGCGCGACACCCCCAACTGATCGGACAAGGCCGAGAGAGAGGCGCGCGCGTCATGACGCAGGGCGCCGATCAAGGCAAGGTCGGTTTCATCCATTTTGTCGCATCCCGCATCCGTTTTGGCAGATCATGGCCCATATTGACCAATCTGCTGGCTTCAATCCATCCCCCAATGGCAGGATACAAGGATCATCCACCGCCAAGGAGGCCTCCATGACCCCGCAAGACATCATCCTAATCGGCTGCCCCGTGGACAGTGGCAAGCGCAGCCGTGGTTGCCTGATGGGCCCGGACGCCTATCGCACCGCCGGACTGGCCGAAGCGATGACCGATCTGGGACACCGTGTGACGGATATGGGCAACCTCGCGCCCGCCTCTGTCACGGCGCCCAAGGACGCGCTGGCGCATCTGCATGCGCTGGCGGAAACGATCGGCTGGACCCGCAGCATCGCCCAGGCCGCCGAGGCCGCCATGGCGCGCGGCTTGCCCATCTTCATGGGCGGCGATCATAGCCTGTCGCTGGGAAGTGTGGCAGGTGTGGCAACCCATGCGGCGGCGCAAGGACGGCCGCAATTCGTGCTCTGGCTTGATGCGCATAGCGACTATCACACGCCGCAAAGCAGCAGTTCGGGCCATCTGCACGGCACGCCCCTGGCCTATGTGACGGGGCGCGACGGGTTCGACGGCTTCCCTGCCCTGTCCGCCCCGATCCCGCAGGAAAATATCTGCATCATCGGGTTGCGCTCGGTCGATCCAGCAGAGCGCGTGGCGCTTGAGGATAGTGACATCTACCGCCACGACATGCGCGAGATCGACGAGACAGGGATCGCCCGCCCCTTGGGCGTCTTTCTCGACCGGGTTGCCGCAGCCGGTGGCGCACTGCATGTCTCGCTGGATGTGGATTTCATCGACCCTGCCGCCGCGCCCGGCGTGGTGACCACCGTGCCCGGCGGGGCCACCGTGCGCGAGGCCCATCTGGTGATGGAGATGCTGCATGACACCGGCCTCATGACCTCGCTCGATCTGGTCGAGTTGAATCCCTTTCTCGATGACCGGGGCCGCACGGCGCAACTGATGGTCGATCTGGCCGCCTCGGCTCTGGGACGGCGCGTGTTCGACCGGCAAACCCGTGCCTATGGCTGATCACCCTTTCCCTGTTCCGCAACCGCTCACTCTCACAGGACTCACTCCATGCTGACCCCTTCTGCCAAGGCGCTGGTGCCTTTCGTCTCTGTCGATCACATGATGGGGCTGGTACATCACATCGGCCTGCCCCGCGTTCTGCGCGAACTGGCGGATTGCATCGAGGATGACTTCCGCCGCTGGCCGCATTTCGACAAGACGCCGCGCGTGGCCAGCCATTCGGATGTCGGGGTAATCGAGTTGATGCCCACATCTGATGGGGAACTTTACGGGTTCAAATACGTGAACGGCCATCCCGGCAATATGCGGTCCGGGCTGCAAACCGTCACGGCTTTCGGAATGCTGGCGCGGGTGGACAATGGATATCCGGTGCTGTTGTCGGAAATGACCCTGCTGACGGCGATCCGCACGGCGGCCACCTCGGCGATGGCCGCGCGGCATCTGGCCCCAAAGGGTGCCACGACCATGGCGATGATCGGCAATGGCGCGCAGTCAGAGTTCCAGTGCGTCGCGATGCAGGCCATCTGCGGGATCAGCCATATCCGGCTTTACGACATCGACCCCGTCGCGACGGCCAAGGCCGCGCGCAATCTGGCTGGTTCGGGTTTGCGGATCACCGCATGCTCCAGCCCGGAAGAGGCGATCCTCGGCGCGCAGATCATCACGACCAGTACCGCCGACAAGCAATACGCCACGATCCTGACCGACAACATGGTGGGCGCGGGCGTGCATATCAACGCGATCGGCGGGGACTGCCCCGGCAAGACGGAACTGCATCCCGATATCCTGCGTCGATCCTCGATCTTTGTGGAATATCCCGAACAGACCCGGATCGAGGGCGAGATACAGCAACTCGCCCCGGACCATCCTGTGACAGAGCTTTGGGAGGTCATCACGGGCAAGGCGGCAGGCCGTACAGAGTCCCGCCAGATCACGCTTTTCGACAGCGTTGGCTTTGCGATCGAGGATTTCAGTGCCCTGCGCTACATCCGTGACCGTATAGTCGGCACGCCCTACTTCAAGCCGCTTGATCTGCTGGCCGACCCTGACGACCCGCGCGATCTGTTCGGGATGCTGGCACGGGCCACCCCTTCCGACGTCACCTGAGCTTTGCCGCACATTCGCTTGATACAAAAAGAAAAAGGAGGGATGCACGCATCCCTCCAGTTTCACGGATCAGGCTCAATCTGTTGACCGCTCGGTACGTCTCGCCTGCGTCCCGATCCGCGCGGGGCAAGCGCACCTGCCCCGGATATCGCAGGTTTCCATCGGGAAATCCCACAACGTATAAGCGACGGGCGCCGTAAAGCGCCCGTCAATCCTCTTAGCTGCACCCGCTTGTCGCGCCGCAGGTGTTGCACTTCATGCAGGTGCCGTTGCGCACCAGCGTGTAGTTGCCGCAATCGCCGCAGGCCTCGCCTTCATAGCCCTGCATCTTGGCTTTGGTGCGGGCATCCATCGTGACGGTGCCGCTGGCCATTGCCGTGGTCGTGGTCACGCTGGCCGAGGCACGGAAGCTGGCTTCGGGGACGAGCGTCTGCAGCGCCGAAACAGGATCGGTGCCGGTCCGCATCAGCTCGTTCATGCCGTTCTGGCCACCTTGAAAGACCACCAGTTCCTGCGGGAGACGCTTGCGCAGATAACCGGTCGAGCTGATCTGCTTGAGCACCTCAAGGCTGCGCGAGGCTGCGTTTTCCGAGATTTCCGAGACGTTGGATACGCCCTCTTCCTCGCCCCGGCCCAGATCGTCGAAGCTGGCGCCCTGCGGCTTCACATGGGCCAGATCGGTGCGGTCCAGATAGGACACGGCAAGTTCGCGGAAGATGTAATCAAGGATCGAGGTCGCATTCTTGATCGAGTCATTGCCCTGCACCAGACCGGCCGGTTCGAACTTGGTGAAGGTGAAGGCATCCACGAACTCCTCCAGCGGCACGCCATACTGAAGACCCACGGACACGGCGATGGCGAAGTTGTTCATCATCGCGCGGAAGCCCGCACCTTCCTTGTGCATGTCGATGAAGATCTCGCCCAGCTGACCATCGGCATATTCACCGGTGCGCAGATAGACCTTGTGACCGCCAACGATGGCCTTCTGGGTGTACCCCTTGCGCCGCTCGGGCAGCTTTTCACGGCCACGGGCGATTTCCTTGATGATGATCTTCTCGACGATCTTCTCGGCGATGACAGCGGCCTTTTCCTGCGCCGAACCGGTTTCGAGGATTTCCAGCGCCTCGTCATCATCCTCGACCAGCGCAGATGCCAACGGCTGGCTGAGCTTCGAGCCGTCACGATACAGCGCGTTGGCCTTGACCCCCAGTTTCCAGCTCAACTCATAGGCTTTCTGGCAATCGGTGATCGTTGCATCGTTGGGCATGTTGATCGTCTTGGAGATCGCGCCCGAGATGAAGCTTTGCGCCGCAGCCATCATGTAGATGTGGCTGTTCACACTCAGATAGCGCTTGCCCTTCTTGCCGCAGGGGTTGGCGCAATCGAAGATGTGGTAGTGCTTGGGGTCCAGATGCGGCGCGCCCTCAAGGGTCATGGTGCCGCAGACATGGTCGTTCGCCGCTTCCACATCGGCCTTGCTGTAGCCCAGATGGCGCAGCAGATCGAAGGTCGGATCGTTCAGCTTCTCGGCCGGGATACCCAGCACGTTCTGGCAGAACTCGGTTCCCAGCGTCCACTGGTTGAAGACGAAGCGGATGTCGAAGGCCGATCCCAGCGCGCTTTCCACCTTTTCGATCTCGCGTGGGCCAAAGCCGTGTCCGATCAGGCTGGTGGTGTTGATGCCGGGCGCGTTGCCGATGCTGCCGTGACCGACGGCATAGGACACGATCTCTTCGATCTGGGCCGAACCATAGCCCAGCTTTTCGAGGGCGGCTGGCACCGAGTGGTTGATGATCTTGAAATAGCCGCCTCCGGCCAGTTTCTTGAACTTCACCAGCGCAAAGTCTGGCTCGATCCCCGTGGTGTCGCAATCCATCACCAGACCGATGGTGCCTGTGGGCGCGATCACCGAGACCTGAGCGTTGCGGTAGCCGTGCTTTTCTCCCAGACGCAGCGCCTCGTCCCAAGAGGACATGGCCAGATCGACCAGTCGGGGATCGGGGCAGTTGGCGTGATCCAGCGGCACCGGCTTGGTGGCCAGAGCCTCGTAGCCATCGGTGGCGCCGTAAGCGGCGTTGCGATGGTTGCGGATGACGCGCAGCATGTGCGTGCTGTTGCGCTTGTAGCCGTCAAAGGCCCCCAGCTCGCCTGCCATTTCGGCCGAGGTGGCATAGGACACGCCGGTCATGATCGCGGTCAGTGCAGCACACATGGCGCGCCCCTCGTCGCTGTCATAGCCCAGACCCATGTTCATCAGGAGGCCGCCGATATTCGCATAGCCCAGCCCCAGCGTGCGGAACTCATAGGACAGCTGCGCGATCTCCTTGGAGGGGAACTGCGCCATCATCACGCTGATCTCCAGCGTCACGGTCCACAGACGGGTGGCGTGCATGTAGTCTTCGACCTGGAACACACCGTCCTTATAGAAGGTCAGCAGGTTCATGGACGCAAGGTTGCAGGCCGTGTCGTCAAGGAACATGTATTCCGAACAGGGGTTCGACCCGCGGATCGGCCCGTCTTCCGGGCAGGTGTGCCAGTCATTGACCGTGTCATGATACTGTATGCCCGGGTCGGCGCAGGCCCATGCGGCATGGCCGATGTCTTCCCACAGATCACGCGCCTTGATCGTCTTGGCGACCGAGCCATCGGTGCGGCGGATCAACTCCCAATCGGCGTCGTTTTCAACGGCCTTGAGGAAGGCATCCGTCACGCGGACCGAATTGTTCGAGTTCTGACCCGACACAGAGGCATAGGCCTCGGAATCCCAGTCGGTGTCATAGGTCGGGAATTCGATCGAGCCATAGCCTTGCTTGGCGTAATCCAGCACGCGCTTGACATAGGTTTCGGGGATCATGACCTTCTTCGCGCTGCGGATCGCGTCCTTCAGCTGCGGGTTCTTGGACGGATCAACGGAATCTTCCGAGCTGCCGTCCCATGCCTTGATCGCGGCGAAGATGGCGTTCAGCTTCTGCTCGTGCATCTTGGAGCCGGCAACGATGCTGGCAACCTTCTGCTCCTCTTTCACCTTCCAGTTGATGTATTCCTGAATATCGGGGTGGTCGGCATCGACGATCACCATCTTGGCCGCGCGGCGCGTGGTGCCGCCCGACTTGATCGCGCCAGCGGCACGGTCACCGATTTTCAGAAAGCCCATAAGGCCTGAGGACTTGCCGCCACCCGACAGCCGCTCGCCATCGGCGCGGAGCGACGAGAAGTTGGTGCCGGTGCCGGAGCCGTATTTGAACAGACGCGCCTCGCGGACCCACAGGTCCATGATGCCGCCATCGCCCACCAGATCGTCCTTGACCGACTGAATGAAGCAGGCATGCGGCTGCGGATGCTCATAGGCGCTGGTGGATTTGGTCAGCTCTTTGGTCTGGTAATCCACATAGTAATGCCCCTGCGACGGGCCATCGATGCCATAGGCCCAGTGCAGGCCGGTGTTGAACCACTGCGGGCTGTTGGGTGCGGCGCGCTGGGTGGCCAGCATGAAACGCATTTCGTCAAAATAGGCGCGGGCATCTTCCTCGGTGGTGAAATAACCACCCTTCCAGCCCCAATAGGCCCAGGCCCCCGCCAGACGGTCGAACACCTGCTTGGACGAAGTTTCGCCCGTCTTTTCAGTCTTGTCCGAGGCAGGCACCGAGCGCCACAGGAACTCGGGCACGCCCTCTTCGGGCACCTTCTTCAGTTTGACCGGAATGCCGGCCTTGCGGAAATACTTCTGCGCTATGACGTCAGAGGCCACCTGCGACCAGCTGGAAGGCACTTCGACCTCGTCCAGACGGAAAACGACCGTGCCATCGGGGTTGCGGATCTCGGATGCAGTCTTGACGAAATCGAGCTCCGCATATGCGTCCTGCCCGGCTTTCGTGAATTTTCTCTCGATTTTCATGACTTGCCTCATCTCATAGCTTTAAATTTCCGATCCCGCGTCATTGCGCGACACCGTCGGACCGAAACATGAAGGACAAGGCTACCCTGTGGCTTGCCTCATCAATGAGGCAGTCCATCCTGCGGATCAGTTTGGCGGCCTCCACATTGCGTGAGCCACCTCTGCCCGATCTGGTTTTTGTTTGTCCCTCGCCGCGGCCCTTATACTCAACACAACATCTAGTGGGTCGCTCTCTCGGCTTACACAATCTGACGTATGAAGGGCGGCATCGTCAACTTAAGATTTTACCCAACTGACAAGAAAATACGCTTGACCCAGGTTTTAAGCGAGTCGCGCCGCAGTCGTGTGACGCGCGGGATTTCGGCGGCACTGGGGACAGCTTTGTGGATATGAGTTGAAAGCCGTTGATTTCGGCCCTCTTACTCCCCATTTCTCAGAAGTTGGCTTCAGTCTGGCATTGTTGCACCCCAAGGTGCGCGCATCCGGGCAAATCGCCGGATGATGCGGAAAGGACACGGGGCAACCACCACATGTTGATGGCAGATCGATTCTCTCGGCCCGACTCAGTGACTTCCGCATCGCGTGATCGTTTCCAGATCATGTGCCTGATCGCACCGCTGATCCTGATACTGGCGGGCTGCGCACCGGCCCCGCCACCGCCCGCCCCAGCGGCTGGCCCCCTGCCCGAAGTCGTGGCGCGGTTCGAAACCCCGCCTGCCCGTCTGGTCACCGCATTGGAGCGGCTGTGCACAACGCCAGCCCAGCGGATCACGCGCCCCGCCGCGGGTGTGATCGAATGCCGGATGCTGCTGGGGCCCGAGGCCACGGCAGGTGCGATCCTGCGCTATGACGGCACGGTCGAGCGTTTGCCGGAAAGCGTGGTGCGGTTACGGGTGACAGAAGATGCGCAAGGATACCTGCTGGCCAGCGCCGCCTATCTGGAGGTGCCAAGGGCGGCGGGTGATGTGTTGCGCGTCGTCTTTCCCGATCCCGCGATGGACCGCAGAATGGCCCGCGTGCTCGAAAATCTCGGCGGCACGCTGCAATGAAATTTGCGTCTCTGGTGAAGATGGTCGGGGCGGAGAGATTCGAACTCCCGACCCTCTGTTCCCAAAACAGATGCGCTACCAGACTGCGCTACGCCCCGGACCGACCCCGCATCTAAACTGCCCGCGCGGGTTTGAAAAGCCCTTAACGCGGGCGAAGGACAATGCCCGTGCGGTTTTTTCCTCAGCAGGGCCAGGCGGCTGTTGCGGCGGCAAAGGCGGGATGGCGCATCTGGCTGCCGACGGTGATTCCCATCGCCCGTGCCAGACCGCCGTTGATCTCGAGAACGGTCAAAATACCGCTGCCACCATCAATCGTCGTCTCGTCACCGGGGATCGCCTCGTGATGCACATGGCGCACCACCCCAGCCTCATCCGTGAAGATCATGTCGAGCGGGATCAGCGTATTGCGCATCCAGAAAGTCGCCCGCTGCGGGCGATCATAGATGAACAGCATCCCCGTGCTGCGGGGCATGGATTCGCGGAACATCAGTCCCTGACTGCGGGTCTGCGGCGTATCGGCCAGTTCGACGGAAAACCGCGCCTGCCCCCAGTCGCCACGCAGCAACACCGTATCCGCACGGCAGGCGGGTTCCGCCTTTTCCTGCATCGGCGCAGAGGTTTGTGCCTGCGCCCCGATCTGACCCGCGCCGCCGATCAGCCCGAGAAGGCCAAGAACCAGCAGCGCGCGCCGGATCATGCCAAGCGCGCCTTGACCGCCGCTTCCCAAGCACAGACCTCGGTCGCCATGCGTCCGCGTTTGCCCTCGATCACCCGCAGGCATACAGCCTCGCCAGGTTGAAGATCCGCCAGACCCGAGCGCCGCAGCACTTCGATATGGATGAAAACGTCCTCGTGGCGCCCAAAGACATTCGCGAACCCGAACCCCTTGGCCTTGTCGAACCATTTCACCCGCGAGGGTTCAAGCGGTGCGTTGCGCATCACTTCGGGGTCGATTTCCTCGAAATCCGCCAACATCGCCGCGTCGCTTCCGGCGGGCGGCTCGATATGGAACACTTCGACCGCCTGGACACCACGCGCGGTATCCTGAACGTCGATCTCGATCCTGGCCCCGTCGGCAACGGAACTCTGTCCGAAGTTCCGAAGCACATTGGCATGCAGCAAAATGTCAGGGCCACCTTCGTCGGCGACTACAAACCCAAAGCCCTTTACAGGGTCAAACCACTTAACCGATCCAGACACTCTGCGGGTCGATGTCACATCATGTGTCACTTGAGCACCCACATCCGGTTTTTACTTTTCTCACAACGTTCATGACGCAAGTGTGTAGTATTGTTCAAGCCAAAAAAAACCAAGCATTCTTGGTGCCTGCCATTCACGCGACGTGAATGTCATGGGTTTAACCGTTCGATTTTCCAAGCATCTGCAGGGGATTCGCGGCGCCAGACGAAGCGGTCATGCAACCTGAACGCCCCGTCCGCCCAGAATTCGATTTCGACAGGATCTATCCGGTAGCCGCCCCAATAAAGTGGACGATCCGGATTTGGCCCCTTCAGCGCCGTGATCTTGGCCACTTCGGCCAGCAGCGAAGCACGAGACCCCAAGGGACGCGACTGCCGTGACGCCCAGGCGCCCAGCCTGCTTTTCAGGGACCGCGAGCGATAGTATTCATCCGCCTTCGGCCCGTCCTCCTTGCTGACCAGCCCACGGACACGGATCTGGCGGTGCAGCGATTTCCAGTGCATCACGAAGGCGGCCTTCCCGGCCCCATCCAGTTCCCTCGCCTTGGCGCTTTCATAGTTGGTGTAGAACACAAAAGCCGCAGGCTCGATTTCCTTGAGCAAGACCATGCGCGCATTGGGCAGGCCGTCGGCATCGACAGTCGACAGCGCTATGGCGTTGGGGTCGTTGACTTCGCTCTGCTCTGCCTCGGCAAGCCAGCGCCGGGCGATGTCGAAAGGATCGTCACCGGCAAAGATACCCTCACGGTCACTCATCATCTGTGCCTTTTTCAACCATGCGTTCCACACTTATACCTTACTGTCGGGCTGTCCATCTTGATGTAACGTCACAAACGGCCAAAAGGTTTCACCGCGCGGAAGATTTTTTTGGACACTGCGGGCGCCGGACTTTGCGGCCGGGGGTCCGCACCTGCCCTTGATGCGTCAGTTGCAATCCCCTAAAGGGATTGAAGCAATCACCTTGGGCAGGAATTCCGCAATGTCAAACACACTTATGGCCGGCAAGCGCGGTCTTATCATGGGGCTTGCCAATGACAAGTCGATCGCATGGGGCATCGCCAAGGCCTGTGCGGATGCAGGGGCCGAGATGGCCTTCAGCTATATGGGCGAGGCGTTCCGCAAACGCGTGGCTCCTCTGGCCGAAAGCATCGGTGTCACCACACTGATTGATTGTGACGTGTCCGACATGGACTCGGTCGATGCCGCCTTCGCCGAGATCGAAAAGACCTGGGGCAAGCTGGATTTCCTGGTCCATGCCATCGGCTTTTCCGACAAGAACGAATTGCGGGGGCGCTATGTCGATACCAGCCGCGACAACTTTCTGATGACCCTCGATGTCAGCTGCTACAGCTTCACCGCCGTGATGCAACGCGCCGAAAAGCTGATGAAGAATGGCGGCAGCGCCCTGACCCTGACCTATTATGGCGCCGAACAGGTCATGCCCCATTACAATGTGATGGGTGTGGCCAAGGCCGCGCTGGAGGCTTCGGTGAAATATCTGGCCGAGGATCTGGGCAAGGACGGCATCCGGGTGAATGCGATCAGCGCCGGCCCGATCAAGACGCTGGCCGCCAGCGGCATCGGCGATTTCCGCTATATCCTGAAATGGAACGAGCTCAACTCGCCCCTGCGCCGCAATGTGACGATCGAGGATGTGGGCAAATCCGCGCTCTATCTGCTGTCCGATCTGGGATCGGGTGTTACGGGCGAGAACCTGCATGTGGATGCAGGCTACCATGTCGTCGGCATGAAGGCCGTGGACGCCCCCGATATCGACGCCGTGACCGGGCGCAAGGACGCCTGACCCGCCAGCCTCAGCACAAGGACAGATGCCATGACCGACCGCCTGCCCCACGAAAAAGGTTTTCACATCAGCTGGGACCAGATCCATCGCGACAGCCGCGCTCTGGCCTGGCGGTTGCAGGGCTATGGGCCCGACAACGGCGCGTGGCGCGCAGTCGTGGCCATCACCCGCGGCGGCATGGCGCCCGCGATGATCGTCAGCCGCGAACTGGATATCCGTGTGGTGGATACGATCTCGATCAAGTCCTATGACCACCAGAGCCAGTCCGAGGCCAAGGTGCTGAAAGCGCCCGACGCAGACCTGATGGGGGACGGCACCGGTATCCTTATCGTCGATGATCTGGTGGACAGCGGCAAAACGCTTGAGGTCGTGCGCCGCATGTACCCCAATGCCCATTTTGCCACTGTCTATGCCAAGCCCAAGGGCCGCCCGCAGGTGGATACCTTCATCACCGAAGTCAGCCAGGACACCTGGATCTTCTTCCCCTGGGACATGGCGTTGCAATATGTCGAACCCTATCGCGGCCGCGACTGATCGGCGGGGTCCGCACGCCCTGCTGTTTCTTCTTGCTCCAAATATCCATTCCCGCGTCCTCCACCCGCGCGGCGCTCAAGGAAGGCTCCCATGACCCAGACCCGCACCGCCGCGACATTCGCCCCCCCGGTGATGGAGGCGCGGCGCTGGCTGGACGGGGTCAGCTTCCCGGCGGATCGCCCGCTGATCAATGTCAGCCAGGCCGCTCCGGTCGAGTTGCCACCGCTGGCCATGCGCGAGGCGATCGCCGATGCCGCAATCAATACCGCGCAGGCGCATCTTTACGGCCCCGTTCTTGGCAGCCCCGAATTGCGCGCCGAGGTCGCCGCCCGCACAGCCCGCCTTTACGGCGGCATCGTAGAACCGGCACAGGTCGCCATCACCTCGGGCTGCAATCAGGCCTTCAACGCGGCGATCATGGCCCTCACCACCGAAGGGGATGAGGTTATCCTGCCAACCCCCTGGTATTTCAATCATAAAATGTGGCTCGACATGGCTGGCGTCACCGCTGTGCCGCTGCCGACAGGGGCGGATATGCTGCCCGACCCCGATCACGCGGCCGCCCTGATCACCCCGCGCACCCGCGCGATCACACTGGTCAGCCCGAACAACCCCGCCGGCGTCGAATATCCTGCCAGTCTGATCCACGCCTTTGCCGATCTGGCCCGCCGCCACGGCATCGCATTGATCGTGGACGAGACCTATCGCGATTTCCATTCGATCAGCGGGCCTGCCCATGATCTTTTCACCGATGCCGCGTGGGACGATACGCTGATCCAGCTCTATTCCTTCTCCAAGGCCTACCGCCTGACCGGGCACCGCGTGGGCGCCATGCTGTCCAGCCCAGCCCGTCTGGCCGAGGTCGAGAAGTTCCTTGATACAGTCACCATCTGCCCCAACCAGTTGGGCCAGATCGCGGCGCTTTGGGGCATGCGGCATCTGGACCAATGGCTCGCGGGCGAGCGGGACGAGATCCTGTCGCGCCGCGCAGCGATCGAGGCGGGCTTTCCGCGTCTGGCCGCGCAGGGCTGGGCCTTGCGCGGTGTGGGTGCCTATTTCGCCTATGTCGCGCATCCTTTCGACCTGCCCTCGGACCGGCTGGCCCAGCATATGGTCAAGGCGGCAGGTGTGTTGGCCCTGCCCGGCACGATGTTTGTGCCCGAAGGCGATCCCAGCGGCGCACGGCATCTGCGGATTGCCTTTGCCAATGTGGATGCGGCTGGCATCGGCACGCTGTTCGACCGGCTGGCGGATCTGCGGGTGTGACCCGCCATCGGCGGGGCCGATCCGGCCTTGCCCCGCGCGGATGCAGCGCGTAGACAGTTTCAACTCGAAAACACCCGGAAAGAGGCGATTTATGGCACGTGGCGGTATCACGAAATTTCTGGTCTGGACCCTGCTTGGCCTGCTGATTGTCGGGCTTGCCGGATTTGGCGCGACAAACCTGTCGGGGGCGGCACGTTCGATCGGGTCGGTAGGCGATCAGGAGATCAATATCGACGAATATGCCCGCGCCCTGCAGGAGGAGATCCGCGCCATCGAGGCGCAGACCCGTCAGCCGCTGAGCTTTGCCGAAGCACAGGCCTTCGGACTGGACCGCAACGTGCTGGCCCGTCTGGTGACGGCTGCTGCACTGGACAATGAGGCCGCGCGCCTGGGAATTTCGGTTGGTGACGAAGTTGTAGCGGATCAGATCCTTCAGATCCCTGTATTCCAGTCGATCAATGGCGAATTCGACCGCGAGGCCTATCGCTTTGCCCTGCAACAGGCCGGATTGAACGAAAGCCGGTTCGAGGATCAACTCCGCCGTGAGACCGCGCGCAGCCTGCTGCAAGGTGCCATGGTGCAAAGCGCCGTGATGCCGCAGACCTATGTGGATACGCTGATCGCCTTTGCGGGGGAACGGCGCGCGTTCTCTTGGGCCACGCTGGATGCAAGTCAGCTTGAGGCCCCTGTGGGGGCACCGACCGAAGAGCAGCTGCTTGCATGGTACGAGGCCAATCCCGAGGTGTTCACGACACCGGCCGCCAAGCGGATCACCCTGGCCGCGCTGACCCCCGACATGATCCTCGACCAGGTCACCATCGACGACACGGCCTTGCGGGCCGAATATGACGCCCGCGCGAATGATTACAACACGCCGGAGCGACGGCTGGTCGAGCGTCTGGCCTTTGCCAATGACGCAGCGGCCGAAGCGGCGATCGCGGCACTGACAGCGGGTGAGACCGATTTCGAAACGCTGGTGCAGGATCGCGGCCTGACGCTGGCCGATGTGGATCTGGGCGATGTGCCGTTGGCTGATCTGGGTGCCGCCGGCGAGGCTGTCTTTGCCGCCGAAGTGGGCGCTGTGGTCGGGCCATTCCCCAGTTCGCTGGGACCGGCACTGTTCCGGGTGAACGGTGTTCTGGGCGCGCAGAACATCACCTTCGAGGAGGTGCGCGACGATCTGGCCGCTGAACTGGCCCCCGACCGCGCCCGCCGCGTAATCGAGGCACAGGCCAGCGGGATCGACGACATGCTGGCCGGTGGTGCCACACTGGAGGAACTGGCCGCCGATACGGATATGCAGATGCAGACCCTCGACTGGTCGGAAGAGGTGGATGCGGGCATCGCCGCCTATCCCGCTTTCCGCCGTGCGGCGGCCGCCTTGGACGCCGATGATTATCCCACGCTGATCGAACTGGACGATGGTGGTGTATTCGCCATGCGTCTGGAGGAAGAACTGGAACCGCGCCTTCTCCCGCTGGAGGACATGCGCGAAGTCGCTGTGGCCGGATGGCAGGCGGACGAGACGTTGCGCCTGCTGCGCACCCGCGCCGAGGCTGTCGTGGCCGGCTATGCCACGACCGGCGATCTGGCCGCCGAGGGCCTGACCGTGACCGAAGAGCGCAACATCACCCGCGATCAGTTCATCCCCGGCACGGCCCCCGGTTTCCTGAACCGCGTGTTCCAGATGGCACCCGGCGATCTGGCCGTGATCGACGGCCCGGCCGAGGGTGCTGGCCCCACCGTCCTGATCGTGCGGATGGACGAGGTCCTGCCCGCAGACGAGACCGATCCGGGTGTGACGGCGCTGCGCGACCGTCTGTCCGAAAGCGGCCGCGCCGGTCTGGCACAGGATCTGTTTCAGGCTTATGTCGGGCAGTTGCAGACGCAGGCAGGCGTGCAACTGGATCAGGCCGCGATCAATGCGGTGCATACCAACTTCCAGTAAGGATCGCTTCCGTGGAACTGACACCTGATTTCCAGACCTTCGCCCGCGCCTATGATGCGGGGCAGAATCAGGTCGTCTATGCCCGGCTCGCCGCCGATCTGGATACGCCCGTTTCCTTGATGCTCAAGCTGTCCGGCGCGGCCAAGGACGCGTTCATGCTGGAATCCGTGACAGGCGGCGAAGTGCGTGGGCGCTATTCGATCATCGGGATGAAACCCGATCTGGTGTGGCAGTGCCACGGCACCTCCAGCCGTCTGAACCGTCACGCGCGTTTCGATCCCGACGCCTTTGCCGATCAGACGGGTGATCCACTGGCCAATCTGCGGGAACTGATCGCGGAAAGCCGGATCGACCTGCCCGAGGGTCTGCCCGCCGCCAGTGCGGGCCTCTTTGGTTATCTAGGCTATGACATGATCCGGCTGGTCGAGAACCTGCCCGATGTGAATCCGGATCCGCTGGGCCTACCCGACGCGATGATGTTGCGCCCCACCGTGGTGGCGGTTCTGGACGGGGTCAAAGGCGATGTGACAGTCGTCTCGCCCGCATGGGTCAGTGACGGGCAATCGGCGCGGGCCGCCTATGCGCAGGCGGCCGAGCGGGTGATGGACGCGCTGCGCGATCTGGACCGCGCCCTGCCACAGGCCACGCGCGAGATGGGCGATGCGCGCGATGCGGCACCGCCGGTCTCGAATTTCTCGCATGCCGCCTATCTGGCGGCTGTGGAGAAGGCCAAGGATTATATCCGCGCTGGCGACATCTTTCAGGTCGTCCCTTCGCAGCGCTGGACTCAGGATTTTCCGCTCCCGCCCTTCACGCTCTATCGGTCGCTGCGGCGCACGAATCCTTCGCCCTTCATGTTCTATTTCAACTTCGGTGGCTTTCAGGTCATCGGAGCCAGCCCTGAAATCTTGGTGCGTGTCTTTGGCCGCGAGGTGACGATCCGCCCGATCGCGGGCACGCGCCCACGCGGGGCCACGCCGGAACAGGACCGCGCCTACGAGGCCGAATTGCTGGCCGACAAGAAAGAGCTTGCCGAGCATCTGATGCTGCTGGATCTGGGCCGCAACGATGTGGGCCGGGTCGCCAAAATCGGCACCGTGCGCCCGACCGAACAATTCATCATCGAGCGATACAGCCACGTCATGCATATCGTGTCGAACGTGGTGGGCGAACTGGCCGAGGATCAGGACGCGCTCAGCGCCTTTTTTGCAGGCATGCCCGCAGGCACCGTGTCCGGCGCGCCCAAGGTGCGCGCCATGCAGATCATTGACGAGCTTGAGCCTGAAAAGCGCGGGATCTATGGCGGCGGTGTCGGCTATTTCAGCGCGGGCGGCGACATGGACATGTGCATCGCCCTGCGCACCGCTATCGTCAAGGACCAGAAGCTATACATTCAGGCGGGCGGTGGCGTGGTCTATGACAGCGACCCCGAATCCGAGTATCAAGAGACGGTCCACAAATCGAACGCGATCCGGCGTGCTGCCGCCGATGCGGCGCGCTTCTCGGGCGGCAATGGTTGAGGCGGGGTAAATGCCCCGGCTGATCTTGTTCAACAAACCTTTCGACGTCTTGTCGCAATTCACCGACAAAGGCAGCGCGGACAGTCCACGCGCAACCCTGTCGCAGTTCATCGACATTCCCGGCGTCTACCCCGCAGGACGGTTGGACCGCGACAGCGAAGGGCTGCTGCTGTTGACCGATGACGGGCGTTTGCAGGCGCGCATCAGCGATCCGCGACACAAGATGGACAAGACCTATCTGGCGCAGGTTGAGGGCCTGCCCGATGCGGCGGCCCTTCAGGCGCTGCGCGCGGGCGTGACACTGAACGATGGACCGACCCGCCCCGCCAAGGTGCGCGCAGTGCCGGAACCCGACTGGCTCTGGCCACGCAATCCCCCGGTGCGGTTTCGCAAGACCGTGCCGGACAGTTGGATCGAACTGACGATTTCAGAGGGTCGCAACAGGCAGGTGCGGCGCATGACCGCCCATGTGGGGCATCCCACCTTGCGGCTGATCCGTTTGCGCGTCGGCGCGTGGTCGCTCGGAGATCTGCCCCCCGGCCAGTGGTGCGAGGCTCCCCTGCCCTGACCGGTCAGTCTGCCGGATCAAGCACCGCCGACACAGGGGCCAGCGCGACACGTTGCGCCCGATCCTGCAATCCCCACAGCAGCAGCGCCGAGATCGTGTCCGGGCGCAGACGGCCCATCATGATCACGCCCTCACCATCTGTGGCTTGCAACCCTCCGGCTTGCTGACCGGCTTTGAACGCGCCCTGATCAAGGAACCGCCGGATGGCGGCTGCATCCTGACCGGCCCCATCGAAATCGCGGAAGACCGTGGCCGATGGCACGCCATCGCGCGCGGCTTGACGTTGAGCGGTGTTCAGCCCGTTGGGCAGCATGACCAGACCATAGCCGCGCTGACCCAGGATAGCGGATACCTGCTCGGACACCGTTCGGCTGGTCTGAAACCCGGTCGCATCGCCCTCCAGCACGGCCACCGCATCGGGAACAGCCGCAAGCGACACCTCCATCGCCACTTCGGCATCTTGTGGTGTGGAATCAGGGGCAAGGTCCACCAATGCCATGACCTCGAATCCCGCCGCGCGGTAGCGGGCGGATGCTTCGGCGGCGTCGGGGCGCGCGGCGTCAACGGCAAAGGTCAGCGGATAGGGAAAGTCGCGCAACGCCTCGACCCCGATGACGGTATCGCCCCGGTCGATCAGGACGATGGCCAGAGGGGGACGACCCTCGGGATCCTCAAATCGCAGCGCATTGCGCCGCAGGGGGATATCGTTCTCGGCGGACAGGGTTTCGCTGTTGCCGCCGCTACCCGGTGCGGGGCGATCAATCAGCGATGTGGCAGGTGTTCCGATTGCTGGACGCACCAGTGGCGCGGTTTCCTGCACGGCCACAGGCGCATCGGGTGCGGCCTGTTCGGGCGTGACCGCCGGCGGTGCCGGCTCGATCACCGGCAAGGGCTGGCGGCGCGGCATCGGTTGAGGCTGGGGCATGGGCGCAAGCGCAGCCATCCCGGTTTCTTCTTCTGCCGGGCTTGGACGGTCGGGCGTGGCTTGATCAACCGCGGCTTGTGCCTGATCGGGTTGCGCCGGGTCGGTCGAGATGGCGGGCGCTGTCGCTTCGGCGCGCGAAGCGGGCGCCGTAGGCTCGGCTGGCGTTGCGCTGCGTGGTGTGCTGCCAGCCACTGACGGCGTGATCGCGGGGGCATCGCCCGCATCGGGCGGTGCGGACAGGCTGCCGCCGCCCTGATCCGCCTGCGGTTGCGCGGCAGGATCGCGTCCGAGAATCGACAAAGGCGGATTGGCGGGAGCGGTGGCGCTGTCCAGCGTCGGTGCGGTGGCGATCTGCGGCGCGGCATCGCCTTGCGGAAGGACGGCCTGCCCGTCTTCGCGCGCCGCATTGAACACACTGCCTGCGGGCACATCCACCTCTGCTGTCGTGGGCGGCGTGGCGGTGTCAGGCGCGCTGTCCACGTTTGTCCCGTCAACGGACGCAGATGCGGGTGGCGCCGAAGGTGCCGGAGCCGCCTCGGGCGCGGCTTTGTCCTGTGGGAGCGCGGCTGTTTGCTCTGACGGCAATGATCTATCCGCCGTGTCTGGCAAACCCGACAGGATCGACAAGGCCGACAGGCCGATCACCGACACGGCCCCACCCACAAGACTTCCGCGTATGAACCCTTTTGCCATCGTCCTGCCCTTTCTCTGCCTGCGGCCTCGTCACGGGCCTTCCTGCGTCCGGTGCGACCAAGACTTGATTGCGTTGCGCAACCAGACGACCTGACCTTTGCGCCCGCATTCTCGGTCACGCCCCTTGACGCTCCGGCGCAAGCCTGAACAAGTATACCGCGACCAAGGTGCGGGCCTCCAGCCCCCAAACGGAAAAGATAGGCCAGATGCTGCTGCTCATCGATAACTACGACAGTTTCACCTATAATCTGGTGCATTATCTGGGCGATCTGGGCGCGAATGTCACCGTGCGCCGCAATGATGCGCTGGATGTGCAGGCTGCGATGGCGATGAATCCGGCCGGGATCATCCTGTCACCGGGCCCCTGCGATCCGGATCAGGCGGGCATCTGTCTGGCCTTGACCGCCGCTGCGGCAGAAACACGGACACCGCTTCTGGGCGTCTGTCTGGGGCATCAGACCATCGGTCAGGCGTTCGGTGGCAAGGTGGTGCGCTGCCACGAGATCGTGCACGGCAAGATGGGCGTCATGCATCATGCGGGCCAAGGACTTTTCGCGGGTCTGCCCAATCCGTTCGAGGCGACCCGCTATCATTCACTGGTCGTGGAGCGCGAGAGCCTGCCCGATTGCCTTGAGGTGACGGCATGGCTGGAGGATGGCACGATCATGGGCCTGCAGCATCGTGAGCTGCCCATTCACGGCGTGCAGTTCCACCCGGAATCGATCGCCTCGCAACATGGGCACGAGATGTTGCAGAATTTCCTGAACGTGATGAAGGTTCCGGCATGAGTGATGCGCTGAAACCGTTGATCGGCCTTGCCGCCGAGCGTGCCCTGACCCGGGTCGAGGCCGAAACCGCCTTTGGCATCCTGTTCGCGGGTGAAGCAACGCCCAGCCAGATCGGCGGCCTGCTGATGGCCCTGCGGACAAGGGGCGAAACGGTGGATGAATATGCCGCCGCCGCTGCGGTCATGCGTTCAAAGTGCCACGCGGTGCGCGCGCCCAAGGGTGCGATGGATATCGTGGGCACGGGCGGCGACGGGATGGGGACATTGAACATCTCGACCGCTGCGGCGTTTGTTGTCGCAGGGGCCGGCGTGACCGTGGCCAAGCATGGCAACCGCAATCTCAGCTCCAAATCAGGTGCAGCAGATGCGCTGACGCAGCTTGGCATTCAGGTGATGATCGGCCCGCAAATTGTTGAAAAAGCAATAAATGCCTGTGGCATCGCGTTCATGATGGCGCCGATGCATCATCCGGCCATGGCCCATGTCGGGCCCACGCGGACCGAACTTGGCACGCGGACGATCTTCAATATTCTCGGCCCCCTGACCAACCCCGCCGGGGTCAAGCGGCAGTTGACCGGGGCCTATCGGCGCGATCTGATCCGCCCCATGGCCGAGGTGCTGGGACAGCTTGGGTCAGAGCGCGCCTGGCTCGTGCATGGCTCTGACGGCACAGATGAAATGACCATCACCGGCGTCAGTTGGGTGGCCGCGCTGGAAGAGGATGGCACCATCCGCGAGATCGAGCTGCACCCCGAGGATTTCGGTCTGCCCGTCCATCCGTTCGAGGATATCATCGGCGGCACGCCATCCGAGAATGCCGCAGCGCTGCGTGCCCTGCTGGAGGGAGCGCCGGGGGCGTATCGTGATGCGGTGCTCCTGAATGCGGCGGCGGCTTTGGTGGTAGCCGGTCAGGCCCCGGATCTGCGCGAGGGCGTGGCCCGCGCGCGGGAAAGTATCGACAGCGGGGCCGCAGCTGAAAAGCTCGCCGCCCTTGCCAAACTGACATCGGAGACATGATGACCGACACGATTCTGGACCGCATCAAGACCTACAAGCTGGAAGAGGTCGCGGCTGACAAGGCCGAGCGGCCACTGTCCGAGGTCGAGGCTGCGGCGCATGCCGCCCCGCCAGTGCGCGGCTTTGCGGATGCGCTGCATGCGGCCAGCCGCACCGGATACGGCCTGATCGCCGAGATCAAGAAAGCCAGCCCCTCGAAAGGTCTGATCCGCGCGGATTTCGACCCCGCGGCCCTGGCCGAAGCCTATGCCGCCGGGGGGGCCGCCTGCCTGTCGGTGCTGACGGATACCCCCAGTTTTCAGGGGGCCAAGGACTATCTGGTGCAGGCCCGCGCCGCCTGCGAGTTGCCGGTGCTGCGCAAGGATTTCATGTATGACCCCTATCAGGTCGCCGAAGCACGGGCCTTGGGGGCGGATTGCATCCTGATCATCATGGCCTCGGTCGAGGATTCTCTGGCGCAGGAACTGGAAGATGCCGCAGCCCATTGGGGTATGGACGCGCTGATCGAGGTGCATGACGAGACCGAACTGGAACGCGCCTCGCTCTTGAAGTCGCGACTGATCGGCATCAACAATCGCAATCTCAACACATTCGAAACCTCACTGGACACGACGCGGCGATTGTCGAAGCAGGTGCCGGTCGACCGGATCATGGTCTGCGAAAGCGGGCTGTCCACACCCGCCGATCTGGCCGACATGGCGATGTATGGCGCGCGCTGCTTCCTGATCGGCGAAAGCCTGATGCGGCAAGACGATGTGGAACTGGCAACACGGACCTTGCTGGCCAATCCACTAAGTCCCGGTGGCATGTGATGGCGCAGAAGGGCCTGAGCCATTTCGATGCGCAGGGTCAGGCACATATGGTGGATGTGTCCGACAAGGCCGTGACCTCGCGGGTAGCCGTCGCCGCGGGCTGGATCAGGATGGCGCGTGAAACATTTGATATCATTGGAGAAGGTCGCGCGAAGAAGGGCGATGTTCTGGGGATTGCGCGGCTGGCCGGCATTATGGGCGCCAAGAAGACAGCCGATCTGATCCCGCTCTGCCACCCTCTGCCGATCACGAAAGTCGCAGTGGAGCTGACGCTTGATCCAGACCTTCCCGGCGTGCAGATCACGGCAACCGTCAAGACCACCGGCCAGACCGGCGTGGAAATGGAGGCACTGACCGCTGTGAGCACGGCCGCCCTGACCGTCTATGACATGGCCAAGGCTGTGGACAAGGCGATGGAGATTGGCGGCATCCATGTGACCTTGAAGGATGGCGGCAAGTCAGGAAGGTATGAGGCGGAATGATCTCGGTCGCCGAAGCCCAAAAATTGTGCCTTGCCTTGGTGCGGCCATTGACGGCGGAACAGATACCGCTGGCGCAGGCGGCAGGGCGGGTCCTCGCGGCAGATGTGCTGGCAGGGCGGGCGCAACCACCCTTTGCGGCCTCGGCCATGGATGGTTACGCGCTGCGGGATGCGGATTGTCGGCCCGGCGCGATCTTACAGGTCGTGGGCGAAGCAGCGGCAGGCCATGCTTGGGGCGGCCGGATCGGCGCTGGCGAGGCGCTGCGCATCTTTACCGGCGCGCCCGTGCCCGACGGCGCGGAACGCGTCGTCATTCAGGAGGATGTGACCCGCGCTGGCGACCGCATCACACTTGGCGACAGATTGGACACCGGCACGAACATCCGCCCGCAAGGCGCTGATTTTCCAGCCAATCATGTTCTGAGCGCCTCCCGAAGGCTTGGCCCGTCAGAACTGGCCCTGCTGGCTGCCATGAATGCGGGCCATGTGCCTGTCACGCGCAAGCCCGAGGTGGCGATCATCGCCACAGGCGATGAGTTGGTCATGCCCGGAGAGGACCCGCGCCCGGATCAGATCATCGCGTCGAACCTTTTCGCCTTGAAGGCGATGATCGAGGCCACAGGTGGGCATGTCCGCCTGTTGCCCATTGCCCGCGACAGCGAAGCCTCGCTCATGACCGTCTACGAGATGGCGATGGGAGCAGATCTGATTGTCACCATCGGTGGCGCCTCGGTCGGGGACCACGATCTGGTGGCGCAGGTCGCGGCGCGGTTCGGGCTGGAACAGAGTTTCTACAAGATTGCCATGCGCCCCGGAAAGCCCCTGATTGCAGGGGCCTTCGGCGATGGCACACCCTATCTGGGCCTGCCCGGCAACCCGGTATCGGCCATCGTCTGCGGGCATCTGTTCCTGCTGCCGATGCTGCGGGCAATGCTGGGCCTGCGCGAGGTGTTGCCGCCTGTCCTGCGCGCCCGTCTGGCCGCCGGGATCGAGGGCAATGGTCCGCGCGCCCATTACATGCGGGCACACCTCTCTGACAGCCCAGACGGGCGGGAGGTCACGGCCTTCGACCGTCAGGACAGTTCCCTGCTGACGGTGCTGTCCGAGGCGAATGCCCTGTTGTTGCGCCCTGCCAATGACGGACCCCGCGCGGCCGGTGACAGTGTCGAGGTTCTACCGCTGTCGCACTGACCGCGTGACAGGGTGCTGACAGGACTGTTGACACAAAACGGGAACAATGGCAGAACAAACGGGAATTTTCCTGTTCTGCACGGTTTGGTCCATTTCTGCCCCGTGCCCGATCCAGAGGGAGCGACCCGATGCTGACCAAGAAACAACTCGATCTTCTGGATTTCATCCAGACACGGCTGCAACGCGATGGAGTGCCCCCCTCGTTTGACGAGATGAAGGAAGCGCTTGATCTGCGGTCCAAGTCGGGCATCCACCGGTTGATCACCGCACTTGAGGAGCGGGGTTTCATCCGTCGTCTGGCGCATCGTGCCCGCGCGATCGAAATTGTGAAACTGCCCGATGCGCTGGCTGACAGGCATGCGGCCCGCCCCGCCTCATCCGCCGCAAGCGGTTTTGCACCACGCGTGATTGATGGCGACCGCCCTGACAGCCCGCCCCCCGCCCGCCCCATGCCCGTTCAGGTGATCGAGGCGATGGAACTGCCCGTGATGGGTCGCATCGCCGCCGGTGTCCCGATCGAGGCGATCAGCCATGTCTCTCATTCCGTGACCGTGCCCAATTCGATGATAAGCGGACGAGGCGATCACTATGCGCTTGAAGTCCGCGGCGATTCCATGATCGAGGCCGGGATCAATGACGGCGATGTCGTGGTCATCCGCGAGACATCCACGGCCGACAATGGCGATATCGTCGTCGCATTGGTCGAGGATCAGGAAGCGACGCTGAAAAGGTTCATGCGGCGCGGCAACACCATCGCGCTGGAAGCAGCGAACCCCGCCTATGAAACACGCGTCTATGCCGATCACATGGTCAAGGTGCAGGGTCGTCTGGTCGGGTTGATCCGCACCTATTGATCCGGGTTTGCAAGGCAAGCGTTTGGCAAGGGGCATGCACAAGGCATGCCCTTTTGTCATGGCGCGGCGCGCAGTTGCGCAAGCCGGTGCGGCATGACCGGGGCAAGCGCTGTCTCAGGCAAAGGCGCGTTGCCCACAGGGCGGGACCAGCGCCGTCTGCCATCTTCGGTCGGTCGGGGCCGCAACCCCTGCCCCTCTGACCAGAAGGCCAAGGGGCCCGTGCGCGCCAGCAGGGTCTGGTCGATCACGCGACACCCGGCGGGCGGATCAGGCACTCTTGCGGCCACCACGACCAGATCAGCCGTCAGGCAAACCTCACGCAGCCGGGCAAGGCCGGTTTTGCCGCTCAACGCGGCCACGTGGATACCGGCCAGCGTGATCTCGCGCGCGTGGCGTGGCCCCGCGAACCCTGCGCGGGCGGCGGCGGTCGTCGGGCTGACAAGGTCGCCGTCATTCTCAAGCCATGACCGGGCCGCGAAACCTGCGCCGCGATCCAATGACAGGATGCGACCGTCAGGCCCTGTGACCCCGATCAGATTGCCATCCCGCGAGATGAGCAAAGACGGGCGCGTCGTATCCGACCATAGCCAGAGCGCGAGGACCACAGGGACCAGCCCCGCCAATCGGGCCTTGCCTTGCCAGAGGATGACCCAAAGCATCCCCAGCGTGATCACCGGCAGCGCGGCAGGTGGCGGCGCTTTGATGCCGGTCACTGCGCCCTCCATTCCGGCGACCAGGTGGGCCACGGTCAGGATCCAGGCAGAGCCCGTCTCCATCACCCACAGCGGCAGATCCGCCAGACCCAAGGGGGCCAGCAAGGCCGCCATCGCCCCTGCCGGCATGACCACCGCCCCCATCACCGGGACAGTCAGAAGATTGGCCAACAGACCGTAATCCGCAAAGCGATTGAAACTCGCCGCTGCATATGGCCCAGAGGCAAGCCCACCGATGACCGAGGATAGAACCAACGTCACCAGCGGCACCACCCACCGCGGCATCCGCCCCGGCTCCATCCTGCTTTGCATGGCGGCAAAGCCCGCGATCAGGGCGGTGGTCGCGGCAAAGGACATCTGAAACCCCGGTGCCAGCAGGCTTTCCGGCTTCCACAGGATCAGAATGATCCCCGCCAGCGCGACCGAGCGCAGGGTCAGCGCCTGCCGGTCCAGCAGCACCGCCCCCAATATGACCGTCACCATGATGAAGGCCCGTTCCGTCGCCACGTTCGACCCGGACAGGAGAAGGTAGAAGAACGCCACGCCCAGCGACACAAGCGCCGCCAGTTTCTTGGCGCTGACCCGCAAGACAAGCGGCGGGATCAAGGCCACGCCATAGCGGATCAATGCGAAAACAAAGGCGATCAGAAAGGCAAGGTTCATCCCCGAGATGGCCAACAGATGCGCCAATCCCGAATCCCTGAGCGCGGCCACTGTCTCCTGCGAGATGGCGGAGCGGTCGCCGGTCATGGCACCGGTGGCAAAGGCCCCGGCCTCGGATGGCATGGCCTGCAGCATTGCTGAGGCCAGATGGCTGCGCATCCGGTCCACGATCTGCGTTCCGGGTTCGGGGGGCTGCCAGAGCAGGACCGGTGTTCGGGTATAGCCGACCGCCCCAAGTTGCTCGAACCACGCCATGCGGCGAAAGTCGAATCCGCCCGGTTCGACCGGGCCGTCGGGGGCCGACAGATGCGCTGTCAGGATCACGGTCTGCCCGGCGTTCGGGTCGTGATAGGACTGCTCGCCATGCAGCGAAATCCGCACCCGCTCAGGTGTGCGGTCCGGTGCTGTCCGTTCCAGCACCACGCGGTCCAGCGTCAGACGGATGACGTCGCTTTGCGACCTGTCGATCCAGACGATCCGCCCTTGCACCGGACCGTAATAGCGGAAGTCCAGCATCGGCGAGGCGACCATATATCCGCGCAGTCCCGCCGCCAGTGTGCCAAGGGCCAGACAGGCCAGCACCGCCGCCACCGGATAAAGCGCCTGTGGAGCGGTCAGACGGAGGATGACGCCCAGGGCAAGTCCGGTTGCCGCAAGGGAATAGACCATCGGCCCCGGTTCATCAGGCAGCAGGAACCACAGCCCCGCCCCCATGCCGACAAGGACCGCGCACCACGGGAAGAGATGCCCGCGCTGCCCTTCCATCATGGCGTCGATCAGATGCAGGATCCGCAACTCTTGCCCCTTGCCCCCCGCATCGCTAGACATGCGGCAAGGCTACACCTGCCCTGGTTACCGAAAGGTTAAACGCGCCCATGTCCTCGCCTGTTGTCACCCGTTTTGCGCCTTCTCCCACCGGCTATCTGCATATCGGCGGGGCGCGGACGGCCTTGTTCAACTGGCTTTACGCAAGGGCCCGCGGCGGGAAATTCCTGCTCAGGATCGAGGATACCGACCGCGAGCGGTCCACCCCCGAGGCGACGGCCGCGATCCTCAAGGGGTTGAAATGGCTGGGTCTGGATCATGATGGCGAAGCGATCAGCCAGTTCGCCCGTGCCGCGCGCCATGCGGACATCGCGCGCCAGTTGCTGGATGAGGGGCGCGCCTACAAGTGCTTTGCCACGCAGGACGAGATCGAGACTTTCCGCGAGGCGGCACGCGAGGCAGGGCAATCGACACTCTACCGCAGCCCGTGGCGGGATGCCGACCCCGCCACCCATCCCGACGGCGTGCCATATGTGATCCGCATCAAGGCCCCGCTTGAGGGAGAGACCGTGATCGAGGATCAGGTGCAGGGCCGCGTCGTGATCCGCAACGATCAGTTGGACGACATGGTTCTGCTACGCGGGGACGGCACGCCTGTCTATATGCTGGCCGTGGTGGTGGACGATCACGACATGGGTGTGACCCATGTGATCCGGGGCGACGACCATCTGAACAATGCCGCACGCCAGATGATGATCTATCACGCCATGGGATGGACCGTGCCGGTCTGGGCGCATATCCCGCTGATCCATGGCCCCGATGGCAAGAAATTGTCCAAGCGGCATGGCGCGCTGGGTGTCGAGGAATATCAGGCGCTTGGCTATCCTGCTGCGGGTATGCGCAACTATCTGACACGTCTGGGCTGGAGCCATGGAGATGACGAGTTCTTCACCGATGCCCAAGCGCTGGCATGGTTCGATCTGGCGGGAATCGGCAAGTCACCGGCCCGGCTGGATTTCAAGAAACTTGAAAACATCTGCGGTCAGCATATCGCTGCGACCCCCGATGCCGCGCTGCTGCATGAGCTGATGGATTTCATGGTCGCAACGGGACAGCCCGCCCTGGCCTCCCACAAGAAAGCCATGCTTTACGCCGCCATGCCACATCTGAAAGAACGGGCGAAGACTTTCTTCGAACTTCTTGAAAAGGCTGAGTTCATCCTTGCCGATCGCCCGATCGTGGCGGATGAGAAAGCGGCGGTGCATCTCAACGATGTATCCCGTGGTATACTGAGAGAATTGACGCCGCATTTGCAAAATGCTAGCTGGACCCGGGGCGATCTTGAACACGTCCTGAACGAATTCGCACAGACGCAGGGAATGACTTTCGGCAAGCTGGCTGGCCCCATGCGGGCGGCCCTCGCAGGGCGCAGCGCTACGCCGAGTGTGTTCGACATGATGTTGGTGCTGGGCCGCGAGGAGAGCCTTGCCCGCCTGACAGATGCCGCCGCCTGAGATCGGTTCATCCTTTCTTCAGGCGTTCAGAATAGAAAGGCGGTCCCGATCTGCGGGCATCGCCAGTGAGGAAGGGACGAAAATGACGACACCCAGCAAGACAGCGACGCTCAGCTTCGATGGCAAGAGTTTCGAATTGCCCATGTACACTCCGACGGCGGGTCCCGAAGTGCTGGACATCCGCAAGCTTTACGCACAGGCGGGTGTGTTCACCTATGATCCCGGCTATACCTCGACCGCAAGCTGCGACAGCACCATCACCTATATCGACGGGGATGAGGGTATTCTGCTGCATCGTGGGTATCCGATTGACCAGCTGGCCTCCAAGTCGCATTTCCTCGAAGTCTGCTACCTGCTGCTTTACGGTGAGCTGCCTTCTTCCGCGCAGCTTGAGGATTTCGAGACGCGGGTGACGCGCCACACGATGATCCACGAGCAGATGCACAACTTCTTCCGCGGTTTCCGCCGCGACGCACATCCAATGGCCACCATGGTGGGGGTTGTCGGTGCGATGTCCGCTTTCTATCACGACTCGCTTGATGTGAGCGATCCCTGGCAGCGCGAAGTGGCCTCGATCCGTCTGATCGCCAAGATGCCGACGATTGCGGCGATGGCGTATAAATACTCCATCGGCCAGCCTTTCGTCTATCCGCGCAACGATCTGGATTACGCGGCGAACTTCCTGCACATGTGCTTCTCGGTGCCGGCCGAAACCTATCACGTGAACCCGATCGTCAGCCGCGCGATGGACCGCATCCTGACGCTGCATGCCGATCACGAGCAGAACGCGTCGACCTCGACCGTGCGTCTGGCCTCGTCCTCGGGGGCGAACCCCTTTGCCTGCATCGCCGCAGGCATCGCCTGCCTCTGGGGCCCCGCGCATGGCGGCGCGAACCAGGCTTGCCTTGAAATGCTGCGCGAGATCGGGACCGTGGACCGCATTCCCGAGTTCATCGCCCGCGCCAAGGACAAGAACGATCCCTTCCGCCTGATGGGCTTTGGCCACCGCGTATACAAGAACACCGATCCGCGCGCCAAAGTGCTAAAGCAGTCGGCGGATGAGGTGCTGGAACTGCTGGGCGTTCATGACAACCCGCTGTTGCAGGTTGCCAAGGAGCTGGAGCATGTTGCTCTGAATGATCCCTATTTCATCGAGAAGAAGCTGTTCCCGAACGTAGATTTCTACTCGGGCATCATTCTTGAGGCGATGGGTTTCCCCACTTCGATGTTCACGCCCATCTTCGCGCTGTCGCGCACGGTGGGCTGGGTCAGCCAGTGGAAAGAGATGATCGCCGATCCGCAGATGAAGATCGGCCGTCCGCGTCAGCTCTATATGGGTGAAACCGCACGTGTTTACGTCGATATCGAAAACCGCTAAGGATTTCGGACCAGACTAAAGAAACGGCGCCCAAAGGGCGCCGTTTTGCGTTTCATCAAATGTCTCGAAAATGTCGTCTGCCTGCGGGATCAGAAGCCTTAGCGCCCCTCGAAACTGGCGGGGCGCTTTTCAAGAAAGGCCAAAACGCCCTCCTTGAAGTCGCGGGTCTTGCCGCAGGTGCCCTGAAAGCGGCCTTCCAGCGCCAGCTGATCCTCAAGGCTGTTATCCCAGCTGCCCCGGATCGCCTGCTTCACATGGGCATAGGCCACGGTCGGGCCCTTGGCCAGATGCGCGGCCCGCGCGCGCCATGTGGCGTCAAAGGCATCATCGGCCACCGCCTCCCAGATCAGGCCCCAGTCATCGGCCTGTTGCGCGCTGATCTTGTCGGCAAAAAGGGCCGCTCCCATCGCCTTTGCAGTGCCCATCTGGCGCGTCATCCAATAGGTGCCGCCCGCATCGGGGATCAGGCCAATCCGGGTGAATGCCTGCAGGAAATAGGCGCTTTGCGTGGCGATCACCACATCGGCCGCCAGCGCCAGATTGGCCCCTGCCCCGGCAGCGGCCCCGTTCACGGCGCTGATTGTCGGGATCGGGCAATCATAGATCGCCTGCAGCATGGGCAGGTATTCGTCGCGGAGCGTGCGCTCCATATCCAGGTTGGCGGCATTGGCCCGGTCGCTGAGATCCTGGCCCGAGCAGAAGGCGCGGCCCGCCCCTGTCAGCACCAGAACCCGCGCCTCCTTGCCGGCCGTGCGCGCCGCATCGGCGATTTCGGCCCGCATCTGGGTATTCAGCGCGTTCATCTTGTCCGCGCGATTGAGGGTCAGCACCGCGACATCGTCGGTGATGTCCAGCGTGATGGTCTGATACTCCATGGGATCGGCCTCTCCTTGTCTCCGCCTCGTCGCGCCACCTTATCGCAGCGGATCACAAGGAAAAGATCAAACCCGGCGTCAGTCTTCCAGAATCTTGCTGAGCTTGGCCTTTTCCTCATCGCTCAACTGGCCCGGTCCCGTCTCAGTCGCAGATTGACGCGTGCGCAGATAGGAAAAGCCAACCCCAAGCGCCAGAAGCATCATCAACGGGCCAGCGGCCCATAGCAGCCAATTTGCCCCGCCCGTGGTCGGTTTCAGCAGGGCATATTCGCCGTAGCGATCCACGATGAATTCCACGACCTCCTGATCGCTGTCCCCGGCAACCAGACGCTCGCGCACAAGGAGACGCATGTCGCGGGCCAGTTCGGCATTGGATTCGTCGATACTTTCGTTCCGGCAAACCATGCAGCGCAACCCCCGCGACAATTCGCGGGCGCGCGCCTCAAGGTCAGGATCGTCGAGCACCTCGTCGGGTTGCACCGCATAGGCGGAGATGGCCGTCACGAGTGACAACGGCGCGACACCGGCCAAGGCCAGCCACAGGGCCATGAACAGACGGGTCATTCCGCAGGTACCCCTGCCGTCGGTTCGCGTCGTGCGGCCCCGGCGGCCACACGGAAGCGACGGTCGCTGATGCTGAGCATGCCCCCCAGCGCCATCAGGATGGTGCCTCCCCAGATCCAGTTGGCCAGGGGCTTGTAATAGGTGCGGATTGCCCAGCCACCATTGGCCTGCGGATCACCGATCACCACATAGACATCGCGCCAGAAGCCGATATCGATCGCCGCCTCGGTCGTGGGCATTTGCGCCACCGGATAGAACCGCTTTTCTGGCGTGAGCGTAGAGATCGCCCGTCCGTCGCGGGACAGATCAACCCAGCCCATGGTCGAGATGTAATTGGGCCCTTCGATCCGCTGCACATCGGTCAGGGACAGGGTGAAGCCTGCCACCTCGAACGGTTCGTTGAACTGCACGACGCGGATGTCTTCCTGCTGCCATGCCAGAAGCCCGGCAATGCCCAGCATGGTCACACCAAGCCCGCCATGGGCCACGGCCTTGCCCCAATCAGCGCGTGGCAGGCGGCCCAACCGCGACAGGCGCCCCGCGACGGCCCCACGCCCGGTGCGCGACCAGACATCGACCATCGCGCCGGAAATCAGCCATGTGCCAAGGAACAGGCCCACTGGCCCCAGCGCCGAGCGACCTGTCTGCATGGCGAAGGCCAGGACAGCAACCGACAGCGCCAGAACGAAAGCCGGGATGAGTGGCCGGAGACTTCGTCCCAGTTCCGCCCGCTTCCACGGCATCATCGCGCCAATCGGCAGGATCGCGCCAAGGACCACCATGAAGGGGGTAAAGGCCATGTCAAAGAAGGGCGGACCGACCGAAAGCTTGCGGTCGAACAGCATCTCGGCCACCAGCGGCCAGATGGTGCCGATGAAGACGACGAAACAGGACACCGCCAGCAGGATATTGTTCATGACCAGTGCGCTTTCGCGGCTGACAAGGCTGAACACGCCCTTGGCTTCCATCGAACTGGCGCGAGCGGCGAACAGGGTCAAGGCCCCCCCCATGAAGAAGCCAAGGATCATCAGGATGAACACGCCGCGTTCGGGATCATTGGCAAAGGCATGGACCGATGTGATGACGCCCGACCGCACGATGAATGTGCCGATCAGCGAGAAACCGAAGGCCAGGATCGCCAGAAGAATCGTCCAGCTTTTCAGGCTTTCGCGTTTTTCCACCACGATGGAGGAGTGAAGCAGGGCAGCCGCCAGAAGCCATGGCATGAAGCTGGCATTTTCGACCGGGTCCCAGAACCAGAAACCACCCCAGCCAAGCTCGTAATAGGCCCACCAGCTTCCAAGGCCGATCCCGATGGTCAGGTTGACCCAAGCCAGCAGCGTCCAGGGGCGCACCCAACGCCCCCAGGCCGCATCCACGCGCCCTTCGATCAGGGCCGCCACGGCAAAGGAAAAGGCAAGGCTCAGCCCCACGTAACCCAGATACAGAAACGGCGGGTGAAAGGCCAAGCCGGGATCTTGAAGCAGCGGGTTCAGATCCTGCCCGTCAAAGGGCGGCACGCTCATGCGGATGAAGGGGTTCGAGGTGAAGATGATGAAGGCGAAGAAAGCGACCGCCACCGAGGATTGCACCGCCAGCACGCGGGCCTTGAGCGTGGGTGGAAGGTTGCCCCCGAACCATGCGGCCATGGCGCCGAACAGGGTCAGGATCAGCACCCAAAGAAGCATCGACCCCTCATGGTTACCCCAGACGCCGCTGATCTTGTAAATCATGGGCTTGAGGGAATGCGAGTTCTGCACCACCAGCGCCACCGAGAAATCGGAGGTCACGAAAGCATAGGTCAGCGCGCCAAAGGAAAACGCGGTCAGCATGAACTGCGCGTTGGCGGCGGGTTCAGCCATCGCCATCCAGCCCGGCCAGCGTTGATGCGCGCCAATCAGCGGCACCACCGCCTGCACGCAGGCGACGAGAAAGGCGAGGATGAGGGCGAAATGTCCAAGTTCTACTATCATGGGCCTGTTATAGGGCCTGCATCAGGACGCTCCAAACGGAATCGGTATTCCGCGGTGTTCACATTGTCGCGGCCCTTCTGCCTTTCGGGGGCTTGGTGCGGCCGCCATCTCACCGTCCGCCAAGCGGGTCGGCATGCGGCGTGGACGCGGCAGCGTTACGCCAATCGGTCAGGGCCGGATTGTCGGCCTCTGACATGGCCGGGTGATGTGCGTCAGGAAGGCTGTCGGCCGTCGTGCTACTCCCCGCTTCCAGCGCGCGCAGGGTCTTGAGGTTGTCCACCACCTGCGGGACCTGCGCCATGCTTTGCGCGACACGCATCTGAAACTCCTGCCCTTTCGCCTGATGGCGCGCACCGAAGTAGAAGGAAACGATAGCGCCCAGCAGCCACCAGAGCGGCTCGGGTACCAGTGCAATCCCCTGCATCCGGCTGGCGAACCAGACGGGATCGACCATGGCCGAGACGAAAAGCCCCAGCGTTCCCAAGGCCATCATGGGGCGCGGCAAGCGATTGGCGGCATCGACGGCCCGGTCGAACCAGCCCTGCCGGGCCAGTGCGAATTCCGCTCCGAATTGCGACAGGGCGGCTTGCCTCAGGGCGATCTCGCGGTTGGCGCCCTCTTCCGCATTCTCGCGAAAGACCTCGGCCGTTTCGCGCAGGACATTGCGCCCCCCGCCGAATATCGCGCCCAGAATCGTGTCGATCAATGCCATTGCGCGGTCCTCGCTGCGAATTCGGAAGGGCTGAGGTGATACCGGGGATGGATGAATTCCTCGGCCCGCCTGATCCAGCCGCCCTTGGTTCCCTCGCGTGTTCTGGCGAATTTGCGGCTTTCGGGGCGCAGATCGCCCAGTCGCAGGTAGTAGTTGCGCCGCGCGATTCCATAGGCGTCAGCCAGATGATCGGGCGCCGCGGCGGCAGCGGCCTGACTGGCCGCAATGGTCTGTGGGCCGACAATCCCATCGACGGTCACGCTTTGCCCCATCTGGCGCAGCAGGCGTTGCAGGATCTTGACCGCATTGGCCCCGGCATTGACATACATGTCAAAGACGCTGGCCTGTATGCGCTCGGGCAATCGGTCAAGTCCGGGCGCATGAAAGTAGTGATCCACGAAAATCTCGGCCGCGCGGGTCTGGGTCATCGCCTCGACATCGGCGATTGTCACCCGCCCGTCGCCGGTCAGATCCAGACCCAGCCGGCGCAGGGTGCCGATGGTCACACCGTGTTTGGTCGCCCCACCCGGATCGGCCGGGTCGTTCACGAAACCACCCTCGCGCGCCACGATGTCCTGCGCGATCCGTCTGACATTATGCATAAGCCTGTTCCCGATTGATGCGGGATCAGGCTGAGGCATCGGGATTAATGGCAGGAAAACCCACCGGGCGGATCACCTAGCAGTGGGTTAACTGTCAGTGGCTTCTGCGTTCGGGTCCTTGTAGATGCCCTGTTCCTTCAGCGCGTCGATCACTTCGGCGGGCATGTAGGTTTCATCATGTTTCGCAAGGATTTCAGAGGCTTCAAAGACACCATCCACAAGGCGTCCGGTGCCTACCATGCCTTCATTCTCGCTGAAGAGGTCGGGAAGCACGCCCGTATAGACGACCGGAATACTGGCACCGCCATCGGTCACGCTGAAGCGGATCTGTTCGCCCTGCCCGCGCACGATGCTGCCTTCCTCGACCAGACCGCCGATCCGAAACACCTCGTTCGGGCCGGGCGGTTCGGCGATGATCTGGCTGGGCGCACGGAAGAAGTTGATCCCGTCGCGCATGGCATAGCCGATCAACGCGGTCGATATGATCAGCGCCACAGCCGCCAGCGCCACGATCTGGATCCGGCGTTTCTTTTTCAGTCCACCCATGGCCATGCGTCGTCTCCTTGATCCCGCGTTACGGGAAACAGGGGGCCAGCATCAACCCCGTTGTCTCGTCTTCACCTAACATCAGATTGGCGTTTTGCAACGCCTGCCCGCTGCTACCTTTTGTCAGGTTATCCAGCGCGGCGATGATGATCGCGCGACCGGCGCGCCGGTCGGCCACCACGCCGATATGGCAGAAATTCGAACCGCGGATATGCCGCGTGCTGGGATGCTGGCCGAAGGGAAGCACCTGCAGGAACGGCTCTTCCGCATAGGTGCTGGCCAGAACTTCATGCATGCGCGCGGCATCGCCCTTGACATAGACCGTCGCCAGAATTCCCCGGTTGGCCGGGATCAGATGCGGTGTGAACTGCACATGGACAGGCCGGCCCGCAACAGCAGAAAACTCCTGATCGAATTCGCCCAGATGGCGATGCACCCCGCCGACGGAATAAGCGTGATAGCCTTCTGACAATTCCGCGTGAAGCAGGTTTTCCTTGAGGCTGCGGCCCGCGCCCGACACGGCGCATTTCAGATCAAGGATGATGTCATCCAGATCAATCACGCCTTCGGCAATCAGCGGGCGCAAGGCATATTGGCCCGTAGCCGCATTGCAGCCCGTCCCCGCCACCAGACGCGCGGCGCGGATCTCGGCGCGGTAGAACTCGGTCAGGCCATAGACGGCCTCGGCCTGGCATTCCAGCGCGGCATGGTCATTGCCATACCAGCGTTTGTATTCCGCAGGATCACGCAGCCGGAAATCGGCGGACAGATCCACGATCTTCAACGTCTTTGGCAGATCGCGGATCACTTCCTGCGATGTCGCATGCGGCAGCGCGCAAAAGCACAGATCGACGCCAGAGAAATCAATCTCTTCGATCTTCTGCAGCACGGGCAGGTCCAGATGGCGCAGATGCGGGAAAACATCCGCCATGCTTTGCCCGGCCTTGGAGTTGGCCCCCATCGCGGTGATCCGCATGTTCGGATGCGTGGCGATCAGGCGGACAAGTTCTGCCCCCGTATAGCCCGAAGCCCCCAGAATAGCTATGTTATGCGGCATGTCATCTGTCCTTGCTTGCACCGGCACCATGGCCTGCGCAGGTTGTATCATCATCTACAGTAGAAGCGGAAACCTTGACCGGGATCAACCGGCGGACCGAAAGGTGATCTGTCGTCGCAGGAATTGCGTCGCCCTGTCCGACACGCGACGCGGATCGCCCGTGGTCAGAAACATATCCTCGGCCCCCTGCCCCAGCATCTCGGGGCGGCGGGCCAGATAGTCGGCCAGACTCTCGGCCACCAGATTGGCTTGGGAATAGACCTGCACATCCGCCCCCAACGCATCCTGAAACACTTGCTGCATCAAGGGATAATGCGTGCAGCCCAGAATCGCCGCCTCGGGCCGGGGCATCTTGCGCTTGAGAGCATCGACATGGGAGCGCACCAGCGCCTCGGCCAGGATCATATCTCCCTCTTCGATCGCATCGACAACGCCGCCACAGGCCTGCGCCTCGACATCCACGCCGATGGCACGGAACGCCAGTTCGCGCTGAAAGGCGCGGCTGGCCACGGTCGCAGGGGTCGCAAACAGGGCGACATGTTTCACCGCCACTTCACGCGGCGGCGAGTTGTCACCCCATTGCCGTTCGGTCAGCGCCTCGATCAGGGGCACGAACACACCCAGCACACGCTTGCCGGGGGGCACGCCCGCCTCCTGCATCCGGCGCAGGGCGGCCGCGCTGGCGGTGTTGCAGGCCAGGATCACCAGATCGCAGCCATGGGCCCACAGGTACTCCACGGCGGTTTTTGTCAGCTTGTAGACATCATCGGCATCGCGCACGCCATAAGGCGCGTGGGCATTGTCGCCATAATAGACAAAATGCACGTCCGGCAGCCGCTTTGTCACCGCTTCCAGAACGGTCAAGCCGCCAAGACCACTGTCGAAAATCCCTACTGCCATCGCGCGCCCGTCCTTGGGCGTGATGCTCACGCCCGGTGTTTCTCCTCGAACTCGAACCCGTAATCGTAATTGGCGAGCGGAGTCGGAGACAGGTCATACGTCGCTTTGCGCAGGAAATCCATCATTGCTTTGGTATCCCCCGCGCAGGTGGCGATCTGGTCGGCAGAGATCGGCGCGCCGATGGCGACACGCACGGGTGTATCGACGCGGGTCGCGAATTCCTTGATCAACAGCCCCATACGCAGCGTGACATGCAGATGGCTGGCAATCTGGAACATGCGGCTGGTGTGCCCGTCGAAATAGATCGGGACGACAGTTGCACCGGATTTCGCCACCATGCGCGCGGTGAAACTACGCCAGCCGGGGTCCATCGGCTGGGAAAAGGGCGTGGCGGCGGTGGACACCGTGCCGCCCGGAAAAATCCCGATAGCCCCGCCCTGCCCCAGATAATCCAGCGCAACCCGGCGCGTTTCAAGATTGCGCTGCACCGCGGCCTTGGTTTCGTCAAAGGCGACAGGCAGGATCACCCTTGCCAGACCAGGGGCCTTGCAGAAGACATGATGGGCAAGGATGCGGAAATCACCCCGCCGATGCGACAGGATATGCCCCAGCATCAGCCCGTCGAGGAGTCCGTAAGGATGGTTCGCAATCACGATCAGCGGACCGTCGCGCGGGATCAGATCCAATGAGCCGCGCAGGATATCAAGGCCAAGGCCATAGCGGTCCACCATGACCTGCCAGAAGTCCCGGCCCTGCGCCACCTCCTGCTCATACCCGGCCGCACGGCGGATCAGTCTGATCCGCCCTGTGGCATTCTCCATCATGCGGATCAGGGCGCGGCCGCCCTTGGTGGTCGCCGAATGGGCATAGCTGATATCGCGGGCGATGCTTGATTGAGTAGTCACGCGGGGATGCTCCGGGCTGCGCGGGATATTTGCCCGAACCATGCCGCGAGACTGTGACGGTTGCATGAAGCCAGAATGACAACGCCCGCCATGGGGCGGGCGTTGTTATCCTGTCTATGACCTGCCGATCACTCCGCGGCTTGCGCCATACCCTTGCCGCCATCGCGGAAGGTCGCCAGCAATTCCTCACGCCGTTTGGCGGCCTTGGCCTCATTCGCTTCCTTGACCGGACCAAACCCACGGATCGACAAGGGCAGTTCCGCCAAGGCCACAGCGGCATCCATCGTTGCGGGTGTGACCTTGGGCAGGATCTCGGCCATGTCGGCCTCGAACTGAGCAATCAGGGCGCGCTCCATCCGGCGTTCAGTGGTCCGGCCGAAGATATCCAGCGGCGTGTCGCGCAGGATCTTCATCCCGGCGAGGATACGCATCGGTCTGGCCATCCACGGGCCGAACGTCCGTTTCACGGGGCGACCATCAGGCCCGATTTTCGAGATGATCGGCGGAGCCAGATGGAAAGTCATGCGGAAATCGCCGTCGAACTGTTCGGCGGCCTTCTCCTGCGAGGTCAGCAGAAGCCGCGCCACCTCATATTCATCCTTGTAAGCCAACAGCTTGTGATAGCCCTTGGCGACTGCTTCCTTGAGGCGCGCATCCGCGACGCCATCCACCATCTTGCGGTAGCGTTTGGCCAGCCGCTTGCCCTGATAAGCCACCAGATGATCCACGCGGAAGGCGATTTTCTCTTCCAGCGATTTGGGCAGTTCGATCACCTTGGGTTTCAGCAACCGCGCGGCCTGATCGGGGTAGAGCGCCGCCCAGCGACCCAGTTCAAAGGCGCGCTGGTTCTTTTCCACCGCCGCACCGTTCAATTTGATCGCATGGGTAATCGCCTCATGGCTGAGCGGGATCAAGCCGCGCTGCCAAGCGGCCCCGAACAGCATCATGTTGGAATAGATCGAATCCCCCAGCGTGACGCGGGCCAGTTCGGACGCATCAAACAGCATCACCCGGTCCTGCAACCGCGCCTCCAGCGCAAGCGCCAGACGGTCGGACGGCAGCGAGAATTCAGTGTTGCGGGTGAAATCGCCTGTAATGATCTCGTGATTGTTCACGACCGCCCCGGTGCGCCCCGTGCGGGTCAGACCAAGGGTTTTGGCCCCGGCCGACACGACCAGATCGCCGCCGATCAGGGCATCCGCTTCGCCCGTCGCCACGCGCACGGCGCTGATGTCGTCAGGCTGCTCTGCGATGCGACAATGGATATGCACGGCGCCGCCTTTTTGCGCGAGCCCCGCCATTTCCATCATGCCAGCCCCCTTGCCATCGATCTGCGCGGCCTGTGCCAGCACCGCGCCGATGGTCACCACGCCGGTGCCGCCCACGCCGGTGATCACCACGTTATATGTGCCTTTGATCGCGGGCATATCGGGTGTCGGCATATCGGGCAGATCGACCGCGGCGGTCGCGGCCTTTTTCGGTGTCGCCCCCTCCAGCGTCACGAAGGAGGGGCAGAACCCCTTGAGGCAGCTGAAATCCTTGTTGCAGCTTGACTGGTCAATCGCTCGTTTGCGGCCCAGTTCGGTCTCCACGGGCACGATGGACACGCAGTTTGATTGCACACCACAATCGCCGCAGCCTTCGCAGACATCCGTATTGATGAACACGCGCTTGTCGGGATCGGGGAACTTGCCCCGCTTGCGGCGGCGGCGCTTCTCGGCGGCGCAGGTCTGCACATAGACGATGGCCGACACACCCTTCAGCTTGGCGTATTTCTCCTGCACCGACTGCAATTCGGCACGCTCATGCTTTTCCACGCCTGCCGGGAAGGTGGACAGGTCGATCTCTTCCTTCTCGTCATAGACGACGGCGATGTTCGGCACGCCCATCGCCTTCAACTCGGCCACGATCCGCTGCGAGGTCAGGCCCCCTTCGTTGCCCTGCCCGCCGGTCATGGCGACCGCATCGTTGAACAGGATCTTGTAGGTGATGTTCACATCCGACGCGAGCGCGGCACGGATCGCCTGAATGCCCGAATGGTTATAGGTGCCGTCGCCAAGGTTCTGGAACACATGATCGCGGGTCGAAAACTTCGCCTCGCCGATCCAGTTCGCCCCTTCGCCGCCCATATGGGTGGCCCCGATGGTCGAACGGTCCATCCATTGCACCATGTAATGGCACCCGATGCCGGCATAGGCGCGGCTTCCCTCCGGCACCTTGGTCGAGGTGTTGTGCGGACAACCCGAGCAGAAATAGGGCAGGCGCGAGGCCAGTTCCTGCGCGTTATCATTGCGCCGCGCATCGGCCAGCGCGGACAGACCCGCCTTGATGCCATCGGTGCTGCGGCCTTCCTCGATCAGGATACCGCCCAGTTTTTCGGCGATCATGATCGGGTCCAGCGCGCCGCGCGTCGGGAACAACTCCTCGCCATGCATGGACCCCGCACCGCCACCCTTGTGCCAGCCCCAGACGCGGCGACCATGACGGTCGTCGAAAATCGCTTCCTTGATCTGCACTTCGATCAGCTTGCGCTTTTCTTCCACCACCACGATCAGGTCCAACCCTTCGGCCCAGTCGTGAAAGCCCTTCATATCCAGCGGGAAGGTCTGCCCGATCTTGTAGGTCGTGACGCCCAACCGTTCCGCCTCGGCCTCGTCGATGTTCAACAGCGCCAGCGCATGCACCAGATCCAGCCAGTTCTTGCCCGCAGCCACAAAGCCGATCTTGGCACCAGGCTTGCCCCAGATGCGCTTGTCCATCTTGTTGGCGTGCGAAAACGCCTCGGCCGCGAAGCGCTTGTAGTCGATCATCCGCGCTTCCTGCGCGTGGGGCGTGTCGATCAGCCGGATGTTCAGACCGCCTTCCGGCATCTCGAACTCGGGCATTACAAGCTTCATGCGCTCCGGACGGCCATCCACGACCGCCGTCGCCTCGACCGTGTCCTTCATCGTCTTCAGACCGACCCAGAGGCCGGAAAAGCGCGACAAGGCATAGCCGTAGACACCGTAGTCCAGAATTTCCTGCACCCCGGCAGGGCTGACCACGGGCATATAGGCATCCACCATCGCCCATTCCGACTGGTGCAGCACGGTCGAGGATTCGCCGGTATGGTCATCCCCCATCGCCATCAGCACGCCGCCGTGGCGCGACGATCCGGCCATATTGGCATGGCGCATCACATCACCCGAGCGGTCCACGCCGGGGCCCTTGCCATACCAAAGACCAAAAACCCCGTCGAACCTGCCCTCCCCGCGCAACTCGGCCTGCTGGGCGCCCCAAAGCGCTGTCGCGGCCAGATCCTCGTTCAGACCTTCCTCGAATGTCACGTCTGCGGCCGCCAATTGCTTGGCCGCGCGGTTCATCTGCATATCGACCGCCCCCAGCGGCGATCCGCGATATCCCGTCACGAAACCGGCCGTATTCAGACCTGCGGCACGATCCCGCGCTTTCTGGATCAGCATCAGACGAACAAGTGCCTGGGTTCCGTTCAACAGCACAGGAGACTTTTCAAGGTCGAACCTGTCGTTGAGAGTGATTTCCTGCCTTGTCATCGCGCATCTCCCCATCTGAACGATCTTGTTTTAACTATAACGCGATATTAGGTCACAAATCATGACCTACCAAACTATTTTTTATTTGCCCTATGGGCTATAGGAAGTTTGGGGAGCATTTGAGCGTAACGATTTTCGCCTGTTACACGCAGGCGCCACAAGAAGACGGAATATTGCCATGATGGACTGGGACAAACTCAGAATATTTCACGCGGTGGCCGATGCGGGCAGCCTCACACATGCCGGTGACACGCTGCATTTGTCCCAGTCGGCGGTCAGTCGCCAGATCCGCGCGCTTGAGGACAGCCTGAACACGACCCTCTTTCACCGCCATGCGCGCGGCCTGATTCTGACCGAACAGGGCGAGTTGCTGTTCGAGGCGACATCTTCGATGGCCAAGCGGCTTGAAACCGCCGCCGCGCGGATCCGCGACAGCGAGGAAGAGGTGTTCGGAGAGTTGCGCGTGACCACCACCACGGGATTCGGCAGCCTGTGGCTGGCCCCGCGCCTGCCCCGGCTTTACGAGAAATATCCCGACCTCAAGATCGACCTGATGCTGGAAGAACGCGTTCTGGACCTGCCCATGCGCGAGGCCGATGTGGCCATCCGCATGAAGGAACCCAGCCAGGCCGACCTGATCCGCAAGCGGCTGATGCATATCCGGATGCGTCTCTATGCGTCGCCCAGCTATCTCGAGAAACGTGCAGCCCCCGACAGGATCGAGGAGATCTCGGGCCATCGCCTGATCTGCCAGAACCCGCAATCGGCGCAGGTCGGGGCCGGGGCGAACCTTGTGCAATATCTGATGACCCATGACATCCAGTCCACGCTGACGGTGAACAATTACTTCGGCGTGCTGCAAGCTGTGCTGCATGATCTGGGGATCGGGGTGCTGCCCGACTATCTGACCCATGATTTTCCCGAGCTCGTGCGCATCCTGCCGGATATCGAATCTGTCGAAGTGCCGGTCTTTCTGGCCTACCCGGAAGAACTGCGGCAGTCCAAACGGGTCGCCGCCTTCCGCGATTTCGTCCAGGACGAGATCGTCAGTTATCGCAAACAGATGAAAGATCAGGAAGTTAGCTAACAGGTTAAGCAAGCCATGCAAAGGACGCATAGCGGCCTTGCTGTAATGCAGCATGTTTTGCCTTGATCGTACACAAACGGATGCCTAATTCATCGTTTGACGGTGATGCTGATTAGGTTCGCATCATCATCATACCTCCCTGTTGGACTTTGGCCGAGCTTAGTGCTCGGCCTTTTTTTTGACCAAACGGGTGGAAAGCCGCCTTTTGCACCGCCCGCACGGGCAGCAGCGCGGCACGGCGCAACCCATGGTTACCCCTGCCCCTTAGCGCAAACGACGCACGCCTCCTGCGCGTATCACCGGATCAAATGACTCTGCGGCGCAGCGACAGGTACCGCAGCCATGCTGCACTCATATGCCTGTAACCACATTGCATCGATCACCGCCAATGAGGCAGGCGTGATGTCGCGCCCCTCCAGCCAGTAGCGACCCGAGCGCACGCGCGCGCCCAGATCCTGCTCCGCATCAAGTGCGGCACGCACCGCGACGTCATCCACCAACAGTGGCCGCAACCGTGCCAGCCCATCGACGCGCGCCCTTGGAAACAGCAACCTGCTTGGATCGGTGGACAGGTTCACCACGGCACAGCCCTGACGCGCGGCAAGCAGCATGATCCGCGCCGATTTCGCCTCAAGGCTTTGCAAGGTCATGTCGGGGCGCAGCGGGTCGGCAGTGCCGTTGCCATAGAAATGCGTGTTCACGGCGACAGGATAAACCATGTCACAGCCCATCACTGCCAGCACACGGGGCCGGTGCCGCCACAGCGCCCAATAGGCCGCCGTGAAGGCCATCGTGCCCCCGGCATAGACCACGCCGCCATAGGCGTTGTTGGCCGGAATATAGTCCTGTGACGTCACCACGCTCTGGCTTGCGGTGACGCTGTCAGGCCAGCGGTCCTGAGGAAAGTCATCGGGGTGGATCAGCGCGTCCCAGTCCGGGCGGACGCGCCATGCGTTGTTGATCGCCAGAACATGCCCAAGCGCCGCCTTGGGCCAGGCTTGCGCCCGGATCACATTGGGCCCGCTGCCCAGGATCGTCACCACCGTCATATCTGCCCTCTGCCCGTGACCTACCGGCAGAGCGCCGGCTGCCGCAAAGCTAGGGCAAAGGTCGCGCAGGGCGACAGGTTTTTGCATGCCTCGATCCGCTTTCTGTTGCCGCCTGCCCCTTTCCCCGCGCAAAGCCTTGTCGTAAAGAGACGGCGCAGACCTGCCCAGGGGGACGAAAGACATGCAAGACATGGCGCAAGAACCGGCCATCACGCCCGAACTGATCGCGGCGCACGGGCTCAAGCCCGATGAATACCAGCGCATCCTCGACATCATCGGACGCGAGCCGACCTTCACCGAGCTTGGCATCTTCTCGGCCATGTGGAACGAGCATTGCTCCTACAAATCCTCCAAGAAATGGCTGCGCACCCTGCCCACCACCGGCCCGCAGGTCATCTGCGGCCCTGGCGAGAATGCGGGCGTCGTGGATATCGGCGACGGGCAGGCCGTTGTCTTCAAGATGGAAAGCCACAACCACCCCTCCTACATCGAACCCTATCAGGGGGCGGCCACCGGCGTGGGCGGCATCCTGCGCGATGTTTTCACCATGGGCGCGCGCCCCATCGCGGCGATGAACTCTCTGTCTTTCGGCGCCCCTGATCATCCCAAGACGCGGCAGCTGGTGCATGGTGTGGTCGAAGGGATCGGCGGCTATGGCAATGCCTTCGGCGTGCCCACCGTGGGCGGCGAGGTGCGGTTTCACCCCGCCTATAACGGCAACTGCCTTGTAAACGCATTCGCCGCCGGTCTGGCTGACGCGGACAAGATCTTCTACTCCGCCGCCTCGGGCGTGGGCATGCCCGTCGTCTATCTGGGTGCCAAGACCGGCCGCGACGGCGTGGGCGGGGCCACGATGGCCAGCGCCGAATTCGACGACAGCATCGAGGAGAAGCGCCCCACGGTGCAGGTGGGCGACCCCTTCACCGAAAAGCGCCTGATGGAAGCCTGCATGGAGCTGATGCAGACCGGTGCCGTCATCTCGATCCAGGACATGGGGGCCGCGGGCCTGACCTGTTCGGCGGTGGAAATGGGCGACAAGGGCGATCTGGGCGTGCGGCTGGATCTGGAAAAGGTCCCCTGCCGCGAAACCGGAATGACCGCCTACGAGATGATGCTCTCGGAATCCCAGGAGCGCATGCTGATGGTTTTGCGCCCCGAGAAAGAGGCCGAGGCCAAGGCCGTCTTCGACAAATGGGATCTGGACTTTGCAATCGTTGGCGAAACAATTGCCGAAGATCGTTTCCTCATCATGCACAACAACGTCTGCAAAGCGGATCTCCCGCTCAAGGCTCTGTCTGGCAATGCACCGGAATATGACCGCCCCTGGGTCGAAACCCCCGCCCCCGCGCCTTTGGGCGATGTGCCGGGCATCGACCCCATCGACGGGCTGAAGGCCCTCATCGGCAGCCCCAACTACGCCGCCAAACAATGGGTTTACGAGCAATATGACAGCCAGGTCATGGCCGACACCCTGCGTACGCCGGGTCTGGGTGCAGGTATCATCCGGGTGCATGGCACAGACAAGCTGATCGCCTTCACCTCGGACGTGACGCCGCGCTATGTCTTTGCCAACCCGTTTGAAGGCGGCAAGCAGGCCGTGGCCGAAACCTATCGCAACCTCACCGCCGTGGGGGCCAAACCCTTGGCCACAACCGACAACCTCAATTTCGGCAATCCCGAAAAGCCGCAGATCATGGGGCAATTCGTGGGTGCGATCAAAGGCATCGGCGCGGCCGTGGCGGCGCTGGACATGCCGATCGTGTCCGGCAATGTCAGCCTCTACAACGAAACCGATGGCAAGGGCATCCTGCCCACCCCCACGATCTGCGCCGTGGGTCTGATCCCGCATGTGGATCAGGCCATCACAGGACAGGCCCGTGACGGGCATGTGGCCCTTCTGGTCGGCGACAGCGCAGGCCATCTGGGCCAGTCCGCGATCCTTGCCGAAGTGTTCCACCGCGAAGAGGGTGATGCGCCCCCTGTGGACCTTGAGGCCGAACGCCGCAACGGCGATTTCATCCGCGCCAATCACACGCTGATCCGTGCCTGCACGGATCTCTCCGATGGTGGTCTGGCGCTGGCCGCCTTCGAGATGGCCGAGGCCGCAGGTGTGGGCGTGCAGATCGACGCGGCGGACACCCCAACCCTCTTCGGCGAGGATCAGGCCCGCTACCTGATCGCCTGCAATTTCGATCAGGCCGAGGCGCTGATGATTGCCGCTGGCAAGGCGGGCGTGCCGATCCAGACCGTCGGCAAGTTCGGTGGCAGCCTGGTGCGTTTCGGCGCATCCGAAGCGCCGCTCGCGGACCTGTCAGCCCTCTATCGCGGTGCATTCGAGGCGGCCTTGGGCTAAGCGTTTCTTCTTGCGGGAAATATCCTCGGGGGGAGCGTCGAACAAAGTTCGACGCGGGGGGCAGACAGCCCCCCTCTGCGCCCCGACAAGCCGATCACGCCTCTTCGATCTTCCACTCATGCGTCAATGTGGCGGTCTTTTCAAACATCTTGGAGGCCGAGCAATATTTCTCCGCCGACAGATTCACCGCGCGTTCCACCAGCGCGGGTTTCAGATCATGCCCACGGATCGTGTAAACCAGTTTGACGGCGGTAAAGACCTTCGGCTCCTCATCCGCGCGGGTGCCGACCAGTTCCACCTCGCAGCCCGTCACCTTGGCGCGGGCCTTTTCCAGGATCATCACGATGTCAAAGGCGGTGCAACCGCCCAACCCCAGCAACATCATCTCCATTGGGCGCGGGCCGATATTGCGCCCGCCCGCCTCGGGCGCGCCGTCCATGACCACCCCGTGACCGGAACCTGTCTCGCCCAGAAAGGCGCGTCCGTTGATCCAGCTGACCTTGGCTTTCATGCGATCCTCCATCTGATTGCCGCGCAGCTTTGGCCGATCTAGGACCCCTTGTCAAAGCCGGGCCTTGCGCGGCGACCAACCCTTGCAGCGCAGCCGTCAAAGGCATAAATCTGATGCAAAGAGACAGGAGCATCCCATATGGCCATCGAAGCACAGGAAATCGAAGACCTGATCCGCGCAGGCTTTCCGCAAGCCAAGATCACCGTCACCGATCTGGCTGGGGACGGAAACCACTACGCCGCCGAGGTGATCGACGCCTCGTTCAAGGGCATGAACCGCGTGCAGCAGCAGCGCGCCGTATATGCCACGCTCAAGGGCAAGATGGACGGGGCGAACGGGCAGTTGCATGCTCTGGCCCTCACCACCAAAGCCCCCGACTGATCCCATTCCCGGGGGCTTTCCCCCGCCTTACCAAGGAACATCCCAGATGACCGACGTAACCACCCAGATCAAGGAAACCGTGACCGCGAATGATGTGGTCCTGTTCATGAAGGGCACCAAGGAAATGCCGCAATGCGGGTTCTCCAGCCGCGTGGCCGGTGTGCTGAACTACATGGGCGTTGAATTCAAGGACGTGAACGTGCTGGCTGATGCCGATATCCGGCAGGGCATCAAGGATTACTCCGACTGGCCCACGATCCCGCAGCTTTACGTCAAGGGAGAGTTTGTCGGCGGGTGCGATATCGTCACCGAAATGACCCTTTCGGGCGAGCTGGATCAACTGTTCGAGGCCAATGGCGTCACCTTCGACAAGGCCGCCGCCGAAAAGATCCGTGAAGCCAACGCCTGATCGTCAGCACACCATAAAAAGCCAAAGGCCCCGCGAGGGGCCTTTTTTGCATGCGTGATCAGACGGTTTTCAGCCAGCCTTTTCCTCTACCGCGTCAGCCAGCGCCTCGGCCCGTGCGGCAAGTTCGGACAGCGTGTCCGCCAGTTCCGGCGGAATGACCGCCACCTCGATCTTCTGCGGCTCGGGTGCGGGGCGGGATGACAGGCGGGCGATCTCGGCCTCTTTTTCGGCCATGCGCGCCTCGGCCTCGCGCAGCTTGTCCTCAAGACCGGCCGTCTTGTCGGCCAGCATCAGCCCGGCCATCAGCAGCATCCGCGCTTCGGGCAATCGACCGATCTGGCCTGCCAGAACCGAGGCTTCGTCATCCAGCATCTTGGCAGCGGAATGCAGATAATGCTCCTCGCCATCCTGACAAAAGACCTCGAAGGCGCGTCCGCCGATCTTGATTTCCACTTCTGGCATCAGTTCGCCTCCTCTTTGCTGTCCAGCAAGGGCTTGAGCGCGTCCTTGATTGCCTGCGCTTCGGCAATATCCACCTGTCGCGCGGCACGCAGCGATTCCAGCTCGGCCATCATTGCCTTGTTGATCAGATGCGGCTCGCCCACACCGGATTCATTGGCAGCCCGCAGCGCGCTGTTGCTGGCTTGAAGCTGCTCATTGGCCTTGCGCAGGCGCGACAGCTCGGCGTCCAACTGGCTCAATGCCTCACGGGTCGCGGCCAGATCGGCCTCGGCTTGCGCGGCGCGGGCCTCCTGCTTCAGCTTGATGGCGCGGACGCGCTCTTCCAACTGTTCATTGGCCAGACGTTCCTCGGCCAATTGCGTCCGCAACGCCTCGATATCCGCCGCAGCATCCGCAGAGGCCGACTGCGCCCTGTCCCCGGTTGGCGGCACGGGTGCGGGTGTGGCCCTGTCCAGTGCCTCGATCCCCTTGGCGATCCGCTCCATCGCATAGGCGATCCTGCGTTCCAGTTCGGCGATATCGTTCATTGGCTCACCTTTCACCTGACGTCTGCTCACCCCAAAGATGACCTTGTGCTGACCGAATCATCAACCCATGGTCATGGGAAAACTTTACCCAATGGATATGCAAAATGCGCGCCCTTTGCCACCAATGGGTTACAGCCTGCGCTTGAACTTGCGCGACAGGCTGGTATCAAGCCCGCAACCTATCCTGTCACATCGTCAGACGAAGGACCGATCCCTTGGACATCACCGCCCTGCGCACTGCCCATCCCGAGCATTGGATGAAAGCCGCCGCCATTCGCGCCCTGACGCTGGATGCGATCCACGCCGCCAATTCGGGACATTCCGGGATGCCGATGGGCATGGCCGATGTGGCGACCGTTCTTTACGAGAAACATCTGAAATTCGACCCGACCGCGCCCCATTGGCCGGACCGGGACCGGTTCATTCTGTCGGCAGGCCACGGCTCGATGCTGCTTTATGCGCTGCTCCACCTGACCGGCTATGCCGACATGACGATCGAACAGATCCGCAATTTCCGCCAGTGGGGCGCAAAAACGGCGGGTCACCCCGAATATGGCCATGCCTCGGGGATCGAGACCACGACAGGCCCGCTGGGCCAGGGGATCGCCAATGCCGTGGGCTTCGCCATGGCCGAGGAGATCCAGCGCGCCCGCTTTGGTGCCAAGATCGTGGACCATTACACCTATGTCATCGCCGGTGACGGCTGCCTGATGGAAGGCGTCAGCCAGGAGGCCATCGGCATCGCCGGGCGGCACGAACTGTCCCGGCTGATCGTCTTCTGGGACAACAACGACATCACCATCGACGGCAAGGTCTCGCTTTCGGACCGCACCGATCAGGTCGCGCGCTTCCGTGCCTCGGGCTGGGATGTGCAAGAGATCGACGGACATGACCCGGTGGCCATCGACGCGGCCATCTCGGCTGCAAAGAAAAGCCCCCTGCCCTCGATGATTGCCTGCAAGACGCATATCGCACTGGGCTCATCCGCGCAGGACACTTCCAAAGGTCATGGCGCGCTGACCGATCCCAAGCTGATCGCCGATACCAAAGCCGTATACGGCTGGACGGCCGGACCGTTCGAGGTTCCCGCCGACATCAAAGCCGCATGGGAGGCCATCGGCGCGCGCGGCGCGTCCGAGCGCAGCGCGTGGGAGGGGCGTCTGGCTGCGCTGAACGGCAAGAAACGCGACGAATTCACCCGCGCCTATGCGCGTGAGGTCCCTGCCCGCCTGTCCGCCGTGATCCGCGCCCTGAAGAAACAGATCAGCGAAAGCGCGCCTTCGGTAGCCACGCGCAAATCATCCGAAATGGTGCTGGAAGTGGTGAACCCCGTGCTGGGTGAAACCGTGGGCGGCTCTGCCGACCTGACCGGGTCGAACAATACCAAGACCGGCGATCTGGGCATATTCGATACGGACAACCGCAAGGGTCGCTACGTCTATTGGGGTATCCGCGAGCATGGCATGGCCTCGGCCATGAACGGCATGGCGCTGCATGGCGGCATCCGCCCCTATGGCGGCACCTTCATGTGCTTCACCGATTACGCGCGCCCCGCGATGCGATTGGCGGCCCTGATGAAGATCCCGACCGTCTTCGTGATGACCCATGACAGTATCGGACTGGGCGAGGATGGCCCCACGCACCAGCCCATCGAACATCTGGCGATCAGCCGTGCCACGCCGAACACCTGGGTCTTCCGCCCCTGCGACACGGTCGAGACAGCCGAGGCCTGGGAACTGGCGCTGACCTCGAAAGAGACACCCTCGGTGCTGTCGCTGACGCGCCAGAACCTAAAGACGCTGCGGACCGAGCACAAGGCCAAGAACCTGACCGCACAGGGGGCCTATGTTCTTGCCGAAGCCACGGGCAAACGTCAGGCGATCCTGCTGGCCACCGGCTCCGAAGTGGAAATCGCCATGGCCGCCCGCGATCTGTTGCAGGCCGAAGGGATCGGCACCCGCGTCGTCTCGATGCCCTGCTGGGAGTTGTTCGAGGAACAGGACGAAGCCTATCGCCGCCGCGTCCTGCCCGCAGGCCCGGTGCGCGTGGCCGTCGAGGCCGCGATCCGTTTCGGCTGGGACCGCTGGCTGTTCGGCCAAGGCGGCAAGCGCGAGAAGTCGGGCTTTGTCGGCATGCATGATTTTGGCGCATCCGCCCCGGCAGAGGTGCTGTATGAACAGTTTGGCATCACCGCGCAGGCAGTTGCGGACAAGGTAAAGTCCCTGCTCTGATCCGGACATGAACCCGGTCGGGTGCGGATTTTGAGTATTTGAAGAACGATGAAAGGGCCGTTCCGCGATCAGGCGGGGCGGCCCTTTCCCGTAATCGTGGTCCAAAGCGGGGCGATGATCCGCGTGACCACCGGGATCAGCAACAGACCCAGTGCCAGACCGAACACTCCATCCATTGCGGCAGTCGCCGTCCATGTCACCGCGCCTGTGGCTTGTGGCACCAGCGCGCCCAGATAAGCGGCAACATCATGGATCAGATGGGCAGGCGCGGCCACGCCCAACTCCTCCAACCCGTGCAGGATGATCGAGCCGCCCACCCACAGCATCGCCGCCGTGCCGACCGTTGTCAGCGCCTTCAGAAAGCCCGGCATGCCCTTGACGATCCCGCGCCCGATGGTCCGGGTCAGGGCGAAATGGCCGCGTTCCGCCATGAACAGCCCTGCGTCATCCGCCTTCACGATCAACGCCACACCGCCATAGACAACAACCGTGATCCCGATCCCGACCACGGCAAGTGTGGCCGCCTCCATCAGGAACGTGCCCACCGGAATCGCTGCCAGCGCGATGGTCATGATCTCGGCCGACAGGATGAAATCGGTCTTGATGGCCCCGGCGACACGCTTTTCTTCCAGATGCAGCGGATCGCCGACATCCAGATCCTTGGCCACATGCTCATCGGCATGGGGAAACAGAACATGCGCGACCTTCTCGGCCCCCTCAAAACACAGATAGGCCCCGCCCAGCATCAGTAGCGGCGTGATCAGAAAAGGGGCAAAGGCCGACAGGATCAGCGCGGCAGGCAGCAGGATCAGCATCTTGTTTTTCAAAGACCCGCGCGCGATGCGCCAGACGATCGGCAGTTCCCGTGCAGGTTCAAAGCCGTGCACATATTTCGGCGTCACAGCCGCATCGTCTATGGCAGCACCTGCCGCCTTGGCCCCCGCCTTGGCCGCCTGCCCGATCACGTCGTCCACTGACGCCGCGGCCACTTTGGCGATCGCTGCGACATCGTCCAGCAGGGCCAGCAAACCGCTCATATCATGCTCCGTTCTATGATCTGCCCCGACAGTAGCGATCCAAGGTGGCGTGGCAAGCAGAGATACCCCCTCGGCGGGGTCCCGCCACCCTTGGGCAAGCGTTAGCGCAATCATCGCCGCCAACCCGACAGTTTGCGCTAACATACTGATAATGTGACCATTTCAGCGCCAATCGACGACAGACTCGTCGCTTTTCACCTTTCGGGTGGCAGGCGGCTTGGCTATACCCCGCGCAACCAGCAAGACGCAGGAGACCCCCATGACCATCACCCTTGGCATCAACGGATTTGGCCGCATCGGCCGCTGCACCCTCATGCATATCGCGGAAAGCGCGCGGCAGGATGTGCGCGTGGTCAAGCTGAACGCGACCGGCCCGCTGGAGACTGCGGCGCATCTGGTGCGCTATGACTCGGTGCATGGGCGGTTCCGCAACCCGGTCACCACGGGCGACGGCTGGATGGATCTGGGCGCGGGCCGGATCGAGATGATGTCGACCTACAACATGGACGAGCTGGATTGGTCAGGCGTCGATGTGGTTCTGGAATGCACCGGCAATTTCAACGATGGCACCAAGGCCAAGACGCATCTGGAGAGGGGCGCGACGAAAGTGCTTCTCTCCGCGCCCGGCAAGAACGTGGACCGCACGGTCGTCTACGGCGTCAATCATGAGAGCCTTCAGGCCAATGAGACGATGATTTCGAACGGGTCCTGCACGACGAACTGCCTTGCCCCGCTGGCCAAGGTGCTGAACGATGCCATAGGGATCGACAGCGGGATCATGACCACGATCCACAGCTATACAGGCGACCAGCCCACGCTGGACCGGCGGCACAGTGACCTGTACCGCGCACGGGCGGCGGCGATGTCGATGATCCCGACCTCGACGGGGGCGGCCAAGGCGTTGGGCGAGGTGCTGCCCGAACTGAAGGGCAAGCTGGACGGGTCCGCCATCCGCGTGCCGACCCCGAATGTCAGCGCCGTGGATCTGACCTTCGTGGCTGGCAAGGATGTGACCGTGGAGGATGTGAACGCCATCGTGGCCGAGGCGGCGGCGGGCGCGATGAAGGGCATACTGGGCTATGACCCGGAGCCCAAGGTCTCGATCGACTTCAACCATACCGAGGAAAGCTCGATCTTCGCGCCAGATCAGACCAAGGTGATCGGCAAGCGGCTGGTGCGGGTTCTGTCCTGGTATGACAACGAATGGGGCTTCTCCTGCCGGATGGCGGATGTGGCCGCGCTTATGGGGCGTCTGGGCTGATCTGTCCGGAAGGCTTGCACAGGTAGGGGGGCTGCGGCATAGCTGTCGCAGCCCTTTCGTTTGCGTGTCGGTGACAAGGACCCCTCATGACCAACCAGATCGCCATCGGCCTTGGTTTGTTGATCGTTGCCGGACTGGGTCTGGATGCTGTGCTTTATGATGGGGCAAACCTTCTGTTCCTGCTGCGAAAGCTGGCCGACCTGATCGAGTGGCTGGCCTTCTGGCGCTGACACGGCGGGGCTTGCCCCTGTGGCGGCAGGCTCTATCGTGGCACGGCTTGCTTCTTTTGAAAGGTCCTCCCCTGTCATGCAGATCCTGATTGCCCTTGTATTGATGATCCTGCTGGCCATGGCCGGGCTGGTCTGGTTCACCTGGAACACCAAGCGCGGGGCCGAGGTGGCCATTCCGCCGCGCGGGCGGTTTCTGGACCTGCCGGGCGGGCGTCTGCATTACACGGACGAGGGGAGCGGTCCGGCCATCGTGATGATACACGGGCTGGGCGGGCAGATGGGCAACTTCACCATGGCTCTGGCCCCCCTCTTGTCGGGCACGCATCGTGTGATCGTGATCGACCGGCCTGGCATGGGCTATTCCGACCGCGCCCCTGATGCGCCGGCCAATCCGCGGGCGCAGGCCGAGACTGTCGCACGACTGATCGACAAGCTGGGGCTGGAGCGGCCTCTCGTGGTGGGGCACTCGCTGGGGGGAGCGATTGCCCTCTGCCTGGCGATGGAACATCCCGAGCAGACACGAGGGCTGGCGCTGTTGGCGCCGCTGACGCAGCCGCCGTCGGGGCCGATCGAGGCGTTCAAGGGGCTGGCCATCAGCGGGCGGGTCAAGCTGTTCGTGATCTCGTGGCTGCTGGCGATCCCCATGTCGATCCGGACGGCGCCGCAGGTCTTGGATCAGGTCTTCGGGCCGGACCCGGTGCCTGATGATTATGCGATCAAAGGTGGCGCGCTGCTGGGGTTGCGGCCTGCGTCGTTTCGGAACACCTCGCGGGACTATCTGGCGTCGGGGCGGGATCTACGGTGGATGGCGGGGCAGTATGACAGCCTGCGGGTTCCGGTGCGTATCCTTTACGGGGAGCAGGACCGGATCTTGGAGGCTGAGCTGCATGGCCGCGCCTTGGTGGCCAAGCACCCGCATATCGGGCTGGAGGTGATCAGCGGCGGGCATATGCTGCCCATCACCCATGCCCAGGATTGCGCCCGCTTTATCCGGGAGACAGAGGCGGCCATCGCCGCTGACTGATGTCCCACGATGGGACATTTCTTGAAACCCGCAAAATCAATGACTTACGCGTTTGCGTTCATGAATTTTTAACCGTTTCTTCTGATCCGGCCCGAGATTGGCCCGGCCGGATCTGCGCGCGGCTGATGGGCCTATAGCGGGCGCGGGGTCTGGCCCAGTTTGGCGCGCAGCGCCACATTCACGGCGGGGGGGACGAATTTGTGCACGTCGCCGCCAAGGCGGGCGATTTCCTTGACCAGCTTCGAGGCGATCGCCTGATGCCGCGCCTCGGCCATCAGAAACACCGTCTCGATCGAGCTGTCGAGCGCGCGGTTCATGCCGACCATCTGGAATTCATATTCGAAATCAGCCACGGCCCGCAGGCCACGCACGATCATCTGGGCCCCCACGTCGCGGGCACAGTCGATCAGCAGGTTCTCGAACGGATGGGCGACAATCTCGGTTCCCGTTTCCTCGGACAGGGTCACGCATTCCGCTTCGATCATCGCGACGCGTTCTTCGAGGGTGAACATCGGGCCCTTGTCGCGGTTGATCGCAACGCCGATCACCAGCCTGTCCACCAGCGTGGCCGAGCGGCGGATGATATCCACATGCCCGTAGGTGATCGGATCGAAGGTGCCGGGGTAAAGTCCGATGCGCATGGGCATGCTCCGTCTGTGGTCTTCCGGTTATTCTGCGGCGCACGCAATATTATTGCCTGACCGATTGCAACCCCAAAACAACCTTGGTTGCGGTCCCGGCGCGCGGGGAAGGCACCGGGTTCCTGCCCTGCGCCTAATGGCCCATGATCATGCCTTCCAATGCGGATTTCTCCATCGCCAACTCGTCGATGCGGGCCTTGACCACATCGCCGATGGTGACAATTCCCACCAGTTCCCCCGCTTCTGTCACGGGCATGTGGCGGAAACGTCCGTCCGTCATGCGCGCGAGCACATCATCGGCACTGTCGCCACGCCCGCAGCAGGAGGGATTGCGGGTCATCATGTCGCCCACCGTCTCGGTCAGGCAGACCGGGCCGCGCAAGGCGAGGGACCGGACGATGTCACGTTCCGAGATGATCCCGTCCACGGACACGCCATCGCGCGAGACGACGAGGCCGCCGATACGTTTCTCGGCCAAAAGCTGCACCGCATCCGAAACGATCGTGCCGGGTGTGACGGTAAAGACGGATATGTCGCCTTTCGACTTCAGGATCTGATGCACCAGCATGAACTTTTCTCCTCTTCAGGATGGCCCTGTTCCAGTCAGCGTCCATCAGGGAAAAGAGTCTGTCAAGAAAACCCTGTGGTTGCGTGGCTCATGTCTCGGCTTCGAGCCGTGCCACCTCGCGTTTAAGCCCCTCGGCGAGAGCCAGCGCAAAGCGGTTGAGCCGATCCATGCGGCGGTCGTCCGCATGGCGTATCAGATAGAAACTGCGCGTCAGGCTGATCTGATCCGGCAACAACTTGACCAGTCCCTTGGCGAAGGGAATTGCGAAATCATGCACGATGCCCACACCGCTGCCCTGTCTGATCCAGTTGAACTGCACCGACACCGAGTTCGAGGCGAGCGGCACCTTTTCGACGCCAATTCCGGTCAGGTAGTCCAGCTCCTTGTCGAAGATCATGTCGGGGATATAGCCGATCATGCGGTGTCCTTGCAGATCCTGAAGCGTCCTGATCGCGGCGTGGCGGCGCAGGTAGCGGCGCGAGGCGGCCAGATGCAGGCGGTAATCGGTGATCTTCTGCACGGTCAGGCGGCCCGCGGCGGGGGGGCTGACGCCGATGGCCATGTCGGCCTCGCGCTTGGAGAGGTTGAAGACGCGAGGCAGGGCGACGATCTGCACCTCGAGATCGGGGTTGTCGGCGACGATGGCCGCGCAGACCTGCGGCAGCAGGAAATTGGCGCAGCCATCGGGCGCGCCGATGCGGATCTGCCCCGAGAGTGCGCCCGCCTGCCCCGCCAGTTCCTCGACCGCGGCCCCCATCGCGGATTCGGCCCGTTCGGCATGGCCCAGCAGGCGCTGTCCTGCGTCGGTCATGGCATAGCCTTGCGGGGATTTGGCGAAAAGCGGCGCGCCGAGGTTTTCTTCCAGCCGCGCGATGCGGCGGCCCACGGTGGCGGGATCGACCTTGAGCACGCGGCCCGCCCCCGACAGGCTTTCGGTGCGCGCCACGGCCAGAAAGATTTTCAGATCATCCCATTGCAGGTCCATGCTGCCCCCTTTGCAGAAATGCAAAACCCTTTTGGAAACTTGTCTCTTTCCGGATGAATTTTGCAAGCCTATCCTGTGGCCAGATTCAGGAGGAGTTATCCCATGCAGGAACTGACCCATTATATCGGCGGCGCGCACGTCAAAGGCACGTCGGGCCGTTTTGCCGATGTTTTCAACCCCGCTACCGGCGACGTGCAGGCGAAAGTGCCGCTGGCCAATGCCGCCGAGATGGCCAAGGCCGTCGAAATTGCCGCCAAGGCGCAGCCCGCCTGGGCCGCCGTGAACCCGCAGCGCCGCGCGCGGGTGATGATGAAATTCGTGGATCTGTTGAACCGGGACATGGACAAGCTGGCCGAGGCGCTGAGCCGCGAGCATGGCAAGACCCTGCCCGATGCCGCCGGTGACGTGCAGCGCGGGCTGGAAGTGGTGGAATATTGCATCGGCGCGCCGCAGCTGTTGAAGGGCGAGTTCACCGATAGCGCCGGTCCCGGCATCGACATGTATTCGATGCGTCAGGCGCTGGGTGTGACGGCGGGGATCACGCCGTTCAACTTTCCGGCGATGATCCCGATGTGGATGTTCGCGCCGGCGATTGCCTGCGGGAACGCGTTTATTCTGAAGCCGTCGGAGCGTGATCCGTCCGTGCCCCTGATGCTGGCCGAGCTGATGGAAGAGGCCGGGTTGCCCAAAGGCATCCTGCAGGTCGTCAATGGCGACAAGGAAGCGGTGGATGCGATTCTGGATCATCCGGTGATCCAGTCGGTCGGGTTTGTGGGGTCCACGCCGATTGCGGAATACATCTATGGTCGTGGCTGTTCGAACGGCAAGCGTGTGCAGTGCTTTGGTGGTGCCAAGAACCACATGATCATCATGCCCGATGCCGATATGGATCAGGCGGCGGATGCGCTGATCGGCGCGGGTTATGGCGCGGCTGGCGAGCGCTGCATGGCGATTTCGGTGGCCGTCCCCGTGGGTGACGAGACGGCGGATCGTCTGGTGGAAAAGCTGGTGCCGCGGATCGAGGCGCTGAAGGTCGGGCCTTATACGGCGGGCAAGGACGTGGATTACGGCCCCGTCGTGACGGCGGCGGCCAAGGCGAATATCCTGAAACTGGTGGAATCCGGTGTGGCACAGGGTGCCGAGCTGGTCATCGACGGGCGTGGCTTCAACCTGCAGGGCTATGAGAATGGCTTCTTTGTGGGTCCGCATCTGTTTGACCGCGTGACCAAGGATATGGACATCTACAAGAAGGAAATCTTCGGTCCGGTTCTGTCGGTGGTGCGGGCGCAGTCCTATGAGGAGGCGCTGGGTCTGGCGATGGATCATGAATATGGCAACGGCACCGCGATTTTCACCCGTGACGGTGACGCGGCGCGGGATTTCGCGAACCGTGTCAATGTGGGCATGATCGGGGTGAACGTGCCGATCCCGGTGCCGCTGGCCTATCACACCTTTGGCGGCTGGAAGAAATCGGCCTTTGGTGACCTGAACCAGCACGGGCCGGATGCGTTCAAGTTCTACACGCGGACGAAGACCATCACCTCGCGCTGGCCGTCCGGCATCAAGGACGGGGCGGCCTTCAACTTCAAGCCGATGGATTGATCGGCGCTGCGGCCCCTCGTGCGTGACACGGGGGGCCGTTTTTCTGTGGGCAGCCGGGTTTGAGTATTTGAGGCAAGATGAAGCGGGGTGGCGTGTCCTTTCCGGCTTTGCAAAACTGCTGCAACAGTTCAGAATTAAACATGCGTTCAATTCGACCTCGGGAGGAGGAGTGACCATGGATTTCGCACTGAGCGAGGAACAGAGTGCCATCTTCGACATGGCGCGGGATTTCGGGCAGGCGCAGATTGCCCCCCATGCGCGGGAGTGGGAAGCGGCGGGGATTATTCCCAAAGAGCTATGGCCTGAAGTCGGTGCGCTGGGGTTTGGCGGGCTTTATGTGTCCGAGGAGTCGGGCGGCGCGGGGCTGTCCCGGCTGGACGCGACGCTGGTGTTTGAGGCGTTGAGCATGGCCTGCCCTTCGGTGGCGGCGTTTCTGTCGATCCACAACATGTGCGCGCGGATGCTGGATTCCTTTGGGTCGGACGATCTGAAGGCGCGCTACATGCCGCAGGTATTGAGCATGGAGACGGTGCTGTCCTATTGCCTGACCGAACCCGGTTCGGGGTCGGACGCGGCTGCGCTCAAGACGCGGGCGGCGCGGACCAATGACGGCTATGTGTTGAACGGGACCAAGGCTTTCATCTCGGGCGGGGGCTATTCCGACGCTTATGTGGTGATGGTGCGCACGGGCGAGGATGGGCCGAAGGGCGTGTCCACGGTGATCGTCGAGGATGGCGCGAAGGGCCTGAGCTTTGGCGGGCTGGAGGACAAGATGGGATGGCGCAGCCAGCCCACGCGGCAGGTGCAGTTCGACGATTGCGCGGTGCCCGCCGAGAACCTTGTCGGCGAGGAAGGCAAGGGTTTCACCTATGCCATGAAGGGTCTGGATGGCGGGCGGCTGAATATCGCGGCCTGTTCATTGGGGGCGGCTCAGCAGGCGCTGGATATGACGCTGGCCTATATGGGCGAGCGGAAAGCCTTTGGCAAATCCATCGACCAGTTTCAGGCGTTGCAATTCCGGCTGGCCGATATGGAGATCGAGTTGCAAGCCGCGCGCACCTTCTTGCGCCAAGCGGCGTGGAAGCTGGATCAGGGCGCCCCGGATGCGACGAAATTCTGCGCCATGGCCAAGAAATTCGTGACCGAGGCGGGCAGTCGCATCGTGAACCAGTGCCTGCAACTGCATGGCGGATACGGCTATCTGGCCGATTACGGGATCGAGAAACTGGTGCGCGATCTGCGCGTGCATGAAATTCTGGAAGGCACGAACGAGATCATGCGGGTGATCGTGGCACGCCAGATGCTGGCCGACAGATGAGCGACATTGCCATCCGGGTTGAGGGGCGCGCGGGACGGATCACGCTGAACCGGCCTGCGGCGCTGAACGCGCTGACCTATGACATGGTTCTGGCGATCGAGGCGGCGCTGGATGCGTGGCGCGACGATGCGGCCCTGTCCCTGATCGTGCTGGATGCTGCGGGTGAGAAAGCCTTTTGCGCGGGTGGCGATATCGCCGACCTCTATGCCAGCGGCAAGGCTGGCGATTTCGCCTATGGGCGGCGCTTCTGGGCGGATGAATACCGTCTGAACGCCAAGCTGGCCGAATATCCCAAACCCGTCGTCAGTCTGATGCAGGGTTTCACCATGGGCGGCGGCGTGGGGGTCGGCTGTCACGCAAGCCACCGGATCGTGGGTGAGACGAGCCGCATCGCCATGCCGGAATGTGGCATCGGCCTTGTGCCGGATGTGGGCGGATCGCTGCTGCTGGCGCAGGCACCGGGGCGGCTGGGGGCCTATCTGGGCCTGACGGCGGCGCGGATGGAGGCGGGTGACGCGATCATGGCGGGTTTTGCGGATCATTTCGTGCCGCAGGACCGTTGGGCTGACCTGATTGCCACGCTGTGTGAGACGGGTGACGCCGATGCCGCCGCGCGGGTCAGCGAACAGGCCCCACAAGGGCCGCTGAGCGCCCTGATGCCGCAGATCGACACCCTGTTTGCGGGCAGCACATTGCCCGAGGTGATCGCGGCCCTGCGTGGCGATGACAGCGCCTTCGCCACGGAGACGTTGAAGGCGGTGCAGCGCAACTCGCCTCTAGCGATGGCCTGCACGCTGGAGATGCTGGCGCGTCTGCGCGCGGGGGGAGCCACGATCCGTGATGCCCTTGATCTGGAATACAGGGTCACATGGCGGGCGATGGAACAGGGTGACTTCATCGAAGGAATCCGCGCGGCGATCATCGACAAGGACCGCAAGCCGGTCTGGAAACACGACATAGATACCTTGCCTGCAACGGCCGTGTCAGAGATGCTGGCACCGCTGGGCGAGGATGCTCTCAGCCTCTGAAAGGACCATGACATGAAGATCGGATTTATCGGGCTTGGCAATATGGGCGCGCCGATGGCGGCCAATCTGGTCAAGGCGGGGCATGAGGTGACGGGGTTCGACACGGCTGGTGTGACCGTTGAGGGCGTGACGCCTGCCGCCTCTGCCGCGGCGGCGGCCACGGGGGCGGATGTGGTGATCACCATGCTGCCCAATGGCGCGATCCTGCGGTCTGTCGCGGCCGAGGTGATCCCTGCGATGACCAAGGGCGCGGCGCTGGTCGATTGTTCGACCGTGGATGTGGACAGTGCCCGCGCCGTGGCCGATCAGGCCGAAGCGGCGGGTTTGCTGGCCGTGGATGCGCCTGTCTCGGGCGGCACGGGCGGGGCAACGGCGGGCACGTTGACCTTCATGGCGGGTGGCTCGGACGCGGCCTTTGCCAAGGCCAAGCCGCTGTTTGATGTGATGGGCCAGAAGGCCGTGCATTGCGGCGCGGCGGGGGCGGGACAGGCGGCCAAGATCTGCAACAACATGATTTTGGGCGTGACCATGATCGCCACCTGCGAGGCTTTCGCGCTGGCCGACAAGCTGGGGCTGGACCGGCAGAAGATGTTTGACGTGGTCTCGACCTCCTCGGGGTATAGCTGGACGATGAATGCCTATTGCCCGGCACCGGGTGTGGGGCCGAAAAGCCCTGCGGACAACGATTACAAGCCCGGTTTCGCGGCGGAGCTGATGCTCAAGGATCTGCGCCTGTCGCAGCAGGCGGCGGAGAGCGCGGATGCGGACACCCCGATGGGCAAGGCGGCGGCGGCGCTGTATGAGCAGTTCGTCGAGGCCGAGGGGGGCCGCGGGATGGATTTCAGCGCCATGCTGCCCCGGTTCGAGAAGCGCGGGCGCAGTTGAGCTGGCTGGCGGAGGCCCCTGCCCTTGCCGGGCTTGAGCCGCGCGACCGTGACCGGCTGGCGCAGTTGCGCCCCATGGACTTGCCCGCAGGCGCGGTGATCTTTCGCCCCGGTGACGCGGCGCAGGGCTATGCTGTGGTTCTGTCGGGGCGTGTGGATGTGTCGCTGACGGGGGCGTCGGGGCGCGAGATGCTGCTTTATTCGGTCGAGCCGGGGCAAAGCTGCGTGCAGACGACCTTTGGCTTGCTGTCCGAGGCCGCCTATTCCGCCGAGGCCGAGACGGCGCGGGCCACGCGGCTGGTGCTTATTCCCCGGACGGTGTTTCTGGATCTGCTGGACCGCTCTGCCCCGTTTCGCGGGCTGGTTTTCGGGGCGTTTGCCGATCGCATGGCCTCGATGCTGAAGCTGGTGGAAACGGTGGCCTTCACCCGCGCCGAATGTCGGTTGGCCGCGCGTCTGCTGCATCTGTCTGCGGATGGTCCCGTCATGGCCACGCATCAGGAACTGGCCGCGCAGGCCGGCACCGCGCGCGAGGTGGTGAGCCGGCGCCTTGAGGCATGGGCGCGCAAGGGATGGGTGCGCACCGCGCGGGGGCAGGTCGAGGTGATCGACCGCGCGGCCCTGTCGGATCTGGCGCAGGCCGACATGTGACGGTGTCACAGACAGGAGGCCGCGACTCGGGGTAGCGTCATGTCATGACCAACCAATGGAGGACGTCATGACAAGAAATGTCGGCGGTATCGACCGCATCGCCCGGATCGTGCTGGGGCTGGCCCTGCTGGTCGGATATGCGTTCAATCAGGATGGGGCCTATAGCTGGCTTTATCTGTTGGGGATCATCCCTCTGGCCACTGGCCTGATCGGCTGGTGCCCGCCCTATTCGCTGCTGGGAATCAACACCTGCCCGGCGAAGAAGTAGGCGACACACATCCCTGCCCCTGCGCGAGAAACCGCGCAGGGACGCGGGCCAGGGTTTGGCTGGCAGCGGCGAGTGACTATATCTTCTGCAAAAGGAGAGATGCCATGACCCGCCACCTGACTCTGTTGAACGTGGCGCTTGCGCTGTCTTTGCCCGCAAGCGCAATGGCCGACGCTCCACATATGGCCCGCGACACACAAAGCTTCGGGCTTGTCCCGGTTTCCGCTGCGGGATGCCCGCCCGGCTTGGCCAAGAAGAACCCGTCTTGCGTGCCACCCGGTCAAGCCAAGAAAGCCTATCGCGGCGACTACCGCGTGGGTGATCGCTTGCCGGACGGGTTCATCCTTGTGCGGACGCCCTCGCGCTATGGTCTGGACCCGCGCCGGACCTATTACGAACGGGATGGCTATGTGGTGCTTGTTGACCGCGAGACGCGTGAGATCTTGAACCTTGTCGGTGCGATCAGCGATCTGCTGAACTGACGACCCTGCCCGTCAGGCTGACGGGCACAGGGCGCGGATCTGGGCTTCGTGGGCTGAGACGAGGGCACGTCCCTCGTCTATGGCCTCGCCCGCGCGGTGCATATCCAGCAGACCGATCCGCCCCAGATCAAGGCTGAGCGTCAGATGGGGCGAGTCGCTGGCGGCGCGCGCCTTGCGCACGAATTCCGCCATGATGTCGATCGCCACCGAGACAACCTCGGCATAGCTGGGTGGCAGCGGAGGTTTCTCGGACGGCTCCGCGCCGACGGGGATGATCTTCTGCAACGGGCCCACGATCCTTGAGACGACCTCGTTCTGGGCGATCTGATCCCACAGGCTGTCCGGCGTCGGTGGACGCGACCAGAGCGCGTTCTCGGGCTTGGCATTGGGGTTGACGGCGATGGTCACATCCGCCCCCAGCGCGCGACAGGCCGAAGCGGGCACGGGATTGGTCAGTCCCCCGTCCAGAAGCCATTTCCCCTCGTGCCAGTGCGGGCTGACAACGCCGGGGATCGACACGGACCCGCGCACCGCATCATAGACCGATCCCTGCTGCAACCAGACCTCACGCCCGCTGGCAAGGTCGGTCGCCACCACGATCAGCGGTCGGGTCAGCGCCCCGAAACTGTCCGGCACGCCCAGATCCGTCAACACGCGCATCACGGCGCTGCCGCGCATCAGCCCACCGCCGGTAAAGCTGAAATCCATGTGCTTCAGGATATCGGCGCGGGTTTGCGCGCGGGCCCAGGCTTCCATTTCGTCCAGCCGGTCAGCGGCCCAGACGGCGCCGATCAGTGCCCCCATCGAGGACCCCGCCACGACATCGGGCTGCACACCCAGATCGCGCAGGCCCAGCAAGACGCCCACATGCGCCCAGCCCCGCGCCCCGCCTGATCCCAGTGCAAGGCCCAGCCGCATCCGATCTACTCCGCCGCGACGCGACGCCCGGTCAGCATCGGTTTGAGATAGCGTCCGGTATGGCTGCGCGGTTCTTCGGCCACGTCTTCCGGCGTGCCGACCGCGACAAGTTCACCGCCTCCGTCGCCGCCTTCGGGGCCGATGTCGATGATCCAGTCGGCGGTTTTTACCACATCGAGGTTATGTTCGATCACGATCACCGTGTTCCCCTGATCGACCAGTTCGTGCAGCACTTCGAGAAGTTTCCGCACATCTTCGAAATGCAGGCCCGTGGTCGGCTCGTCGAGGATATAGAGCGTGCGGCCCGTGGAGCGTTTGGCCAGTTCCTTGGACAGTTTGACCCGCTGCGCTTCGCCGCCCGACAAGGTCGTCGCCTGCTGGCCCACCTTGATATAGCCCAGACCCACGCGCATCAGCGCGTCCATCTTCTCGCGGATGGACGGCACCGCCTGAAAGAAGGTTTGCGCATCTTCCACAGTCATATCAAGCACATCGGCGATGCTTTTGCCCTTGAACTTGACCTCCAGCGTCTCGCGGTTGTAGCGCGCGCCCTTGCAGGTTTCGCAGGTGACATAGACGTCCGGCAGGAAGTGCATCTCGATCTTGATGACACCGTCGCCCTGGCACGCCTCGCAGCGCCCGCCCTTGACGTTGAAGCTGAAGCGGCCGGGCTTGTAGCCGCGCGCCTTGGCTTCGGGCAGGCCCGCGAACCAGTCACGGATCGGGGTGAAAGCGCCTGTGTAGGTGGCGGGGTTCGAGCGCGGGGTGCGGCCGATGGGGCGCTGGTCGATGTCGATGACCTTGTCGAGCTGCTCCAGCCCCTTGATCGTCTCGCATGGTGCGGGTGTCTGGCGCGCGCCGTTCAACTTCATCGAGGCGGTCTTGAACAGGGTTTCAATCGTCAGGGTGGATTTGCCGCCGCCTGACACGCCTGTGACGCAGACGAATTTCGCCAGCGGGAAATCCACGGTCACGTCTTGGAGGTTGTTGCCGCTGGCCTTGACGACGGTGATCTTCTTGTTGTTGCCCTTGCGCCGCGTGGCGGGGACAGGAATGCTGCGCGCGCCAGACAGGTATTGCCCGGTCAGGCTGGCCGGATCGGCAATGATCTGTTCCGGTGTGCCGTGGGCGACGACGCGCCCCCCGTGCACACCTGCGCCGGGGCCGATGTCGAAAACGTAATCGGCAAGCCGGATCGCCTCTTCGTCATGTTCGACGACGATCACGGTATTGCCCTGATCGCGCAGGTTCTTCAGCGTGCCGAGCAGCCTGTCATTGTCGCGCTGGTGCAGGCCGATGGAGGGTTCGTCCAGCACATAGAGCACGCCCGTGAGGCCGCTGCCGATCTGGCTGGCCAGCCTGATCCGCTGGCTTTCACCGCCCGAAAGCGTGCCTGCGTTGCGGCTGAGCGTGAGGTATTCGAGGCCCACATTGTTCAGGAATCCCAGACGTTCGCGGATTTCCTTGAGGATGGCGCGGGCGATCTCGTTTTTCTGATCGGTCAGATGGTCGGGGACGGTCTTGCACCAGTCGAACGCCTCGCGGATGGACATCTGCACGACCTGACCGACATGCAGGCCCGCTATGCGCACCGCCAGCGCCTCGGGGCGCAGGCGGAAACCGTTGCAGACGCCACAGGCGCGGTTGTTCTGGTAACGCTCGAACTCCTCGCGGATCCAGGCGCTGTCGGTTTCACGGTAGCGGCGTTCCATATTGGGAATGACGCCTTCGAACACGCGGGACACCTGATAGACGCGGCCGCCTTCGTCATAGCGGAAGCTGATCTCCTCGCCCGCCGAGCCGTGCAGGAAGACTTGCTGCACATGTTCGGGCAGGTCCTTCCACTTGGCGGTCTTGTCGAATTCGTAATGCTTGGCGATGGCGTCGATGGTCTGGGTGAAATAAGGGCTTTTGCCCTTGCGCCACGGGGCCAGCGCGCCGTCGCTGATCCTGAGGTTCTGATCGGGCACGACAAGACGTTCGTCGAAGAAGAGTTCCACCCCCAAGCCGTCGCAAGCCGGGCAAGCGCCGAAGGGCGCGTTGAAGGAGAAGAGGCGCGGCTCGATTTCGGGGATGGTGAAGCCGCTGACGGGGCAGGCGAATTTCTCGGAGAAGGTCATACGCTCGGGCTCGCCCTCGGATGGGGCGGTTTCCAGAACGGCGATGCCATCGGCCAGATCGAGGGCCGTGCGGAAGCTGTCTGCGAGACGGGTTTCGAGACCGGGGCGGACGACCAGTCGGTCCACCACCACGTCGATATCGTGGCGGAATTTCTTGTCCAGCGTGGGCGGTTCGTCCAGTTCGTAGAATTGGCCATCGACCTTGACGCGCTGGAAGCCCTGCTTGCGCAGTTCAAGGAATTCCTTGCGGTATTCGCCCTTGCGGTCGCGGATGATGGGGGCGAGCAGATAGGCGCGGGTGTCTTCGGGCATGGCCATGACGCGGTCCACCATGTCCTGAACCTGCTGCGCCTCGATCGGCAGGCCGGTGGCGGGGCTGTAGGGGGTGCCGACGCGCGCGAAGAGAAGGCGCATGTAATCGTAGATTTCGGTGACGGTGCCGACGGTCGAGCGCGGGTTCTTGGAGGTGGTCTTTTGCTCGATGGAGATCGCGGGCGAGAGGCCGCTGATGTGATCCACATCGGGTTTCTGCATCATGTCCAGAAACTGGCGGGCATAGGCCGAAAGGCTTTCGACGTAGCGGCGCTGCCCTTCGGCATAGATGGTGTCGAAGGCAAGGCTGGATTTGCCAGACCCCGACAGGCCCGTGATCACCACCAGCTGATCGCGCGGAATGTCCACGTCGATGTTCTTGAGGTTGTGTTCGCGCGCGCCGCGCACTTCGATTTTCTTGAGATCAGCCATATGTGCCCCCGTTCAGCCCTGTATAGATAGTGGAGCCGTGCCGAGTCTCCAATGCTTAGTTAAGAACAAGTCAAGAACATCGCATTTTCCTGCCAGCGTCAACAAGCCTTTGTGATGTGGGTTCTGCCCGTTTGCTGTGCGTCCGGGCGAAAACCATGCAGAACGGTTGTTTTTATATTCCACTTTTGGAATTTATTGGTTATCCTGTCTTGACGGGGCCGCGTTGCCCCCCACATACCGCCACGACAGCATTATCAGAGGATTTCCCCATGTTCGGTTTCAAACGTCAGACGGCTCCTGCCCTGCCCCTATCCGATGCGGTTTCCCGTGTCGCGGCGGGAGAGATCCTGCTGCTTGATGTGCGGGATCATGCAGAGGTCGCGCAGACCGGCAAAGCGAAGGGTGCAGTGCATATCCCGCTCATGCGGTTGCCGACGATGGCGGATCCGCGCCATCCCGATTTCGACAAACGCCTGACCGGGGACAAGCCGATCGCGATCTATTGCGCGTCGGGCGCGCGGTCGGGGATGGCGATGAACATCCTGCAAAAACTGGGCTATGCCGAGACACACAATCTTGGCGGCTTGCGCGACTGGATGAGCGCGGGCGGTCAGGTCCAGCGCTGAGGCGGATCGCGGCCATCCCGAAATCAAAAGGCACCCCACGGGGTGCCTTTTTTCATGGGACTGCGGCAGGGTTTCAGTAGTGCAGCGCGCGGCCGTAAGCGTCCAGAACGGATTCGTGCATCATCTCGGACAGGGTGGGATGCGGGAAGACCGTGTTCATCAGGTCCTCTTCGGTTGTCTCCAGCGTCCGGCCGATGACATAGCCCTGGATCAGTTCGGTCACTTCGGCCCCCACCATATGCGCGCCCAGAAGTTCGCCCGTCTTGGCGTCAAAGATGGTTTTGATCATGCCTTCCGCCTCGCCCAGGGCAATCGCCTTGCCGTTGCCGATGAAGGGGAAGCGGCCCACCTTGATGTCATGGCCCGCGGCTTTGGCCTTGGCTTCGGTCAGGCCGACGCTGGCGATTTGCGGGTGGCAATAGGTGCAACCTGCAATGCTTTCGGGTTTGACGGGATGCGGATGGCCGCCCGCGATGAGTTCGGCGACCATGACACCCTCGTGGCTGGCCTTGTGCGCGAGCCAGGGCGCGCCTGCGATATCGCCAATGGCGTAAAGACCGTCCACGCCAGTGCGGCAATAGGCATCCGTGACCACATGAGTGCGGTCGATCTTGACCCCCAGTTCCTCGAGCCCCAGACCTTCGGTATTGCCGACAATGCCCACGGCGGAGATGACGGTGTCGAAGGTGATCTTCTCGACCTTGCCGTCTTTTTCGATATGGGCGGTGACAGCGCCCTTGGCGCGGTCGAGTTGCTTGACGGTGGATTTCTCGAGGATCGTCATGCCCTGTTTTTGGAAGGATTTGCGCGCGAAGGCGGCGATTTCCTCATCCTCGACAGGCAGGATGCGGTCCATCACCTCGACCACGGTCGTTTCGGCGCCGAGCGTGTTGTAGAAGCTGGCGAATTCGATGCCGATGGCGCCTGATCCGATCACCAGCAGTTTCTTCGGCATGCGGGGCGGGACCAGCGCGTGGCGATAGGCCCAGACCAGATCGCCGTCGGCCTCAAGCCCCGGCAGTTCGCGGGCGCGCGCGCCGGTGGCGAGCACGATGTTGGGGGCGGTCAGGTCTTCGCTGCCCTTGTCGGTCTTGACCGTGACGCGGCCCTTGGCGGGGATCGTCGCCTCGCCCATGACCACGGTGATCTTGTTCTTCTTCATCAGGTGCCCGATGCCCGAGGACAGCTGTTTGGCGACCCCGCGCGAGCGTTTGACCACGGCATCCAGATCGTAGGAGATGTTGTCCGCGCTGAGGCCGAATTCCTTGGCGCGGTGCATCAGGTGGAAGACTTCGGACGAGCGCAGCATCGCCTTGGTCGGGATGCAGCCCCAGTTGAGGCAGATGCCGCCCAGGTTTTCACGCTCGACGATCACCACCTTCAGGCCCAGTTGCGCCGCGCGGATCGCCGCCACATAACCGCCGGGTCCGGCCCCGATCACGATCAGATCAAATGCTTTGGCTGACATGCGCCCCTCCGATTCCAAAATTAGTTTGACGTTAAACTAATTTCTGCAACGCTTCAACGCGGCATATCCACCTGCGCGGCCGCGTCGTCGCAAGCGTGTGAAAGGGATCAGCCGGCCTGCAGTTGCCGCACAGTTTCGCCGTAGCCGCCCTGATCGACATAGGCCCGTTCGGGCGCGGTTGACGGACGGTCCAGCGCCGCGTTGCGATAGGGGAAACGCCCGAAGAGGCGGATCACTTCGCGATGTGCCTTGGCATGCAGGAGGTTCGACGCGCCGGTTTCCGGCATCCGCTCGTGCATCAGACGCACGCAGCGTTCCTGGTCGCAGAGGTTTTCGGAATGCATCAGCGGCAGGTAAAAGAACTGCCGCGCGGGTTCGGCGATCTTGAGATCCCATTTGCGGTCGATGGCCGCCTTGGCCGCGGCCAGCGCGCTGCGATCGGTCGCGAAGGCCTGTCCAGACCCGCGGAACATATTGCGCGGGAATTGATCGGTCAGGATGATATAGGCCAAGGCCCCGCTGGGATAGGTCAGCCAAAGACCCAGCCCGCCCTCGGTCGCCTCTTGCCAGGTTGTCAGGAACCTGTCCCGGATCCGCTGATCCAGCGCATCTTCGGTGGCATACCAGTCCTGCGGACTGACCTCATCCAGCCAGAATGACAGAACCTCATCGGGATTGACCATGGACACACTCCTCGCCTGTGGCCGCCACTTAGTAAAAGGTTACAAAAACTTCAACCGGACTGACCAGTCAATATTTGCGACAAGGCCGACATACAATCGGATGCGTGCGGTCGTTGGCGGATGGTTGCGCTATCACGCTGTTTTTGCGCGCTCTTGTTCGGCATCGGCGGTGCTGATCGCATGTTCGCGGGCCACATCCATCGCCACCGACGTCGCCGTGGGCGAGATCGGCGCATAGGTCGCGGTTTCCGACACCGGCGGGGCGCGGCGCTGGGTCATGCGGTAGGCGGCATAGGCCGACAGCGCGATCATCAGGATGGCGATGATCAGGAAGTACCCCGGCGATCCAAAGACGCCCATCATCCAACCGGTGATCAGCGGGCCGGTGATGGCCCCGAGGCCGTTGATGAACAGCATCCCGCCCGAGGCCGAGGCCATGTCGTCTCGGTCCAGAAAATCGTTCGTATAGGCGATGAGCAGCGAGTAGAGCGGATTGGATGTGCCCCCCACAAGGAAAGCGGCGACCAGCAGCACGGGGAAGGATGTTCCGGCCATCATGCCCAGCAGCGCCCCTGCCCCGCCCATGGCCGAGGCCATCAGGATCAGCATGCGGCGGTCCATCCGGTCCGACAGCCAGCCCAGCGGGAATTGCAGCACCGTGGCGCCCAGATAGAAGGCTGTCACGAAGAGCGAAATCTCGGGGATGCTGAGGCCGGTGCGCGCGCCATAGACGGCCGCCATGCCGAATTGCGCGGCAAAGACGCCGCCGAGCAGGAACATCCCCGTGCAGCCCAGAGGCGAGACCTTGAAGAGCGCGCGCAGGGTCATGGGTTTGGTCGTCTCGAAGGCTGGGGTCGGCGTGACCGATAGCAGGATCGGCGCGAAGGCGATCGACACCAGCACCGACGGGATCACGAAGAGGATGAACCCGCCCGGATCGGCCACCAGCAGCAGACCTTGCGCGATCATGATGCCGCCCACCTGCACCAGCATATACATCGACAGGGCCTGCCCGCGCGTCTCGTTCGTGGCAGCGTTGTTCAGCCAGCTTTCGGCGGTGACATAGACGCCGCAGAAGCAAAAGCCGATGACCACGCGGCAGGCCATCCAGACCCAGGGGTTCGGCAGGCTGGGATAGAGGATCAGCACGGCGGAAATCAGCGATCCAAGGGCGGCGAAGACGCGGACATGGCCGACGCGGCGGATCATTTCGGGGGCAAGCTTTGACCCGCCAAGGAAACCGACGAAATAGGCGGACATGATCAGCGACATCTCGAAGGTGGAAAACCCCTCGATCTCGCCGCGCACGCCAAGGAGGGTGCCTTGCAGACCATTGCCGATCATCAGGAGCAGAAGCCCCAGAAGAAGCGCCCATGCATTGGACAGAAATTTCAGCATTGGGTCCTCCTTGGCAGCGCCGCACCTCGTGCCACGGGATTGTAACATCAGGCTAACGGGGGCTTGCCCCGCCTGTCACGGACAAAAACGACTCATTGATGTCGCCTGCCCCGTGTTCGGCCCCTCCCTCACATCTCAGCGCGGCGGGATCAACAGCGAGGCATCGCCATAGGAGAAAAACCTGTAGCCTTCCGCAATGGCATGAGCGTAGATCCGCCGGACCCGCTCTTGCCCCATCAGGGCCGAGACCAGCATCATCAGCGTCGATTTGGGCAGATGAAAATTGGTCATCAGCGCATCGGTCACGCGAAAGGTGAAGCCCGGATAGATGAAGATGTCGGTATCTCCGGACCAGGGCGCGATCTGGCCTGTCGCGCGGGCGGCGGTTTCGATCAGGCGCAGGGCGGTCGTGCCTACGGGGATGATGCGCCCTCCCGCCGCCTGTGTCGCGGCAATCTCGGCGGCGGCGGCCTCGCTGACCTCGCCCCATTCCGCATGCATGCGGTGGGTGGTCACGTCATCCACCTTGACCGGCAGGAAGGTGCCCGCGCCCACATGCAGCGTGACATGGCTGAATTGAACGCCCATGTCCGAGAGTGCCTTCAACAGAGGCTCGTCAAAATGCAGCGATGCGGTCGGCGCGGCCACCGCCCCGGCACGACGCGCCCAGACTGTCTGATAATCTTCCTTGTCCTGCGCATCCGCCGCGCGCCGCGCCGCAATATAGGGCGGCAGGGGCATCGCCCCGGCCTCGGCCAAAGCCGCGTCGAAATCATGGCCGGTCAGATTGAAGGACAGGATGCCCTGCCCTTCCTCTCGCCCCTCCAGCGTGGCGGAGAGCGTGTCCGAGAACACGATCCTTTCGCCTGTGTGCAGTTTCTTCAGCGGCTTGATCAAGGCCGACCACAACCCGCCTGCGCGCGGCTCGAGCAGGGTCACTTCGATCCTTGCGGCTGTGTCACCCGCAGCGCCGCGACGGTGGCGCAGACCGGTCAGCCGCGCGGGAATGACACGGGTATCGTTCAGGATCAGCCGGTCGCCGGGCCGCAGCCATGAGGTCAGGTCGCGCACATGGGCATCGTGGATCGTGTCGCCCTCGGCCACCAGAAGCCTTGCGGCGCTGCGCGGCTTGACCGGGCGCGTGGCGATCAGCGCGTCCGGCAGGTCGAAATCGAAATCGGACAGATGCATCAGTATCCCCGGTGAATGGACTGTTCCGCGCCCAGATAGAGATTGCAGGCGCCTGCTGCAACCGCCGGGCTGATCAGCCGTCCGCGCCGGCGCGGGGTTCGGGTGCCGGACGACGGAATATCTCACGCAGCATGCCGGGGGCCAGCGCCGAGAGCGGATTGAGCTGCACCCGTGGCGCATCGGGCGTGCCGCCCAACTGATAGGTAAAACCGATCAGCCCCTCGCCCTTGCGGGTCAGCAGCGAGCCGATCCCGTTGAGCATGAACACGGGCGAAAACACGCCCTGAAAATCCATCTCCTTGCGCGCCAGATTGTAATAGCCATCCATGGACACGCCCAGAGAGGCACCGGTCGCCGAACTGCTGCGCAATACCACCTGCTCGGGTGTGAGCAGGAAATCCGCCTCGACATCGGCAAAATGCAGACCCGCGCCGTTCATCTGTTCCAACAAGCCCACCACGCTGACGGCATTGATCAGCGCCGCCAGCGCCGGGGCGTCGCGCAGCCGCACATTTCGCACGGTCAGCATGCCGTTATAGCTTCCCGGTCCGCCGGTCGGGCGCAACGTCAGGTCCATCGCCCCCTCGCGCGCCTGCCGCAGCAGGCCGGCTGCGGCAAAGACCTGTCCGGCATTGTCAGACTGGATCCGGACAGCGCTGCGGCCATTCATCGGCACCACGCGGCCCACAACCGGTGCCTGCCCGTTCACCTGCGCGCTGAAGGTTCCGTCCAGTCCGTTCGTGGTTCCGAACTCGCCGCGGAAACCGGTCAGGGCGATCCCGTCCGAGATCACCAACCGGTCCAGCGCAAGGCTGAGCGGACCGCTGGTCTGCCCGCTTCCCGCGGATGTGGACAAGGTGCTGCGCCGCAGATCGACCTGCCCGCCAGTGACCGCGATGGCTGGTCCGCGGCCCGCCCCGCGCCCGGTCAGGGTCACCGGACCGTCGAGCCAGCCTGCCGCCTGCACCCGGTCCAGACGCGCAGTGGCCAGTTGGCCGTCGGCGGTCAGGTCCAGCGCGCCGGTCAGGGTCAGGCCGGGCGCGTCTATGGCGATGCGGCTGATGGCGACCGGGTTGCCCAATGTCCCCGCAACTTCCAGCGTGCCCGCCGTGGCACGCGGCAGGGACCAGCCAAGCGCGGGCACCGACAGGCCCAGCCCTGCCATGTCCGAGGTCAATCGGAAGGCCGGGGCGCGGTCGCGTTCGAGGTCCAGACGGATCTGCCCCTGTCCGGCCCCGCTGAATGTGCCGGGCGGCAGGTTCAGATCGAACTCGTCGGCAAAAGCCTGCGACAGGGTCACGGTGCCGTTCACCTCGCTCTGGCCGCGGGTATTGTCGCGCAGCGCCGTGCTCCAGACCGCGTCGAAGGGCACATCGCCCAGCCGCCCCTCTCCGCCGATGCTCAGGCTGTTGGTGTCGGCCTTCACCTCCATCGCGGCGGCGCGCAGGATGCGACCGGGCATGATCGCGTCGCTTTCCACATCCCGCAGCCGGGCGCTTGCCGCAAAGCGCAAGGCGTCAAGCGGCATGGGGCGTTGCAATGGCATGTCGATCAGGGCGGTCACCTCGGCAAAGCCCTTGGCCAGATCGACGGGGCGGCCCGCCTTTTCCAGAAACCGCAGGTTCGGGCTGTCCAGCATCGCCAGAACGCCCGTGATGCTGCCGGATGCGGCCAGACGCACCTGTGCCGGGGTCGGACGCCGGGACACATCCGGGATGATGAAGCTGGTGCCGGCCACATCCAGTTGCCCCCCTTGCGGCGGCGTCACGGTGCCTTCGGTGGCGCTGACCACAAAGCGCCGCCCGGTCAATGTGGCCTGCCCCGCGGCTTGCGTCAGCAGCGGCATGTCGCGGGCATAGGTCACGTTGGCCTGATCGAAGCCGAAGCCCAGATACACCTGATCAGGCGTGCCCGGCACGCGGCGATAGCCCAGTTGCACATCATGCAGCCGCGCGCTGTGGACGTTGTCCGCCACCCAGTTGCGCGTTTTCGGCACAAGCCGTTCGGGCCAAAGCTGAAGGATGCGCTCGGGCAGCACCGCATCCATGCTGCCATTCACCGCCACGGTCCAGCCGGTGCTGCCGACGCCGACGCGGCCATCCAGAAACAGGCGCTGCCCCCGGTCGAACAGGGTCATCTGGCCCAGCGTCAGTTCGAACGGGTCCAGTTTCAGCCGCAGGTCCACCAGCGCCTCTTCCAGTTGGACGGGTGTATCATAGAGATCGGCCGGACTGGCGGTGATATCCAGAATGCGGAACTGCCCCAGCAGCGTCGAGGGCCAGCCATCCTCAAGCTCGGTGATGGTGGCGCGCCCCTCGGCCCGGGCGGTGATCCACTTGCTGCGCACGGACAGGTCGTCGAACTGAAGCTGCCCGCTTTGGGGTGTATAGGTCAGATAGGTGCGCGCGGAGTCGAAGGGGATCGGGGCCGCCTGATCGTCGGGCTGCACGACGCCTTTTCCGATCTGCAACGCCACGCTGAGCGGCCCCAGGCTGCCATCCGCCGCGACCGAGACCCGCATGGCACCCGAGATGGGCGCGCGCAGGACGCCAAGCCAGGCCAGCGCACCGGACTGGCTGGCCAGGTCTGTTGCTGTCATATCCTCGAAATTCAGGCCGATCTGGGCGGCGGATGTGCCGATCTGTCCGGTATAGTTGAGGCTGAGCGAGGTTGCATAGTCGTAGCCGGACAAGAGCGAGACATCCCCGCGCAGGGTCAGATCGTCTCCGTTGCGGCGCAATTCGACCCGGCCGCCATCCACCTGCCAGGCCCGGCCCGTGCGGGCATCCTCATAGCGCAGGCCAAGGTTGTCGGCGTCGATCACCGTCAGCCCGGCAAAGCGCGGCTGGTTCAGCAGACGGTCAAGGCCTTCGAGCAAGGCGGCGGGGTTCGGCGCCTGTTCGACCGGTGGCAGCGCATCGCCGAAGGCCAGATCGAAGGTCCCGTCCGCCATCCGGCGCAGGGTCAGCCGCGCGCCTGACAGGATCACGCGCCCCGGTTCGAGCCGCCCGCGCAAGAGCGCCTCGCCGGACACCCCCGCTTCCAGATCGCCCAGCGTCATCATCGGCGGTCCGCCCACTTCGCGCAGCGCCACATCGCGCAGGCGAATCCGGGGGGCCCAGCCTTCATCGACGATCAGCACAAGGTCACTGAAGGCGATTTCCATCCCCGGCAGCGCCTCGGCGATCCGCGCCTCGATCCGGTCGCGCATCCAGTCCGGCGCCGCGATGGGTCGCCCGACGGACCAGAGCAACAGACCGGCGACGAGGCCGAAAAGCAGACCCAGGACGGTGATCGTGCCCAGCACCGACCGCAGCATCGAGCCGCGCAACCCCTGTCGGCCACGCTCTTTGCGCGTCGGACGTGCGGGCTTGCCTGCGGCGCCCGCCGGCGCATCGCCTTCGGGGCGCGCCACGGTGTCGGTCGGCTTGTCTGGTTCCCCTGATGTCATCCCGCTCCGGTCTGCCTGTCTGTCCTGCAAGGCGGCGTTCAGGCCCGAAAGGCCCGGCAGCACGCGTCTGGGTGTGATCTTCAACGCCCCTACGGTCCTGTTCTGTCGCACAGGTCCGCCATTTTACGGTGAAACTTCCGCTCACCTGTCTTTATTGTCGCCTGTCACGGCCTAATATGAAACTCACATTTTCACCAACCCGAGGATACATGATGCCCGACGTCTCCGCACAAGCTCCGGATTTCACTCTGCCCCGTGATGGGGGCGGCACCGTCACCCTTTCGGCCCTGCGTCCGGCCCCCGTTGTCCTGTTCTTCTATCCGCGCGACGATACACCGGGCTGCACGACCGAGAACAAGGACTTCTCGGCTTTGCTGGACCAGTTCACCGCTGCGGGCGTGCAGGTTTTCGGCATCTCCAAGGAAGACATCACCAGCCATGACAAGTTCCGCGACAAGCATGGTCTGCGGGCGCCCCTGCTGTCGGATGCCGACAGCACCGTCTGCGAGGACTATGGCGTCTGGAAGGAGAAATCCATGTATGGCAAGAAGTTCTTCGGAATCGAACGCAGCACCTTTCTGATCGACGGATCAGGCCGTATTGCCAAGGTCTGGTCCAAGGTCAAGGTGCCCGGCCATGCCGAAGAGGTGCTGGCGGCGGCAAAGGCGCTCTGACGGCGGAAAAGGGAAAAGGGACAGGGCGGATGAGCGACAAGACGCTGGCGCAGATGGCGGTCGAGGTGCTGACAACGGCCGATGGGCGCGCCAAGACCGCCCTGTCCCATGCCCATGCCGCGGCATGGCGGGCGGCGCGGGCGGCGGGCGTTCCGCTGGCCATCGGGCACGCAACCCCGCCGGACCATCCGGCCCGGCCTGCACAGCCGGAACTGCTTGATCCGCGTGATGTGCCCCGCCGCAGGCCCGGCAGCCCGCAGGGCCGCATCGCCATGCTGCATGCGGTGGCGCATATCGAGTTGAACGCGGTCGATCTGCACTGGGACATCATCGCGCGTTTCGCGGATGTACCGATGCCCTTGGGATTCTACGATGACTGGGTCAAGGCGGCGGACGAGGAATCGAAACATTTCAATCTGTTATGCGACTGTCTTGAAGCGCAGGGCAGCCATTATGGCGCAATGCCTGCCCATGCGGGGATGTGGCGTGCGGCATCGGACACCGCGACGGATTTCATGGGCCGTCTGGCCGTGGTGCCCATGGTGCTGGAGGCGCGGGGGCTGGACGTGACGCCCGGCATGATCGCGCTGTTCGAGAAAGCGGGCGACCGGCAGACCGTGGAGGCGCTGAACGTCATCTATGCCGAGGAGGTCGGCCATGTCGCCTATGGCTCGAAATGGTTCCACTTTCTCTGCGGACGGCACGATCTGGATCCCAAGGAGGTTTTCCATACCCTTGTCCGGCGCTATTTCCACGGGCTTCTGAAACCGCCCTTCAACGAGGAAAAGCGCGCCGAGGCCGGTCTGCCCCCTGATTTTTATTGGCCTTTGACCGAAGAAACACCGGCCGCATAGGACATATTCCGCGCGGAGTCGGCGGGTTTTTGCCCAATTTCGAGCATCTGCCCGGTACATCCGCATTCTTGCCGCAAACGTCTTGCCCCACGGCCCCACCCTGTTTACCACCTGTGCAGGGGTGGCGTTGGGGATGAACGGCCGCTCTTCCAGGGGATGGGACAAGGGACAGATTGGTGAGAACACGACTGGCAATCCGGATCGATGCCACACTCGAGCGTTGGTTTCCGGAACGACGGCTGTTTCTGCGATCAGACACAGATACACGCTTTATCCGGCTGAAGCCGGGAACCCAGATGATCGCCTTCTCGGGCGCGGCGCTTGTCGTGGCCTGGGCCATCATCGCGACAGCGATCCTGCTGATGGACAGCATCGGATCGGGCAATTTCCGCGAACAGGCCAAGCGTGACCAGCGCACCTATGAAACGCGGCTGAACATCCTGTCCTCCGAGCGCGATGCGCGCGCCGCCGAGGCGCTGGCCGCGCAGGAACGGTTCAACTCCGCACTTGAACAGATTTCCGTGATGCAGTCGCAACTGCTGCAATCCGAAACGCGCCGCCGCGAGATGGAGACGGGGATCGAAGTGATCCAGAGCACCTTGCAGCGCACCATGCGCGAGCGCGAAGCCGCCCGTCTGGAACTGGCCGCGCTGAAAGAGCAGGTGACCAATGGTGCCGACGGCAACGGCGAAGTCATGGCTTCGGGTCGGGCTGCGGGCGAGGCGATCGACTTTCTGTCGGATGCTCTGGCTGAAACCGCCGCAGAGCGCGACATCGTGCGCGCCGACGCGGAGGATGCTTTGCTGCGGGCCGACGAGATGGCCTTCGAGATCCGCCTGATGCAGGATCAGAACGACCAGATCTTCCGGCAACTGGAAGAGGCGATGACCGTGTCGGTCAAGCCGCTGGACAAGATGTTCCGCTCGGCCGGGCTGAACACCGACACGATCATCAACCAGGTCCGTCGCGGATATTCCGGCCAGGGAGGTCCGTTGACCCCTTTGAGCTTTTCCACCAGCGGCGACGCGGGAATAGCCCCTGATGCGGAACGAGCGAACCGGATCCTGAACCAGTTGGATCAGTTGAACATCTACCGGATTGCCGCGCAGAAGGCCCCTTTTGCGACGCCGGTGAGATCGGGCTTCCGCTTTACCAGCGGCTTCGGTGTGCGGCGCGACCCCAAGACCGGCGGACGGCGGATGCATGAAGGTGTCGATTTCGCGGGCCCCGTGGGCACGCCGCTGTTCGCCACCGCCGATGGCACCGTGATTCACGCGGGCTGGCAGTCGGGTTATGGCCGTCTGGTCAAGATCCAGCACGAGTTCGGGATCGAGACCCGCTTTGCCCATCTGTCCAAAATTAACGTGAACGTCGGACAAAGGGTATCGCGCGGGGATCGTATCGGTGATATGGGAGCCTCTGGACGTGTGACCGGACCCCATCTGCATTACGAAGTGCGCGTGGGCGGACAGGCCGTCAATCCAATGATCTATATCAAGGCTGCAAACGATGTTTTCTAAGAGCAAAATCAACGAGCCGGGTCCCAAGGCACCCGAAGCACCGAAACCGACGATGCCGGAAACTGCGGCCACCACGCCGAATGAATTCAAGGCCAGCGCGCCCAAGCCCAAGCCGCCAGCCTCGGTGCTGTCTTCGGACCTGCATATCACCGGCAACCTCAAGACGACCGGCGACATTCAGGTGGAAGGCTCGGTCGATGGCGATATCCGCGCGCATCTGCTGACCATCGGTGAAAGCGCGACCATCAAGGGCGAGGTTGTGGCCGATGATGTGGTCATCAATGGCCGTATCGTGGGCCGTGTCCGTGGTCTGAAGGTGCGGCTGACCTCGACCGCGCGGGTCGAGGGCGACATCATCCACAAGACGATCGCGATTGAATCCGGCGCGCATTTCGAAGGCTCGGTGCAGCGTCAGGACGATCCGCTGACCCCCAAGGGCACCGCGCCCGCCGCCAAGGCCACCGGCCCCGACAGCACAAGCTGATCTGCCGCACAGGCAGGCAAAAGGCGCCGCTGCATCGCAGTCGGCGCCTTTTTTCTGTCCGGGCGTCAGGTCAATACGCCTCCAGCTCGGCATCCCAGTAAAGGTAATCCATCCAGCTTTCGTGCAGGTGGTTGGGCGGAAATTTGCGCCCCATGTTCCGCAGCTCCTCGGCGGCGGGGGCGCGTGGCGGTTTGCGCAGATGCATGCCCGCATGGCGCAGGGACTTGGCCCCCTTGCGCAGATTGCAGGGGGCGCAGGCGGCCACCACATTCTGCCAGCTTGTGATCCCCCCCGCCGCACGCGGCACCACATGGTCGAAGGTCAGATCGCCCTTGGCCCCGCAATACTGGCAGCTGAATTCGTCCCGCAGAAAAAGATTGAAGCGCGTGAAGGCCACGCGCTTCTGGGGTTTGACGTAATCTTTCAGCACCACCACCGACGGAAGCCGGAAGACGGTGCTGGGGCTTCGGACCACATGGTCATACTCGGCCACGATATCCACGCGGTCCAGCCAGGCGGCCTTGACCGCCTCTTGCCAGGGCCAGAGCGACAGCGGGTAGTAGGACAAGGGCCGGTAATCCGCGTTCAGCACAAGCGCGGGGTAATGCCTGAGCACCGCCGGTTCCCTGACGAATTCTGTTCTGAAATCTACACTCATCTGGCGCAAAGCTCCCCTGCCCTGTCTGCCGGTCTCTGGCTCCAGAGCGGGTGCACCCGCCCCGTCAATGTCAGACTATATATCGTGGTGCGTATCCGGCAAGCCCCACGACATGCAGTAGCCATGCCAAATGCATTAGTGCGCCGATGCGACAGTCATATGACGCTTGTTCCCTGCGGAGGCGCGCCGCCCCCCTTGGAGGGAGGCCATTGAATGCCTATTTTTAAGGCATGACAGAGATAACACGCCATGACGCCCCGCCCCCGCCGCTGTCGGCCATTCTGGAAACCGCGCTCTATGTCGATGACCTTGTCAAGGCGCGCCAGTTCTATGGCGATGTGCTGAAACTGGAGATTCTGACCGAGGTGGAAGGCCGCCACGTCTTTTATCGTCTGGGTCAGGCGATGCTGTTGTTGTTCGATCCGATCGCAACCTCCGGCCCCATGGCGGACCCGCCTGCCCCTCAGGTTCCACCGCATGGCGCGACCGGGCCGGGGCATGCCTGCTTTGCCGTTGCGCGCGACGACCTGACGGTCTGGCGCGATGCTCTGACAGCCGCAGGCGTCCAGATCGAGTCCGAGGTCACATGGCCGAACGGTGCAAAGTCGATCTATTTCCGCGATCCGTCCGGCAATTCGCTGGAAATGGCCGAGCCCGGTCTGTGGTTCGAGGATGCCTGAGGCGCCTAGAGGCTGAGCTTGTCGCGCATGAAGGCCAGTGCGACGGACAGGCCGTCCGGCGCGATGCCGTGGGCGGTGCCCTTCATGATATGGGCGAAGACTTCGGTGAAGCCTGCATCCTGCAGGGCTTGCGCGGCTTGCGGCAGCGATTGAACGGGGACCACATCATCGGCGTCGCCATGCACCAGCAGGATGGGCATGCGGCTGACCACCTCGTCGGGCAGGACCTCGGGCTGAAGCAGACGGCCTGAAAAGGCGATCACGCCCGCCACCGGGTCTTCGCGGCGCGGAGCCACATGCAGCGACATCATCGAGCCTTGGGAAAAGCCAAGGAGGACCATCTGTTCGGGCAACAGATCCTCGTCCACCAGAATCCCGTCCAGAAAGGCGTTCAGATCCTCGACCGCTGCCTGCATGCCGCGGGCCGCCTCTTCCTCGGAGGAGCCGTCGATCCAAGGGATCGGGAACCACTGGAAGCCGAAGGGCGCACCAGCGCAGGCTTCGGGCGCGTCAGGGGCCACGAACAGCGTGTCCGGCAGATGTTCGCCCAATGGATCGGCCAGACCCAGAAGATCGGCCCCATTGGCCCCATAGCCATGCAGGAACACCACGACCGAGCGTGTCTCGCCCGACAATGGCGCGCGGCGCTGTGCGTTCAAACCCCGAGTCATGCGATCCCCTCCTTCTGCTTTTGCACATGGTAGTAGGCCCAAAGCATCCGCGCCGCAACCGAGCGCCACGGGCTCCATCCGGTCGCCATCTGTCGGAGCGCGGATTCGCGCGGGCGGTCGGGCAGGTTGTAGAGCATCCTTGCCCCTTCCTGCAGCGCCAGATCGCCCGGCGCGAAGACATCCGCATGGCCAAGGCTGAACATGGCATAGATTTCGGCGGTCCAGATGCCGATGCCTTTGACCGCGACCAGCGTGGACACAACCTCGTCGGTGGGCGCGTCTCGGAGCGCGGCATAGTCGATCCCCGCCGCCGCCAAGGCATGGGCATAGGCGGCTTTCTGGCGGCTGAGGCCGAGGGCGCGCAATTCGTCTTCGCTATGCTGTGCCACGGACTCGGGCGTCGTGAGCCCTGCGGCCTCCAACCGGCCCCAGATCGCGCGGGCCGAGGCGACGCTGACCTGCTGGCTGACGATGGCGCTGAGGAGTTGGGCGAAGCCATCCGGGCGGCGGCGCAGCGGCAAGGGGCCGGTGGCCGCATAGGCCCGCGCCATGGCAGGGTCAGTGGCGCAGAGCCAGTCCACGCCTTCGGCCACGCAGGCATCGGTGAGGATGATGCGCTGGGTCATGAGCGGTGATCGACGGGCGAATCAAGTGGTGCGGCGGCGGTATGCATGGGACAAACCCTATCCCAGCAGCCCTGAAAGGCCAGCCCGGCCCGGTGAAGCGCGCCGACTTTCCCCGGATCGGCGAAAAGACCGGCCATCCCGCCGGGATGTGCCCCTCTGGCACAATGTTTGCCTTGGCTGGGCACGGCAGAACCAGAGGAGATCGCTCGCCCTGGGAGTGGGAAGATGTTCTGGTCAGTGGCCCGCTCTTACCCTGATTGTCGGAATTTTCCGCTTTTAATCACGTCTTACCGGAACGATATTCCGCTCATGAGCAACATGTTCCCCCTTCCCAATGCCCAATGGCCGGTGATGAGCCCCGGTTCTGTCTGGTTGTGCGGCGCAGGCCCCGGCGATCCCGGTCTTCTGACGCTGCACGCGCTCAACGCGCTCAGGCAGGCGGATGTGGTTGTCTATGACGCGCTGGTCAGCCAGCAGATCCTTGATTGGGCACCGCAGGCTGTGCTGGAATATGCGGGCAAGCGGGGCGGCAAGCCTTCGGCGGTGCAGGAGGATATCACCGACAGGCTGGTGGTGCTGGCCCGTCAAGGCAAGCGTGTGCTGCGTCTGAAAGGGGGCGATCCATTCGTCTTTGGGCGCGGGGGCGAGGAGGCGCGGGTGCTGATCGCGGCGGGTATCGCCACGCGGATCATTCCGGGGATCACGGCCGGGATCGGCGGGCTGGCCTATGCGGGGATTCCGGTGACGCATCGCGAGGTCAATCAGGCCGTCACCTTCGTGACCGGCCATGACGCCACGGGCGAGACACCCGTCAGCGTGGACTGGACTGCGATTGCGCAGGGCAGCCAGATGATCGTGATCTATATGGGCATGAAACATGTGGGCCAGATCGCGGCCAAGCTGATCGCCGCAGGGCGCAGCCCCGACGAGCCTGCCGCCGTGGTCGTGTCCGCCACCACGCCGCAGCAGCGCGTGCTGGATACGACGCTGGGCGGGATGGAGGCGGATATCGCCGCCTCCGGGCTGGAGCCGCCTGCGATCCTGTGCATCGGCGAGGGCGTACGTTTGCGCCACGGGCTGGACTGGCAGGCGCTGGCGGTGGGCCTGTCGCCCGCTTTGCGTCCGGCCATGGCGGCCAGCTGACAGCGCAGCTTGCTGCATTGCGGCAGGATTATCGCCCTTGCGAGCGCCGCGCGCGCGGTCTAGCACTTTCGCATGAGCGAAGCTGCATATATCCCCGACGACGCCCGCGCCAAGCGCAACGTGATGATCCTCGTGATGGCGCAGGCCATTCTTGGCGCGCAGATGCCGATGATCTTTACCATCGGCGGGTTGGCGGGGCAGTCCCTGGCGACGAATCTGTGCTGGGCGACGTTGCCCATCTCGCTCATCGTGCTGGGGTCAATGCTGGCCGCGACGCCCGTTTCCGCCATCATGCAGAAATATGGCCGCCGCACGGGGTTCCTGATCGGGACCACGGCGGGGGCGATTGGCGGGGCCATCGGGGCTTATGGGCTGTATGTGGCATCCTTTCCGATTTTCCTGCTGGGCAGTTTCATCACCGGTATCTACATGTCGGGGCAAGGGTTTTACCGCTTTGCCGCCGCTGATACGGCGTCTGATGCCTTCCGGCCCAAGGCGATTTCCTATGTCATGGCGGGGGGCCTGCTGAGTGCGGTGATCGGCCCGCAACTGGTGAAAGTTACCGCCGAGTCGATGGTCATCCCCTTCCTCGGGACCTATCTGGCGGTCATCGCGGTCAATGTGATCGGGTCGGGGCTGTTCTTCTTTCTGGACATTCCCACGCCCAAGCCACCTGCCCATGACGCGCCCAAGGGGCGCAGCCGGATGGACCTGCTCAAGACACCCGCCGTGGCCGTGGCCGTCATCTGCGCCACCGTGTCCTATGCGCTGATGAACCTTGTCATGACCTCTTCGCCGCTGGCGGTGGTGGGCTGCGGGTTTCAGACCAATGACGCGGCCAATGTGGTGACGGCGCATGTTCTGGCGATGTATGCGCCCTCGTTCTTCACGGGCCATCTGATTGCCCGTTTCGGGGTGGAGCGGATCGTGGGGCTTGGCCTTGTGATCCTTGCGGGGGCCGGCGGCGTGGCCCTGATGGGGGTCGAGCTGGAGCATTTCTTCGTGGCGCTGATCCTGCTGGGGATAGGCTGGAACTTCGGCTTTATCGGGGCGACCACGATGCTGGCCGCGAACCATGCCCCGCATGAGCGCGGCCGGGTGCAAGGCATGAACGACCTGATCGTCTTCGGCGGGGTGACGATGGCCTCGCTGTCATCGGGCAGTCTGATGAACTGCTCGGGCGGGACCGCGCAGGAGGGCTGGATGGCCGTCAATATGGCCATGCTGCCGTTTCTGGTGCTGGCCACGGGCGCGTTGATCTGGCTGGCGATGCAGCCGAAAGAGGCGTGACTGTCTAAAAGAGGCGCGCGCGCAGCAGGGTGAGGCGGCGCAGCGCCTCGGGTTCGGCCAAGCGTCCCTCGGGAATTGCGGCGGGATCGCGCAGGGCGCGGCTAAGGATCGCTTTGGCGCGCCATGCTGCAAGTTCCGCGATGCGCTGCGGCAGGTTGGGACGGGCACCCCGTCGCTTCAGCCTGTCCAGATGGGACGTGACCAGATCGCTGAACTGCGCGGTGGTCATTTCGGGCAAGGGGTTGATGCCGCGGGCCAGAAACATCGGCACGCCCAAAAGGTAATTGGCCAGCCCCGCTGCCGCGCCACGATCGCGGGCGCGCACCTCATCCGTGCAGCCAAGCGCACGGGCGGTGGCCCACATCAGCGTTCCGCCTGTTTCGGCGACGTATTCGGCCAGATCATCGGCGCTGGCCATCGGCAGGCGCTGCGCCTCGCGACGGCGCGCCGCCACGCAGCCCATCAGCAGGCACGCGCCATCAGGGTCCAGAACCTGCGCCAGCGGGGTGGCGACCTCGTGCCGGCGGACGGGCCCGCCCGAGGCGATCTCCTCCAGCACATCATGCCACCATTGCAGGCGCATTTCCGCGATCAGGGGTTCGTTGCTCATCCAAGGGGCGCGGGCGATTTCAAGGTTGAAGGCGTAGATCGGAAACAGGATCCGGCGCATCGCGACAGGTGCCGCCATGGTCGCGGCGAAACGGTCGGGGTCGCCGCGCTCGACGATCTGCGCGCAGGCGGCCGTATCTGCGGTGATCATGCGCGAGCCCCGGCTGTCTCGGTGGCCTCGCGCAGCAGTTTCCAGTTGATCGCATCCAAGAGCGCCTCGAAGCTGGCATCCACGATGTTGGGGCTGACGCCCACGGTGGACCAGCGGCGGCCCTGCCCGTCTTCGCTGTCGATGATGACGCGGGTCACGGCCTCGGTCCCGCCTTGCGTGATGCGGACCTTGAAATCGACCAGACGCATATCGGCGATGGCCTCGCTATATTGGCCCAAGTCTTTACCGAGTGCCTTGGCCAGCGCGTTCACCGGGCCACGGTCTGATCCCGCCTCATCCATCGACTCGCTGACCGAGAGTTTCTTTTCGCCGTCCACTTTCACCACGACGACCGCCTCAGAGAGGCTGACCATGCGGTCATACTTGTTCTTGCGACGCTCGACCGTGACGCGGTAGCGCTTGACCTCGAAGAAGGCTGGGGCCTGGCCCATCTCGGCGCGGGCCAGCAGTTCGAAACTGGCTTGGGCGGTGTCATAGGCATAGCCCTGTTCCTCGCGCGCTTTCACCACTTCGAGGATGCGGCCCAGCACCGGGCTGTCGGGGGCAACGTCCAGCCCCGCCTCGGCCAGACGGCGGCGCAGATTGGATTGGCCTGCCTGATTGGACATGGGGATGATGCGGGTATTGCCCACAACGGCGGGGTCGATATGTTCGTAGGTCGCGGGGTCCTTGAGGATCGCGCTGGCATGCAGCCCGGCCTTGTGGGCAAAGGCGGAAGCGCCGACGTAAGGCGCCTGCCGCATCGGCACGCGGTTCAGGATATCGTCCAGACGGCGGCTGGCGCGGGTGAGGCCCGAAAGGGCCCCAAGGGTCACGCCCGTTTCATACAGGCTGGCATAGGGTTCCTTGAGCAGCAGCGTCGGGATGATCGTGGTGAGGTTCGCATTGCCGCAACGCTCGCCCAGACCGTTGAGCGTGCCCTGCACCTGCCGCGCGCCTGCGTCGATGGCGGCCAGCGTGCCCGCCACAGCGGTTTCAGTGTCATTATGGGTGTGGATGCCCAGACGGTCGCCGGGGATGCCAGCGGCGATGACCTCAGCCGTGATACGGCCGATCTCTTCGGGCAGGCAACCGCCGTTGGTGTCGCAGAGCACGATCCAGCGTGCGCCCGCGTCGAGCGCGGCTTTCAGGACGGTGAGGGCGTAATCGGGGTTGGCGCGGTAGCCATCGAAGAAATGCTCGGCATCGAACAGCGCCTCGCGGCCTTGGGAGACCAGATGGTTGAGCGAGGCGGCGATGTTTTCTGCATTCTCTTCGAGTGTGATCCCCAGCGCTGTGGTGACGTGGAAATCATGGGCCTTGCCGACCAGACAGACGGCGCTGGTCCCTGCGTTCATCACGGCGGCCAGAACGTCATCATTGGCGGCCGAGCGCCCTGCCCGCTTGGTCATCCCGAAGGCGGTCAATGTGGCCCGCGTGCGAGGGGCGGCTTCGAAAAAGGCGCTGTCGGTGGGGTTGGCACCGGGCCAGCCGCCCTCGATGTAATCCACGCCAAGCGCGTCCAGCATCCCGGCGATGGTCAGCTTTTCAGCGGTCGAGAATTGCACGCCCTGCGTCTGCTGCCCGTCACGCAGGGTGGTGTCGTAGAGGTAGAGGCGGTCTTTTGGCATCAAAGCCCCTCCAGTTTGGCGGGATCGAAGCCGGGACCGGGCACAAGTTCAACGCCGTCTTTGGACATGCGAACCTCGATTCCGGCGTCGAGAAGTGCGGCTTTGAGGCGGTCGACGTCAGCAAAGTCTTTGGATTGCATCGCGACGGCGCGCAGATCATTCAATTTCTGTGCAAGTGACGAGAGCATGTCGCTGGACTCAGGCATCGCCGTATTTCCCGTCGTTTCAATGCCTTGAACCGATGTCGCTTGCCGATATCCATCCGACAGGAACCCCAGAAATCGCGCGTTATCCAGAAGTTTTTGCGGCTTTGTTCTTAATTCGTTCACCCTTGCGAGGGCAGAATGGGTGTTCAGATCATTCGCAAGCGCCGCGACAAGTGCGGGGTCAGGCGCGAATTGGGAAAGAGGTGTCGGATGCAGATCGCGCGTTACGCTGCGCCAATTTTCAAGGGTCTTCTGGGCCTGTGCCGCCTTGTCCGCCGTCCAGTCCATCGGCTTGCGATAATGCGTCATCAGAAAGACGTAGCGGATCACCTCGCCGGGGATGCCCTGGTCCAGCAGGTCGCGGACGGTGAAGAAATTGCCAAGGGACTTGGACATCTTCTTGCCCTCGACCAGCAGCATCTCGTTATGCATCCAGACGGTCGCGAAACCGCCCTCGGGATGGGCGCAGCAGCTTTGGGCGATTTCATTCTCGTGATGCGGGAAGGCCAGGTCGATGCCGCCCCCGTGGATGTCGAAGCTGGCCCCCAGCAGTTCCTGCGCCATGGCCGAGCATTCGATATGCCAGCCGGGGCGGCCCCTGCCCCATGGGCTGTCCCATCCGGGCAGATCATCGGTGGACGGCTTCCAGAGGACGAAATCCATCGGGTTGCGCTTGTAGGGGGCGACTTCGACGCGGGCACCCGCGATCATGTCCTCGACCGTGCGGCCCGAAAGCGCGCCGTAGCGGCTGTAGCTGTCCACGGCGAAGAGCACATGACCCCCAGCCGCATAGGCATGACCCTTGGCGATCAGGTCCTCGATCATGGCGATCATCGCGCCGATATAGGCGGTGGCGCGGGGCATGTGGTCGGGTTCGAGCGCGCCCAAGGCGCCCATGTCGTCGAGATACCAGCGGATGGTTTCCGCGGTGATATCACCGATGCTGCGGCCCGTCTGGGCGGCCTTGGCGTTGATCTTGTCGTCCACATCGGTGAAGTTGCGCACATAGGTGACATGATCCGCCCCATGGACGTGGCGCAGAAGGCGGTAGAGCATGTCGAACACCACCACGGGGCGGGCATTGCCCAGATGCGCGCGGTCATAGACGGTGGGGCCGCAGACATACATGCGCACATTGTCGGGGTTCAGCGGGGTGAACACCTCTTTCCGGCGGGTCTTGGTGTTGTGCAGCTTGATGATCGTCATCGGGTCCTCACACGCGGGTCCGCGGCGGGCTTAGCAACTTCAACTCGGGTTGGGAATAGAAGAACGCGCCGCCGGAAGGTTCAGGCGGTAATGCAGCAAATGGTCATGATGGCACAGGCGTTCATGGCTGTATCATATCCGTTGATCCGCGCCGCCACAATCGCTGAATTGACATGGCGCGGCCGGATGTGGCCACTGGCGGCAAGCAATGAGAGAGGGTCGCCATGCAATTGTCACAGCGGATCACCACGCTTTTGGGGGATGGGGATGATGGCTGGGGCGTTTTCTACCGCGCACGGGCCATGAAGGCTGCGGGGCGCGAGGTGATCGAGCTAACCATTGGCGAGCATGATATCCGCACCGATCGCAGCATTCTGGACGCGATGCACGGGGCGGCGCTGGCGGGGCATACGGGATATGCCAGCATTCCCGGCATTCCCGCCCTGCGCGACGCCGTGGCGGCCCGGGTTCAGGCGCGCACAGGCGTGCCAACGGCGCGCGGAAATGTGCTGATCACGCCGGGGGGACAGGCCGGGCTGTTCGCGACGCATCACGCCTGTGCCGATCCGGGCGATACGGCGCTCTATGTCGATCCGGCCTATGTGACCTATCCGGGTGTGCTGCGCGCGCTGGGCCTCGTGCCGCGGGCGGTCGGCGCAAGACCGGAGGATGGATTCCAGCCCCGGGCCGGTGATCTGGATGCGGCCGTGCGGGCGGCGCATCGACCGCGTTCGCTGCTGGTCAACAGCCCCAACAATCCGACGGGCGGGGTCTATTCCCCCGCCACGCTGGAGGGCATTGCGCGGGTGGTGCAGGAGCACGATCTGTGGCTGATCTCGGACGAGGTCTATGACACGCAGGTCTGGGACGGGGATCATCTAAGCCCGCGCGCCCTGCCCGGCATGGCCGAACGGACATTGGTGATCGGGTCGATGTCGAAGTCGCATGCGATGACGGGCAGCCGGATCGGCTGGATCTTGGGGCCGGAAGCCGCGATCATGCGGCTGGCGGATCTGGCAACGCATACGACCTATGGCGTGCCGGGTTTCGTGCAAGAGGCGGCTCTGTTCGCATTGGCGCAGGGGGATGGACTGGAAACGGCGGTGGCGGCACCGTTCCTGCGCCGCCGTGACATGGCGCTGGAGGTATTGGGGCGGCAGAATATCGTGCGGGTGCAGCCTCCTCAGGGGGCGATGTATCTGATGCTGGATATCCGCGGCACCGGAATGAGCGGCGAGGCCTTTGCAATGGCGCTGCTGGAGCGGCACGGGATCGCGGTGATGCCCGGGGAAAGTTTCGGAGCAGCGGCGGCGGGCCATATCCGCGTGGCGATGACCGTGGCGGATGAGGTTTTCGTGGAGGCGCTGGGGCGGTTGTTGGCGTTTGCCCAAGAACAGGCGGCGCTGGCAGCGTGAGGCGCCGGACATGGAGGCGCGGGTGACGCCGTTGGGATGGATGACGGCGCGACCACAACAGCCGGGGTCGCGACAAAGCCTCCGCACCCGGATGTAACAGGGAAAGACAGCGCCATGAAAAACGGGGCCGCAAGGCCCCGTTTGAGTGACATATGGATCAGATGATCACTCGGTCACGGTGACCGTTTTCATGATGTCGGGCTGCCCAGTGACCATGCCGTTCTGACCAGTGCCACGCTTGATCGCGTCAACGACCTCCATCCCTTCGGTGACACGACCGACGACGGTGTATTGGCCGTTCAGGAAATAACCCTCGTCGAACATGATGAAGAACTGGCTGTTGGCGGAGTTCGGGTTCTGGCTGCGCGCCATGCCGACGACGCCGCGGTCGAAGGGGATGTCCGAGAATTCGGCCTTGAGGTCGGGACGGGCAGAGCCGCCCATGCCCGCGCGGGACATGTTGCCCCCCAGCTTGCCGAATTCGACATCGCCGGTCTGGGCCATGAACCCTTCGATCACGCGGTGAAAGACGACGCCGTCATAGCCGCCCTCGGCCGCGATGGCGGCGATCTGGGCAGCATGTTCGGGGGCCACATCTTCCAGAAGATCGATGGTGATGGTGCCGTTGGCCTCGCCCTCGACCTCGATCTGGATGCCGGTGGCCAGTGCGGGACCGGCCAAACACATCAGTGTCGCTGCAATCGCCTTATACATCGGCGGCCACCTTGACGCTGATCATGCGATCGGGGTTCGCGGGCGGCTCGCCGCGGGTGATGGCGTCGACATGCTCCATCCCGTCGATGACACGGCCATAGACCGTATACTGGCCGTTCAGGAAATGGTTGTCCTTGAAATTGATGAAGAACTGGCTGTTGGCCGAGTTGGGGTTCTGGCTGCGGGCCGCCCCCAGCGTGCCACGGTCATGCGGCAGGCGTGAGAATTCTGCCGGCACGTCGGGCAGGTCGGAGCCGCCTGTGCCCGCGCGGCGGATGTTGAAGCCGTCTTCCATGTCGCCATGTTCCACATCGCCGGTCTGGGCCATGAAGCCCTCGATCACGCGGTGGAAGCAGACGTTGTCATATTGACCGGAGCGGGCCAGTTCCTTCATCCGGGCGCAGTGCTGGGGGGCCACGTCGGGCATCAGCTCGATCGTGACGGTGCCGCCCTTCAGCTCGATGAGGATGGTGTTCTCGGGGTCTTTGATCTCGGGCATCTGGGCCTCCTCTGTCTGGTTCTGGGCAGATACCTAAGGCCCTTGGGCGCAATTGCCAAGCGGGGTGTTGACGCAAGCGCGTCTTCACGCCAAGAGGTGCGCGGGCTGATCCCGAGGAGCGATGGAATGACCTGGAAGACCCTGGATGACATGGACCTGGACGGCAAGCGGGTTCTGGTGCGCGTGGACATCAACGTGCCGGTCGAAAAGGGCAAGGTCACGGATGCCACGCGGATCGAGAAGATCGCCCCCACCGTGCGCGACATCCTGAGCCGGGGCGGACGGGTGCTGCTGGTGGCGCATTTCGGGCGGCCCAAGGGCAAGGTGGTGCTGGATATGAGCCTGCGCGTCACGATCCCCGCGCTGGAGAATGTGCTGGCGCGGCATGTGACATTTGTCGAGACCTTCGACGGGGCGGAGGCCGCCACGAATGACGTGGTGCTGCTGGAGAATATCCGCTTCCATCCCGGCGAGGAGGCGAATGACCCCGCCTTTGCCGCGCAACTGGCCGAACTGGCGCAGATCTATTGCAATGACGCGTTTTCGGCAGCGCATCGCGCCCATGCCTCGACGGAAGGGCTGGCGCATCTGATGCCGGCCTGCGCCGGACGGCAGATGGAGGCGGAGTTGCGGGCGCTGGAAGCCGCGCTGAGCAAGCCCAAGCGACCCGTGGGGGCGGTCGTGGGCGGGGCGAAAGTCTCGACCAAGATCGAGTTGCTGGAAAACCTTGTCGAGAAGCTGGATGTGCTGATCATCGGCGGGGGCATGGCCAATACCTTCCTTGCCGCACAGGGCGCGCAACTGGGCGCGTCGCTGCGCGAGGCCGAGTTCGAGGAGACCGCGCGGGACATTCTGGCCAAGGCGGCGCGCACGGGATGCAAGATCATCCTGCCCGTGGATGGCAAGGTGGCGCGCACATTCGGGGCGGGTGTGCCCTTTGAGGTGATGCCGCTGGGCGCTGATACGGTGCTGGAGGCGGATCAGATGGTGCTGGATGCAGGGCCGCTGTCCATCGCGGCCATCACGGCGGCGTTCGACGGGCTGCAGACGCTGATCTGGAACGGGCCGCTGGGCGCGTTCGAGATCGCACCTTTCGATGAGGCGACGATGGTGACGGCCCGCCATGCAGCGGCGCTGACGCAGGCGGGCAAGCTGATCACCGTCGCAGGTGGCGGCGATACGGTGGCCGCGCTGCATGCAGCGGATGCGGCGGATGACTTCACCTATATCAGCACGGCGGGAGGGGCCTTCCTTGAATGGATGGAGGGCAAGACCCTGCCCGGTGTTGCCGCGCTTGAGGGGAATGGCTGAGGCCGGTGCTGTCCTTGGAGATTTGACGCAATAAGACGCAGCGGTCTGTGCCGCAGGGCGAATTTTGTGCTTATTTTCAGTGTTTTTTCGTGTTTTTCAACCGAAAGGGGATTCACAAGACGAATCACCTGTGGCATGGTTCGGGAAAGCGTCGAGACAGGCGCAGGCAAAGGCAGAGCAATGACATCCCGCACCCGTCCGGCATTTGGCGTCGTGATCTTTTTCGCTGTGGCGTTCAGCCTTGGCGCCTATTTCACCTTTGCCGCGGTGCAGGGCAATTATGGGTTGTTCCGCCGCGCCGAAGTGACCGCCGATGCCGAAAAGCTGCGTCAGGAGCTGGCCGTGCTTGAGGCGCGCGTGGCGCGGATGGAGAACCTGACGCGCCGGCTGTCGGACGACTATCTGGATCTGGACCTGCTGGACCAGCAGGCACGCGATGTGCTGGGCCTGCTGCGCGCGGATGAGATCGTCGTCAGATAAGACCTGCCCCGCCGCATAAGGGACCTTTACGCCCCTCTCCAAGCCTTGACCCTGCGCGGACACAGGGCGCGAAGTTTGCACTCGCATCACGGGGTTGAATCCTGTATTAAATAGTTTAACGCTAAACTATCTGATACGCAGGAGGGGGATGCCGCATGGCCACCAGAAAAAGCCAAAAGGTTTCAAACGTTTCCGCCGACGAGCTGAAAGGCTTTTACCGCGACATGCTGCTGATCCGGCGATTCGAGGAGAAGGCGGGGCAGCTTTACGGCATGGGTCTGATCGGCGGGTTCTGCCATCTCTATATCGGGCAGGAAGCGGTGGTCGTAGGTCTGGAGGCGGCAGCCGAGGAAGGCGACAAGCGCATCACATCCTACCGCGATCACGGCCATATGCTGGCCTGCGGGATGGACCCGAACGGGGTCATGGCGGAACTGACCGGGCGCGAGGGGGGCTACTCCAAGGGCAAGGGCGGGTCGATGCACATGTTCTCGAAGGAGAAGCATTTCTATGGCGGGCACGGGATCGTGGGGGCGCAGGTGCCCTTGGGTGCGGGTCTGGCCTTTGCGGACAAGTATCTGGACAACAAGCGCGTGACATTCGCCTATTTCGGCGACGGGGCCGCGAACCAGGGGCAGGTTTACGAGACGTTCAACATGGCGGCGCTGTGGAAGCTGCCGGTGATTTTCGTGATCGAGAACAATCAATATGCGATGGGGACGTCGCAACAGCGTTCGACCTCGTCGGCAGAGATCTATGAGCGCGGGCATGCCTTTGGTATTCCCGGCGAGGCGGTCGATGGCATGGATGTGCTGGCGGTCAAGGCGGCGGGCGAGAAGGCCGTGGCGCACTGCCGGGCCGGTGATGGTCCCTATATTCTTGAGGTGAAAACCTATCGCTATCGCGGCCATTCCATGTCGGACCCGGCGAAGTACCGGACCCGCGAGGAGGTGCAGAAGATGCGCGACGAGAAGGATGCGATCGAGCATGTGCGCGATCTTCTGTTGTCGGGCAAACATGCGACCGAGGACGATCTGAAAGCGATCGACAAGGAGATCAAGGACATCGTGAACGCGAGCGCCGAGTTCGCGAAGGAAAGCCCGGAGCCTGCGCTGAGCGAGCTTTGGACCGATATCTATGCCGATGAAGTGCCGCAGAGCGCGTAAGGGAGAATTGAAACATGGCAACTGAAATCCTGATGCCCGCCCTGTCGCCCACGATGGAAGAGGGCACGCTGGCCAAATGGCTGGTCAAGGAAGGCGATACCGTAAAGGCCGGAGACATTCTGGCCGAGATCGAGACCGACAAGGCCACGATGGAATTCGAGGCGGTGGATGAAGGCGTGATCGGCAAGTTGCTGGTGGCCGAGGGCACCGAGGGCGTGAAGGTCAACGCGGCCATCGCCACACTCCTGGAGGATGGCGAGAGCGCGTCCGATGCGGCGCCGAAGGCTGCGGCGAAGGCCGAGGCCCCGAAAACGGAGGCGCCCAAGGCGGCGGCCCCTGCCCCGGCCCCGGCGGCACCGAAGGCTGCGAAGATGCAGCCCGACTGGCCCGAAGGCACGGAGACGCGCAAGCAGACCGTGCGCGAGGCCCTGCGCGACGGGATGGCCGAAGAGATGCGGCGCGATCCCAATGTCTTCCTGATGGGCGAGGAAGTGGCCGAATATCAGGGCGCCTACAAGATTAGCCAAGGCATGCTGGACGAGTTCGGCCCCAAGCGCGTGATCGACACGCCGATTACCGAGCATGGCTTTACGGGCATCGCGGTCGGCGCGGCTTTTGGAGGGTTGCGGCCCATCGTGGAGTTCATGACCTTCAACTTCGCCATGCAGGCGATTGACCAGATCATCAACTCTGCGGCCAAGACGCTGTATATGTCGGGCGGTCAGATGGGTGCGCCGATGGTGTTCCGTGGCCCCAATGGTGCGGCGGCGCGTGTGGGCGCGCAGCACTCTCAGGATTATGCGGCATGGTATGCACAGATTCCGGGGCTCAAGGTGGTGATGCCCTATTCGGCATCCGACTATAAAGGGCTGATGAAAACCGCGATCCGCGATCCCAACCCGGTGATCTTCCTTGAGAATGAGATCCTCTATGGCCGCAGCTTCGATGTGCCGGTTCTGGAGGATTACACCGTGCCGTTCGGGAAGGCCAAGATCTGGCGCGAGGGGACGGATGTCACCATCGTCAGCTTCGGGATCGGCATGACCTATGCGCTGGAAGCGGCGGAGCGGTTGGAGAAGGACGGGATCAGCGCCGAGGTGATCGACCTGCGGACGCTGCGCCCGCTGGACTATGACACGCTGATTGCGTCCGTCATGAAAACCAACCGCTGTGTGACTGTCGAGGAGGGTTTCCCCGTGGCCTCGATCGGGAACCACCTGTCGGCCTATATCATGGAAAACGCCTTCGATTATCTGGACGCGCCTGTGATCAACTGCACCGGCAAGGACGTGCCGATGCCCTATGCGGCCAATCTGGAAAAGCTGGCGCTGGTGACCACCGACGAGGTTGTCGCAGCCGTGAAAAAAGTGACCTACCGCTAAGGAGACACGCGATGCCTGTTGAAATTCTGATGCCCGCGCTGTCGCCCACGATGGAAGAGGGCACGCTGGCGAAATGGCTGGTCAAGGAGGGCGACACCGTGTCTGCGGGCGACCTGTTGGCCGAGATCGAGACGGACAAGGCCACGATGGAGTTCGAGGCCGTGGACGAGGGCGTGATCGGCAAGCTGCTGGTTGCCGAGGGGACAGAAGGGGTGAAAGTCAATTCGCCCATCGCGCTGTTGCTGGAGGATGGCGAGAGCGCCTCTGACGCCAAGGCGACGGCCCCCAAGTCGGAGGCTGCGCCCAAGGCGGAGGCCGCGCCCAAGGATGAGCCGGCGTCATCCGAGGCCAAGGCGGCGCCCCCTGCCCCGAAGGCCGCGGATGGCGGACGGGTCTTTGCCTCGCCCTTGGCGCGGCGGATTGCGGCTGACAAGGGGATTGATCTGTCCGGCGTGACCGGGTCGGGTCCACATGGGCGGATCGTGAAGGCCGATGTGGAAGGAGCCAGCCCGCAGGCGAAACCTGCGGCGGCGGCCACCGAGGCTGCGGCCCCGGCCTCGGCCAAGGCTGGCGCGCCTGCCGCGATGCCCACGGGTCCGTCGACGGATACGGTTCTCAAGATGTACGAGGGTCGCGCCTATACCGAGATCAAGCTGGACGGGATGCGCAAGACCATCGCCGCCCGCCTGACCGAGGCCAAGCAGACGATCCCGCATTTCTATCTGCGGCGTGACATTCATCTGGATGCGCTGATGGCCTTTCGCGGGCAGTTGAACGCGCAACTGGAAGGGCGCGGCGTCAAGCTGAGCGTCAATGATTTCATCATCAAGGCCTGTGCGTTGGCGTTGCAGCAGGTGCCTGCGGCGAATGCGGTCTGGGCGGGCGACCGGGTGTTGCAGCTGAAACCCTCAGACGTGGCGGTGGCCGTGGCGATCGAGGGCGGTCTGTTCACGCCTGTGCTGAAGGATGCCGAGATGAAGTCGCTGTCGGCGCTCAGCGCCGAGATGAAGGATCTGGCGGCCCGGGCCAAGTCGAAGAAGCTGGCTCCGCATGAATATCAGGGCGGCAGTTTTGCGATCTCAAACCTTGGCATGTTCGGGATCGACAATTTCGACGCCGTGATCAACCCGCCGCATGGGGCCATTCTGGCCGTGGGCGCTGGCGTCAAGAAACCCGTCGTCGGCAAGGATGGCGCGCTGGCCGTGGCGACCGTGATGTCGGTCACCCTCTCGGTGGATCACCGGGTGATCGACGGCGCACTGGGCGCGGAGTTGTTGCAGGCGATCAAGGATAATCTGGAGAATCCCATGGCCATGCTGGCCTGATCCCGGATCTGCTAGGCAACCCAAATACAACAGGACAGGCCGGACCTTGCAGGGGTCCGGCCTTTTCGTTGATTTGAGCGGGGTTGTTTATTACATTTCATCGAAAGATTGCACTGAGGCAGGTGCGCAACCGACAAGACGGGATGAACCCGCATCACGGTATTGCGCGTTGAATGGGACATGCTGGAACCAGAGAACGAGCGGTTCTTCCGCAAGACATTGCGTCATTTCGCCGAGATGCGGAATCAAGGGCCAGGGGCCTCGACCTCCTCGGAGAGTTTTCCGGCGGATTGGTTCGACATTCCGCATGACAAGCTGGCCGATTACGGGGCGATGACCTTTCTGGCCGGATTGACGAATTACCACCGCGAGCAACCGCTGGCGCGGGCCATGCATTATTTCGAGCCGCCGTTGCGTCTGGGGCATTACAAGATATTCCGGTCGAACGGCTTTCCACGCGGCTTCATCACATGGGCCGGGTTGTCCCCGGCAGCCGAGCGGGCCTTTGCGCTGGATCATCTTCCTCTGGAGCCGGAGCACTGGACCAGTGGCAGTTCGGTCTGGCTGGTCGATTTCGTGGCCCCTTTCGGCCATGTGGACCAGATCGTGCCGATGCTGACCCAGAACCCGGACCTGACGCGGGTGCGCACGTTATGGCACAATGCCGCGGGTGACAGATACCGGATCGTGCAATGGAGCCGCCAGCCCGGCACATCGACCGTTGAAGTCAACTCCTATGGGGTCAGGCAGTTTCACGGAATTCTTCAACAGGAAGAGGGTTGACCGATGGGCGGAGCTGCACCGAATATCGTGGGCACGACAAGTGGGAGCGTAACCGAGAAGGCGGGCTTGCCTGCTACGGGCGATCTGGACGACTCGGGCAATACGAACAGCGATGTCTGGAGCATCTCGCAAGCGCCGCTTTATGGAACGGCCACGATCAACAGCAACGGGACATGGAGTTATGTCCTGAATGACAGCAATCCGGCCGTGGATGCGCTGGATGCGGGCGAGACGCTGACGGATACGTTCGTGGTGCTGCTGTCCTCGAACGGGACGGATACGCAGACGATCACCATCACGATCAACGGGGTGCCCTGCTTTGCGCGTGGCACGCATATCGACACACCCGCCGGGCGGGTCCGGGTCGAGGACCTGCGCGCGGGCGACATGGTCGAGACGCTGGATGCCGGGCCGCAGCGGGTTGTCTGGGTCGGCAGTCGCATGGCCTCGGGTCTGGGGGATGATGCGCCGGTGCTGATCCGCAAGGGAACGCTGGGCAACAGTGCCGATCTGCGCGTGTCACCGCAGCACCGGATGCTGATCCGCGATCCGCTGGCAGAGTTGCACAGCGGAGAGGCCGAGGTTCTGGTGCCGTCGGTGCATCTGGTGAATGACGTGACCGTGCTGCGCGCGCCTTGCGAGGCGGTGGAGTATTTCCACATCCTGCTGCCGCGCCATCACATCCTGTTTGCCGAGGGGGCCCCTGCCGAAAGCTTTTTTGCCGGTGGGCAATGGGCCGAAGCGATCCCCGAGGTCAGCGCATGGGCCGCGCGGTTGCAGGCGCGCCATCCGGGCCGATGGACGCGCGCGATGACGCCGGCCCGTCCGACCGCAAACCGGTTCGAGGGGCAGGTTCTTGCGTTGAACATTGCCGAGTAAGCGCGCGGGCGCGATGGCCCGCGGCCCGAGGTTGCCTAGAGACTGTCGCGCAGCAACTGATCCATGGTGATCGACGGCGTAGCGCAGCCCGCCTCGCCCACGACCTTGGCGGGGACGCCTGCCACGGTGGTTTTCGGCGGCACGTCATGCAGCACGACAGAGCCGGCGGCGATGCGCGAGCAATGGCCGATATGGATATTGCCCAGCACCTTGGCCCCTGCCCCGATCAGCACACCTTCGCCGATCTTGGGGTGACGGTCTTCCTCTTCCTTGCCGGTGCCGCCGAGAGTGACGGAATGCAGCATCGAGACATTGTCGCCCACCACGGCAGTTTCGCCGATCACGATGGAATGGGCATGGTCGATCATGATCCCCTTGCCGATGCGGGCGGCGGGGTGGATATCGACGCCGAAGGTTTCCGACACGCGCATCTGGAAGAAATAGGCCAGATCCTGCCGCCCGGTCGTCCAGAGCCAATGGGCCACGCGGTAGGCCTGCACGGCCTGAAAGCCCTTGAAGAACAGGAGCGGTTGCAGGAAGCGGTGGCAAGCCGGGTCGCGGTCGTAGACGGCCATGATGTCGGCGCGCGCGGCCAGAGCCAGAGCGGGATCGGCGCCATAAGCCTCGTCGCAGATTTCACGGATCAGTTGTTCGGACATCTCGCCCGAGGCCAGTTTCAGGGCGGTGCGATAGGCGAGTGCACATTCGATGGAGCCGTGATGCAGCACGCTGGAATGGATCAGACCGCCCAGCATGGGTTCGTCCTTCACGGCCTGTTCCGCTTCGGTCAGGATGCGGTTCCAGACCGGGTCGATCTGCGCAAGTTTCGTCTGGATTTTCGGCATGGCTTTGTCCTCTTCATCGTCATGATAAACCAAGTCGCGGGGGGAGGCCAAACGCAAAGCTGTGAGAGCGGCCAGATTCATCCGACCGGCCCGTTGCGGGATGCCGGGCCGCGCCGCGTGAGTGCCGTCAGGACAAGGATCAGGCAGCGGGCATACTCTACGTCCTGAAGGCGTGGTTCGGGCGGTAACGGCAGGACACGGGCCCGCGCCATCAGCGTGCCATTGCCCCAGCGGGGATGCGCCCGACCAAAACGTTTGCGGTAGCGGTCGGCGGCGTCAGCCTGCGCGATGAGTTGCGCGCAGGCGGTGGGGCGTTGCGGGGCGGCAAGGGTCAGCAGATGGCGCGCCAGCGCTGTCAGGTCGCCATGCATGACGGGGCGCATCAGGCCGCGATGGTCAGGCTGGCGCGGAAGCCGGGACCGGTGCGGGCGGAGCGTTGCGCGACCTCGATCCGGTATGCGCCCTGCACGGCGTCGGCCTGCCGCATGGCGGTGGTATAGGTCCAGTGAGGGCTGTTGATCGTCTCCTCGCGGCGCAAAGTGGTGCCTTGGAGGATGCGGAGCAGGTAGCTTTCGGTGTCCTCGCCCAGCGGGATATCGGGGCTGTCCCAACTGTCGGCGTCGATGCGGCTGCGGCGGGTCCAGGTGACATGCAGGGTGCCGTCCGCGTCCTGGATGGCACGCAGGTGGACGGGTGCAAGGGATTTGAGGCCGGTGCCATTGAACGCCTGTTCCAGCGCGGTGAAGGAGGGATCGTCATAGCCCTGTTGCGCCGGGCCGATGCGGTAGTGGCGGGTCAGGCCGCGCGCAGAACTGGGCAGGTCGATCTGTTCCGGGGTGCCGTCGAGCAGGACCAGATAGCTGCCTGCGGGCCATGAGCCGGGCATGATGGCATCGGTGCCAAGCTGGCCGCGCAGGAGAAGCGAGAGGGTATAGGTGTCGGGGGCGGTCAGCGTCGCAGAGGCGAATTGCAGCAGTTCCCAGCGGTCGGACGTGCCATCACCGATCGCGGCAAGGTTGCCGCCCGCCAGCAGCGTGGGCAGGTCGATGGAGGAAAGCTGCCCCGCTGTCACGCGCACTGTCACCGTGGCGCGCCGGTCCAGCAGGCCGGGTTGGCCGGCGGCGAGCGGGGTTTGCGTCACGCCGATGACAGAGCGGCGTTGGATCACACGGTTGAGCGTAAAGCCCTGCCCGGTGGGCGAGGCATAAAGGGCCGCCGCCCCCGGCCATGGGTCGGCGGTGACGGCGATATGCGGCGCATGGGGAACCTCGTCCCCGGTCATCAGCGGCAGGTCCAGAAACAGGGCAAAGACCGGCATCGGGGGGATGAAGGCGGGCACGGGGGTAGCCTCATCCTCCAGCCCGGCGGGCAGGTTCGTGGCGGGGTGGACACGCAGCGCCTCGATCAACTGGGCGGGGCCGCTTTCGACCCGGTCGATGCGATATTGCGCGCCGGTGGCGTCGCCTTGCAGGGTCAGCAGGTCCCCTGCCCCCAGATGCTGTTGCGAGGGTGGGAGGGCCAGACGCAGGCTGTCGCGGGCCAGTCGCGCCTCGGCCAGCCAGCGTTCGGCGATCTGGCGGCCCTCGGTGCGGGTCAGCAGCAGCGGGATTTCCGAGGCTGCGACGGCATGGGTCGCCTCGTCCGGCAGGATCGCCTCTTCGGCGACGGCGGTATAGGCGGGATCGGCCTGCACGAAGCGCAGGCGGATGCGTCCTGTCATCTCGGCTTGCGCATCGCGGCTGTGTTGCGGATGGGGCGGGCTGTCGGGCAGATCCGCCACTGTGTCGGGGGCGATGGTTTGGGCCACGCCATCGCGGCGCATGAGAAAGCGCAGGCGGCCATCCCGTTCCACGGCGTCGAAGCCATAGGCGAGCATCAGGGGTTGCAGGGCGGCGCGGACGTCGGCGACCTGCGCCAGCACATAGCCGCGCACGATGCCGTGCAACCGGCTGGTGTCGGGGTCGCTGAGGCCCGCGCGGGCGCAGATCTCATCCACGACCGAGGCGAGAGAGCGGGACGCAAGCCGCCCGGTCACCCAATGGCCGCGCGCGTAGTTCGCGGAATCCGCCCAGAGGCTGGCATTGGCGGGAAAGAACGGAAAGGGCCGCGCATCCCAGGCCCAGACGAAGGCGCGGGACATGTCCAGCATCGGGCCACCATAGAGGGGCGAGACGGGATTGTTTTCCGGCGCCCGCCAATGGCCCAACATGGCGCGCAGGTATTGCATCTGGATCACCTCGTCCTGCTGGCCGCTGGAGTGATGGGGCACGAAGGACTCGGATGATTTCGGGTCGAGAAATACATTGGGCTGATTGGTGCCCTTGTCCACGGCGGGGCAGCCCAGTTCATCGACCCATGCGCCGTCGAACTGGGGGCCGCGCAGGGATTCGGGGTCATGTGCCGAGAACGCCTGTGCCGTCGCGCCGTTGGGCCAGATTAGCATCCGTCGGGTTGCATGCCATTCCGGGCGGCGATCTGGGGGTGAGCAGGCCAGAATGCCGCTGTCTCCAAAGACCATCACCTCGCGCACCTGATCCAGTGTTTCGCCCACCAGCGCGATGCGGCGGCACCGGCCGGAGTCGTTGGGGCGCGAACCTTCGACCTGCGCGCGCACCCATTCGGCGCCTGCGCGCGTCTTACCCGCCCCGCGCCCGCCCATGATCACCCAAGACCGCCAGGTGCCTTCGGGGGGCAGTTGGTGCGGCATCGCCCAGAAGTCGAACATGAAGGGCAAGGCCAGCAATTCCCCTTCGGTCAGGTCGTCAAGGAACGATTTTTGGACCTCGGCAGTCTCGCAGGCGATCCAGTCGGCACCGGACCTGAGATCGGGCTGCGTCAAAGTCGATGGCATATTCATGGGCGATACCTGCAGTTGCCTTGCGATATGTTTCAATTTCTGTCTCCACGTCATGGGCTTGCTTGAGCCAGTAACGGATGTCGGACAACAGGCGCGCGCCCTCTCGGATCGCGCTCTGATCGCCCTCGGCCACCCGTTCCTGAATTTCGATGAGTTCCGATTTCATGATCCGCAGTTGAAGATCGACGATGCGGATCGTGACTTGCAGCGCGGCATCCCGGTCGGGCGGTGCCACATCCGGACCCGCGCGCGGGGGTATGTCTGACATTGGTCTCGCTCTGCCTCATCCTTGATTGCCCCGTCCGCAAGACATGAAAAAACGGCGTCCGGGGAAACCCCGGCGCCGTTGGTTCAAGTCTTCCAGCTTGCACAACCTATACGCTAGACCGTGCGCAATGTCAAGTTTTCTGGACAGTCACAATCTGACAACTGCGCGTTTTCATTAACAAATTCCTAACGCGCGCGGGTCAGTCGGACTGTTCCTCCTCGGTGCCCTGGGCCTCACGCTCGGCCTCGATCCGGCGCCAGGCAGCCACGTTGCGGTTATGCTCTTCCAGTGTTTCGGCAAAGGCATGCCCGCCGGTGCCATCGGCCACGAAGAACACGAAAGGCGTGTCATCGGGATCAAGCGCGGCTTCGATGCTGGCCCGGCCGGGGTTGGCGATGGGCGTCGGGGGCAGACCTTCGATCACATAGGTGTTCCAGGGTGTGTTGCCGCGCAATTCGCTTTGGCGCAGGCCGCGTCCCAGCACACCCTCGCCCTTGGTGATGCCATAGATCACCGTGGGGTCGGTCTGCAGTCGCATCCCGCGATTCAGCCGGTTTACGAAAACGGAGGCGACCTGACGCCGCTCTTCGGGAACGCCGGTTTCCTTCTCGATGATCGAAGCCAGGATCAGGGCCTCTTCCGGGGATTCAAGCGGCAAACCTTCAACCCGGTTGGCCCATGCTTCGGCGAGAATGGCATCCTGTGCAGCCGCCATCCTAGACAGAAGGGCTGCACGCTCCTCGCCCGGTGTGACCTCGTAGCTGTCGGGTGCCAGCGTGCCTTCGGCGGGGACCTCGGCCACCTCGCCTGCCAGAACATCAAGGCGCGAGAGCGCATCAACCACCTGCCAGCTGGTGACACCCTCGGCCAACGCCACGCGGTAGCGCGTGTCCGTCCGTTCCCGGACCTGCGTATAGTCGCCAGGTGCGACCTCGTTGGCGGGATCGAAGCTGACCTGCTCTACATAGCGCGAGGTGGCCGGATCAAGTTCCCGCACCACGACGGAGGAGCTGTTGACGCCGATGCGGTAGACCACTTCGGTGCCGCAGGTGCTGGGCCCGCCGCGCGTGATGATGTCCACGATATCGGTCATGGGGGTTTTCGGCGGGATCAGGAAGCTTCCGGCCTTTAACAGATCGGCCTTGTCGGAGTAATCGGCACCCAACCGGAAGACGCGTGCATTCGTGATTGCGCCCTGCTCTTCCAGCGAGCGGCTGACGCGCGCCATTGAGGAGCCGCGCTCGACCTGCAAGCAGACGGCCTGATCCAGCGGTCCCTCAGACGTATATTCGCGCTGCCCCCAGAGGATGACACCCGCAGCCAGAAAGACTGCCACGATCAGAAAGGTGACCGCATTCGAGGCGATGTGACGCCACATCAGCCCACCTTCCCGAAGATCACGCTGGCATTGGTGCCGCCAAACCCAAAGGAGTTGGACAGCGCCACGTCGATCTTGCGCGCGCGTTTGGCATTCGGGGCCAGATCTATGGCGGTTTCCACCGCCGGGTTATCCAGATTGATCGTGGGCGGGGCCACCTGATCGCGGATCGCGAGGATCGAGAAGATCGCCTCGATGGCGCCCGCAGCCCCCAGCAGATGCCCGGTTGCGGATTTGGTCGAGGACATGGTCACGCTGCTTGCGTGATCGCCCAGCAAACGTTCGACCGCGGCCAGTTCGATGACATCGGCCATGGTGCTGGTGCCATGGGCGTTAATGTAGTCGATATCCGTCGCCTTGAGACCGGCACGATCCAGCGCCGCCTGCATCGAGCGGAACCCGCCATCGCCATCCTCGGCCGGGGCGGTGATGTGATAGGCGTCGCCCGAGAGACCGTATCCCAGAACCTCGGCATAGATCTTGGCACCGCGCGCCTTGGCGTGCTCGTATTCTTCAAGCACGACAACGCCCGCGCCCTCGCCCATGACGAATCCGTCGCGGTCGGCGTCATAGGGGCGGCTGGCAGCCTTGGGATTGTCGCCGCGTTTGGTGCTGAGCGCCTTGCAGGCGTTGAAGCCGGCAATCCCGATCTCGCAGATCGCCGCCTCGGCCCCGCCCGCGATCATCACTTCGGCATCGCCCCACTGGATCAGGCGCGCGGCATCGCCGATGGCATGGGCGCCTGTGGAACAGGCGGTCACGACCGCATGGTTCGGCCCCTTGAAACCATAGCGGATGCTGACCTGCCCCGAGATCAGGTTGATCAGCGCACCCGGAATGAAGAAGGGCGAAACGCGGCGTGCGCCTTTTTCCTTGATCAGCAGAGTGGTCTGTTCGATCGACTGCAAGCCGCCGATACCGGAGCCCAGCATCACGCCGGTGCGGAGGCGGTCTTCCTCGGCTTCCGGCTTCCAGCCCGAATCCTCGACGGCCTGCGTCGCGGCGGCCATGCCATAGAGGATGAAATCATCGACCTTGCGCCGCTCTTTCGGTTCCATCCAGTCATCGGGATTGAAGGTGCCGTCCGTGCCGTCGCCGAAGGGGACTTCGCACGCATAGGTCGTCAGCACATTGCTGGCATCAAAGCGGGTGATCGGACCCGCGCCGGACTCTCCGGCCAGCAGACGCGACCAGGTCTCCTCTACTCCGCACGCCAAAGGCGTGACCAACCCCAGTCCCGTTACAACCACTCGACGCATGACGTACCCCTTCGTTCATGTTCTGTCGTGCTCATAGCGCGCCTGCCCCCTCATGGGCAAGAGCGGGCACTTTCCGACACCGGCCTGCGCGGATCGCAGCCCGCAGGATCGGATACCACCGACCGCCGGTCAAACCCCAAAATCCGCGAGTCATGAAAAAACCCCCGTCCGATGGACGGGGGTTTCTCCGACATCGGAAATGATGCGCGCCTCAGGAGGCTTCAGTGATGAACTTCACTGCGTCGCCGAAGGACTGGATCGTTTCTGCTGCATCATCGGGGATCTCGATCCCGAATTCCTCTTCGAACGCCATCACCAGTTCGACCGTGTCCAGGCTGTCCGCACCCAGGTCATCGATGAACGAAGCGTTCTCGACCACCTTGTCCTCGTCCACACCCAGATGTTCCACCACGATCTTCTTCACGCGGTCTGCGATATCGCTCATGTCCAAGTCCTCATACCGTTCGGGCTGTCTGCCCATTTTCTGCCCTTGCCCGCAGGCTCGGCACTTCGTGATGCCCTGTGTATCGGGCGGCTCGTCATCCCGCAAGCAGGACGTCCAAGGGTGCCACCTTCGGCCCCCCCGGCAAATCTGCGTGGCCTATAGCACATGGTGCGCCATTGGCAAACGCTTTCACCAAGGCAAGGCCGCGCGCTGCAACGGCAGCCCGCCCTTGCCTGTCACAGCATGGCCATACCGCCGTTCACATGCAGCGTGGTGCCCGTGACATACCCCGCCTCGGGGCTGGCGAGGTAGAGGACGGCGGCCGCGATTTCCTGTGGCGTGCCCATGCGGGCGGCCGGGATCTTGACGTTGATGGCGGCTTTCTGTTCGTCGGTCAGCTTGTCGGTCATGGCGGTGGCGATGAAGCCCGGTGCCACGGCATTGGCGGTGATTCCACGGCTGGCGACCTCATAGGCGATGGATTTCGTCATGCCCACCATCCCGGCCTTGGAGGCGGCATAGTTCGCCTGCCCCGGATTGCCCGTGGCCCCCACGATGGAGGAGATATTGATGATCCGGCCCCAGCGGGCCTTCATCATCGGGCGCATGACGCCACGGCACAGCCGCATGGTGGAAGTGAGGTTCACATCCAGCACGCTCTGCCATTCGTCATCGGACATCCGCATGAAAAGCTGATCGCGGGTGATGCCTGCGTTATTGACCAAGATATCGACGGCGCCCATCGCCTCGACAGCCTGTTTCGGCAGCGCCTCGACGGCTTCGGCATCCGAGACGTTGCAGGGCAGCACATGCGCGCGGCTGCCCAGTTCGGCGGCCAGCGCCTCGAGGGGTTCCAAGCGGGTGCCGGACAGAGCGACCGTGGCCCCTGCCCCGTGCAGCGCATGGGCGATGGCCCCGCCGATCCCGCCTGATGCGCCGGTGATCAGCGCGCATTTTCCTGTCAGATCAAACATGTCTATTCCTCAGTTTGGGGCAGCAATGGCTGCGGCCACATCTTCCGGGGTGCCGATGGCCCGGCATTCCATCTCGCGCACGATCCGGCGGATCATGCCCGACAGTGCCTTGCCCGCGCCCACTTCCCAAGCTTCGGTCACACCGGCCTCGGCCATCCACAGCACGCTTTCGCGCCAGCGGACCGAGCCTGTGACCTGTTCGACCAGAAGCGCGCGGATAAGGTCAGGATCGCTGACCGCTTCGGCCCGCACATTGGCGACAAGCGGCACGGCGGGTGTGTTGACCGTCACATCGGCGAGGGCAGCGCGCATCACTTCGGCGGCAGGCTGCATCAAGGCGCAATGGAAAGGCGCGCTGACAGGCAGGATCACGGCGCGCTTGGCGCCCTTGGCGCGTGCAATCTCGACGGCACGTTCGACCGCTGCCTTGTGGCCTGAGACCACCACCTGCGCAGGGTCATTGTCATTGGCAGCCTGACAGACCTGCCCCTGTGCGGCCTCTTCGGCGACGGCGCGGGCGGCGGCGAAGTCGAGGCCCAGCAGGGCGGCCATGGCGCCGACGCCCACGGGCACGGCCTCCTGCATGGCGCGGCCACGGGTGCGCAGCAAGCGCGCGGCATCGGCGACGCTCAGGGCTCCGGCCGCGGCCAGCGCGGAATATTCGCCCAAAGAGTGACCGGCGACGAAGGCGGCATCGGTAACCTTCACACCCTCGGACTCGAGCGCGCGCATCGCCGCGATCGAGGTCGCCATCAAGGCGGGTTGGGCGTTCTGGGTCAAGGTCAGCGCGTCCTGCTCGCCCTCCCAGATCAGGGTGGACAGTTTCTCGCCCAAGGCGTCGTCCACCTCGTCGAAGACGGCACGGGCCGCGGGATAGGCCTGTGCCAGATCGCGGCCCATGCCGATGGTTTGCGCGCCCTGACCGGGAAATACGAAAGCCCTGCTCATCCTGTTGTCTCCGTCCTGCCGCGCCAAGGATCGTTGTCCCGCGCGCGCTTTTCATAAGGTTTTGCCGGAATACCGCGCCCGGCGCGTCTTCGCAACGCCCGAGCGCGCATCCTTGCACGTCCCATGTGCGGCGGGGCAGATTGGCCGCTCTGGCTTGCGGTTCTAGATAGGCACGAAACATGTCTTCCAGAAGGACCGCCCTCATGTCCCGCAGCAACAGCACCGCACGCTATGGCAGCGTCACCAAGATGTTCCATTGGCTGACCGCTTTTCTGATCCTGTCCGCCATTCCGCTGGGCCTGATTGCCACCGATCTGGCTCACCGGATCGAAGCGGGCGAGACCGATCTTGTCGCGCGGACGACGCTGCTGTTCTCGTTGCACAAGACCATCGGGATTGCGGCTTTCCTGACCGCGCTTGGCCGTATCGTCTGGGCGATGACACAACCCCGCCCCGGTCTTTTGCATGGCGGACGGCGGGCCGAAGCGACCTTGGCGGGCACGATCCATTGGCTGCTTTACGGTGCGATGCTGGTGACCCCGCTGTCGGGTTGGGTGCATCACGCGGCGACAACCGGATTCGCCCCGATCTGGTGGCCGCTGGGGCAAACCCTTCCCTTCGTGCCGCAAAGCGCCACCGTGGCACAGGCCGCCGAGACTGTGCATTTCCTGGCCTCCCGCGTGCTGATCCTGTCGATCCTTCTGCATGTGGCCGGAGCGTTGAAGCATCACTGGATCGACCGCGACGACACGCTGCGCCGTATGCTGCCACGCGCCACGGTGCGGCAGAACCCAAGCCCCGCGCAGCCCGGTCATGCGGTGCCGCTGGTGGCGGCTGGTGTGATCTGGCTGGGAATCCTTGGCGCAGGCGCGGCCCCTGCCCTGATCGCCCTGCCGGACAGCCCCGCGCCGGTTGCCGCGCAAACCGCCGCCCCGGGCGACTGGCAGGTGCAGGAAGGCACGCTGGCGCTTGCGATCCGTCAGATGGGCGCAAAGGTCGAGGGCAGCTTTGCCGACTGGACGGCACAGATCACCTTCGCGGATGATCCCACGCAGGACGTGAATGGCACCGTCCGGGTCGAGGTTGCCATTTCCTCGCTCAGCCTCGGCACGGTCACGGGTCAGGCCATTGGGGCGGATTTCTTCGACGAAGCCACGCATCCGCGCGCGGTGTTCGAGGCCAGAATCCTGCGGGCGGGCGGCAGCTTCGTCGCGGACGGCCTTTTGACCCTCAAGGGCAATGCGGTGCCGGTGCGGCTGCCCTTTGATCTGGTGATCAGCGGTGACACGGCGTCGATGATCGGGGAATCGTCGCTTGACCGTCGCGACTTCGGTATCGGCGCAAGCGTGACCGAGGAGGGAACGCTGGGCTTCGGTGTGACGGTGACGGTGCAACTGAAAGCGCAACGGTTGCCAACCGGCGACTGACCCCACCGCGTCCGCCGCAAATGAACAAGGCCGCCGGATCACTCCGGCGGCCTTGGTATTTTTTTACGATATGTCAGGCTTACTCGGCCTTCATGGCCTCGATCGAGATCTGAACGGTCACTTCATCGCTGACGAAGGGGGCGAAAGCGCCGACATTATAGTCGCTGCGCAGCAGGGTTGTCGTGGCATTGAAACCGGCCCAGGGCTTGTTCTCCATCGGGTGATCACCGGCCTGATTCAGTTTGGCATCCAGCACGACCGATTTGGTCACGCCGTTCAGGGTCAGGTCGCCGGTGATCAGCGCGGTGTCGTCACCGGTCACTTCGATCCCGGTCGAGGTGAAGGTCACCATCTCGTCCTCAGTGGCACCGAAGAAGTCACCCGACATGAAATGTTCGAAGCGGCCTTCCCAGCCGGTCATCATCGACATGACGGGCATCGACACGGTCACGCTGGAATTGGCGGGGTCTTCCTGATCGAACATGATCTCACCCTCGAAACCCGAGAACATGCCCCAGGTCGTGGAGTAGCCCAGATGGTTGTAAGAGAAGAGGATCTGGCTGTGGCTGGCGTCCAGAACGTATTTTTCGGGCGCGGCAAATGCGGGGGCGGCGGAAAGGGCGACGGCAAGGCCGAAAGCGGCAAAGGTGTTTTTCATGATGGGTCTCTCCTGTTGGACCATGTTTCAGATAGGCCCAAGTTGCGCGCTTTCTGCGATGCGGCAACTCCACAGGAAACCACAGATCATGTGAGAAGATGAACAATGGACTGTTCGTCCGCACCTCGACACAGGCCAAGCTGCGGACAGAAAAGCGGCAAAACCGCTTAGATATTACGTAATTTCCGATCGATCAGATGAAGTTGCTCGCGCGCAAGACCCGACAGTTCCATCACGACCTCGCCTGTGCGGGACTTCAGGATCAACTGATCGTCAGAGACTGTGATCTCGCCCAGTTCGGCGAGGGCGAAGCGGCGCTGGACCCGCGCGATGCCGTCACGGCCACGCTGGATGTGACGCAGTTCCTGCGCGCGGATGTCCAGATGCACCTCGTCCCGCAGATGACCGCGTCCGGCATGCAGCAACATCAGACCGATGCACATGAACAGGGCCGATACGGCCAACCGAAGCAGCATCATTTCGGCGTCCCAAAGCGGCCCGGACAGGATCCAGATACCGACCGATGCCAGCATCAGGACAACGCCCGTGAACCGGGCCACACCTGCAATCGCTTGCAGTCCAGACCTGCGGTGTCTTTTCCCCCAGCCGGCGCGCGGCGCGGCGTTTGACACCGGAGATGAAACATCTGAAAACGCAACCATCCGAGATCCTCCTCATGATGAGGACAGGCTGGCGCGCGAAAACGGCGTGCGTGTGGCGCAATCCCGGACAATTCTGGACTGTTTCCGGCGCATTGCGCCCCATTTGCGCGACCGGGGACACGGTTCTTTCCCCGTCCCACTGTATGCAGGCCTTCAATGCCGACAAACGGCTTGCCTGCTTGCCACGACGCGGAAACCGTCGTATAGGCCCCACTCCTTCCGCAGTTTTGTTGAACCGCGCAGTCTCTCGTGGATGGGTCGCGGAAGGATTGACCCTCCTATGAAATGCGCCTGAAAAGCAAGGAGTGCACATGCCGCTTTACGAGCATGTCTTCATTTCCCGTCAGGACCTGTCGAACACGCAGGCCGAGGGTCTTATCGAACATTTCGGCACAGTCCTGGCTGACAACGGCGGCACCGTCGTTGATCACGAGTACTGGGGCGTCAAGACGATGGCCTACAAGATCAACAAGAACCGCAAGGGTCACTATGCCCTGCTGCGCACCGATGCACCGGCTGCCGCCGTGCAGGAGATGGAGCGTCTGATGCGCCTGCATGATGATGTCATGCGCGTTCTGACCATCAAGGTCGATGAACATGTCGCAGGCCCCTCGGTGCAGATGCAGAAGCGTGACGACCGCGACCGTGGCGACCGGCCCGACCGTGGTGACCGTCCGGACCGCGGCGACCGTCCCGATCGTGGCGACCGCCCCGACCGCGGTGACCGTGGCGGCGAACGCCGCGAACGCCGTTGATCTGACGCCAGGATAAAGGACGCTAACCATGGCTACCAAACCGTTTTTCCGCCGCCGCAAGGTCTGCCCCTTCTCGGGCGACAATGCTCCTGCCATCGACTACAAGGACACCCGTCTGCTGCAGCGCTATATCTCTGAGCGTGGCAAGATCGTGCCGTCCCGCATCACCGCCGTTTCGGCCAAGAAGCAGCGCGAACTGTCGCGCGCCATCAAGCGCGCCCGGTTCCTGGCCCTGCTGCCCTATGCCGTGAAGTAAGGAGAAAAGCAGATGCAAGTTATCCTTCTTGAGCGCGTGGCCAAGCTGGGCCAGATGGGCGACGTCGTCAACGTCAAGCCCGGCTTTGCACGCAACTACCTGCTGCCGCAGGGCAAGGCGCTGTCCGCGTCCGAGCGCAACATTGCTGACTTCGAGGCCCGCAAGGTGCAACTCGAAGCGCAGAACCTTGAGACCCGCAAAGAAGCCGAAGCCCTGGGCGAACGCCTGGGCGGGCAGACCTTCGTCGTGATTCGCTCCGCCTCGGATGGCGGCGCGCTCTACGGCTCGGTCACGCCCCGCGATGCGGCCGATGCAGCTGCGACCGGCGGCTTCACCGTCGACCGCAAGCAGATCGTGCTGACCCGTCCGATCAAGGAACTGGGCCTGCATGACGTGTCCGTCACCCTGCACCCCGAGGTCGAGGTGACCATTCACCTCAACGTCGCGCGTTCGCCTGAAGAGGCCGAACTGCAAGCCGCAGGCAAGTCGATCCGTGAACTCGCAGCCGAGGCGGAAGCCGAAGCCGAATTCGAGATCTCGGAACTGTTCGACGAAATCGGCGCGGCGAACGAAGACGGCGAGGATATGGGCCGCTAAGCCCAGTCTGTCGAAAGACACCTTGCCTTAGAACCGCGCAGGCCCACCCTGCGCGGTTTTTTCATGTCCGGCGCTGTGTTTTGCGGACCGCCTGCTGTGCGTTCACCTTGTTCTGCGGTCACCCGTTTTTTGCGCGCCCTGACGCACGCAATGAAAAAGGGCCACCCCGAAAGGTGGCCCCTCTGATCAGATCTTACATCTGCGGAGTCTTGCGACCCCTTTTCGGCGGAACAGGATCACTCCTCGTCCAGCGCCTCGACGGCCTTTTGCAACTCGTCCTTGCTGATCTCTTTCTCGGTCACATTGGCCTGCGCCAGAATATGATCGACGACCTTGTCTTCAAAGATCGGCGCGCGCAGTTGCTGCTGCATCTGGGCGTTCTGCTGGATGAATTCGAAGAACTGACGCTCCTGCCCCGGATATTGACGCGCCTGCGCCATGACCGCCTGAGTCATTTCGGCATCGGTCACTTCGATCTCGGCCTTGCGGCCGGTTTCAGCCAGCAGCAAGCCCAGACGCACGCGGCGCTCGGCCAGTTTCTTGTGTTCGTCCGTGGGCTCGATCTTGTCGTGGTTGTGATCGTGCACATCGGGGTTTTCCTCGTGCCACAGCTGATGCGCGATCTGGCTCGCCTCGGCCTCGACAAGGCTCGGCGGCAGGTCGAACTTGACCAGACCGTCCAGCGCGTCCAGCAGACCGCGCTTGATCACCGCGCGGGCCGCACCGGCATATTCGGCCTCAAGACGCTCGGCGATCTGACCTTTCAGAGCGGCCAGATCCTCGGCCCCGAATTTCTTGGCCAGCTCGTCGTCAATCGCTGCCGCCTTGGGTTCCTTGACCGCTTTGACGGTGCAATCGAACACGGCCTCCTTGCCGGCCAGATGGGCCGCGCCGTATTCTGCGGGGAAGGTGACCGTCACGGCCTTTTCTTCGCCGGCCTTCACGCCGACAAGCTGTTCTTCGAAACCGGGGATGAACGAGCCGGAGCCCAGCACCAGCGGGTAATCTTCGGCGGAACCGCCCTCGAACGCTTCACCATCGACCTTGCCAACGAAGTCGAACACGATCTGGTCGCCGTCCTTGGCTTTGGAGCCCTTCTTGCGGTCAGCGAAATCCTGAACCGTTTCGGCCAGCGAGGCGAGCGCCTCATCGACGGCTGCGTCATCGGCCTTGGCCACCAGACGCTCCAGCTTGACGCTGGTCACGTCCAGTTCGGGGATCTCGGGCAGGGCTTCATAGGCCAGCTTGACCTTGACGTCTTGACCCTCTTTCCAGTTTTCACCATCGACCATCGTGACCTGCGGCTGAAGGGCCGGACGATCGCCGCTGTCCTCAAAGTGCTGGCTCATGGCGCCATCGACGCTTTCCTGCATCGCTTCGCCCAGAATGCGCGGACCGAACTGCTTTTTCAGCAGCGCCATCGGCACCTTGCCCTTGCGAAAGCCCTTCATTTCCACTTCGGGCTGAGCCTCGGCCAGTTTCTCGTTGACCTTCGCTTCCAGCTCGGCGGCTGTGACGATGATCTCGTACTCACGCTTGAGGCCGTCTTTCAGGGTCTCGGTGACCTGCATTCTTTTCGTCCTTTTCCATATCTCTGGTGCGGGTGGAGGGACTTGAACCCCCACGCCTTGCGGCGCCAGAACCTAAATCTGGTGCGTCTACCAATTTCGCCACACCCGCGAAAACCAAACGCAGGCAACCCCATCCGGAGAATGGAGGCGGCCCGCGGTTCCGGCGCTGTCTAGCAAACCCTGATGAGGGATGCGAGAGGAAAAATCGGGCCGTTCACACGCTCCTGACGGGCTTTTCCGGGACATGGCGACCGCGCGCCGCCCCCCTGACTTTCTACGGGCGTCCGGCGGCAAATAAATGGGCGACTTTCTTGCGCACATTCCGTATGTTGTGCTGGAAAACAGACGCTGCGACGGTCAGGACAGGCGTGAGCACATCTTCCAAGCATCCCGCGGCGCAGCGCTGTGGACAAGAGCGGGATCACACCGCCGGGTATCCCGGGATTGTGGCAGGCACCCGCATTCTGACGGCTGATGGTATCGTTCCCGTGGAACTGCTGGGGCCGGGTGACAGGATCATCACGCGCAATACGGGGCTGGTGGCTTTGACGGGGCTGGTGTTTCGGCAGTATCAGGGCGATTTCCTTCAGGCGAGGGCTGGGGCGTTCGGGGACACACGTCCCGCAACGGACACGGTTCTGGCCGCCGATCAGACCGTGCTGTTGCGAGGTGCTGCGGCCCATGTCCTGTTCGGCCAGCCTTCTGTCTTGATCAGGTCCGGGGACTTGACCCCTCTGGACGGCTGCACCCTTTTGCGCGGGATCGAAATGACAGTCGTGCGGATGGTTTTCGATGCCCCGCAACTTGTATATGCCGATGGGCTGGAAACGCTCTGCCTGCCGTCACAGGACCATTGCCTCGCGGCTTGATGTGCCAAGTACGCGGTATCTAAAGCCCAAGCTCCCGAAACACGGCAGGCAATGTCTCGGGCAGATCTTCGGCGATCAGACCGGGGCCAAAGCGACGGGCCGCCTGCCCATGAAGCCAGACGCCGATATTCGCGGCCATCCGGGGGGATATCGCCCGCGCCATCAGCCCGACGATGACACCAGCCAGCACATCCCCCGACCCGGCTGTCGCCAACCAGGCCAGCGACCCATCCGGAGCGGCCGGATGCGTGGTCACCGCGCCGTCCGGACTGGCCACCAAGGTTTCGGGACCCTTCAACAGCACGACGCAGCCCGCCCGCTGGGCGGCCGCGCGCACGGCCTCGACCCGCGCGTTGCCGCCATCGTTCAGATTGACGGCCAAGTCGGGAAAGACCCGTGCGAACTCGCCTGCATGCGGGGTCATCACACAGGCAGGATGCAGCCTCGCCATCAGGGCCCTGTCGCCTGCCAGAAGGGTCAGCGCATCGGCATCGAGCACGGTTTGTCGCGCCGCTTGCAGAACCGCGTCCAGTTTCGCCGCCTCAAGCGCGCCATGCCCGCACCCTGGCCCAACACAAAGCGCGTTCAGCCGCGGATCTTCCAGAAGCGCCTCAAGCGCTGCAAGCGTGCCGGCCTCGCGCAGCATGATGGCCGTGACCTGACTGGCCACTTCGGCCATCGCATCCGATGGCACCGCCAGCGTGACCAGCCCTGCCCCGACCCGCAGCGCCCCGCGTGCCGCCAACCGTGCCGCACCGCTGCGACCTGCACCGCCCGACAGGATCAACGCGTGACCGTGATGATATTTGTGCGCCGCCGCATCCTTGCGCAGCATGTCCCGCAACTCGGGTGTCAGGGTGAAGATCCGGGACGCTCGGGACATGGACGCCTCATGAAAAAAGGGGCGGATGGGTCATCCTACAGGCCGATGGGCACGACGACGATGCGCACCCGTTGCTCTTCCAGCACCTTATGCACGGGTTTGCGGGCATGGAAAGTCACCACGAGATCCGCATCAAACGGGCGCGGGTTTAACCGATGGCCCGTGTCGCAGTCATATCCCGTGGGCAGGTCGACACTGACGCGGCGCAGGGGGCGGTCCGCCGCCTTGGCCACATCGACGGCCTGCCAGTATGGCGCAAGCATCTCGGCGCTGTTGCGCGACTGCCCGATCCCGAGCAAGGCGTCGACGATCAGAACCGGCGCCGCTCCGGCACCATCGGTCAACGCGGTGAAAGCGTCGGCCAGATCATCCATCGCCAGTATCTTGCCACCCGCCGCGATCCAGTCCGCTGCTGCGGACGCGGCATCCCCTGCCTTTGGTTGGCCGGTCGCACAGACCCGCACATTCCAGCCGCGCCGGGCAAGACCCCGGGCGATGACATATCCGTCGCCGCCATTGTTGCCCGGACCGCAGAGGATCAGCGCCCGGCCCGGAGCATGTGCAAGCTCTGGCCAGGCCTCCAGAGCGGCGGAGATCACGCCCTCGCCCGCGCGCGCCATCAGCGCGGATCCGGTGACCCGGCCCGACTCCATTGCCGCATTTTCAAGCGCGCGCATCTGCGCCGCTGTGACGATTTCGGTCATTTTTCACCCAAATCCGTTTATTTTCCGCCCAAAACAACAGCACTTTGCTTATTTTTTAATCACCATTCGGAAATTGCATCCAGCTACCCGACAATGCACCAAGCCCCCGATTGTCCCGCCCCGGCAGAAATGGTCTGACGCCATAGGAACATAGGCGAGGAGACCCGGGATGAAAAAGATCGAAGCGATCATCAAGCCGTTCAAGCTCGATGAGGTCAAGGAAGCCCTTCAGGACGCGGGTGTCCAGGGTCTTTCCGTGATCGAGGTCAAGGGCTTCGGCCGCCAGAAGGGACATACGGAACTGTATCGCGGCGCCGAATACGTCGTGGACTTCCTGCCCAAGGTCAAGATCGAGGTTGTGCTGGATGACGATCTGGTCGATGCCGCCATCGAGGCCATCATCGACGCTGCGAAAACCGACAAGATCGGTGATGGCAAGATCTTTGTCAGCCCGGTCGAACAAGCCATTCGCATCCGCACCGGTGAATCCGGTTCGGACGCGCTGTAATCTACACCACAAACTGAAAGGGATTAGGGAATGAGCAAGGACGCAGTTCTCAAACTGATCAAGGACGAGGATGTCGAATACGTCGATATCCGCTTCACCGACCCGCGCGGCAGACTGCAGCACGTGACCGTTGTGGCCGATCTGGTCGACGAGGATTTTCTGGAAGAAGGCTTCATGTTCGACGGATCGTCGATTGCCGGCTGGAAATCGATCGAAGCCTCGGACATGAAACTGATGCCCGATACAGACAGCGTCTATATCGACCCCTTCTATGCGGAAAAGACCATCTGCATCCATTGCTCGGTTGTGGAACCCGACACGGGCGAATCCTATGACCGCGACCCGCGCGGCACCGCCGAGAAGGCAGAAGCCTATCTGAAAGCCAGCGGGATCGGCGACACCGCCTATTTCGGGCCTGAGGCTGAGTTCTTCCTTTTTGACGACGTGCGCTATTCGGTTTCGCCGAACAAAGTGTCCTTCTCGGTCGATGCGGATCATGCCGCATGGAACACCGACACCGAGTTCGAAATGGGCAACACCGGCCACCGTCCGGGCTACAAGGGCGGCTATTTCCCGGTCAACCCGGCCGATGACGGTCAGGACATCCGCTCGGAAATGCTGTCCACCATGAAGCGTATGGGCATGAAGGTCGACAAGCATCACCACGAAGTGGCGACCTCGCAGCACGAGCTTGGTCTGATCTTCGGTGGGCTGACCGAGCAGGCCGACAACATCCAGAAATACAAGTATGTCATCCATAACGTCGCGCTGGCCTATGGCCGTTCGGCCACCTTCATGCCGAAGCCGATCAAAGGCGACAACGGTTCGGGGATGCACGTGAACATGTCGATCTGGAAGGACGGCAAGCCGCTGTTCGCAGGCGACAAATATGCTGACCTCAGCCAGGAGGCGTTGTATTTCATCGGCGGCATCCTGAAGCATGCCAAGTCGCTGAACGCCTTCACCAACCCGACCACCAACAGCTACAAGCGTCTGGTGCCCGGTTATGAAGCCCCCGTTCTGCGCGCCTATTCGGCCCGCAACCGCTCGGGTTGCGTGCGTATTCCGTGGACGGAAAGCCCCAAGGCAAAGCGCGTCGAAGCCCGTTTCCCCGATCCGGCGGCGAACCCCTATCTGGCTTTCTCGGCTCTGCTGATGGCTGGCCTTGACGGGATCAAGAACAAGATCGATCCGGGCGAAGCCATGGACAAGAACCTCTATGACCTGCCCGCGGAAGAGCTGGCCGGCATCCCCACCGTCTGCGGATCGCTCCGCGAGGCGCTGGAGGAGCTGCAGAAGGACATGGACTATCTGCTGGCCGGTGACGTGTTCACCAAAGACCAGATCATGGCCTATATCGGCCTGAAGATGGAAGAAGTCGAAGAGTACGACATGACCCCCCATCCGGTCGAGTTCAAGAACTACTACAGCTGCTAAGCCCGCCGACGACCGAGTCGCGGCGAAACCAGCCGAAGTCATGAAAAGGGCGCCTTTCGGGGCGCCCTTTGTCGTTCTGGGCAGAACTGTGGCGGTCAAAGCGGTCAAAATCCGACTTTTTAACGCCATGCCCCAGGCTTGGCGGATTTGGAACAAAATATGCCCCATTTCCTTAACCATAAGTGACCGTCTGAATATCGCCACGCGGAGGCTGCCATGCGTCTGGACAACACTCGGTGCACTTCTGGATTGGTTTTTCTCGGTTCGAGACCTCTTGATCTTCCCTTTCTGGCCACCCGGCTTGAACGTGTGCTGAGCGCGCGCGGTTTCGACGTGGGGACGGCAGAGGTCATGTCCGAAGGTCATCTCAAGATGCACCTTGGCGAGTTCGAACTCCATATGACCGAGTTGCAGAATCCCGGACAGAACGGCCAGTCGGACGGGATGCAGGTGATGGACCTTGCGCTGAGCCATGGTCGCCAACCGCAGACGACATCTGATCTGAGTGTGGCCGATGCAACGTTGACCCTGACGGTCACGATCATCAAGCTGCCCTCCGACCTGCCCAGCCTGCGCGAGGCCGAGCGGTCAACCGTCACGGCGCATTCCGCCCTTGCCCTTGCGACGCTGGAACTGGCGCAGGTGCTTGACCCCGATTTCGTGCAGTGGCTGCAACCCGACATGATGCTGCAAACCTCGTCCTTCCTGTCGGTGCTGGAGAAAGTCACGCCCCGGCGCGTGTCCGCCGCGGACCGTGCCACGACAGCGGAAGTGGCACGCCGCAGACGGCCAATCCCGGTCCTGCCCTTTTCGCAAACACAGGCCAACCGCGTGTCCCGGCTTTTCCCGGACATCGACGACACCTGCGAACGGCTGGACAGCCAGACACGTCTTGACCCCGTGGCCGCCACGACATCCGCACCGACCGAGGACAGCACCAGCCTGCCCTATCTGCGCGCGGTCTTTCGTCGCGAGGACGAAGCAGCCCATGTGGCCGAGGAACCGGCCACCACACTTCGGCCCGAAGAGCCCAGCACAACGTCGCGCCTTGCAACATGGGCCGTGTCGCTTGCTGTCAGCCTGCTGTCGCTTCCAGTCGGGATCGCCCTGATGGTTTACAACCTCATCCGGGGTGAGGATCTGCGCCTGGCGCTGACCGCGCTTGCACTGACCGGGCTTTTCACGGGTCTGACCTCTTTGGGGCTGGGCCAACAGGTCATCGCCACGATCAATGGTCTGCCGTTTGTCGGCGACATCCTGACCCGCCTGCCATTCTAGGACAGCGCACACCCAGAAGGCAGGTCAAGCGCCCCGGTTGCCCGTCGGGGCGCTTGTTTCATTTGCGCCTGAGGCTGGCGCTGGGTATCATGTCGCCATATTCATACAGGGTTCATTCACATGACGCGCTTTTCGCTTGGGATTTCCATTGCCTCACTTACCCTTTGCGGCCTTCTGGCAGGGCCTTTGGAGGCCGCGCAATGCGGCAACACCGCTGCGGGGTTCGAGGCATGGAAACGCGACTTTGCCCCGATCGCGGCCGCGTCAGGCGTCAAGGAGAGGGGCTTGGCGGCCCTTGCCGGCACCACCTACGCCACCCGCACCATCGCTGCGGACCGCAATCAGAAAAGTTTCGGCTTCACGCTGGAGCGTTTCATGGAGGTGCGCGGTGCCAGCACGATCGTGGCCCAAGGCAAGAAACGCAAAGCGCGCGATGCGGCCTTCTATGACGCGTTGGAGAGGCAATACGGTGTATCCGCAGGCGTGATCATCGCGATCCACGGGATGGAAACCGCCTTCGGCAGTTTCATGGGCGACAGTAATGTCCTGTCCGCCATTGCCACGCTGGCCTATGACTGCCGTCGGTCGGCTTTCTTCACCGAACATACGATCGCCGCGCTGCAACTGGTGGATCGTGGCACGATTTCACCACAGGCGGTGGGGGCGAAACATGGGGAGCTGGGCCATACCCAGTTTCTGCCGGGCAATGTGCTGCGCTATGCGGTTGACGCCAATGGCGACGGGCGCATCGACATGAACAATATCACCGACTCCTTGGCTTCGACGGCCAATTTCCTGCGCCAGAAAGGGTGGCAGCCCGGATTGGGCTATCAGGAGGGCGAGCCGAATTTTCGTGTGATTCAGGAATGGAACGCTGCGGGGGTCTATCAGAAGGCCATCGCCATCATGGCGCGGCAGATCGACGGCTAAGCTTTAGGCGGCCGGCCACAACGCCCGCACGATCGCGCGCTCCAGCACGCTGGTGTGAATGCCGAACACGACCGCGCCGGTCTTTGGCAAGCGCAGAAGGCTCTGACGTTCCGTGCGAAGGTAATTGGCGTCCTGCGCGCCCCGCTCTGGCCGTCGGTCAGCCTCGCTCCGGGGCTGATGCAGGGTCGGATCGACATACCAAAGCGCGTTGAACCGCCAGAGCGGGCGCCCCACCTGCACCCCGTCGAACAGACGCTGCACGCGACGGGCCATGCTGTCGTCATAGCTGTCGACGGGCACATGGATGCCGGTCAGTGGTCGCATGAACTTTTCCGCCAGCGTCCAGCTTGCCGGGAAGCACAGGACAGCGGCTGTCAGGACATGTTCGTCACCGCGCTTTTCCATCAGGCACAGATCCTGCTGCACCAGATGGCCCAATGTGCCCATCGGATCGTTCCGGTCCAACATGACGCGCATGCCGTCGGGTCGCTGCACCTGCTGATCCGTCACAGCAAAATCGGCACGTGTCGCCAGCACATTCAGCACGGCATCCAGCAATTCGAGAGCGGCAGATCGCGCCTTCGCGTCCATGGCCAGAACCTTGTCACGCCGCTGCGCCAACAACTGCGCGCGGGTTTTCATCTGGGCGGCATAGGCCTCGTCGACGATGATCCAGTCGGCAGGATCCATCGGTGCGGTCCCCGGCAAAGGCCGGGGTGTGGTCGGGTCATAGCTGAGGCGGGTTTGAAGGATCGCGGTCATGATCCCGATTTGAGCCGGAAAACGACGCCTCTGCAAGGCACCTCGGACATGGGCGGCCGGAGCGGCCCGTCGTCCCGCCTGTCCATCGCGTAGCGTCACCTTGGCGTGAAGGCGATGACACATGGGTTGCGCCCATGCGTCCCCGCGCTCACTCTTGAACGAAGCACAAAGGACGCCGCACATGCCCAGCGAACACATCACTTTCAGCGGCCATGATGGCAGCCAATTGGCCGCGCGGCTGGACCTGCCCGAAGGGCCGCATCTGGCGACTGCGCTGTTTGCCCATTGCTTCACCTGTTCCAAGGACATCGCCGCCGCCCGCCGGATTTCGCAGCGTCTGGCCACGATGGGGCTGGCGGTTCTGCGCTTCGACTTTACAGGGTTGGGCCATTCCGGCGGAGAGTTTTCCAATACGGGCTTCACCTCGAACGTTGCCGATATCCGCGCCGCGGCATCCTGGCTAGCGGATCAGGGCATGCCGCCAAGCCTGCTGGTGGGCCATTCGCTGGGTGGTGCGGCCATGCTCAAGGTCGCGCCCGAGATCAAGGGGATCAAGGCGGTCGCCACGCTGGGTGCCCCCTTCGATCCGGACCATGTGACCCATAACTTCCATGACTCGTTGGACCGTATCCGGGACGAGGGCGAGGCCGAGGTTGATCTGGGTGGACGCCCGTTCCGCATCACGCGGGCCTTTCTCGACGATGTGGAGGGAGCCTCCATCGCCCCCGAACTGGCCCGCTTGCGGGCCGCCCTTCTGGTGATGCACGCGCCTCGTGACGAAATCGTGGGCATCGACAATGCGACGCGTATCTTCATGGCAGCCAAACATCCGAAAAGTTTCGTCACGCTGGATGACGCGGATCATCTGATCAGCCGCGCCACGGATGCCGATTACGCAGCGGATGTGATCGCAACTTGGGCCAGTCGGTATCTGGACCTGCGCCCCCCCGCCCCGCCGCCCGGTGTGCCGGAAGGTATCGTCCGGGTCTCCGAAGCCGACCCCAACGGGTTTTTGCAGGATGTGACCGCCGGCCCGTATCATCATGCCCGCGCGGACGAGCCGCGGGCCTATGGCGGCACCAATCGCGGCATGTCTCCTTATGGATTTATCGCCGCGGGTCTGGGGGCCTGCACCTCGATGACGATCCGCATGTATGCCAGACGCAAGGGCTGGCCTCTGGACCATGTGCGCGTGGATGTGTGCCATGACAAGATGCACGCGCAGGACGCCAAGGCCGGCTCGGGGGACAAGATCGACAGCTTTCGCCGCGAGATCCATCTGCAAGGAAACCTGACCGAGGATCAGCGCAGCCGGTTGATGGACATCGCTGAAAAATGCCCGGTTCATCGCACGCTGGAACGCACCAGCAAGATCGTCACGACGCTGGCCGGTTAGCCCTTCACATGTTCCTGATGGCCGATCCAGGCTTGCTCGATCTGGCCGCAGAGCTCCATCGGATCGAAGGGCTTGGTAATCACGGCAAGCGCGCCCTTGTCCAACATGTTCTGTGAAAAATTCTCTTCCGCCTTGGCAGTCACGAAAATCGCGGGGATATCCGCGAAACCCGGCAGGGATCGAAGCGCAGTCCAGGTTTCCATGCCATCCATGTCCGGCATCATGAAATCCAGAAGGAAAAGTTGCGGCTCACAACCCACCGCACCGTCCACAGCCTCCTGCCCGGAGGAGAATTGATCGACATGGAATCCGCCAACCATCTCCAAGGTGATCTTGATGATCATCCGGATGTCTTCGGCATCATCGACATGCAGGATACGCTGCAGTTTTTCCATCTCTGTCACCTTTGTTCACCGCGAGATCGGATCAGGACCAAACCGATTACGCGAAACCGCACGCTCTGACCATCGCGGACCGACACAGTCGGTCACATCAATCTTCAAATCAACCCGGCAATCGCCAGAAACGACGTTTCTGTCCCGGTCTCCTACCGCTCGTGTTCGGGCGTCACGCTGTTTTCCATCGACGTCCTTCCTCGGGCTGGGTTCCGGTGACCACGGGGGTATGCGGGACGATGTCGAACTCGATAAAGAAGGTCGTCCCATGTCCGAGTGTGCTTTCATAGTCGATCTGACCATCATGGCGTTCGATGATCTTTTTCGAGATATTCATCCCAAGCCCCGTCCCGCCGACACGGCGCTGATCCGAGGAATCGACCTGGCTGAAACGACCGAACACCCGTTCCTTGGCGTTCTCGGGAATTCCCACGCCCTTGTCCTTGACGTAGATCCGCACCCGGCCATCCACCCGCTTGACCGAAATATCCACAGTGCCACCCTTGTGCGAGAACTTGGAGGCGTTCGAAATCAGGTTGGCCATCACCTGCGACAGCCGTCCCGCGTCGCCGTTGATGAAGATATCTTCATCCGCATGGGTAACTGACAGCGACACATCCATCTGCTCGGCATAGCCCCGGCTCAGGGTAACCGAATCATCCACCAGTTCGCGCACGTTCAGCATGTTGAAGCGGAAGGCCATCTCGCCGGCTTCGATCTTTTGAAGGTCCAGCAGATCGTTGATCAGATCGGCCAGGCGCTTGCTGTTCTTGGCCGCGATACCAAGAACGGGTTGCATCTGATCGGGGACCGGCCCCATGACGCCACTGTTGACCAGATCAAGCGTGCCCTTGATCGACGTGAGCGGCGTGCGCAATTCGTGGCTGACTGTCGACAGAAACTGCGACTTGATCTCAAGCGCAGCCTTTGTCTTTTCGTGCTCCAGCGTGATTTCCTCGATCTGCGCCAGACCGCGCCGATAGAGTTTGAGAAAGACGAACGAGCAATCGACGATGAAATACATCACGAAAGCCACCGTGAAGAACTGCAACCAGACGTCCGAGTCGATCGGCGGGTTCAGGCGGATAATGTCCCATGTCGCGATGAAGACGAAGGTCGCACCATAGACGCTGAGCCGCAGGAACAGCGCTGGCAGAAGCTGGTGGTTGTTCACTGCCGCGAACAACGACGCCGCAAACAGGAAAAACAACGGCGTGAAATGTCCGCCAGAGGTCTGCTGTAAGGTGATCAGAATCACGAACAGACTGATGGCGACGGCGCTGGCCACCGTATTGACCATCACCCACCACAGGAATTTTCGGGCCTTGGCGGGATCGTGGTCCGTCCACCGATTCACATTGCGTGCGAGGATGAGGTCCAGCACCTCGGTGAACAGCACGGCCGCATAGGACGAGAAGGATACAACGGGGCTGAAATAGAATGCGGCAAGCAAGGTCGCCGCCAGAAAGATCGCCTGACGTTGCCAGATCAGATTCTCGCTGACGTTGATGTAGTCCTTCAGCTGCCGTTCGAGCCGGTCGATCGGATACCAATCGTCCTTCTTGGGCAAGAATTGCTCGACTATCGCCATGTCCTCACGGACCTCCGCATTTTCGACCGATCAAGGTTCGGTCCCTCACCTTTTCCCGAGAGTGGCCTCGGGGCGCAGCCAGTGCTCTACCGAAGAACACTCACCACGCTGTCACATCGCTACACTTGAACCATACTCACCGGACCATTTCCCCGGGATATCTCCCGGTAGTCATCATCGGATTGGGCATCCGCGAAAGCCTTGAATTGACACCCGCTCAGCCCGCTAAACTCTACCAGAGAGGATGAACATTCCGGATCGAAACCCTCAAACTCTTCCAAACAAGGAATAATTGCGGAATATGACCACAAAAAGGCTGCCAAATGGTAATGTTCGCGCATTTCAGGCATGCCTGCACGACATCCCATCGGAATTGAGATGAATTGAAGGCAGCGCTTTCAATCCAAACAAGGCAGGATTCGAATGATCGCCACAAACGGGCAAATCGCCTGATCAGTTGACGTAGCGCGCCACTGTGAAAAGGGCGGCCTGGCTGACCGTGTCGTCGATCGAGAACTTCGGTCCGACAGGCACCGCGCTGAGGTCAAGGCGGCGCAACCAGCGCGACCAGACGGCTGGCACGATCCCGATGACATGGGTTGCGCCATAGCTGCGGGCGGATTCGCTCAACTGCCCCATCAATGCGGCCTGCACGGCCAGACGGCGATGCGCCGGCACATCGGGGGACACGAAGAGGCGCGAGGCCTCCCAGATCCGTGGATTGACGGGGGCCTCGAAGAACAGGACATCGGTGGGGATGCTTTCCAACATCCCCTTCTGCGCATCGCGCAGCATATAGGAATAGACGCCACAACGCGCCGTCGTCGGCGTCAGGCGGATCCCGGCGAGGATCTCGCCGAATTCGTGGACCACGATCCAGCGGCTGAGCGGCGTGTCATATTGGTCGAACTCCATCCCCTCGGCCTCGGGCAGGCTCCAGTGCAGCCGGTCGATGAAGGTCTTCTTGCGCGCCTTCAGGAGGCTGACGAACAGATCGCCATATTGATGCAGGTTGGAGAATGACAGTGTGGTCGCCTTCACATGCCCCATCACCGCAGACACGGCTTCAGGGATGCGCGGCTTGACCGCAGGCAGATCGGGCAGCAGATCACGGAGACGCGAGCGCGAAACCTCTGGTTGTTCTCTGACAACAGGCGGAAGTTCTGGGAATACAGACCGAGCCAGTCCGACTCCTGCTGCTTCTCTGCTATGTTTCATTGCCTGCTCTCGTCATTTTTTCCACCAATAGATGAGAAATCGCCTCCATCGTCCAGATGAAATTGGATATCGTCTTCTTTTTTCTGCCCTATTTTCTCCATATTTGAAAAGATGCAACACTTCTTGCCCTCTAGTCATCGGCGTATTTCCGCCCAGAAAGCAATTTATGGTTGTTTACTTCAGAGATCAACACGCGGTTTTTCAGCGGGAACGTGGATTTTCTGCCTCGCAGGACTGCAATGGCAGGCCGGGCTGTATGCGCCCAATATTGCCACATTTGAAATAGTCGTGATCAGGAATGTGGCGGATGGGGTTGCAATACCCGTTTTCCACCCGAAAGGCGCTGGGTGCAGGCCGTCGCCTGCCCGTCAATGCCCGTCAAGGGCGCCTTGTATGACTGCTGCAGGAAGATCGTGGACGGCGGACCCGCAGGGCTGGATCGCCGCAGGACACGCGGGCCAGAAACGAAAAAAGCGCAACACAGGGTTGCGCTTTTCTTGGTCGAGTAGAGAGGACTATCAGCCGCGGGCGCGGCCAACCAGTTTCCACAGAGCGGGCAGCAAGGCCGCCGCCAGCGCCAGTTTCAGCGCATCCCCGATCAGGAAGGGCGTCAGACCCCACTGCAGGATCGGCTTGTCCCAGCCATAGAGCATCCCCAGCCAGATCAGGCCCGGCACGTAGATGATCACGTTGCCCGCCAGCATCGCCAGCGCCATCTTGCCCGCCGAACGGTCCCAGCCTGCTTGTGCGAACCAGCCAAGGGCTACTGTCGCCATCACATAGCCCAGCAGATAACCGCCCGTGCCGCCCATCATGTAGGACAGGCCATAAGCTTCGGCCGATGAACCGGCGAAGACGTCAAAGCCAAGCGCGCCGATGATCATGTAACCCAGGATAGTGACCAGACCCAGCCGCGCGCCATAGGCCGCGCCAATCGTCAGCACCGCGAAGGTGCCCATGGTGATCGGCACCGGCCACATCGGGACCTTGATCTTGGCGGCGATCGCCAGAACCGCGATACCCAGCACCACCAGCGCGGCCTGTTTCACCAGCAGCTGCGTGCCTTCGCGCGGGGCGACGGCCTCAACCAGAACCTTGTTAGTCAGAGCAAGCGCCATCCGCCAGCCTCCTTTGCAGAGTTGTCATTGCGGCCCTGTTTCTGCCCCAGCCCCCGCTCCATCGCAAGGGCCAAGGCACATCTGCGCCGATTTACACCGGCATAGGTGTATAAAGCGACCGCATGACATAGTCCTTGCGGGGCCCGGTCACGCGCCACTCGGCCTGCCAGACGGGCCAACCGCCAAATTCATAGCGCACCTTATATGTATCCGGGTCGCACCAGTGGTCCGCTTCGGCTGTTTCGCCCGGCTCGAAACGGTGAAAATAGCGCCCATCGGCGAAGAGCACGGCGATTCCGGTCCCCTCCTGCCGCCAGAGATAGCGGCGTTCAGCCTGAAATCCGCCCTGCCCCGTCAGGTTCAGCCGCCCCGCCTCATGCAGGGTCAGGCCCGCATCATCCGGAGTGAACCTTGCGGTCCCGGTGAAAACCGCGTCCGGCCCCAGCGCATCCGAGATCTGCCGTTCCAACAGCCACAGCCCTTCGAAATCCTGCAACGCCAGCATCGCTTGCCCTCCAACCCTTGCCGCCACGCCTGCCCCCCGTTAAAGACTGCGCCAACCGCTGCCAACAAGGATATCCCATGATCCCCCGCTATTCCCGCCCCGACATGGTCGCGATCTGGTCGCCCGAGACGAAATTCCGCATCTGGTTCGAGATCGAGGCCCATGCCTGCGACGCGATGGCCGATCTGGGCGTGATTCCGCGCGAGAACGCCGAGGCGGTCTGGAAAGCAAAAGACGTGGAGTTCGATGTGGCCCGGATCGACGAGATCGAGGCTGTCACCAAACATGACGTGATCGCTTTCCTGACCCATCTGGCCGAGCATGTGGGATCGGATGCCGCGCGTTTCGTGCATCAGGGCATGACATCCTCCGATGTGCTGGATACCTGCCTGAATGTGCAACTGACCCGTGCGGCCGATCTGCTGATCGCCGATATGGAGGCGCTTCTGGCTGCCCTCAAACGCCGCGCCTATGAGCACAAGGATACGGTCCGCATTGGGCGCAGCCACGGCATCCATGCAGAGCCCACGACCATGGGCCTGACCTTCGCGCGCTTCTATGCCGAGATGGACCGCAATCTGCGCCGCCTGCGCACCGCACGCGAGGAAATCGCAACCGGGGCCATTTCGGGCGCTGTCGGCACGTTCGCCAATATCGATCCGCGCGTGGAAGAGCATGTCTGCGCCAAGCTGGGCCTGATCCCCGAACCTATCAGCACGCAGGTGATTCCGCGCGACCGCCATGCTGCCTTCTTCGCCACGTTGGGTGTGATCGCGTCGAGCATCGAGAACATTGCCATCGAAATCCGGCACATGCAGCGCACAGAAGTGCTGGAGGCCGAGGAATTTTTCAGCAAAGGGCAAAAAGGCTCCAGCGCGATGCCCCACAAGCGCAACCCGGTGCTGAGCGAGAACCTGACGGGTCTGGCGCGGCTGGTGCGCATGGCGGTGATCCCGGCGATGGAGAATGTCGCACTGTGGCACGAGCGGGATATTTCGCATTCTTCGGTCGAGCGGATGATCGGGCCGGATACAACGATCACACTGGATTTCGCCTTGGCGCGTTTGACCGGGCTGGTGGACAAGCTGGTGATCTATCCGGACAACATGCTGGCCAATATGAATAAATTCCGTGGCCTTGTGATGTCGCAGCGGGTACTTCTGGCCTTGACCCAGGCCGGGGTCAGCCGCGAGGACAGCTATACTCTGGTGCAGCGCAACGCGATGAAGGTCTGGGAGAAGGGCGCGGATTTCAAGACCGAGTTGCTGGCCGACCCGGACGTGACCGCCGCCCTGTCCCCCGCCGAGATTGAGGAGAAGTTCGATCTGGGCTATCACACCAAGCATGTGGATACGATTTTCGCCCGTGTCTTTGGAACAAAGTGACGCGAAACGGCATTTTGACGTAACGGGATTGCGTGCTACCTTAGGGTTCCAACCACATAGGGAGTACGCAATGAAGTTGAAGACCGCATTTGCCGCCCTGGTGCTGACCCTCGCCCCGATGATGGTCAGTGCTGCTTGTTCCTCCAGCCATCAGGCCATGTCCTGCGCCGAAGGCATGGTCTGGGACAGCGAGACCCGCACCTGCACCCAGCAGCTGAGCGGCTGATATCGCCTCCGCGCCCTTCCGGCTTCCGGCCAGGGCGCGGCACATCCCGGCAGTGGACCGGGACAGCGGCGAGCATGAGAGCTTACGCCGCGACCGAATTACCTAAAATTGCAATTGAGACAACGGCCTGACTTCAGGCTTTGTTCATCTTTGCAGCCTTATCTGAACCGGGTTCATGTGAGGTCGCGATGCTGAGTCTGCCCCCTATATCCAGCCGATCGGGCGCCACCACCTCCGCCGCGCCCTTGTCGCAACGCGAAAAGGCGGCAATCGTGGTGCAGTTTCTGCTGTCGGAAGGGGCCGACCTGACTCTGGCAGACCTGCCGGAAGATCTGCAGACCGCTTTGGCGCGGCAATTCGGCCAGATGCGCCATGTGGACCGGGCGACGCTGGCGGCTGTCGTCTCGGAATTCGCGCAAGAACTGGAACAGATCGCGCTTCTTTTCCCCCGCGGCGTTGCGGGGGCGCTGACAGCCCTTGATGGGCGGATCAGCCCGCAAACCGCCGCGCGCCTGCGCAAGGAGGCTGGCGTGCGTCAATCCGGTGATCCATGGGACAGGTTGCGCAGCACCCCGGCGGAATTGCTTTTGCCGTTCCTGACATCCGAGGCTGTCGAAGTCGCGGCCGTGATGCTGTCCAAGCTGGATGTTGCGAAATCAGCCGATCTGCTGGGCCGTTTGCCCGGCGCCACGGCGCGCCGCATCGCCTATGCCATGTCCCAGACCGGCGCGGTCACCCCTGAAACGGTCTACCGGATCGGTCTGTCGCTGGCGATGCAACTGGATTCCTCGCCTGATCGAGCCTTCGCAGATGGACCAGAGCAGCGGGTCGGCGCAATTCTGAACCTGGCCACGACAGCCACGCGCAATGATGTGTTGTCGGGGCTGGAAGAAACCGATTCCGATTTTGCAAACAATGTCCGTCGCGCCATCTTTACTTTTGCCAATATCACCGACCGGATCGACCCGCGCGACATGCCCAAGATCGTCCGCGTGGTGGAGCAGTCCGCCCTTGTGGCCGCCATCGCCCATGCGCAGACGCTGGGAGACGAATTCACGGCGGCGGCCGACTTCATGCTGGCCAACATCTCGACCCGGCTTGCGGATGGTCTGCGCGAGGAGGTGTCCCAACTGGGCAAGGTCAAGACCAAGACGGGGGAAGAGGCGATGACAGCCATAACCAGTGCCATTCGCACCCTTCAGGAAACAGGCGACTTGGTCATGCGCAACCCCGGCAACGAGGAGGCGGAGAGCTAGGCGCCCCCTGTCATGCGGCAGCATCGGACACTGCAACTCGTTGTGGACACCGCAGGCCAGCGCGCCTAACCTGCGGGCATGAGCGATATTTCTGGACGCCGCTGGCATGACATGGGTGGGGATGAGGCTGGGCCTGTCCCCAAGGAAGGGCATGACTTCGCCCTATGGGAGAAACGCGTGGATGCGCTGATGGTGCTGTGTTCCTCCAAGGGACATTTCACCGTCGATGGTCTGCGCCGTGCGCTGGAGGATATGGGCGAAGACGCCTTCGAAAAGCACAGCTATTATGAACGCTGGATCGCGGCGGTGAACCAGAACCTGATCGAAGGCGGTGTCTATACGCTTGAGGAATTGGCCACCCGGATGGAGGTCGTCGCGCAGCGCGGCACCACCTATGGCGAAGCGACTCATGACAGAGCGGATCATCGCAATGGCTGAACGTGTCCGTGTCCGCGCGCTGATGCCCCCCGGCCATGTCCGCGCCCCTGCCTATCTGCGCGGCAAAACGGGCATCATCGAGCGTGCCTTGGGCGAGTTCGGCAATCCCGAGCAACTGGCCTATGGCCTGCCCGCCGAGAGAAAGCCGCTCTACCGCGTACGCTTTACCATGGCCGAACTGTGGGGTGACCGCGCGGAACGCCCCGAGGATACGCTTGACGCCGAGATTTATGCCCATTGGCTGGAAGAGGTTCCCGATCATGCCCCATGACCATCACGACCATGATCATGACCACGACCATCATCACCACGGCCTCAGCCCATCTGGCCATCCCTACAGGCAGGACGATGATGCGCCGCTGACCTATTGGCAGCGTATGGAAATCGCGGTGCGCGAACTGCTGATCGAGAAAGGTGTGACCACTGCCGCCGAAGTGGCTGCGCAGATCGACCTGATGGACAGCCGCAGCCCGGCCAATGGCGCCGCGGTCGTGGCGCGGGCCTGGACCGATCCCGCGTTCAAGGAGCGGCTGTTGCAGAATGCCGGCGACGCCAGCCGCGAGATGGGCTTCGATATCGGTCCGCTGCATCTGATCGCAGTCGAGAACACTGCCGAAACGCATAACCTGATCGTCTGCACGCTCTGCTCCTGCTATCCGCGCAACCTTTTGGGCTTGCCGCCTGACTGGTACAAGACCCGCGCCTATCGCAGCCGTGCAGTGCGCGAACCCCGTGCGGTGCTGGCCGAATTTGGCGTCGAATTGCCCGACAGCACCACGATTCGCGTGCATGACAGCACCGCCGACATGCGATACATCGTGCTGCCTGCCCGCCCTGCCGGCACCGAAGACCTGCGCGAAGCGGAACTGGCGGCATGGGTTACACGCGACAGCATGATCGGCACCGGCCTGCCCCGCGCCCCGCAGAACGCAACGCAAGGCGGATGAGGACACTCAGCCCGACGGCCACCGCGATCCTTCTGATGATCGGGGCAATTTTCTGCTTTTCCGTGATGGATGCCACCGCCAAGGCGCTGGCACCGCGCATCGGGACCATTCCGGCGGTCTGGGCGCGCTATGCGGGTCAGGCGCTGTTCGTCCTGATCCTTGTGGCACCCCGCCTGAAAACCGTGGCGCGCACGAACTATCCGTGGCTGCAACTGGCGCGTTCGGTTTTTCTGATGTTCGGCACCGTGTTCTTCTTCTTCAGCGTCGCCAATATCGGGCTGACCGAGGCCACCGCCATCATGAACGTCAACCCCGTGATCATCACCTTGGGGGCAGCCCTGTTTCTGGGCGAGAAGATCGGCATCCGCCGCGCCTTCGGGATCGGTGCTGCCCTGATCGGCGCGCTGATCATCATCAGGCCCGGCTCGGATGTCTTTTCACCCTATGCCATGCTGCCTCTGATCGCGGCTTTCGCCTATTCGGCCTATAACATCACCACGCGCTTTGTGGGCCGGAACGAAGATCCGTGGACCTCGTTGCTTTATACCGCGCTGTTTGGCGCGGTGATCATGACCATCGCGGTGCCTTTCTATTGGCAACCTCTGGATCTGACGTCGGCGCTGCTGATGCTGGTCATCGCCAGTTTCGGCACTTTGTCGCAACTTCTTTTGATCCGCGCCCTGTCACTCGGAGAGGCGGGGATGCTGGCGCCATTTGCGTATACAGGTCTGATCTTCGCCACGGTCTGGGGCGTTGTCATCTTCGGGGAGTATCCTGATGGCTGGACCCTGCTGGGAGCCGCCGTGATCGTGGCCGCGGGCGTTTATGTCTGGCACCGCGAGACATTCGGCAAGGCCGCCAAACACAGCCCAGCCAGTTCAGCCGTCAGCGCAGATGGGCGGCGGCCATGATCGGCCCTGTGCCATTGTGCTGAAGGATCACTACGGCAGGCTTGTCGCTGTCCGATTGCGCCTGCAGCATCAGCGGGGCTGACAGGTCCCACTCGCCCACCGTCACCCAATCGGTCACGACATTGGCATAGTCCACGGTGCGACCTGCATTCTCGCCCCGGGTGATTTCGACCCGCTGGCTGGGGGAGTAGCCGACGATATAGACGACCAGAGGTCCCGGAACGCCGTCTTGGGCTTCGGCCCGGATCGTCACCATTCCGGCACCATCACGATCCGCGGTCACGGACACGCCCGTTTGTACCGCCGCGTGACGCTTGATCAGCGCGCCCGCATCCTCTTCATGGGTGCCCACGACGTGATCCTGCCCGCCGATGATCATCTGGGGCGTATAGACCGAGCGCCGACCGCCTGACTTGGCATAGGCCTTTTGCCGCTGGGTGAAGGCCGGTTGGGCAAAGCTGTCCTTCCAGCCGATATAATCCCAGTAGTCCACATGCAGGGCCAGTGCGATCACATCGTCGCGCTTGCTGAGTTCATGCAGAAAGGCATCGGCCGGAGGGCAGGACGAGCATCCCTGCGATGTGAACAATTCCACAACAACCGGTCGTGTCTCGGCGCTGACCATGCCAGCTGTCGCGATCAAGCCGCTGGACACAATGCCCGTCATCCACGTTGTGAAACGCCCCATGTGCTTCCGTCTCTTTCCACTTCGGTTTCATCGGTTCTAGGCGTCTCGCATTGAAATGACCAATCAAGGATTCGAGAGAGGTAAGTGACTGTGTCAAACATGCACGAATTTTTGTGTGCAATGGTATACATTTTGTCGCTGCCCCCCTTGATCGAAATCGCGCGATAGGTCAAAAGCAGCCCAGCAATACCCCTTATTTCCTGATCAGAGGGAGGCCAGAGATGCCCATCACAGTCGGACAAGACAGCGCCAAGACCCGCAAGACCCTTACGGTTGGCGGACAGAGTGTTTCCTATTACTCGATCCCGGCTGCACAGGCCGCGGGCCTTGGCGATTTCTCGCGCCTGCCCGCCGCGCTGAAGGTGGTTCTGGAAAACATGCTTCGCTTCGAGGATGGCGGCTTCACCGTTTCGGTCGATGACATCAAGGCTTTCTCGGAATGGGCTACCAACGGGGGTCAGAACCCGCGCGAGATCGCCTATCGCCCGGCCCGTGTGCTGATGCAGGATTTCACCGGTGTGCCTGCCGTGGTGGACCTTGCCGCGATGCGCGACGGGATCAAGTCGTTGGGTGGTGATGCGCAGAAGATCAACCCGCTGAACCCGGTGGATCTGGTCATCGACCATTCGGTGATGATCGACGAATTCGGCAATCCCCGCGCCTTCCAGATGAACGTGGACCGTGAATACGAGCGGAACATCGAGCGTTATACCTTCCTGAAGTGGGGTCAGAAGGCCTTCAACAACTTCCGCGTGGTGCCGCCGGGCACCGGCATCTGCCATCAGGTGAACCTTGAATATCTGGCGCAGACCGTCTGGACAGATACCGACCAGCATGGTGCGACCGTGGCCTATCCCGACACGCTGGTGGGCACCGACAGCCATACCACCATGGTCAACGGTCTGGCCGTTCTGGGCTGGGGCGTCGGCGGGATCGAAGCCGAGGCCGCGATGCTGGGTCAGCCCGTGTCGATGCTGATCCCCGAGGTCGTGGGTTTCAAGATCACCGGCGCGATGATGGAAGGCGTCACCGCCACCGATCTGGTGCTCAAGGTCGTGCAGATGCTGCGCAAGCATGGCGTGGTGGGCAAATTCGTCGAATTCTACGGCGAGGGTCTGGACAACATGCCGCTGGCGGACCGCGCAACGATTGCCAACATGGCGCCCGAATATGGAGCGACCTGCGGCTTCTTCCCGATCGACGGCGAGACGCTGCGTTACCTGCGTCAGACGGGCCGGGACGAGGATCGCATCGCACTGGTCGAAGCCTATGCCAAGGAGAACGGGTTCTGGCGCGGGGCGGATTACGCGCCTGTCTATACCTCGACCCTGCATCTGGATCTGGGCGATGTGGTGCCCGCGATTTCCGGTCCCAAGCGTCCGCAGGATCATGTTCCGCTGACTGATGCGGCGCATGTGTTTGGCGACTATATCCGTGGTCTGCGCAAGATGCCCGCTGCCCCCAAGCTGGAAAAATCCGACATGGTGGAAGAAGGCGGCAAGCCCGGCCCGAACCATGTGCCCGGCAACATCACCGGTTTTTCCAGTGCGCAGGTCGAAGGCGAGGATTACAAGCTGCATGACGGTTCGGTCGTGATCGCCTCGATCACCTCCTGCACCAACACCTCGAACCCCTATGTGATGATCGGGGCCGGTCTGGTGGCGCGCAAGGCGCGCGCGCTGGGTCTGACCCGCAAGCCCTGGGTCAAGACGTCGCTGGCCCCCGGCTCGCAGGTCGTGTCCGAATATCTGGAAGCGGCCAACCTGCAAGAGGATCTGGACGCACTGGGCTTCAACCTTGTGGGTTATGGTTGCACGACCTGCATCGGCAACTCGGGTCCGTTGCAGCCGGAAATCTCAAAGGCGATCAATGAGCATGATCTGGTCGCCGTGTCGGTCCTGTCGGGCAACCGCAACTTCGAAGGGCGCATCAGCCCCGACGTGCGGGCCAACTATCTGGCCAGCCCGCCGCTGGTGGTGGCCTATGCCATCGCGGGGGATATGAATATCGACATCACGAAGGATGCGATCGGCACCTCCAAGGACGGTAAACCTGTCTATCTCAAGGATATCTGGCCGACCTCGCAAGAGATCGCGGATCTGGTGGAAAGCAGCGTGACCCGCGCGGCGTTCCAGAAGAAATACGCCGATGTCTTCAAGGGCGACGAAAAGTGGCAAGCGGTCGAGACCACGGATAGCGAGACCTATGACTGGCCGGCCTCTTCGACCTATATCCAAAACCCGCCCTATTTCCGGGGCATGGGGACCGAGGCTGGCGTGATCCATGACATCAAGGGCGCCCGCGTTCTGGCGCTCTTGGGGGACATGATCACCACCGACCACATCAGCCCGGCGGGATCGTTCAAGGACAGCACTCCTGCGGGCAAATATCTGATCGAACGTCAGGTGCCCGTGCGTGAGTTCAACTCCTACGGTTCGCGTCGCGGCAACCACGAGGTGATGATGCGCGGCACCTTCGCCAACATCCGCATCAAGAACGAGATGCTGGACGGGGTCGAGGGCGGCTACACCAAAGGACCGGACGGCGTGCAGACCTCGATCTTCGACGCCTCGATGGCCTATCAGGCCAATGGCACCCCGTTGGTGATCTTCGGCGGCATCGAATATGGCGCGGGGTCCAGCCGCGACTGGGCGGCCAAGGGCACGGCGCTGCTGGGCGTCAAGGCCGTGATCGCCGAATCCTTCGAGCGCATTCACCGTTCGAACCTGGTCGGCATGGGCGTCATCCCGTTCGAGTTCACGGGCGGCGACACCCGCAAGACGCTGGGCCTGAAAGGCGATGAGACCGTGTCCATCACCGGGCTGGAAGGTGATCTGAAACCGCTGTCCGAGGTGCCCTGCACCATCACCTATGCAGACGGCAAGACCCGCGAGATCACACTCAAATGCCGGATCGATACGGCTGTCGAGAAGGAATATGTCGAGAATGGCGGCGTGCTGCACTATGTGCTGCGCAACCTGGCGAAATCGGCCTGATCCACAGGCTCAAGCCTAAGACAAAGCCCCGGTGCGATGCACCGGGGCTTTTTTCATCTGAAGTGCAACGCGCCAGCGAGGCGTCGGGGTCAGAGTCAGGATCCCGCGCCGCGTGCCTTTTCGATGGCGGGCAGGATGCTGCTGTCCATCACCCGCTGCGTGATCGGTCCGGCATGTCGCAAGACGATATTGCCTGCCCCGTCGATCACATAGGTTTCGGGCACGCCATAAAGCCCCCAGTTCAGACCCATCCGCCCGGATTCGTCCGCGCCCATCCCCACATAGGGATTGCCCAGCTCTTCCAGAAAGCCCATCGCGTTGTCAGGCTTGTCCTTGTAGTTGACCCCATAGATCGTCAGCCCCGTGGCGGCCAGTGCTTCCAGATTGGGATGTTCGACCCGGCAGGGTGCGCACCAGCTGGCCCAGAAATTGACCAGCGTCACGTCACCCTGGCGCAGGTCCTCATCCGTGAAGGGAGCATCCGGCCCAAGTTGCGTGACCTCGACCGCGGGGGCCTGCCGTCCCTCCAGCGCCGACGGCAGCTGATCCGGGTCCTCGCGGGCCATGCCGAACCAGAACATTGCGGCCAGTCCCGCAAAGATCAGCGGCGGGGCAAGCATCAGCGGCGATAGCTTAGCCATTGCGGCGGCTCCTTTTCTCGACCTCGTCCAGCTCGGCCCGCACCTTGCGCGCGCGCATCACGCTGACCGCGACCAAGACCACGATCAGCAGGATGGACACCGCATAGGACGACAGCACCGCATCCGCGTATTTTCCAAGATCGGGCATCATCCCAGCCTCTCCCGCGCCAGAAGCGCCCGCATCCGGCGGGCACGAATTTCGGTTTGCGTGCGCAGGAACACCAGCGCGACGAACAACAGCACAAACCCCGCGATGCAGAACAGTAGCGGATGGTAGAACACATCCGCGACGTTCTTTTCTTTATCAAGGCTCAGGGACGCGCCCTGATGCAGGCCCTGATTCCAGAAGTTCACCGCATAGCGGCTCAGCAGCGCAAAGACCGAGCCGACAAGGCACAGCACCGATGTGAGGTCTGCGGCGGTGTCGTCATTCTCGATCGCGGCCCACAGCGCGATATAGCCCAGATAGAACAGAAACAGGATCAGAAACGAGGTCAGGCGCGGGTCCCATGCCCACCATGTGCCCCACATCGGCTGTCCCCAGATCGCCCCGGTGGCCAATGCGATGACCGTCATCACCGCCCCTACCGGGGCCGCCGCGCGCGCGGCCAGCGCCGAGACATGATGCCGCCGCACAATCCAGACAAGCGAGGCCACCAGCATCATCAGCCAGGCGTTGATCGCCATCAGGGCCGAGGGCACGTGCAGATAGATGATCTTGACTGTCGAGCCTTGCCGGAAGTCATCAGGCGTGAAGAAGAAGCCCCAGATCAGCCCGATCACCAGCGTGATCGCGGCCAGCACGGACAACCAGGGCAACAGCCTGTCCGTGGTCTGAATGAACTTTTTGGGGTTCGCATATTCCCAGAGTGAGGCCATGTCCCGTTCCTATTCCATCGCCCTGCGGGCGCAAGTCACATCCCTGTCAGCGCAGGTTTACTCTCAATACAGCTGCCGAAGCAAAAGGCAGCAAGGCAATCGCCCCGAAGGTGATCCCCGCCAGCATTGCCAAAGGCACGCCCGTATCCAGCCCCTCAGCCCCGCGCCGAGCGACCTCGGCCCCGAAAATCAGCGTGGGCACATAGAGCGGCAGCACCAGCAGGCTGAGCAGCAGCCCTCCCCGTTTCAATCCGACGGTCAGCGCCGCGCCGAACGTGCCGATCACGCTTAAGGCAGGCGTGCCCAAAGCCAGAGAGATCACCAGCGGCAGATACCCCTCGACCGGCAGGCTCAACAGCAGGGCAAAGAGCGGCGAGGCCAGAACAAGGGGCACGCCGGTCGTCAGCCAATGGGCCAGCGCCTTGAGGCTGACCAGCGCCTCCATCGGCAAGGGGGCCGTGGCCAGCAGGTCCAGCGAGCCATCTTCCCAGTCCAGTGCGAAGATGCGGTCCAACGACAGAAGGCATGACAACAGCGCACCGAGCCAGAGGATTCCGGGTGCAATCACCGCAAGAAGGCCGCTGTCCGGCCCTACGCCAAAGGGCACCAGCACAACGACGATCAGGAAAAAGGCCAGCCCCAACCCAAAGCCGCCCCCTGCCCGCACAGCCAAGCGGATATCGCGCAACAAAAGCGCCTTCATAGAAAGGATCCGTCGAAATCGTCATGGGCCGGGGCCTTGGCGCGGTAAGGGGCCACGTCCAGAATGCGGGCCTCGGCCAGACCCAGATCAATATGCGTGGCCATCAGCGCCATGCCGCCCCCTGCCAGATGGGTGCGCACGGCTGCCGCGAACAGCGCCACCGCGCTGGCATCCAGCGAGACGGTCGGTTCATCCAGTACCCAGACCGGACGGCCCGTGACCACCATGCGCGCCAAGCCAAGACGGCGCTTCTGGCCCGCCGACAAAGCACCTGCGGCGCGATCCGACAGCCCGACCAGATCGAATGCTGCAAGGGCTGCATCAATGCGGCCAGTGGCGAAGATTTCCGCCCAGAACTCAAGGTTCTCGCGCACAGTGAGGGTGGTCTTGATCCCATCGGCATGGCCGGCATAGGCCATCGCTTCGCGCTCCAGCCCGACCGTGCCGGCCAAGGGGGGCTGCAAGCCGGCCACCGTGCGCAGCACAGTCGTCTTGCCCACTCCATTGGGTCCGCGCAGGATCAGCGCCTCACCTGCGTGCAACGTGAAATCCAGCCCTTCCAGAACCGGAATTCCCCCACGTGCGACGCTCAAACCTGTGACATTCAACTCCATGCGGATGGTCTATCCCATCCTCATATATTCGGAAAGGCGCAGATCACCGCAGCACCTCTCCTACAGGCAGGACGGCAGCGGCGACTCTGCGACCTTCGGACAGGAGCACATTGTAGGTTCGGCAGGCCGCGGGCGAATTCATCACCTCAACCCCCATTCCCAGTGCTTCCAGCCGATCACGCAAACCGTGAGGGGCATGGGCAATGTCGGCCCCCATGCCCAGAAAGATCACGTCCACCTGCCCCGCCAACGCCTCTAACGCTGCGATATCGTCAAGCCCGCCCCAGGACATTGCGCGTTCGACGGTAACAAGAACGGGCCCCTCGACCACCTGATTGCCGACACGAAAAAACCCCGGCCCATAGCCATCGATCGGCACGGCGCCGTCGAAATTCACTTCGGTCACTCGCATGCGCGCACCTCCCTTGTCCGTGCGTTCAATCCCAGAGCGGCAGGCCACTGATCGCAGCCGCCGCGATGATCACATAGGCCGCCGCCCGGTAAAGCCGTTCCTTTTCGGGGCGAAAGATCGCTGCCCCTGCCATATTGGCCAGCATGACCGGCAGCGCAAGTATCAGTCCCAGGATCACTGGCACCGCGTATAGCCGATCCTGCACCGCCAGAAGTGCGATCAGCACGATATCAAAGGCGAAAAGATAGATCAGGATATTCGCGCGCACCTGTGCCGCCATCCGGGTGGAAGCCAGATAAAGCAGGATCACCGGTGGCCCCGGAACCCCCACGACTCCGCCCAGAAACCCGCTGATGGCCCCCGTTCCCAGCAGGATGGGCGGTGTCAACGGCCTTCGATAGCGCAGACCGGCCAGCAGCAGAATCGGAACAAGGATCGCCAGAAGGGACACCGCGTACCGAAACACCTCGGGCTGGATCGAGGCCAGCACCATCAGCCCGAGGGGCAAAGCGAGTATCATGGCCAGCGTGAGCAGCGCCACTTCCCCCAGATCGCCGTCGCGCCGGGCGCGCGGCAGGTTCGGGATCGGGCCGAACACATCCATCACCACCAGAACGGTGAGCGCCCAGAGAGGCGGCATCAACTGACCCGCAACCGGCATGAAGATCAGCGCCGTGCCAAAGCCCGAAAAGCCGCGCACGAAGCCCGCCACCACCGTTCCTGCGATCAGCCAGAGCAGACCATCGAAGGCCAGCGCTTCGGCAAATGCCTCAGGCATCTATGTTCGAGAACTGCGTGCCTGCTTTTGCGTCAGGTTTGGACCAGTCGCGCTTGATGCCCAGTTTCAGCAGCACCATCGACGCGACGAAAATCGAGGAATATGTCCCGACGATGATGCCCCAGATCATCGCGAAGACGAAGCCCCGGATCACATCGCCGCCCAGCACGAACAGTGCAATCAGTGCAATCAGCGTGGTGAGCGAGGTCATCATCGTCCGGCTCAACGTCTCGTTGATCGACAGGTTCAGAACCTCGCGCAGAGGCTTTTGCTTGAACTTCCGCAGGTTCTCGCGCACCCGGTCAAATACCACGACCGTGTCGTTGAGCGAGTAACCGACGATGGTCAGCAGGGCCGCGATGATCGCCAGATCGAACCTGATCTGCAGCTCCGAGAAGATCCCGATGGTCAGCACCACGTCGTGCACAAGCGCCACCACGGCGGCGACTGCGAACTGCCATTCAAACCGAAGCCAGATATAGACCAGCACCGCCGAGATCGCCAGAACGACGGCAATGCTTGCCGTCATGATCAACTCTCCCGACACTTTCGGCCCCACCGATTCGACCGAAATGAAGCGGATGTCCGGCACGGCCTGTTGCAAGGCGCCCTCGACGGCCGCGATCAATTCGGGAGTGACCGCCTCTTGATCGTCCTGCGCCTGAATGCGGACCATGGCGACGTTTTCGTCAGGCCCGAAGCTTGGATCGAAAATCTCGGTGATGGTCACATCGCCCAGACCCAGCGTGTCCACCGCGGCGCGATAGGCGCCGATGTCGATGGTCTGCGCGCTTTCCGTGCGGATCGTGGTGCCGCCGCGGAAGTCGATGCCGTAGTTCAAGCCCTGCACGAAGAAGGACACCAGCGCCGCCACCATCATGAGGCCGGAAATGCCCAACCAAAGGGTCGGGCGACCGAAGAAATCGAAATTCGTGGTTTCCGGAACAAGTCTCAGGCGCATCTCATACCTCGATTGTCTTGGGGCGGCGGCGCTCGAACCAGATCACGATGATCAACCGCGTGACGAAAATGGCCGTGAAAACCGAGGTCAGGATGCCCAGACCCAGCGTTATCGCAAAGCCGCGCACCGGGCCGGAGCCCATGACGTAGAGGATCAAGGCGGTCATGAATGTGGTGATATTGGCGTCGACAATCGCGCTCAGCGCCTTTTCATAGCCAAGGTCGATGGCGCGTGCCGGGCCTTTGGCGGTCTTGAGTTCCTCGCGGATCCGCTCGAACACCAGCACATTGGCATCGACCGCCATACCGATGGTCAGCACGATCCCCGCGATCCCCGGCAGGGTCAGGGTCGAACCGATGAGCGACAGCAGCCCGAAGATCAGCGCCACGTTGATGATCAGCGCAATATTGGCAAAGACCCCGAACAGCCCGTAGCTCAGCACCATGAAGACCAGAACGGCGATGCCTGCCACAATGCAGGCGATCTTGCCGGCCTCGATGCTGTCGGCACCCAATTCTGGCCCGATCGTGCGTTCCTCAAGGAAATCCAGCCCTGCAGGCAGCGCGCCCGCGCGCAGAAGCACGGCCAGCTGCGTGCTTTCCTCGACGGTGAAGTTGCCGGTGATGATCCCCGATCCGCCCGGGATATGGCTCTGGATCACCGGGGCGCTGATCACCTCGTTATCCAGCACGATGGCGAAGGGGTTGCCGATATTGGCGGCCGTATAATCCCCGAACTTGCGCGCCCCGGTGGGGTTGAAGCGGAAATTCACCGCGGGACGGCCGTTCTGGTCAAAGGCGGGTTGGGCATCGACCAATTCTTCGCCCGTGACGACGGGGGCCTGTTCCAGAACGTAGAACTGGCCCTGTTCGTCCAGTGACGGCAACAGCTCGTTGCCCGCCCCGGGGGGCATTTGGGCATTTGTCGTGCGTGTGACCACGGGCTGGAATGTCAGTTGCGCCGTGGTCCCGATGATCTCTTTCAACTCGGCAGCCGATCCCACACCCGGAACCTGAATCAGGATACGGTCCGCGCCCTGCCGCTGGATCGTGGGCTCGCGTGTGCCGACCTCGTCGATGCGGCGGCGGATGATTTCCAATGATTGCTGCACCGTGCGGTCATCCGTCGCCTGACGCTCGGCCTCGGACAGGCGGATCACGATATCGCTGCCGTCCACCGAAACGTCGATGTCGCTGGCCCCTGCCCCTGTCAGGCTGCTTACAGGCCGCGCCAGACCGCGCACAAGTTCCGCCGCGCGCTGCGCCTGATCGGGACGCTCGTTCAACCGCACGCGTAATTCGTCTGTGGCAGAGGGTTGCAGGCGGATCGTTCCGACCGTGTCACGCTCTTCCCGCAGCAGGTCCCGCACATCGGGCCACATGCCCTGAAGGCGCGCCTCATAGACATCGGCAACCCTCACCTCGGCCAGAAGATGCGCACCACCGCGCAGATCGAGGCCCAGATTGACAAGCGACGAGGGCAGGAAAGATGGCCAGTTTGCCGCTTGCGCCTCAAGCGCGGGATCGCTGGCCCCCGCGGGCATCGCCTCAAGCGCCGCACGCGCGTCATTGGCCCCCTCGACCCGGGAATAGAATCCGTTAGGCAGGGCCAAGGCCAGCCCCACTCCCACGGTCAGCCAGATCAGGAGCCGTTTCCAAAGATCAATCTGCAGCATGTCGCCTGCCTTTTGTCGAAGGGGGGCCGTCTGAACTCAAAGGGCCTTAAATGCAAAAACAGTGCGCCGGGGACCACAAGGCCCAAGGCGCGCTGATGTCAGCTCGAGGCCGGTTCAGTCTTGGAGATGACCTGCGCGACGGTCGATTTGACCACACGCACCTTCACGTTCTCGGCCAGTTCGACCTCGATCTCGTTCTCGTCCTTGACCTTGGACACCTTGCCGATGATCCCGCCTTGCGTGATGATCTGGTCCCCGCGACGCAGCGCGGCCACCATGGCCTGATGTTCCTTCAGCTTTTTCTGCTGGGGGCGGATCAGCAGCAGATACATGATCGCGAAGATCAGGATAAGCGGGATAAACTGCGCAAAAGCTTCCATCGGTCTGTCCTTGTCATGAAGCGTCAGGGGGCCGGCTGGCCCCCTTTGAATTGGCAGGGAACCTATGTGCCGACGCCCCCTTTTGCAAGGCAGGAAACGGCCAATCGCCATGATCGCGGCTGCATGCGCCAATTGACCTTGGCAGCCGTGTCGGTCGCCAATTCCCCCTTCAATCGGACAGGCTATTGCGGCATATGGGTGCAAAGACCCAGCCAGACCGGAGCACGCCATGCACGACATCCGCGCCATTCGCGAAAATCCTGCCGCTTTTGACGCCGCCCTTGCGCGGCGCGGAGCCGCGCCGATGTCATCCGAGGTTCTGGCATTGGACGAGGCGCGGCGCGCCCGCATCACCGCAGCGGAAACGGCACAGGCCGAACAGAACCGCGCGTCCAAGGACGTGGGCGCAGCCAAGGCCAGCGGGAACGAGGCTGAATTTGAACGTCTGCGCGCGCTGGTGGCCGAGAAGAAGGCCGAAGTCGCCGCGATGCAGGCCGAGGCCAAGGATCTGGATCAGCAATTGACCGATCTTTTGCTGACGCTGCCCAACAGCCCCCTCGCCGAGGTACCACAAGGGGCTGATGAAACGGACAATGTCGAGCGTAACCGCTGGGGCACCCCGCGCACGCTGGATTTCAAAGCGTTGGAGCATTTCGACATTCCCGCCGTCAAGCCGGGGATGGACTTCGCCACGGCCGCGAAACTGTCGGGTGCGCGGTTCGTTGTCCTCAAAGGGGCCATAGCGCGGCTTCACCGGGCCTTGGCGCAGTTCATGCTGGATACGCACACGTCCGAACATGGTTTGACCGAGATGATCACCCCCGTTCTGGTCAAGGACGAGGCGATGTATGGCACCAACCAACTGCCCAAATTCGCCGAGGACAGCTATCGCACCACCAATGGCTGGTGGATGATCCCCACGTCTGAGGTGACTCTGACGAACACCGTCGCGGGCGACGTGCTGGAGGAGGCGCAGTTGCCGATCCGCATGACCGCCCATACGCTATGTTTCCGGTCGGAAGCCGGGTCGGCGGGCAAGGACACGGCGGGGATGCTGCGCCAGCACCAGTTCGAAAAGGTCGAGATGGTCAGCATCACCCGGCCCGAGGACAGTCTGGCCGAACATGAACGCATGACCGGTTGCGCCGAAGCGATTCTGCAAAAGCTGGGCCTGCCCTACCGTGTGGTTGTGCTGTGCACCGGGGATATGGGGTTTGGCGCGCAAAAGACCCATGACCTTGAGGTCTGGCTGCCCGGCCAGAATACCTATCGCGAGATTTCCAGCGTCTCGGTCTGCGGTGATTTTCAGGCGCGCCGCATGAATGCGCGGTTTAAACCGGCCAATGGCGGCAAGCCCGAATTCGTGCATACGCTGAATGGCTCGGGGCTGGCGGTCGGTCGCTGCCTGATCGCGGTGCTGGAGAACGGTCAGCAGGCCGATGGGTCGGTGGATCTTCCCGAGGTGCTGCAAGGCTATCTGAGCGGCAAGACCCGGATCGACGCCACCGGCGCGCTGGTCTGACAGCGCGGCGGGAAGGCTTAGCTGCCGCGCGGCCCGAACAGGTCGCGCAGCACGCGCCTCAGGCTGCCGGGGCGGTAGCCCCCCATGCGGATGACCCGCAGCCGGGCCGCCTCAGCCACCTCGGCAGCCTTTTGCGGACCGCTTCTGTCTGACAGAAGCAAGCCGTAGAGGTTTGCGAAAGACCGCTTTTGCAGCATCGCGCCTGCCTCGGCCACCGGATCTGCGGGGGCGGTCAGCGCCTGCAATGCGATGCGGTCGAAGTCCAGCCCGGCATGGTCCGCCCGCGCCCCTTCCGCGATCCAGCCTGCCGGATAGGCCGACAATGCCGGCACGGGCCCGCTGCCGCCCACGACCCCATGCACACCCGGAAACCACATCTGCTGATAAGGGCGGTCGGGCCCGGTCAGATCACCGTTCAGACCGTCGGGCCCGTCCAGATTACCCCAGAGCGCGGGCGGATAGAGCACCCGCCGCTCGTCTATCGCCACCGCATGGCGCGCGGACAGCACCAGATGGGACAGGTCCGTATCGTGAAAGGCGTAGCGGTCGTTCACGATCCGGGCGAATATTCCCAACACGGATGGCAGTCCCAGCGCGCCGACCGTATCCAGCACGCCAAGATACCGGATCTGCACAAGGATCGGCGGCTCACCCCGGCGATCCAGATGCCCTTGCGACAAGCGCCATTCGATTTCGGCCTGACTTGTCGCCACATCGGGTGACAGGGCCGCGCGTTCGGTCATGACCGCATCCGTATCGGGGGCCATCGCACGGCCGCGCTTGCGGTAAAGCTCCATCGCCTGCCCCACCAGATGCACCTTGTCGCGCGGCAGGATACCGGCCTTGCGGATCAATCCGGCCAGTGACCGTGCAGTATAGGCCCCGCGCGAAAAACCGAAGATGAAGATCTGATCACCCGGTTCATAGCAGAAGACGAGGTTGCGATAGGCCTCGACGATGTTGTCCTCAAGGCCCCATCCCAGCGCGCCGCCCAGAAACTTGTCCATCCCCCGCGCAAGGCGCGAAGTGCCGCGTCCGGTGCCAACACCCTGCTGGTAGAACACCACCTGTTTGATCCCGTCCGCCGCAGAGGGTGTGACCGCCTGCGCCAGTCGCAGGATCGAGGTGGGCCGCGCCGCATCCGCTCGGTTCCATGTGCCGTCACAGAAAAACACGATACGCTTCATGGCGGTCCGCCCTCAAGATTACGCAGATATCGCAATTGCGCCCGTACTGCCCCGCCCTTGGGCAGAGCAGCCTTTGGCTTTCTCTTGCAGATGGTTATATGTGGTGCAACCGAACAAGCAAAAGGCGAAAACCGGCGATGACCCGCAAGACCTCCCTCCTCGTGCTCTTGGCAGCCCTTGCCTTCGCCTTGTCGCCGCTGCTGTCGTCGGGATTCAACGGTTTTGCGCCAGATCAGTTTCCCATCCCGCAGGATAATCCGCCGGTGCAACCCGCAGGCTATGCCTTTGCGATCTGGGGGTTGATCTATCTGTGGCTTGTCGCCGGAGCCGTCTACGGGATCTGGGACCGCGCCACCGATCCTGATTGGGAGCCGATGCGCCCTGCCCTGACCGTCAGCCTGCTGATTGGCGCAGCCTGGATTCCGGTCGCACAGCTTTCGCCTCTCTGGGCGACGGTTTTGATCTGGGCCATGCTGGTAACAGCGGTTCTGGCCTTGCTGCGCGCGGGCAAGGCGGATCATCTTTGGCTGCGGACGCCGATTGCCCTTTACGCCGGATGGCTGACGGCAGCCTCTTCCGTGGCGCTGGGACTGATCCTTGCCGGCTATGGCTATCTTGACGCACAGATGGCCGCCTTGCTGGGACTCACGGTGGCGCTGGTGATTGCCCTGACGGTGCAGGCGCTGCGTCCGGATGCGCCCGGCTATCCGGCGGCGGTGGTCTGGGCGCTGGTCGGTGTGCTGGTCGCGAACCTAGACGGCCCGAACTGGAGCGTTCTCGCCCTTGTCATCCTTGGCATCGCCCTGCTGGGCTGGCGCATGATCGCAAACTGGCGCGCCTGAGGACGGCGCTTTTCAGCGCCGCCCTTTCTTGGGAGGTGTCGGGGCCTTGCCCAGATGCTTGGTCAGCGCGCCTGCGTTACGCTCGCGCCGCCCCTTGTAGGGGTTCTTTTCACCCTGCCCGCGCATGAACAGGCGGATCGGCGTGCCCGGCATGTCGAAATCGGTCCGCAGGGCGTTGACCAGATAGCGGGAATAGCTGGCGGGCATGGCCTCGGGGTTGGAACACATCACGACAAAGCCGGGTGGCCGCGTCTTGGCCTGCGTCATGTAGCGCAACTTGATCCGCTTGCCGCCGGGCGCGGGGGGCGGATGCGCCTCCATCATGCCCGCCAGCCAGCGGTTCAGCTGCGCCGTCGTAACCCGACGGTTCCATGTGTCATAGGCTTTTTCGACGGCCTGACGCAGACGGTCCAGCCCTTTGCCGGTCTTGGCGGACACGGTCACCAAAGGCGCACCGCGCAGTTGCGGCAAGAGCCGCTCAAAGGCTTCGCGCAGAGCATTGATCTTGCCCTGCTTGTCATCCTCGATATCCCATTTGTTGACCGCGATCACGACCGCACGACCCTCGCGCTCGGCCAGATCGGCGATGCGGAGATCCTGCTGCTCGAAGGGAATGGCCGCATCCAGAAGGACGATCACCACTTCGGCGAATTTGACCGCGCGCAGACCGTCCGAGACGGACAGCTTTTCCAGCTTGTCCTGAATCTTGGCCTTCTTGCGCATGCCCGCCGTATCCCAGATGCGGATTGGCATGCCTTCCCAGTCGATCGTCAGGGATATGGCATCGCGGGTGATCCCTGCCTCGGGTCCGGTCAGCAGGCGTTCATCGCCAAGGATCTTGTTGATCAGCGTGGATTTTCCGGCATTGGGCCGCCCCACCACGGCGATCTGCATCGGCTTGTCGATCGTGGGCCAGCGGACGTGGAACTTGGACTCGTCGTCGCCATCTTCCTCGTCCAGCGTCACGTCGATCTCGGGCAGGTCGCTGCCATCCACTTTGGCCTGTTCCTCGAAAGCATCAGCCAGCGGCATCAGTTGCGAATACAGATCGTTCAGCCCTTCGCCATGTTCGGCGGACAGGCGGATCGGTTCGCCCAGACCCAGACCGTAGGCTTCGATCACCCCGGCATCCGCCAGACGCCCCTCGCCCTTGTTGGCGGCAAGGATCACATGTTTAGCGCGCTTGCGCAGGATTTCGGCAAAGACCTCATCCGTGGGGGTCACACCGACACGGGCGTCGATCATGAAAAGGCAGATATCAGCCATATCCACGGCGCGTTCCGTCAGCTTGCGCATCCGGCCTTGGAGGGATTCGTCGGTCGCTTCTTCCAGACCGGCCGTGTCGATCACGGTAAACCGCAGATCGCCCAGCCGGGCGTCCCCTTCGCGCAGATCGCGAGTCACGCCGGGCTGGTCATCGACCAGGGCCAGGCGCTTTCCAACCAATCGGTTGAAAAGAGTGGACTTTCCCACGTTGGGACGGCCAACGATGGCCAAGGTGAAACTCATGGTCTTGCGGCTCCGGTTCCGGTCAAGCGGCTGCGATACACTATCGCGCGCTTAACGGAAAGCGTGCAATTGCCCCCGCGTGCCTACGACAAACAGCGTGCCACCGGCAACAATGGGCGAAGAGGTCGCACCGCCGGGCACTGTCACCGCGTGGGTCTGCGCGCCGGAGGCGGGGTCGAAAAAGCGCAACTGCCCGTCATTCGAGGCGACGACAAGCTGCCCACCCGCAAGGATCGGTCCATAATGGGCCACGACCTCGACCTGACGACGTGGACGCCGTTCGGTGAAGTTCGGCAATTTGACGCCCCAGATCCGCGTCCCGTCATTCGCATCCAGCCGCATCAACTCGTTGCGATCACTGATCGCAAAAACCGAACCTCCAGCCACCCAGACCGGGCTGATGGCCCCGTCCTGCGCCGTCCAGCGCCGCTCGCCATTGGCGATGTCCAGCGCCACCATCCGGCCTGAATGGGTGCCGACATAGAGCGTGTCCCCCGCCAGAACCGGATCGCCGGTTATGTCAGCCACCCGCGCGAGGGCGCTGAAACGGCGCTGTCCCGAGACGATGGCATCCCACACGCGCAAGCCGCCCTGACGGAACGTGGCCTGCACTTCACCGTTGCCGAACGCAAAGATCGCCAGTTGATCTGTGACGACCGGGGCGGCCCCGCCAAGCACATTGGATTGATCCGGCGCGGTCGAAGTTTGCCAGCGCACACGGCCCGTGGCCGTCTCGATCGCCCAGGCGGTATCGCCACCCGACACAAGATATACCAGATCGCCCAATACGGTGGGTGTGCCCGATCCGGTCGCTTCAAGCTTCTGTTGCCAGCGGATCTCGCCGGTGGCGGCGTCCAGTGCTGTCAGCAAGCCAAAGGTGGACGAGACGTAGAGAACGCCATCGGCCAGCGCCAGCCCGCCCCCTGTCGCCTGATCCGACCGGTCCGCCGAGGGCGTCAGGTCACGCGACCACAGCGTGCCGCCAGAGGAGGCTGTCGCCGTCACCGTGGCACCTGCATCCAGCGTGAAGATGCGACCTTGCCCTGCAACCGGGTCGGCCACGATGCGCTGCCGCTTGCCATCGCCTTCGCCGATATTGGCGGACCATGCCAGCTGCGGACGGGTCGACAGGGCCGCGTTCTCGGTGCGGTAGCGCGCCGTATTGGGCCGGTGGCTCCAATCGGCATTGTTCACCTGCGCGGGCAGGCTGATCGGCAGGTTCAGGTTCTCGTTCCGGGCGCTGGCGGGATCTTCGACCCCCGTGCTCATCACGGCGCGCAGATCCTCGCGGACGCCCGGAAGGATGACTTGCCGTTCAGCGCAGGCCGACAGAAAGACGACGCCGGCCAGACCTGCGATCCACCCTGTCCTGTGCAAAGATGTTGCTTTCACGCTCGCCTCGCCTTCCCTGCCGCACTGCCCGCCTCTTGCCAAGGTCGGGGCGCGCGGCACCTTCTCAGTTTCCGGCCGTGCCGGTGCCATCCGGTGAACCACCAAGCGCCACAATCAACTGAGACGCCCGCTGACGCAAGCCCGCTGTCGCCTCGGCATCCGATTGAAGGGCTTGAAGCCGGGTTATCGCGGCCTCGATGTCACCTTCTTCGATCTCGATCAGGACGAGTTGTTCCTCGGCGGCCACCCGCAGCATCGGGCTGGTCTGGGCAATGCCCTCAAACCCGACGCGACGGTCGGCGAGGCTTGCTTCACCCGCATCCAGCAGCAAAGCCTTGAACCCGGCCAATTGGCGATAGACGGGGTCGATCTGACCGTCCGAGGCGATCCCCTGCAACAGTGTCAGCGCCTCGTCGGTCGCACCCGTCTCGATCAGTTCGGACACCGTCAGGAAGTCCCGCGCGATGCGCGCCCCGACCGAGGACGCGTCCATTTCGCGCAGGGACGCAACCCGTGCTGCGCTCTCATCGGCCTCCAAGGCTGCGATCAGTGCATCACCTGTGGCTTGCGCCGCCGCGGCATCCTGCGCCTTGCGCCACTCGTTCCAGGCCGCACCACCCACCAGCGCCAGCACAACAAGCACGGCGATCCAGCCATAACGGCGCATCAGGCCGTAAAGCCGATCCCGACGGACCTCTTCGGTGACTTCCTCGATGAAACTTTCGCTCTGGCTCACGCGCTGCCCCTTTTAAGCTTTGCCCCCTCTTACCGTGAAGCCGTCGCCCTGCCAAGGGGCCGGGATGGGTTGCGGCATGCGCTGCGCCGGGTTCCGCCCGTTTGCCAAGGGGTTGTCCTTTCCTTGCCCCCCTCGGACGCTGCACTTTCAAGCGTTTCCAATAGCCTGCGACAGAGACGTGAGAAGCCTTGCTGCGTTGGCGATGCCGCGCTTGCGCGGTCTTGCAGAAATGTTTAATCTGAACTGGTCGGTTTAGCGTATTGAACGACAGACCCCTAGGCCGGGATGTCCGGTCGTTCCGGCACAGAGTGCCACACCAAAAGGACAGTTGATGCGTCTGGTTCCGGTTCTCCTCGCTGTTCTTGTGACGGCGTTCCTGTTCGCGCTTGTTCTGCACCGCGATGCGCTTCTGGCCATTGCCGGCAATGAACCCGCAGATGCCGCCACGCCAGAAGCGGCGCCTTCCGGGCCGGAGCCCGTCCGGGTCGTCGCCCTGTCGTCAACGGCGCGCGGTGTCGAGGATGCCGTGATCCTGCGCGGCGAGACGCAGGCCGCACGCGAGGTCGAGTTGCGCGCTGAAACATCAGGCCGGGTCATGTCCGAACCGCTGCGCCGCGGCACCTTTGTCGAGGAAGGACAGCTCATCTGCCGCATCGACATCGGCACGCGCGACGCCATGCTGGCCGAGGCGGAGGCACGTCTGGCCGATGCGCGGATCAACTTTTCAGCGGCTGACCGGCTGTCACAGGATGGCTTCGCCTCTTCGACCCGTGTGGCTACGACCGAGGCCAATCTGCGTGCCGCCGAGGCCGCCGTGGCTGCCGCCGCCAAGGAAATCGAGCGTTTGACGATCATGGCGCCTTTCGCAGGCATTCTCGAAAGCGACAGCGCCGAGATAGGCAGCCTGCTGCAACCGGGCGGGCTCTGCGCCACGGTGATCCAGCTTGATCCGATCCGACTGGTCGGTTTCGTGCCTGAAACCGAGGTGGACAGGATCGACCTTGATGCGATGGCCGGTGCGCGTCTGGCCACCGGGCAGGAAGTTGCGGGACGCGTCAGCTTCATCTCGCGGTCGGCCGATCCGATGACCCGCACTTTCCGCGTGGATATCGAGGTTCCGAATGCCGATCTGGCGATCCGTGACGGACAGACCGCCGAGATCGCCATTGCAGCCCAAGGCACCCGCGCGCATCTGCTGCCTCAGTCGGCCCTGACGCTGAATGACGACGGGGCGATGGGTGTGCGCCTTGTCGCGCCGGACAAGACCGCCCTCTTCGCCCCGGTCAGCCTGTTACGCGATACGGCGCAAGGCGTGTGGGTCAGCGGGTTGGACGACACGGTCAATGTCATCGTCGTGGGTCAGGAGTATGTCGCCGATGGCGTGCCCGTGATCCCGACCTACCGCGAGGCCCAGTGATGATCGGCATGGTGGATTGGGCCGCGTCCCGCGCCCGGATGGTGATGGCCTTCATCATCCTCTCATTGGCCGTGGGTGCCTTTGCCTATGTCAGCCTGCCCAAGGAGGGAGAGCCTGATATCGAGATACCGGCGCTCTTCGTCTCGGTCCCCTTCCCCGGCATTTCCGCCGAGGATAGCGAGGCGCTGCTGGTCAAGCCGATGGAGACGGAACTGTCCGATCTGGACGGGCTGAAGAAGATGACCTCGACCGCCGCCGAGAATTATGCCGGCGTGGCGCTGGAATTCGAGTTTGGCTGGGACAAGACCAAGATCATGGCCGATGTCCGCGAGGCCATGAGCAATGCCGAGGGTCAGTTTCCCGCCGGCTTCGAGAAATACTCGATCAACGAGATCAACTTTTCCGAGTTTCCGATCATCATCGTGAACCTGACCGGCGATGTGGCCGAACGCACCATGGCGCGCATCGCGCAGGACCTTCAGGATGAGATCGAGGGTCTGGATGCGGTGATGGAGGCCGGTATTGCCGGCAACCGCGAAGAGATGGTCGAAGTGGTGATCGACCCGCTGCGGCTGGAAGCCTATAACGTCACGGCGGGCGAGTTGATCAATGTCGTGCAGAATAACAACATGCTCATCGCCGCCGGTGAGGTGGAAAGCGCGCAGGGCACGTTCAGCGTCAAGATCCCCTCGTCTTTCGACGGACCGCGCGACATCTATACCCTACCTGTCAAGACCAACGGCACGCGCGTCGTGACCTTGGGCGATCTGGCCGACATCCGCATGACATTCGAGGATCGTCTGGGCACCGCCCGCTTCAACGGAGAGCCGACCGTCGCCTTGCAGGTGGTCAAGCGCAAGGGTTTCAACCTGATCGACACCGCTGCCGCGGTGCGCCGCGTGGTCGACGAGGCGCAGGCGTCATGGCCCGAAGACCTGCGCGCCGCTGTGCAGGTGGGCACGTCCAATGACCAAAGCCGGGTCGTTGGCTCGATGGTCAGTCAGTTGGAAGGCTCGGTCCTGACGGCCATCGCACTGGTGATGATCGTGATCCTGGCCAGCCTTGGCACCCGCGCCGCGCTGCTGGTGGGCTTTGCCATCCCGACCTCGTTCCTGCTGTGTTTCGTGCTGCTGGCCATGATGGGCGTGACCATCTCGAATATCGTGATGTTCGGCCTGATCCTTGCCGTAGGCATGCTGGTCGATGGTGCGATTGTCGTCGTGGAATATGCCGACAAGCGCATTCAGGAGGGCTCCGGCCCCATGACCGCCTATGTCGAGGCGTCCAAGCGCATGTTCTGGCCGATTGTCAGCTCGACCGCGACCACGCTTTGCGCTTTTCTGCCGATGCTGTTCTGGCCCGGTGTGCCCGGCGAGTTCATGGGCATGCTGCCGGTGACATTGATTTTCGTGCTTTCCGCCAGCCTGATCGTGGCGCTGATCTACCTGCCTGTGATGGGCGGTGTGACGGGCCGCATGAGCCGGATGTTCGGCCGCGCGTCCGATGCACTGCGCCGTGCCCTGCCGTGGTGGGGTCGCGCCGCACTGGTGCCGCCTGCCCTCTACATGGTGTTTCTGGGTGCGATGCAGGTGCTGAACCCCGGCTATCTCTTTGGTGGCCAGCCCATCGGCAGCGGCTTCGTCGCGCTGCTGCCGGGTATCGTTCTGTTCCTGCTGGGCTCTTTCGCGTCTTCCATCACGCTGGGTGCCGCACGGATCGAGCGCAAACCGCGCCGCATCACCGCAGGACATCGCCGCACGCTCTTTGGTCATTTCATTCGGGTGATCACCGCCAATCCCGTCATGCCGCTGGTCACCATCGGTGTGGTGATGGCTTTCGTCGCGGTGGTCTTCATGACCTTCCAGCAGAACAGTCGCGGCGTCGAGTTTTTCGTCGAATCCGAACCGGAACAGGCCATCGTCTATGTCCGCGCGCGCGGCAACTTGTCCTTGGCGGAAAAAGACGCGCTGGTCCGTCAGGCCGAAGAGATCGTGTTGGCGCATCCCGGGGTGGACAACGCCTTCGCCTTTGCCGGTGACGGCGGGCTGAATGCCAATACGGGTGGCGCACAGCCGCCCTTGGACACAATCGGCCAGATCCAGCTTGAAACCATCCCATGGGAAGATCGCCGCGACCGCCCGGAACTGGACGGGGATCTGGTCATTGAAGAGCTGACATCCGCCATCGCCGCCATCCCCGGCCTTCAGGTCGAGGTCATTGCACAGGCGCGCGGCCCCGCATCCGCCAAACCCGTGCATCTGCGTCTCAAGGGCGACGACTGGGAGGCCCTGCAAGAGGCCACGCGCCTTGCCCGTGCGCAGTTCGAGGCCAGCGAGGGCCTGACCCTGATCGAGGATACGCTTCCCCTGCCCGGCATCGACTGGCAGATTGACGTGGATGTGGAAAAAGCCGGCCGTTTCGGTGCCGATGTGGCCACCGTCGGCGGCATGGTCCAGCTTGTGACGCGCGGGATCCTGCTCGACACAATGCGCGTGGACACGTCCGATGAGGAAATCGAGATCCGCGTGCGCCTGCCCGAGGATGACCGGGTGCTGTCCACTCTTGATACGCTCAAGGTCCGCACCTCGGACGGTCTGGTGCCGCTGGCCAATTTCATCTCGCGCCAGCCGGTGCCGAAACTGGCGCAGATCAAGCGCGTTGACGGGAAACGCTATTTCGACGTCAAGGCCGGTGTGGCGGATGGTCTGACCCGCACGGTGACAGCGGCGGATGGAGCCACGAGCCAGGTGCCGATCACCGCCACCGAGCGGATTGAGACGCTGACCGATTGGCTGGAAACCAACCCGCTGCCTGCGGGCGTCGTATGGGAATGGACCGGCGATCAGGAGGATCAGGCCGAATCCGGGGCCTTTCTGGCGAATGCCTTTGCGGGGGCGTTGGGTCTGATGTTCATCATCCTGCTCGCGCAATTCAACTCGGTCTATAACTCAGTGCTGGTGCTGCTGGCGGTCGTGCTTTCCACCACGGGCGTGCTGATCGGAATGCTGGTGATGGATCAGACCTTCTCGATCATCATGACGGGCACGGGCATCGTGGCCTTGGCGGGGATCGTGGTAAACAACAACATCATACTGATCGACACCTATCAGGAATATTCCCGGTACATGCCAAGGATCGAAGCGATCATCCGCACCGCAGAAGATCGCATCCGCCCGGTTCTGCTGACGACGATCACCACCATGGCGGGGCTTGCCCCGATGATGTTCGGCCTCAGCCTTGATTTCATCAATGGCGGCTATTCCATCGACAGCCCCACCGCCCTGTGGTGGAAGCAACTGGCGACAGCGGTCGTGTTCGGTCTGGGCATCGCCACGATGCTGACGCTGGTCTTCACTCCGTCGCTTCTGGCGCTTCGCGTCTGGGCCAGCACCTATGCGCTGGCTCTCTCGCGGATGCTGGCGATCCTGTCCTTCGGGCGCGGCAGTCAGGCCGCCCGCGATTGGGCGCTGAATCGCGCCGCGCGCAAGCTGAAGGCTCCTGAAATCATCTGGGATGATGAAAGCCTTGATCCGCCTCTTGTGATCCCGGTGGCACAGCCTGATCCGCTGACGACGCCGCAACCACCCCTGCGGGCGGCGGAGTGATGCAAGGAAAAAGCGGCGCCTGACCCGGCGCCGCTGCGTCTTCTTGCTCCAAATATCCTCGCCGAAGGCATGGCGGCAATGCCGCCATTCAGCGCCGGTCAGGCCGCCGCCTCACGCTCGCTGGCCTGACGCTGCCACAGGCCCCAATAGCGGCCCTTGCGCGTCAGCAGGTCCAGATGCGTGCCTTCCTCGACGATATGGCCATCTTCCAGCACGATGATCCGGTCAGCATCGGCCACTGTGGACAAGCGGTGCGCGATCATCAGCACCGTGCGCCCTTCGGCCGCGCGGGCGAGCGCACCCTGAATTTCCTGCTCTGTCTCGGTATCCAGCGCCGACGTCGCCTCGTCCAGCAGCAGGATCGGCGGGTTCTTCAGCAGGGTGCGGGCGATTCCCACGCGCTGCTTTTCCCCGCCCGAGAGTTTCAGCCCGCGTTCACCCACCTGCGTGTCATAGCCATCGGGCAGGCGCGTGATGAAATCATGGATCTGCGCGTCGCGCGCCGCCTGCACGATCTGTTCCTCGGTCGCGCCATCGCGGCCATAGGCGATGTTGTAGCGGATCGTATCGTTGAACAGCACCGTATCCTGCGGCACCACACCGATGGCATCGTGCAAGCTGACTTGCGTGATGTCCCGCAGGTCCTGCCCGTCAATCAGCACAGCCCCTTTGGTCACGTCATAAAAGCGGAACAGCAGCCGCCCGATGGTTGACTTGCCCGACCCGGAGGAGCCAACAATCGCCACCGTCTCGCCTGCGCCGACCTTGAGGCTGACCCCCTTGAGGATCGCGCGCTCCGGGTCATAGCCGAAATGCACATCCCGCAACTCGACTTCTCCGCCTTGCACTTTCAGAACATTTGCGCCCGGTTTGTCAGATACCTCGGCAGGTTGCTCCAGCAAATCGAACATTTCGCCCATGTCGACCAAGGCCTGCCGGATCTCGCGGTAGACGGTACCCAGAAAGTTCAGCGGCATGGTGATCTGGATCATATAGGCGTTGACCATGACGAAGTCGCCGACGGTCAGGTCGCCGCGTTCCACGCCCACCGCCGCCATGACCATCACGATCACAAGCCCCGCCGTGATCAGAAACGCCTGACCGAAGTTCAGGAAAGCCAGCGAATAGGCTGTCTTGAGGGCGGCGGCCTCATATTGCTCCATCGCCCGGTCATAGCGGCGCGCTTCGCGGGCTTCGGCCCCGAAATACTTGACGGTCTCGAAGTTCAACAGGCTGTCTATCGCCTTCTGGTTGGCGTCCGTGTCCTGGTCGTTCATCACCTTGCGCAGCTTCACGCGCCATTCGGTCACGGCGAAGGTGAACCAGACATAGACCGCGATGGTCATCACGATCACCGCCAGATACCAGACATCGAACAGGAAGAACAAAATCCCCGCGATCATCAGCAGTTCCAGAACCAGCGGGCCGATCGAGAACAGCAAGAAACGCAGCAGAAAATCCACGCCCTTCACCCCGCGTTCGATAATCCGGCTGAGCCCCCCTGTCTTGCGCGTCAGGTGATAGCGCATGGACAGGCGGTGGATGTGGGTGAAGGTTTCCAACGCCAGCGCCCTGAGCGCGCGCTGCCCTACAGCGGCAAAGACCGCATCGCGCAATTGCTGGAACCCGTTCGACAGCAGCCGCGCCATGCCATAGGCGATGGTCAGTCCCACCGCGCCCAGCATCAGCGGCGAGACCCCTTCATTCGCGAGTGCGTCCACTGCCTGTTTGTACAGAAGCGGCGTGCCCACAGCCACGATCTTGCCCAGCAGCAGCGCCAGCAGCGCCAAGACGACCCGCCGTTTGACCCAGGGCTGATCCGCAGGCCACAGATAGGGCGAGACTCGCCGGATCGTGCGTAGGCCCGAGCGCCGCTCGGCCTTTGCTTCATCAGACAGGGGGGGTGTTGGTCGCATGGGAGAGGCCTTTCATCAGCCCCAGACAGATAAGCCGCTTTTCAGGCGAAGGCCAGAGAGCGCGCTGTTGTCAGACCCGGACAATGTGCCCCTCTCGGGGGCTGGTGCGTCCCGCTGCCAGATCAGCCCAGAGCGCAGGTGCAGCGACCAGCCCGTCATGGGTCACAACCTCCAGCCAGCCCCCGGCATCCGCCGCGATCCGCTTCCATGCGGCGGTGATCCGCGCCTCGATGACGCTTGGTCCCCATTCGCTGCGTCGCTTGGCGATCTGGGATGGTGCAAAAAAGAATTGCGGCTTGGGTCCGGGCAGGTTCTGCGGCGGGGCGAACTTGTCCCAGTGACTGGTGCCCACCGCCGCCGAATGGTGCAGATGGTCGCCCAAATGAGTGTGCAGAGCCATCTTGACCTCGGCATTCCCGGCCATATCCACATAGACGCTGGGGACCAGCGGCACGGCGGAGATGTCATCATAGCGCAACACCGTGTCACATGCGCACAACCCTTCGACAAAAGGCAGGTTCCCTGCTCCGGTCAGACCAACAATGCGATAAGGGCGGTCTACAGGTTCGGCCAGATACTTGCACAGGCCCAGCCCGGTCTTGGACGAGGCGCTGCCCACGATGATCTGTTCTGCGCCAAACCAGTCATTGTCGGCCAGCCAATCGAACAGCAGATAGGACGTGGCCAGCAAGGGCTGCAAAAGGCTTCGCAGATGGTCGTCATAGGCCGCACCCGCCTTGACCGCGACATAGGTGTTATACACCAAAGCCAACCCGTCGCGATGCGGACTGCGGTCCACGAAAACGCCTTTTGCCACCTGGTCAGGACGGATCACAAGCGCCTCGGCCATCGGCAGGTAGCCATAAAGCCTTGTGCCCGCATCCAGACCCTCGGCCCGGCTTTCAGCCACGACGGCTGTGCCCCAGACCGGCACGATGCCCTGCCCCTCGATCCCGCTGGGAAAGAAACGCCAGTAGTCCAGCACGACCCCTGTTGCGGCGTAGGTGACGTTGTTCACCGTCAAGGCGAAGCTTTCGATAGTCAGGCGCGCCTCGCTCGCAGCAAGTGGGCGTGTGGCGGCACCGTCGTCGGAGAGCACCGCGCGGGTGATATCCTTCTGATCGACCAGAATTCGTTGCATCGGCGACCTTTCTGCACATCCGGCTTGTTCAGGACCCGAGCTAAACCCGGTAGCCCACATCTGCACAGACCTTTTCGCCGTGACGATGCGTCACCCGGTCTATTCGGGGATCTCGAAGATCTGGCCGGGATAGATCAGGTCGGGATCGCGGATCCTGTCGCGATTTGCCTCGAACACCCGCACGAACAACGGCCCCTCGCCATAGCTTTCCCGTGCGATGGCCCAGAGTGTATTGCCGGGCTGGACCGTCACCACACGCACGGTGGCGGGGGCAGGACCATCCGCGTTCGCCTGCGTGACCGCCGCCGTCTGGTCACCCGTCACCTGCGGCATGGCTCCTGAAGAGGATGACTGTTCCGGCATAGCAGGTGCTGTCGCAGCGGGTTCGCTGGCAGCGGCGATGGCCGCCACCTCGTTACGATCCTCGCGTTTGAAGGGCGTCTCGATCCGCGACAGGACCTTGCCCGCCGCATCGACCTCATCCAGACGAAGGGTATAGATGCCCGGGGCCACACCGGGCAGTCCCGTGCTCCAGAGTCCGTCAGCCCCGACAAGCGCCGATGTGACGGGCGCATTGTCCAGATAGATCAGGACATTGGCCGCAACCGTCGCGCGTCCCTGCAACAGGACGTCTCCTTCGCTGGTGTAGCTGATCACGTCCAGTGCGATGCCGCCGATCCGGCTGGGGTCGGCGGGCGTGGCAGGTTGCAACACGCGCACGCCCGATGTGTCGGACAGCAGCAAGGCGGGTGCCGACGCAGGCTCTGCCGCTACGGTCTGGTTCTCGGGTGTGGCCTGCGGGCTGGTCGCGTCCGGGGCGCTGCCATCTGCGGCCTGAGCGACTTCTGTTTTCTGTACGGGTGCGATGATGACTTGTTGCTCCGAAGGGACCACCGTCCCGTCCTTGCTGATGGCCAGCGTCAGAACACGGGGCCCGTTCGAGGGAGGAAGGCTTAGAAACGCGGCAAATGCCCCGTCCCCGCCCGTCATCGCGGTGCCGACCACCACGCCGTCCAGCAGAATGTCCACGGTGCTGCCGGCCATGGACCGGCCTGCGACCACGGCCTCGCCATCGGGCGCAAGGCGCACGGTATCAAAGCTGGGCCGCAGAACCTCTGCTACTTCGGCAGGGGCTGCGGTGGACGTCGGCGCAGGCGCAGGCTCGGCGGTTGCCGTTTCCGGCACGGCATCGCCCGCAGGTGCCGCAGCGGTGGAATCCTGTTCCGTTGCAGGGCCTGCCAGCGGTGCCGGGGGCACGACCTCTTCGGTCTGCGCGACGGTCTCGGGCAAGGCCGCCCCGGACACGGGCGGTTCAGTTGTTTCAACCGCAGCCTCTGCCTCCGGTTCGGCGGTTGTGGCAGGGGTGTTGTCGGTCACGGCCTCGTCGACGGGCGCCTCGGGCGTTGCACTGCCCGGCGCCTCGCTCTGTGGCGCTGCTGTTTGGGGCGCGGTCGCCTGTTCCGGCGTGACCGCCTCGTCCCTGACAATGCGATCGGGCGGGGCCAGCTTTCCCGACATCACAAGCCCCAGCAGCACCAGAACAATTGCCACCGCACTACCCGCCAGAGCAAGCCCCTTGCCGCCCGACACCATCGACTGTTTTTCCATCTGTTCCCTTCCGGTCCGCCGTTTTCCCTTCACGGCGGTTGAGCGAGATTAGCAACAAGGCTATCACGGGTCAAAAGCACCTTTTCGGGAAAACGGGAATTCATATGTCGCATCAGCCCAAAGGTTTTGCCGTCTGCGTCTATTGTGGCGCACGTAGCGGCAATGATCCGGCCTATCACGCGCAGGCCACGGCCTTCGGGCAGGTTCTGGCCACTGAGGGGTGGCAACTGGTCTATGGCGCGGGCGATGTCGGGCTGATGGGCGCTGTGGCGCGCGCAGCGCAGGCGGCCGGGGGCGATACGCTGGGCGTGATCCCGGTGCATCTTCTGAAGCTGGAAGTGGGCAAAACCGATCTCACGCGCTTTGTCGTCACCGAGACGATGCACGAGCGCAAGAAGGTCATGTACATGAATTCGAATGCCATCGTCGTGCTGCCCGGCGGGGCAGGCTCGCTGGACGAATTTTTCGAAGTGCTGACATGGCGGCAGCTCGGCCTGCATGCCAAGCCGATCTATCTGTTGAATATCAACGGTTACTGGTCACCTTTGGTGGACCTGATCGACCATGTGATAGCTCAGGGTTTTGCCGATCCGTCCCTGGCCGGGTTCGTCACTGTCGTGGATAACGTGGAGGCGCTGACCCGTGCCCTGCGTGCCGCGCGTTCCAGCGAAACCGACGAGGCCGAGTAGAGCGCCAGCGCTGCCCAGATCAAGGCAAAGGCGATGAGATGCCATGAACTGAACGGTTCTGAAAAGACCATAACGGCGACCACGAATTGCAGTGTCGGGTTGATGTATTGCACCAGACCGACCGTTCCCATGCGCACACGCTTGCTGGCATAGGAAAACAGCATCAAGGGTCCTGCGGTCAGGATGCCTGCGAACATCAGCAGCAGACTGTCCGCCAGATCTGCGCCGAACGCGCCGCCATCCCCACGATGCGCCAGGGCCAGCACGATCAGGGCCACGGGCGAGAGAACCAGAACCTCGGCCGTGACCGAGACAACAGGGCCAGCGGAAAGTCTTTTTTTCACAAGACCATAAAGCCCGAAACTCATGGATAGGACCAAGGCGATCCAGGGTGCGGCACCCAGACCCAGCGTCAAGACCGTCACGGCCAGCGCCGCCAGCGCCACGGCCAACGCCTGCATCCGGCTGAGCCTTTCGCCAAAGATCACCCGCCCGATCCCGACCGCCACCAAGGGAAACAGGTAGTAGCCCAAGGATGCCTCGGTCGCCTTGCCGATCTGGATCGACAGGATGAACACGAACCAGTTGGTCGAGATCATGACGGCCGCAAAGACCACGATCCCCACAGCCCGCACCGAGCCCAAGGCCGCGCGCAGATGCGACAGACGCCCTTGCACCAGCAACACAAGCGTGAAGAAGACCAGCGACCAAAGGGTGCGATGAGCCAGAATCTCGATGGGCGGAACATGGGCCAACAGCTTGTAATACAGCCCGGACAATCCCCAGACCGTGCAGGCAGCCACCAATGCCGCAACGCCCTTGCCTGCCTCGGTCAATTGGATGTCCCCGCGTCGTTCACTGGCCTGCCTTGCGGCACCTTGGCCCAGACGGCGCGGGGGTTCAATGCGTCAGTTGCGGGACCTGATAGTGCAGATTTAGGACACCGCCTCGAGATCCTCGATGATGATCTTCTGCAGGGCTGGCAAAGTGTGACCTGTCAGGGTTTTGGGAATCTCGGCGATCACTGTCTTGCGTACCGTATCGTCCAACTGCTCGCGCAATTCACCCAGGGACCGGGGTGGCGCCACCAGAACGATGCGCGCAATACGGCCACGCCGGACCATGCGGGTCAGGATCTCGGACAGGTCGGCGGCGAAACGGTCCTTGGCCAATTGGTGCCAGTCTGCCTCTTCCATCGCAGAGCGTTGTCCTGCGCCGGTGTCCGCGCGGCGACCGGGCCGATCCGAGACTTGCTCACCCTGTCGCGGATTGTCCTGCTGCTCGACCCGCATCACGGCAAGTTGCGGTGCGGCAGCCCCGCCTTCGTTGCGCAGAAAAAGCGCCTTTTCACCATCAGCCACCAGAACCCAGGTTTCTTTTTCCAGTCTGATCATCACGTCCTCCAGATGTTGGGTCGCGGCCCCCATGGGGCCGGACAGGTCTGTGCGCGCGCTGATCTTTAGGTATGAACGATCGGGCAAAATAAAAACCCCGCATCCCAAAGGAATGCGGGGTTTCGCCAAGGCCTTGGCCTTGGCCCTTGGTTCAAGGGATCAGAGGCGCGAAGCCACGTTTTCCCAGTTAACCAGATTCTCAAGGAAATTGGACAGATATGCCGGGCGCTTGTTGCGGAAGTCGATGTAGTAGGAATGCTCCCACACGTCGCAGCCCAGCAACGCGGTCTGACCGAAGCACAGCGGATTCACGCCGTTTTCGGTTTTCGTGACCTTCAGCGATCCGTCCTTGTCCTTGACCAGCCAGCACCAGCCCGAACCGAACTGACCCGCACCGGCGGCGGCGAAGTCCTCCTTGAACTTGTCGACCGATCCGAACGCCTCGGTGATGGCCTTTTCAAGCTCGCCGGGCATGGCGGACTTCTTCGGGCCCATCATCTCCCAGAACTGGACGTGGTTCCAATGCTGTGAGGCGTTGTTGAAGATGCCGTTCTGGGCGACGCTGCCGGCCTGATAGGTGCCGGTGATGATGTCTTCCAGCGATTTGCCTTCCCATTCGGTGCCGGCAATCAGCTTGTTGCCGTTATCGACATAGGCCTTGTGGTGGATGTCGTGGTGAAACTCCATCGTTTCGGCGGACATGCCATGTGCGGCCAGCGCGTCATGAGCATAGGGAAGATCAGGAAGTGTAAAAGCCATTGCAAGGCCCCCCTTTATCGTTGCGGTGTTCTCTGTCCCTAGATGGTAGTCTGAGGGGGGCAAGGTCAACCCCTGCCCTGTCCCTGTGCCAGGATCAGCCGAAATATTCCACCGCCGCCGCAGGGTCCGCCGCGCTGCGCAGAAGGTCAAAGACATACTGCGCCACCGACCGGAAACAGATCACATGTGCCTGCCCTGCCTCGGCCATCCAGAAGGCCCCTGCCACCTGCGCCAGACGCGTGCGGCGGATGTCACCGGGCTGGAACTGGTCGGGATGCAGATCGACAGGTGCCAGCTTGGCCAGCACCTCGCGCACCCGCGCGTCGGGGCCAGTGACCGTAATCAGCGCGCGGGCATCGGACACATCCTCGGCCAGATGATGGACGCCAGCCAAGGCCGCCTCGATAGCTGCCAAGGCGTTCTGCACCTGCACATAAGGCAGGATCAACAAAAGCTCATCCGGCGACATCCACGCCACCGAGCGCGTGCCATCCGCATTGGCCGTGATCCGGCGCTGCTGCGGCAATGACAGCCCCATCGCCTTGTCGAGGGCCTGCACCACCGGCGCTGCTGCCAGATCCGCACGCAGGGTGATCATGCCAACGGGCCCGCTGTCGCGCAATGTGACCAGACCTTGAAAGCTGGACCCGTTCAGGGCGCTGACCGGTTCAGACATTCTGCTTCTCCCCGTCCTTGTCGTAGAAGACCTGATCGACGATCTTGGCTTTCACCTCGGTGCCGTCGGTCTTGCCAAAGCTGATCACGTCGCCCATCCGGGCAGGTCCGTTCAGCACCAGCCCCATCGCGATCCCACGCCCCAGCGTGGGCGAGTGATAGGTCGAGGTGACGCGCCCTTGGGTGTTGCGCTGGCCGTTGGCATTGCTCCCGTCAGCCAGGGCATAGGCCCCGTCCGGCAAGGTGCTGCCGTCCAGTGTTTCCAGACCCACCAGTTGCCAGCGGTTCGGATCGACCATATGGCTGCGCTCTTGCCCGCGCTTGCCGATATAGTCGTCCTTCTTTTTCGAGATCGCCCAGCCCAACCCCAAATCCTGTGGGATCACGGTGCCGTCGGTTTCATCCCCGATCATGATGAAGCCTTTTTCGGCCCGCATGATATGCAGCGCCTCGGTGCCATAGGGCATCACGCCGAACTCTGCCCCCTCGGCCATCAACCGGTCCCAGAAGGCGCGGCCATGGCTGGCGGGCACGGCGATCTCATAGCTCAACTCGCCCGAGAAGGAGATGCGGAAGACCCGCGCGGGTAGATCGCCCAGTGTACCGGACGCCCATTGCATGAAGGGGAGCGCTTCCTTGGACACGTCCATGCCGCCCAGTTTTTCCAGAACCTTGCGGGCATTGGGGCCGACCACCGCGAATTGCGCGTATTGTTCCGTCACGTTGGCGACATAGACCTTCCAGTCCCACCATTCGGTCTGCAACCATTCCTCCATATGGGCGTGGATACGGTCCGCGCCGCCGGTAGTGGTGTGGCAGAGCCATGTATCCTCGGACATGCGCGCGACCACGCCGTCATCCATCAGGAAGCCATTTTCCGAGCACATCAGACCATAGCGGCATTTGCCGACCGGGAGAGTGCTCATCATGTTGGTGTAGAGCATGTCGAGGAAACGGCCCGCATCCGGGCCTTTCACGACCAACTTGCCAAGGGTCGAGGCATCCAGCAGCCCAAGGCTGGCGCGGGTCTGCTTGACCTCGCGGCTGACCGCATCGTGCACGCTCTCTCCGGGGCGCTGATAGCAATAGGGGCGGCGCCAGTATCCGACCGGCTCCCAATAGGCGCCATTTTCCGCGTGCCAGTCATGCAGCGGCGTGCGGCGCAGGGGTTGGAAAATGTCCCCGCGCGCCTCGCCCGCAATGGCCCCCATGCTGATGGGCGTATAGGGCGGGCGGAATGTGGTAGTGCCGACCGAAGGAATATCGGTATTCAGCGATTTAGCAAGCGTCGCCAGACCGTTGATATTGCTCAGCTTGCCCTGATCTGTGGCCATGCCCAGCGTGGTATAGCGCTTGGCATGTTCCACGGACGTGAAACCTTCCTGCGCGGCCAGCTGGACGTCAGAGACTTTCACGTCGTTCTGAAAATCCAGCCATGATTTCGACCGCAGCGCATAGGATGCGCCCTGCGGCATCATCCAGACCGGCGCGATGGCGGCCTGAGCCACATGCTCGGCTTTGGGCGCCTGACCCGGCTGGGCCGTGTGGCCTGTGGCAGTCGCCGCAGCCTCGCCTGCCTGTTGCGCATCGGACAGCGCAGCCCCCAGTTCCAGCGCGCCATTGGCGGCCCCGGCTGCGATCACCATTGCCGCGCCATCCGCCCCGGTTGGCGCGCGGTCTGGATCGGGGCGGAACATCGCCTGTTCCGCGTCCCAGATCAGCTTGCCGCCGCAATGGGACCACAGATGCACCACCGGCGACCAACCGCCCGACATGGCGACCGCGTCGCAGGCCAGTTCTTCCAGCACGGCACCCTCGCCCGCCTGCGCGCAGATCGCGACACCCGTCACGCGCTTGCCGCCCTTGACCTTGGCGATGGCTTTGCCGTTTTCAACGCGAATTCCCAAAGCGCGGGCCTGATCCGCCAGTGCGCCGCCACCAGCGGGCCGTGCGTCCAGAATGACAGGGACGGCAAGACCCAAGCCCTTGAGGGTGATGGCCGTCCGGTAAGCGTCATCATTGTTGGTGGCGACCACGACACGGTCACCGATGGAGACACCCCAGTTCACTGCATAGTCGCGCACCGCCCCCGCCAGCATCACGCCGGGAATGTCGTTGCCTGCAAAGGACAAGGGCCGCTCGATCGCGCCCGTCGCGGTCACGATTTGCTTGCTGCGGATTTTCCACAAACGGTGGCGTGGGCCGTCCTGATCCGGCGCATGGTCGCGGAGCCGCTCGTATCCCAACACATAGCCGTGGTCATAGACCCCGGCCCCCATGCAACGCAGGCGTAGGGTCACGTTGGGCATTGTTTCCAATTCGGAAACGACTGTTCCAATCCACGCATCAACGGGCTGACCATCCACCGTGCCGCCATCGACAGGCGCGCGCCCCCCCCATTGGGCGGTCTGTTCCAGCAGCAGCACCCGCGCCCCGGCCTGACCCGCGACCCGCGCCGCCTGCAAGCCCGCGACACCGCCGCCGATCACCAGCACATCCACGGATGCGTTGAAATGCTCGTAGCGGTCCGCATCCGCATCCTTGGGAGCCTTGCCCAGCCCTGCGGACATGCGGATGAAGGGCTCGTAGACATGTTTCCAGAAGGCGCGCGGATAGAGGAACATCTTGTAATAAAAACCCGCCGGCAGGAACCGGCTGAGGTAGGTATTCACCGCTCCGATATCGTAGTCCAGCGATGGCCAATGGTTCTGGCTTTCCGCCTGCAACCCGTCGAACAGCTCGGTCGTGGTGACGCGCTGGTTCGGTTCAAACCGGCCGCCCTTGCCCAAGCCCACCAGCGCGTTCGGCTCCTCCGCCCCCGAGGCCACGACTCCACGCGGGCGGTGGTATTTGAACGACCGGCCCATCAGCATCTGGTCATTGGCCAGCAGCGCCGAGGCCAGCGTATCGCCCTCAAACCCTTTGAGATACTTGCCGTTGAACCGGAACGTGACCTGCTTGCCCCGGTTCAGGAAGCGGCCACCTGTTGCAAGACGCGTGCTCATTGAAACTCTCTCCATGACCAGCCGGGCCGTTTGGCGCTGATCTTGTCCTTGATCTCTTGCGGGGGCTGGGTGGTCTGGGCCTTGTAGGTGCCGAACACCTCAAGCGTCATGGTGCAGCGCGCGGCCAGAAACCACTTGCCGCAGCCATAGCTGTGCCGCCAGCGCTCGAAATGCACGCCCTTGGGGTTTTCGCGCATGAACAGGTAATTCTCGAAGGATTCATCCTCCGACCCCGGCCCGTAGCGTTTCAGATGCGCCTCCCCCCCGGCAGAGAGTTCGGTTTCATCGGCTTGCACACCGCAATAGGGGCATTGAAGGGTCAGCATGAGATGCCTCCGGTCATCGTATCGGCGAAGATTGTGCAATCAGTCTGGATCAGGGCGGCCATCAATGCGCCACCCCTGCTGCCACGGATTCATCAATGAATTTCCCCTCACGGAAGCGGAACATCGAGAATTCCTGCGTCAGCGGCGAATGGCCCTTGGCCATCAGCTCGGCCATGGCCCAGCCTGATCCGGGGATCGCCTTGAACCCGCCGGTCCCCCAACCGCAGTTGACGAAAACGCCCTCCACCGGCGTTTTCGACAGGATGGGCGAGCGGTCGCCGGTCATGTCCACGATGCCGCCCCATTGCCGCAGCATCTTGAGGCGGGAAATCATCGGGAAGGTTTCGATCAGGGCGCGGACCGTTTCCTCGATATGGTGGAAACTGCCGCGCTGGGTGTAGTTGTTGTAGCCGTCGGTGCCGCCACCGATCACCATCTCGCCCTTGTCGGACTGACTCATATAGCCATGCACGGTATTGGCCATCACAACCACATCCATGCAGGGCTTGATCGGCTCGGACACCAGCGCCTGCAGCGCGAGTGATTCAATCGGCAGACGGAAGCCCGCCATATCCGCCAGAACGGAAGAATTGCCTGCCACGACGATGCCCAGCTTGTCGCAATCAATCGACCCGCGACTGGTATCGACGCCAACGACCCGCCCCCCCTCGCGGCGCACGGCTGTCACCTCGCATTGCTGGATCACGTCCATGCCCATGTCGGAACAGGCCCGCGCATAGCCCCAGGCCACCGCATCATGCCGCGCCGTGCCGCCGCGCGCCTGCCAGAGTGCGCCCAGAACAGGATAGCGTGGCCCGTCCAGATTGATGATCGGCACCAGTTCCTTGACCTTCGCCGGGCTGATGAACTCGGTTTTCACGCCTTGCAGCGCATTGGCATGGGCGGTGCGCTGATAGCCCCGCACCTCATGCTGGGTCTGCGCCAGCATCATCACGCCACGCGGGCTGAACATCACGTTGTAGTTCAGGTCCTGCGACATCGTCTCATACAGGCTGCGCGCCTTTTCATAGATCGCGGCGGACGGGTCTTGCAGATAGTTCGAGCGGATGATCGTGGTATTCCGCCCCGTATTGCCGCCCCCCAGCCAGCCTTTTTCAAGGATGGCGACATTGGTGATCCCGTAATTCTTGCCAAGATAGTAAGCCGTGGCCAGCCCATGCCCGCCAGCGCCCACAATGATCACATCATATTTCTTCTTGGGCGCGGCATCGCGCCATGCACGGGTCCAGCCTGTATGCTGGCGCATGGCCTCGCGGGCGATGGCAAAGACGGAATAGCGTTTCATCGGCGCACTGATCCTTCGAATCCGGTTCGGCTTGTCCTGCGGTGATATCTGGACCCGACGCCGGTTTCACCCCCGTTTGAGAACGTCACAATGGCGCATGGTTGCGACATGGTGGACCTATGCGACAGTTTGCTCTTTTTTCAGGGCAGTCGCACCTATACATGAAAGCCAGCACCAAGGAGGACGTATGAGTTTCTGGCTTATCATTTCGGCACTGGCTTTCGCCATCGCAGCATTGCTTGCCTTGGCCATCCTGCGCGGACGCACAGGGGACGAACCACCCGCCGCCTATGACCTGCGCGTCTATCGCGATCAGTTGAAAGAGGTGGAGCGCGATCTGGCGCGCGGCGTGATCGGCCCCGACGATGCCGAGCGTATCCGGGCCGAAGTGTCGCGCCGCATCCTTGCCGCCGATGCCCAGTTGCAAAAAGGGTTGCAAGAGGGTGCCCAACCCAAATCGCTGGCCATGACGGCGGCCGCCCTGTCGCTGCTGGTGATGATGGGCGGGTCGATCTGGGTCTACATGCAGCTTGGTGCGCCCGGCTACCCCGACATGAGCCTTGCCAGCCGTATCGATGCGGCGCAGGACGCGCGGGAGAACCGCATCAGCCAGGCCGAGGCGGAAGCCAAGGTTCCGGCGGGTGCGACCGTGCAGGCCCCCTCGCCCGATTTCATCCGCCTGATGGAGCAGTTGCGCACTGCCGTGGCCGAACGTCCCCGCGATCTGCAAGGCGCTGTCCTGCTGGCGCGGAACGAGGCGGCTCTGGGCAATTTCGCCGCCGCCCACAAGGCACAGGCCCGCGTCTTGTCGATCAAGGGGGACCAGGCCACAGCCGAGGATTATGTCGATTACGCCGACATGATGATCCTGGCCGCGGGCGGCTATGTCTCGCCCGAAGCCGAGGCGGCGCTGCGTGCGGCCCTTACCCGTGATCCGCAGAACGGCCCCGCGCGCTATTATGTCGGGCTGCTGCAGGCCCAGACCGGGCGTCCCGACGTGGCCTTTCGGACATGGGAAGCGGCCTTGCAGGATGGCCCTGCCGATGCGCCCTATGTTCTGGCGATCCGCGCACAGATCGAGGATATGGCCTTCCGCGCCGGTGTGCGCAATTTCACACTGCCGCCCGAAGGCGACGCCCCTGCTGTGGCAGAGCGCGGCCCGTCGGCCGAGGATATCCAGAACGCCGAAGGCATGAGCGCCGAGGAACGGATGGAGATGATCCGCACCATGGTGCAAAGCCTGTCCGACCGTCTGGCGCTGGAAGGTGGCAACGCCAGCGAATGGGCCCGTCTGATCGGTGCGTTGGGTGTGCTGGGCGACGAGCGTCAGGCACGTCTGATATGGGAGGAGTCGCAGAGCATCTTCTGGGACAGCCCAGAAGGTCTGGCCGAGGTGAATGAGGCCGCACGTCGCGCAGGGCTGACCGAATGATCTGCGAAACGATCGAGGAATTCGCCGCCGCCCTGCCCGCGCATCGTGCGCTTGCGGGTCTGGATTTTGGCGAAAAGACGATCGGAATTGCCGTGTCGGACCGGATGCTGTCGGTGGCCACGCCGCTGGAAACGATCCGGCGCGACAAGTTCACAACCGATGCTGCACGGTTGCTTGCCGTTCTGACCGCGCGCGAGATCGGCGGGATCATTCTTGGACTGCCGCGCAATATGGACGGGTCCGAAGGGCCGCGCTGCCAGAAAACGCGCGCCTTTGCCCGCAACCTGTCCCGTCTGACCGAGCTGCCCATCGGCTATTGGGATGAACGCCTGTCCACCGTCGCGGCCGAACGCGCGCTTCTGGAGGCGGATACATCGCGAAAACGTCGCGCCGAGGTGATCGACCACGTGGCCGCGTCCTATATCCTGCAAGGGGCGCTGGACCGGCTGGCGCATTTGAAGGTGCAAGCCAATGGATGATGTCTGGAAACGCGACGAGATCGAGAGCCCCTGCATCAAGATCTGCGTGATCCATCCGGCAGAGCGTCTCTGCACCGGCTGCCTGCGCAGCATTGACGAGATCACGGCTTGGTCTCGCATGTCCCCCGCCGCCCGCCGCGCGGTGATGGAAGACCTGCCCGCGCGTGCCCCGCGCCTGAAACAGCGCCGCGGGGGACGCGCAGCACGGCTGGCGCAGGAGTCGTAGCGCGCCGCCCGCACATCCGGCCCGCTTAGCTTGCGACAACAAACTGCGAGAAGACGACCGACACCATTGAAGCGGTCAATGTCGACGCGGCACCAGTCACACGGGCATAGGTTTGCCCATCCATTTGCACCAGAGCGTCGGGTCCATCGGGCAGGATAGAAACGGTGGCCGAACCGGCATAGTTCTCGGGCACAACGATCACGATCTCCTCGCCCGTCGGTTCGAAGTCCGCGATCACCCCGGCATCCGTCGCTCCGGTCATCCAAGGACCGACGACAAAACGGTCCTCATCTGCGCCGCCAAAGGCCGTATCGCCGCGACCAAGGATCAGCAAATCCTCACCATCGCCGCCATTGAGCGTGTCGGGATCGACCGCGTCAGAGGTGCTGAACACACGATCCGGGTTGGTTCCAAGCGAGGCACCATCCGATTGCGTATAGCCGACCAGCACATCTCCGCCCGCACCACCAAACAGGCTATCCTGCCCCAGACCGCCTTCCAGCAGATCATCGTCCTGCCCACCCTCCAAGAAGTCATTTCCAGCACCGCCGAACAAGGCATCCTCGCCCGGACCACCGTTCAGAACATCGTCGCCTTCGCCTCCGCGCATCAGGTCGTCACCCATTCCTCCGCGCAAAGTGTCATTGCCATCGCCACCGTTGAGCGTGTCATTGCCAAGGCTGCCATCCAGCAAATCATTGCCCAAGCCACCCAGCAGCCTGTCCGCGCCATTCTCGCCGAACAGTCTGTCATCGCCTGCGCCGCCTTCCAACTGATCATTGCCGCCGCGCCCGTACAGCAAGTCATCGCCTGCGCCACCTTGCAAGGTGTCGTTGCCAAGATTGCCGATCATCGTATCATTGCCGACGCGCCCGTTCAGCACATCATCGCCGGTCCCACCCTCCAGCCTGATGCCGGGCTGACTTGTCTCTGAGGGGGTTTCTCCTTCGGCAGCCTTTTCGTCATCGTCATCGTCAAACAACGAGGACAAGACCGAGCCTGCCGTAATCAAGCCCATGACGAGCAAAAGTTCAACCATGGCACCACCCAAACTTTGAAACCACTCACCAGCATCAGCTTAATTGGACCGGCGGACAAGGCAAGTGCGGTCGAATACCACGCCTTCGATCAGGCATGAATCCTGAACACTTCACCAAATTTAGGCACACTGTTTCTGATTATTGAACAGTTTGCATCATGTCCATCCGGCTGTGCCGCCAGTCACTCGGTCATCAGGGACTGTGCCGCACCCCCGGGCAGAATCGGCCGGAAATAAGCGATCATGCGACCATCTGCCGGGGCTTGAACGCCGTGCATCCAAGGGGCCACGCCATGCAAGGCAAGACGGTGCAGCAGATAGGCCTGCCCCGGTGCGGCGGATAGTTCGACCCGCTCGCAGGTCGCAAAAACCTCGGCCCGCGCCGCCGTATAGGCATCTGTCAGATCCAGATCCCCCCAGGTCTCGGGCGGATGTCCGTCGCAGGCGCGCAGCAACGCATGGCGCAGGATGTGATGGCTACCCCGCCAGATCACAAGCGGGCTTGCACCGGCATCACATTCCGTCAACGGGAGTCCCATGATCCAGGCATGCGGCTCTCGAAAGAACCGCCGCCGCGTTGGCCCCTCGGGCAGCATCCCGTCCAGATGGGCCCCGTCTCGTCGCTGGCGATAGCGAAAGGCCGCCTCGCTTTCGTCGTCGCGCGGGCGGGGATAGCCCGGCCAGATGACAGAGACTTGTGCACGGTGCAACGGCAACGGCCCGAACAGCGCGTCGGCGGTCTCGCGGACCGCACCGCGTAGAGGAACGCCGCCCACTGTGCCCTTGGGGTCGTTGTCCAGCGCATCGACGCCTACGAACCATGTGCCTTCGCAGACCAGCCCCTTGGCGCGCTGATCGGGGTCCGCCACGGCGGCACGGGCGCGCGGCAAGGCTGCCGCGATCCACTCCAGAAGCGCAGGCTCGGTGGGAAAGGTGACCCATCCATCCTGCGCGAGATCAGCCATTTACCAGCCCAGTGCCTTGCGCAGCATGTTCAGCGCAACCAACGTCAGAAAGACCGCAAAGACCCGCTTCAACGGCTTGGGGTCCATCGCATGGGCCAGCTTCACGCCCAAGGGGGCAGTGATCAGGGTCATCGCAATGGTAATGAAGAAGGCCACGAAATTCACGGCACCAATAGTAAATGGTGGCCGTGTCGCGGGATCGACCTGAAAGAGCAGGAAGCCGATCACAGACGGCACGGCGATGATCACGCCGAAGCCTGCCGCCGTGGCGACAGCCCGGTGAATGGGCACACCATAAAGCGTCATCACCGGCACGCCGAAACTTCCACCACCGATGCCCATCAGCACCGACAGAAAGCCCAGAGCTGGCGACAGGGTGATGCGGCGCAGACCCTTCGGCATGTCATCGCCCAGCCGCCAATGTGCCTGCGAGGTCGCCATATAGACCCCGATCACAAGCGCCAGTATCCCGAATACGGCTTGCAGCGTGACCGAGCGCAGCGAGGCTGCGACCATCACCCCCAGAACTGCGCCCACGACGATGCCCGGGGCCCAGCCGCGCAGGATCTCCCAATCGACGGCACCTTTCTTGTTGTGGCTGAGCACAGACCGGGTCGAGGTCACGATAATCGTGGCCAAGGATGTCGCAAGACAGATCTGCATCAGTTGCGGGCTGTCATATCCCAGCGTCTGAAAGGCATAGAAGAAGGCAGGGACGAGGATGATCCCGCCGCCCACGCCCAAAAGCCCTGCCAGCACACCGGCGAATGCGCCGATCGCCATCAGAAGAACCAGCATCTGCAACAGCAAGGTCATGTCGGGCACGGTCGCGTCTCCTCGTTGGGAATTGCGGCCAGATAGACAGCTTTTTGCCAGCAGGGACAATGGCAAAAAAACCGTCCAAAGAGCGCCTGTCTCAGGCCACCACCTGCGCTCGCGCCTCCAGCACTGCATCCAGCGCGTGGCGCACAAGACCGAAATCCGCACCCTCGCGGGAGGCTCCCTCGGACAGGATACGCCGCCACTGCCGCGCGCCGGGTGTGCCCGCAAACAGGCCCAACATGTGCCGTGTGACCTGATGCAGTCGGCCGCCCTGTGCCAGATGTTCCGTGATGTAATCCTGCATGCGGCCCACCACATCCACGGGGTCACTGTCCGCGCCCTGCCCCCAGATCAGCCGATCTGCCTGGCACAGGATATCGGCGGGCTGGTGATAGGCGGCGCGGCCAACCATCACCCCGTCCAGCCCCGCATCCAGAAAATGCCGCGCCTGTTCCAGATCGGTGATCCCGCCATTGATCGACAGATGCAATCCGCCGAACATACCCTTCATCCGCAGCACCAGATCATGATCCAACGGTGGGATCTCGCGGTTCTCCTTGGGGCTGAGCCCCTGCAACCACGCCTTGCGCGCGTGGATGATGAAACGTCCGCAGCCAGCCGCCCCCACGCGGGACAGGAATTCGGGCAGCACCTCCTCGGGGTTCTGCTCATCCACGCCGATGCGGCATTTCACGGTCACCTCGACATCCACCGCCGCGCGCATCGCCGCCACGCATTCTGCCACCAGTGCCGGCTGTCTCATCAGCACAGCGCCAAACGTGCCCGATTGCACACGGTCCGAGGGGCAACCCACGTTCAGGTTGATCTCGTCATAACCGGCGGCCACCCCCAGCCGTGCCGCCTGCGCCAACTCTTCGGGGTCCGAGCCGCCCAGTTGCAAGGCGACAGGATGTTCTGCCGGATGGTGATCCAGCAAATGCAGTGCCCCGCCACGCACAAGCGCGGGAGATGTAACCATCTCGGTGTAAAGCAAGGCATTGCGCGACAGCAGGCGATGCAGATAACGGCAATGCCGGTCCGTCCAGTCCATCATGGGTGCAACCGACAGGCGAGCCACGTCGCAAAACTTTGTTTTTGAACATTTTTTCATCAAAATCTCGCAAATAAGAGACCATAGAGACAACCCTGTTTTGGAGGGTTTTGCCGACTTTTGCCTGGTTCCGCGACAGGAGTTGCTACGGCGTAGCAACTCGCATGGCGGATCACCAGCCCGATCGAGAGGTCCTCCGGCCCAGTAGGCGCCCCTCGATTTCCGAGGCTCTGAAACAAGACCAACATTCCTCCTGAAGCCAAGACAGAAAGCAAGACCATGTCCTCCAACATCATTACCTTTCCCGGTGCCGCTGCAGTCATTTCCTCGAAACAACCGATCACTGAGTTGGTCCGAGATGCTGCCTCCCCCCCAGGCGCCTCCAAGAAACCTGCGACAGGCGCCGGCTCCGAAGAATGTTCCGATGGTCGCCGCAAAAAAGGCGCAGCTTCTCGCAGCGTTGAACCGAACATACAAGAGATCCCCGGGGAGAATGGTGGGCGGTCCTATCGCGTGCAGATCCGAAAGTCCATCAGGGGGAGCACCATCAGCTTCACCAAGACATTTTCAAAGCTCGCAATGGCAAGGAAATGGAAGATTAGGAAGCTCGCAGAGATCGAACTTGATGGTGTTGAGGCGGTGTCACGAAGTGGCGATACAGTCGCTGATGCGATCAACGCTCGGCTGGCCACTCACCAGAGCCTAAAGAAATCAGCGAAACAGCAACTCACGTGGTTGAAAGAAAGTGCCTTCGGGCGGAAGAAGCTGTCCGACTTGACACTCGGTGATCTAACTGACCTCGCCGATGACATGCTTGGTGAAGAGCGGCAACCACAAACAGTCGCCGGCTATCTTACGATCCTGGTGAGCACGTTGGACTGGGCGTCGCGACGCAAGTTCTCGGTTCCAGTGGCGGCTTTGAGGCAGGCGATGGTTCTCATGTGGGAAGATGAGATACTTGCTCGCTCTGAAGAGCGGACTCGACGTCCCAGCATCGAGGAATTGAACAAGATTCTTAAAGCTGTGAAAGAAAACAAACGTCAGAAGATCCCTCTTGCAATAATCGTTGTCTTCGCGATTTTCAGTTGCCGGCGCCTCGGCGAAATCTGCCGACTCCGCTGGGAAGACCTTCACGTGGATCAGAAAAAAATCCTGGTCCGAAACATGAAGCATCCAAGAAAGAAAAAGGGCAATGACGTCTTGTGCAACCTGACGGACGAAGCACTGGCGATCATTTTGGCGATGCCCAGGGAGGGTGAATTCATTTTTCCTTTCAAGGCGGATTCCGTCGGAGCGGCTTGGCGTCGCCACCGTGATCGGCTGAACATTTCTGATCTCCGCTTTCATGACCTTCGTCACGAAGGCATCTCGAGGCTCTTCGAGATGGGAACACCGGCAGTTTTCGTAGCGAAGCATTCAGGCCACAAGAACGGGGGATGCCTGTTTCGCTATGAGCATGTCGAGCAAGAGGGCGACAAGTTTGCAGAGTGGCCATGGACGAAATGGGCGACCGAGGAGCAAGAACATAAGAGAAGTTAAAGATTCTGGTCACGTCTGGTTTCTCCCCAAAAAAGGATGAACCCATGTCTTGAGCATCCCGGACATGGAGGCTCAAATGGACACGTTGGAACTGCTGATGAAACACTATGACAATCGACCATTCATACCTCTTGAGGAAGCGGGAAGCCTGTGGGGGCATACCGAGAAGACGATGAAAGAGAAGATCGACGCCGGTGATATCCGCCTCCCCTATTTTACCTCCGACGGAAAACAAAAGTCAGTCAAGCTTGTCCGCGTGGCAACGGTCGCAAAAATTCTGGATGAACGAGCTTCCGAGGCCGAGCGAGAATTCCTGAAACTTTGGAGCTGACAGAAGGAAGGACGGAGAGTCGCCATTCGCTGCAAGCTGAGCGAATGACTGTTTTTTGTCCGTTATGATTGCAATCCATCTCTTTTTCTGGCTTCTTTCCTCGAACGTAGGGCGGTTGGTTACGCACGTCATGGCGCTGGAACATATCTGGATCCAGACCCATGCAAAGGACAGCGTATACATGCGGGTTTTCATCCGAGCACTCCGTGCTAAGTTCGGGCGCTACGGTGGGAGCTTGCGTCACATCTTTGCCGCAGACGGGGTGGGATACCTTTCTACAATGCGTGACCCAGTGTTGGAAAAACGGTTCTCTTGCGGCTTGGAAAGTCAGATGGCTCCCGCTCTACCCGCACATCACGGGATGAAGTAGATGGCAGAGTTGGAGTTGCGTCCGATTGCGAGGATCATCTCCTTTCTGATGATGGCCATGGGGTTGGCGATGCTTCCCTGCGCTTTGCTCGACTATACCTCTGGAAGTCAAAGCTGGGCGGTATTTGGTGAAATAGCCTTGCTCACCATCACACTCGGTGTGTTGGTCGTTCTTGCAACAACAAATGCGAAGATTGACCGGATCTCTATCAAGGATGCGTTTTTCCTGACGACAGCCACGTGGATAGTGCTGCCATTGATCGGAAGCCTACCCTTTATGGTCGGCGCACCCGAAGCATCTTTCACAAACGCATATTTTGAAGCTGTTTCAGGAATGACAACGACAGGTTCGACCATGTTCGTGGGTCTTGACGACATGCCCAAAGGGACACTTCTCTGGCGTGGGATACTTCAATGGCTGGGTGGTCTCGGCATTGTCATCGTCGCCCTGGTCTTTTTGCCGATCATGCGCTCCGGGGGCATGCAGTTTTTCCAGACCGAGGGTTTCGACACGCTGGGAAAGGTCTTGCCACGGACGCTGGACATATCGAAGTCACTGTTAACGGTTTACATCGGCCTGACCTTCGCCTGCACCTTTGCCTATATCGTGTTCGGCATGACGCCCTTCGAGGCGACGGTTCATGCCATGACCACCCTGTCTACGGGCGGATTTTCCACCACGGACCGTTCCTTTGCCGCCTTTTCGGGACCGCTTGAATATGTCTCGTCGGTATTCATGATCCTTGCCAGTATGCCCTTCATCCGCTTCATCCAGTTGTCGCGTGGCAACGCCAGCCCATTGTTGAATGACGTTCAGGCGCGGGCCTATCTCCGGTGGCTGGCCTATGCGATCGCATTGGTGATTTTTTATCGGATGTGGACAAGCACCGCAGAGCTGGACGTGAACATCAGAGAGACGACCTTCAACATCGTCACGCTCTTCTCCGGCACAGGCTATGGCAGTGCCGATGTCGTGTCATGGGGGTCGTTCCCGCTTCTGGTGATCTTCGCAGTCGGACTGATCGGGGGCTGCACGGCATCGACAGGGTGTTCCATCAAGGTCTTTCGATGGCTCGTCGCTCTTGAAGCCATCAAGTCCCAGATCAAAAAGTCCAGTTCACCCAATTCAGTTGTCATCCCTAAACTGGGCGGCCAGAGGATCAACGAAGACGTAATGTCCTCGGTCATTGCATTCTTTTCCCTGTTCATCCTGTCATTCGGTTTACTGATCGTCGGACTTGCCCTGACTGGATTGGAGTTCAGAACCTCACTCTCGGCAGCATGGACCGCCATTGCCAATGTCGGCCCCGCCTTCGGACCTGAAGTTGGCCCCACAGGCGCCTTTAACGCATTTCCCACTGCAGCCAAGTGGATGCTGATTTTTGGTATGTTGGCCGGAAGACTTGAGATCCTGTCGGTTTTTGTTTTGTTCACACCGGCATTCTGGCGGAACTGACCCATTACATCGGAGGGTCGACTTCATCATGTCAGGTGGAAACAACAAACTGGATCAGATGGCTCAATTTCTTCACAAAAGCCGACCCTCGGCTTTGAGCAGGTGAAGGTCGGGATTGGGTCGAACAGGTTGATCGGGTCGTCGCCCCCGGAAGCGACTTATCGCAGCCATTCGTCACTTAGCGCGCGAATGGCTGCTTGCAGTTGAGTAGGCTTGCTTCAACTCACTATGGTCGCCGTTTGATTGCAGGGTCACGGAGATACTCTTCTGTCGCGGTTCCTACAGAACCAGTCGTGCTCGCCTATGAAGAGGGCAGCAATGCTGCCCTCTTCAGCGGTATCGCCCCGGCCATGGGCGTGCGATCGACTTAGGTTCGGCAATGTCGGTCAGTTTGTGCCGTTGGAAACATGAAAGCATTTAGCTCACTTTCGGACGAGCTCAGGCGTCCTGTTTCGGCATCGTTCCAACTGTCACGTTAACAAGCTTTTCAGACCCTTTGCGAAATATCCGAACAGGCACAACCGCTTCAGGATTTGCTGCCGCCACAGCACTTGTGAGATCTCGAAGGTCTGAAATCTCAATTTCATTGAAGGATAAGATGATATCTCCCTGCTCCAATCCTGCTGCCTCGGCAGGGCCTTCTGCGTTGACCTTTTCAATGATGGCGCCCTTGGGTTGATCGAAACCAAGCACTTGGGCGATTTCCTCCGGCATGGGTTTGATCTGAACACCAAGCCAGCCGCGTGTGATCATGCCGTCATCTGATAGATCGGTTACGATACGCTGCACCAACTCCGAAGGCACAGCGAACCCGATACCGACTGACCCGCCGTCCGGCGAGTAGATGGCGGTGTTCATGCCAATCACCTCTCCCGCGTTATTAAACAGCGGCCCACCCGAATTACCTCGGTTAATAGCAGCATCCGTTTGGATGTAATCGTCATACGGGCCCGAGTTGATGTTGCGCGACAGAGCGGAGATGATGCCAGATGTAACTGTGCCGCCTAATCCGAAGGGGTTGCCCACGGCAACGACTTCATCGCCGGCCCGCATCGCGTCAGAATTGCCGAAAACAACGAACGGCAGTTTTTCTTCGGTTTTCAGCTGAAGCAACGCGACATCAGTCAAAGGGTCGCTACCGATTACATCCGCATCAAAGGTGCGGCCGTCCGCCAACTTGACTGACACAGTGTCAGCCCCTTCGACGACATGGTTGTTTGTCACAACCTTACCGTCTTCGGATATAATGAACCCCGATCCGAGACCTTGACGCGGCGGCTGCGATTGCCCCGGCGGCATCATCTGCTCAAACTGACGTCGAAGCGCGTCAGGAATACCTTGGGGCAATTGGTCAGACAAGTTAATCGGCTGAGCCTTTGCGGTGACCTCGATAAAGACGACAGCAGGTGCAACTGTCTCTACCAGATCCGCATAGCCTCCGGCCGGCACCGCCAGAGCCGGAGTGACGTTAGAAAGGTTGACGCCTGTCGCGCTCAGCATGGCAATGAGTGCAGCTGAGCTTACGAAACGGCGGTAAAGGGGGGTGGATGTCATCGTTGAACTCTCCATTGTTTTGTATGCAACGACATCCATATGCGACGCGTGTTTCACACCCAGATGTGGCAACCTATACAAATATTTTAACATGCCCGAAGGACTTGCTCTTGGACCAATGAGTGTTGATCTAAAGACCATGGAATAGAAATGGCATCGAATGATGCAGTGGGGATGAGATGAAGCTGCTTGTGGTCGAAGACGATGAAACGACAGGCGCCTACATCGCGCGTGGCTTGCGCGAAGAAGGGCAGAGCGTTGATTTGGTCGCCGACGGGCGCGAGGCTCTGGTCCAGGCTACAACCCGCAAATACGATGTGCTCATCATAGACCGTATGTTGCCGGAGATAGAAGGAATGACGCTGGTAAAGACCCTCCGCGCAGCGGGCAACTGCACTCCCGTGCTGTTCCTGACCTCCCTCGGTAGTGTTGAAGATCGGATCAACGGGCTGAACGCAGGTGGTGACGACTATCTTGTGAAGCCCTTTGCCTTTGGCGAATTGTCGGCACGGGTTACGGCCCTGGCTCGCCGTCCGCCGGCGGTAGAGCAGGACACCGTGTTGCGCGCCGGACCGCTTGAGATGGATCTTATCGCTCGCAAGGTGACTCGAGAAGGACAGGAGATCGACCTTCTGCCGCGCGAGTTCGCCATTCTGGAATTCCTGATCCGACGAAAGGGGCGGGTCCAGACGCGGACCATGCTGCTGGAATCGATCTGGGATATCTCGTTTGATCCGGGCACCAATGTAGTCGAAACTCATATCAGCCGATTGCGTGCAAAAGTAGACCGACCGTTCGACGGCGAAATTATCAAAACAGTCCGCGGTGCCGGGTATCGGATAGACGCATGACACTGCCTCGCTTTGTCTTGCTTCGGTCCATGCCACTGCGGTTGGCGAGTGTGTTGGTGCTCCTGTTCTCTCTCGTGTCGCTCCTGGGGCTATGGGCCAGCTACGTTTATACTCAAGCGTCTTTTGAACAAATCCTGCGTGCCGACCTAACCCAAGACATGGCGGGATTTCGTGCTGCTCCTTCAACGTCAGCGCTGGCTGGATTGGTCGAAGCTGAAGCACAGAGCACGGACCCCGAACGCGTCGTGCTGAGCTACTTCGCACCAAATGGTCAGCATTTTGGCAATGCCTTTATTGCGCGAGATGCTGATGGCTACCGGATTATATCTGAGCTGCCTGGCAATCCCGAGATTTCAGGTCGGTATCTCGCTTTAACGTCAACCCTCCGTGGTGGGCAGCTTACTATTGCGCGCAGTCGGGCCCAAATCGACGCGTTGCGCGACGTTTTCATGAACATCTTGGGTCTCTCGCTGGTTCCGACTATCTTGATCGCGCTGTCCGGCGGAATTGTGTTGGCTCAACGCGGTGCGCGCCATGTAAATGCTATCAACGGGACTTTAGAACAACTCACATCAGGGAAACTGCAAGCCCGCGTGGGGAACGTGAAAGGTTGGTCGGACGATCTTGCCAGTATTGCGGGCAAGGTCGACAAGATGGCCCGTTCGCAAGAAGAGACTGTTGAAAGCTTACGGCAAGTGTCGTCCGACATCGCGCATGATCTCAAAACTCCGATCCAGCGCGTTGCGGTCCATCTTGAAGAACTGAGTAAAAGCAATGACCTGACTATTTCTGGCCGCATGCAACTTGATAGTGCACTGCTGGAAATGGATAGGATCGTTTCGATCTTTCACTCGCTGTTGCAGCTTGCACAGATCGAAAGCGGCTCTCCACGAGAGCGGTTTGGTGCTGTAGATTTGGGTGCCCTTTGTGAGACGATGTGTGACGTATACGAGCCTTCGGCGGCAGAAAATGGACAATCACTAATCTGCGTTCTTCCCGACGAGCCTGTTAGACCCGTGATGGGCGATCGAAACCTAATTGGGCAGATCCTTGCGAACCTGATTGAGAATTCAATAAATCACACAGGACCTGACATCCAGATCACCGTTGCTTTGTCCCAAACACAGGATCATCTGGAGCTTTCTGTCACCGATTCTGGCCCTGGAATTCCCGAAAGCGAAAGGGAAAAGGTTCTGCGCCGGCTCTATCGACTCGACCGCAGCCGCAAAACGCCGGGTAACGGTCTTGGATTGAGCCTGGTTGCAAGCATTGCGAGGGTGCACGGCGCATTTCTGAAATTGTGTGACGCGGGGCCTGGTCTTCGCGTTGCGATCAGCTTTCCCAGCGCAGCAACACCCCCCTAAACACAGAAGGCAAGATTGTGCAAAAGGCTTAAACTGCGACAAGCTTTTTAATTGGTTTAGAAAGGCTTACCAGCAGCACAAGTGCTTTCTCGACATCAAAGGGAAGAGAAAGTCATCTTGTTGGCCACCACGGATGGTGGGCGTGGTGTGAGACCATTCTTCGATGATTTTTTTGATTCAGCTGTCAGGTGCATGCGGACACTCGCAATCGCAATGTCTTTGCCTCTGAAAGGCAACCAATAACCAGCACGCGCGTTGAACTCAAAGCCATGAACAAAAATGAAAGAGCCAAGTTGTGAACGCGCAAACCAACTCCGTCACATCGCGGTCGAACAAGATCCTCGTTATCATCAACACAGGCTCAGGCAGAAAATCCGGCGACGCGAGACACTCCGCCTTCATGGACCGTATCAAGGGGCATGACGGGGTGACCATCGCTCAGTTGACCCCTGACAAGGACATCACCGAACACGCAGCGGAAGGCGTGGAAGCCTTGTTAGCCCGCTGGTCAGCGCAATTCGCACTGCATCCTTGCGGAATTCATCCGTTCTTCCTGTGCCCATAGTTCGTCTCCTTTGTTGCAGTAAATGCTATCAAAGGAGCGGCATCAAACCGTGACAGGTCCAAAAACAGTGGACGACGTGCTGGTCAGACGATCCCTGGGCGGCGCCATTCCCGGACGTCCTTGGATCGGATGCGGATATGCGCTCGGTCTCATGTCGGGCGTCATAAGGATGCAGGACGCGACATCGGCCACACCGATAGCGGACCCTTCAGTGTGAACGCCGTCTATCACTTTCTCGATCTTCCCGATCCGACAACCATAGTCGATTTCACCTACGCACCGGACCAAGGGGGGGGGCGAAGTTCGCCGCTGCAAGACTTGCGGTCGACCGCTGACTGCTATGTCCGCTCTGCCGTCATCCTCCCATCGAGAATGCTGCGGGATGAACGAATGGCAGAAATGCGAAAGCCGCAATGCGGCATCCGCAGGACAGGCGAATGGCCGCTCAGGGCCGATCCTGTATGAAAGCCTCACTGTTACAGACAGGCATCCAGGCGGTCGGATACTGCTATATAGCGAAGCGTTCGAGTGCCCCCTCCAGCGCACAGCATTCAGCAAAAAAATAAACTTGCAGCGATGGATTGAAGAGCTCGTTGCGCATGCCGATATCCACGCAATCCGCGGCGGACTGGGCGCAAGTGCTGTCACCCAGCAGATCCATCTGACCGCTGATGGCATACTGTGTCTGCCCGCGATCGTCGGGCTCAAAGGTTTGAACTAATTGCGCTTCTGTGGAAGTTTGTTCAATCGTGAGACACTACAACCGGCTTGCTTGGATGCAACTGGTTCTTGGGCGCTTCGTAGTCAATGCGACCACTTGGCTGCCCCCTTGACCGTCCCTCATCACGACGCCTTTGCCTGTTTGACACTCATGGCATCCCACAGCTCTGAACTTCTTCTTTCAACATCAAAACAACCATGCGAACGCGCACGGCCGCTCGCACAACTTTAGAAAGATCCCGACGATGCCATATCTCACAGCAATCATAGCGAGCATTATCTGCCTCGGTGCTGTTAGCGCGATCTACTGCAGCAGAGTATTCTCCAAGCCGGGAAGTTGGTTTCGCGGAGAAGTAGTGGATATGCTATTGATTTCCCTTCTATCCGGTTTCTTCCCCTTGGCACTCGCGGCCAGCTTGATGGGTTTGCAGGACGATCTGGGTAATGGTTTCAGCTTGTCGGCAATGCGCTCAGCAGGGTTAGATTTCATAGCCTTGTTTGTGCTGGGCGCGAGTTTCATGATTTTCCTCGCTCTTGTGAAAGCGGTTCTTCGCGAAGCTGATGCCCAAGCGAGCTCGGCTCAACTGTCTGCATCAGTTTCGAAAGCAGATCGAGAAGCCTCGCTGGGGAACAGGTCAGTTCCATAGCTTCCGTTTGGCAATCGCGGCTGTTCTTCAGCCAATTTTCTCGTTTCCAGGCCAATGACAGTGGCTTGAACGTTGCCAGGATAGATCGTGACAAAACAAGACGAGATCGACGACAGCAGTGCTCCCCTGATCGAGCATTTGGCAGAGCTGCGCACACGGTTAATCCACTCTGTGGTAGCCTTTGTCATCGGGATGGTGATCTGCTTTTCAGTTTGGAACCCGATCTTCAATTTTCTGACCGAACCACTCTGTTCCGCGATGGAGCAGCGCGGGCATGAGGATTGCGGTCTGATCCTGATCCGCCTGCAGGAAGGTTTCTTCGTCGCGGTTTCGATCTCGCTGTTGGGCGGGTTGATGCTGTCCTTCCCCTATATCGGGTTCCAGCTCTGGCGCTTTGTCGCACCGGGTCTTTACAAGTCCGAGAAGGGCGCCTTCCTACCCTTTCTCGTGGCCTCGCCATTCATGTTTTTTCTGGGCGCGGCCTTTGCCTATTACGCCATCACTCCGCTTGCCTTTGACTTCTTCCTTGGCTTTCAGCAACCCGGCAGCCTCCTGGGCGAAGGCGCGACCGAGGAGAGCGCAGTGGCAGGTATCGCCTTCCAGGGTTCGGCGCAGGAATACCTCAGCCTGACGATCACGTTCATCGTGGCCTTCGGTCTATGTTTTCAGTTGCCAGTCCTTCTGACGCTGTTGGGTCAAGCGGGCATCGTCAGCTCCGAAGGGCTGGCGAATGTGCGGAAGTATGCGGTGGTCGGGATCCTGATCGTGGCGGCGCTTGTGACGCCCCCCGACGTGGTCAGTCAGATCATTCTCTTCTCGGTGATCTATGGGCTCTATGAGATTTCGATCTTCCTCGTCCGCCGGGTCGAGACCAAGCGCGAAGAGAAGCTGCGCGCGGAAGGCTATTTCGACGACGAGGAATTTGAAGAAGACACTGGTGTTGATCTGGCCAGCGAAACTGTTGCCGGGGATGGAAGCAGATGAGCTCTGGTGACAAGGGGTGCAGCTTCCAAGAGCAAAGCGCTCAGCTTTGACCCTTCTGTATCTCTCGGACCGGACATGGCCTTGCAAAGAGGTCCAGCCATTGCGCCATCGATAGATATCATTCCATGGAAACCGACAAAATGACGAACTTCGAGACCTCCAAATTGGAGGGCGGCACTGAAGCGGGCGTAGGCGTTACTGAATTAGAGCGCCACGACGAAACCGATGATGTGGCGGAAAGGCGCGTTCCCAAGAAAACGCTATCTCAGATTTTGACCGAAATCAGTGAGGATACCTCGCGTGACGTGGTGGCCGTCAATGATCTGATTGCGACGCTGGGCGGACGGGGTCGTGCCGCCCTGATCCTGATTTTCGCGTTTCCGAATATTCTGCCGTCTCCACCAGGATTGGCAGGCGTGCTGGGAGTGCCACTGATCTATCTCTCAATACAGATGATCATGGGCCGCATTCCATGGTTGCCACGCATGATCGCCGACAGATCCGTGCCGCGAGACAGGTTCGCACAGTTCATCGCGCGTCTTGCGCCCCTTTTGGCGCGGGCGGAACGACTGCTGCGGCCACGCTGGGCGCTGTTTGTCAGCCACCGGGCAGAACATGTCCTCGGTGTTCTTTTCCTTGTGCTCGCTATCGTTTTGTCTCTCCCGATCCCCTTCGGCAATATGACCCCATCAGTTGCCATGTGCCTCATTGCACTTGGGATCCTCGAACGGGACGGGCTCTGGGTTGTTCTGGGGGTATTCGTAGGGTTGATTGCAATTGTGGTGGCTGGAGGGGTGGTCTACGCGGTCATCAAATCGAGCCTCTTCTTGCTGATGAACGCGTTCGCATAGGGGCCCGGGGTATATCCGTGGTCGGCAGCCCCATGATCACTTATCCGCCACCTTGGCAACTCTGCCAATCCATCAGCATCTCGAAAGGTGACCCTCATGCCGGAGACTCTGATCGCGGCTCTTGTCCTGGGCGTGCTTGAAGGGCTCACCGAGTTCATCCCTGTCTCGTCCACCGGTCATATTCTACTGGCGGGACATTTCATGGGGTTCGAAAGCGCGGGCAAAACCTTTGAGGTTGTGATCCAGTTGGGCGCGGTGCTGGCGGTGATGCTGGTCTATGCCGCGCAGCTTTGGACGCTTTTTGCAGCCGCGCCGCGTGATCCGCAGGCGCGCCGCACGATCCTGTCAATCTTGATCGCCTTTCTACCTGCCGTGGGTATTGGTGTTCTGGCGCATGACTTTATCAAGACCATCCTGTTCGAAAGCCCAAAATTGATTGCAATCATGTTGATCCTTGGGGGCGTTGTCCTGCTGGTCGTGGACCGGATTGCCTTTGCGCCGCGCTTTGACGACGCGATGCGTCTGCCGCTGAGCGTGGCGCTGAAAATCGGACTGTTTCAATGCCTTGCTATGGTCCCCGGCGTGTCACGGTCTGGCGCGACCATCGTTGGGGCCCTGACGCTGGGGACCAGCAAGCGCGCAGCGGCCGAGTTTTCGTTCTTCCTGTCGATGCCCACGATGGCTGGTGCCTTCGCCTATGACCTGTGGCAGAACCGCGCCGTTCTGGATAGCGGATCGATGACCGAGATCGCAGTTGGGTTCGTAGCGGCCTTCGTGGTGGCAGTGTTCGTCGTGCGCGGATTGCTGGGCTATGTGTCGCGCTATGGCTATGCCCTGTTTGGGTGGTGGCGCATCATTGTGGGCGGCTTGGCACTGGTTGCGCTGATGCTACAGGGCTGACCCATCGCTGAAACATGTAAAAGGGGCGCAACTGAATTGCGCCCCCTCATTGTCACGATACGCGGCGGCGCCTGTCAGATGCGCGGCGGGTTCTCCGTTGCGGTGACCGCCACCGGGTGGCCCTTGGGTGTGCCCGTCTTCCAGAGCGAGAACACCACACCAGCGCCAAGAATGGCGAAGGTGATGCCCAATGACCATGCAGGCGGGAATTTCTCCCATCCCATCAGATCCGCGATGAATATCTTGGAACCGATGAACACCAGCAGGATAGACAGCGCATATTTCAGATAGGCGAACCGGTGCAGGATCGCGGCGAGTGCGAAATAGAGTGCGCGCAGGCCAAGGATGGCAAAGATGTTTGAAGTGTAGACGATATAGGGGTCGGTCGTGATCGTGAACACGGCCGGCACGGAGTCCACGGCAAAGACCAGATCCGCAATCTCGATCATGATCAGCGCCAGAAAGAGCGGCGTGGCATAGCGCACGACGCGGCCGGTCTCAGGATGCGGCTTGCGGACAAAGAAGCTGTGGCCGTGCAACTGCTCGGTCACATGCATGCGCCGCTTGAGGAAACGGAGCAGTCCGTTCTCCTCGATCTTGTGCTCTTTGTCGGCAACAAACAGCATCTTGATCCCGGTGAAGATCAGGAAGGCCGCGAAGATATAGAGGACCCAGTGATACTGATCCACGATCGTGGCCCCAAGGCCGATCATGATGCCGCGCAACACGATCACGCCCAGAATACCCCAGAATAGGACCCGGTGCTGATACTCGCGCGGGATCGCGAAGAAGCCGAAGATAAGCGCGATGACGAAGATATTGTCCATCGCCAAGGATTTTTCCACCACGAAGGCGGTCAGATATTGCGCCGTGGCGGTCGCATCCATCTGCCACAAGATGAAGCCTGAAAAGCAAAGACCTAAAGTGATATACATCGCAGAGAGCTTGAGACTTTCGGCAACACCGATCTCGTGATCGTCCTTGTGCAGAACGCCAAGGTCAAAGACCAGCAGGGCAATGACGATGGTCAGGAAGACAAGCCACATCCATAGCGGCTTGCCCAGAAAGAGCAGGAACAGGATTTCCAATGCAGGACCCTCATGAGCGTTGTGACGCGCTTTGAACATGCCCGTTCAGAGGGAGGATCCGATCCGGGCAAGTCACAAGCGCACTTGTTACGGTCCGACATCACGATGGTTGACCATCGTCAGAGGGGCCCGGCCCGTGACTGCGAGATTGGTATCCCGTGGTTGGCCTTCAAGCCCCACCGAAAGAGATTTCGGCCTATGGGAAAAAGAACACACCGGCGCGATGACCGGTGTGTCCAAAGCTTCACGCGTCTATATTGGCAAACTCGTGGTCAGGTTTGCGCTTGGGCTTGTCGCTGCGGTTCAGCCCCAAAAACAGCACGATGTTCTTGGCGACATAAAGCGTGGACCATGTGCCAACGATCACGCCGAAAACCATAGCAAACACAAAGCCACGGATCACATCGCCACCAAAGACCAGCAGCACCACAAGTGCGATCAGCGTCGTCACCGCTGTCATCAATGTCCGGCTCAGCGTCTCATTCGCCGAGAGGTTCATCAACTCGCGAAGCGGCATGGTCTTGTATTTCGCCAGGTTCTCACGCAGCCGGTCGAAGATCACGACAGTGTCATTGACCGAATAGCCAAGGATCGTCAGCAGCGCCGCCACGATGGTCAGATCAAACCGCAACTGGAACAGTGCAAAGACCCCCATGGTGACGATCACGTCATGCGCCAGCGCCGCCACGGTGCCCACCGCGAATTGCCATTCGAACCGCAGCCAGACATAGGCAAGGATGCCGAAGGCCCCCGCACCCACTGCCGCCAGCGCCAGCCAGATCAGTTCGGCTGAGACTTTGGGGCCGACCGAATCCACCGCCGTGAAGGCAATCGCCGGATCAACCGACCGCAACGTCTCCTGCACCTGCGCGATGGTGGCGGCGGAAATCGCCTCAACCCCCTCCTGCGCCTGAATACGGATCATCGCCACATGCTGATCGGCGCGGAAGGTGGGATCGAACACCTCGGATATCGCCACATCGCCCAGTTGCAACCCGGACAGCGCTGTGCGGTAAGCGCTAAGATCAATCTCCTGCACCGATTCCGTGCGGAAGGTCGTGCCGCCCTTGAAGTCGATCCCGAAGTTCAGCCCCATCGTTGCGATCAACACCAGCGAGGCGACGACCGCAAAGACCGACACGCCAAAGGTTGCCCATTGCGCGCGGAAAAAGTCGATTCCGGTCTTGTCCGGCGTCAGCTTGATCCAGCCCCGCAGGGTGATGCTGGCGGGTTTGCGCCAGCGCATCCATGTCTCGATGATCAGCTTGGTGACATAAACCGCCGTGAACATCGAGGTCAGGATACCCAGACCCAGCGTCACGGCAAAGCCGCGCACCGCGCCTGACCCGATGGCGAACATGATCAGCGCGGTCAGAAGCCCGGTCAGGTTGCTGTCCATGATCGCGGACAGAGCCTTGTCGAAGCCCAGCGTGATGGCGCGCCCAGCGGGGCGGCCTTGGCGCAACTCCTCGCGGATACGCTCGAAGATCAGGACATTGGCATCCACCGCCATGCCCATGGTCAGCACGATCCCCGCGATCCCCGGCAATGTCAGGGTCGCCCCCATCAGGGTCAGCGCCGCCATCAGCAGCGTCATGTTGATGCCAAGTGCGAAGACCGCCATCACACCGAATGTGCCGTAACAGGCCACCATGAACGCGATCACCGCCACCATGCCGATGACAGCCGCACTTTGGCCCGCGTCGATACTGTCCTGCCCCAGTTCCGGCCCGATGGTGCGTTCTTCCAGAAAGGTCATCCCCGCAGGCAGGGCACCGGCGCGCAGCAGCACGGCCAGATCGGTGCTTTCCTCTACCGTAAAGCTGCCGGTGATGATCCCCGATCCGCCGGGGATATGGCTTTGGATCACCGGGGCGCTGATCACCTCGTCATCCAGGACAATCGCAAAGGGGCTGCCGATATGGGCGGCGGTATAATCGCCAAAAGCCCGCGCGCCGGTGGGATCAAAGCGGAAATTAACCGCCGGGCGGTTGTTCTGGTCGAAGGCGGGCTGCGCATCGACAAGGTTGTCGCCGCTGACGACCGGGCTTTGATCGACGATGTAGAACACCCCCGCCTCATCCAGCGAGGGCAGGATCAGCGTGCCGGGTTCCGTCGCAGCCTCGGCGCTTGCGGCGCGTCCGAGGACCGGATGAAAGCTCAGCTTTGCGGTGGTGCCGATCAGCGCCTTCAACTCGGAGGCCGAGCCGATACCCGGCACCTGGATCAGGATGCGGTTCTCGCCTTGCCGCTGGATGGTGGGTTCGCGCGTGCCCACCTCATCGACGCGGCGGCGGATGATCTCAAGGCTTTGTTGTATCGTGCGCTGATCCGATGCGGCGCGTTCCGCCGCCGACAGGGTCACGATCAGCACGCCCCCATCGGCGCGGACTTCGATGTCGGTCTGTCCGGCCCCCGTCAAAGAGGTCACAGGCGAGGCCAGCGCGCGGACAGCGGCCAGGGCCGCCTGTTCACCGGCAGGCTCGGACAGGCTGATGCGCAATTCGCCAGGGGCCGCGTCCTGCCGGCGGATGGTGCCGACCTTGTCGCGCAGGTCGCGCAGCGCGTCGCGGACCTGCGGCCAGAGGCCGTCCATGCGCGCGGCATAGACATCCTCGACCTGCACCTCGGCCAGAAGATGCGCGCCACCGCGCAGATCAAGCCCGAGGTTGACAAGGCTTGAAGGCAGCCAGGTGGGCCAGCCCGTCAGATCGGCGGCCTGTGCTGACGGCAGCGCGCCGGTTTCGGTTTGCACGGCAAGGGCATCGTTATACCGCTCGACCTGCGGGTAAAATGCGTTGGGAAGGGCAAAGATCAGCCCCCAGAGGCAAACGCTCCAGATCAGGAGGCGTTTCCAAATGAGTGTTTTCGACATGGATCTATCCTTGGCCGATGAAGGGCGGGCACCTGGCCCGGTCCGGCTTGATCGGTGACATCTGCAAGGGTCATGCGGCCAGACAGGGGCGCGGACCCGGCGCCATGCCGGCCGGACTGGGCATGGCATCAAGACGGTATCGGATCGCGCACAATGCTGGCCCGCATGAGGGAACGACCAGTTGTTAGGCTGCGGGCGGTGCCCTTGGGCTGTGTGGGGCATGTTTGCGGCCCGGTGGGCCATCCAGGCTCAACCCGGCCAAGCTGTCAGAAGTCAGCGGGACCCTGTCAGGAGCGGACGGGTCTGTCGGCAGAGATGCGTCGGGACCCGTGCCGAACCTGTCATCCGCAGGCCGCTGGACGGGGCTTGGCTTGATCTGCAAGGCAGCAAGTTCGGGCGTGCCCTGGAGGCTGATCGCCTCTTGCTGCGCCACGGGACCGGACCCTGCATGACCCTGGTCTACTCCAAACGACCAGACCAGCAGAAGCGATAGCAGAAGGGACCAGACGGCAAGCGTCCGGAGGGTCAGGGCTGCGATCTGGCGGGTTCTGATCATGGGGCGCAGCATCCCACCAATCCGCACGAAAGACAATCTGCTGCGCAAGGTCTGCGAGCTTCCAGCGCGTCAGGCAGGGCGCCGATCAACGGGATCATGTCAGGCTCAGTCCGACGAGAAGGATCGCCGACACGCCTCGTGCCAGGTCTGCATGATGACCCGGCCCTTGATAGCGCGCGGCGGCGCGCCAGACACCGACCAGCGCCACCAGATTGTATGGCACCGAAAGACCATAGCCGACAACCAGCGCTATCCATGGCAAGTCGAGCGTGATCAGCACCAGGAAGAGAATGCTTGTGGTCACATTGACCAGCAGGCCGCCAAAGACAGCCCAGGTCCAGAACGCATCACTCATTTCAATGTCGCCCCGCCACAGGGACTTCAGCTTTTGCATCGTCCCTATGTGGGACGTGCGCCGCATTGGCACCAGCCCCTCCGCGATATTTCCAGGCCAGGGGCGGACATCCGGCAATTCGGGGTCCTGACGCGTTGGCAGTATGCGCAAGCCGGTTCATCGCGGCCAGCATCCTCCGGTCGGCAAACAAACTTCGTCCGATCAAGTGCTCCATCCAGCACCCGCGTCAGATCCGGGTTCGGATCGAGGCCAGGCATGGGCCGTCGTGGGCGCGGGTGACTTGATCCACGACCCGATCCCTTTTCGGGGCATCTCTGACTGCCCTCTGGACGGGGTGCGGGACGGACCTGCGCCATTCTGTGCCAGCACGCACGCTGCATTGCGGCACAACGCGCACATGTGGTATTCTCTAACTCGATCGCAGGTGAGCGATTGCCATCGGAGCCTTTGCAGACCCCTGCTGGGATTGCGTCTCGCGCCAATACCCTTCGCAAGACGCGGCGGACCTGTCGGCCAAACACATCATGACATCATCCAACCCCAACTCCCCTTTTTTACGGGACGAAACGCGCTTTCCGTTCTTCGATGAGGACGAACTCGATATCGCGGACTACCTGCGCGACGAGGGCGAAGAACCTGCCGCCCCCACACACAAACAAAGCTTCGCGGCATTGACCATTGGCGCTGTCGGAGTCGTTTATGGCGACATCGGCACGAGCCCGCTCTATGCCTTTCGCGAGGCACTCCGCCCCGTTGCAGGCAATGGCTCCGTCACCCCGTCCGAAGTCTTGGGTCTCTTGTCGCTTCTGATCTGGACGCTGATCCTGATCGTCACGCTCAAATACGTGTTCTTTCTGCTGCGGGTCGACAACCGGGGCGAAGGCGGGATTCTCGCGCTCTATACGATTGTGCGGCTCGCTATAGGGCGGCGATCGATTCCGGTGCTGACGCTGGCAGTCATAGGGGCCGCTCTCTTCTTTGGCGATGCGATCATCACGCCTGCGATCTCGGTCCTGTCCGCGGTCGAGGGCGCGGGACTGGTCATGCCTGCGCTTGAGGAATGGGTGGTTCCCACGACATTGGGCATCCTGATCGGGTTGTTCGCTGTCCAGCGTCGTGGCACAAAAACCATCGCCAGAGCTTTCGGACCGATTACAGTGTTGTGGTTCTCTGTCCTGGCCGGGCTGGGGCTGTGGCACATCCTACAGGCACCTGCGGTGCTTGCGGCCTTCAACCCGGTCTGGGCGGTGGCGTTCCTGATTGAACACAAACTCATCGCCTTTGCCGTGCTGGGTGCAGTCTTTCTGGCCGTCACCGGAGCCGAAGCGCTCTATGCGGATCTGGGGCATTTCGGGCGTCGCCCCATCATGGCGGCCTGGTTCATCTTGGTCTTTCCAGCGCTGGTGATGAACTATCTCGGCCAGGGCGCCCTGGTGCTGACGGATCCGACGGCGCTGTCGAACCCCTTGTTCGCCATGGTTCCGCCTGTCGTTTTGCCTTGGCTTGTGATGCTGGCGACGGCGGCGACCGTGATCGCGGCACAGGCGGTGATATCGGGCGCCTTCTCGATGGGACGCGCTGCGATCCAGCTTGGCCTTCTGCCCCGGATGTTGATCCGCCACACTGCCGCCGACCAGAGCGGGCAGATCTACATCGGCACGATCAACTGGGCGCTGCTGGCGGGTGTGATCTGGCTGGTGCTGGCGTTCAGGTCTTCTGAAAGCTTGGCCCATGCTTACGGTATTGCTGTGACTGGCACGATGATCGTGACAAGCGTTCTCGCCTGCCTTTACCTATTCCGTTCCGGCCTCTTGCCGCTTCCGCTGGCTCTTGTCATGGTTGTGCCCATTGCCGCGATCGAGACAGTGTTCTTGATGTCCAACCTCACCAAGATTGTGGATGGTGGTTTTGTGCCTGTGATCATTGCATTGGTTCTGGGCATAACGATGTGGGCCTGGTGGCGTGGCACGCAATCGATCCTGACGAAATCGCACAGACAACTTGTTCCTGTCGACAGCTTCGTCAGGTCGATGGCCAATAGCTCGGTGCATGTCATTCCGGGCACGGCTTTCTTTCTCATCCCTGATCCCGACGTCGTGCCCTCAGCACTTCTCCACAACCTCAAACACAACCGGGTGCTGCACGATCAAACCGTGATCCTGACCATCGAGACATTGCGCGTGCCGCTGGCTGATCCGACAGAACGCGCCAGCTTTGAGGTGCTGTGGGCTCATTTCGCGCGCCTGACCCTGCGCTTCGGGTTCATGGAAACGCCCAATGTGTCGCGCGCAATGGGCACTGCACGCCGCGCCGGACTGAAATTTGACGTGATGCGCACAACTTTCTTCTTGGGCCGCAGACGGCCAGTTGTGACGGGCCCCTTTGGCTGGCAGCGTGTCCTCGACAAGCTTTACGCCCTGCTCTATCGCTTCTCAGCAGATCCGTCTGATTTCTATCATCTGCCGCGCGATCGGGTGGTGGAGCTGGGCGAGCGGGTGGCCATGTAATTTCACAAAGCGATTGATCCCGAGCCTAAAAGCCACACCTGCGTTCAGGCCCAAGGTCCGGTGCGTCGACGGTTGGGGGTGGTGGGGATTCGGCTGGCCGCTATGGACGTCATGGAGCCATCTGACGCGGATCGATCAGGTATGGCCAAAGAGCGGAGGGCAGCCACACGATTCTCGGTCGCAGGGTGGGTCGCGAAGAGACTGTCGTGTCTGTGGGCATGCAACGGGTTGATGATGAACATATGCGCCGTGCCCGGATTGCGTTCAGCGGCGTGGTTGTAGATCCGCGCAGCCCCCATGGCGATCTTCTCCAGCGCCGAGGCCAGCCAGAGGGGCTGACCGCAGATCAAGGATCCGGCCTTGTCCGCCGCATATTCCCGCGTCCGGTTGATGGCCATCTGCACCAAGGCCGCCGCCATCGGCGTAAGGACCATCATCAGAAGCGTTCCGACAAGACCAAGCCGCTCGCGCGATCCGCCAAAGAACAATGCAAAGTTCGCCAGCATCGATATCGCACCGGCGAAAGTCGCTGTGACGGTCATGATTGCGGTGTCATGGTTGCGGATATGGGCCAGCTCATGGGCGATCACACCAGCCAGTTCCTCGCGGGTCAGGTTGCGCATCAAGCCCGTGGTCACGGCGACGGCGGCGTTCGCGGGATTGCGACCGGTGGCGAATGCATTCGGCTGCGGCGTGTCAATCAGATAAACCGCAGGCGCAGGAAGACCCGCATTCCGCGCGAGGTCCATGGTCAAGGCGTGCAGGCCCATCCGGTCGCCGTGCATCACCGGCTGGGCGTTGTGCATCCGCAGGACCATCCGGTCCGAGTTCCACCAGCTAAAGGCGTTCATGGCAGCAGCGACGACCAGCGCAATGAGCGCGCCCCCCGCGCCACCGATCAGGTAGCCGACACCCATGAAGATCGCGGTCATCGCTGCCATCAGCATCGCTGTCTTTACATAGCCCACCTTTGTCTCCCGCACCTCAAGCAAATGGTATGAAGAAAATATGGATAGGTTTGCATCCCAATCAGGCCAGTTCGTCCCCGACTTTGCGAACACGTGATCAAAAATCTCACTTTGCCGACTTTGAATAAATCCAATACTGCACAGTTGTTCCAATGTCCGCTTTGGAAGAACGGCCCTGCAGCGTTCGACATCACGGTCAAGGTCCGGTTTGGGCCGGGTGCGTGGATGCGCGCGCCGCTGCACGCGCGACCTCGACTTGGCGCACTTCGGTCAGTTCGGGCAAAGGGCCGCACACGTTTATCCGTAGGTCAACCTGAACGTCTCGGTGGATTATCTCAATACTTTGCGCATCCTTATCGAGGAAGAGGTCCACGGGTTTTCCTTATTCTGGGGGCATGATGCGTCGGCGATACAAGCCGCTAAAGCAAGCGATCTGGTGGTCCTGTCCGGCGTCAGGAGCGCGGCAGAGGCGCGTTGTGCGGAGGAGGCTGGCGCCGATACCTTCGTGGCGCAGGGTTGCGAGGTCGGAGGGCACGTCTGGAGACGCGTATCGACCTTGGCATTGATCCCGGCGATGTCGGATGCGGTAGAGATTCCGGCGCTGGCTGCTGGTGGTATTATGGCGGCAGAGGCATGGCGGCGGCTCTGATGCTCGGAGCTGCAGGGGTATTGCTGGGATCACGTTTTCTGGGCCAGTCCAGAAGCCAAGATCCACGAGACCCACAGAGAGCGTGTGGTAGCAGCCGCCGAGACGGACACTGAAAGGCATGCCGACCTGCGAATTTGATCAATCAGCGCTCTGAACTTGCCGGTTGGACACCTACCAGAGGCGACTGCGCCATCCAGTCCTGGGCGGAATTGATCAGATGCCTGTCGCCGTCGATAAAGGCGGAACGGGCATCGGTTGCATCTTTGACGCTGATATCTCCCAACCAAAGCGCAACCAATGTTGCAAGTGGCGCCGTCAAGTAGATGTCCACGTCGTGGCCCGGGTCATCGGGGCACAAATCCACCGCATCCCCGTTCGCAATGACCCACCAAGTGTTGAGATCGATCCGGTCCGAAATCTGCACGAGGATCACGGTTTCCCCATCCGGTAGCCCTTGAGTTTTCAGAGTGCGGTGAAAATCCCACATGAACCCGCCGACGTCACAATCCTGTGCAGCGATACTGCGTTTGCGCCAGCGCATCCCCCAGATCGCCATGCTCTCGACAATTGGGCCAAGCTCGCGCCCTGAGCGGGTGAGCCTGTATTCGACAGCTTGCATAGTGGCGGATGGTTTTCGAACAATGATCTCTGCAGCTTCAAGCGTTTTTAACCGCTTGCTCAGGATCGACGGCGACATGCGCGGGATCGCTTTTTGAAATCCACCGAAACGGGTTGTTCCCAGAAACATCTCTCGCAGCAGGAGCAGCGTCCACTTGTCGCCAAGGATGTCAGCGGAGGCCATCGCCGGACACAAGCTGCCTGATACGTTGCGGGTTTTCTCATCCATCGCCCAGCCTACTGCCAAGTCGCCCGCGTTAGCAACTACGGTTTCTGTAGCGGTTTCATACGGATCAAGAAGTATCCATCGGCTTCTGAAGGGCACATTCTGTAGCGGCATCCGGTCCATCGGGTGTATTCAATGGAAAGGAGCCCGCCATGGGCCGTTCAGCTACATTTCTGTATGGCATAATCGCCTATACCATCTTTCTGGTCACCTTCCTCTACACGATTGGTTTCGTGGGTAATATCCTCGTCCCGAAATCAATCGATTCCGGCACACCAGGCCCGATCACCGCTTCCATATTTATCAATCTGGCTCTGCTTTCGGTTTTCGCAATTCAGCACAGCATCATGGCCCGTTCCGGATTCAAGCGAGTTTGGACAAGGATCATTCCCAACGCGGCCGAACGCAGCACCTACATACTGATGACTTGTGTTGCGCTTGTCCTGATTTTCCTGTTTTGGCAGCCCGTTCCGGACGTAATCTGGAGCTTTGACAACCAAGTCGCTGGCGTCATCCTGACCGCGTTGTTCTGGTGCGGATGGCTGCTCGTTCTGTCCTCAACCTTCATGATCGACCATTTGGATCTGTTCGGCCTGAAACAAGTCTTTGCACATCTGAAACAGCGTCAGGCGGTGAAGCCGAATTTCGTCAAGACGGGTTTTTACCGGCTGGTTCGGCATCCGATCATGACCGGGTTTATAATCGCCTTCTGGGCCACGCCAACCATGTCGGCGGGCCATCTGATGTTTGCGCTTGTGATGACCGGTTACATCGTGATTGCCGTTTTGTATCTTGAGGAGAAAGACCTGATCGCCAGCATCGGGGATGACTATTTGACCTACCGGAACGAGGTCCCCGCCTTTGTGCCCGGCTTCGGGCGAGGACGCTAACATGACGCTCGATCCCAAACACCTCGGACAGGTTCAGGCCCTCGTCACTACCCCGCCACCCAGTGTTCAGGACCGACAACTGCCTCTGCGCGGCCAATATCGGGACACACCGGACGCGGCTTGGGTGTTCGATCACGCCTACACATCGGACGCCCAGATCCCCGCGAAGCATCCCCTCCACGGGCATGTTATCTGCGGTGAAGGCTTCCCGGTAAACATTCCGGTCTCAGTGCATAAGGCTGTTGGCGGCGAAAGTGACTTTCCCTGTCCGGGTGAGCTGTTGGCCGCAGCCTTGGCAAGCTGTCTGGATACGGCGATCCGCATGGTAGCCAACATAAAGGGGATAGAGCTGAAGCATCTGCAGGTTGATGTCAGTCTCGGTGCGGATGTGCGCGGTGCCCTGATGACAGGCGAAAACGTGCCTGTCGGTTTTCAGAGCGCCAATATGAAAGTTGAAATAGAAGCGCTGGATGACCTGCCAGAGGCGCACCTGCGCGCTTTGGTCGCCGCCGCAGAGCGAAGCTGCGTCATTCTGCAAACACTCCGTGCTCCGCCATCCGTGGACGTGGAATTTTGCAAGGCTCCGTTGGAAGATAAAAACCGCCAATCGTCGAGGTTCTATCGGAGATAGTCTTGTTTACGGACAGTGAACGAAAGTCAGTCCCAATTACCGGTCACTTTGAAATTGCTGCTCGGTGCTTGAACGACCAGTTCTGTGAAGCCGCGGCGCGGCATCGAGCTGATCGATGGATGTCGGCTTTCGGCCGTCCTTGACGATGCAACCGTCTCATCCGTAGGGGCGGAAAGTGTGCATTAGCTGCGTCGGACACGAACAACCGCAATGCGCAGATTGCGCAATTGCGCCCTGCTGATCGACCGACGCAGATGATGCAATGTTGCTGAATCAAATCGCTCAATCAATTGTTTGCCGATGCTGGATTGCGCCTAAGTCAGAGTGGTCGGTTCCCAAGCTGATCACCAAACCGGACTGGTCGCATGTCAGGCGTCCAATGTTACTCAGGTGATGCCTCGGTCAGCACGGGTCGCCCGTCTTCACGCCACTCAGGAAGACCGCCCTCAAGCCTCTTTGCGTTCAGTCCGTGCTTGCGCAACGCTGCGACCGCCTGATGGGCATAAATGCAATAAGGGCCTCGGCAATAGGCGACGATCTCGGTGCCGGGCTCGAGGGTGGGAAGCATACGCTCCAGATCAGCAAGCGTGATATTGCGCGCGCCGGGGATGTGCCCGCTGGCGTATTCATCAGCGGGGCGCATGTCCAGAACCGTCACGGAACCCTCGGCCAGTCGCACGGCAAGGTCATCGCGAGTCACCGGTTCGGGCGCGTCTTGCCCATTGGAGAGGCCGCGCAGGATGTGTTCAACCTGCGCCAGGTTCCGCTCGGCGACGATGCGCAGCAGGTCCATCAGCTCCAGAGTCCGTGCGTCGGTGAGCCGGTAGATCACCGCCTTGCCGTCACGGCGGCTGGTGACAAGAGCGGCACGGCGCAGTTGCTGCAAATGCTGCGAACAATTGGCGACGGTAAGCCCGGTCTTGTCGGCCAGCGCCTCCACTCCGCGTTCTCCTTGCGCCAGCTGTTCCAGCAGAGAAAGCCGCGCTGGCGCTGAGAGCGCGCGGGCGACAAGCGCGTATTCCTCGAGCAGGGCTGTCTTCGGGCTGGTTGACATAGGGAACTCCAAGCTCTAATCATTCAAGCGTTGAATTGAATGATAGCCATTTTGCCGATTTCCGCAACCCTCAGGGTCAAAACTATGTCTGAAACCATCCTGTCCGCCGAACCCGCGATCCGCCTCAGTATCTTTCTTGGCGTGCTGGCGGTGATGGCTCTCTGGGAGGTCGCAGCCCCACGGCGGCGACGTGACATTCCGCGGGTGATCCGCTGGACGAACAATCTGGGCCTCGTGGTGCTCGACACCGTGATCCTGCGGCTGACCTTTCCCATAGTCGCAGTCGGTCTTGCCGTGATGGCCGAGAGCAACGGTTGGGGGTTGTTCAACAACATAGACGTCCCGGTCTGGGTGGCCATCGTCGTCTCGATGCTGCTACTTGATCTCGCGATCTACCTCCAGCACGTCATGCTCCACGCGATCCCCGCCCTGTGGCGGTTGCACCGGATGCACCATGCCGATCTTGATTTTGACGCCACGACTGGCCTTCGTTTTCATCCCATCGAAATCCTGATCTCCATGGGGATCAAGCTGGCGGTGGTCGCGGCCCTCGGCCCGCCCGGCATTGCCGTGCTGCTGTTCGAGGTGCTCCTGAACGCCACGGCGATGTTCAACCACGCCAATATCGCCCTGCCGCGCCCGGTGGACCGCGTGTTGCGCCTGTTCGTCGTCACCCCCGACATGCACCGGGTCCACCATTCCGTCGATCCGCGCGAGACAAACTCGAACTACGGCTTCAACCTGCCGTGGTGGGACCGGCTGCTCGGCACCTACATCGCTCAGCCGGCCAAGGGTCACGAGGGGATGGAGATTGGCATCGAGCAGTTCCGCATGCGCCGCGACCTTTGGCTCGACAGGATGTTGCTCCAGCCTTTGCGCGGGCCAGCATCGGGCCATGCGCTCGACCCTCAGAACACGAAAAAAGAGCCCGCCGAATGACCGCAAGCGCGTTCACGCGCGGCATCCGCGAGAACAAAACCCAAGTCGCGCATCAACTGATCCAGGTGATGCTGGTAGGCTTCGCCATCGGCATGACGCGCACGGTCGTCCCGGCGCTGACCGTTTCGCGCCGCAGCAACGAGGGCGATCGCTTTGCCTGTTCCTCGCCCTCGCTTGTTCTTGACGCTATGGCGGAACTTCGGCCTGCCGCCGACGAAGGCGTCGTCGACCCGGACCACTCCCGACAGTCGACCGACAAGGCCCTGCCGATCATCCACCATCTCGCGGATCGCATGGCCAAGCTTCCACGCGGGCTTCTGGTTCACGCCCAGAACACGTGACATCACGACCGAAGAGAAGCCCTTGGAGGAGGTCAGCACGAGGAACATCGCGGCGATCCAGATCCGGAGATCCAGCTTCGTGACGGGGAGCAGCATCCTCTTGGTGACGGTGAACTGGCTGCGGCATTCCCTCTCGACGCACTGATACGGGCCGGGGCGCAAGGATGCACCGCCGCGGGCGCGAACTCAAGCTGCCGCAATGTGGACAGAACCGATCACCGCCCAGGTTGGCGCTCTCGAGGAAGAGCGGCGTTTGACGCTCGGTCGGCATCTTCTTCCAGACATCGCGGACGGACTTCAGTTCGGTGATCATGTAGTGACCTCGCTCCAGGGGGAACCCAGCAGATTGGCTGATTTCTCCTAAACGGAAGCGACTGCGTTAAGGCGAAGCCGGGACCTTCTCAATGCAAGCAGGCTGAGCATTTCCGAAAGCTCTGCTTTCTATCTTGGATAATAGGGAAAAAGATTCCCGCCTATCCACCAAAGAAAGCAACAGAATCATACCCTGCTTATCCCATATTCCTTCGAGAGGCGGATCTGCTTTCCGATCGCAACCTGATGCGCCACTCGGATCAGATCCGGTGCGTGTTGATTGGCAAAACGATTACACCGTTGTCATTCAACGGTCATGAACGCGGCTTAGCCCTTCGGTCAAACTTGACAAAGGAGACGACATGTCACTTCCCGTGATTGGCGCAGCGCTTGGGACCGCAGGGCTTGAAACCTGGCGCGACTGGATATTGGAGAAGAATCGCGATCTGGAATTGCAGGCGTTTCACACCGCCGCTGTTCTGGATGGTGACTGGTCGGCCGAAGTGGCCCATACACGCAAGCTGCTGGATGGCTATACCGGCCGGCTGGGCATCCACGGCCCGTTCTGGGGCTTCACCATCGGCACATCCGATCCCGAGGTGCAGAAAATCGTCGCACGCCGCATGGATCAGGGCCTTGATGTCTGCGCGGCACTGGGGGCCACGCAGATGGTGATCCATTCGCCCTATTCCACCTGGGACTACAACAACCTGGACAATTTCCCCGACAATCGCCGCAACCTGATGGACAATGTCCACGCCTGCATCCGTGCCGCCGTCAAACGGGCCGAGGATCAGGGGGTCACGTTGGTGATGGAGAATATCGAGGATATCGACCCGATGGACCGCCAGCGTCTGGTGGAAAGCTTCGCCTCGACCGCGCTGAAACTGTCGATCGACACAGGACATGCCGAATATGCCCATGGTCGCACCGGCGCGCCGCCCGTAGATTATTTCGTGACCGCCGCGGGCGACATGCTGGACCACATCCATTTGCAGGATGCCGAGGGCTATGCCGACCGTCACTGGGCGCTGGGCGAAGGCACGATCCGCTGGACCGCCGTGTTCCGCGCCATCGCCGCGCTGAACGTCAAACCGCGCCTCATCCTCGAGCTGCGCGATAAGGCGGGGATCGGCCCGTCGATGGACTATCTGGAACGGATGGGGCTGGGGCAATGAGCAAGCCGTTGAAACTGGTGATCATGTCCGACCTGCATCTGGTGCCCGAAGGCGAGGTGTCGAACACCCTTGATACTGCCGCCCGGCTGCACGCTGCCGTGGACAGCGTGAACCGCGATCACGCCGACGCGGATCTGTGCATCCTGGCCGGCGATCTGGCCGATCTGGGCGAGGCCGACGCCTACCACCGTCTACGCGACATCATCGCACTACTGAGCGTGGATACGCATCTGATGCTGGGCAATCACGACGACCGCCCCACCTTTCTTGCGGTGATGGGCGCAGACCAAGCCGATGCGAATGGTCATGTGCAGAAGGTGATCGACATCAGGGGTCACCGGGTGATCCTGCTGGACAGCAGCGAACCGGGGCTGGTCGAAGGGGTCATCTGCCCCGCGCGCCTGGACTGGCTGGCCGCGCGTCTGGACGAGGCGATGGACCGCCCCGTGATCGTGGTGCTGCATCACCATGTCCTGCCCCTGTCCATGCCCGTGGACAGCATCATCCTGCGCGATGGGGCGGCACTGGTCGATGTGCTGCGCCGCCATCCCGACATCCGCCAAGTGATCGCCGGCCATGTGCATATCACCACCACCGGGGTCTGGCGCGGCATCCCCTTCACCACGCTGGCGGGCGGGCATTACAACGTCAGCGTCAACCTGCCCGGTCATGCCGCCCCGCAGGACCGTCTGGAAGGTCCGGGGCAATACGCCGTGGTCCTGGCGGATCAGGACAGCTGCGTGGTGCATTTCGAGAACTTTCTGGACCGTCACCCGGTCATTGCTCCCGAAAACTTCGGCCGCCTGCGCGCCGCGCGGCGCGGCGCCGACGCCTGAACCGAAGACAAGACCCCCACTCTTGCCCCAACCTGTTACCCAAGGCCGCGGATCATCCCCGCGGCCTTGGGCATTCACGGGCCGCTAAACCGCCCTGTCGTATCCCTGATTCATTTCCGTCAATGAAGGATCACGCCCCTGTCACCTACAGTTCACCCAAGGGTCACAGCATGGGGTCACGCTGCGCTCGAACACATTCCGTTCCATCGCAACATCAGGAGATGACCCGCCATGTTGATCACGCGCCGCAACACCCTCACACTCGGGGCCGCCGCCGTTGGCAGCCTTGCCATGCCCCGGCTATCCTTTGCCCAGAGCAACCGCCCGTCGATCACCATCGCCGTGCAGAAGATCGTGAACTCGAACACACTCGATGTGCTGCGCGAGCAGTCCAATGTCGGCGAGCGCGTCTTCTTCGGCTCGATCTGGGAAAGCCTGATCGGCCGCAACCTGCGCGGACAACTGGAAGCGCAGCCGATGCTGGCGACGGAATGGAAGCGGATCGACGACCAGACGGTCGAGTTGAAACTGCGCGAGGGCGTGCGCTTTCACAATGGCGACGAGATGACCGCCGAGGATGTGGTCTTCACCTTCTCGCGCGAGCGGATGTTCGGCGAAACCGAACCCAAGAACCGCAGCACGATCAAGGCCTTCGAGGCGATCCCGACGCCCCGGCCCGGCAAGGAACTGCCGCCCGAGGTGCCCGCTGTCGCCCGCCGTGCCTGGCCTGATCTGGCGCGCGTGGACATCGTGGATAAATACACCGTGCGTTTCGTCAACGCGACACCTGACGTGACGCTGGAAGGCCGCCTTTTGCGCTACGGCTCGGACATCATGTCCCGCCGCGGCTGGGAAGAGGCAGCCTCCTATCTGGACTGGGCGCGCAAGCCCGTCACCACCGGCCCCTACAAGGTGGAACGCTTCACCCCGGATACCGAATTGCTGCTGGTCTCGCATGACGATTACTGGGGCGGTCTGCCGCCGCTGCAATCCATCCGCTTCGTCGAGGTGCCCGAAGTGGCCAGCCGCGTAAACGGCCTGCTGTCCGGCGAATACCAGTTCGCCTGCGACATCCCCCCCGACCTGATCGGCGAGATCGAAGGCAATTCCGGGTTCGAAGTGCAGGGCGGCACGATCCTGAACCATCGCCTGACCGTGTTCGACAAGAACCACGCCCAACTGGCCGATCCGCGCGTGCGCCGCGCCCTGACCCATTCCATCGACCGTCAGGCCATCGTGGACAGTCTTTGGGCCGGGCGCACCGTGGTGCCTGCGGGGCTTCAGTGGCCCTATTACGACGACATGTTCCATGCCGACTGGACGGTGCCGGAATTCAACCCGGAACTGGCGGCAAACCTGCTCAAGGAAGCGGGCTACAAGGGCGATCCCATCCCCTACCGCCTTCTGAACAACTACTACACCAACCAGAACGCCACCGCGCAGATCCTGGTCGAGATGTGGAAGGCCGTGGGCCTGAACGTGCAGATCGAATCCAAGGAAAACTGGGCGCAGATCATGGAACGCGGCGAGACGCGCGCGATCCGCGACTGGTCGAACTCGGCCCCGTTCAACGATCCGGTGTCGTCCATCGTGAACCAGCACGGGCCGAACGGACAACAGCAGCAGATCGGCGAATGGACCAACGCTGAGATGAACGAGCTGTGCCTGTTCCTTGAAACCTCGCTGGATCGTCCGGCCCGCCGCAAGGCCTTCCGCCGGATGCTGGAAATCTGCGAACGCGAAGACCCGGCCTTCACGGTGCTGCACCAGAACGCGACGTTTACGGCCAAGTCAAAGGCGATCACATGGCAGGCCTCGCCCGCCTTTGCCATGGACTTCGGCCCCGGCAACTTCGCGGTGTGATGCGATGAAAGCGCCGCTGGTCAGGATCAAGGGGCTGAACGTGGCCTTTGACGGAGCACCCGCCGTGCGCGGGGTGGACCTTGCGGTCCATCCCGGCGAGGCGCTGGGTCTGGTCGGGGAGTCGGGTTCGGGAAAGTCGGTCACATGGCTTGCGGCGCTGCGCCTTCTGCCCGGCAAGGCCGCCGTGCAGGGGCGTGTGACATTGGACGGCCGCGATCTTCTGTCGCTGCCGACGCCTGAGATGGAACGTATCCGGGGCGGGCGCATTGGGATCATCTTTCAGGATCCCTCCTCCGCGCTGAACCCGGTGCTCACGATCCGCCGCCAGATCTCCGAAGTGCTGGCCCTGCATCGCGGCCTGTCCGGGTCTGCCATCCGGGCCGAGGCGAAACGCCTGCTGGATCTGGTGGGGATGCCCGATGCCGAAGGCCGTCTCAATTCCTATCCGCATGAGATGTCGGGCGGTCAGAACCAGCGCGTGATGATCGCCATGGCGCTGGCCGGGCAGCCCGATCTGCTGGTCGCGGATGAACCGACGACAGCGCTGGATGTGACAATTCAGGCGCAGATCCTGGACCTGCTGCAACTGATCCGCCGCGAAATGGGCATGGCCCTTGTGCTTATCAGCCACGACCTTGGCGTGGTGGCCGAAAACTGCGACCGCGTGGCGGTGATGTATGCCGGGCGCATCGTGGAAAGCGGCCCCGCCGCCGCCCTGTTCGACGCGCCCCGCCACCCCTATGCGCGCGGCCTGATCGACGCGCTGCCCACGCTCGAGGATACGCGGCGGCTGGCCGCGATTCCGGGCGTCGTGCCCGATCCGCGCGACATGCCGCGCGGCTGCGCCTTTGGTCCGCGCTGCGCCCATGCCGGGCCCGAATGCCTGCTGGACAGCCCGCCCCTGCGCGCCGTGGCCCCGGGCCGGCGGCTGGCCTGCGCACGCCCCGATCTGGACCTGACCCCGGCACGCCCGACCCCCGCCCCGCATCTGGCCGAGGTGACATCATGAGCGCGCTTCTGGACCTGCATGACATCGCCCGCAGCTATGTCACCCGCAAAGGCCTGTTTGGCCAGCGCAAGCTGGTGCGCGCGGTCGATGGGATCAGCCTGACCGTGAACCCCGGCGAAACCCTTGGGATCGTGGGGGAATCCGGTTCCGGCAAATCGACGCTGGGGCGCATGGCGCTGGGGCTTGAGACGCCGGACGAGGGGCATGTGACCTTTGACGGCGCGCCGATGCCCTCCCATGGCACCCCGGCGTGGCGCGCCCTCAGACGGCAGATGCAGATGGTGTTTCAAGACCCGCTGGGCGCGCTGGACCGACGTCTGCCGGTGATCGAGCAGATCATCGAGCCGCTCATCATCCACGGCATCGACGGCGACCACCGCCGCGCCGGTCTGACCGCGCTGTCGGCCGTGGGCCTCTCCGCCGATCATGGCCTGCGCTATCCGCATGAACTCTCGGGCGGGCAGCGGCAAAGGGTGGTCATCGCCCGCGCCCTGATCACCGATCCGCGCCTTCTGGTCTGCGACGAACCCGTATCGGCGCTGGATGTCTCCATCCAGGCGCAGGTGGTGAACCTGTTGATCGACCTGCAAGCGGCGCGCGGGCTGGGCATGGTCTTCATCAGCCACGATCTGCGCGTGGTGCGCCAGATCGCAGCGCGCGTCGCCGTCATGTATCTGGGCCGCGTGGTCGAGGAGGCCGCTGCGACCGATCTGTTCCGCGCACCGCAGCATCCCTATACCCGCGCACTGGTCTCGGCGGCGCCAAGCCCCGGCCCGCGCCGCATCGAACGGGTGATCCTGACCGGCGAGCCGCCCAACCCGGCCGCGCGCCCCACGGGCTGCGCCTTCCACCCGCGCTGCCCCGTGGCCCTGCCCCGCTGCCGGACCGAGGCGCCCGCACTGTCCCGCATCGCCCCCGGCCATGCCGCCGCCTGCCACCTGCTGAGCCCCGCCGCAAAGGTTGCCGCCCGATGATACGCTTTATCCTGACGCGCCTGTTGCGCGCCTTTGTCACCATCGTTCTGGTCGTGACCTTCGCCTTTGTCGTGCTGCGCCTGTCGGGCGATCCGGCCACGATCATCCTTGGCCCCGAAGCCCCGCCCGAGGCGATTGCCGCCTTCCGCGCCAGCTGGGGTCTGGATCAGCCGGTGATGGTGCAATATGTCCAGTATTTCGCCGCCATCTTTCAGGGCGATCTGGGCATGTCCATGCGCGACGGCCGCCCCGCCTTCGACTTGGTGATGGAGCGAATCCCCGCCACGCTTGCCCTGACGATACCCGCCCTGTTCCTGAAACTGGCGCTGGGTGTGCCTGCGGGTGTCTATGCCGCCCTGCATCAGGGCACAGCCTTTGACCGCACGGTCATGGTGGCCGCCGTCATGGGCTTTGCCGTGCCCAGTTTCGTGCTGGCGCTGGGGCTGGTGCTTGTCTTTGCTGTCAATCTGGGCTGGTTGCCATCGGGCGGGCGCGACACGGTCTGGCACGCGATCCTGCCCATCATCACGCTGGGTCTGGGCGGAGCGGCGGCGCTGGCGCGCTTCACCCGCTCGGCCATGCTCGAGGTGCTGGGACAGCCCTATATCCGCACGGCATCCTCCAAGGGGCTGGCCTGGGCGGTCGTTGTCCGCAGCCATGCCCTGCCCAATGCGGCCATCCCCACCGTCACGCTGATCGGCTTTCTGGTGGGCAGCCTGATTGCCGGGGCCATCGTTGTGGAAAGCGTGTTTTCCTGGCCCGGCGTCGGCCGCCTGATGGTGGTGGCTGTGGCCAATCGCGATCTGGCGGTGGTGCAATGCATCCTGCTGCTGGTGGCCACGACCATGGTAACGTCGAACCTGATCGTGGATTTCCTTTACGGCGCGCTGGACCCCCGGCTGCGCCACGGCGCGCGCGCCGCTGCCTGAGCCGACGGAGCCTTTCATGACCGACATCGCCAACGCGACACCCGCCCCTGCCCTGCGCCTGCCCCGGATGCCATGGTATGTGGCATTTGGGATGGGCTGGATCATCTTCGTGCTTGCCGTGGCGCTACTGGCAGATGTGATCACGCCTTACGTGTTTACCGCGATGGATCTAAAATACCGGCTGGTGCCGCCATTTCAGACATGGGCGCACCCCTTGGGCACGGACGAACTGGGCCGGGACGTGCTGTCACGGCTGATCGTGTCGATACGCATCTCGCTGCTGATCGCCTTTGGTGCCACGGTGATCTCGGCGGTGCTGGGCACCACCCTCGGCTTTCTCGCGGCCCATTTCCGCGGGATCGTGGAACAGGCCGTGCTGATGCTGGCGGATTTTCAGGCAGCACTCCCCTTTCTGATTCTGGCACTTTCGGTGCTGGCCTTCTTCGGCAACTCGCTGCCGCTGCTGATCGGGCTGATGGGCCTTTATGGCTGGGAACGCTACGCCCGCATCGCGCGGGGTCTGGCGATTTCCGCCAGCGCGCAGGGATATGCCACGGCGATCACCCAATTGGGTGCCACTCCGCAGCGTGTCTATCTGCGCCATATCCTGCCTAACATCGCCTCAACCCTGATCGTGTCGATGACCCTGATCTTCCCTGAGGTGATCCTGCTGGAATCCGGCTTGTCCTTTCTGGGTCTGGGCGTGCAGCCGCCGATGACCAGCCTTGGCAACATGGTCGGCTACGGTCGCGAATATATCACCCGCGCGGCCTGGATCATGCTCTGCCCTGCCACGGTAATCGTGCTGACCACGCTGGCCGTGTCCCTTGTCGGGGATTGGCTGCGCGATCGGCTGGACCCGACGCTGGGATAAAAGCGAATTGCTCTGCTTTCTCGTTGACGATGTTTGCACTGCGTTGACAGCGCGAGACGCACTGCAACAGATCGAAAGCCGCTCAAAGTGATGCCTTCCAGAAACCGACCTTAGCCGCAAGTGCCACCAGTTCTCGACTTTTGTCATTTTCTGGCGATGAGTAGCACGGGACGATCGGTCTAAACGTCGGCTGTTAGCATGCCAAAGTTGATCATTCAGGGCCTGCGCACCCCACTACCCGAAAACGCTATCAATTGTGGCTTCCGCCCTCCAATGAGCCGCATGGCGGGCAAGCAGATTAGTCACATCGGCAGCCCTGCATGTGATAGAGTTACAGGTGACGTTCCCCCTGCACGATAGCGCGTCAGGGTGCCGGGATCTGGAACCCTACAGGTCATGGGGTGTTGTCATGGGGTGGCACGTCACACCGTAGGAAAGGACGTCCGATATGATGAACGGATATGGCATGGGTTTCGGCGGACTCTGGATGATCGTCATCCTGATCCTTGTCGGTCTGATGATTGCCGCCCTGATCAAGTATCTGCGCAAGTAAACCAGAAAGAGAGATCCGCATGACCTATACCATCACCCGGTTGATGACCGGGGCGAATATCGACGACATCGACACCCGGACGCGCAAGGCGCTGGCCGAGCATGGCTTCGGTGTCCTGACCGAGATCGACGTGCAAAAGACCATGAAGGCCAAGCTGGACGCCGACATGCCAGCCTATCGCATTCTCGGGGCCTGCAATCCGAATATGGCCTATCAGGCCATCGGGATCGAACCGCGCGTCGGTGCGATGCTGCCCTGCAACGTGATCCTGCGCGCGGTCGAGGGCGGCGTGGAGGTCAGCGCGATTGATCCTGTGGCCTCCATGCGGGCGATCGACAACGCAAAGTTGATCGCGGTGGCGGGTGACGTGCGCGACCTTCTGGCCAAGGCCATCGCGGCGATCTGACATGAGTCTGCGCCCCGCCATAGTCGCCGGACTTGCGCTCCTCGGGATTGCGCTTGTCGGCATCTGGCTGTTCGCACCTTCGGTGTTCACCGAAGCGGGCCGGTTGCTGGACAGCGCACATATCGACAGGCTGGTGGCGCAGGCTGGCTTATGGGGGCCGTTCCTGATCGTCACATTGATGACGGTCGCAGTTGTGGCCAGCCCGATCCCCAGCGCACCGATCGCACTGGCGGCCGGGGCTGCCTACGGACATATCTGGGGCACGGTCCTAATCGTGATCGGAGCCGAGCTGGGCGCGATGATCGCCTTCGCACTGGCCCGGGTTCTGGGGCACGACGTCTTGCGGCGGGTGTTCGGCGACAAGCTCGAAGCCGGGCTTCTGGGGTCGCAGACAGCCTTGACAGTGACTGTATTTGCAAGTCGCCTGATGCCCTTCGTATCCTTCGACATGATCAGCTATGCCGCTGGCCTTAGCCGCCTTCATGCATGGCGGTTCGCCTGCGCGACGCTGGCCGGTATCATCCCGGCAAGCTTCCTGCTCGCGCATTTCGGCGGTGAGGCAGTTAGTGGAGAGCTGGGTCGGACAACCTGGGCTGTGGCTGGCCTTGGACTTTTGACGGGAGCACCACTTCTGTGGGTGGCGCTGAGGAGTAAGCCACAAGAAGATGCCATCCACCGCCCCTGAGATTCTTTGAGCACGACGTGCCCTTGGGGCCTCGAAAGCCGAAAAGAAAAGTTGAAAGGCGCGCCAAACATGGAACATGAACATCACGCTACCGCCGACATTCCGCCGGGGACCGAGACCGCCAAGGATCCCGTCTGCGGGATGACGGTTGCGATTAAAGCCGGCGGACTTCACGCGTCATTTGATGGTGAAACCTTTCATTTCTGCTCTGAGAAATGTCAGCAGAAGTTCAAGGCTGATCCATGGTTCTATGCATCGGGTCGTGCGGCGCGCAGGAAGACCGCCACGAAGAACGATGTTCAATACACCTGCCCAATGCACCCCGAGATCGTCCGCGATGGTCCCGGTGTGTGCCCGATCTGCGGCATGGCACTTGAACCGATGCTGCCATCAGACGAACCCAGCGAGGAGCTAACCGACTTCACGCGTAGGATGTGGATATCGGCCGCGGCTGCAGTGCCGCTGGTGATCCTCACGATGGGCGAACTGGTGGCCCTGCCCGTGCGCGACTGGATCGGACCTCAGAACGCACGCTATCTGGAGTTCGCGCTGGCGACACCGATCATCCTATGGGCGGCCTTGCCGTTCTTCAGGCGCGGCTGGGACTCGGTGGTGAACCGGAGCTCCAACATGTGGACGCTCATCAGCCTTGGTGTGGCGGCAGCCTATCTCTATTCGATTGTAGCAACATTTCTGCCAGGTGTCTTTCCGGAACAGTATCGCATGGGGCACGGTGTCGGCACCTATTTCGAGGCGTCCGTGGTGATTGTGACGCTTGTTTTTGTGGGGCAGGTTCTCGAACTGCGGGCCCGCGAACGCACTGGAGACGCGATCCGGGCGCTCCTGGATCTGGCGCCAAAAACCGCGCGGCGCATCCTGCCGGACGGCACGGAATACGATGCGCCGCTTGAGAATATCATGGAAGGCGACCGTCTGCGGGTCCGTCCGGGGGACGCCGTGCCCGTGGATGGCATCGTGATCGAGGGACGTTCATCGCTGGACGAAAGCATGTTGACCGGAGAGTCGATGCCCGTGGAAAAAGGTCCAGGCGACGCGGTGACCGGGGCCACGATCAACAAGAATGGTAGCCTGGTGATCGAAGCCGGAAAAGTCGGATCGGACACCGTGCTGGCGCAGATCGTGGCGATGGTGTCAAATGCGCGGCAGTCCCGTGCCCCGATCCAGGGTCTCGCAGACCGTGTTTCAGCGGTGTTTGTGCCGACAGTGGTCGCCATCGCCGTCGTTGCATTCTTCGTCTGGCTGATTTTCGGACCGGAACCTGCGCTGGTCTTCGCCATCGCATCAGCGGTGTCGGTGCTGATCATCGCCTGCCCCTGCGCGCTGGGTCTCGCCACGCCGATTTCCATTACCACGGCAGCGGGGCGCGGCGCACAGGCGGGCGTGCTGATCAAGGATGCCGAGGCGCTCGAGCGTATGGCAGGTGTTGATACGCTGATCGTCGACAAGACCGGCACCCTGACCATGGGCAAGCCGAAGTTGACGGACACCGTGTCGCTTGGGGCAATGAGTGAAGTTGAACTGCTGTCACTGGCCGCAGCTCTTGAGCGCGGCTCAGAACACCCGCTGGCACAGGCCATTGTGGAAGGGGCAGAGTCGCAGGGCGCATCCCGGCAGCAGGCTTCAGACTTCGCGGCTGTCACGGGTAAGGGCGTGCACGGAACTGTTGGATCGCGCAACGTAGCGCTCGGCAACGCGGCCATGATGAAAGAGATGGGATTGGCGACGACAGAGGCTGACGCCAAGGCAAACACATTGGGTGCAGAGGGCAAGACAGCAATGTTCATCGCGGTAGATGGCTTGCTTGCCGGCATCGTGGCGGTGGCCGATCCAATCAAGGACTCCACAGCGCAAGCCATCGACGCCCTGCATGCTTTGGGGCTGCGGGTCATAATGGCGACAGGCGACAACGAGCGGACGGCGCGGGCCGTGGCAGGCAAGCTCGGGATCGACGAGGTGCGCGCGGGCGTTCTGCCCGAGGACAAGAAAGTCCTGATTGATCAAATGCGTCGTGACGGCCACAAGATTGCCATGGCTGGTGATGGCGTGAACGATGCTCCCGCCCTCGCGGCTGCCGATGTCGGCATCGCCATGGGCACCGGGGCCGATGTGGCCATGGAAAGCGCCGGCATCACCCTGCTGGGGGGGGACCTCATGGGTATCGTCCGGGCCAGAAAACTGGCCCGCGCGACACTCCGCAACATCAAGCAGAACCTGTTTTTCGCCTTTGCCTACAACGCACTTGGCGTCCCGATCGCAGCGGGGTTGCTTTACCCAGTCACAGGCCTCTTGCTCTCGCCCATGATCGCCGCTGCGGCTATGAGCCTGTCTTCGGTTTCAGTCATCTCCAACGCATTGCGTCTAAGGAATGTTGACCTTGAGTAAGGTTTCGCCGCATCGCGAAGCGGGTCGCAGGAGATCAAATAGTTGAGGAAAATCTTACCTACAGAATAATTTTCTTGTGTAGGTAAGACTCAAAAAAAGCGCTGTCTGACAGAAACAACCCCATTTGTATATGCAGCGCAGTGGCGGGGAAGACTACACTAAACGCGTAGCGGCGAGGCGGAGTTCCTGCGGACGGCATGTGCCATCCGCAGGATCACATTACCGGCGCGCCAAGAGCCCGTCGACCTGCTCAAGCAGCATCAGAAGCCGACCTTCAACATGCTCCACGAGCTCCGACAGGCAATCTTCGCACAAGGGTGCGACCGCCAAGACTGTTCCGATAGCTTTAAGCGCAACAAAGTAGCCCCCCTGGTCATCGATTTCGAAAGGAAGCGCACCGGCATTTCGTGACGATATCGGCAGTTTGCGGAACGCTGCGTTTGCGAAGGCGAGCACTGCCAGGGCATCGAACAAAGACTTCAACGTGTCCAATTGCCATGCAAAATCATCGTCCTCTTCGAGTTGAACGAGCCAGGCGGAAATCAGTTGCTTCGACCTCTCCGGACCGCGCGCCTGCTGCGTCAGGAACTGCAGAGCTGCAACAAAGTGCACGGTTTCGAAATTGTGGGTTTGAATGGTCATGCCATCATCTCCATTGGTGAAGCGAAACCATTTCGCTTCGTCAAGCGCTGTCAGCTTTTGACTGACAGCGTGGAAATCTGCGGAGTCTTACGCAGGAAACACGAGATGATCGCGAATCTCGGGTTGGTCAGCGACCAAGGGCTCGAGAACATCTCGAAGCCCGTCAGAGAGCAAACAAATGTCTTCGACCACGGGATCCGCGAGGTCGATCTGCGCAAAAAGCATCGCTTCGACACGTGTCTCGTCGTGAACATGCTCCAGCGTGAGGATGCCCAGCAGATCCCGGAGCGCAGTCCATGTGCGTCGATCTACAGCGGACGCGTTCTGAAGGCCCTCCAGGATGGTAGTGACTACTTTCTTGCCGCGCCGCCCAGCGAGGAGTTCTGCTGCATTTTGTAGCGCGCCGAAATTCGCGTCGATGAACTGGTGTAGGTTCATCAATGCCGGGGTCGAGAGAGCTGGAGTGCCCTGGGCTCGGTGTCTGAGGTGGAACATGTGTCGTCCTTTCTTGATTATCCCCGCCGTTCGTGGCGGGGGGCAAGCCGATCCAAGCTCCTTTTTTTTTGATCATCTGCATCAGGTCTGGCGCGGGGCTCGCCCCCAAGACCTGCGCCAGATCAGATGCAGATGTCGCCAATTTCCGAAATGATACTGATGACCATCGTGACCAACCGCCCATGATTACTGACCAAAGGTCCGTCCAAACGATTGCGAGTTGGCCTTGCCACTTTTTTCTCAGAGGCGCCGTAGCGCGGTGACAGTGTTGCACAGTCTAAGTTGCTGAGAGCAGTATTCCAGTTCCAGCATAGTGAACGAGCGGAAAGCGTCCATTCGTTGCAGATGCGAACTGCTTAGCGGATCTGCGTAAACAGTCGACATTCGAGCCACTGACAGAACCTGTGCCTCATCGAACAGTCGCAAGGCGGCTCCGATTCCATACCGACATCCACGTCCTCATTGAACCAAGCACGAGCGCCCGGCTGGCACCGCTCTCTGGCTTTAACACAAAAGACTTCTGGCTTGGCTCCGCCTGTGAGTCAGCACCTGTGCGACGTCCGCTCATTCTCTCGCGGCCGCAAACGGTCCTCAGGTTCCAGCCAGCTCATGAACTCGGTTGCAAGAGTAGCATGGTCGTATTCGCGCAACAGCAGCGAGGCAGTATTTCAATGCGGCAGCCGCGATCGTTGGTCCGCACTGTGATCCATCAAGGTCTGAAGTAGCCAGCGATTGGTCCGTATGTCCAATCCGGTAGACCCATAGCAACTACTCCGTAACCGCCATCGCAAAACTACTGCGCCAAACCACATTTGACATGACATCTCAGGTCAAACAATCCGGTAGGATGAGCGGACCAGCTACCGCTTACTGACAATCGTAACCGCCGCTGCATCAGTTCGGTGTGGAACCAAGAAGAAAATGAGCGGCCAAGTTTCAATATTCTCATGGGTTGAATTCGTCACCGCAAATCGAAAATTGTTGATGGATGTTGAGACGATTGGAGGAAGGATTTGAAAAAGGGTAGGTTTCGCCCCTTTTCGGATTTCGAATCCGGTGGAATGCAATGCGGCGCCGGCGTAAAGTCCATGAATGCGCGACATCAACCTCAAAGCCACGGAATATTTCGAAGCCGTCGCGCGCTTGGGCACAGTGACGAAAGCTGCACACGAACTGGGTGTGTCGCCCTCAGCTGTCAGTCAGCAAATCAGCGCTCTGGAAACCCAGTTCGGGGTAAAGCTGTTCCGTCGCGAAAAGCGCCGGTTGACCCTTACGCTTGACGGCGACCGGCTTTTTCAGACGACCAGCCAAGCCTTCGGTGCCCTGCGCAACGCTCGCAGCGCGATTGGCCGTCAACGCGACATGCGCAGCCTGACCATCCGGGTCAGCCCCAGTTTCGGCGTGCGCTGGCTGGGGCCAAGGATCGCATCCTTTGCTGCGGACAACCCGGATTGGGCCATTCGCATCGATGCCACGCCTGACTTCAGCGCTTTTGAGACAGAGGCGGTCGATCTGGACCTACGTTATGGCATGGGTAGTTGGGCTGGCCTGATGGTTGAGCCGATTGTGAACGACATGGCGATGCCGATGTGCAGCCCCTCATATCTGGAACGATTACGTGGCATCAGCGACGATCCGGTGGTGCAGCTTGCCCATTCGCGGCTGATCGACAGCGTCAAGACGATGTATCGCTGGGATCTGTGGCTGGCGGCGAACCGGATCGACTTGCCAGACCTATCATATCCGTTCAGATTTGACCGCTCGTCCATGTCCATTGAGATGGCCAAGCAAGGCGGTGGCGTGGCGCTGGACAGTGCGGTTCTGTGCCTCGGTGAACTCGAACGAGGCGAGTTGGTGCCAATGGCACCAAACTTTCCAGTCATTGCCTTTGATGCCTACTGGATCGTCTGCCCGCCGCGCCACATGAACCGGCGCATCGTCAAGCGGTTCTCGGATTGGGTCACCGCCGAGGCGCGGACCACCGAGGCCCGCACCCGCCGCGTATTGGAGGACATGGGCTGTGTCTTCCGGTCTGGTGACGATCTGGAGATGAAAGAAGTTACTCCCTGGTCCTTGTAAGGCGGGCCATCAGGCCCCCTTGCCGAGACCGTCATCCCGCTCAATAGATCGTTAGCGCCGGGATGAACGAGATCGCCAAAAGCACCGCAAGCGCCACCAGATAGAAAGGCAGCAGTGCCCGCACCACCTCCCCTATCCCGACACGGGCAATGGCGGCCGAGATGAACAGTGTGGTCCCTACGGGCGGGGTGTAAAGCCCTATCGACAGGTTCACCACCATCATCAATCCAAGCTGCACGGGATCAAGCCCGATGGCCTGCCCGATGGTCACGAACAGCGGGCCAAGCAGCAAAACTGCGGCAGGCAGATCCAGAAACGCGCCCACGACCAGCATCACAATGTTCAGCGCAATGATGATCATCCAGGGCTCGCTGATGGTCGCGGCCACCCACAGCGCAAGATCCTGAGGCACGCGGTCGGCGGTCAGAACCCACTGGATTGTCGACGAGGCCATAATGATCAACATCACAGCGCCTGTCATCATCGCGCTATCCACCAGCGCGTCCCAGATACCCTTGGATGTCAGGTCGCGGTAAATCACACCACTTACGATCAGTGCGTAGGCCACGGCCATCACGCTCACCTCCGTCGGGGTGGCGACACCGAAGCGTAGCGTGCCTATGATAAAAATAGGCATCAGAAACGCCGGGATCGCTGCAAAGACCTGACTTTTGAAGGCGGTGAACCCGCCTTCCAAGGGCGCACGCGGCAGGTTCTGCCGGCGTGCAACCCACCAGACAGTCGCGAACATGCCCGCACCCAGCATCACGCCCGGTAGAATACCGGCCACGAAAAGATCCACGATCGAGGTGTTCGAGACCAGACCATACAGGATCAATGGGATCGAAGGCGGGATAAGCACCGACACAGTCGATGAGGCCGAATTGATCGCCGCCGCAAATCCGGAAGGATAGCCAGCCTGCTTCTGCACCGGGATCAACGCATTGCCCAATGCCGAGGCATCTGCAACGGCGGATCCGGACACACCGCCGAACATGACGGATCCAATAATCGAGACCTGACCCAGTCCGCCCTTCATGTTGCCAACCAGAAGGCGCGCGATATTGATCAGGTAGACGCCGAAACGTCCCGACATCATCAGATTGCCAGCCAGAATGAAGAACGGGATCGCCAGCATCGGAAAGCTCTGCGTCGGCGAATAGAGCCGTTGCGCAATGACCGCCATCGGCTTGCCATCCAACCACAGCGCCGCCGCCACTCCGCCCAGCATCGCGTGGGCAACCGGCACGGCAATAGCGAGAAGAACGAAGAATACCCAAATCATCGTGGCGGACATGGCGCGCGCTCCTCAGCTCAAGCTGGTTTTGGTGGGATCACTGGCACAGACATCGCGCTCAAGCAGCACGCGCAGCACATCCAGCACGGCGATTAGCGCCATTCCGCCGAAGGCGTAGACAAGGCTGGAGTAGCCCCAGATCTGCTTTATCCCCAGCGTAGAGAGGCGCTGGAACTGCGACGCCTTCAGGATCGGCTGGCTGGACCACAGAACACTCACCGCGATCACAAAGATCATCAAGTTAACTGCGATGAACAACATCCGCCTCCCGCGCGGCCCCAGAAGGTCCGGCAGCAGCGTGATCGCGATGTTGCGGCCACGGGCAGCAGCAATGACGACCCCGCCCGCCACCATCCAGGGAAGCAGCACCGCGTGGATTTCAGAGGCCCAGGGTAAGCCTGAATTCAGAACGTAGCGCAGGATAACATTGACCAACAGCGCGCAGAACATGAAGGCCAGCGTCACCGCTGCGATGACCTGACCGCTCCAGTCCAGCACATGGATTGGAAGCTGAACCATCCGCAAAAGAGGGCGCGGACGCCCTCTTCCTTGATGCGATGTGTCCTTTTCGGACATCACTGACCTGCCGCTTCTTTCAGAGCAGCCACCAGTTCGGGATAGCTCTGAGCGTATTTGTCGTAGACCGAGGCGGTCGCGGCGATATAGGCCTCGCGGTTCGAGGAGGCGAACTTCGCGCCCTCGGCCTCCATCTTGGGCTTCAAGGTCGCATCGCCGTCAAAGGACAACTGACGCTGCAACTTGCCAGCCTCGGCTGTCGCCTCAAGCGCGCAGTTCTGCGTGGCCTCGTCAAGCCCCGACCACCAAGCCAGCCCTGCCACCACCGGGGTGGATTCGTATTTATGCCCGGTCATTGTCACGAAGGGTGTAATCTCGTGCAGCTTGGCCGAATAGATGTTCGTCAGCGGATTTTCCTGACCGTCAAACACACCAGATTGAAGTGCTGTGGGCAATTCCGACCACGCCAGCGGTGCAGGCGATGCGCCAAGTGCCTCGAAGATATCCAGCGTCATTTGATCCGGCGGGGTCCGGATCTTCATGCCAGCCAGATCCGCAGGCTCGGACACATGCTTGGAGAGATGGGTCACGTTACGGATGCCATTGTCCCAGAATCCAAGGATCTTGAGCCCAGAATCCTGCGCCCGCGCATCCAGCAGATCACCAACCTCGCCGTCTAAGACCTCCCAGGCGGCAGGCAGATCCGCAAACAGGAACGGAAGACCCAACAGACCAATTTCGGGCACGATCTGGCTCATGGCGCCTTGGCTGTTGGCGGTCACCTGAATGACTCCCGCTGTGGCAGAGGTCAGCATCTCGACATCATTGCCCATTGTGGCAGAGGGGGCAAGGTTGACCGTGTCACTGGTGCAGGCGGAATAGAGCTCGGCCCATTTTTCAGCAGCGACATAGCGCGGATTGCCTGGGTTCTCGCCATGGGCAAAGATCACTTCGGCATGGACTGTTCCGGCAAGCAGGGTCGTCGTGGCCAGAATGGCCATCAGTTTGGTCTTCATGGTGGTTTCCTCCCTTGGTGAAGACTGATGTTGCGGCCCCACTCCTCCGCGGGGCTGCGGGTGTGGTGTCAGTGAATCAAAGATCCTCCGTTCACATCGACTTCGGTGCCGGTGCAATAGGCAGACAGTTCTGACGCCAGAAAAAGCGCGCAGCCCGCGACATCGGACGCTTCTCCCGCGCGACCCATCGGGATGCCCGCCAGAACCTGGGCGCGCATTTCCTCTGTCAGTTTGCCGGCGGTGATATCGGTGGCGATGAACCCAGGACAGATCGCGTTGGCGCGCACATTGTCGGGGGCCAGTTCGCGGGCCATGGCCTTGGTCAGACCAAGCACACCGGCCTTGGCCGCAGAATAATGCGGTCCGCCGAAGATACCACCGCCACGCTGTGCCGAAACCGAAGACATGTTGATGATCGAGCCGGATTTTTGCGCCCGCATCGCCGGGATCACGGCTTGGCTCATGTAGAGCGTGCCACGCAGGTTCACATCAGTCACAGCTTCGTAATTCTCGGGTCCTATGTCCATGAACTTGAGTGGTTGGGTAATGCCCGCATTGTTCACCAGAATGTCGATCCGGCCGAAGGCGTCGAGCACCTTCTGTGCGGCCTCCAGACAGGCAGGTTTGTCCACCACATTGGCCGCAAGTCCGATATGGCCGCTGCCCGGCAGGTCCGCCGCTGCTGCTTCCGCCTGGCCCGCGTCAAGGTCGGTAATCACGACCGTCGCGCCATGTTCCGCGAATAACCGTGCCGTGGCCTTGCCCAATCCGCGCGGGCTGGCCGCCCCAGTGATGATCGCGATTTTTCCGTCCAAAAGGCCCATTGCCTTGTCTCCTCCGATTGTCATTGTAGTGGCTGTGCTTACAGCCAGCCCTTGATCTGCGCCGCGACCTTGGCCACCGACAGGCCATACATCTCGTGCAGCGTGGGCAAAGCTCCCGCCTCAAGGAATGCGTCCGGCAGACCGATCATACGGAACTTCGGCGCGATACCGGCCAGCAGCAGTTCTTTCGCAACCGCCTCACCCAATCCACCATTCACGGTGTGGTTCTCGGCAGTGACGACCAGACGCCCGCCCCTGCCCGCTTCGGCGGCGATCGTCGCCACATCCAAAGGCTTGATCGTGGGCACATGCAGCACAGCCACATCCACATTGTCGGCGGCCAGTTGTGCCGCCGCATCCAGTGCGCGCATGGTCATGATCCCAGACGAGATCACCAGCACATCGCGGCCATCGCGGATCATCTGCGCGCGGCCAAGCTCGAATCTGTAGTCAGGCTTGTGCCGTGTCAGCACAGATGGAACCTTGCCGCGCAGAAGCCGCGCATAGACCGGCCCGTCATGGGCCACCATCGCGGGCACCATGCCAGCGACGTCATCAGCGTCGCAGGGGTCGATAATGACCATATTGGGCAGACCCCGGAAAATCGCCAGATCCTCGGTGGCTTGATGACTGGGACCATAGCCCGTGGTCAGACCCGGAAGCGCACAGACCACCTTGACCGGCAGGTTCTCCTCGGCAATCGCCATGGCGATGAAATCATAGGCGCGACGCGAGGCGAAGACCGCGTAGGTTGTGGCAAAGGGAATGAAACCCTCCCGCGCCAACCCCGCCGCCGCCGAAAACAAAACCTGTTCGGCCATGCCCATCTGGTAGAAGCGCTCTGGCATTGCATTGGCAAAAACATGCAGGTCGGTGTATTTCGACAGATCGGCCGACAGACCGACGATGCGTTCGTCCTTCTTCGCCAGATTGACCAGCGCCTCGCCGAACGGCGCAGAGACAGTGTCATAGCCCTCGGCTGCCAAGGACGCGATCATTGCGGATGTCGCCACTTTGGTCTGCGCCACCTGACGCGGCTCGTATTTGCGGGCCATGGATGCCAATGTCATTGCGGTTTTCCTTCTTCCAGCTTGTCCAGCGCCATAGCCCATTCATCGGCGTCGACCCGCACGAAATGGCTCATCTCGCGTGCCTCAAGGAAATCGACGCCTTTGCACATCTTGGTGTTGCAGATGATCACGCGGGGCTTGGCTTCGGGCAGGTTGCGGGCCGTATCGAAAGCCGCAACCAGCGCGTCCAGATCGTTGCCGTCCACCTCTTGCGCGTGCCAGCCGAAGGCTTGCCATTTCGGCGCTTCCGGTCCCACTGCCAGCGCGTCGCGGCTGGGCCCATCGGCCTGCTGGTTGTTGAAATCGACGATGCAGATCAGGTTGTCCAGCTTCCACTGGGTCGCGGACATCACAGCCTCCCAGGTCGAGCCTTCGCCCAGTTCGCCGTCCGACATGAGGTTATAGACGAAAGCCGGGTTCTTTTTGCGCTTCAGCCCCATCGCCATGCCAACAGCGATACCAAGCCCCTGCCCCAACGATCCGCCCGTGATCTCCATCCCCGGCGTATAGGAAGCCATGCCCGACATCGGCATCCGGCTGTCATCCATGCCGTAAGTCTCAAGTTCGGCTTCGGGCAGTATACCCGCCTCCATCAGCGCAGCATAAAGAGCGATGGCATAGTGCCCGATGGACAGAAGAAAACGGTCGCGCCCTTCCCATTCGGGGTCTTCCGAGCGGTAGTCCAACGCGTGGAAATAAGACGTCGCCAGCACATCAGCCACACCAAGTGCTTGCCCGATGTAGCCCTGACCTTGCACCTCGCCCATCAACAATGCCTTACGGCGGATGTTCCAGGCGCGCATCTCCAACGTCATGTTAGAGCGCGCAATGGCGCGGTTTTCAACAGTCATGGTCCCCTCCCGGTCGTCTGACGTAGGGAAACGCTACCACCGGAAACAGGTCTTGGATTGTGAGATATATGACAGACTTCGTTAGCAGAACTTAACAACTTTCCAGCCGAACTTCGGTTATCACGCCGAAAGGAACAGATCTTCGCATGGCCCAGAAACGTCTCGACCAGCGCGAAACCAAGGGGGAAATACACATGTCACAGCCTATATTCGCAGATAGCCTTGCGCGGCTTGGCACTGAATCGGCCTTCACCGTGCTGGCCCGTGCCCAGAGCCTCGCCGCCGGTGGGCGCGACATCATCAACCTTGGCATCGGCCAGCCGGATTTCCAGACGCCCGACCATATTGTCGAAGCCGGTATCAAGGCGCTACGCGACGGGCATCATGGCTACACGCCTGCGAATGGTATCCCTGCCCTGCGAGAGGCGGTGGCTGCCGACCTGCATCGCCGTCACGCAGTCGAGGTCAACCCGGACAATGTCGTGGTTGTGCCCGGAGGCAAGCCCACGATGTTCTTCGCCATGATGATGTTCGGTCAGCCGGGGGTTGAGATCATGTATCCGAACCCTGGCTTTCCGATATACGAATCCATGATACGATATACAGGGGCGACTCCCGTTCCCATCGCACTTGAAGAAGAAAAGGGTTTCGTCTTTTCAGCCAAGGCGGTGCTGGCGCAAATCACACCCGCCACGCGGTTGATCATCATCAACAGCCCTGCCAATCCCACGGGAGGGGTCATCCCACGCGCCGAGATCGACGCCTTTGTCGCAGGTCTTTCCGATCACCCGCATGTGGCTATCCTGTCGGACGAGATCTACAGCCAGATGCTCTATGGCGGGAGGGAACATGTCTCCCTGCTTCAATATCCGGAAATCCGTGATCGGCTGATCATGTTGGACGGCTGGTCCAAAACCTATGCAATGACGGGCTGGCGGTTGGGCTATGCGGTCTGGCCGGATACGGCGGTGGGGCATGTCACGCGGCTGGCTATCAACGATCATTCCTGCGTCAACGCCGCCGCGCAATATGCAGGGCTGGCCGCCCTGAGCGGGCCGCAGGACGCGGTGACTCAGATGATGTTGGCCTTCGATGCGCGCCGCACTCTGATCGTGGAGGCGCTCAACAGTCTGCCGGGTGTGCGCTGCATTGATCCGGCGGGCGCGTTCTATGCCTTTGCCAATGTCAGCGGCACCGGCATGACCGCGCGGGAGGCGCAAGATCGTTTTCTGGATAAAGCCGGCGTCGCCACGGTCGCGGGCACGTCCTTCGGCAGTTACGGCGAAGGGTTCCTGCGTTTTTCCTACGCTAATTCCGCCGAAAACATCAGCGAAGCGGTGCGCCGCATCCGCACCATTCTCTGAACAGGAGTCGCCCAATGACCGATATCCAGTCCATGGCCCATTCCATCCGCTTTCTGGCCCTTGATTCCATCCTCCACGCGGGCGAAGGGCACCAGGGCGTGCCCCTCGGCATGGCGGAAATCGCCGCCACGCTCTATGCTCGGCATCTGAAGGTGGATCCGAAAAATCCACTCTGGCCGGATCGTGACCGCGTGGTCCTGTCCAACGGGCACGGTTCCATGTTGCTCTACGCACTGCTGCATCTGTCAGGCTATGACCATGTCTCGCTGGATGCATTGAAAACCTTCCGCAGGCTGGGCTCGGTCTGCGCCGGACATCCCGAGATCGAACAGGAGGCCGGGATCGAGATTACCACAGGACTGTTGGGCCAAGGCATTGCGTGCGCAGTGGGAATGGCCGTGGCCGAGGCGCGACTGGCCGCTCGTTTTGGCGCAGGTCTGGTTGATCATCGGACATGGGCCTTTGTTGGCGATGGCTGCTTGCAAGAAGGTATCGGGCAAGAAGCGATTTCCCTGGCCGGACATCTGCAACTGGGCAAGCTGACCTTTCTGTGGGATGACAACCAGATTACCGACGATGGCACCACAGATCTGTCCATCAGCGAGGATGTCCCCGCCCGCTTCCGTGCGGCAGGCTGGCATGTCGCACAGGTGGACGGGCATGACATTGACCAGATCTCGGCGGCAATGGAGACGGCCAAGGCCGATCCGCGCCCCTCGTTGATTGCGTGCCGCACCGTGATTGCAAAAGGCATCCCACGCCTGCAGGGCCAGCGCGGCGGGCACAGCGCCCCTCTAACGCCCCAGGATTCCCATGACATGCGAGCAGCCCTTTGCTGGGAGAACGACGCGTTCGATATTTCCTGTGCGATCTACGACGACTGGGCCGCCTCCATGTCACGCGGCACCGCTGAGCATGAAGCATGGGCCGCACGCCTGTCCCGCGACGCCGAGGCAGCTGAATTCGATCGCTGGACTTCCGGTAGGTTGCCAGACAACTGGCTGGACAGCATCTCAACGCTGACCCGGACACAAGCCACCGACCCCGCGCCGCGCCCAACGATCCAATCCTCCGGCGCGGTATGTGACGCGCTGGTGTCGGTCCTGCCCGAAACCTTGGTTCTCTGTGCCGATCTGGAAGCGCCGACAAACCATAAGCGCAGTCGTCATGCCTTCACCACCACAGACCGCTCTGGAAGCTACCTGCATTGCGGGGTCCGCGAACATCTGATGGGGGCCATGTGCGACGGGATTGCTGCCCACGGGGGCCTGCGCCCGATCAATGTCACCTATCTTGCCTTTGCCGATTACGAACGCCCCGCCATGCGCATGGCCGCCCTGATGGGACTTCCGGTGCTGTTCGTCTTCAGCCATGACAGCATTGGCACCGGCAGTAACGGTCCCACTCACCAGCCGGTCGAGGTTCTGGCCAGCTTCCGCGTCATGCCCAACATTCGGGTCTTCCGTCCCGCAGATGCGGTCGAGACCGCCGAGGCCTGGGACATCGCTCTTCAAACGCCACACGGACCCAGCCTTCTGGCCCTGTCGCGCCAGAATGCCTCTCAGGTCTGCCAGGCGCGGTCCGAGAACCTGTCGGCCAAGGGCGCCTATACTTTGCTCGAGGCTGAAAACGGAAGAAGGCACGTGACACTTCTGGCCTCGGGCACAGAGGTAGGTCTGGCCGTGGCCGCGCGCGAACTCCTATCCGGCAAAGGCATCAACGCAGCCGTGGTTTCGATGCCCTGTTGGGAGTTATTCGAGGCACAGGACAAAGAATATCGCAGCACCACTCTTGGCACCGCGCCCCGGATCGGGATCGAGGCGGCCCTGAAGTTCGGATGGGAGAAATGGCTGCGCGAGGATGACGTGTTCATTGGCATGACAGGCTTCGGTGCTTCGGACCGCGCCGAAAAGCTCTACGCCCATTTCGGCATCACTACCGAGGCAATCGTTGAAGCTGTTGAGTGTGTCTTGGCACGTTGACGCATTTTTTTGCGCGGGGCTTTATTGTCGTCCTGGGGTTTGGAAAACTCGGCTGATGAGTATCTCGGAAAGTATTGTATTGGCTGCGGCCATGACCAATCCTGTTCCGTCAGTTGAAGTCGTCTCAGAAATTCAAAAGCGATTCATGGAAGTTAAAGCGACTGGCGGAAAAAGTTGAGAATGGGCGGGTTCCACCCCATGCGGATGGACGTGGCCCGTTTTCAACTCGCTGCGGAAATAACGGAAATAAGCCCTGTTGGGCGGTGACACGCGGGTGCAACTTAAAACGCCAATTCCGGCTGCTTTGTTCTCCGCGCGTCGATGCTCCTACCGAACTGGACCGCCGCCAGGATACCCTCGGAGTGATCGTAGTGGCGCTGGGTGACCGCTCGATCGCGGTGGCGCAACAGGACTGTTGCAGAACGCCCGCCGTCGTGTAGGACTTCGCTGGCCTCGGTTGCCACATTGTCCCGGATCCGGTGCAGTGAAACGCGCGTGACAAACTCGGCCTCGAGGAGGTCTCCGGCAAGGCGCCCAAGATGCCTTTCCGTGATGGGGCCGGTTTTGCCATGCACCGATGGAAACAGGCAGTTCCCATCATCGAACAAATGCCGATATGTCGTGCGATACTCGATCAGGGCAGCGGCCAAGGACGGGTTCTCCAGGATGAAGGTGACCGACGTCATGTGCTTCTGAGCCTCCGGCAGTTTCAGCGCGCTGCCGGGAAGAACGATCCGAATGCTCTCCTTCCCTACCAGCCAAAGATTGGTGTCGAACTCAAGGATCGAGAGGGCCCGCGCCCGCTCCGGAAGCGCCACTGCTACGGCGAGCAGAAGGCCATTGCGAAAATCCTTCGCGGCATGAAGGCCGCGCATTCTCCGACTGCGTGCCTTTTGCATCAACTCGAACCCGAACGTGTAGATCCGGCTCGCGCCTACAAGCTGAGCGCCGCTTTTTGTGTGCGAACCTTGGCTCTTGGCTCGCTCAGACCAATCCGCGACCACATAGTCACATGCAGACGAAACAAACCGACGTTGTGCGACGATCCCCAGGCCCGACATGATCCGCTGCAGGTAGTCTGCTGCCGTTCTGTCACTGACTGGCGCGCGATCCGCGGTCCGGGATGTCAGATCGGTGGCGTAGCGATGGAGAGATCCGCCTGTCGGCGTGAGAGGTATGCCCATCTCCGTGCAATAGGCGTGCCAGCGGGTCAGCGCGCTAATGACGGATTGAGCATAGCTGACGCTCCAGATTGTCCGCCGCAACACGGCCTTGCCCTTCTTCGAAATACTGATGTGCTCCCGTAGAGGTGCCTGCCAATCTTCTGGTAACCGCGACACCATGGTGACTGCCCTCTCCCATCGGCAGCCGTCCTTGGCCTTCTCCGTCACACGCGCATCCCGAAGAATGCGCGCAAAATGCGCTGTCTTCTCTGGTCCCCAGACTTCCGCAGCGATCTTCTGCAAATATGCGAATTCCGCCCAGGCGACGCCCCCAACCTCTGCCTGTCCTAGGCGGAGATGTTCGGTCAACTCGTTGACGGACGGAACCGCCGACAACGGCCCGCCCGAGCGGATCTGATCAGCCAACAACAGATGGGCGTTGCCTGCCCCCGGTCGGCTCTCGGATGAAGAGGGATTTTTGTTCGTCATGGTTTCGCACCCTTCCTTTTTCCATCGATCCAATCTTGCCAGTTTCCGAACACCAAGTTTTCGTCGAGTTCTGCATAGTAGTTCAGAGTCGTCTGGAGGCTCTTGTGCCCGAGCAGCCTCTGAACCTGTGGGAGATTGTCGACGCTCTCTTTCAACCAGATCCAGCCGATCAGGTGACGATAAAGATGCGGATTGATCCGTGCTCCAACATGTTCCTCGAGCAATCTTGTGACTCGAAGCAGGAGACTCGCGTAGGGTCGATCGCGGTTTTGAAGGTCCGGCGCTTGACCTGGAAACAGATACGGATTGGCGTCGTCGCCTTCTGCCACAAGAACGGGTCGCACTGTCTCGATGTAGTGCCGCAGCAATTTGCTTGCGGACTGCCCCAGGGGCACGACAAGATTGGCATCGCCCTGCCCCCGTCCCTTCACCTCGACGGCGGGCACCGTGATCCGGGCTTCACCGTCCTGGAACACGATCCAGTCCAACTGAATCCCGATGACGTTTGCACTACGTGGGGCGCGCTTGAGCAGGATTTCGTGCGCCACCATCGCCGCGATGTCGCGTGCCGTCTCAACGTGCAGAATATCCGATATTTCAGGAGCCTTGCCATGCTTCTTCCGATACGAAGCACGGCGTCGCTTCATGTCCTCGTTTATCAGCGAAACAACAGTTCCGGACAGATCAACGGTCTTCTGTATCCGGTCTTCGGTGAACTGGATAAGCTTGACTTTGTTTCTCGGCGCAATCCCAACATATTTGACGTCGTGAAAGATGATCAGATCCTGAATTTGCTTCAGATCGGTTTCAGTGCAGCAGCTGTAGTCGCGCGCAATCTTCTTGACTGCCTTCAATACCGCGCCGACGTAGCCGCTATCGTGGTCTCCTTGATTGCTGTCGCGCAGAGCCTCGGACGCCGCTTCCAGAAATTCAGGATCGACCAGCTCAGCGATCGTTTCCGGAACAACGTCACAGCTCGCAGCCAATGCTTTTGCCAATGAGACGATGTAACCCCTGCGTGTCGCGAGCGTTTTCTCCGACCAGCGTTTTGTGGTTGTCAGAAAGCCATTCTTGAGCAGGGCTTCATCATGGTTCTGCGGTTTGTGCTCGCCGTTCGCACCAGGCAATGCCGCCTTCTTGGCTCTATTCCGACGCAGCGCAGCTTTCTTGTCCGTGACGACGTCATCCTGCTGGTCGAGAGACGCAATGAAGTCGTTCTTTGTCAGACCCTCCCTTGACCGTTCGCCGAGGAGCCACGGCGCGACGCGTGTGTCGAATTCCGCAAGCAAGGGGGCAAGCAGCGCATTGTCGACGTCGAACTTGTCCTTCTGGTTCGCGAAAGGATGCGGGACAGGCTGGAATCCGAAATGTGCGGTTTCGGGACAGGTCGCCAGATGGGAAAGCAAGGTGCAAACGTCCTTAACATGGCGTCGGCATCTTTGTTCCGAAGCGGTCGACACGTTCACCCGATGCGCGAAATATTCTGACAGAACAGCCGTGGTGATCGCCTGGTGTGAGATGCCCCGATCCTGTAGGAAAATGAAGAACGAGCCAGCCAACATGACGTATGACTCAGGTATCGTGCTTTCCTTGAGTGCTCCATGCACGTCGGCGTAAACGCCGGTAAGATCTGCCACCCCGCGTTTCCTATTGCGGGCCCCACATGCGTCCAGCGCAGCCAGCACGTCACTCTTGTAGGTCGAGCGACTGCCCTTGCTCAGCCCCAAACTCGCTGCGTTGTGCCTGTCAAAAAACTCTATCACATCGTGTCGACAGACAGGCCGGTTGCCGAACAAATTGGCTTTCCTCATCAACCATTTCACACGTGAAACCAGCGTCCCCTTGCCTGCTACTTTCAGGGCATCCAGGAGCTGTTGATAGGTCTGCGGACCACTGTCTGCGGCGGACGTCAACTCCTTGTTGGTCGCTTTTGACAAGGCGACCAACGTCTTGTGCCGGGGTTTCAATCCAGGGATTGACAGAATGTCGGAGACTGTCTTGGAGCCGAGACCTGCACGCAGGGACAGCGCACGCATCGATTCTCCAGTTGTTTCCAGATAGTGCTTGAGTGCGATTTGAACGGTCATGTTGTCAGCAACCCTTTCTCTACTGACCGTCCTCTTGAATTTCCTCTTTCTTTCCGAGGTCGAGATCCGGTCTTCCGTGGGAAGAAGACCGGGCTCGGACGAGGAAGACGGCGAGGTCTTCCTCTGTCACCTTCCAGGGTCTACCCAACTTGCGGGCCGGGAGTTTCACCCGTCCGTTATCAGTCGGGCAACCATGAATGATCCAGTCTCGGATAGTATGCGGATCGCAATCGAACATCTTGCCGAGCGCAGCTGTGTCGTAGAATTTTTGAGCCATTTCCGTATCTCCATTGTGCGGCAATAGCGGAATTAAGCCCCTGTCAGACTGGACCCAAATCTGAGCAGTGATTTTCTGGGTAGCCTTGGCGGCAAGCCTCGTATCTGGATCCAATGGGTCAATTGCTCACCCCGTGCTGGCGAGCGGCAGGTAGAGCTGGACGACGTTCTGCTGGTCATCCGTAACAGCGTCATTGACCGCCTCCTGAGGAGTCGCCTTGGCTCGGTAGGCGCGTAGCAGTTCGCGCACACGGCGTTCATTCCGCTTGCGTTCGTTCAGCTTCAAACGCTCATGAATCCGATCACGCTCGGCATAGAGTGCTGCGGTCCGTTCCCCAGCACTGCTGCTCTTGTCGAACAGGTCCGGCATCTCTGTGATCTGCTGAAGGATTGAAACAATCTCTGCAATTTCGCCTTTCTCATATTCAGCACGAACGTTTCCACTCATCCGTCGCTGGACGTTTCGCCCCGTTGGCGCTTGTCCGTCGCTCTCGACCTTTTTGACGATCGCTGCAACCTTCTGAACTTTCGAGGTATGCCCCTTGTCATACTCCTGCACGATATAGAGGGCGCTTTTGAAGTGATATTCAGCATAGCGTGTCGCCAGTTCCGCCGTTTCCACATCAATCGGGTGCCGGGACTTTCCCAGCAAGAAATGAAGCACGACGAGATATCTCAGCACAGAGAAGCCGATCCGTCGAATAAATGATCGGGGCAAAGGGCTTTGACCCCAGGTATCGCGCAAGCCGCTCCACCATTTCTGCAAGAACGGGAGCACGTCAGGTTCCATAGTGTAGGCACCGGACGCAGCGGGTTGCGCACAGAGCGCGGACCAAATTTCCGCCAGGGCTTCCCGTCGCCGCGGCACCTCTGGACCTTCAAAATAAAGAAAATGTTCAAAAATGTCCGTGTCACGACGCGGCGACGCAATATAGTAATTAAAACGCTGACAAAACCCATCCAACATACTGCTGATATCGATGTCTGACTTCCAAGTCTCGGTAACTGAAAGTCCATGGAACGTGAAAGCAGGTTTCTCAATCTCCAACTTTTCTTTTTCCGATTTCAAGCGATTTGCGATCGGAGCATGCGAATAAGCTGACAGAAGCCACGCTTTGAGATTCATGTAGTGAGATTGGGTCAATACCGAATTGAAGAATTTTCCCACTTCATCCTGAAACCAAAATGCGCCGTTATTCCGGTGCAAGTCAACGATCCATTGTGCGGCTGTGGCACCTGTCGGCAAACGCGAAATGCTTTGCTCACTCAGAGCGAGGACCTGATCGATTTCGTCCGATGCCATCGTTTTCGAACTGCCTGATTGTGCCAGACCCACGGTCCAAAGCGTTGGTAGAATCCGACCAACACCAGGCACCTCGAGAACCGTCCCATTCTGGGTGAGCCACGACGCCGCAACGGAGATCAGTTGCATAATGCAGATCGAGTAAGAAATGTCAGTTTCGCGGAAATGCCGTCCCACGCGCTCGAGGTAGCTGCCCTTGGGCATCAGGCTATGCACGTCGAAACGTTCTGGCTTTGTTGGAACAGCCAGCATCTGAACCAAGGCTTCGTTCTCGTCCTTGGTTAGTTGGCGGCTGCCGCGAAGAGTCTTCACGCGGATCGGGCGAAGCGTCAGCGCCTCAGGTGTTCCGGCGACAGGGATGCTGGTGCGGGTGGTCATTCTCGTCCTTTCTCTCATGGGTTGTGAGTAGGACGTGTGTTCGATTATTCAGACACGGTAACCACCGCCGACACTTTCCTGTATTGACCATATTTTATTGGGTTTTCAGAGCAGTTTTCAAAGCCGACATGAGACCGACACTCAGGGGCCGCTGACAGAGAAGCTCCCTACCAACCTGCCAAGAATATAGCCTTTACCGAGACGAACGCTTGTATGGGCCAGATATCGCTCTCAAAGAAGCGGAGCAAGAACGGTGCAGAGCCAAGTTAGTGCGACTGGTTGTCCCAACGAGATAGCTGGCAAATCAACGCTTTGTCGGCAATCCGGGGCCTGTTACTGATCGACCGGGAGGTGCGTAATGGCTGAAAGCGACGACAACAAAAAGCCGAAGAAGAATCGACGTCGAGGGAACACCCTGGAGAACTGGGAGGTCGCTATCGTGAAAAGCATGATCGCCCGCGGCGCGCCGTTCACGAACGATCAGGACATTCTCGCTTATTTCACCCGGCCCACCCGTTCCGTGAACCACCGGCTGATCAGCGAGATCCGTGGGCAGACGAAACATAAGAGCGTCAAGCCCGCGAGCGCCGACGACCTGGACGCATTTCTCGCGACTTGGCCAGATATCGACCATGAGACCGGCCTTAGCTTCCGCGGCGACGAGCTCCTGATCAAAGCGCGGGAGGCCATGATCGCAGCGGTCCAGACGTTCAACAGCGCCGGCCTGACGTTTCGCGCAGAACTCTTCATCGTCACCTCGATCATCGCCTGGACCTATCTCCTGCACGCATGTTTCAAGCGCCAGGGGATCGACTACCGATACCCCGGCCAGAAGACGAAAGAAGGAGCCGACAAGTTCTGGGACCTGGCCCACTGCCTGAAGCAAGGTAAATGTCCCGCGAAAGGAGGCGTCGCGAAGAATCTCAAGTTCCTGCTTGAGATCCGGCACGAGATTGAACATCGATCTACGAGCAGGATCGACGATGCTCTCGGTGCCAAGCTCCAATCGTGTGCCCTAAACTTCAACGACCTTCTCAAGAGGGAGTTCGGCGCCCAATACGGCCTCGAGAAACGCCTACCGATAGCACTTCAGTTCGTATCGTTTGGCGCAGAACAGCGGTCCGCGCTGAAGAAGGCGGCCGGACTACCGAAGAACCTTGAGGCGGCGATCGATACTTTTGAGAATGGGTTAAGCGAAGAAGAGATGAAAGACCCCGCCTACCGGATGTCCTATGGCTTCGTGCCGATTGCAGCGAAGACCCCTGGTGGGGCAGATACAGCCGTGCAGATTGTCCCCCCCGGCAGCGCAGAGGCAGGCGAGATCGAGAAAATCATTCTCAAGGAGGTTAACAAGATCCGCTTCCCACCCGGCAAGGTCGTGGAGAAAGTCCAAGCAGCCGGATTTCCGAAGTTCAAGATCCACCAGCACACGCAGCTTTGGAAGAAGCTCGAAGCAAAGAAGGACGGAAAGGGCTACGGATGTATTGGTGATTATGGCCACTGGGTCTGGTTCGACCGATGGGTAGATCAGGTCATCCTGCATTGCGAAGAGGAAGGTGACCGGTATCGATGAGCACGTTACCTCCAAGATGATCCGGGTATCGATCTTTCCGGATCCCCCGACCAATCATTCGAGTGGTAAAAGAGTCAAGGACAGCGTAGCAGCAGGCAGCAAAGATGCCTTTATAGTCCGCCATCCGCCAATAATGGAAGTCAGGCTGCGCTTTTTACCATCGCAATCAATTCCGCTTAACTGGTCACTACATTATGGGCTGCCCCCATCGAGTGGTCCGGTGTGAATGTTAGTGCATGATCGGCCTGCCGAACAGCATCAGCGATCGAGTTGCCCTGTCCTTGCAGAACTTCAACCTGCCGCAGCTTCAGCACGATCTCTTCCGGTTTGTCTCGCTTTCCAGCCATCTCTTGGTCCTCCTGAAATCGGGATAAGACTATCCCACTTGGTGGGCCACTTCAGTGGCGGCACTCCAGAGGGTCGTTGTGTTGTCGACAATCCGCAAGACGTCTCTCCGGCAAGTAACAGTTCACATCATCAACCTACCGACAAGCTCGAGATGTGCAACGATTTCAGCTCCATGAGTTCGGAGTTGGTGAAGCACCCACCAACGACCTCACCATTTTCAATTGTCAGTAAGACAGGTCCAGAGCCGCCGCGCTCGTGGGGAATGCATAAAGGGGATGCTAAAGGTTTCCGCTATCAGCACGCGAACGCCATATCCCTTATGAATTTACAACTCCCTGACTGAGCGTCAGGGCCACGCATGTATATGACAAGGACAAGACAGGATGACTGCCACTAACCATTTCAAGGTGAAACTACTGTCAACATATGTTGGTCTGGTCGAAGCAGCAGGCGTGCCGATGGAAAGTTTCTTTGACGGTTGGCGGATTAGCCACCTTCTTACAGACCAGCCAGCCAACGACCCCGCCAACTTCGCCGCTGTTTGCGAAAGAATAGTGGAAGTGCGGCTTCCAGAGCGCATCGTGACGGTTTCAATTCACGCGGATCTGTCGATTACCGGGGGTGGATCAGTGTCCTTCCAAACCGGTGCAACCTCAACGCTCGCAGGTCGAGAATACTTGGCCCGTTTGGCCAGTGTCTCGTCAGAGGCATTGCGCCTATTGGACCTTTTTATCGATACAGCGCGTGCAATGGGCTTTACGATCGCTGGGGACTGAGCAGGCATTCGATTGAAGATCGGTCGGTCAGCGGTCCACTGGCTCGCAGGATGCCCTGCTGCCCGTGTGTGACCTAAATTCCGCTGGCGTGCACTTTCATCTTACCTGGCAGAGGGTGTGGATGACCTTGATCTCGTCAGTGAAATCCGCGTGTCCGGGGATATAATCCAGAGGATGCGTGATCGTCACCCGCGTCCAGAGCCCCTCACCTTCCAGCGTCCCGATCATCCCGGCAAAGTCGCGGTCCTGCCAGAAATCGGTGCGCTGCGTGAAGGTGATCAGACCGTCGGGACGCACCGCGCGGCACAGGTCACGCATCAGCGCCGATGCATCCGCGATATAGCTCATGACACCCACGGCGGCGGCGGCGTCATAGCCATCGTCCTGCACCGGCAGTGGCAGCGCTTGAAGATCGTGCCGGATCAGCCGCGCATACCAGCCACGGCCTTCGGCATGGCGTAGCGACGCCTCCGAGATGTCGATCCCGTCCACGTCAAAAGCGCCGCGCCGCATCAGCGCACGCCCCATTAGGCCAGTCCCGCAGCCCACATCCAGAACCCGCGCATGCTCGGCCAGATGCGGTATCAGCAGATCACAGGCATCCTCGGGCGCGCGATATTGCCAGCCGGCCAGCGTGTCGTCATAGTGATCGGCCATTTCGTCGTAATAGCTTTTAACTGCGCCGGTTTCCGTAGAGCCCTGCCGCAGCGAGGTCAGCCGCTCCTCCGTATCGCCGTTCGCTGGCATCTTCCCTCCCCTTTCAGGTGGCGTAATCCGGGCTGTCGGCCTCAAGCAGCGCCTTGATTTCGCGCAGGTGATCCTCGGCGAAACCGGGGTAGGCCTCCCATTCGCGGGCGGTTTTCTCTGCGACATCATCAGGCAGATGGCGCAGCGGGCGGCCCGTCTGCAAGGACCGGATATAGGTCTCTGCGGCGCGCTCGAAATAGTAAAGCCGGTTGAAGGTCTCGGCCACGGTGCGCCCGATTACCAGCACGCCATGATTGCCCATGATCAGCGTGGTGATCTTCGGGTCCGCAAGAAGCTGCGCGCAGCGCGCGGCCTCGTCGGCAAAGGCCATGCCGCCGTAATGGTCATCCACTACCACGCGGTTGTGGAACATCGCCGTGTTCTGGTCGATCGCGGGCAGACGCGAGTCCGCCAGACTGGCCAGCACCGTGGCATGGATCGAATGCACATGCATGGCGCAGCGCGCGTGCGGACAGGCCCGGTGCAGGCTGCCATGCAAGCCCCAGGCGGTGGGATCGGGCGCATCGGGCCGGTCCATCGTCGCGGGATCATGCGCGTCGATCTCGATCAGGCTGCTGGCGGTGATCCGAGCGAAATGCCGCCCCGCCGGGTTGATGAGGAAACGCGACCCGTCGCTATTCACCGCAAGGCTGAAATGATTGGCCACCGCCTCATGCATGTTCAGCCGCGCGGTCCAGCGAAAGGCGGCCGCCAAGTCCGTCCGCTCGGTCCAATGGGTCAGGTTGCTCTGGTCCTTCATGGCGGGTCTCCCTGAGGCTGGACGCGCCGCTGGACTCTGGAGCGGGAGGCAATCCGGTCATCTTCGCTGCCAGCCTATCTGCAAGACGGCCTCAGGACACTCCCTTTTTTGGCACGTCACCGCGATTCGCCCAAGCTCCCGGGTTGATGGAATGATCCGCGATGTGCACCTGTTGACATGATGCACGGGTTACGTCACACGGCGGAGCCTACCGCCGGATCCGAACCGGGCTCTCTCCAGAATCCGCATGTTTGACTGGAGTCTTGTATCTGTGCACCTGCCCCTACCGTTGGAGCTTAGGGTGCTTCGATTTAGTCTGAGTGGAAATGTTCCAATTGCTGGGGGCATGCAGAAATATGCTACAAAACTGCTACAAGCAAATCCGAGAGGCCGCAAAAGCAAGAAATTAAGGGGATTTCGAAGTGTCCGTCCAATCCATCATGGGCGCCACGGATAGTCTGGCGTGTTGGCTTAAATTCATCTTTCGTTTCTTCCATCCGCTGATCGGGGTCGCCCATTTTCGCGGGACATCCTGATCGCCTTGACTTTCCCTTTCGACAACCACGCACGACATGTTCTTTGCCGCAGCATGGCGTCTGGCATCACATGTGCCTTCTGCATCTACCGGTTTTGGACCGGACCAGGCGCGGCATGGGCGCGCGTCTTTTTCGGCCGCCAACATCCCCCAGACAGTTCCCGTCGCCCCCCGGCACACGTCCTGAGACCTGATTGAGCCCCTATAGCCGAATTCTGCACCGCAGGGAAACCACCCCGTCGCGATCGCGGCACACATGTGCGTCCTGGGCCATCTGACATTCTGACGACGACAGGTTGCACCTTTTCAAAAGCGCTGCAGCTTATGGCAAGGATCGGATCTGCCATTGGCAGAGGGCGCCGCACCGCACCAACTCGGCCGAAAAGAACCGGGGCGCATCGCATCTCACGGCCGCAGGCAACCGGCCTTATCCCGAAAACCCCGAAACGAGCCGCCAGCAGCCCGAGTCCGTTGCCCGCAAACCGCTTCTCTCCAAGCTTGACAAGGACGCAACCGATCATATCGGTTGCATGGCTTTGAAGCGCGAACATCCTGCCCTGCACACGGTTTGCCAGTCTGGACAGCACGAAGGCCAAAAGGCAAGCGGCCGATCAGGCTCACATTCAGGAGCAAATCGCGCCTGACATATGTGAAGCCACCGGCACCCACTGACCGATTACAGAAGAGAACTCGGCAGCCACAATGACAGGGCAGGTATTCCCACGATCAGACCAAGGACCACGACCTCGGCGATCAGGAAAACACCGATACCGACGAATATTGTTTCAAGGCGCACCTTGTCGCGCAGGATTGACTTGATCACGAAGACATTGAGGCCGATTGGCGGGGTCACCAACCCGATTTCAAGCAACTTGATCACAACCACACCGAACCAGATCAACGACAAGCCATAGCTGTCGACGATGGGGATGGTGAGCGGCAAGGTCAGAAGGATAATGCCGATCGGGTCCAGAAACATGCCCAACACGAGGTAGAGCAAGACAATCAGACTGAGGACGACAAACATCGAGACATCCGCCGTCGCGATCCAACTGCCGATTGCCCCTGACAGCCCCGTCAGCGAGATGAAGCTGACATAGACCTTGCCTGCCATGGCAATGGCGAAAATCATCGAGGACTGATAGACGCTTTCCCGCAGCGCCGCACCAATGCGCGCGAAGGTCAGGCGGCGCAGCGCCAAGCCCAGCACAAGTGCCGCGATGGCTCCCACGCCTGCGGCCTCGGACGGTGTGAAGAACCCGGCATAGATGCCACCGATCACGACCGCAAAAAGCAGGACAATCGACCAGCATTGCCCCAGGCTTTGCCAGCGGTCGCGCGACGAGATGTCCTCACTTGGCCGGGGGGCGTCAGCGGGGCGGAAACGCGCCCAGAGGTAGATCACCACCAGATATGCAAACAGGGACAGCAGGCCCGGAATGATCGCCGCCATGAACAGGCGCGCGATCGACTGTTCGGCAAAGACACCGTACAGAATGAAAAGGATGGAAGGCGGGATAAGTGAACCGAGTGTCCCTCCAATCGCAACGGAGCCTGTCGCGAGCGATTTAGAGTATCCGAATTTCAGCATTTCAGGGATCGCAATGCGCCCCATCGCTGCGGCACAGGCCACCGACGACCCCGTGATTGCCGAAAACCCGCCACAGCCAACGATCGAAGCCATGGCCACCCCGCCGGGAAGCCTTGCCAGCCACAAGCGGGCGGCTCGGTAAATGTCAGTGGTGAAGCCCGCCTCATAGGACAGATGCCCCATCAGGACAAACAGTGGCACCGTGGCAAGGCTGTAACTCTTGAGAAAGTCATATGGACCATTGGCAATCAGCGAAAGGGTCGGCCGCCAGGCGAATTGCGGCATGAAATCCGCACCGGGACGCCATGCGAAGATGATGAAGATGCCGATCGAGGCCGAAATGCCCAAGGCAGCCGCGATCGGAACGCGTATGGCCAGCAGGAACAGTGTGACACAAAGCGCCGTCAAACCAACAAGAAGCGGATCCAAAGCTCAAACCTCCTCGTGCGGGACGTTCGACGCCGCATCTTCAAGTCCCGTCACCGCAGTTCGGATCCCTTCCATCATGCTCAACAGCAGTCTCAGGCTGAAGAGGATGATTGCCGCGCCAAAAACCGCTTTCATCGGCCATGTGGGGATTTGCAGGACGCCGTCATAGTAAGCGCCGCGCGCGATTTCTTCGGGCATGCGCCGCACGACGATATAGCCGATCCCGCCAAAGAACACTCCCATGGCCAGTGCACCCAAGGCGCGCAACACTCCGCGGGCCCTGAGCCCCATCCAGTCCGTTGTCACAGTCACCGTGATATGCCCCCGGTGACGCTCAACATAGGCCAAGGGCAAAACGATGACGGCCACGTTCAGCAGACCGACCATCAACAGTTCGTCGGGAATGGGTTTCAGAAAAACCGTCTTGCCAATGATCGATGCAACGATGATGAGCCCCATCACCAGCAGGACACCGCTTGCAAGAACGATGGCAGCGTCCTCCAGAAACGTCTGGACACGACGAAAATCACGGTGAAAGTCGGGCATCGGCGGCACGTCCCTATCGGATGGTCCAAAGAAGAGTGGCGCATCGCCGGGCGCCTTCAAAAAGGGCTGCCCGGCGATGAGCCGTCACTGTGTATCAGTCCCAGGGATAGCCTTTGGCGTCCAGTTCCGCCTTGTGCTTGTCGGTCAAGGCGATCCACTCGGCAAAAAGCGCCTGCCCTTCAAAGCCCTTGCCGTCAGCCTTGGTGACCCAGTTCGCCGCATCTTCAAGAGCGACCTTGACCAAGGCATCCCGCATTTCGGCTGGCGGGTCGATCATGGTGATCTTCTTGCCGTCAACACCTTCTGCCAGCTTGGCCTTGGTGTCGATCCGCGAGCGGGCCATGATCTCGGCCATTTCTACCGTAAAGTCACGGCCAAGCTCGTCCATGATCTTTTGTTGTTCGGGTGTCAGGCTCTGATAGGTTTGCAGGTTCATGATGATGCCGAATGCCAGTGTCTGACCCAGATTGAGCTCGCTCATGTAGCTGGCGACCTCATACTGCTTGTAGCCGTCCACCACATAGTAATAGGTCGTCGAACCATCCACCGAGCCGTTCGACAAAGCCTCATAGACTGCCGGTTGTGACATCGAAACAGTCGCCGCACCAAAAGCCTCAAGCGCGGGAACATGCGCGCCGGTGCTGCGGATGGTCAAACCCTTGAGATCCTCAAGACTGGCAACGGGCTTGTCCTTGGTCAGCAGCTGCGTGGGGCCGGTGGTGTAGTTTCCGAAATACTTGACGTTGAACGCCTCGGCCTCTTGCAAGGCGACAGGGTGTGTCGTCATCAACTCATAGGCGGCCATCATGCCGACGTATTCGTCGAAAATCTCGCCGGTATCGACAACTTCATAGACGACAAGCTGTCCGGGCGCGTAGACCGGGACGATGGATCCCATATCGGCAACCCCGTCAGAAATCGCCTGTGCAGCCCCTGCGGCGCCGACCAATGCGCCACCCCAAATGATGTCCAGACCAAGCTCGCCATTGGTGCGGCGGCGCATTTCCTCGTCCAGCCAGACCAACCCGCCCGCCCGCGCGCCGGAGTTCGGACCAAATTCGGCAAAGCGCAATTGCCGCGTTTGCGCCTCGGCGATGGTGGGTGACAAGGCTGTAAGTCCGCCCGACAGCATCATGACGGTCGCGGCCAGCGCAATCTTCAAATGTTTCATTGTTCTCCTCCCTTGCGCCCTCTCCTGCGGGGCCGCAATGAATGTTCGGCAGAAGAGCAAATTAAGTCAACAAGCAAATTTGATTTCACTGTTTGAAATTTATGATCGTATTCAATATTCATAAAGCCCCACAACACCGGACCGCGGAACACGACGAGGACAGATGTCGACGAAACACCAAAAGACCGACCGAGGACAAAATGGCGAGACGCTGGCACGCGTGCGCGCAGTCTCGCGGGCTGTAGCTATCCTGCGATGCTTCACACCCGGTCAGATGTATATGTCGCTGGGTGAAATTGCTTCAGCAACCGACCTCGACGCCGGAACGACACGCAGGTTACTGGTCACCCTGAGGGATGAGGGACTGATCGGACAGGCCGTCGACGGCCGCTATCACCTGACAATGCAGGTATGGCGGCTGGTGTCCGCCGTTCCCGACGGGCGCACGCTGCGCGACCTTGCCATGGACCATATCCGAGAGTTGGCGAACACCACAGGCCATACAGTTCTTTTGTCCATTTTAAGAGGAAATCAAGCGATTTGCCTTGCACGTGAACACGGCAATTCACCTGTCCAGGTGCGCTGGTGGCCGATTGGCGAAGCGATGCCCCTGAACTGTGGGGCGGCGCCGCGCCTGCTTCTCGCCCATATGCCAGAGGATGAATGCAACGCGGTTCTCGAAGGCCCACTTGTCGCTCTGTCGCGCAAAAGCATCACCAATCCTTTTGTGCTGCGCGAGATGCTTGATGATGTCCGGCACAACGGCTGGTCACTTGCGACGGACGACGTTCTTGAGGGCTTGTCGGCCTTGGCAGCCCCTATCCGCAATCCCAGTGGCGCGGTCGTCGCGGCTGTTTCCCTGGGCGGGCTGACCTCAAGCATCGTGACGGCCAACGGGTCACCAAATCCGGACCTGCTGGCTACGCTCAAGCAGGCTTGCGCGGTGATATCCGATCAGATCCCCTCGTGATTTCATATAGTGAAATTTCCGTTGCCTATTGACATGAAGGCTGACCGGGATACGATTTGAGAACATAGGGGAGTGAGCAGGAGGACGCCATGGGCGCAACCATCGCCGAGAAGATCCTGGCGCGATGCGCGGGTCTGGACAGGGTATCGGCTGGCCAGGACATTCGCGCCCGCCCCGACTTCGTGATCGCCTATGACTTCCCGGGATATACCGATGTCATCTTTCGTCAGATGAAGGACGAGTTCGGCATCGACAAGGTCACAGACCCGTCGCGCTTTGCATTATTCATTGATCACATGGTCCCGGCTGTCACGCCTGCCGAAGAAGAGTTGCACCAGATCACGCGCGACTGGGGGGCTGCCCAGAACGTCCCCGTTTTCGAGCGCAAGGGCATCGGTCATCAGGTCGCTGCGGAACTGGGCTATGCGACTCCTGGGGCCTTTGCCGTGCATTTCGACGGGCATATCTCTCAACTGGGCACCTATGGCACCCTCGCCATCGGCCTGCGCCGCCATTTGCTTGAAGCCTTCGTCAAGGAACACATCCTGATCACCGTGCCGCATACAGTGCGCGTGAACCTGACAGGCACCCTTCAAACCGGCGTGATGGCGCGGGACGTGTTCCACCATATCGTAAGGGTCCTCGGCCCGTCGTCCTGCCGCTTCAAGGTGCTGGAACTTGGCGGCGAAGTGATTGATGCGCTATCGCTTGAAGGCAGGCAGGCGATCACCTGCCTTGCTATGTTTACCGGAGCGATCACTGCCGTCATCAATCCGGACGAAAAGGCACTCGCCTATGCGGCCCCACGGGCCAGAGCCGATATCGAGCCGGTCTTTTCCGACCCGGACGCAAGCTACGCGGCCGTTTACACGATTGATGTGACCGATCTCGAACCGGTGATCGTTGTGCCCCCCAGCCCGGCGAATACCGAAAACCTCAGCGACCATCTGGGGACAGAGGTTCAGGTCGGATACCTTGGGTCATGTGCCTCGGGCCGGCTTGAGGATTTGCGGATCGCGGCGCAGGTTCTGCGCGGTCGGCAGGTCAAGCCCGGCTTTCAACTCAATGTCGTGCCGACCAGCCAGGAAATCATGCGACAGGCAGCAGCAGAGGGTTTGATCACCGATCTTGTCGCCGCTGGTGCGTTCGTAACTTCCTCATCCTGCGATTACTGCTTTGGCCGTCTTGGCGTCATGAGCGCGGGACAGCGCGCTGTCTCGACCGGAACGCTGAATGTCCGCGGACGCATGGGAAGTCGCGACTCGGAAATCTTCATCGTCAATGCTGCGGCGGTCGCCGCTGCGGCCATTGAAGGCCGCATAGCTGACCCCAGGCGATATCTGTAGGAGAGGTCGATGGCTTTGAAGAACCTGCACGGCCGTGTCGCCTGGATCTTTCCGGAAAAGGACTTCGACGTCGACGACATCGTGGGCGTCGCCAATATCAAGCTGAAAGACCCGGTCAAGCTGGCCGAGGTTGCAATGTCGGACTTCGATCCCGGTTTCGCTGCTCAGGTCCGGCCCGGTGACCTTCTGATCGGGGGTGAGAATTTTGGCTATGGCCATCCGCACTATCCTCCGATGATCGCGATGCGCCAGCTCGGCCTGTCTGGTGTCGTAGCAGAAAGTTTTTCACCCGGCTATTGGCGGGGCGAGATTGCGATGGGCTTTCCGCAAGCCACATGTCCGGGCGTGCTTGGCATCGTTTCGCGCTGGGACATGGTCGAGGTTGATTGGACCGCCTGTCTATTTCGCAACCTGACAACAGGGCAGAACCTGCCGATCGAGCCCCTGTCACAAGGAGACCGCAAGATGTTGGATAATGGCGGCCTGATTGGCTATCTGCACGCCCGCGATCTGGAGGAGTCCAAATGAGCGATTTGAAAGCTGAGATCTCGGCCCGACTGCGCAGAGGACAGACATTGTGGGCTGCGGGTGCTTACGACGCTTTGTCTGCAAAACTGGCCGAGCGCGCCGGGTTCGAAGCCGTGATGAGCACAGGTTTCGGGGTGTCCGCGTCGCATCTTGGCGCGCCGGATGTCGAACTGTACACCATGACCGAAAATCTGTCTGTCGTTTCCAAGATGGTGGATGCACTATCCGTGCCGTTGATTGCGGATACTGACACCGGTTACGGCAATGCGCTGAACGTCATGCGGACGGTTCGCGCCTTCGAAAAGGCCGGAGTCGTCGGCATGATCTTCGAGGACCAGTTGGCCCCGAAACGCTGTCCCGCTGCCGCTGCGCGGATCGAGATCCTTTCCCCTGAAGAACATGCCGCCAAGATCCGGGCCGCCGTTGACGCACGCCGTGATCCAAACACGATCATCATCGCCCGTACCGATGCCACGACCGAAGATGAGGCGATCTTTCGCGCAAAACTTTATGTCGAGGCCGGAGCCGATCTGATCCAGCCGATCTCAAGATGTTTCTCGGATATTCACGGCTTGCGTCGCTTGCGCGCTGCTGTGGGCGTGCCCTTGTCGCTGCAAATCCTTGGTTGGTTGGAAACGGATCTGTCCCCCGAAGAAATAGAAGAGGTGGCTGGCCTTGCCGTTTTCCCGCTTGTCGCCCTCATGAGCGCGACCGAGGCGGTGCAACGCAACCTTGGTGCCTTGCGCCAGACCTACCAAACGCGGACAATTCCGCAGCCGGTTACAAGCATGACCGACTTCAAAAAGCTGATCGGATTCGAGGCTGCCGAAGCCGCGCAGGATAAATATCTGCTGGGGGATATACCTGCAAGCCCGGCCGAGGCGCGCATCGCGGCCGTCATGGACAAGGTCTTCACCAACGGCTGATCCGTTGCAGACGGGTAAGCGTGGCGTTCCAAGGCGGAAAACCCAACGCTAGGTCGGATGCATTTCAGCCGTTGGACGAGGTGTTTTCCGGATGGTCTGCCCCCCGGACATGGGCACCGCAAGGCATGAAAGGCCGCTCCGTCGGGGCGGCCTTTGCCAGTTTTCCGATACCCTTCAGATATCCAGATAGCGATAGCCAGAGCCATGCCGCACGATCTGGCCGAACTTCGGCATTCTCAGGTGCGAGCCTGTGACCATCAGCTTGTCGGTCGCCAGCATGTCAAGGGCCCGCTCGCGGCTTCTGCGGGCCTGCGCCCCGTCCACATCGAACACGACACCAAGGCTGGGATCGGACAGTTGCACGTCCTGCACATGCACCACATCGGCCATGTGCACCAAGGTTTGCCCGCCGCTTTCAATCCGCAGCCCCGCATGTCCCGGAGTGTGGCCAGGCAGGCCGATGACACTGACACCGGGGATGATCTCTTCGCCATCCCTCACAATCTTCAGCCGATCCTTGTAGGCATTGACCGTGCCCTTGGCCAAGCCTTGCCATCCCAGAACATCCTCAGGCGCGCCCGCGAAATTGGCGTCGTTCACCCAAAAAGCACGCTCTGCTTCCAGCAGCATCAGTTCGGCATTGGGAAAGACAGCCTTACCGTCCGAGGTGATAGCCCCTGCGGTATGGTCGGGGTGCAAATGGGTCATGAACAGATGGGTGATGTCCGCAGGCTTGATCCCCGCTTCAGCCATGGCCTCGCCCAGCTTGCCCGAGGTGGGGCCGAACAATCCGCCGGTGCCGGCATCCACCATCATCACAGTCTCGCCCGACCGGATCACATAGGAGTTGCAATGGGTTTGCACCTCGCTCACGCCCGCGTCCTTCAGCAAACCGTTCACATGTTCGGCCGTGGTGTCAGTGAAAATGCCCGGATCGAAGGTTAGTCGGCTGTCTATCAGCACAGTGATATCCAGCGCGCCGATCTTGGTACCTAATGTCATCGTTACCCTCCCACTCTGTTGACGTTTCGCCCATCCTCTCTGGGCTTTGTTGCCCCTTGTGCGACTGGTGCCCGCAGGGATCGTATGGCTTGGGGTCGTGCCCTGTGTTGCGACCTTCTCGCACAGGGCCAAGGACTCCAATCGTTTCTTTCCTTGGGTGATCGCTCCGCTTCGGGCCTGCCTTCATCATCCTGATGGCAGGCAAGCTATTCAGCGGCGCTTGTCATCCCCTCTTCGCTGTGACCGGAACCAAGAAGGCGCCAATCCACGTCTTTGGGATAGATCCCCTCGCGCGAGGCGATCTGGGCATGAACCGCGCGCGGTTCGTCGGCGCCAATGGCAGGGCCGCCTTCGGCCACCCGTTTGGCGGCGTCCACCATCAGGCGGCGGAATTCGACGATCGCCAGATCCGATGCCCCCAGAATGTCCTTCGAGCGATCAACAATCGCTCCCATGGACACCCACATCACGATATCCTGATTGGGAATACCCTTCACACCCGTGAAGTTGCCCAGTTTCATCGCCTGGCGGTCCTGCAGGAAGTTGTTCGCAGCGTTCCGTCTGGATACCCAGCGATCATCCAGGTCGATGCCCTTCTGCACATGATTGAACTTGCGCCACTCTTCTATTGACGGGCAGTCCTTCCCACCCCATGCGATAAAGTGGAAATGCGAGGTCGTATCGTCGATAGGCACGATGACGGTCGCAACGTTGTAACTGTTATTCGGCGGGATCAACGAAGTGAAGGGCGCGATATACTCTGTCACACGCAGATAGTTATGCGTTGCCGCATTCCTGATCGGCTTGCGGATGGCGGCATAGTGAAAGCCATAAGCCGTAGTCTGAGTCTGCATGCGTGGCGACTTGTCAGTCGATGGGCGATACCATGACTTGTCGTCTGCCGCCGCACCTTCCACGCGCGCCGGAACCATGTCGGATGAATGCAGGCTGGACGAGTGGGCGCTGTCGATCTGACCCTCCGTGATCTGCGCCCAATTGGCCGGAATGCGGACTTTCAGGATCGACACCTTCGTATCGGCATGCGGGGCAAAGGCAGGAGGCTGGAAGGGATACATCTCGGCCTCGTCGCCCAGCCATGCCCAGACAAACCCGCCCCACTCCTGCAAAGGATAGGCCTTGTGCTTGACTTTGCCATGCAACGGGCTGCCCTCCGGTTCGGATGACATGGCGACAGCATTGCCTTTGACGTCGAATTTCCAGCCGTGATAGAGGCAGCGCAGCCCGCACTCCTCATTGCGTCCATAGACAAGAGAGGCGCGGCGATGCGGGCATAACTCGTCCAACAGGCCCAGATCACCGTTGCTGTCGCGAAACGCCACATAGCGACGGCCAATCACCTCGACCAGAAGCGGCGTTCCATCGGCCTCGGCCACTTCTTCGACAAGGCAGACCGGCACCCAATGGCGGCGCATCAGCCGGGCCATGGGCGCATCATCCTGCACGCGGCACAGCAGATCATTCTCTTCGGGCAGAAGCATGGTCAACCTCCCTCGACAACATCCCTTAGCTATCTAATCTGTGACAGGAGATTTCAAAAGTCTAGTCCGTTGACAGGATTATTTAGATATCTAAGATATGACTTCAAACAAGGAGACGCCTACCGATGTCACTGGCTGTGCCCATGCGTCCATTCCACGTTGCTGCGCGCCGCGCCCTGACCGAAACAATCGCCGAGTTTACATTGACCCCCGCAGATGGCGGAGAAATCGCCACGTTCACTGCGGGATCGCATGTCACGGTGGAAACGCCATCGGGCGCGATGCGTCGTTATTCGCTGGTGAATGAGGGCGAAGTTCCGGACTCTCTGGTGATTGCCGTGAAACGCGAACCGCAGTCACGCGGGGGATCAGCCTCAATGCACGGGGAGGCGCAACCGGGCACCATCCTGAACGTCAGCGCGCCTCAGAACAACTTTGCCCTGCAATCCGCGCCAAGATACCTGCTGATCGCCGGTGGCATCGGGATCACCCCGATCTTGGCTATGGGACAGCATCTGAGGGCGATCGGCAAACCCTTCGATCTGATCTATTGCACCCGCAGTGTCGCCGAGACCGCCTATCTGGATGCAGTGCGCGCGTTGGGACACCGGGTCACCATCCATCACGACAATGGTGATCCGCACCAGCTCTATGATTTTTGGGATCATTTCGAGACGCCGAGTTCCGCTCAGGTCTATTGCTGCGGACCGGCGCCATTGATGGAAGAGATCAAGGCTGTCAGCGGCCATTGGCCCGAAGGACGTGTGCATTTCGAGGACTTCAAGGGCATCGACGCCGTGCGCCCGAGTGATCAGCCGTTCCGCGTCTCCCTGCATGGCACCGGGCAGGTGGTGGATGTGGCGGCCAGCAAATCCATCCTCGAAGCGTTACGGGATGCTGGAATCCGCGTCGCCTCATCCTGCGAAAGCGGCACCTGCGGCACATGCCGCTGTCGGTTGATTTCGGGGCGGGCCGATCACCGCGACATGGTGCTTATGGAGGAAGAGAAAGACAGCCAGATCATGATCTGCGTCTCGCGGGCGCAAAGCGGGGATCTGACCATTGCCCTCTAGCGACCATCCCATCGGTCTGGGAGTCGCGGGCCTTGGGCGGGCCTTCATGCTGACCCTTCCCAGCATCCTGGCGGATCGCCGCTTTCGCCTGGTCGCAGCGGCAGCCCCCCGGGAAGAGTCCCGCGCGGCTTTCGCTGCGGCCCTTGGCGGTTCCGTTCATGCGGATGTCGCAGAGCTTTGCCACGATCCAAATGTAGACGCGGTCTACATCGCCACACCTCACCAGATGCACCGAGACCATGTCATCGCCGCTGCGTCCGCTGGAAAGCACGTGCTGGTTGACAAGCCTTTGGCCATTGCGATGGAGGATGGGGCGGCAATGGTCGCCGCAGCCGAGGCCGCGGGTATCCAGATGATCGTCGGCCCCAGCCACAGCTTTGACGGCCCCGTGGCACAGGCTCACGCCATGATTCAAAGCGGCAAACTGGGCCGCCTTCGCATGATCCAGGCTTTCAACTATACCGATTTCCTGTATCGACCCCGCCGCAGCGAGGAATTGGACACCGCCCAGGGCGGCGGCGTGATCTTTAGCCAGGCGGTGCATCAGATCGACATTGTCCGCCTGCTGGCGGGCGGGCTGGCCCGCAATGTGGCCGCGCAAACCGGCCGCTGGGATCAAAGCCGCCCTACCGAGGGGGCCTATGCCGCGCTGATCGCCTTTGCCGACGGAGCTTTCGCCTCTCTGCTCTATTCCGGCTACGCGCATTTTGACAGCGATGCGTGGATGGACTGGGTGGGCGAGTTGGGTCACGCCAAGGACCCTTCGCGCTATGGGGCCGCGCGGCAGATGTTGACGCAAGCCCCGGATGCACAGACCGAGGCGGCGTTGAAGCAGTCTCGCGGCTACGGTGCTTCGCCCGTTCCGGATCCTGCACCACATCATGAACACTTCGGCCCGATCATCCTGTCGCTGGACCGCGCCGATCTGCGCCTGACCCCGGGCGGGCTCTGGCTCTATGGCGATACCGAACAGCGGTTCATTCCTGCGCCACGCATTCTTTCGCCGCGGGCAGGCGCTCTGGATGCGCTGCATGATGCAGTGCGATTGGGTCGCCGCCCGGTTCAATCCGGGGCGTGGGGCCTGGCCAATCTGGAAATCTGTCACGCCATCCTGCACGCCGCCGCAACCGGGCAGTCGGTGGGTCTTGCCCATCAGATCGCACCAGCTGATTGATGAAAGGAAGTTCGATGTCCAGAATTCAGCTTTCCCTTGCGATGGGAGACTACGATCGCACCCGCCCTATCCATGATGGACGGGTGCAGATCGACGGAGTCGAGGCGATCACGCAGCTTCTGTCACCGGAGGAGATGTTCTTTCGCGTGTTTCGGCACGAAGCCTTTGATGTGTCCGAGATATCCTTCTCGTCCTATTGCGTGAAACTTGCGCGCGGGGACAGTCCCTATATCGCGTTGCCTGTCTTCCTGTCGCGCGCCTTTCGTCATACCTCGGTCTATATCCGCACTGATCGCGGCATCCGCTCCCCGGCCGATCTCAAGGGGCGACGCATCGGTATCGCCGAATACCAGTTGTCGGCCAATGTCTGGGTGCGTGGCATTTTGCAGGACGATCATGGCATCGCCCCCAGCGATATCACATGGGTGCGGGGCGGGATGGACACACCCAGCCGACCCGAGAAGATCGCGCTGGAATTGCCAGCCGACATCCGTATTGAACCCGCCCCCGACGGTGCCACACTGAACGCGATGCTGGCGGCAGGCGAGATTGACGGCTTTATCGGCCCGCGCTGGCCGCGCTGCTTTGCCGAAGGTCACCCACATGTGGGGCGGCTGTTTACCGATAGTGTCGGCGCGGCAGAAGACTATTTCCGGCGGCGCGGGGTCTTTCCGATCATGCATCTTCTGGGACTGCGCCGCAGCCTTGCCGACACCCACCCGTGGTTGCCCGGCGCGCTGGTCAAGGCGTTCGGCCAGGCCAAGGCCATGGCACAGGCCGCGCTGGAGGATACTTCGGCCACCAAGGTGACCATGCCCTTTGTCGAAGACAACCTCGCTCGCGCCAAGGCGCTGATGGGGCCGGATTTCTACAGCTATGGCGTAGCGAACAACGAGGCGACGCTGGACGCCTTTCTGGATTATCACCACGCGCAAGGACTGTCCGCGCGCCGCTTGGGCGTCGATGAGTTGTTCCACCCCGCCACTTATGAATCCTACAGCCTGTAAGAGAGCCAGATGCTAGCTGCCGCAAAACTGCCCTTGGGCGAGATTGTCGAAATCACCACGCAACACGGCCTGCGCTATGTGCAGATCACGCATCACCACCCCTCCTACCCCGAGGTCGTACGCGCTCTGAAAGGGTGTTTTGAGCAGCGCCCCTCACTGGACAGCCTGGCCCTAGCCCAAAGTGATTTTCATGCGCTCTGCCCGGTCGGTGACAGTCTGGCGGCAGGAACGCTGAAAGGAGAGGCTTTGGGCAGCCGCCCCCTGCCCGACCACGCCCGCGCCTTTCCCACCTTTCGCACACCGATCCGGGACCGTCGGGGCGATGTGATCTACTGGTGGTTCTGGGACGGCGAAGCACTGCGATTTGACGCCGCACCGCCTCCCGAAGCCGAAACCTGGCCCCTGCGCGAGATCACAGGAGCCGGAACGTTGCTCAGACGATTGACACAAAGCTAGGCGCTACAGATCGGTTGTCACACGCGTGGGCGGCATCTTGCGGCCTTCAGCGATGCCTTGGTCTTCGTCGCGCTGCAGATTCTCTATGATGGTGAAGAGCATCCGCCGCAGATGCGCCTGGTCCACATCACTCAAGCCCGCCAAGGCTACGGCATTCACCTCAAGAGCCATCGGTTCGAGTTTCTCGCGCAGATCGCGGCCCAGTTCGGTCAGGAAAACACGCTGTCGCCGCTGATCATCTTCGGATTTTCGCCGCGCGACATAGCCCAGCGCCTCCAACCGTTCCAGCGCCTTGTGGGTGGTCGGCTCGGTCAACATGGCCCGCGTGCTGAGTTCCCGCTGGCTGATACCATCCTGTTCCCAAAGGATCCGCAGAAACACCCAATGCCCGAAGGTCACGTCCAATTCGGTCAAGCGGATCTGCAGCCCGCGCGTGAATCCCCGCCCCGCCAGACGCACCAGATGGGCGATCCGCTCCTTGGGTGACAGGTTCATCGGCACAGGGGACTCCATCATCGACATGACCTTGGGAAACGCGCCGCATGGGCAATCCTGATGACGATACCCGGCACAGCACCGCTGTAAAAGGCTGAAATCCCACGGCAGTTTTGATCAAGCCGGCGTGGCAATCGCCAACATCAACACCATTGCATGCAAAAAAATAGTTATCGGTGAAATTATGTCTGGTTTCGCGCTATTTTGCATGCAAAAATTTCCATGCTGCAACACATCGACCTTAGGATCCCAAATGGAATCGATTTCCCGATACGGCACGCCGCAAACCCGACTGATCTCGATGCTGAAAAGTTTTGATTACCCGTTTCGGCATGTGCAGGCAGGCGACAAATTCGCCATTCTGACCGACGATCAGATGGACCCGTTGATCTGGCAAGCGATGATGGGAACCTTGCATGCCCGCGGAGCAGAAGTATGCCTGTGTCTCTACCCCAAACGCGCGTATCATTGCGCCGACCCATCGCCTATTGCCGTCGGGGCCGCGAAAGAGGCCGATGTGGTGATCGCATTGACCACGACTGCGCTGAACAGTGGAACGCCCGGCTTGCGGCAAATCCGTTCTGAAGGCGGGGCCAAGGGCAAGACCCCGATCTGGCTGTGGGAGGAAATCAACCAGGAGATCCTGATCGAAGGTGGCGGGGCCTGCACCGAAGAAGATGTGCTGGAGATGTGCGAGTTGCAGCGCCGCATGGGCGAAATCTGCGATGCGGGCAAAACGATCACCGTCACGACACCCGCAGGCACAAACCTCACCGCCGATATCACCGGCTATCCGCCCGGCGCCCTTGCACGGCGCTGGGGCGCCATCCCCTTCACACGTGATGCGCAAACCGGACGTTTTGGCCTGTCCCCCGGCACATGGCCCTTCGGCGAATTCCATGTGGAGCCAAAGGCGGGCACGGCCAATGGCGTTGTGGTCTGGGATCATACCGGCCAGCATCCTGCCGGTCATTGGCACGAACCTGTGACAGTGCGCATCGAGAACGGTGTGGCCGTATCCATCGACGGCGGGCATGAGGCCGCGCAGATCCGAGACTATCTGAAAGCCTATGGAGACGAGAATTCCTATGTGGTTGGGGGTGAGATCTCGATCGGCACGAACCGCAAGTGCCCGCCCTATACCGGCAACATGCGCAGCGAGAAGAAACGCTACGGCGCAATGCATTTCGGCATTGGCCACGGGGCGGACCGCGGCGAAGTGGTCAGCAAATTGCGCTATGAGGGCATTTGCGACCGCGTGACGATGATCGTGGATGACACGCATGTCATCGCCAAGGACGGGATCATCCTGGTATGAGCTTGCGCGCGCACCTGACTGATGCGGATGTGATGCAGATCATGCGGGCTTTCAGGAACTCCACCTTGACAAGCCTTGAACTGACAGGTCCCGGCGCGGCGCTGCACCTGTCCCGAAGACGGTCAACGCGCGCGTTTGCAGATGAGTTGATCGTTGCGCCATATGTCGGCATCTTCACGCCTCATCCGGACATCATCTTGGGTGCCTCTGTCGCACCAGGCGATCTGCTGGGTCATATCCGCAGCATCGGGCAAACCGTTGACCTGCGGGCCGGGTCGCCCGGCCATCTGGTTGAAATTTCCGTTCCGTCAGGCCGCTTTGTTGAATTCGGCCAAACCCTGTTCACGCTTCGTCTTAGCCCGCAAGCCCAGGGTGCCGCTGCATGAGTGTAACCCGCATATTCATAGCCAACCGCGGTGAAATCGCGCTGCGTGTGATCCGTGCTGCCACAGCGGCGGGGCTGGAAACTGTGCTGGGCGTGTCCGAGGCTGACCGCGACAGTCTTCCCGCGCGTATGGCCTCCAGGACAGTCTGCCTAGGGCCTGCCCCCGCATCGGCCAGCTATCTGAACATCGATGCCGTGGTGACTGCGGCAAAAGGCACGGGCTGTGATGCTCTGCATCCCGGCTATGGATTCCTGGCCGAGAACGCCGCTTTGGCCGATCTCTGCGCCGCGCAGGGCATCACCTTCATCGGGCCGCGCGGCGACACCATCCGCGCTTTGGGAGACAAGATCACCGCGCGCGGCCTGGCCGAGACAGCAGGCGTTCCCGTGGTGCCGGGCCGCGATCAGATCACGGATTTCGCCGATGCCAAAGTCGCCGCGGCTGCGATTGGTTATCCAGTCCTGCTGAAAGCCACCGCAGGCGGCGGCGGGCGTGGCATGCAGGTGGTGCGCAGCGAAGCCGACCTGCAACCCGCCTTTGACACGGCGCGCGCCGAAGCCCGCGCCGCCTTCGGCAATGACACGCTCTATCTGGAACGCTTCATCGGCAAGGCGCGCCATGTCGAGGTGCAGGTTCTGGGCGACCGTTTCGGCACGGTGCTGCATCTGGGCGAGCGTGACTGCACTCTGCAACGCCGTCACCAGAAAATCGTCGAAGAAGGTCCCGCCCTCCATGTCCCGGCAGCCATTGTCGCGCAGATGCGCGCAGCCGCCGTCGATTTGGCCGCATCAGTGGGATATGAGGGCGCGGGCACGGTGGAGTTCATCTATGACACGGATGCCAGCGCGTTCTATTTTCTTGAGGTGAACACCCGCATTCAGGTCGAGCATCCCGTGACAGAGATGCTGACGGGGGTGGATCTTGTGGCGCAACAGATCCGTATCGCCAATGGCTTGCCGCTGGATCTTGCACAATCAGATATCATCCTGACCGGGCACGCCATCGAATGCCGCATCACGGCCGAGAACGCGGCCGCAGGATTTCGCCCCTCGCCAGGTTTGATCACGTCCTGGCAGGCACCAACGGGCGTGGATATCCGGCTCGATAGCCATTGCCACGCCGGCTACAACGTGCCGCCATACTATGACTCACTTCTGGGCAAACTGATCGTCACAGGCCCGGATCGGGACACCGCCCTCGCCCGCATGCGCGCTGCTCTGCAAGAATTCGTGGTCGAAGGCATAGACACCACTTTGCCCTTCTTGCAGGCGCTGCTGGCGCGCTCCGAATTCGAGAAGGGCACCGTGAGCACCCGCTGGGTCGAGGCGGTGATGCAAGAACCGGACTTCTCAGAGCAAGTAAACAGGGGACAGCGATGAGCGATCTAACCTATCAGGATGTGATCCGCATTCTGACCTTGGTCGATCAGGCCGAGGGTATGGATCTGGAACTGACCATGGGCGATCTGCACCTGAAGGTGGTGCGGGGGGCGGGCCATCACCCTGCGCCCGTTCCTGCCGCTGTCGCTGTCCAGCAAACGGGGGTGGCCAAAGGCCCTGCCCCTGCCACGGCACCGGACGCAGCGCCGACATCGCGCCCGGATCTGACCAAATTCCCGGATGCCCTTCCTGTGTTGGCCCCGATGGGCGGCATGTTCTATGCCGCGCCAGCCCCTAACCAGCCGCCATTCGTCATGGTGGGCCAGAAGGTGAAACAGGGTGATCAGTTGGGAATTGTCGAAGTGATGAAACTGTTCACCCCCATCACCGCCGAGGCGGATGGCGAGGTAGTGGCCATCGCCGTGGACAACCAGCAAACCGTGGCGCGTGGTGATGTCCTGATGCTGATCGCCCCCGCGCAGCAAGGATAGCCCGCACATGGTCAAGAAAATCAAGCTGCTGGACGAAACCTTGCGCAATGCACAGCAATCGCTTTGGGCCACGCGCATGCGCACCGAAAGCATGTTGCCCATTGCAGAGGTGATTGATCAGGCCGGTTTTGACACCGTTTGCGTGGCTGCCGGCGTGACCTTTGAATCCGCTGCCATGTTTCTGCACGAAGACCCTTGGGCACGGCAGCGGCTTCTGCGCCAGCGCATGCCCAGAACGCGCTTTGACGTTCTGGTCCGCGCGCGCAATCTGTGGGGTTGGAAAGCGCAGCCCTATGATGTGCAAACACTTTTCCTTGAAACCTTGCTGCGCAACGGGGTGGACAGTTTCAAACTGTTCGACGGCCTGAACGATTTACGCAACATGGCCTACCTGCTGAGCGAAGGACGGCGGCTGGGCTTCATGGTCAAGGGCTTCGTCGGTTTCAACGACAGCCCCGCCCATACGGACGCCTATCTGGCCAGAAAAGCCCGCGAATTTGTCGATCATGGCGTGGATGCGATGGTGATTTCCGACAGTCCCGGCGTGATGAAACCCGAGCGCGCCTATTCCGCCCTGTCGGCTGTGCGGGCGGCGATTGGTGAAATGGAACTGCACTTCCACTGTCATACCGCAGCAGGGCTCGGCCGCGACGCCTGCCGCGAGGCGATCCGCGCCGATGTGGACGTGATCTGGACAGCCGCCCGCCCATTGGCATGGGGGTCAGCGCTGCCCGCCGCGCGAGACATGGTCGCCATGGCGCGGGACGCGGGCTGCGAGGTGGACACGGACGATGCCGCCCTGGCCGTGATCGACGACTATTTCTATTGGGTCGCCCATAAGGAAGGCAGGACGGTGCCGCCCGAAAAGCCCTTTGATGAAGCGTATTACAAAGCCTATGTCGGCCATCAGATTCCGGGCGGAATGATTTCCAACCTCGTGCAGCAACTCAAGGATCGTGGGCTTTCAGATCATCTGCCCGCTGTTCTGGAAGAGGCAGGCCGCATCCGTGCCGAACTGGGCTACCCCCACATGTCCACGCCCTTCTCGCAATTCGTCGGCGTGCAGGCCCTGATGAATGTCACGCAAGGCACACGCTATGCCACCCCCCCCGAAGCGCTGCGCCTTTACGCCCGTGGCGCCTTTGGCGAACATATCGCCGAGATGGATCAGAACATCCGCGACCTGCTTTCGCAGGGTCTGCCGCCAATTGATCCTCTGGAAGGTCTGGACCAGCCCATCCTGCCAAAGATCCGGGCCGAATTCGGTCCATTCGACTCGGACGAAGATCTGCTCATGTTCCTTTTCATGCATCCCGCCGCCTACCAGGACTTTCACAAGAACAAGAAGCCCATTCTGGAATTGCCACGCTTGCATCCCGTGGCGGCCTTGTCGCAAGAAGTGATGGCCCGAAATCTGAGCCATTTCGAGATGCGGAAGGGTGATGCTGTGAGCTTGAAACTCAGCCGGGCCTAGCGGTCCGAGATCAAAGCCCCACCTGGCAGGGCGCGCGCCAAGGCCATGGTTTCGGGGTCGGCCAGATTGACACGCTTGTTGCGGGCACTGACGAAGGCATGCTCGCGCACACGCGCCTCGGCGCGCTGGCTTTGCCGCGCCCGCAACGCCAGCACGATCTCCAGATGATCCGCATGAGCGGATGCCAGTTGAGCATTCCCCTTGGCGAAATCCTTTCGTTCAAAAATGATCATTGCGGGCGACACCAGAGGCAGGCGCGACATCTGATCGACTGCGACCCGGATCGCCCAATTGCCCGAAGCCTTGATCAGGGTGTCGTGAAATGCCGTATTCAGATTGATCCATGCCTGACGTTGGCCCTCATCCTGCACCCCCATCGCAAGCGCCTGCGCCGAGCGCTGCAAGATATCGTCGAAGGCGCTGTCGACATCCTCAGGCAAGCCGCGCTCGGCGGCCTGACGCGCCGCCATGGCCTCAAGATTGCCGCGCACCTCGATAGCCTGCACGATTTGTTCGATCGAGAACCGGTTGACGCGGCATCCGCGATTTGGCGCACGCGACAGCAGGCCCTCATGCTCCAGCATGCTCATCGCCAGCCGCGCGATGGTGCGTGAGACGCCAAGATCTTCGGCGACGCCTACCTCGCGCAGCTTGGCCGCGGGCATGTAATCCCCGCGCAGCACCTTGCGGCGCAGCGCGTCAGTGGCATCTTCCAATGCAATGCTCATGCCTCTGGACTTCCTCTTGACCTACGCACCCCAACTAGTCGGACAGAAAGGCGCCTGGACGCAAGCCGTTTTGAACCGCGCCCCGTGTTTAACCGGACGAGAACATGGCCAGACATCAGAGGACGGACGCGTCCTGCAAGAGGGCCAGACAGGTCTTGGCGCGGGCCGGGAAGATGACCACCGCGCCCGAGGCGATCAGTTCCTGCGCCGAGATGTCCCGCAGCACCCAAACCGGGCCGCGCCGGTCGATCACGGCCGCGTCCGTGCCTGTCAGAAAAGCATCGTCCAGCGCCATGACCGCCAGCGTGTCATAGCCACCCCAAACCGCTGCAATCAGGCTGGCGCTCCACCATGTCAGGACGACGGCGATCGCGGCGCATAGAAGCATCGGCCAGCGCGCCTCAGTAGTCATAGACATGCTCGATCACGACACCGCGCGCCACCAGTTCACCCAACAGCGCGACCGGCAGCTTCAACAGAAAGCGTGTCACGCCGCTGCGGTCATAGGTGAAGATCTCGGACACCTCGGGCGGCAGTTCCGGCAAGGCAGCGCCCAGCGCGCTGATCAGGATGAGGTCATTCCCCGCGATCCCCTGCGGAACGGCACCGTGCGCCAGCACCTGTTGCAGGGCCGTCGTGAACGCGCGGTAGCGATCGACCTCGAAGACCCGGACCTCACCGGCGGTCTCGACCAGCGTCCAGCCGTCCGGCAGGGCAATCCCCTCCATCTCCGTCAGCGCCACATCCATGCGCAGGGCATCGGGTGGCATTGTCGCCGCAAGATCGGTGATCACACCGGCCCAAGCCGCCTTGCCCGCCCATTCCAGACGCAGCGCCGCCCGCCGCAGGCGGTCTTTCCAGCCGTTCAGCGACAGCGCCTCAAGCCGGGTCAACCAGTCCTGAAACGGGTAGCGATACCAGGGCGTCTGCAGCAGGAAACCCGCATAGTCCCGCGCCATAGCGCGCTCAAGATCGGCCACCGGTCCGGGCTGATAGACGACAGCGCCCAGCGTTTCCTCGAACGCGCCCTTCAGCGCCATCTCGGCGGTGAAGCTGACACCGATCGTGTAGACAGTCGCGGTCATCGAGGTCGCTCCGCCCACCGCATCGGCCTCGGCCATCAGGACGCAGAGCGAGGACCAGAACCCGGCGATCTGATGCATCCATCCCATGTCCCGCGGCGCGCCTGTTTCCAGTGCGGTCGCGTAGTCCTCATAGGCATAGACGATATGCCATTCGGGATAGGCCAGAAATGTGCGCCCTGCCTCACGCGGGGTATCGGTCCAGAGAGATTGCCGCACAGGGCCTGTCTCACCGTGACACAGCAGGGCCGTCCCGGCGACCGGAGCCAGCAGGACAAGAACAGGCAAGGCCAGCACGACGCATGCGATCAGGAGCAAGCGCCCGATGCGACGCCAGAGCGGCCTTGCACCGGCCTTGCGTTTCCCGTCCAGCCTGTCGTCCTTCGGCATAACCGGTACCATCAGCGACGGTCCACAAGGCCAGCAAGCAATGCCACACCACCCAGTGCAAGATGCGGCGCATTGGCCGCCATCCGAAAGACAAGCGAGCTGTCCTGTATCCCATAAATCAGGATGCCCGCGTCAAGATAGCCCGATCCTGTCAGCATCCCCAGAAGCCCATCACCCAGATACAAGGCGCCAAAGCCGATCAGATAGGTCAACGCGGCGCGCCGTCCCAGCCAGCCCGCGATCCCGGCCCAAAGGGCCGAAGCCGCGTGCAGCATGTCGTCGTAGAAATCCAGCGCGAACACTCCAAGGATCGTGCCGTCGTCCTGCTTCAGTCCGGGGATCAGGTTCAGACCTGCCACAAGCGCAAGGATCACCGCATAGGCGAAAGCGATCTTCTGTGGCCGACTGATCCTGTTCTCATGCGCTGTCATGCCAGATCCTCCAGATAAGTGCTCCAGAACCCGTTGCGGAATTTCAACGCGGGATCATGAGCGCGTTTCAGCGCCACGAAATCACGCACCCGCGGATAGGCGCGCAGCAACTGCTGGCGCGTCGCATGGGGCCGATATGGCAGATAGTAGGAGCCGCCATGATCCAGTGCGGCGTCGATCAGCGCCTCGGTCATCCGGCGCATGTCCCCTTCGGCGCGGGTCGTCTTTTCCTGCGAGAACAGCAGGACGCAGGCGATCCGCTCCTCTGGCGCATAGGCCAGCAGGCTGTCGCGGTCAGGCGCAAGATAGCGCAGGGTGATGTTCAGAAGCTGCTGATAGGACCCAAGGATGATATCCCGCGCCGACCCGAGCCAGCCATCCAGACTGTCCGGTGGCAGGAAATACTCATGCAGGATATCGGTGCGGGACGGATCGCGGTCGTCCAGCGTCACAACAGGCTCGTTGATCAGCATGTTGCGTGTTGTCTCTCCAGCCAGGCGCGGGGCAATGCCGGCCTCGAAGATCCAGCGCAGTTCCTTGGCCACCTCATTGTCGACCTGCGCCCGGAAGACGGGTCTTGCCGCCTTGGACAGGAAGCCCGATCCGGTGACGGGGGGCAGTCCGGACTGTTCTGCGCTTGGTGCATATGTGATCAGCATGCCGTCACGGAAGAAATGTTTCTGATCAATCCGCAAGCGGCCATAGGCCATCGAGATCCCGCTGTCAGCCGCGAGACTTTCGACAAAGCGCGGGCCAATGGTGGATTGCGTCACAGCCGTAAAGGTCGGTGCCAGCCTTTGGTTCGGCACGGCCTCAAGCTCCATCTCGATGATTGCGCCGAACAGACCATAGCCCCCCATAGCGGCGGCAAAGAGCGTGCCATCCTGATCACGCGACAGCAGACGGATCTCGCCACGCGGGTCCATCAGCCGCACCCAACGCACGCTCTGCCCGCAGCCGGAAAAGGGCACCGGCCAGCCATGGGCGTTCACGCTATAGGTGGACGCCACACCGAAATCGTTGTTCGACTGCATGATCGCCGGTGACCAGCCCAGCGGATCGAGGGCTGCAATCACATCGGACCAGCGCGTGCCGCCGCTGACACGATAGCGCAACCGTCCGGAGGCGATATCCTCAGCCGTGCGATCCTGCACCTGAACGCTGCCGTCTTCGATGGTCACGACATGGCCATCCGCCACAAGGCTGTGCCCGCCCATCGAATGGCGCGCGGCGCTGACGACCATCGGACGATCCTTGCCCAGAACCGCAGTCAGCTGCTGTTCCAGGGCAGGGCCGTTCCGGGCAAGACGCAGATGTTCCGCAACCTTCACGGGTGACAATTCGCTGGCGTCGTTCAGCGTTTCTGCAAAATCCAACGGTGCCAGCGCGGCCGGTCTTGCACCACGGATCAAAGCCGTCGCACCAAGCCCGCCAAGGGCTGCGCCTGCGCCGACCAGAACGGCGCGTCGTGTCAGGGTCATGATCGAGTCCTTGAATGTCTTTGGGTCAAATGGCGGGGCGTCGCTTCAAATCAAGCGCTGACCATTTTCATCCAGACTGCAGAGAGTTTTGCAAGTGCGGCTTTCCACCGTTTGCCTGAAATCAGGCCCCCTCGACCGCGAAGTCGGGTGATCCGCTCCAGACAAGGGCCCAGCTTGCACCCGGACGCACATTCTGGATGATCCCCGGATCAAAGGCGACAAAGCACCGCCCGCCGGGATGGCGCACCGATGGGTAGATCAGGCCCCTATGCCCCGCCCGCCGCAGATCGGCGGCCAAAGCCTGCCCTGCGAGGTAGCCCCGTACCGGATCGGGATCCAGCGCCGGATGCGTCTCGCCCTGCATATCGGGAAAATCGCCGATGAAATCGGCAAGCAACTCGACATAGCGGGCTTCGTCCTCAAAACGGCCGATATAGCCAAGTTCCCGCGTGCGGTGATAGCCGACCTCGGCGGCACTGGTCAGCATGTGCCAGGCGCAATACCACGCACCTCTGTCACCCGCATTGAAACGGTTCCCCGTAGGCCGCGTATAGGCGAAGGCGGCATTGATATGGCTCTGCCCGTAAAGCCGCAGATCGCTGGCGCGCCGGGCAAAGGCCAGTTCGCGCCGGTCCAGTGCTGGCGTGCCCTCACGCTCGGCGATCAGGCGTGCGCTGGTCTCTCCCTCGATCTCGGCCAGAATGGCTGCCTCGGCATCCGTATCGACAAGTCCGCGCAGAACAGGCGGCTTGTGCCGCGTCTCGGGGATCAGCCGCACCAGTGCTCTGTCGTTGAGGGCGGTGATCTTCACACCCCGCCCCGCAGCGCATCGACATAGGCGCGCACACGCAGGATCTTGGGCAGGCCGCCCGCGATCATCGCATCGACAGGGCGCACACCCTCGAATTCCGGTCCGCGATTGGCCAGACGCACCCAGTCCCGCGCGATGGACTCGCTGAAATACAACTCCAGCGACTTGTAGAGACCGACCAATGCACTCAGGCGCAGCATCTGATCGCGCGACAACTCACCCGCATAGCAGGGCTTCTTCGCACGTTTCCATGTGGATAGAGACAGATCGGCAAGGGCTGCCGCCTCCGGCAAGGTCAGCGACCACGCCTCTGCGATCCGGGCATACGCCTTGAGAGCGACCGCCTGCCGGTCCGGCACCGCACGTTCGAGGACAAGATGTTCCATCACCATTCCTTCCATGAAGATAACTGGACTATAGGACCAAATGGCCGCTATTTCAAGATCATATGGCCTAACCCCATGTCGCAGCCCAGCCCACGACCAGAACAGACCGCCACATCCCCTGCGGCAATCGGTTCACGCCCAAGTGCATGGTCCTTTTCCCGGCGATGGTCTAACCCTGCGGGCATCTTTGACCAAAGGTCCGTTCCATGCAGTTGCCCCATCCCCTGACCCGCGACCTTGTCCTGATTGGCGGTGGCCATACGCATGCGCTGGTGCTGCGGAAATGGGCGATGGATCCTCTGGCCGGGGTGCGGGTGACGGTGATCAACCCCGCTCCGACCGCGCCCTACACGGGCATGCTGCCGGGACATATCGCAGGCCACTACGGGCGCGAGGATCTGGATATCGACCTTGTCAGGCTGGCCCGGGCAGCCGGGGCGCGGTTGATCCTTGACCGCGCTGTGGGCCTGGATGTGCAGGCCCGGCAAGTGCGCCTTGGTGCGGGGCGGGTGCTGGACTATGACGTCGCCTCTCTCGATATCGGGATCACCGCCGAAATGCCGGATATCCCCGGCTTCACGGACCATGCGGTCGCGGCCAAGCCACTGGATGTCTATGCCGCACGCTGGCGCGGATTTCTGGCCGAAGTTACGGCCGGCAAACGGCCACCGCATGTCGCGGTAATCGGTGCTGGCGTGGCCGGGGTGGAGCTGGCCATGGCGATGGCCCATGCGCTGTCCTTGGGCGGCACGCGCCCGCAGGTTCATCTGATCGAAGCGGCGGACAACCTGACGGGAACCGGTGCTGCGACCCGCGCCCGTCTTCTGCGCGCGCTCAAGACCGCAGGTGTCACCCTGCACACCGGCGCAAGGATCAACCGGATCACCGAGGATGGCGCGCATCTGGAAGACGGCCGCGTGATCGCCGCCGCTCTGGTGGTCGGGGCGGCCGGGGCCTTCGCGCAGGGTTGGCTGGCGCAGACCGGCCTGCCCCTGACCACGGACGGTTTCGTGACCGTCGCTCCTGACCTGCGGGTCACGGGCCAAGAAAGTTTATTCGCTGCGGGCGATTGCGCGCATCTGACCCATGCTCCCCGTCCCAAGGCGGGCGTTTTCGCCGTGCGCGCCGCGCCTGTGCTGCATGACAATCTGCGCGCTGTTCTGTCCGGTCAGCCCACACGCAAATTCCATCCCCAACGCGACTATCTCAAGCTGATCTCGCTGGGAGAGCGGTCAGCCGTGGCCGAGAAATTCGGGCTGGCCTTTTCCGGCCCATGGCTCTGGCGCTGGAAGGACCGGATCGACCAGAGTTTCATGGAGAAATTCCGCACTCTGCCCGCCATGCCCGCGCCCGCCCTGCCCGCCATCCGTGCCTTGGGGGCCGAGGAGGTGGCCGGCCATGGGCAGCCGCTCTGCGGCGGGTGCGGCTCGAAACTGGGGGCGGATGCGCTGCACGCGGTGCTGTCTCGCCTGCCCGCGCCGGCGCGGACGGATATTCTGAGCCTTCCGGGGGATGATGCCGCGATCTTGGCCACGGGCGGTGCGCGGCAAGTCATGACGACAGATCACCTGCGGGCCTTCACCAACGATCCGGCCTTGATGGCTCGGATCACGGCGGTGCACGCTTTGGGGGATATCTGGGCCATGGGCGCCACCCCGCAGGCCGCGACCGCGACAGTGATCCTGCCGCCGATGTCGCCCGCCCTGCAATCGCGCACGATGGACGCGGTGATGCAGGCCGCTTCCGACGTGTTACGCGCAGCGGGAGCCGAGATCGTAGGCGGCCATTCCACCACCGGAGCCGAACTGACGCTGGGTTTTACCGTGACAGGATTGTGCGAGGGCGCGCCGATCACCCATGCAGGTGGGCAACCCGGTGATGCGCTGATCCTGTCACGCCCCATCGGATCGGGCACGATCCTTGCGGCCGAGATGCAGATGCGCGCCAACGGTCGCCATGTTGCGGCCTTGTTGGAAAGCATGACCCGCCCACAGGGCGATGCGGCGCAGGCATTGCGCTCAGCCCATGCGATGACAGATGTGACGGGCTTTGGCCTTGCAGGACATCTTCTGGCCATCTGTCGCGCCTCAGGCCTGAGGGCGGACCTCTGGCTGGATGCGATCCCGCTCTATGATGGTGCCGAACCCCTGGCTGTGGCCGGTATCCGCTCGACGGCATATCCCGCCAATCTGGCGGCCGCCCCTGTCACCGGCGGGTCAGGTCCGCGCGCCGTGCTGCTGCACGATCCGCAAACGGCGGGTGGTCTGCTGGCCGCTGTCGCCCCGGATCAGGCAGAGGCACTGGTCACAACATTGCGCATGATGGGGCATGAGGCTGCGATCATCGGCAGATTGCAGACAGGCACGCCCGCCATCAACTGTATCTGAACACTACCCCGCCGCGGCGGTGATCTGGCCCAGCGCCGCGTCAAGTTCGGCATCCTCCAACCCGCCAAGGGTGATCCGCGTCAATGGCGCGCGCCCTTGCCGGGACTGCGCCTTGATATAGCGCGGGTCATAGTGCCGCTCGACCAGATCGGCGGCCAGTGCTTCGAAATCTCCGCCCCGCGCCATGTCCTGCCACAGCGCGACCCTCTCGGCCCCGTGATAGGTCTTGAGAGGCGCGAGCTTGCTGCACAGCAGATCCGCATCGGCCAACAGATCGGCATAGGCCCGGCACAGATACCGCGCGCGCGCCGCCAAAGGCGCGTCCAGCGTCACATGATCCGCCGCCATCATCGCTTGCCACAGGCTGGGGGGCAGGATCAGCCGACCGATCTTGTTGCTCTCGGCCTCAAGAAATACCGGCCGCGCCGGATCAAGCCGCGCCAGCGCCATGGCCAGACGGCTTTCAAACGCTTTCTGCGCTGGCTGCCCGCCCGGTCGCCCGCCCAGAAGCGAGCCGCGATGCGCCGCCATTGCTTCAAGATCAATCACCTGCGCCCCCGCCTCGGCCAACCGTGCCAGCAGTCGTGTCTTGGCCGTGCCTGTCCCGCCATCCAGCAGGATCAGGCGATGCGGCAAGGGATCATCGTAAAGCGCGCCGACCACCAGACGACGATAGCTTTTGTAGCCGCCCTCGATCAGGTCCACCCGCCAGCCGACCTGTGCAAGGATCGAGGCAAAGGACCCCGATCGCTGCCCGCCACGCCAGCAATAGATGAGCGGCCGCCAGCCACCGTCCTTGTCAGCCAAAGGCCCTTCCAGATGCGCGGCGGCATTGCGCGCCACCAGCGCCGCCCCGGTCTTGCGCGCCAGAAACCTGTCCTGTTGCACGTAGATGGTGCCTACGATGGCACGCTCGTCATCGGACAGGACCGGCAGGTTGATGGCCCCCGGAATATGATCCTCGGCATATTCGCTGGGCGCGCGCACGTCGATGATCTCATCGAAGGGCAAGGCGGCCAAAGCAGCGAGCGAAGTCAGTTTCAGGGCCATGTCAGCACAACTTTCCAAGGCGTCAGCGCCCTGATCTAGCCTCTTGGCACGGCAATGGCCACTCCCTGCGCTTCATCGTTCCGCAAATACTCAAGACCCGCCTCTGCGCGATCACATCGCTGCGGTTTGGGCACCGTCCTCCGCCTCGGCAGCCAGCAAGGCCGCATTCCCGCCTGCTGCCGTGGTATCGATGCAGATATGCCGCTCAATCCGGCAGCGCGCCGCCAGATCGGCCCCGCAGGCCAGTCCGACCAATGCTCCGTCGCGTCCCGCCAATGCGCGCCGCGCCGCCGTCAGGTCGCGCCTGTCGGACCAAAGCGCGACCAGATCGACGCCGCGCAGATGTTCCAACGCGCCGCGCGGCAGCACACCGTCCACGCCCAGCGCGGCCGAGATACCGGGGGCCACGGCCAGCGCGTGACAGCCATTGTCGCGGGCGATCCGCACCTGTTCGGTCGCGTCCGCCGCCGTAGGCCCAAGGCACAGCACCGTGCCGCGCCCGAAGGTGGACAGCCGATTGGACTCGCCCGTCGGCCCCGGCAGGTCGGTCACGGACAGCCGCGCCAGTTCCAGACCGCGCAACTGATCCAGCCGCGCCTGCACCGCACCCACATCGGCGGGTTTGCCTGCTTGGCCTGCGTGATCCATCACCGATGCCTTGAGGAAACGCGGCACATAGGACGGACCTCCCGCCTTGGGTCCTGTGCCCGACAACCCCTCGCCACCAAAGGGCTGGCTGCCGACGATGGCCCCGATCTGGTTGCGATTGACATAGGCATTCCCCACCTTGAGCCGTGAGGTTACCTGTTCGACCCGCCCGTCGATGCGCGTATGCATCCCGAAGGTCAGACCAAAGCCACTGGCATTGACCGCATCAACCACCGAGTCGATCTGGTCGGCACTGAACGTGGCCACATGCAGGATGGGGCCGAAGACCTCGCGCTCCAGCGCCCCTATGCCGGGCACGCGGATCACGGCGGGACCGATGAAATATCCGGATTCCGGCGCATCCATCGCTTTCAGCAGCGTGCCTGCCTTGCGCGCGGCGTCGATATAGTCCGCGAAATCGGCCTGCGCGCGCGCGTCGATCACTGGCCCCACGTCGATATCGTGATGCCACGGGTTGCCCAGACGCAACTCGTCCATCGCGCCGAACAGCATCTCCAGAAACGGTTTCTCGATATCCTTCTGCAAATACAACACCCGGAGCGCCGAACAGCGCTGCCCCGCCGACTGGAAGGCCGAGGCGATGATATCCCGCACCGCCTGTTCCGGCAGCGCCGTGCTGTCCACGATCATCGCATTGAGCCCGCCGGTTTCCGCGATCAACGCCGCATCGGGAGCCACGCCCTCCGCCATGGTCCGGTTGATCCGCTGCGCCGTCGTGGTCGATCCGGTAAAGCAGACGCCACCGACACGCGCGTCACCCGTCAGCACCGGCCCCAGCACGGACCCGGCACCGGGCAGCAGTTGCAACGCCGTGCGCGGCACGCCAGCCTCATGCATCAACTTGACCGCGACATAGGCACATAGCGCCGTGGTTTCCGCAGGCTTCGCCAGCACGGCATTGCCAGCGGCCAGAGCCGCCGCGATCTGCCCGGTGAAAATCGCCAGCGGGAAATTCCACGGTGAAATGCAGGTGAATATCCCGCGCGCCTCGCCTTTCGCCTCTACGCCGCGCGCGGCGTAGTAGCGCAAGAAGTCAACGGCCTCGCGCAACTCGGCAATGGCATCCTTTGGCGTCTTGCCGGCCTCGCGTGCCAGCACCGCGAAAATCTCGCCGAAATTTTGCTCATAGAGATCGGCCACCCGGTTCAGCACAACGGCGCGAGTATGGGCGTCGGCCTGCCATGGCTGAGCGGCGCCAATGGCGGTTTCGGCATTGACCGCCGAACAGACAAATGTGCGTCCGACGATATCAGTGGGATCAGCGGGGTTCACCGCCTCCACCGCGTCGCCCTTGTCCAGATCGACAGCGGCCAGCGGCCCGGCCTGCCACTGATGCGGCGCGGCAAACGGTGCGCGGGCTTCTTCAATCATGGCCAGATCACGCGCTTCATGCAGATCGAAACCGCGCGAATTCGGCCGTTCCGGCGCATAGAGTGCGACCGGGTCCTTGACCGCGGCAGAGCGTCGCCCCGCCGACCCATCCAGCCCGTCAAACGGATCGGCGGCCACGGCCTCGGGCGGCACATCCTCGTCCACGATCTGATTGACGAAGCTGGAATTGGCCCCGTTCTCCAGCAGACGGCGCACCAGATAGGCCAGCAGGTCGCGATGGGCGCCGACGGGGGCGTAGATACGGCAGCGCGTGCCCGCCTCTTTCATCACCACGTCATGCAGCACCTCACCCATGCCGTGCAAGCGCTGGAATTCAAACGTATTTTTGTCCGTCGCCATCTCAAGGATAGCGGCCACCGTATGGGCGTTATGTGTGGCGAATTGCGGATAGATCCGGTCCGTCATGTTCAGCAGTTTCGCCGCACAGCACAGATAGGACACATCCGTCGCCACCTTGCGGGTGAAGACCGGAAACCCCTCCAGCCCCTCGACCTGGGCGCGCTTGATCTCGGTATCCCAATAGGCACCCTTGACCAGCCGCACCATGATGCGACGGTCCAGTTCTTCGGACAGGGCATAGAGCCAGTCTATGGTCTGGGACGCCCGCTTGCCGTAAGCTTGCACCACCACACCGAATCCATCCCACCCGGCCAGGCCCGGATCGCGCAGCACCGCCTCGATCACGTCCAGCGACAGATCCAGCCGGTCCGCTTCTTCCGCGTCGATGTTCAGCCCCATCCCCGCCTTGCGTGCCGCCAGCGCAAGGTCCAGCGTCGCGGGCACAAGCTCTGCCATGACGCGGTCGTGCTGGCCCACCTCATAACGCGGATGCAGCGCACTCAGCTTGATCGAAATTCCGGGATTGGCGCGGATATCGTCATGGGTGCATTCCCCCGCCAGACGGGCAATCGCCTGCGCATAAGCCGCGTGATACTTGGCAGCATCGCGGGCGGTCAAAGCCGCCTCGCCCAGCATGTCATAGGAAAAGGTATACCCCTGCCCCGCCCGCGCTGATCCGCGCTTGATCGCCTCACCGATATCGCGACCCAGCACGAATTGATGACCCAGTTCTTTCATCGCGCGGCTGACAGCCGAGCGGATGACCGGCTCACCCAACCGTTTGATCGCGCCATGCAGGACATTCGCCACACCTGGCGCCTGATCCTCCTTGAGCACCTTGCCGGTCAGCATCAGCGCCCATGTCGAGGCATTGACCAAGGAAGACGAGGACCGCCCCAGATGCGCGCCCCATTCGGAGGGTGCGATCTTGTCCTCGATCAGATCGTCGATCGTCTCGCGGTCGGGCACGCGGAGCAGCGCCTCGGCCAGACACATCAACGCGATTCCCTCGTTCGTGGACAGGCCGTATTCGGACAGGAACACCTCCATCAGACCGGGACGCCCTGCCCCCCGGATCGACCGGACCAGACCGACAGCACGGGCCGTAGCTGCAGCGCGGGTCGCAAAGTCCGGCTGCAGATCGCTGCGCAAAGCGCTCAGCACCGCATCTTCGGGGCGGTGATGGGCGGCACGGATTTCATCGCGAAGAATGGCAAGACGGGACATGGCGGACTCCGACCGGGGATTTCAGGGGATAACTCTTGCCTCAAGGATACCAGATGCTTGACAGCCGTTTTTCCTGTTGATCAAGGTTGGACCAGCCGTTTGTATTTGTTTGCGGCCATTTTGAAGGAACATACATGTCAGACGAGTTGAAATCAGAACCGTTGGACCGGATCGACACCAAGATTCTGCGCGAGCTCAGCACGGACGGGCGCATCGCCATCACCGATCTGGCAAAGAAGGTCGGACTGTCCAAAAGCCCTTGTCAGGTGCGGATGAAACGCCTTCAGGATCAGGGCTATATTCAGGGTTTCCGCGCCGTGCTGAATCCGTCCAAACTGGGGCTGGACCATGTGGCCTTTGCCGAGGTGCGCTTGACCGACACGACTGAAAAGGCGCTGTCAGCCTTCAATCGCGCGGTCATGGACGTGCCCGAGATCGAACAGTGCCACATGATCGCTGGGTCCTTCGACTATCTGCTCAAGATCCGCAGCCGGGATATTCAAGCCTACCGATTGATCCTGGGCGAGGTGATCTCGGCGCTGCCCTATGTCGGCTCCACCTCGACCCATGTGTCGATGCAGGCCGTCAAGGACAGCGCCTTCTGAGATAGGTTCAGGTCAGGGCACCGGTCCTGCGCATCGCCTCCAGCGTGGCTGCGTCATAGCCCAAGCCTGTCAGGACGGTGTCCGTATCCTGCCCCGGCGCGCCGGGCACGCCGGGCATGGCCGCTGGCGTGCGGTCAAAACGCGGCGCGGGCGCGGCCTGCATCACCCCATCCACCCGCAGGAACGTGCCCCGCGCGGCGTTGTGGGGGTGATGCTCGACCTCGTCCCAGTCCAGCACGGGGGCCACGCAGGCGTCCGTTCCCTCGAAAATCGCCATCCATTCATCGCGGGTCTTGCGCGCAAAGACCTGTGCGTAAAGGGCGCGGCGCGCGGGCCATGTGGCAGGATCGTTCTGATCGGCGCGATGCGCCTCGGGCAACCCCGCCAGCGTGACCAGTTCCGCAAAAAACTGCGGCTCCAATGGTCCGACAGACAGGGCCCGCCCATCCTTGGTCGCATAGCAACGATAGAAGGGCGCGCCGCCGTCCAGAAGGTTTGCCTCCCGCCCCTGCCCCCAGCGTCCCAACGCCAACCACTGATGGATCAGCCCCATCATCGCAGGCACGCCATCCACCATCGCGGCATCCACCACCTGCCCGCGGCCCGAACGGTTGCGTTCATAAAGTGCGGCCAGCACCCCAAAGATCAGGAACATCGACCCGCCGCCATAGTCCGCCGCCAGATTGAGCGGCGGCACAGGTGGCCCATCCGCGCGCCCTATGGCACCCAACGCGCCTGACAGGGACAGGTAGTTGATGTCATGTCCTGCTGTCATCGCCAGCGGGCCGTCCTGTCCCCACCCGGTCATCCGGCCAAAGATCAGCCCAGGATTGATCGCGTGGCATGCGGCCGGTCCAAGTCCCAGCTTCTCCATCACGCCGGGGCGAAACCCTTCGATCAGGATGTCGGATTGCGCGATGATCCGCCGCGCTGCTTCAAGCCCATCGGGCGATTTCAGGTTCAGCGCGACCGACAGCTTGCCGCGCCGATTCACGTCCGTCGCATCTGCGGGTGCCGAGGCGCGGTCGATCACCACAACCGTGGCCCCCAGATCAGCCATCAGCTGCCCTGCCAGCGGACAGGGGCCAAGACCCGCCATTTCAACAAGTTTCAGTCCATCCAACGGGCCTGCCATCAGCCGCTCCTCCATCCGTCCCAAGCGCAGGGTTGCAGGTTGCGCGCAGGATGCCAATACCCAGGCTGCGCACGCACCGAATGTGCTGCGACATCGCCCCGAAACCGGTCCGGTGCGACCGCCTGCCATGGCCAAAAAGAAACCCGGAAATCAACTTGTTCCTGCCCTTTACCCCCTGCAAGGAATATGATTGACTTGACCTGCCGAGACAGACCCTTTTCAACGTTGCCGTGTATGCGGTGCGTCGCGGAACGAATGAATTGTGTAGAAGGTTCAGGGCTGCGTGGCTGGTGTCCGAATGTAAAGGTTGGATCAGGTCTCCATGTCGATCCGGTGGGAAAGCCGGGCAGCAGGAATGACGATCATCGGTTCTGGTCTATCGGGCGCGCCCCGTCGCCTACCGTGGAAAGAGGAATGTGCTTGTCACAATCGAAAGCATGCAGACCGTGCGTGACCGGCCCCGGCAAAAGGGTCATGGCGTGAAGCAAGAAACCCTGGTGATCTCTTTCCTGAATGAACTGGTGCGGACACCCGCGGCAGGGCTGGATGCTGCGATCACGCGCGTGCTTGGCCGGATGGGAGAACTGTGCGAGGCGGACCGCGCCTATGTCTTTCTGTTCCGCCATGACGAAGTGATGAACAACACGCATGAATGGGTGGCGGACGGCGTGCAGCCAATGCGCGCGCGGTTGCAGAACCAACCCATCGACATCATCTCGAGTTGGCGCAAAACGCTGGACAATGACGAGGTGGTGCATATCGCCGACGTCGCAGCCTTGCCTGCCAATACACCCGAGAAGCCGGTCCTCGAAATGCAGGACATCCTGTCCGTGGTTACCGTGCCGATTCTGGTAGATGGCAAGCTGGTCGGCCTGGCCGGTCTGGACCGCACCCGGCAGAAGGCACCATTCCCGGACGAGTCGATCGCCTTGCTGCGCGGTGTGGCGGATGTGATCCAGTCCGCGCTGATGCGCAAGGAAGCCTTGCAGGATCTGGAGCGCACCAAGACCAAGCTGGAACTGACGCTCGCCGCCCTGCCCGACCTTCTGCTGGAGGTCGATCACGACGGCATTTACCGCGGATTTCATCACACCCGTGCTCTGGGCTGGGCGCCCGAGCCTCATTCGGTCATCGGTCACCGGATCGAGGATATCCTGCGCCCCGAGATCGCGGCCGAGCGGCGTCGCATGATGGCTGCGGCCCGCAATGGTGAAGCGGTTGTGGGGGTCGAGCAGCATCTGCGCCCTGATGATCCCACCAGCTGGGTCGAGGTCTCGGTTGCCCTGCGCGACAGTCTTGGCCCTGACGATCCGGGCGGCTATCTGTTCCTGATCCGCGACATCAGCGAACGCAAGGCGCGCGAGGCGGAACTGGCGCAGACGCAGGCACAGCTTGTCAGCGCCTCGGCGGAACGCGACACCGCCGCCTCCCGCCTGCATGACCTGTCCGAGATCAGCGATGATTGGGTCTGGGAGCAGGACGCCGATGGTCGCTATACCTACATGTCCCAGAGCATCGCGCGCTTTGGCGTGGGGCCCGCGTTCTTTATCGGTCGCACCCGCGAAGAGGTCGCTGCCGAAATCGGCGCGGTCGGGGGCGACGATTCGGGCTTTGAGCAGATCACCGCCAAGATGAAAGCGCGCGAACCGTTCCGCGATGTGATCTACAAGGCGCGTTATCTGGACGGGCGGCCTGCATTCTTCCGTTTCAGTGCCTCGCCCGTATTCGACGCCGAAGGAAATTTTGCGGGCTATCGCGGCGTCGGCTCGGACGTGACAGAACTGCGCCTTCGCGAGGCCGAGGCCCTTGAAACGGCAGGCCGGTTCGAGGCGATCATGGCGGCCCTGCCGGATCTATTGTTCGAACTCGACAGTTCCGGGCGCTATACCGGGTTTGTCGCCGGTCCCCAACATCTTCGGGTGCCCGTGGATGGCCCATTGGCCGGAAAACACCTGGAAGACGTGCTACCGGCCGAGGCCGCCAAGATCGGCCGCGCGGCTCTCCAGCAGGTGCTTGAAGAAGGGCGGATCGATGGCGTGCGCTACCCGATCGACTTCAATGGCACCCGCCGCATCTTTGAAGTCTCGGGCGCGCGCAAGGATACCGTGCTGCCCGAGGGCATGCCGACCGCCATCTTCCTTGTGCGGGATGTGACCGCAGATACAGAACAGCGCGAAGAACTGCTCAAGATGGGCAAGATCGTCGAAGCGATGACGAATTTCGTGGTCGTCGTCGACCGCGAGAGGCGAGTCGTCTGGTTCAACCGCGCTTTTGCCGAGAAAAGCGGCTGGACGCTGGACGAAGTGCGCGGCCAATCATTCGAGGGACTGGTCCGCTGCCCCGAAAGCGATGCCGACACCGCCCGCGCCCTGAACGCATCCCTGTCACGGGGCGAGCCGTTCAGCGGCGAGATGGTGAATCGCGACAGGCATGGCAACCGCTACTGGATCGACTTCAACGTACAACCCCTGTTCGGAATCGACGGCACCTTGCAAGGGTTTGTCACTGTCGAGACAGACATCACCGAGCACAAGCTGCAACGTGCCGAGGTCAGCCGGTTGGCCGCCGAGGCCATGGCCATGCGCCAGCGGCTTGAAAATGCACTCAACGCGCTGCCCGACAGCGTTGTGATCTTCGACGCGGAAGATCGCCTTGTGATCGCCAATTCCGCCTACACCGAGATGTTCCCCGCCATAGCGCCAGCCTTGGTCGAGGGCGCGACACTGGAAAGCATCCTGCGCTTCGGGCTTGAGGCGAATGTCCTGCCTGGAAGCGGACAGGATGCCGATATCGAGGCGGTTCTGGCCGAGCGCCTGCGGATCTACGGCCTGCCGCGCTTTGCGGACGAGGTCCAATTGCCGGACGGCCGCTGGGTGCGGCGGATCAATGTGCGCACGTCGGACGGCGGTTGCATCACCGTCGCCATCGACATCACCGCGCGCCGCCACCAGATTCAGGCGCTGGATGCCGCCAATGCCGAACTGACCAGCGCTCTGGCCGAACGCGATCTTGTGCAAGAGCAATTGACCAAGGTCATGGAAGGCGCCGCCATCGGCACATGGGAATGGGACGCGACGCGCCACACGCTGACCGTCGGCGGGCAATGGCGCGAGATTCTGGGTTATGGTGAAAGCCAGATGCCGCCAATGGACCTTTCCAGTTTCCGCAAACTTGTGCATCCCGAGGATCTCAAGGTCTTCGACACCATCGCAACGGTGCGCGAAGACAACGTCACTGCCCTGTCGGAAAGCGAATTCCGCATGCGGCACAACGACGGGCACTGGATATGGGTGCTGTCCCGCAGTCAGATCACCCGGTTCAGCCCGGATGGCACGCCCGAGATCATTGGCGGCGTGCATCTGAACATTTCGGACCGCAAGAGGCTGGAACAGGATCTGGAATCGGGCAAGAAGTTCCTCGAACAGGTCATGGATGCCAGTATTGCGGCGATCATCGTGATGAACGGTCACGGAGAGATCATCTATGCCAACAGCGAGGCCGAACGCATCCTGCGGCTGACCCGCAACGAAATGACGGGACTCGCCTATAACGCGCCGCGCTGGCACACGTCCCGACTGGACGGGAGCGCTATCCCTGACGAGGAATTGCCTTTCGCACTGGCCATTGCCGACCGCGAGCCCGTGCGCGATGTGCGTTTCGCCATACAATGGGACGACGGCACCCGGCGCTGCCTGTCTGTCAATGCGGTTGCCTTCGAGGGCGAAGGCGCCGAGTTGCGGGTTGTCACCTCGTTCAACGACATCACCGAGGAACTGGCGGCGACCACACGTCTGGAACAGGCCCGTGCTCAGGCCGAAGGGGCCAGCAAGTCCAAGTCGATGTTCCTTGCCAACATGAGCCACGAAATCCGCACGCCGCTGAACGGCGTTCTGGGGATGGCCGAAGTGCTGGAAGGTACATTGGTCGAAGAACGGCAACGCCGCATGATCAGCACGATCCGCACGTCGGGCGAAACCCTGCTGAGCATCCTGAACGACATCCTCGACATGTCCAAGATCGAAGCCGGCAAGATGGAGATCGAACAGGTCCCCTTCGTGGTGAATGATCTGGTGCAGCCCGTGCAGGCCCTGAACGCCATCCGCGCCGAAGAAAAGGGGCTGGAATTCCGCGTTCACACCAATAGCGGCTGCGCCATGCCCCTCTTGGGCGATCCCCACCGGATCAGCCAGATCCTGAACAACCTGCTGCACAACGCAATCAAGTTCACCGAAAGCGGATCGGTCACCCTGACATTGCAATGCCAGCCCGGCGAGCCTCTGGAAATGGTTGTGACCGATACGGGAATCGGGATGTCCAAGACGCAGGTCTCGCGCATTCTGGACAGTTTCGAACAGGCCGATGGCAGCATTACCCGGCGGTTCGGCGGCACAGGGCTGGGCATGTCGATCGTGCGCCAGTTGGTCACCCTGATGAATGGCGAAATTGCGGTGGACAGCGCGCAGGGACAGGGCACTTCAATCCGTGTCAGCCTGCCCTTGCCCGTCGCCGAGGCCAGCCAGACGGTCCGCGCGCGCGACAGTAGCCCCGTCAACCGCCCGATGGTGCGCTTGGATCATCTGCGCGCCCTCGTCGCTGACGACAGCCAGACCAACCGTCTGGTGATCTCGGAAATGCTCATCGAATGCGGTGTGGAAATCACGATGGTCGAGAACGGCCGCGAGGCCGTGGATACGTGGTTGGAGAACATCCAGCAGGGCCGGGCCTTCGACATCGTGCTGATGGATATCTCGATGCCGGTGATGGACGGAGTCAGCGCCCTGACCCTGATCCGCGAACACGAGGACACCTTGGGCAAGGACCCGGTGCCCGTGATTGCTGTCACTGCGAATGCCATGCCGCATCAGGTGGCTGACTATCTGATCGCAGGTTTCGACACGCATCTGGCCAAGCCTTTCAAGCAAGCCGAACTGCTGCACGCCATCGTGACACTGACCCAGACCGATTGATCGCAGGGTCACCACCCTGACGCGGAACCCGGACGCCTCACGCCCGCTTAGGGCGAAAGACGATAAAATGGCCTGATGATTTTCATTTTTTTGCCGAATTGACTTGTTTAATGCTACACCATTGCAGAGCGCGCCGCGAACCCGCATTTTTGGTTCGCGTGCGGGTCAACAGTTTGCAGCGACATGGTAAAAATGACATTCAAGATTCTCCTGGCCGAAGACGACGAAGTCACTCAACAGATCGTGCAGTCACTTCTAAGTGGTTTTGGCAACATTTCCCTGACCGTGGCCAACGATGGCCGCGAGGCGCTGGAAGCTGCGTTGACCAAGCATTTCGACCTGATGATTTTTGATCAGAACATGCCCCATATCAACGGAGACCGGGTCATTCGGCACCTTCGCGCTGGCAATTCGGCCAACCGGGATGCCCGCGTGATCCGATTTACCGCGGACGCAGACTCCTTGCGCCAACCGATGCCCGGGTCCGACGCGGATATCGTGATGCCAAAGCCTATTCGTGGCGCAGATTTCATTGCAGTGATCGACGGACTGATCCAGAGACGTCCGACAGCCCCCGAAACGAGCACCGTTTAGGTTGAAAAATGCACCGAATTCGCCCTACTCTCGACATATTCGGACGTCAATTTGCGATGAAAGAACCGATCGAGGATAGGCAGAATGAAAGACCTTCGGATACTCGCAGTCGATGATGACCGGGCGTTCCAGATGGTGCTGCAGGGCACACTGGCGCAGCTTGGCTACAACGATGTCACAAGTGTGCCCTCGGCCGCCGCTGCGCTGAAGGTCATTCGTAACAGCCCACAATTGTTTGACGGCTTTCTGCTGGATATCGAAATGCCCGAAGTGGACGGTGTCGAACTCTGCCGCCGCATTCGCGGCATGTCGGTCTATCGCAAGACCCCCATCATCATGGTCACCTCGCTTGCCGACAAGCATTTCGTGGACAGCGCCTTCGCGGCTGGGGCCACCGATTACTTCACCAAGCCGCTGGACGAGATCGAATTGCGCGCCCGCCTGCAGGTCATGCGACAGCTGGTGGACGAACGCCAGCGCGCCCTCGATCTGCTGGACGAGTTGAAGTCCTGGTCCGATCTGCCCAAGTCCAAGGTCAAGTTCGACGCGCCCCTGTCGGTGATCAGTGCGAACTGGATGGTCGAGTATCTGGCGATGCAGAACCACCTGTTGACGCTGAACCGTCTGCAACTGTTCGGCCATGCCGCGATCGGTTTCACCGTGACCAACGCGTCCGAGGCGTTTCGTCTGACGGATCATGTGGGATATATCGACTATCTTGCCAATATCGCGACGGTGGTTGCGGAATCCCTCAAGACCTCTCCCTTCAGCATGGCCCATGCCGGTCAGGGTGACTTCGTGGTGCTGACGAACCGCACGGCTGTCAGTGACCCCAAGGGGCTGCAGGACGAAGTGCGCGCTGGCATCGCCAGCTATCAGAAGCTCTACAGCAGCCTTGGCCTGCCGACACCGATGATCCAGGTGGGTCGTCCCGTCTCGGCCAGCATCTTCAGTCAGCGTGCGGAAATTTCCTCGCTGCTGGACCGCGCCCGCATGTCGTCGCAAATCGGTCTGGAGGAAGGCTTCAGTCCCCAAAAGCAATGGAACTGAGTTGAATGAACAGCAACGCTGCCAGAAAATTGCCTGACGGGCTGCCAGAGGTCCTCAAGGCGGCTCATCAGGTCTTCATCACATTGACCACCGACCGCATCCTGCGGATCGAAGCCCTGACACAAGCGGTGCACAAGGGGCAGGATCCGGGCCCTGCCCTGACCGAGATCGCGCAGATCGCACACAAGATCGCGGGCGTGGCCGGAACACTCGGCTATCCCGAGATCGGCGATGGCGCCCGCGCCATTGAACAAAAGCTGAAGACCGATCTTGCTGCCGGCGACCCCCTGCGGAACTGGGACAGCATCGCCCCCGAGATCGAGACCCTCCTCGACGCGCTTGAGGAGCTTGTCTGAACACTGGTCCGTTAGGGGCCAGATCCGCCGGAACCCCGGCCGAAGTCCGCTTCTAGAGAGTGCTGCGCTTGCCCCCGGGTGAGCGCTTTGTTTTTTGCCTGAGGCGGCAGGTTTTTCCCATCCCCCTACGATCCAAATGATCACACACATGAGCATTACTCTTGCGTGTGTTTCGTAGATCCCTGAACGAAGATCCCACCAAGCCACTCGCCAGTTTGAGCTTTAGGCAGTCTTGGGAACGGCCACATCTTCACGGCTCAGTCCATGGTCGTGAACGTTTCACGGCCTTCAGCGATCGCTGTGATTTGCAGAGTTTCTCATTTTTTCAGGTATTGAACACATAAAAGCGACAATAATCACACGCTCTGGATGTGTCGGATAGCGGCGAGTTTATGGCCTTCACGATTGTCGACGGATGTCGCCAAATTACAACAAACACAGTGAAAAAACGTGTCTTTCCGGCCTACCCTCGGCCAAGAGCCTTGGTGGTCCACCTTGTAAATTCAACTTAAAGCAATGTTTTATATAAACAAAAGGATAGAACACGAAATCCTGAAGTGGTGTAGCAAAATTCCTTTTCAAATGCTGTCAGAAGCCGATTTACGCCACATTTCAGGTGTTATTCGGGTGTTTTCGAGGCGAACATTGCCTTCTCTTCGTCACAATTCGATTCTCATGGCTCTTTGTTATTGATAAGTTCTGGTCACTAGAGATGGGGGCCATCTCGCGGGCTCAGGCCCCGACTTATAGGACGGGAGTGACTTCAATGTTCACCAGGCAAAAAACCTTTTTGAAATTCACCTGCACAAGCAGCTTATTGACCCTTGCCGCGGCCTGCGCTCAGCCGCAGCCGGTGCCGATCGTCGCAGATATGTATTTTGACAAGTACTCGGCGGTTCAATCCGCGAACAACGGCGTCGCGTTCTGTGACCTGACCGTCGAAGACTTTACGCCGGAACTGGTTGCCCAGATCCGCAGCAACCCGAATTACGAACGCAATCTCGCCGTTTGGCTGGAAGAATGCCCCGAACTGGCGCTGGCCTTTGCTGACTTCGGCACAGCCTCGATCGCGTCACCGGCTCCAGCAGCATTCGGCGGCGAGGCTGATTTTGGCGGCTTCGGCGGCAACATCGGCAATGGCCCCGGCACGCCAGTCGGCGGAACACCCGGCGGCGGAACACCTGGCGGCGGCACTCCCGGCGGCGGCACTCCCGGCGGCGACGACGGTAGCGACGGCGGTGACGATGGCGGAGATGATGGTGGCGACGAGGGCAGCGACGGCGGCAAAGATCCCGGCGGCGGCGACGGCAGCGACGGCGGCAAAGATCCCGGCGGCGACGACGGCAGCGACGGCGGCAAAGATCCCGGCGGCGACGACGGATGCGCCTGCGGGCCAGAAGCCTCGATGAGGGGCAACCTGTTCGCCTGAAGGCTTCGGCCGGCGTAATGAAAACGGTCCAGATGGGGCACCATCTGGACCACCTCGAACCAGAGCGGACAAGCGGGCTTCTGCCCGCACACCCGTCTAAAGGGCTCAACAGGGCCGCGATGGACTGACCCTATAGCGATCGGCATGCTTCTGATGACACGCCTCACCCTTCCTGACCTATGGACCGCGTTCATGCCCGCATCCTGTCTGGCACTTGTGATCGCAACTGCCGCGCTCGTCGCGTCCCCTTCTCTTGTTCTGGCCCAGACGCAGGATCAGACCGGGCTGAAACGCGCCTTTCTGGACCGCTACCTTGACTGTGCCGAAGCCCATAGCGACTCCGCGCGTCTGGCCTGCTATGATGCGCTCTTGATTGATATTCCCGCCTGGCTTGAAGATTCGAGCGACCCTGCGGCGGAATCAGTCCACACCCAGACCAAAGGGACAGCACCCGTCGCGCGCTTTACGATAGAGTGCTCCAAAGACATCAAATCGGAATGAAAGATCCGGGCCAGCGTTGCTGCCCGGATTTCATGATCAGCGACCCGATCACCTGTTCAGCGCGAATGAGCGGCCTTCGTCGAAACGACCGTTGCGCCCGAGATCGTGCCTGACTGCACGAGACGCGGCGTGGATACGGCATTGTCATTGCGCAGGATCCCTCCGTCAATGACGGCGGTCCACCGCGAGGGGCTGGCCGGGTCCTGCATCCGCAGAAACGTATATCCGGTCTGCCTCCAGTGCAGAACCTCGTCGCGCAGGTTGTCGAGGATGAAATCCCCCTGGGCCGTCCGCATGACCAAGACGGCATGGGCATTGCGATTCCGGTCCAGCACGGTCGAGATCAGCAGCATCTGCGGATCAAGCCCCGCCTCGATCAGACGCTTCTTCTTGATCAGCGCAAAATCCTCGCAATCGCCACCGCGCGCGGTGGGCAAGGACCAGTGCTCCGTGCGCCCGTATTGCGCCTGATCCGAGATCGAGCGCACCTGACGATTGATCTGCCGGTTGAGTTTGATGGCAATGTCCAGATGACCACCTGACACCCGGATCGCCCCGGACGATGTCTGACATGCCCAAGGATAGCGACCGCACAAATTGCTCGCACCGGCCGGGGCCGAGACTGTCATGCGTGAGGTCAGGAAGGCATCCTTCGCAAAAGCCCCTTGCGCGCCCAGAAGAAGCGCTGCGGCGGACAGTGCGGCAAGCGCCAGTGCCTGCAACCGGTGCGACACCGGCGTGTTCATATCACGCTGGTTCAGTGCCATGACCTCGCAATGCTGGGGTTCACTTTTGCCACGGTTCTGCCCGGGGACCGCGTGACGTCGGACTGGCCGTAGGTTCATCCTGAGTTCCTCGACTGCTCGGGAAAGTGCATCTTCGCACCATTTGTCGTAACAACCTGTACCGGGAAGGTGGCAAAGGTCAGGCCAGAGTTGGGTCTTTTGCGATCAAAGTCTGGCCGAGAGGTGAATTTGGGCCGAAACCTGCCACATTTTGCCCAAATCTCGCGTTCGACAGGCGAAATCATGCGCATGCCTGCCAGTTCCCTACTCTGCTGCTTTGGTAAGACCCCAACTTCCAACGACCCAGATCAGAGAATCCTTCCCCGAACCTGAAGGCACGAGTGGTTTTCAGCAAGACAAGATGACGCCTTCACGCAGAGCGAGTCGCAAAGCATGCCACGCCGCCGAAAACGGACAAGGCGACCCGCCTCACACGGCAAAGATGCTGTTCAAGATCAATGAGATGGTGCCCCCACACGGACTCGAACCGCGGACCCACTGATTACAAATCAGTTGCTCTACCAGCTGAGCTATAGGGGCACTGGAGAGTGCGTTTAAGCAATCACGGCGCGGGTGGCAAGAGGATTTCCACCTCAGCGATTGGCGCGCGCCAGCAGTCCCACGGCGGCCAGACCTACAAGGATCACCAGAATCGCGGCGGGGGCGGCGTTGCCCAGATTCTCAAGGCTGGCCTGATCATGCACCCGCGTGGCCAGTGTGTTGTAGTTGAACGGGCGCAGCAACAGCGTCGCGGGCAACTCCTTGACGCAATCGACAAAGACCAGCAGCAGGGCCGAGGCGACAGAGCCCCGGATCAGCGGATAGTAGATCTGGCCCAACACCTGTCCCTGGCTGCGCCCCAGCGACCGTGCGGCCATCGGCAGGCTGGGTGAGACACGGCCCATCGCGGCATCGGCCGCCCCTTGGGCGATGGCGAAAAAGCGCACGGTATAAGCCAGCACAAGCGCCGTGGCCGATCCGGTCAGCATCAGCCCGATGTCCAAGCCCGTCACCGCCTGAACCATATCCGCGATGCGGTGATCCAGCGCCGCCAGCGGGATCAGCAAACCCACGCCCAGCACAGCCCCCGGTGCTGCATAACCGATGGTGGTCAACGGCAGCAGAAGACGCGGCAGACGGCGGCCGGACAGGCGCACGCCATAGACCATGAACACCCCTGCCAGCACTGTCAGAAGCGCCGCAGCCCCGCCCACAGTCAGCGTATTGAACAAGGCGCGTCCCAGTGCCGGATCGGCCCAACGGTCCGCATTATCCAGGGCATGGGACAAGATCACCCCTCCCGGCAACAGAAAGCCCAGCGCGAAGGGAATCAGACACAGCAGCGTCGCCACCCAAGCGACCGGCCCCCTCAACGCGGCCGGCTCGACCGGACGGTGGCGGGTCGACAGGTTGAAGAACCTGATCCGGCGCCGACTGGATTTCTCCAGCCCCACCAGCAGGATCACCAACACCAGCACGACGCTCGCAATCTGCGCGGCACCTGCGGCATTGCCACTTTCCAGCCAGACGCTGAAGATACCCGTCGTCAGGGTCTGCACAGCGAAATAGTCGACGGCGCCAAAGTCGTTGACCGTTTCCATCATCACGATCGCCATCCCCGCCGCGATGGCAGGGCGTGCCAGAGGCAGACCGACACGGGCAAACCGGCCCCATGGCCCTGCACCAAGGGACCGCGCCACTTCTTCAGAGGCGCCCGATTGCTCGCGGAACGCGGCGCGGGCCAGCAGGTAGACATACGGATAAAGCGCGGCTGTCAGCACCACCACGGCAGAGCCGATCGACCTGATCTGCGGAAACCAATAGTCGCGCGACGAGGTCCACCCCATCATGCCCCGCAACCAGGTCTGCACCGGGCCGGCATACTCGAACATATCGACCAGCGCATAGGCCCCCACATAGGCCGGGATCGCCAAGGGCAACAGCAGCAGCCACTCCAGCCAGCGTGACAACGGAAAGCGGTAGCGCGTGATAAGCCAGGCCGCCCCGGTGCCGATGAACCCGGACAACAAGCCCACGCTCAGCATCAGTATCAGCGTGTTGCGCATATAGCGCGGCAATGTCGTCGAAATCAGATGCGGCCATATGTTCTCGCCAGGTGTCAGCGCGATCCAGACGACCGACAGGATCGGCAGAACCACGATAGCCGCAATCAGCAAGGCACCGAACGACCAAGGGCTGAGAAGCGATCCGCGTCGTCTGCGCCATGTCGGGCGCGGCCTGTCTGCTGCGGTGATGTCACTCATGCGGATCAGGCGTCTCCCGGTTGTGTCGCTGCCGCAGGTTCATTGCCTGAATACGGTTCAACTGTCCAGAAAAGAGCTTATAGTCGTCCCGGTACAGTACCAGCAAGACAAGAGCAGTTTACCAGATGCATATCGTTCTTCACGCCGGCGTCCATGCCACCGACGAGGACCGGCTTATCAAGTGTATTCTCAAGAACACCGAGGCATTCTCGGCGCTTGGCATCGCAGTGCCCGGACCCTCGCGCTATCGCCGACTGCTCCGGGACACGCTGAACGCAATGGCTGATGGCGAACCTGCCCCGGATGCGCGTGCCGTACTGCTGGACGCGATCCTCGAAGGTGACATGCCCGACAGGATGATCCTGTCCAATGACAGTTTCTTCGGCACACCGAAAATGGCCATCGGCAAGGGCGTGTTCTATCCGGGGGCCGAGCTTAAACTGGCACGACTGCGCAAGCTGTTTCCGAACGACAGTATCGAGTTGTGTATGGGTCTGAGAAACCCCGCGACCTTCGTGCCGGCCGTCTTTGCGCTTGCGCCCGATACAGATCTGCCGGGCTTTCTCAACGGGGCCGATCCGCTTCACCTGCGCTGGTCCGAACTGGTGACGCGGATCAGAAGCACGGTCCCCGATATCGAGATGACCGTCTGGTGCAATGAAGATACGCCGCTGATCTGGGCCTTCCTCGTGCGCGAGATGGCGGGCCTTGCCCCGAATACCAAGATCATCGGTGGTTTCGATCTTATTTCGGAAATCATGTCCGCAAAGGGGATGCAGCGTTTTCGGGCCTATCTGAAAAGCCACCCTTCGATGACAGAAATCCAGAAACGCCGCGTGATCGCTGCCTTTCTGGACAAATACGCCCTGGATGACGCGATCGAGGAAGAAGTGGACCTGCCCGGCTGGTCGCAGGACCTGATGCGGCAGATGACCGAGACCTATGAAGAGGATATCTTCAGGATCAACCGCATTTCAGGCGTGGATCTGGTGTCGCCCTGATCCGATCAATCCGCAGGCCCGGCAAGACCGGAACCGGACGGACAACGCGTCAGATCATGCCAAGCGCGGCCTTGTACATCTCAAGCACGGCTTCCTCTTCGGCAATGTCGTCCTTGTCGCGCTTGCGCAACGAGATGACCTTGCGCAGGACCTTGGTATCGTAGCCGCGTCCCTTGGCTTCGGCCATCACCTCTTTCTGCGCGTCGACGATGTCTTTCTTCTCGGCCTCCAGACGCTCGTACCGTTCGATGAAGGCGCGCAGTTCTTCTGCGGCAACGCTGTAGGTGGCGTCGGAAATGGTGTCGCTCATCGTCTCTCAAGCCTCCGTTGGGTTGCCCTTCCCTACCGCCGCCCCCCGCGCCCTGCAAGACCGATGATGCGAAAAGCCGTCGCGTTGCGGCGCGCGCGGCAATGCGCTAAGGCAGGGGCGCGCAACAGGAGCAGACGATATGCAAGGATTGATCTGGAGTGGTGCAGCCGTGTCGGTCGCGGGTCTGGCAGGGCTGATCTGGTGTATCTTCAAGGTGGCGGCCGCCAAGCGGGCGAACCTGCCGGATGAAGAGATGCGCGCCACGATCAAGCGGGTGGTGCCGATCAATCTGGGGGCCCTTTTCATGTCCGTCATCGGCCTGATGATGGTCATCATGGGCGTGTTTCTGACCTGAGAATTTCGAGGCCCGCCGCCGCGTGTCCCACGGTGGGACACTTTGTGGATCATGCCTTTTCAAAGACTTGGCAGACGCAGTTAAGAATTTCTTAACGATCCTGAACCTTCTTCAAGGAATTGAGGTCCTCGAATCCCTGTCCCTCGCGCACCAGTGCCGCGACTTGCGGATCGGGCGTGTAGAGAGCAGGGTTTTCAGGCGTGAACCGTTTGAGCGCTTGCAGGATGTCGAAAAGCCCCACCAGATCGGCAGCTTTCATTGGCCCCCCATGCCAGCGTGGAAATCCGTGGCCCTGGATCATCACTGCGTCTATATCCGATGGCCTGAGCGCGATACCCGCCCGCAGCGCGCGCGCGCCCGCATTGGCCATCGCTGCCACGGCGCGCAGGATGATCGACTCGGGAGAGAGGGGCCCTTGGGGCGGGGCCTGGGCATCCGTGGGAAGGTCCAGAATCGCTGCGACTGCAAGATCGGATTGCGCCTGCCCTTCCTGCCACAGGTAATACCCGCGTCCGGAGCCTTGTCCGGTGCGCCCCGCCATGATCAGCCTGTCCAGATCGCCCAGATGCTGCTGACCGACATCAAGTCGCGCCGTCGCAATGCGGCCTTGTGTCATGCAGGCTTCAAGTCCCACAAGGTCCATCTGCCGGAAAACGCCATGCGGGAAACCATATCCCTGCAAGGCTTTGTCGATGGCCACAGGGCTGACCCCCAGACGCAGCATTCCGGCCGCAGCCTCGCGCAGGGCGGCGAGGATCACTTCGCCCATGCCGCCCCCGCCTGTTCCCGTGCGCACCGGAATCCGGCGCAACTGATCACGCAACAGGACCACAGTCCGCGCGATGGCCGCGTCGGAGGTGGATGGACCGGGGATCACCTCGGCCAGCAGGGTCAGATGAGACGGGTGGGCCAGCCGCACCCCCAGCACTGATCCGGGTCGCGCCGTGGCTGCCGCGATTTGTGCGATCTCGTGCTGCGCGGTCGTCGTCACCAGAACGGACCCCTCCGACGCCAGCCGGTCAAGGGCCGCCATCACCTGCTGTTTGGTGGGCAATGTATCGGCCACGGCCTCGATCAACAGATCGGCGCGGGCAAGATCCGCCAACTGGGTCGTGCCGTGCCACAGCGTCATCTGTGCTGCTGCTGCGTCGGCCGTCATCTGGCCTGCGCGGACCAGACCGGCCTGCGCCCCGGCAATCCGTTCCGCAAGCGCCTTCACGGCCTCGTCGCTGCGCTCGAACTGCACCACGGGCAAACCTGCCGCCAGACAGGTCACCGCAATGTTGGCCGCGGCAACGCCACCGCCAACCACGGCCACAGAGGTGACCGCCGGTGCCTTGGCGCGCGCCAACTCGGGCATATGACCCGCGCGACGTTCGGCGACTGTCGCATGGCGCAAGGCTTTCGACACATCCGAGGCCAGCAAATCCTCGAAGGCGACGGCCTCGAAATCCAGTCCGGCGTCGAACGGCAAAAGGCAGGCGGCCTCGACGCAATCCATGATCTTCGCACCTGCAATATTGGGGCTGCGCGCCACCTGATCACGCCGCGCCGCTATGGCGGTCGCATTCGCGGCGAAATCGGCCAGACCATCGCGCATGTCGCAGGTCCGTCGCAGCGCGCCGCCTGCCGCCAGATCAGCCGCAAGACCCTGCGCCACGGCAATGGCCGCCGCCTCGGCATCGTCATCCTCGGGCACCAGCCGGTCCACCAGCGGGCGCAGGAGTCGTGCCCGCAGCAAGCGATGATGTTGCGACAGCAGCATATCAAGCGCGCCCTGCGCGCCCAGAAAACGCGGGAGACGCTGGGTGGCGCCAGCCTGCGGACACAGGCCCAGCATCACATCGGGAAAGCCGATACTCGCCTCGCCGGTCGCGACGCGGGCATGGGCGGCCAGTGCCAGTTCGGCCCCCGCCCCCTGCGTCATGCCATGCAGAAGAACGACGACCGGGGTCGTGCTATCCTCGATCCTGCGGCAAATATCCGCCATGAGCGGCGCAGCGAAGCCCCGATCCGCTTCACGCAGATCAAGTCCCATGGACAGGCCGCGCGTTTGCGGCGCAGCGGTTCCTGCCATTCCGGTCACGACAATCGCGGTCACTTCGGGGTCAGAGATGGCCTTGGACAGCGCCTCATCCAGATCCCGGCGCATCTCGTGCGTCAGTGTGTTCAGCGGCGGCTGCGCCAGCCTGATGATCGCCACCCCGTCCCGCTGATCCTGCCGGATTGTCCCGACCACGCCACCGCCCCCCTTGCCATCCATCCCGCACCGCCAGCCGCTCTCGGCGACAGAAGCTTGACTGACTGTGCAAAATCAAAGCGGTATCTGGCAAGCCCCGTTACACGGGCAGATTGTCGAACTGCGCCTCGGTGGCGGCATCGGTCAGGAGCGCATCCAGCGCGCGCAGGCGTTCCGGCACCTGGTATCCCTCGTGCCCAAGCCGGACACACAGGCGATGCAGATCGCCCTGCAGCTCGACACGCGCTTCGGGCGGGGTCGCCCGGATCTCGGCCTCTAGGGCCTTCATCATGAGGATCAGATCGCGTGGCAGTTGGTCAGTCATCGTTTCCTCCTGCCCGGCGCAGCACCGGGCCAGTTGTTCGGTCACGCTGCCCTGTTCAATGCGCCGCAGCGCAGGACTTGCAGAAGGGCGTGGCCGGCAGCACATCCAGTCGCTCTTCCGAAATGCGCGCCCCGCAGGTCACGCAGATCCCGTATTCACCCGCCTTGATGCGGCCCAGTGCCGCCATGATGCGCCGGATCTCGTCCAGCCCGGACTGGCCCAGACGCTCCAGCACCTGATCGCCTTCCGTCTCGATGGCCATGTCGTCCCAATCCTTGGTGTGGGGCTGTTCAAGCTCGGCCTCGATGCTGTGCAGGCGGCTGTCCAGTTCGGACAGGCGTTTCAAAAGCGTTGCGCGGCGGGTTTCAGTGGTTTTCATTATCGCGTCTCCCTAGATTGTGTTGATCCTGTCAGATCAGGGTCTGTCTGACCTTGATACAGGTCAAACCCTCTCCTGCCGTGTGGAGTTCCGTCGCGGGAGATGTGGTTGACCCTTGATACATATGCGGATGATCATATATGTTGGCCAAACGGAGGATAGACCATGACACCTGACGTCACCGCCTTTTTCGACGAGGCCACGAACACCGTTTCCTATGTGGTGAAAGACCCCGAAGGCAGCGCCTGCGCGATCATCGATTCCGTTCTGGATTTCGACTATGCCTCGGGCCGCACCGATACCAAATCGGCGGATGCGATCATCGCGCATGTCCGTGCCGCGGGGCTGGACGTGCAATGGCTGCTGGAAACCCATGTGCATGCCGACCACCTGTCCGCCGCCCCCTACATTCAGGAACGCGTCGGCGGCAAGATCGGGATCGGCGACCGGATCAAGATCGTGCAGGACACCTTCGGCAAGGTCTTCAACGAAGGGACCGAGTTCCAGCGCGATGGCAGCCAGTTCGACCGGTTGTTCGAAGAGGGCGACAGTTTCATGATCGGGCAGTTGCGCGGCGATGTCCTGCATACGCCGGGGCATACACCTGCCTGCCTGACCTATGTGATCGGCGATGCGGCCTTCGTGGGCGATACGCTGTTCATGCCCGATTTCGGCACCGCGCGCTGCGATTTTCCGGGCGGGTCGTCCGAGGTCCTGTTCAACTCGATCCAGAAGATCCTTGCCCTGCCCGACGCGACACGGATTTTCGTGTGCCATGACTACAAGGCGCCCGGTCGCGATGACTATGCCTGGGAGACCACGGTGGCCGCACAGAAAGCCGGCAACATCCATGTGGGCGCAGGCAAGAACCGCGAAGATTTCGTCAAGATGCGCGATGCCCGCGATGCGCAGCTGGCCATGCCCAAGCTGATCATCCCGTCCTTGCAGGTGAACATGCGCGCGGGTCAGATGCCGCCCGCCGATGAAAAGGGCGATGTGTTTCTGAAAGTGCCAGTCAACAAGCTTTGACCTTCTCATCCGGGCGCGGCGCAAGATCGCGAGCGGAGCGTTTCCACGCAAACCAACAGGACAAGACACTATGGAACAGGACTGGATCTGGGGTCTGGTGGGCGGGTTGCTCATCGGGACCGGCGGTGCGGTGTATCTGCTGGCCAATGGCCGTATCATGGGGGCCAGCGGCATCATCGGCGGGCTGGTGGACGGCACGGGACGCAGCACGGCGGCCGAGCGCGTGGTGTTTCTGGCGGGTGTGATCCTGCTGCCGATCCTGCTCTATCCGCTTTATGGACATGTCGACACCCATGTTTCGACCAATCCGCTGGTGATCGTCGCGGCGGGATTGCTGGTTGGTGCGGGCACGCGTCTGGCGAATGGCTGCACCTCGGGTCACGGCGTTTGCGGCATCTCGCGGTTCAGCCTGCGGGGGATCGTCGCGACCGTCTTCTACATTCTGGCAGGCGGTCTGACGGTCGTGTTCTTCCGTCATCTTCTGGGGGTCATCTGATGCGGCTGCTTTTTGCATTCATCGCAGGCGGATTGTTCGGCGCGGGGTTGTTCGTGTCAGGCATGACCGACACATCCAAGGTGCAGGGCTGGCTTGACGTTTTTGGCGACTGGGACCCGACACTGGCCTTCGTGATGGGGGGGGCGATCATCCCGATGGCCATCGCGTGGCGCTTGGTGCCGGGGCGCAAACCCTTGGTGGGCGGCGACTTTCCAGAACCGCAGGAACCGCGCGTCAGCCGGAACCTTGTGCTGGGATCGACCATGTTCGGCGCAGGCTGGGGACTGGCGGGGCTTTGCCCCGGCCCGGCCATCGCATCCCTGTCCTATGGCGGGGTCTGGCACTGGGTCTTTGCCGCCGCCATGCTGGCGGGCATGGCACTAACGCCCATGCTGCGCGTCAGGCTGGACAGGATGGTTCCGGCGGAATAAGCAGAGCCATGGATATTCGTCAGATCACGCCCCGCTACGCCGTCTCGCCGCAGATCGACCCCGAGGATATCGTGGCGATCAAGGCGGCAGGCTTTACCACCGTCATCTGCAACCGCCCGGATGAGGAAGTCCCCCCGTCGCACCGCGCCGATCAGGTTGCCGAGGTTGCACGCGCGGCCGGTCTGACCTTTCACGTCCTGCCCCTGACCCATCAGACAATGACGCCCGAGAATGTCGCGCGTCAGCGCAGTCTTATCGAGGGTTCGGAGGGGCCGGTGCTGGCCTATTGCGCTTCGGGCACGCGCTGCTCGGTGGTGTGGTCGCTGGGTCAGGCCGGTCATCTGCCGGTGGATCAGATCATGCAGGCCACGGCCAATGCAGGCTATGATCTGGCAGGTCTGCGCCCGCAACTGACCGCGCTGGAATCGCAAGGCGGGGTCTGACGCCGCGCGCCTGTCGGCGCTTGGCGCGGGTCACGCCGCATCCGGCCCGATATCCAGCCCAAAGCGCGACAGATCGTCAAGATCATCCGTGATCCGCATCTCGCCCAGCGCAGCAAATGACCCGGCACTGACTTCGTCCGGCGCCGGATCATCGGTGCCGTGCCCGAAAACAGTCAAGGGATCGTCCTGCGTTGCGGGGTGCACCATAGGGCGCAGCCGTTCGGGCATGATGGCCGCCCCCCCGGCCCGCCCATCGGCAGGCGCGCTGTCCGCTGCGGATTGTGTTTCGGTGGACTGCGGCGCCTGCATCCCCCCCGGCATGTTCAGGCAAATGGCCCGCAACCCGTCTATCTTGCCAAGCCGCCCTGTCGCCACCCGCCGCCGACCGACACCTTCCAGCGCAATCTCGCGCAGCGCCTCGGCCGGAAGTGGCAAGACATCGCCCACAACGAGCTTCCCGATTTCTGACAGTGGCAAGGAGACCCGGCACAGCACCGCGTCCAGTCGCACGGGTGCATCCATGACCCGCGTTTGCAGTTGCCTGCCGGACACCTCGCGACCTGCGGCGCGGCAATGCTGTTCCGGATCCTCCCGCCACGGCAGGACAAGGATCACTTCGCCCTGACGCGCGCCACCTGCGATGTCCAGATCCACCCGGAAGACATGATAGTCCGGCGCGTCCAGCGTCAGACCCAGACTGCGCCGATCATCAATCATCGCGCCAAAGCGAAAGCCACAGGCCCAGTAGCGGTCTGCATGATCGGAAAGATCCTGCGTCATGCGTTGCAGGATACCGTCCACCAGCGGTGCCGCCAGCGCGGCATCCGTGCGGGTCAAGGGCCTGTCGCGTGGCGGCCGTGGAAGCACCTGCCCCACGGTCTGCATTTCGATCAACGCCGAAAGCGTGGCCGAATCCAGTGTCATGACGCCCACCGCCCCGTCCGGCCCGTCCAGCAACAGCAGCAGCAACCCATCCGGAATCAGCGCCAAAAGCCCCGGATGATCAACCCGAGAGCGCGCCACAGCCTGCACCGAGAGGACCAGCGAAAAGACGTCATTCGCGGTCTTTTCCGTCGCAAGACGCAAGGCGCGCGCAGGCGACATGGCCCGCGCCTCCTGCTCGTCGCGCGCCATGCGCGCCTTGCGGCGCAAAACTGCGTTTGATGCTGTTCCGACCATGTTCTCCGCCACCGCTTCTGCGGGTTCCGTGGTCCTTTTCTACCTGCGGGAAGGTTACGATTGTCTGAACTCCGGCGGGCAAGTTGCGCCTTATCGCGCGGCCATGCGTTGAGCAGCAGGCAGGCTGACGCGGAATGCGGCACCGCCCTGTCCGGGCAGGTAGCCCAGCGTGCCGCCCAACCGGCCCATGATCTCGCGGCAGATGGCCAGACCCAGCCCGGCCCCGCCTGCCTGCCGATCGGCCACGCGATAGAATTTTTCGAACACCATGCCCTGTGCCTGCGGTGGGATGCCCGATCCGTTGTCGATGAAATCCACGATCACGCGTCCACCCCGACGGCTGACGTCAATCGTCAGTTCCGGCCGGTCGGCATCGCAGTATTTCTGTGCATTGGCGATCAGGTTGATGAAGACCTGCGCCAGCCGGTCGTGATCTGTGGTCAGCACGATCTCGGCCGCCGGGCCTGACCGCCGCACCCGCATCGCGTGCATGTCGGTTCCTGACGCCGCGATGGCGTGGCTGATCACATCCGACAACAGTCCGTCGCGAATGTTCAGATTGACCTGACCATTCTCCAGCACGCTCAGATCCAGCAGATCGTCGAGAAGCCGCGTCAGGCGGATCGCTTCGGCATGGATGATCGACGCGTAGCGGGTCAGGTCCTTGGGTTCCAACCCCTCGGCATCGCGCAAGATCTCGGAAAACGCCCGGATCGAGGTCATCGGCGTGCGCAACTCGTGGCTGATCTGGCTGAGGAAGGCGTCCTTCTGCACCGAAAGCTGGGTCAGCTTGTCATTGGCGGCGCGCAATTGGCGTGCCGTGCGGGTCAGCTCATTGGACTTCGCCTCCAACTGGCTGGAATATTCCATCATCTGCGCGGTTTCGTCCGCCACGGCCAGCAGATCCTCGACCGATACGGTGGCCGCCCCCATGATCTGCGCCACCATTGCATGCGCCGTGGCGCCACCGACGGCCCCTGACAGCTCCCGCTCCAGCCGGGCCAGAAAATCGGGGGTGGGTTCGGGCAGATAGCCCGCCAGACCTTGCCGCGCGGCCTCGGCCTGAAAGAAGCTTTGCACCTGTTCGGGTCCCAGAATCCGCTGCGCCATGATCATCAGATCCTCGGACTGGGCAATTCCACCCGACCAGCTTTGCGGATTATCGGAATGGTCGAAGATGTTGACGAATTGCGCACCTTGCAGCCGCTCCAGCGGAGAGGGAAAGCTGACGAGGGAAACCAGCACGAAAACCGTCACATTCAGCAGCAGCGACCACATGCCCGCATGCAGCAACGGGTCGATCCCCTCGATTCCGAACAGGGCATGCGGCCGCAGCCAGGACAGCCCCCAGGGGCCCTGTTCCATCACCGCCTGTGACAGCACACCGCCGCCGAAGCCCGGCAAGAGCAGGCACCATGTCCAGATGGCGAACCCGACGACCAGCCCGGCAAAGGCCCCGTTGCGGGTGGCGCCGCGCCAGAAGATCCCGCCCATCATCGCCGGAAGAAGCTGTGCCAAGCCTGCAAAGGACACCAATCCGATGGCTGCCAGCGCGGCACCACCGCCCGAGACCTTGTAATAGAGATAGCCCAGCGCCAGCACGACGCCGATGGAGAGCCGCCGCGCGAGGATCACCACATGGCGCACATCGGACGGGCCGCTGGCCCCGCCTTGCGTCAGACGCAGGAAGATCGGCATGACGATATGGTTCGACACCATCGTGGACAGCGCGATGGCCGCCACGATCACCATCGACGTGGCCGAGGAGAAGCCGCCCAGAAACGACAGCATCGCCAGACCCTCCTGCCCTTGGGTCAGGGGAACGGTCAGCACGAACTGGTCCGGGTTCGATCCTGCGGGCATCACCTCCAGCCCGATCACGGCGATGGGCACGACAAACAGACTCATCAGCATCAGGTAGGTCGGAAAGGCCCAGGCGGCGGTGCGCAGGTGGCGCTCGTCCTCGTTCTCGACGACCAGAACCTGAAACATGCGTGGCAGCGTCAGGAAGGCGGCGGCCGACAGGAAGGTCAGCCCGACCCAACGCCCGCCATCCATCTGCCACTGTCCGATCTCGGAGGCGTCGATCCGCTCCATCATCGGGCCGACCCCACCCGCCAGTCCCCAGACCACGAAGACACCGACGGCGATCAACGCGAACAGCTTGACCACGGCCTCGACCGCGATGGCCATGACAACGCCGTGATGACGTTCGTTGGCGTCAAGGTTGCGCGTTCCGAACAGAATGGTGAACAGCGCCAGCCCCACCGCGACCCACAGCGCCGTATCATAACCCGCAATCAGCGATACACCATCAGGATCACTGATAGCAAAGCTTGAGAAAGACAGCGTAACTGATTGCAACTGAAGCGAAATATAGGGCGTGATTCCGATCACCGCCAGCACGGTCACGCAGACCGCAAGCAGCCCGGACTTGCCATAGCGCGACGAAATCAGATCCGCGACCGAGGTGATGCGTTGCGTGCGCCCGATCCGCACCATCTTGCGCAGGGCCCACCACCAGCCGACCATCACCAGCGTGGGACCAAGGTAGATCGTGACGAATTCCAGCCCCGACCGCGCGGCATAGCCGACCGCCCCGTAAAAGGTCCAGGCTGTGCAATAGATCGACAGTGACAGCGTATAGATCCAGGGCGAGCGCAGCCAGTTGCCCCGCCCCTTCAGCGCCGCCCGTTCCGCCATGAAAGCCACGCCGAACAGCAGCGCCACATAGGCAAGGCACACCGCGATGAGGATATTGAGCGTTGCCATGCCCGTCCCCTAGACGTCCTTGCCGCCCTGCGTTTCCGCCTTGCCGTCCAGCATCAGGGACAGGAACAGCGCGGCCAGCGCGAGCAGGACCCAGACCCCGAAGATATAGAGGATCGCGTTTGACGTTGCGACCGCCTCCACGTCTGCGGGCGCGGACGGCCCGCCCCCCTGTGGCCAGAGCAGCGGCACCAGCCAGAGCAGCACGCCCAGAAGGGGCAAAAGCCGCGCCGCGTCCATCAGCCGCCGCTGGCGATAGCTGCGCCTTTCCAGAAACAGCGGGCTGCCGCGCTCTTTCATTCCGCCACCAGCGCGTTCAGAGCCTCGATCACATCGGCGTTCGAGAACGGCTTGGTCATGAAACGGCTGGCACCTGCCTTTTCGGCCAGTTCACGGTCCCGCGCCTGCCCCCGGGCTGTCAGCATCAGGATCGGCAGGTCTTGCGTCTCGGGCTGGGCGCGCAGATCGGTCAGGATGTCATAGCCGCTGCGCCCCGGCAGCATCACGTCCAGGATCACCAGATCCGGGGCGCGGGCCCGCACCACCGCGACCGCGTCGTGGCCATTGGAATGGGTATCAACCTGCCAGCCATCGCGGGACAGGATGAAGCTGATGGCCTCGATGATGTTGGGCTCATCCTCGATGATCAGAACATGTTTCGCCATGCCACTTTCCCCTCCCCTGGAATGTAGCGGATCGGTCCTGACGGGTCGGGGTTTCGCGCAGCCCCGACACCACGGGCCTTGGCCGACTATCGTCGGTGCAGGGCGACGTGTCAAAACCCATCTGTCAGGATCGACGGCTCGCGACGGCCCGCGCAGTCGCGGGCCGGACAGATGCGGCAACTGACGCCCACCTCACGCGGCAGATCGGGACCCGAGGTCATCTCCTGCCCTGCGGAATCGCGCGACAGAGGCAGGATCATCATATGCGCCTCGAACAGGGGATCGGCGTTGTAGTCCGGCTGCCCCACCGGCTGGGCTATGGCGAAGGCCCTGAACATACGCCCGTGCCGTCCGCTTTGGCGCAATGTCTGGCGAATCGGCGTCATCGGACGGCTGAGCGCCGCGAAAAGCGGCCAGCGCGGACAGGCGGCCCCAAAGCGCGGCAGGGCAAATCCTTCAAGCGGACGGCGCAGCAACAAGGTGCCCGACGCATCGCAACTGACCAGACCGACCGGAGTCCGGTTTGCCCCATCCAGTTCTTCGGCCGGTGGCAGGCTGGCCAGACGCCGCATCACCGTGGCGGGATCGACGCCCAGCCGCACCGACAGATGCAAAGGATACAATCCTTCCTCGGTCGTCTGCGCCTCGTCACGCACCTGCTGCAACCGCACGAGCGGCAGCCGCTCTGCATCCGCGCGGTAACGCTCCAGATAGAGCCGGGCCTGTGCGCGGGCCGAGGCCGATTGCAGCGCCTCATCCTCGTCGATGATCGCGGCCATCATCCGGTCCGGCAGCGCGCCCTCCCCCTCGAGCTCGGCGAAATGATGCCCGCGCCGGGTCAGGAACCGCTCCATCTCGTCCTGCGGCGAACTCAGGGCCGCATCAGCCTTGCCCGCCCCGTCCAGATAGGCGACCAATGCCTGCGCCGATCGCGCCAGACGGCCTGCATCCTCGTTGATATTGCGATGGAAACGGTCCCGCCACTCGGGCTCGATCTCGCGCGGATCGACAAGGATGGCCGCAGTCGACCGGATCGCGGTCACGCTGGACAAGACCTCGTGCATCGAGGCGGCAAGATAGGGGTCATGGGTCAAACGGTCGGCCAGTTGCTCGACCGTGCGCTCGAGCGCCAGAACGCGGCGGTGCCGCTCGGCCAGAACGCCGGCCCAGCCGGGAAAGCGCGCCGCCAGATCCTCGATCCCCTCGGTCTCGGGCTTTGCGTGGGGCACGGCACTTGCCGCCTCGCGCAGGGTGGCGATCAACGCGGCCTCGGCCCCTTCGGTCAGGGCGGAAGGTTCGACACCAAGGGAGGCGGACAGGTCCAGCAGCAGCTTGCCCCCGATCCTGCGGCGATTGTGTTCGATCAGGTTCAGATAGGAGGCTGAAATACCTGCCTGCTTGGCCAGATCCGCCTGCCGCAGACCCAACGCAATGCGCCGCTCGCGGATACGTCCTCCGGTCAACTGCCGTTGCGGCATCCTGCGTCACCCCTGCTGTCGGTATGGGTTCTGGATCCTGTCAGCTTGATGAAACAAGCCATAGGAATCGCATCATATTTACACGATTTTCAACATGCGTGAAGCAGGATTTACAGATAGGTGACGCCGCCCTCACCCGCCAACATCTCGCGCAGGGCGGTCTTGAGGACCTTGCCGTAATTGTTCTTCGGCAGTTCAGCCAGCACGGCATAGGCCTTGGGCCGTTTGAACCGGGCAATCCGGTCAAGGCAATGCGCATCCAGTGACGCGGCCTCAAGGGCCGCACCGCCACGCGGCACGACAAAGGCCACCACCACCTCGCCCCATTCGGGATCGCGCCGCCCCACGACCGAGACTTCATGCACATCCGCGTGGGTCAACAGCGCCTCTTCCACCTCGCGCGGGTAGATGTTGGTCCCGCCCGAGATGATCATGTCCTTGCTGCGGTCGTGCAGCGTCAGATAGCCGAGCGCATCCAGCGCGCCCATGTCGCCCGTGCGCAGCCAGCCATTCTGGATCGTCTTGGCCGTGGCCGCAGGGTTCTGCCAATAGCCGGGCATCACGGTCGCCCCTTTCACCATGATCTCCCCCACTTCTCCGGGTGGCAGGGGTTGGCCGTCATCGTCACCGACCCGGACCTCGACCACAGCCTGCGCGCGACCGACCGATCCCAGACGCGCGCGCCAGTCGGGATGGCTGCGGTCGGTCACATCGGCGCGCGACAGGGCGGTGATGCTCATGGGGCATTCACCCTGCCCGTAGATCTGCACGAAAACCGGCCCGAAAACCGCCACGGCCTCGACGATATCGGCCACATACATCGGCCCACCACCATAGACGATGGTGCGCAGCCCCTGCCCGGTCAGGCCATGCGCCTGTGCATGGGCGGTCATCCGCTTGATCATCGTGGGGGCGGCAAACATGTGCACCCGGCCATGATGCGCGGCCAGATCAAGGATCTCTCCCTCGTCAAACCCCGCCGAGACAGGGCAGACATGCCGCGCGCCCATCAGCACATGCACCAGCGCATAAAGCCCGGCCCCGTGACTCAGGGGGGCTGCATAAAGCGCGGCATCGTCGGAGGTGACCACATCCACATCCGCCAGATAGGACAGGCACATGGCCGACAGCATCCCATGCGTGATCATCACCCCCTTGGGCCGTCCCGTTGTGCCCGATGTATAGAACAGCCATGCCAGATCAGCCGCCTCGCGCGGAGAGATCCCGGCGATCGCCTTGTGAGAGGTCACCTGCGAAAGCCCGGCATGATCCGCGAGGATCACGCGCGCGGCCCCCCCCTCCTGCGGCAAGGCGTGCTCCAGATCCTCTGCCAATCCGGCCGAGGCAAAAGCCAGCGACGCGCCCGCATCGCCCATGATCCACGCCGCCTCGCGCCCATGAAGCTTGGCATTGACCGGCACCGCGACGGCCCCGGCCATCCAGATTCCATAGAGAAGCACCAGAAACGAGGGAGTGTTCTTCATGAACAGTGCCACCCGGTCACCGGGCCGAACACCCTGCGCGGCAAGCCATCCCGCCACGGCGGCGGCCTGCGCGTGGAACTGCGCATAATCCGCCACCACATCGCGCCCCAGATACAAGGCCGGACGCGCGCCGTTGATCTGCGCCTGCCGGTGCAACCAGTTGGAAATATTCATGCGGCCCTCCCCTGACAGCCGCAGAAAAGCACCACGGCGCGTCCCGTGCAATCGGGCAGATCACGCACAGACGGCATCGGCGGGTTCGACCTCGGCCGCAGGGCTTGCGAATTGGCCGCTTTTCCCTGACGGCACGATGACCTATAAGCGGGGCAGAATGGCGCAGGGTTGGCCGCTGGCCACCCCGGACAGCCCTGTCGGAACCGGTCGAGGATAGTATGACAAAAAAGAACCATGACAGCGACGTTGCCTTCATTCAGGCCCTTGCCGAACTGCTGCGCGAGAATGACCTGACCGAGCTTGAGGTCATGCGCGAATATGGCGAGGATGACAGCCTGAACGTGCGCGTCAGCCGCGCCGCCCCCAACGTGACCTATGCCGCTCCGGCCCCGGTCCAATATGCGGCAGCCCCGGCACCTGCCGCAGCGCCGACCTCCGCTGCGGCCCCGGCCACGCAAGACCCCGCCTCGCTGCCCGGTGCCGTGACCTCGCCCATGGTTGGAACGGTGTATATGCAGGCCGAACCCGGTTCCCCCGCCTTCGTGACCGTCGGCGCACAGGTGAACGAGGGCGATACCCTGCTGATCATCGAGGCGATGAAGACCATGAACCATATCCCGGCGCCGAAATCCGGCACCGTCAAGCGCATCCTCGTCGAGGACGGCGCCGCCGTGGAATATGGCGCACCCTTGATGATCATCGAATAAGGCGCAGGCAATGTTCGATAAAATCCTGATTGCCAACCGCGGCGAGATCGCCCTGCGCGTGATCCGTGCCGCGCGGGAAATGGGCATCAAATCCGTGGCCGTCCATTCCACCGCAGATGCCGATGCGATGCATGTCCGCATGGCCGACGAGGCCGTCTGCATCGGGCCGCCGCCTTCCACCGACAGCTATCTGTCGATCCCCGCGATCATTTCCGCCTGCGAGATCACCGGCGCGCAGGCGATCCATCCGGGTTACGGCTTTCTGTCCGAGAACGCGAATTTCGTGCAGATCGTGGAAGATCACGGCATCACCTTTATCGGTCCCACCGCCGAACATATCCGCATGATGGGCGACAAGATCACCGCGAAGGACACGATGAAGGCGCTGGGTGTGCCCTGTGTGCCCGGCTCGGACGGTGGCGTGCCCACGCTGGATGATGCCAAGCGCATCGGTGCCGAGATTGGCTATCCGGTGATCGTCAAGGCGACCGCAGGTGGCGGCGGGCGCGGCATGAAAGTGGCCCTGACCGCTGCGGAGATGGAAAGCGCCTTCATGACGGCGCGGTCCGAATCCAAGGCCGCATTCGGCAATGACGAAGTCTATATCGAGAAATACCTGACCACGCCGCGCCATATCGAGATTCAGGTGTTCGGCGATGGCAAAGGTCGCGCCGTGCATCTGGGCGAGCGTGACTGCTCGCTCCAGCGGCGCCACCAGAAGGTGTTCGAAGAAGCCCCCGGCCCTGTCATCACCCCCGAAGAACGCGCCCGCATCGGCAAGGTCTGCGCGGATGCGGTGGCCAAGATCAACTATATCGGCGCGGGCACCATCGAATTCCTTTACGAGAAGGGCGAGTTCTATTTCATCGAGATGAACACACGCCTTCAGGTGGAACATCCCGTGACCGAAGCCATCTTCGGTGTGGATCTTGTCCGCGAGCAGATCCGCGTGGCCGAGGGCTTGCCCATGTCCTTTACGCAAGAGGACCTGACGATCAACGGCCATGCCATCGAGGTGCGGATCAATGCCGAGAAGCTGCCGAATTTCGCGCCCTGCCCGGGCCGGATCACGCAGTATCATGCACCGGGTGGCCTTGGCGTGCGGATCGATTCCGCGCTCTATGACGGCTACCGCATCCCGCCCTATTACGACAGCCTGATCGGCAAGCTGATCGTGCATGGACGTGACCGCCCCGAGGCACTGGCCCGGCTGGCGCGCGCTTTGGGCGAGCTGATCGTGGACGGCGTGGATACGACCATCCCTCTCTTCCACGCGCTGTTGCAGGAAGAGGATGTGCAGACCGGCAATTACAACATCCACTGGCTGGAACATTGGCTGAAGACACACCTTCCGGCCTGAGGGTGGGACCTCGCATCGAACACCGGGCCCGTGCATGACGGACCCGGTCATCACGCCCGAGCTGCTGCTCAACGCCTATGCGGCGGGCATCTTCCCGATGGCCGAGTCGCGGGACGACCCGGATGTGTTCTGGGTCGATCCACGCCGTCGCGGCATCTTTCCCCTGAACGGTTTCCACCTGTCGCGCAGTCTGGCCCGCCGGATGCGCCGCTGGCCCCACACTGTCCGCGTGAACAGCGCCTTCGCGGCCGTTGTGGATGGATGCGCCGACCGGGACGAGACATGGATCAACGCCGAGATCCGGAGCCTCTATCTGGATCTGCACCGCATGGGCCATGCCCATTCACTTGAAGTGTGGGAGGGCGAAGCGCTGGTCGGCGGTGTCTATGGTGTGACGCTGGGGGCGGCCTTCTTCGGGGAAAGCATGTTCTCGCGCCGCACCGATGCGTCCAAGATCGCGCTTGTCTATCTGCTGGATCGTCTGCGCTGCGGGGGGTTCCGGTTGTTCGACGCGCAATTCCTGACGCCGCATCTGGCATCCCTTGGCGCGGTCGAGGTGACGCGGGCCGAATATCACCGGCAACTGGAAGCGGCCTTGTCAGGCCGGGGCGATTTCAATGCGCCTGCCCTGCCTGCCACGCCTCAAGACGTGGTGCAGCGGATCACCCAGACATCATAGCGCGGATGGTCCAGCGCGTTCAGCGCCGGGGCCGAGGCGATCATCCAGCCGCGAAACAGCGGCTCTTGCGATCCCTCGTGGCGCAGCGTGAGAAAGGCAAAGGCATCTCCGGCCGGGTTGCCGACCGGGTAACGACATTCGCCCAGTTCGACCTGCATCCGCCATGAAACACCGCCCGTGCCATTGGGCAGGTCGAGGTCCATCACCTCGCCGTTGATCTTGTCCAGAACGCGCAGCACCGCCCCGGACCCGGTGGCCGTCTGCGTATTCTGCGCTTGCAGCGGCAGCGCCATCAACAGCCCAAGCGCAAGCGTTGCGAGGCGCAGGCTCATTCCGCCCCGCTTTCGCCCGAGACGAATTTCATCAGCAGCGACACAAGACTGACCGCGCCCTGCGTATCGATGATCTCATCACCGGGGTTCAGGTTGAAGGGCGAACCGCCGGGCACCAGTTCCACGAAATTGCCCCCCAGCAGACCTTCCGAGGCGATCACGATGGCGCTGTCATCCGGCAGGGCGATCCCGTCCAGCACGGTGATCGTCGTATCGGCACGGAACGTCTCGGGGTTCAGGCTGACCCCGGTGACGGTGCCCACCTTGACACCGGCCAGCCGCACATCGGTGCCCACGCTGACGCCCTCCAGCGACCGGAACGAGGCCGTCAGCGGATAGCCGGTCGTCGGCGCGGACAGGCCCGTGACCTGACCCGCATAGATCAGAAATCCTGCCGCCACGGCCAGCACCGCAGCCCCAACCGCCACTTCGGTCTTGGTCTCGGACATCGGTTGCTCCTCAGCCGTGCGTCATTCCGGGGTCCAGGCCTCGTAATCCTGACGCGCCGCCGGTTCCGCGCGCCGGATCGAGCCTGCGGGCGCATAGGCCAAAGGCGTGCCGGTCAGGTTTTCCTGATGCGGCTTCTCCCAGGATTTATGGGCCAGGGGTCTGTCCTTGGGCGTCTCCTTGAAGGTATGGTGCAGCCAGCCATGCCAATCCGGGCTGATCCGGCTGGCCTCGACCTCGCCGTTGAAGATCACCCAGCGCCGCTTGCCATCCTTGGTCGTGAAGAAAGCGTTGCCCTGCGCGTCCTCACCCACCTTGACGCCGCGACGCCATGTGTAAAGCTGCGTATTCAGGGTCTGGCCGTTCCACCAGGTCACCGCGCGCAAGAGCGTGTTCAGAATGCCCATCAAAGCCTCCGCTGTTCGTTGTCCCTGCTATGCCCCAAGCGCGCGCCAAGGTCCAGTCACAAGCGCGCGGATTGGCAAAGCGCCGCGCCCCAGCCCCGCGTCAAGAAAACGGGCCGCGCCATTGCCCGGCACGGCCCCTGTTTCTTCTTGCTTCAAATATCCATTCCGTCCGCGCCACCGGGCGCAAGCGGATCAGGCAGAGGCGCCTTCCTTCTTGGCTTCGGCATAGATCATCAGGGGCTGTGCCGCCGAAATCGCCGCTTCCTCATTCACCAGAACCTCATCGACATTGGCCATGCCGGGCAGGTCGAACATCGTGTTCAACAGGATATCCTCGAGGATAGACCGCAACCCGCGTGCGCCTGTCTTGCGCTCGATGGCGCGCTTGGCGATGGCGGTCAGCGCGTCTTCGGTGAAGGTCAGCTTGACGTTTTCCAGTTCGAACAGGCGCTGATACTGCTTGACCAGGGCGTTCTTGGGCTGGGTCAAGATCGTGACCAGCGCATCCTCGTCCAGATCTTCCAGCGTGGCGATCACAGGCAGACGGCCCACGAATTCCGGGATCAGGCCGAACTTCAGCAGATCCTCGGGTTCCAGATCCTTGAAGGTTTCGCCGACGCGGCGGGTGTCGGGGTCCTTGACGTCCGCACCAAAGCCCATCGCGCTGCCCTTGCCGCGCTGCGCGATGATCCGGTCCAGTCCGGCGAAAGCGCCGCCGCAGATGAACAGGATGTTGGTCGTGTCCACCTGCAGGAATTCCTGCTGCGGATGCTTGCGCCCCCCCTGTGGCGGGACGGAGGCGACGGTGCCTTCCATCAGCTTGAGCAACGCCTGCTGCACGCCCTCTCCCGACACGTCGCGGGTGATCGAGGGGTTTTCGGACTTGCGTGTGATCTTGTCGACCTCGTCGATATAGACGATGCCGCGCTGCGCGCGCTCGACATTGTATTCCGATGATTGCAGCAGTTTGAGGATGATGTTCTCGACGTCCTCGCCGACATACCCCGCCTCGGTCAGCGTGGTCGCATCGGCCATGGTGAAGGGCACATCCAGAATCCGCGCCAGCGTCTGCGCCAGCAGCGTTTTGCCGCAACCTGTCGGGCCGATCAGCAGGATATTGGACTTCGACAGTTCGATGTCGCTGGTCTTGGAGGAGTGGGTGAGCCGCTTGTAATGGTTATGCACCGCCACAGAGAGGACCTTCTTCGCCTTCTGCTGGCCGATGACATAGTCATCCAGCACCGCGCAGATGTCCTTGGGCGTCGGCACGCCGTCCGTGGCCTTCAACCCTGCGCTTTTCGTCTCTTCGCGGATGATGTCCATGCAAAGTTCGACGCACTCATCACAGATGAAGACGGTGGGACCCGCGATCAGCTTGCGCACCTCATGCTGGCTTTTTCCGCAAAAGCTGCAGTAGAGGGTGTTCTTGCTGTCGCCGCTGGAATTCGTCGCCATTTCGTCCCTTTCAGGCCATATCCTTTGGTGGTTCGACCGATCCAGCCGACCTGTGCGTTCTGGAGGCCAAGCTTAGGCCAGCCCCCGAAGCACCACAATGCGAAAATTGCCCCACCCGGCGACGGGCGGGACAACAAACTGTTATGCCTTGGCTTCTTCGGCCTTGCCACGGCTTTCCACGATCTCGTCGATCAGACCCCATTCCTTGGCGTCTTCGGCGGACATGAAATTGTCCCGCTCCAGCGCAGCCTCGACCTTTTTCAAGGGCTGGCCGGTGTGCTTGACATAGATCTCGTTCAGCCGGTTCTTCAGCTTCTGCGTCTCGGCCGCGTGGATCATGATGTCCGTCGCCTGCCCCTGATAGCCGCCCGAGGGCTGGTGCACCATCACGCGGCTGTTGGGCAGCGAGAAGCGCATTCCCTTTTCGCCCGCCGTCAGCAGCAGCGACCCCATCGAGGCCGCCTGCCCGACGACAAGCGTCGAGACCTTGGGCTTGATGTATTGCATCGTGTCATAGATCGACAGACCGCTTGTCACCACGCCGCCGGGGCTGTTGATATACATGCTGATCTCCTTGGACGGGTTCTCCGCCTCAAGATGCAAGAGCTGTGCCACGATCAGACTGGACATGCCGTCATGCACGGGGCCGGACAGGAAAATGATCCGCTCCTTCAGCAGGCGCGAGAAGATGTCATAGGCGCGCTCGCCCCGGCTGGTCTGTTCGACCACCATCGGGACAAGGGTGTTCATGTAAGTGTCGATAGGGTCTCTCATATCGGCCTGCCTGCTGCTGCTGTTGTTCATCCATAGTCTTCAGGTGTTACCGGAGTCTTAGTCTTGCGCCCACCGGGCTGCAAGGGGCGCATGGGATTTATCCCGGTGCGGCGGGCAATCCGGCCCGCCTTTCGTCGGCAATTGAAGCGTTGTCCGACCACGCTAGATGCCTGCCGACAGGCGCGCGGCACAACGGAAAGAACAAGGGACATGACCCACGGCAGAGCTCAGGACTTCACCCCAACCCGCACCGCCGGGCTAGAGCGTTTGTCGCAGTTCATCCCCCGTGCGGGCAGTGCCTATGCGCGGATGCGCAACCATGATCTTGGTGCGGGTCAGCACGCCCATGTCTCGACCCTCTCGCCGTGGATCAGGCACCGCCTTGTGACGGAGGCCGAGGTGCTGGACGCGGTTCTGGCCCGCCATTCGCTGACGGCGGCCGAGAAATTCGTGCAGGAGGTCTACTGGCGCACCTATTGGAAAGGCTGGCTGGAACAGCGCCCCGCCGTGTGGGAGATGTATCAGCAGGGCCTGCGCGCGGCGCTGGATCAGGTCCAGACCCAGTCCGGCCTGCGCAGCACCTGGGCCGATGCCTGCACCGGGCAGACCGGCATCGACGCCTTCGATCACTGGGCGCAGGAACTGGTGCAGACCGGCTATCTGCACAACCATGCGCGGATGTGGTTCGCCTCGATCTGGATTTTCACCCTGCGCCTGCCATGGGAACTGGGGGCGGATTTTTTCCTGCGCCACCTGCTGGACGGTGATCCCGCCTCGAACACGCTCAGCTGGCGCTGGGTGGCGGGGTTGCAGACCAGGGGCAAGACCTATCTGGCACGGGCGGACAATATCGAAACCTATACCGGAGGGCGCTTCCGTCCCAAGGGTCTTGCCGGCGTGGCCGTGCCTCTTGAGGGGCCAGAGGTGCCGCGGGTGCCGCTTCCAGCACCCCAGATGCCTGGCCTGATGGAACCCTGCGCGCTCTTGCTGCATGACGATGACCTCAGCCCCGCCTATCTGTTCGATCACGGGCTTGCCCCCGTCGCGACCGCTTGTCTGGTCACCACACGCGACCGCAGCCCGCTGCATGTGGCCCCCCATCTGGAGGAGTTTGTGCAGGGTGCAATGGCTGATGTGACGACCCGTTGGGCCGACCGCCTTGGTCCCCTGACCCCCGCCTTGTCCGGGGTCGGGGCTTTGGCCGACTGGGCCCGCGCAACCGGTGCGCGGCAGGTTGTGACACCCTATGCCCCCGTCGGCCCCAACGCGACGGCCCTGCGCGCGCTGGAGGCGGCGCTGGCCCCGGACGGCATCCGCCTCGTCCGCCTGCAACGCCGCTATGACAGCGCCGCATGGCCCCAAGCCACGGCGGGATTCTTCAAGTTCAAGGAAAAGATCCCCACGCTGGTGGCGGGGCTGAAGGGGATCGGGGTGGTGTGAACCACCTTGATCTGCTTTTGCAACTATTCAGTGGATTAGCCTTATTTGGGCCTTCTCATTCAGGGGATAGTCCTCTTGTCCAAAATCCTCTTTTCTTCAACCCTGTCTGAAAGGACTGAATCACGAAGAGTACATGCCTCATCCACACCTTCGAAATACGACCAGTTTCGTGTTTGATCATGAATGGGGTTGTTCACATCACCCCTCGCCATCTTCACTTTCTCAAAATACTCTCGACTTTGAATCATGTAATGATTGACTTGAAAAGTTTCGTTTGCTGATATCGTTCTAGAGGAGCACGCTCCCTTTATCTTGTGGACCTGCAGTTGTGAAAACTTTCTCAGGCTAGACGTGCGACAAATCCACTTTGTGAATTTATGTGACCCAAGCAAAGGCTGTCTCAAAACAAATGAAGACCTTACGCTTGCTGGCTGATGTTCAAACCCACTGCTTCCAAAGATTGACCAATTTCCGTAGATGACATCAAAATCACAAAAGCTCGACAATGCGTCTGCGACTGTTCGCCCATCTTTCACAAACCAAAATTCATCAACATCAGCGATCAACAACCACTCAAAACGTTCTTTGATTTTGTGCTTTCTTAACGTTGACCAATAATGTTCTTTTTGATGCCACTTCTTTGGAAGAAAAATATATTGCACTTTTCCGGTAGATGAGAAGCTTTCGATGATTTCCTTTGAATTGTCGTCACTACCATTGTCAATAATATAAATTTCATCGGCACCTTCATCGAGGTAATGTTGAATCCATTCCTTGATTAACAAGCTTTCATTTTTCATTATAGCGAGAACTGCAAGTTTCTTTTCATAAGAATCAGACTTGCTGGATATCCTTTTTTCACGAAGTCTATTGATTCGCCTTCTATTCCAAAGATTAATGGATCTCGCTATAGAGCTGTGCTTTGCCAACCAGTCACCAAATCTAACAGCCATATCGAAACCTTCTTGCTTTTTTCTCAATCAAAACGATTGAGTGACAGTCGCCATCGTTCTTGAAGTAAATTCTCTTCGCAAAAGTTGCAACTCAACTCTGCTCTATTCCCCCCCCCAAATGCAAACCGCCCCCCGTTCGTGCGGGGGGCGGTCCGTTGGATCAGCGGCTCTGATCAGCCGAACATGTCGCTGGTGATACCCGCATACCAGCCAAGGCTTTCCTCGTAGGTCTGCTGACGCAGGGCCGCGTCCTCGCCGGTCTGGCTGATGAAGCTGGACACGCTTGCGATCTTCTCGTCCGTCGCCTCATAGGCCGCACCGACCTTGACGCCATCGTCCGGCGCGATCAGCGACCAGCAAGTATTCGAGAACTTGGCCGGGAAGACCGAGGAGCCCAGCAATTCACCCCGGATCGCCATCGCGGCGACCTTGGCCTGACTGTTGGCCGAATAGCCCGATTTCGGCATGTCGCCCTGATTGGTGGCATCACCCAGCACATAGACATTGCCGTCGATACGGCTTTGCATCGTATGGCCGGTCACAGGTGCCCAGTTGCCCTCGGTCACGCCCGCGATCTCGCAGATGCGGCCGGCTTTCTGGCCGGGGATCACGTTGCAGACATCGACCTTCTCGGCATTGCCGTCGATCACGACCTCCATCGTATCGGCGCGCACCTCGACCTTGTCGCCGCCGAAATCGGGTCCGATCCGCTCGATCATGCCGCCGTAATGTTTCTGCCAGCCTTCCTCGAACAGGGCCTGCTTGGAGAACTGCTCCTTGGGGTCCACCAGCAGGATCTTGGCGGTCGGGTTCACCTGCGTCAGCAGATGCGCGACCATGCTGATCCGCTCATAGGGGCCGGGGGGGCAGCGGAAGGGGTTGGGCGGGGCCACCATGGCGAAACGCCCGCCTTCCGGCATCGCCTCGATCTGGGCTTTCAGCAGTTCGGACTGCGAGCCGGCCTTGTAGGCGTGGGGCATCTTGTGCTGGACGGACACATCCCAGCCGGGCACCGAGCCATCCACGAAATCAATACCGGGGCTGAGCACCAGCCGGTCATAGGGCAGCACCGCGCCCCCCGCCAGCGTGACGGTCTTGGCGTCGCGGTCGACACCCACAGCCCAGTCATGCACGACGTTGATCCCGTATTCCGCAGCCAGCTTGCCATAGGAATGGCCGATGCTGGCGATGTCGCGGAACCCCCCGATATAGAGGTTCGAGAAGAAGCAGGTGTAATAATGCCGCGTGGGTTCGACCAGCGTCACGTCGATCTGGCCCTGACTGTCCTTGGCCAGATAGCGCGCGACCGTGGCCCCGCCTGCCCCGCCGCCGATCACGACCACGCGGGCCCGGCCCTGCGACCAGACCATCGGGGCCTGCAAGACAGCCGCCGCCGCCACGCCGGTGCCGATGAAAGCTCTTCTGTTCAGTTTCATGTGATGTTCCTCCCTGAGAACAAGCGGATCATTCCAGACCCTCAAAATATGCAGCCAGAGCCGCAATCTCTTCATCCGACAGCCGCCCCGCCATCATCTGCATCACGGGATGTGGGCGGATCTGCCGCTTGTAGGCATGCATGGCGATCACGAAATCCTCGGCCGGCCATCCGACGATGCCGGGGATTCCCTCATTGGAACCGCTGCGCTGGTGGCAGGTCAGACATTCACTGGACAGGTATTCGCCATAGGCCCTGTCGCCCACGATCGCCAATGTCTCGGGCGACAGTTCGACCTCGCGCGCGCGGGCGGTCGGCTGACTTTCCGGTATATTGGCGGGGCTGGCGGAAAAGTCGCGCAAATAGGCCAGAAGGTCCGCGCGGTCCTTTTCGTCCTTCATCCCGCGATAGGCCATGCGCGTATCACTGACCAGCGCCTTGGGATTTTCGATATAGGCGTCCAGCGTGTCGAAACTCCAGACCAGCCCGTCCGCCCCCATCCGCGCCAGACCCTTGGAATAGCGATAGTCATCGCCGACACTGCCCGCCTTGCGCCCGAAAATCCCGTTGAGATGCGGGCCGATACGGTTCTCGGCGTCAGGCCCGACCTGATGGCAGGAACTGCAATCGCGAAACAACGCCTCGCCCCGCTTGGCATCGCCCAGAAGCTCGGCCTGTGCAGCCCCGGCAAGGGCACAGGTTCCTGCAAGAAAAATGGCCGCTGCCACCTTTGAGATCATCGTATCACCCTGTTCGATCACACTTTCAGGAAAGCCTGAAAACGCTTTGAAAACAACCGGGAATTCATGTCAGGACTGCTGTCCCAGACAGGAAAGACCGGACGATCCGGATCTGATGACAAGGAAGGAACGCGTGAGGTATCAGCCACTTGCGCGACAGAACGGCTGTTCTGGCGCAGGCCGTTCATCCACGCGGGTCTGCCTCCTCCGAAACCAGCCCCACGTCATTTGCCACGCCCCTCAACGTGGTGCGAACCAGGCCGACGCATCGGCCTGGTTCTGGTCCTGGATCACTGCGAGAACGACTTGAGGTATTCGTTGATCGCGGCGATTTCGTCGTCTTTCTTCAGACCGGCGAAAGACATTTTCGTGCCCTTCACATAGTCGCGTGGCTTGGCGAGGAATTCAGCCATCGTCTCGGGGGTCCAGACTGTGCCCGAGGCTCCCATCTCGGCCATGGTCTTGGAGTAGTTGAAGCCTTCGACAGCACCAAGCGTCCGTCCCATCACACCGTTCAGATGCGGGCCGGTCTTGTTCTCTGCGCCCTCACCCACCTGATGGCAGGCGGCGCATTTCTTGAAGACTTTCTCGCCAGCCGCGACCAGTTCCATGTCCAGCGCGCCAGACGCCGGTGCGGCAGACTCGGCCTCGGCGGGTGCGGCCTCCTGGGTTGCGGGGGCTGTGGCGGTTTCTTCCGTAGCCGGTGCCGCCTCTTCCGCGGCCTCTGCCGCTTCTGCCGCAGCTTCGGCTGCCTCTTCGGCCTGGAAAGCCTCACGCGCTGCGCTCTGATCCGGCGTTACGTCCAGAACGGTGGCGCGCATGGTGATTTCAACGCTTTCCTTGCAGTTCTCCATGCAGGGTTCCTGCGAGAAGACCGGCAGCTCAACCGTGTCACGATCGTCCACGAAGAAGCCGTCCACATTGGGCAGGGTCACTTCGGTGAAGTTCTCGTTCGACAGGACGAAGTCATCATCGACCAGATCGTTGGAATACAGGATATAGGCCGTGATGGCATAGACCTCGTCCGGGGACAGGCTCTGCGCGTTGCCAAACGGCATGGAGCGGTGGACATAGTCCCAGACGGTCGAGACATAGGGCCAGTAGGAGCCCACCGTTTTCAGTGGATCATCCCGGTCCAGCGTCCCCATGCCCCCGGCCAATTTGGGCCAGTTGTCCACGCCTTCGGCAAAGACCCCGTGGCAGACCGCGCAATAATCCTGAAACAGGTCATCTCCGTCCGACACATTGCCCGACCCCGCCGGCAGGCCGACGCCATCCGGCCGCACGTCCAGATCCCAGGCGGCAACCTCTTCGGGCAGCGCCGCGCGGCCGATCCCCAAAGGACCATCACTGGTCGAGGTGCTGGCAATCGCGGGACGCAGCATGAAGCCCATGTCAAGGCTGGCCGGTGCCTCACCCAGCACCCGCGCCGCGTCGGGCATCGGTGTGACGTTGCGATCGGCAAAGTTGTAGGCAGCGGTCAGCATGGCCACGCCACCAAGGGCCAAACCACCGTAAAGATTAAGAGATTTCGACATTTTCAGCCTCCCCGCTTGGTTTCACCCACCAGGTCTGGATACAGTTGTTGTGATAGACCGAGTTCAGCCCGCGGATGTCGCGCAGTTGGGTCTTGGTTGGCTGGACATAGCCGGTCTCGTCATGGGCGCGGGCCTGCAACAGCATTTCCTCGCCGTCCCAATTGTGATCGAAGTAGAAGCGCGTCAACGCCATCGGCTGACCGGGGGCAGCAAGCCGCGCCTGCTGCCATGTCTTGCCGCCATCGGTGGTGACATCGACGCGGGTGATCGCACCGCGCCCTGACCAGGCCAGCCCGGTGATGACCAGCGGCCCCTTGCCATGACGGATCGGTGCCTGCGGGCTGGGGCTGGTAATGACGGATTTCGCATCCATCACCCATGTCCACTTGCGCGAGGTGCCATCGGCCATCGTGTCGGTGTATTTCGATGTCTCCTCGCGGCTTTCCACGGGGGCATCGGCCACTTCGATGCGACGCAGCCACTTGACCCACATGTTGCCTTCCCAACCGGGAACGACCAGACGGGCGGGATAGCCATGCTCCATCCGCAGGGCCTCGCCATTGGCCTTGAAGGCCACCAGCACGTCATCCAGCGCCTTGTCCATCGGGATCGAGCGCCCGTTGGACGAGGCATCGGCCCCTTCCACATAGACCCATTTGTCGGACAGATCGCCCGCGGCATCCAGACCGGCCTCGGCCAGCAGGGTGCGCAGCGGCACGCCGGTATATTCCATGTTGTGGATCATGCCATGGGTGAATTGCGCGCCGTTCAGCTGCGCGCCGGCCCATTCCATGCCCGTATTGGCGGCGCATTCGCAGAAATAGACATGCTGCTCGCGCGGGAACCGCTCCAGATCCTCGTAGGTGAAGACCAGCGGACGGTCCACCAGACCGTTGATCATCAGCCGGTAGTCTTTCTTGGACAGTTCGATCGCGCCCGAATGGTGCCGCTCGAACGCGCATCCCTGCGGTGTGATCGTGCCGTCCAGCGCGTGGATCGGCGTGAAGTTGATCGAGCTGATCACATCCGCCGTCAGCCATTCCACGTTGCGCCGCACCACATCGGATTCGAATTTGATCGGCAGGCCATAGGGCGTGGCGTCCACCCCCTCGCCCAGACCGCTGGCCCAGGGCTGCACTTCGGTGATCAGCGGATCGGGTCCTGCGGCCCGCGCCGCCGTGGCTCCGGCCACCGCGCCACCCGCTGCCAGCGCACCCCGGAGGAACGCGCGCCGCGAGGATTTCATGTCATTGGAGCTGGCTGTCATTTGTCCTTGCCTCCTTTTCAGATTATCAAATTCATTTTTGTGAATTTGATAGAGTCAAAATGGTCCCTTGTCCACAGGGGTCTGCCGCCCCTATGGCGCGGCGATGGGGATCAGGCCCCCACCACCTGCACACTTGTGTTCGGGGCGACCTTCACGGTGCCCTGCTTGCGGATGTAGTCCTCGACCACATCCCAGATCTGCGGTCCTTCCGTGCCCTCGTTCACCGAGGCCCAGCCGGCCACCACATAGGTTTTCGCGGGGTCAATCGCCTCGCCCGTCTTGAGCAGGGTCATGTCGCTGATCCGCTGCCCCATCGGCTTGGACACGTCGATCCGATACCCAAGACCGCCCACGCGGACCATATCGCCGCCCTGCTGGTAATAGGGATCGGGGTTGAACAGGTTGTCGCCCACGTCTTCCAGGATCACGTTCAGGAATTCGCCTGTCATTTCTGTGCGATACGCCTGACCATAGGTCATTGAGGTGACGTTGTGGATATCCTCGCGGGTGATGTTCTGCCCCGGCAGGATTGACGGGCCCCAGCGCACGCCGGGGGACATGGCAATGTCTGCCTCCCGCTCGGTCATGAGGGCGTCGCAGATCAGATCGTCCCATGTGCCGTTGAAATTGCCGCGCCGATAGAGCAACGAGTCCGCCTGCCCGATCACTTCGGTCAATTGATCCATGAAGGGGGCGCGCTGTTCGTCAATCACGGCGGCCACCTCGGCATCCGGGGTGATCACGTCGCTGAAGATCGGGATCAGCTTGTGGCGGAAGCCCATCATCCGGCCATCGCGCACGTCCAGATCGACGCGGGACACGAATTTGCCGTTGGACCCGGAGGCGATCAGGATCGTCTCGCCCACCAGCACGGGTTCGGGCAGTGCATCATGGGTATGCCCGGTCAGGATCACGTCGATGCCTGTCACGCGGCTTGCCATCTGCTTGTCCACGTCAAAGCCGTTATGGCTGAGGCAGACGACCAGTTCCGCTCCGGCGGCGCGCACCTCATCCACCACCTCTTGCATGCGCTGATCGCGGATGCCGAAGCTGTATTCGGGGAACATCCAGCCGGGGTTGGCGATGGGCATATAGGGAAAGGCCTGCCCGATCACGGCGATCTTGACGCCGCCGCGTTCAAACATCTCGTAGGGTTTGAAATCCTCGGACGGCTCGTCCCATTCGGCGTCGAAGATATTGGCGCCAAGGGCGGCGAAGGGCAGACCTTCGACCAGTTCGCGCACGCGTTCTGTGCCCAAGGTGAATTCCCAGTGGAAGGTCATCGCGTCTGGCTTGAGCGCGTTCATCACATTGACCACGTCCTGCCCCTGCGTGTGATAGCAGGTATAGGAGCCGTGCCATGTATCGCCGCCATCCAGCAGCAGCGCATCCGGACGCTCGGCCCGGATCGCGTTCACGACCGTTGCCACACGGTCCATGCCACCCATGCGGCCATAGGTTTTCGCCAGCGCGGTAAAGTCATTGTAGGTCAAGGCATAGGCGGACGGCGAGCCATCCTCGATCCCGTAAAGTTTGCGGAAATCCGCGCCGGTGATATGCGGCACATGCCCCTTGTTCTGCCCGACGCCAAGGTTCACCTCGGGTTCGCGGAAATAGATCGGCTTCAACTGGGCATGAATGTCGGTGATGTGGATCAGCGAGACATTGCCAAAGGTCTCGAACTGCAAAAGCTGATCCTGCGTCAGGGCCTGCTGGGCTGCCAGACGGGACCAGTTGCCGAAACCCGATGCGCCCACCAGCGCGGATGCGGCCATTCCGACCTGAAGAAAATCACGGCGAGAGATCATGGGACCCAGGCTCCGATAGTTTGAGTGTTTCCATACCACTGGGGGACAGGCCAGTGGTCCGGCCTTGACGGCCCGTTCGTAAGTTCAGGTGCAAGCAGAAGGGCCAGGGGGCGGACAGGCCGCCCCCGGCATTTCGTCAGTTTCGGACCGAGGGCCCCTCGACCGACAGGCCATTGCCGCGGCTGGCCACATACAACTCCAGCGCCACGAATTCGGGGCTGCCCGCGTCGAATGTGTGGCCGCGCGTGTCGCGGATGCAGCCGCGGAAGCGGTCATGCGTCTGGTTCAGCTTGGCGTTCTTCAGACGATAGGTCGGAAAGCCGTTGATCTGGCCCTGGCTCAGGTGATCCGCGCGGATCATGTTGCCATAGTTGTCTTCGTGGCAATTGGCACAGGACAGTTCCAGTTGACCGTAACGGGTGTAGTAGATTTCCTTGCCCGCTTCCCATGTCGCCTGCACGGGGCCGTCGATCGCCACATCCACCGGCATGCCGCGTGACTGCACGGAAATCAGCGCTTCCATGTTCGTCATCTGGTTGCTGGTGTATTTGTAAGGCTCGGCCTTCATGTTGGTCTCGCGGCAGTCGTTGATCTGCATCGCAAGGGTGCGCACTTCCTGCGCCGCCTCGTTCCACTTGGGGTAAACCGCGCGGACGCCCTTCATGCTTTCTTCCACGTCACCGTGGCAGGACGCGCAGGATTTGCCGGCCTCGCCCTCGACCTTGTTCCACTGGTCAAGACCCAGATCGGCAAAGATCATGCCGGGATTGTCGAAATCATCCATCTGCAATTGCTGCGTCTCATCCTCGCGGAAGCGCCAGCCGGAATAGATGGTGTCCAGCACATCGGACAGATGCGCCGGAGCCGCGGTCTCGGTGACCGACTCGATCTCGCCGTTGATCACCAGCGAATCCTCGTCAGGATCTGCCAGCGTCATGGCCGGAACCGAAAGAAGCAGCGCGGCCACAGCCGTCATTGCCTTGAATTTCATGTAATGCCCTCCCTTTTGGCTGCCCGAGGCGCGGCTCCTTGATCGACCGCGCCCCAGGATCTCGCTGATGCGCCCGGTTCAGGCGATGGTCACGGACTTGACGTCCTCGTAGACCGAGCCGTCATCGTCATACCAAGTGAATTTCAGATCACCGGCTTCGGGGATCACGGCCTCGAACTCGAAATACGGGTTGGTCGAGATCGCCGGCTCCATCTTGACGTCGATCACGGACTTGCCGTTGAACTCGCAGGTGAAGCGGTTGATGATCGAGCGCGGGATGGCGGTGCCGTCAGCGTTCTTGCGCTGGCCGGATTCCATCTGGTGGCTGATCAGGGTCTTCAGAACGACCGCCTCGCCGGCTGCTGCCGAGCTGGGGGCCTTGACGCGGGGTTTTACGCCTTCTGCCATTTTGTCTCTCCTAAATCTCTCTATGCGTTTGCGGATGCGGGCCCGTCAGGGCCTGCGACCATGACGCGGATCAGCCGCCGCAGCCGCCGATGGTGACCTTCACGTTCGAGCTGGCGCGAGCAAAGCTGCCATCAGCCATCTTGGCGATCGCGATCACGTCCTGCGTGCCGGCAAGACGGATGCGGGTCGATGCGGCATGCGCACCGGCCAGTTCACCGAAGTTGAAGGTCGCCACACCCGGAGTCGGGTTGCCTGCGGCCAGAACCATGATCGCCACAGCCCCTTCCGACTCGACCGAGATCGGAACGGTGTTGCCGTTCTCGGCGATTTCCGGCGCAGTCAGGGTGACCCCGCTGTCCGCCATGGCTGCACCGCCGGTGAACTCGGCGATGACATCGTCTACGGCTGCATTGACGCGGAAGGGCAGCACGGTCAGTGCCACGGCTCCCATGCCAAGCGCCAAGGTATCGCGTCTTGTGAAGTCCATGTCTGTTATCTCCTTATATCCAGCGCGCCCCGATCACTCGTCTTTCAGAGTCATCAGGAACGCCACCACATCTTCGATCTGCTGCGCGGACAGGATCGGCTCGACCTTTTCCGCGGCCTTGCCCGTGTATCCGTCACCGGGACGGGTAAATCCGTCGACCTTGTAGAAGGCAGGCATGATGGTGCCTTCATACATCAGCTTTGCGTTCGCCACGATCCCGCGCAGTTCCGCTTCGTTCCAGCGGCTGCCCACGCCGTCCAGCATCGGACCGACATTGCCGGGGAACGCCGCGCTCAGCGATGTCACCTCGTGGCACGCCACGCAATTGCCGATGGCGCGACTGGTAAAGACCTTGGCCCCCTCCTCGGGGTTGCCCGGAGTTCCCGTCAGCGAGGCCTCGATGGCCCCATCGGTAAAGACCACATCGGCCGGTGCCACGGGCTCGGCCGCAAACGCGCCGGTTGCCACAAGCGACGCCGCCAGTGTCAGTGTTGAAAGCTTCATGTTCCCTCCCTTAGCTACCAGGTCTTCTGGCTTAGTTAGCTTTGTATACCGTAGTCCACGCCGCAGGTTTTGTGCAACAACAAATTCATAAAAACGAATTTACTTATCTGACCAAAACCGCAGGGCAGGCCACCGCAGCGCCCTGCCCGCACCTTGGGTTTGCTACTGACCGATCATCCGGGCCAGGTATTTCTGGAAGGGCTCGTCCCCTTCATACCCTTTTTCAACAACCCAGCGAAACATGGACAAAGTCGTCATTTTTCCAAACGCGCCCGGCATTTGGGCGACCGCCGCCTGGGGTGCGGTCACGCCGTCGGGCACCTCTTCGGGAAAGAACATCAGGGTCGGCGTGAACAGCAGCCCCCATTTGCGCGCCATTTCTTTCTCGGGCAGGGTCTGGCCATCGAAATCCGTCACCTCGACATCGCCGAACATGTTCATCTGGATGATGAAGTAGTTCTCGCGGATATACGAATCGACCTCCGAATCGGGAAAGACCTCCTCATGCATCTGCTTGCAGTAGATGCAGCCGCGCTGCTCGAAGATGATCGCCAGACGCTTGCCCTCGGCATTGGCCTCGGCCAGATCTTCGCGCAGGTCCTTGAAGGTGTCCCGCATCCATGTGGCCTTGTGCAGCCCGTCATCGCCCATCTCGGCCGCCGCCAGAGGCATGACCGCGACAGCCAGCGCCGTCGCCGCCGCTGCGATAGTGGACATCATCCGTTTCATTCCATCCTCCCTCGAATTGCGCCCTAGCCGAGCGACATGAACCCCGGAAACCAGCGAATCATCGCATCCGCGATCAGGTTGACCGCATTCGTGGCGATCAGGATCGCAAAGATGATCAGCATGACGCCCATCACCTTTTCCACATGTCCCAGATAGCGGCGGTTGCGCTGCATCCAGCCCAGAAAGGGCTTGGCAAACAGCGCCGCCACCACGAAAGGCGCGGTCATCGCCAGACCGTAAACCAGCAACAGGCTGCCGCCCTGCCAGATATCGCCCATCCCGCTGGCCACCATCAGGATCGCCGCCAGCGCAGGACCGACACAGGGGGTCCAGCCAAAGCCGAAGGCCAGCCCCATCACATAGGCCCCGATCACGGTCGTCGGCTCCGCCTTGCTCTCGATCCGCGCCTCCCGATACAGCAGCCCGATCCGGATCACGCCCAGAAAATGCAGCCCGAATACCAGCAGCACCGCAGCCGCCACATAGGACAGCGGTTGACGCCACTGGGCGAAGGTCTGGCCCAGGGCCGTGGCCCCCATGCCCAAGAGCACGAAGATCGTGCTGACCCCCAGCGCGAAGAACACCGCCGAAATCACCAACCGCTTCTGCGCGCCGGGGGCGATATCCCCGTCCTCGCGCAATTCGGACATGGAAATTCCCGCCATGTAGCACAGGTAGAAGGGAACCATTGGCAGGATGCAGGGGGTGAAAAAGGACAACAGCCCCGCCAGAGCCGCCCCTGCATAGGAAATGTCCAGCATGCGCGGGACTCCTTGATCTATTCACATATTCAGATTACGTTTTGTATACTGATGTCGTCAATCTCCGCGCAGGTCAATTGCCTTGCTGACACCGCGCCCTTGTTTCCGGGTTTACTCATGCGTTCCGTCGCGACCCTTCTGCGTCCCTTGGCCTGTGCGGCCGCCCTGCTGGCCGTCAGCCTGCCGGCGGCGGCGACCGAGCTTGTGATGGTGGACCGCGAAGGCTGCGGCTATTGCCTGGCCTGGAAGAAAGAGATCGGCCCCGCCTATCCCAATACCGACCTTGGCCAGTTCGCCCCCCTGCGCGTGGTGAACATCCGCGACGGCGCGCCCGATGGCGTCAGCTTCGACCGGCCGGTGATCTTCACACCCACCTTCATCCTGATCGAAGATGGCGCGGAACTGGCGCGGATCGAAGGCTATCCGGGCGAAGATTTTTTCTGGGGCCTGCTGGAAAAGATGCTAAAGGAGACTACCGATTTCGTCGGGTCCAGTTGATATCCGCAGCCTCGCCGGCGCCTTCAAAGGGTTTGGCCGCCGGGTCGAGCCGGAACGATGCGTGCCCGACACACCGATCATTGCCCGCGCAGAACGGGCATGCGCAACCGAAACTAGGCAAGGAACCAGGCAGGTGCCCCTTCCGGTCTTTACCAGCAGCATCTCGGATGCCGAGATGGATCAGTTCGTCGAGAATGCGACGACTGCCAGCAATTTTCTCAAGGCGATCAGCCACGAAGGCCGGTTGCTGATCCTGTGCCATCTGGTCTCGGGCGAGAAATCCGTGACCGAATTGGAAGACCTTCTCTCGGCCCGTCAGGCCGCCGTCAGTCAGCAATTGTCGCGCCTGCGTCTTGAGGGTCTGGTGATCCCCCGCCGCGATGGCAAGGCGATCTATTACCGATTGGCCGACGACCGCCCCAAGCGTATACTTGAAGTCGTCTACGAGCTTTTCTGCGCCGATGACGCGCGGGACCAACGCTAGGCAGACAGAAGAACGGCACCGGATCGGGGAGGATCAGGCATGTTCGAAGGCATCAGCGACAGCGCCCTGGTGGCATTGATCGGCATGGGCAGCGGGCTTCTGCTGGGGCTGGCCGCGCGGCTGGGCCGCTTCTGCACCATGGGCGCGATCGAGGACTTGCTTTACGGCCAGAATGACACGCGGATGCGGATGTGGGTTCTGGCCATCGGCCTCTCGGTGATGTGCACTTTCGGCCTGATGGCCACGGGTCTGCTGGAACCGGAACGCTCCTTCTATCTCTCGATCCGCTGGATGCCGCTGGTGTCGATCATCGGCGGGCTGATGTTCGGGTATGGCATGGCCTTGGCGGGCAATTGCGGTTTCGGCTCCATCGCGCGACTGGGCGGCGGCGACATGCGCGCCTTCGTGATCGTGCTGGTGATGGGGCTGTCCGCCTATTTCGTGATGTCAGGCCCGCTGGCCCCGCTGCGCGCCGCGCTGATCAACCAGCAGGACGTGGTCACCGGAGAGATGCCCCCCGGCCTCGCGCATCTTGTGGCAGACCTCACAGGCGGATCGGTGCCGCTGATCGGGATGGTGATCGGCGCGTTGATCGTGCTGGGCACCCTGTCCTCGCGCCGCTTCCTGACCAATACGCGCGCGATCTTCTGGGCTGCCGTGGTGGCCTTGGGGATCGTTTCGGGCTGGGCGGGCAGCTATTGGGTCGCCACGACAGGGTTCACCGATATGCCTGTCGTCTCGCACAGCTTTTCAGCCCCCGTGGGGGAAAGCCTGCTTTACGCCATGACCGGCTCGGCCCGCGCGCCCTCCTTCGCGGTGGGATCGGTGGCGGGCGTGATCCTTGGCGCCTTCATCGGCTCGCTTTTCAAAGGCCATTTCCGTTGGGAAGCCTGCGAGGACCCGCGCGAACTGCGCCGCCAGATCAGCGGGGCGGTCCTGATGGGCGTGGGCGCGGTGCTGGCACTGGGATGCACGATCGGTCAGGGTATTTCGGCCTTTTCGGTGCTGGCCTTCTCGGCCCCTGTGGTCTTTCTGTCGATCCTCGCCGGGGCCGCCTTCGGGCTGCGCCAGTTGATCGAAGGGTTCCAGCCTGCGGAATGATCATAACCGCCGCACCTGACCCCAGCCAAAGGATATGAGTATTTTCGGCAAGATGAATTGCAGGCCCGACGCCCTTTCATCTTGCTGAAAATACTCAAATTCCCCATCGATGACCTGCGACAGGGTCGAAAACGAAAAGGGGGCACGCGGCCCCCTTTCCCATCATCGCAGATCCGTCAGATCACACCTTTTCCTGCGTGTATTTCTTCAACTCGGCCCGCGCGACCTGACGGCGATGCACGGCGTCCGGCCCATCCGCCAGACGCAGGGTCCGCACATGGGTCCATTTATGCGCCAGCGGCGTATCCTGGCTGACGCCCTGCCCGCCGAACATCTGCACCGCCTCGTCGATCACCTTCAGCGCGACACGCGGCGCGATCACCTTGATCTGGCTGATCCAGGGCGCCGCGGCGCGTTTGTCGCCCTGATCCATGTACCACGCCGCCTTGAGACACAGCAGGCGCGCCATTTCGATCTCCATCCGGCATTCGGCGATGATGTCGTAATTCGCGCCCAACTGCGCCAGCTTCTTGCCGAAAGCCTCGCGCGCCAGGGACCGTTTGCACATCAGCTCCAGCGCCGATTCCGCCTGCCCGATCGCGCGCATGCAGTGATGGATGCGGCCCGGTCCCAGACGGCCCTGGCTGATCTCGAAGCCGCGCCCCTCGCCCAGAAGCAACGCATCGGCGGGCACGCGCACATCTGTAAAGCGGATGTGCATATGCCCATGCGGCGCGTCGTCATTGCCGTAAACTTCCATCGGACGCAATATTTCTATGCCGTTCGTGCCCGCGGGCACAACAATCATCGAATGACGCGCATGTTTGGGAAGGTCGTCCCCGCCGGTCTTGACCATCACGATATAGACCTTGCAGCGCGGATCACCGGCGCCCGAGGCCCACCATTTCTGCCCGTTCAGCACATAATGATCGCCGTCGCGCACGCAGGACATCGACACATTCGTGGCGTCAGAACTGGCCACATCCGGCTCTGTCATCAGATAGGCCGAACGGATCCTGCCTTCCAGCAGGGGGGCCAACCATTCTTCCTTCATGGCGGCGGTGCCGTAACGTTCGAACACTTCCATGTTGCCCGTGTCGGGGGCCGAACAGTTGAACACCTCCGCTCCCAGCGGGGTCTTGCCCATCTCTTCGGCGAAATAGGCATATTCCACGGTGGTCAGGCCGAAGCCCTTCTCGCTGTCGGTCAGCCAGAAATTCCACAAACCCTGCGCCTTGGCCTTGGCTTTCAACCCCTCCAGGATCTCGGTCTGGCGGGCGGTATATTGCCAGCGGTCTTCCTTGGCGATCTCGGCGTGATATTCATCCTCCAGCGGCATGACGTCATCACGGATCATCGCGGCCACGCGATCCAAGAGCTTGCGGTTCTCGGGGCGCATCCCGAAATTCATGTCCATGCCAATTTCCTCCCTGCGAAAAACAATTCCACGCGGATAACACCACGTCGGCGGCTGGATGGGAAGCGGGCAAAACGTCAACGGACGCCGCGTCGCGAGGGAACGGAATCGGGGGCGCGGGGTTATACCGCTGGACATGTGGCCTCATCGGCAGGAGACAAGACGACGTGACATCACTTCCCCTGATGGCCCCCGGCGAGACCTGCTGGAAAATCGCGGATACCGGACGCTTTTCCCTTATCGTGGATGCGGCGGATTACTTCGTGGCCGCCCGCGCCGCCATGCTCAAGGCGCAACGTTCGATCATGCTGATCGGATGGGATTTCGACGCGCGCATCGACCTGCGCGGCGGCACGGACGATGGCCCGCAGCAATTGGGCGATTTCATCCTCTGGCTGGCGGATCGCACACCCTCGCTCGAAATCAGGCTGCTGCGCTGGGATATCGGCGCGCTGAACGCCGTCTTCCGGGGGCGGACCCTGCTGTGGATCCTGCGCTGGAAGCGGCACCCGCGGATCACCCTGCGGCTGGACAGCGCCCATCCGATGGCGTCGTCGCATCATCAGAAGATCGTCGTGATCGACGACTGCATGGCCTTTTGCGGCGGGATCGACATGACCGAGAACCGATGGGACACCCGCGCGCATCGGGATGTGGAACCCACGCGCGAACACCCGTCCGGGCAGGATCATGGTCCCTGGCATGATTCGACAAGCGCCTTCGACGGCGCCGCTGCACGCCTCATGGGCGATCTGGCACGGCACCGCTGGAAGGTGGCCACCGGCGAGGAATTGGCCCCCTGCTCTGCCGCACATGACTGCTGGCCCGACGGTCTGGAGCCGGATTTCCGCGACACTCGCCTTGCCGTCATGCGCACCGTGCCCGCCTATGGCGACGATCCCGGCTGCCACGAGATCGAGTCGGCCTATCTGGCCCTGATCGCTTCGGCCAAACATGTGATCTATGCCGAAAGCCAGTATTTCGCCTCGCGCCGGATCGCTGCGGCCATCGCGCAACGCTTGGTCGAGGATGACGGCCCCGAAGTGGTGATCATCAATCCGCACGCCGCCGAAGGGTGGCTGGAACCGATCGTGATGGATACGGCGCGCGCCCGCCTTGTCGATGCCCTGCGCCGGATCGACAGGCATGGACGCTTTCGCCTCTATCATCCCGTGACCGAGGCCGAAGCCCATATCTATGTGCATTCCAAGATCATGATCGTTGACGACATCCACCTGCGCGTCGGGTCGTCGAATTTCAACAACCGGTCCATGCGGATGGATACTGAATGCGACGTGATCCTGACGGCGCGTGATGCGGCCGAGAGCAGCCACATCACGGCCCTGCGCAACGATCTGGTCGCGGAACATCTTGGGGTTTCGTCCGAGGACGTGGCCACCAGCCTTGGACAGACCGGTTCGCTGATCCGAACCATCGACACGCTGCGCGGCGCCGGGCGCAGCCTTGTCCCCTATGCCATGCCCGACACCTCGGACATCGAAAACTGGCTGGCCGAAAACGAGATCCTTGACCCGAACGGTCCGGACGACATGTTCGAACCGCTGGATAAACGAGGCTTGTTCAAGGGATGGGGCGGCCTGCGGCGCAAATTGCACCTGCGCCAATAGCCGTCCCTCAAAGGGACAGGCCACGCCATGCAACGACAATCTGTCGGAAAATTGGTGCGGTCGAGAAGACTCGAACTTCCACGGGAGTTACCCCACAGCGACCTCAACGCTGCGCGTCTACCATTCCGCCACGACCGCACGTCATGTGGTGACGAGGGGCCGTATAGACAAAGCCCGCCACCTTGTGAAGGGGATAAATGCAACAGGGGCCAGACTGGCCCCTGCGCTGTCCTCATGGACGCTGTTCGTCACGTCAGTCCAGTTTGAAAGCCGGCAGCGCCGCCTTCTGCGGTTGCGGTTCCGCAGTCCCGGTCAGATCAGCCGCTGCGGCGCGCAGAAGCTCCATCCGCTCGGGCTGGCCCGGCGCGAACACCGCCTCGGTGCCGCCCGCAATCGCGTCTACAGCGACCGCATACCAGTCCTGCGCTCCTTCGGGCGAACGGGTCACCCCGAAGCCCTGCGCCAGATGATGCCCCACCAGTTCCGCATAGGGAGTCTTGCCGATTCCGACCAGCAGCAAGGCCGATCCCAGCGCCACTTCCATCCGGTCACGGCGATAACCGGTATAGAGGCAGATTTCGGCGGTGCTCTGCAACTGCTCGACCGTCATCGCGGCGCCCAGCACGAATTTCTGCACTTCGGCGCGCACCTGCGCGCTATCCGATCCCTCCAGCATGGCCACGAACGGTGCCAGCGCGGGACCGAAGGCATCGCATTGCTGATCGACCTGCGCCTGAGTCAGGCCCTGCACCTTGGCCACCATGTCCTCGCCCTTGCCGATGGCATAGGTCCGGGTCAGGCAGAACTGCTCGCTCAGCGCCAGATCAGGGTCGGCCATGGTGGCCAGGGTCACGAAGCCGCCGTTGGAATTGGTCAGCAGGCTGACCTTGCTGCAATGGCTGGCCAGTGACGGCGCTTCCGTGGGTTGCGCCGCGATCATCGGCAGCGCCTGAATCCCCCCCAGCCCCGGTGTCGGAGATGTGGACGGCGCGGCCGCCATCACCGTCACAGGTGCCGTGATCGCAGGGACGGGCAAGGGTGCAGGTGCTGCGGCCATCGTGCCGCCCGCCGTGCCCGCATCGCCCGCGATCTCGCAGGCCCCCTGCCGGCAGGTGAACATGGCCGGGGTGGCGTTGAAGGCCAGAAAGTCGTTGCGCGCATAGCCCTGCGGGGTCGAGGCAAAGACCATGACCGAGCAACTGCTGGCCCCGCACCAGAAGGAGCTGCCCGTCACCGAGGTGTCGATCAGGTAGTCCGTCCGTCCGTCCCCGTTCAGGTCGGCCAGCTGGATGAAGCCCGACCGCTGCAGCAACTGTTCGGCCGTGGGCTCGGAGCTGGCGGCGATCTCGTCCACGGCGGCCGAGACTTCGGGCGGCATCCCGCCATAGCTGGCCGTACGGGAGCCCGAGGCCCCACCCATCGCCTCGTCGCGCCAGACCACCAGCAGTCCCTTGACGCCTTGCGGGTTGGAATTCATCTCGCGGATGACCTGCGGCCCGCCGATCTGCGCGCGGCTGTAGGAGGAGACAAGGAAATCCCTCTCATAGGGCGTCAGTTGCCCGGTCGCCGGAAAGCCCAGATGTGCCTGATACTGCGCCACCGCCGCGCGGGACCGTTGCCCCATCACACCGTCGGGCGTTCCTGCCGGAAAGCCGAAATAGTTGAGCGAGGTCTGCACCTGTCGGTTCTGTTCACGCGTGGCCGAACTCATGGTGCTGCGTGGTTGCGTGCTGCGCGTCGTCGTGGTCCGCTGCCGGTTCTTGGACGCCTCGTTCACGATGACGCCCCCGATGATGCCACCGACGATCGCGGCGCCCAGATTGTCCGCGCTGGAGGGCGTCGCTGAAACTGACAAACAGAGCGCCGCCACCAGACCGGCCTTCAAACGATGAGTGGTCATTTCAAAATCTCCCCGAGATGCTTAAATAATGGCGAAAAGCGTAACCCAGGATTTGTCTTTCCCAAAGAAGTTATGCAGGAAAGGCATGCCAGGACGGGTTTCGGGCATCGTTGGAGCAGGAATTTCGCGGCATGGTTGAATGGATCACGACCCCCGGCTTGATCGATTACCGCGAGGCCGAGCAATGGATGGAGGCGCGCGTCGCGGGAATCGCAGCGGGCACCGCGCCCGAGGCGATCTGGCTGCTGGAACATCCGCCGCTCTATACGGCAGGCACCAGCGCGCGGATCGCGGATCTGACAGATCCCGATCGCTTTCCCGTCTATCCCAGCAAGCGGGGCGGGCAGTATACCTATCACGGCCCCGGTCAGCGGGTGATCTATGTCATGCTGGATGTGGGACGGCGCGGCCATGACGTGCGCCGCTTCGTGCAGCAGCTTGAGGGTTGGGTCATCGCCACGCTGGCCAGCTTTGGGGTGCAGGGCCATATCCGCGAGGGCCGCGTGGGCGTCTGGGTGGAACGGCCCGACAAACCCCGCAGCATCACCGGCGCGCTGGCCGAGGACAAGATCGCCGCGATTGGCATCCGCTTGCGCAAATGGATCAGTTTCCACGGCATTTCGATCAATCTGGACCCGGATCTGGGGCATTTCTCCGGCATCGTGCCCTGCGGGATCAGCGAACACGGTGTCACCAGCCTGCGGGATCTGGGATTGGACACGCGCCTTGCCGATCTGGACGCGGCCCTCAAGCTTAGCTTCGCCAGCACCTTCGGCGAATAGTCGCAGACCACGCGCAAAGTTGAAATGACTGTTGCACGGGCTAACTGTAAGAGTATCACTAGGGGCAGGAAATGCCTTGCTACCCAACAAACCCAAGAGGTCTGACTATGAAATTCCTGATTACCGCTTCTGCCGCCATGCTGGCCCTGTCCGTCCCCGCCTTCGCCGCAGGCGATGCCGCCAAGGGCGAACGTGAGTTCAACAAATGCAAGGCCTGCCACATGATTCAGGCAGAAGACGGCACCGACATCGTAAAGGGCGGCAAGACCGGCCCGAACCTCTATGGTGTGATCGGTCGTGCGGCCGGTGCGCAGGAAGGCTTCCGCTATGGTGAAAGCCTTGCCGCTGCCGGGGAAGCCGGTCTGGTCTGGGACGAAGAAAACCTTGCCAGCTATGTGCAGGACCCCAAGGCTTTCCTCGTGGAATACAACGATGATCCCAAGGCGCGCTCGTCCATGAGCTTCAAGCTGGCCAAGGGTGCCGAGGACGTGGCGGCCTATCTGGCCTCTGTCGCGCCTGCGACCAACTGACCACGGGTCACATCCGGGGCTGCCCCATCCGCGGCGGCCACGGCATGACAGAGGATGGAAAACCCGGCTTTGCGCCGGGTTTTTTCGTTATTTGCCAAGGCATTAACAGGATTGTCCGCCCCACCTGACACATTTCAAGGTGCGACAATATACATTGATTCAGATCAATTTCGCGGATTGCCGTTGCGCCCCGGCCATTCTAAACAGGGCAGGAACTGCGCGCGGGGGAGTCTTTTCCGCGCTGAATACCCACCTACAGGAGGCAACCGCATGGCCGACGCAGCCATTCACAGCCACGGACACGAGGACCAGCGCGGGTTCTTCACCCGTTGGTTCATGTCCACGAACCACAAGGATATCGGCATCCTCTACCTGATCACCTCTGCGGTGGTCGGTCTGATTTCCGTCACCTTCACCATCTACATGCGGATGGAACTGATGGAGCCGGGTGTCCAGTACATGTGCCTTGAAGGCGCACGGTTCATTGCGGATTCCGCCGCTGAATGTACGCCGAACGGTCACCTCTGGAACGTGATGATCACCTATCACGGCGTGCTGATGATGTTCTTTGTCGTGATCCCGGCCCTGTTCGGCGGTTTCGGCAACTACTTCATGCCACTCCAGATCGGCGCGCCGGACATGGCGTTCCCGCGCATGAACAACCTGTCCTACTGGATGTATGTTGCAGGCACCGCGCTGGGCGTCGCCTCGCTGCTGGCACCGGGCGGCAATGACCAGCTGGGTTCGGGTGTGGGCTGGGTGCTCTATCCGCCGCTTTCGACCAATGAGGGTGGGTTCTCGCTCGATCTCGCGATCTTCGCGGTCCACGTCTCGGGTGCCTCGTCGATCCTTGGCGCGATCAACATGATCACCACCTTCCTGAACATGCGTGCCCCCGGCATGACCCTGTTCAAGGTGCCGCTCTTCGCATGGTCGATCTTCGTCACTTCGTGGCTGATCCTGCTGTCGCTGCCGGTTCTGGCTGGTGCCATCACGATGCTGCTGACCGACCGCAACTTCGGCACCACCTTCTTCGATCCCGCAGGTGGCGGCGACCCGGTTCTGTATCAGCACATCCTGTGGTTCTTCGGCCACCCCGAGGTCTACATCATCATCCTGCCCGGCTTCGGCATCATCAGCCACGTGATCGCCACCTTCTCGCGCAAGCCCGTCTTCGGCTACCTGCCGATGGTCTGGGCGATCATCGCGATCGGCGCGCTGGGCTTCGTCGTCTGGGCCCACCACATGTACACCGTGGGCATGTCGCTGACGCAGCAGTCCTACTTCATGATGGCCACCATGGTCATCGCGGTGCCGACTGGTGTGAAGGTGTTCAGCTGGATCGCCACCATGTGGGGCGGCTCGGTCACGTTTGAAACCCCGATGCTCTGGGCCTTCGGTTTCCTGTTCTTGTTCACCGTCGGTGGCGTGACCGGCATCGTGCTCAGCCAGGCGGCCATCGACCGTGCCTATCATGACACCTACTATGTGGTGGCTCACTTCCACTATGTGATGTCGCTGGGGGCGGTGTTTGCCATCTTTGCCGGGATCTACTTCTACTTCGGCAAGATGACGGGCCGCCACTATCCCGAATGGGCCGGCAAGCTGCACTTCTGGATGATGTTCCTGGGGTCCAACCTGACCTTCTTCCCGCAGCACTTCCTGGGCCGTCAGGGGATGCCCCGCCGCTACATCGACTACCCCGAGGCGTTTGCCCTCTGGAACTACTGGTCGTCGATCGGGGCCTTCATCTCTTTCGCCTCGTTCATCTTCTTCTTCGGCATCATGTTATACTCGCTGTTCCGGGGCGCCCGCGTCACCCAGAACAACTATTGGAACGAATATGCCGATACGCTGGAATGGACCCTGCCCTGCCCGCCGCCCGAACATACGTTCGAGCAGCTGCCCAAGCGGGAAGACTGGGACAAGAGCCACGCCCACTAAGGGACGGCACTGAGACAAGAAAGGGCCCCTGCGGGGGCCCTTTTGCATGGGATGTATCGCGGGCAGAAAGCGCGCCCGCCCCTGCGACACATCGCACCGCAGCTTCGGGGTTTACTGATCCGCCGGACGGGTTACTTTTGCGTCACCCACCATACAAGCCCCCCGGACATATGCCCTATACCTGGACCGATACCGCCGACCATGCCCGCAGCCTGCGCCTCTGGCCGCACCGCTCCCTGCCCCGGCGCGGGATGGCGGCCTTTGTTCTGGCCACCTTCACGCTGATCACCATCCCGCTCTACCCTTTGCTGGGAACGGTCGTCCTGTGGGGGCTGTTGCCCTTCCTGATGGCCGCGGTCGCAGCGGTCTGGTGGGGGCTGGAGCGCAGCTATCGGGACGGCAATATCCTCGAAGAACTGACCCTCGATCCCGGCCATATCCACCTGACCCGGACGAACCCCAAGGGCGACCGGCAGGAATGGGATTGCAACAGTTTCTGGGCGCGGGCCGAACTGCACCCGCAAGGTGGGCCCGTGCCCTTCTACGTGACCCTGACCGGCAATGGCCGGACGGTCGAAATCGGCGCCTTCCTGTCGGAAGACGAGCGTAAGGACCTGTTCAACGAATTGTCCGAGGCGCTGCGCCTCAGCAAGACCGGATCCCCGGCCTGAGATCAGGCCGGGTCGCGGATCGCCTCAGCTCAGGCGGGTCTTGATCATCGGCCCGACGGTGCCGAAATCCATCTGGCCCGTATATTTGGCCTTCAACTCGCCCATCACCTTGCCCATGTCGCGAATCGTGGTGGCACCGGTTGTGGAAATCGCCTCGCTTACCGCAGCGTCGATCTCGGCCGCGCTCAACTGACGCGGCAAGAATTCCTCGATCACCGCGATCTCGGCCCGCTCGCGCTCGGCCAGATCGACACGCCCACCCTCTTCATAGGCGCGCACGCTCTCCATCCGTTGCTTGGACATCTTGCCAAGGATCGCCAGAACCTCGGCATCCCCCACGCCTTCCGAGTCACCATCGCCGCGCGCCGCGATATCCCGGTCCTTGATAGCGGCGTTGATCAGACGAAGCGTGGACAGACGGTCTGCCGCCTTGTCCTTCATGGCCTGTTTGAGGGCCGTATTGACCCGTTCGCGCATATCCATTCTGCCCATTCCTCGGCGTTGTAACAAACGTGACACATAGTATGTCCCACAGCCGGGGGCAACCGCCCTACCCATAGGGACAACCTTGTCCCATTGACGCGGCGCTCGTGACTTTGCGGCACAGGATCACTTGACCCTGCCGCGCCTGACCCGTAAACCTCCGCCAGTTTGCGCCTGCGCTGCGCGGGCGATCACGGCAGAGCCCCGACGGGGCCGGTCCACTGGTCGCACCCCGCCTGCCAAGGCCCGCCGCTGCCCCTTCCGAACCGGAGACGCTCATGCCCCAGTCCACCGCCCCCCGCCCCACAGCCTGCCTCGTGCTTGCCGATGGGACGCTGTTCTACGGTCGCGGCTTCGGTGCCACGGGCGAGACGCAGGCCGAACTGTGCTTCAACACAGCCATGACCGGCTATCAGGAGATCATGACCGACCCGTCCTATGCCGGGCAGGTCGTGACCTTCACCTTCCCGCATATCGGCAATGTCGGCGTGAACCCCGAAGACGACGAAACCGCCGATCCCGTCGCCGCCGGCATGGTCGTGAAATGGGACCCGACCGAGCCCAGCAACTGGCGCGCCGCCGAACATCTGACCACATGGCTGGAAAAGCGTGGCCGCATCGCGATCGGTGGCATCGACACCCGCCGCCTGACGCGCGCGATCCGCCAGCAGGGGGCGCCGCATGTGGCGCTGGCCCATAACCCCGATGGCGTGTTCGATATCGAGGCGCTCGTCGCCCGCGCCCGCGCCTTCCCCGGCCTCAAGGGGCTGGATCTGGCCAAGGACGTGACCTGTGCGCAATCCTATCGCTGGGATGAGATGCGTTGGGCATGGCCCCAGGGCTATGCCCGTCAGGAAAACGCCAGGTTCAAGGTCGTGGCGGTCGATTACGGCGCCAAGCGCAATATCCTGCGCTGCCTTGCTTCGGTTGGCTGTGACGTGACTGTCCTGCCCGCGACCGCCACAGCGGATGAGGTGCTGGCCCATAGCCCCGATGGTGTGTTCCTGTCCAACGGCCCCGGCGACCCCGCGGCCACTGGCGCCTATGCCGTGCCGATGATTCAGGGTGTCTTGAAACAGGACATCCCCGTTTTCGGGATCTGCCTTGGTCATCAGATGCTGGCCCTCGCCCTGGGGGCCGAAACGATCAAGATGAACCACGGTCATCACGGCGCGAACCATCCCGTCAAGGACCTCGAGACCGGCAAGGTCGAGATCACCTCGATGAACCACGGGTTCGCGGTGGACAGCCAGACCCTGCCCAAAGGCGTGCTGGAAACCCATGTCTCGCTGTTCGATGGCTCGAACTGCGGCATCCGCCTTGCCGATCGTCCGGTGTTCTCGGTGCAATACCACCCCGAAGCCAGCCCCGGCCCGCAGGACAGCTTCTACCTGTTCGAGCGTTTCGCCGCCCATATGGCCGAACGCGCGGAAAAGGTTGCCGGTTAATCGGCTGTTAAAGCTGCATTAACCAATGCTTGCCATTCTGGTGCCCTTGGGCGCGGAAGATCCTGTCCGCGTGATGATGGACATGGGGATGGCAGATGTTGTTCTGGACCAGCGGCGGGGCGACCCCGTCAACCGCCGTCGCGCTCCGCAACGACCTGCCGCGGGCGCCTCATCGCGCGGCGCCCGTTGCCGTTCCCCCTCGCGACCGGGCCACGCCGGATCTGGCCCGCTATCTGGTTGACCGGAAGCTGATCAGCATCGGACAGATGCTCTCGGCGCGTCGTCAGATGCGTCATGACCGGGCCAGTATCGCCGATATCGCCCTGAACGAAGGATGGCTGACCGCCGAAACCCTTCTTCAGGCCCGCGCCGATTGTTTCGCGCTGCGCCGCGTGAACCTTATGGCCGAACCGCCCGATCCTGAACTGGCCACGATGCTGGAACCTGCAACCTGTCTTGGATTGGGCGTGCTGCCTTGGCGCAAACGGGCGGATGGCACCATCCTCATGGCCACCACCCGCCCCGAAACCTTTGCTGCGACCGTCGCAGACCTGCCCGCGCCCCTGCATCTGGCCCGTCCCATTCTGGCCGACCCGACCGATCTGGACGCGGCCGTCGCGCGTCAGTGGCGCGAAGAGATGGCCGCCGCTGCCTTGACCCGCGTGCCCCTGTCCGAAAGCTGCCGCACCTGGGCCGGTCCGACACGGCGCAGCATCGCGCTCCTGACTGCCGCGCTGCTGACGGTGCTGGGTCTGGTGCTCCTCTACCCGCTTGCCATCTTCAGCCTGCTCGTCCTTTGGGCCGGGATGACCCTGCTGGTGGCAGCACTGCACAAGACCGCTGCGGTCGCGGCCTTTCTTACCCGGCGCGAGGTGCAGTCACCGCCCGCAGCGCACCCCCCTCTCACTCTTCCTCCGCAGCGCCCTGTGGTGTCCATCCTCGTGCCGCTCTACCGCGAACCCGAAGTGGCCGACATCCTGATCAAGCGGCTTGAAAAACTGACCTATCCAAAGGCCCTGCTGGACGTGCTTCTGATCCTTGAGGAGAACGACACGGTCACGCGCGACGCGCTGTCCGGTATCGCGCTCCCCCCATGGATCAGGGTGATTCCGGTGCCCGATGGCCGACCGCGCACAAAGCCGCGCGCGATGAACTATGCGCTGGATTTCTGCCGTGGGGACATCGTGGGCATCTTCGACGCCGAAGATGCGCCGGATCCCGATCAGATCGACCGGGTTGCGGCCCGTTTTGCCGATGCGCCTTCCGATCTGGTCTGCCTCCAAGGGGTGCTGGACTATTACAACCCCCGCCAAAACTGGCTGGCGCGCTGCTTCACGATCGAATACGCCAGCTGGTTCCGCGTGATGATGCCCGGCATGGCACGGCTGGGCTTTGCCATCCCGCTGGGCGGCACGACGCTGTTCTTCCGCCGCGCGGCCCTTGAAACCCTCGGCGGCTGGGACGCCCATAACGTGACCGAGGATGCCGATCTGGGTTTCCGCCTCGCCCGCCACGGCTATCGGACCGAAATGCTCGCCACCACCACGGCGGAAGAGGCGAACTGCCACCCGTTGCCATGGGTCCGGCAACGCTCACGCTGGCTCAAGGGGTATATGGTCACCTATCTGGTGCATATGCGCAGCCCGCGCCTGCTGCTGCGGCAACTGGGGTTGTGGCGTTTCGTCGGCTATCAGACCCATTTCATCACGGCGCTCTCGCAGTTCCTGCTGGCGCCGGTGCTTTGGTCGTTCTGGCTGGTGCTGTTTGGTCTGCCCCATCCGCTGGACGGGATGCTTTCGCCGCCGATGCTCACCGCAATCGCCAAGCTGTTCCTGACGGTCGAGGTACTGACTGTCGCGACCGGCCTGCTGGCCGTGTCGGGTCCTGCGCATCGGCATCTGCTGTTCTGGGTGCCGACACTGCAATTCTATTTTCCGCTCGGCGTTCTGGCCGCCTACAAGGCCCTGTTCGAGCTGATCTTCGCCCCCTTCTACTGGGACAAGACAACCCACGGCCATTCCTTGCATCCACGCCCGCCCGGACTGGTCCGGCGGCTGATCACTCCACGCTTCTGAGTGTGCCGCTGTCCAGTTTGAGCCGGGTCACGAAGGCCTTGGAGATATGGTCCTTCAGCGCCTGATAGGCCCCCATCTCGTCCCGGTTCTCGATCGCGGTGACAATCGCCGCATGTTCGGCCAAAGCCACCTCGCCACGCCCTTCCGCGGCCAGCGACGTGGTCGCCATCAGCGCCATCGACCGATGCACAAGATCAAGCTGCTGCACCAGATACCGGTTATGCGAGGCCAGATGGATCTGCTTGTGAAACCGCCGGTTTGCCCGCGCCAGCCCCTTGGGATTGCCCAATAGCGCCTGATCCGCCTCGACCATGTCGCGCAGCACCCGCGCCTCCTCGGCGGTGGCATGACGCGCCGCCAGACGCGCCGCCAGCCCCTCCAACTCGGCGCGCACCACATAAAGCTCGCTCAACTGGTTGTGGTCCAATGAGGCCACGATCAGGCTGCGCCCGTCCCGCGTCAGCAGGGATTGTGTCTCAAGCCGTTGCAAAGCCTCGCGAATCGGGGTGCGCGAGACACCGAACCGCTCGGCCAGCTCGCTTTCCACCAGACGGTCGCCGGGGCGGTAGATGCCGGTGTCGATCGCTTCAAGAATAAGGGTGTAAGCGTCTTTCTGCACCGGTTTGAGGTCCTTCATCCGTGCCGTCTCCTTGTTCATCGCGCCAGACTATCGCCGCCGCGCCCCGTCAGGCAAGGCGCAACTGTTGCAGAGCCCCCGCCTGCGCGATAGCGTCGCGCCATGGCAAAGCAGCATTTCTCTCATGTGACCGGTTGGGTCTTCGATCTGGACAATACGCTCTATCCGCCCGAGGCGCGTCTGTTCGACCAGATCGAGGTGCGGATGACGCAATTCGTGATGGATGCGCTGGGGGTGGATCATGCCCGCGCCAACCACCTGCGCCGCCACTACTGGCACACTTACGGCACCACCCTTGCCGGTCTGATGCGCGAGCATGACGTGGATCCGGCCCCCTACCTGACCCATGTCCATGACATCTCGCTGGTTCACATTCAGGTGGACCACGACCTAGCCGCCCATATCCGCAGCCTGCCGGGGCGCAAGATCGTCTATACCAACGGCTGCGCCCCCTATGCCGAACGGGTCATCGCGGCGCGGGGGCTCTCGGGTCTGTTCGATGCGGTCTATGGCGTCGAACATGCGGGCTTCCTGCCCAAGCCCGAGGCCGCCGCCTTCACGGCCATCTTCACCGCAGACGGGCTGGATACTTCCTGCGCCGCGATGTTCGAGGACGATCCCCGCAACCTTGCCGCACCGCATGCGATGGGGATGCGGACGGTCCACGTCGCCCCCGATCCGCATGAGGCCGCGCATATCCATCACCATACCAACGACCTGACCGGGTTTCTGGCCAGATTGCTCTGACACCTGCCCTGCTGCGGCACCTCGCCGCGCTGCGGCAATCCGCGCCTTTCATGACAGCGCCAGATGCCTATTTGGAAGGCAGGTCCGCCAGCGGACCCTGCCATGCATCCCGGAAAGGACCCCCCGATGAGCAAGATCGACACCAGCCTTGTGGCCGACACGCAGCTTGACCTGCCCGCCGCCCCTCATACGGCGCAAGCCGAAACGTCGCCCGACAGGATGATCCTGCTGATCACGCTTGTCGGGATCATCCTCTGGGGTCTGTCGGTCGCCGCATTCGGCATCCCCGGCCTTTACATCCCCGCCCTGATCGCTGTCCCGGTGATCTGGACCCTGCTGATCATCATCACGCGCGGATGACGGAATGCCGCTTGGACCTTTGCCCTCCCGCGCTCTAAGTAGTGGGCCAGCAGGAGGACCGATCATGCGGCCATTCGATTTCGATATCCTTGTCTCTGGCGGCGGTGTCGCAGGGTTGACGGCAGCAGCCGTGTTCGGCAGCGCGGGGTTCACCGTGCTTTGCGTCGATCCCGCCCCGCCCGTGACTGACCGAGAGGCTGAAGGCGCCGATCTGCGCACCACCGCTTTCCTGCAACCGGCCCAGGCCCTGCTGGATCGCGCGGGCCTGTGGGACCGCCTCGCCCCTTACGCCGCCGACCTTCAGGTCATGCGGATCGTCGATGCGGGCGGGCCCGCCCCGGAACCCCGCCTGACAAAGGATTTCAACGCTGCCGATATCTCGGACCGGCCCTTCGGCTGGAACCTGCCCAACTGGCTCTTGCGCCGCGAAATGGTCGCGCGTCTGGCCGAACTGCCCACCGTCACCTTCCGCCCCGGCACCGGCGTCAGCACCGTCTTCACCCGCCTGACCGAGGCGCGTGTGGGCCTGACCGACGGCACCACCGCCCGTGTGCGTCTGGTCATCGCCGCCGATGGCCGCAATTCTCCTGTGCGCGAGGCTGTGGGCGTGCCGGTCAAGACCACCCGCTATGGGCAAAAGGCGCTGGCCTTCGCCGTCACGCATGACGCGCCGCACAACAATATCTCGACGGAAATCCACCGCTCCGGCGGCCCGTTCACGCTGGTGCCGCTGCCCGATCATCAGGGCCAGCCTTCATCCGCCGTGGTCTGGATGGAACAGGGGGCCGAGGTGATGCGGCTGGCCGCCCTGCCCCAAGCGGAATTCGAGGCGGAAATGAACACCCGTTCCTGTCTGCTCTACGGCCCGCTGACGCTGGCCTCGCGCCGCACGGTCTGGCCGATCATCAGTCAGGTCGCTGAACGCATGTGCGCCGAACGTGTCGCGCTGGTGGCCGAGGCCGCCCATGTCGTGCCCCCCATCGGCGCGCAGGGATTGAACATGAGCCTTGGTGATCTGCGCGTGCTTCTGGAACTGGCCGAGGCCGCACCTGATCGTCTGGGCGATGCCGCCATGCTGGAAACCTTCCACAAGCGCCGCCATACTGAAGTGCGCGCCCGCGTGGCGGGAATCGACCTGCTCAACCGCGCCTCGATGATGGACGCCCAACCCCTGCGCGACCTGCGCGCAACAGGGCTGAACGCGATCTATTCACTCGCCCCCGTCCGCCGCACGATGATGCAGATGGGTCTGGGCGCGAAAGGCTGAGGCTGGCACATGCTGCCCCGTCGGATGCCTCCGGCGGGGATATTTTCAGCAAGATGAAATCAGAGCACCTTGTCGATGACCGCCTTGAGCCGTGCCAGCGTGGCGGGCACATCGTAGAGCTTGTCCAGCCCGAACAATCCCAGCCGGAAGGTGCGAAACCCCGCAGGCTCGTCGCATTGCAGGGGCACGCCTGCCGCGATCTGCATGCCCAAAGCGGCGAATTTCTTGCCGTTCTGGATCTCGGGATCGTCCGTATAACTGACCACCACCCCCGGCGCGCTGAAACCATCGGCGGCGACCGACACCACGCCCTTATCGGCCAGCATCTTGCGCACGCCATTCCCCAGCGCCCACTGCGCCTGCCGCAATTTTTCAAACCCGTAATCCCGCGTCTCCAGCATCGTGTCGCGGAAGGCGCGCAGCGCATCGGTGGGCATGGTGGCATGATAGGCATGCCCGCCGCCCTCATAGGTCTGCATGATGCTGAACCATTTCTTCAGATCCACCGCGAAACTGTCGGATTGCGTATGCTCTAGCCGATCCATCGCACGCTGCGACAGCATCACGAGGCCAGCCGAGGGCGAAGCGGACCAGCCCTTCTGCGGGGCCGAGATCAGCACATCCACGCCCGTGGCCTTCATATCCACCCAGGCACAGCCAGAAGCGATGCAATCCAGCACCATCAGCGCGCCCACCTCATGTGCCGCCGCTGCCAGGGTGGTGATATAGTCATCAGGAAGGATCAATCCGGCCGAGGTTTCCACATGCGGCGCAAAGACCACATCGGGTTTCGCCTCCCGAATGGCCGCCACAACCTCGTCAATCGGGGCGGGCGCGAAAGGCGCCGTCACCCCGTTCCCGGTCTGGCGCGCCTTGAAGACGGTGGTTTTCGCCGTGAACACGCCCGCCTCGAAGATCTGGCTCCAGCGGTAGGAGAACCAGCCGTTCCTGACCACCAAGGCATGGGCATCATGGCCGAACTGCCGCGCCACCGCCTCCATCGCGTAGGTGCCGCCACCGGGGACCAAGGCCACGCCATCGGCGTTGTAGACCTCTTTCAGCATCGCCGAGATATCACGCATCACCTGCTGGAAACTGGCGCTCATGTGGTTCAGCGACCGGTCGGTGAACACGACCGAGAATTCCAGCAATCCGTCCGGGTCCACAGTGTCCAGAAGTGCGCTCATGGGTCTCTCCTCCTCGGCGTTTCCCAAGGGGTAGCGCGACGCGGCGCCAAAGGCAAAGCCCGTTTACAATGGTCCCGGTCTCCGCTCCTCGGACAACAGGACATTGGCCTCCACATCGCCCACGCCGGGCAGCGTCATGATCCGGCGCCGCAGCACGCGTTCAAAGTCGGAAATATCGCGCGCCACGACCCGCAGGCGATAATCGTAAAGCCCAAGGATATGCTCGACCGTCTGCACCTCGGGGATAGCGGTCACCGCGCGCTCGAAATCCTCAAGGCTGACCCGGCCCTTGGTGGCCAGCTTGACGCCCAGAAAGACCGTCACGCCAAAGCCCAGCTTTTCGTGATCCAGCACCAGACGGCGGCCCTTGATCGCGCCCGCCTCCTGCAACCGCTTTACCCGCCGCCAAGCCGCAGGCTGCGACAGGCCCAGCCGCCGCCCCAGCGCGCCCGCGCTCAGGGTCGCATCCGCCGCCAAGGCCCGCAGAATGGCGCGGTCCGTGTCATCCAGATCGCTCAAGCTTATCATACCGGCAGAACCTCATCCGATTTGATCCGCGCCACATGCATCAAGGCTTCGATATCCGCGATATGCGGCAGGGTCAGGATGCGCGTGCGGTAAAGCTGCTGATAATGCCCCATGTCCCGGGCAATCACCGACAGACGCAGATCGACGCGGCCCAGAAAGCTCTGGATCTCCAGCACTTCGGGAATCTCTCGCGCGGCTTCCAGAAAATCATCGAAGGCCCGCGTCACCGTCTTGTCCAGCGTGATGCGCAACGACACCTCCACCGCATAGCCAAGCGCCTGCCAGTCGATCACCGCCTGTTGTCCTTTCAGGATACCCCGCGCCGTCAGGCGTTCCAGCCGCCGCCAGCAGGTCGCCTGCGTGACCCCGGCCCGCTCGGCCAGTTCCGCTGTGCCCAGTTCGGGATCGGCCTGAAAATGGCGCAGGATGCGGCGGTCCGTGTCGTCAAGCATGATTTATGCACCAAATGGAAATCAGCGAATGATATTTCACCGTTCTTCCAAATACTCAATAAAAACGAAAACACAATGATCAAAGGATCGTTATGGTCACGACCAGAGCAAGACTCGACAGATCAATAGGAAAGGATCACCCCATGCGCGTCTATTATGATCGTGACTGCGACATCAACCTCATCAAGGACAAGAAAGTGGCCATCCTCGGCTACGGCTCGCAGGGCCATGCCCATGCGCTGAACCTGCGCGATTCGGGTGCCAAGAACCTTGTCGTCGCCCTGCGCGAAGGCTCGCCCTCGGCCAAGAAGGCCGAAGCCGAAGGCCTCAAGGTCATGGGCATCGCCGAAGCCGCCGCCTGGGCCGACCTGATCATGTTCACCATGCCCGATGAACTGCAGGCCGCGACCTACAAGAAATACGTGCATGACAATATCCGCGAAGGCGCGGCCATTGCCTTTGCCCACGGCCTGAACATCCACTTCGGTCTGATCGAGCCGAAAGAGGGCGTGGACGTCATCATGATGGCGCCCAAAGGCCCCGGCCACACCGTGCGCGGCGAATACACCAAGGGCGGCGGCGTGCCCTGCCTTGTGGCGGTTCACAATGACGCGTCGGGCAAGGCGCTGGAAATCGGTCTGTCCTATTGCTCGGCCATCGGTGGCGGGCGTTCGGGCATCATCGAGACCAACTTCCGCGAAGAATGCGAGACCGACCTGTTCGGTGAGCAGGCGGTTCTCTGTGGCGGTCTGGTCGAGCTGATCCGCATGGGCTTCGAGACGCTGGTGGAAGCAGGCTACGCGCCCGAAATGGCCTATTTCGAGTGTCTGCACGAGGTCAAGCTGATCGTGGACCTGATCTATGAAGGCGGCATCGCCAACATGAACTACTCGATCTCGAACACCGCGGAATATGGCGAGTATGTCAGCGGCCCGCGCATCCTGCCCTATGACGAGACCAAAGCCCGCATGAAAGCCGTGCTGCGCGACATCCAGACCGGCAAGTTCGTGCGCGACTTCATGCAGGAAAACGCGGTGGGCCAGCCCTTCTTCAAGGGCACGCGTCGCCTGAACGACGAGCACCAGATCGAGAAGGTCGGCGAGCAGCTGCGCGCCATGATGCCCTGGATCTCGGCTGGCAAGATGGTCGACAAGTCCAAGAACTGATCCCGTCACAGAACGGTCAGAGGGGGTGCTTCCGCAAGGGGCGCCCCTTTTGTCTGGGCGCGGTGGACATCCTGCGCAGCGCGTGATTATTGCCCCGCATGGCACAACATCCCACCCCCGCGAACTGGGCCTCGATCGGGCTTCTGGGCCTTGTCTGGGGCGGCACCTTCATGGTCGTGTCCGTTGCCCTGCGGGATTACGGTCCGCTGACCGTGGCCTGTGCCCGCACCACCTTGGGGGCTGTGGCGCTGGTGCTGCTGATGCGGGTGATGGGGCGGCGGTTTCCTTTGGGGGATCGGGGGCTTTGGCCCTATCTTGCAGCCATCGGCTTGCTGTCCACTGCGCTGCCGTTCTTTCTGCTGAGTTGGGGGCAGCAATATGTGCCTTCGGCCTTTGCGGGGATCTCGATGGCGGCGCTGCCTTTGTTCGTGCTGCCGCTGGCGCATGTCTTTGCGGACGAACCCCTGACCCTGCGCCGGGCTGCGGGGGTGATCGTGGGGTTCATCGGGGCGGCGGTGTTGATCGGGCCCGGTGTTTTCAGCGCGACCGGAGACATGGCCGCCTGGGGGCAACTGGCCTGTGTGGGGGCGGCGATGTCCTATGCGGTGGCGGCGATCCTGACGCGGCGGTGTCCGCCGATTGATCCGATGGCCCTGTCCACGCTGACGCTGGTGGTGGGGTCGGTGGTGCTGATCCCGTTGATGCTGGCGATCGAGGGGGTGCCGGGCTGGGCGGGGCAGACCACGGGGCTGGCGATCCTGTTCCTTGGCCTGATGCCTACGGCTCTGGCGGCGCTGCTGCGGGTGCAGGTGATCCGGTCGGCTGGGCCGGTTTTCATGACGCTGGTCAATTATCAGGTGCCGCTGTGGTCCATGACCTTCGGGGCGCTGGTCCTGTCGGAAGCCCTGCCGTGGCGGTTCTTCGTGGCGCTGGCCTTGATCCTGACCGGGCTGGCGCTGAGCCAGTGGGGCGCATTGATGCGGCTGTTCGGGCGGGGGTGACGGGGGCTGTCCCTTGATGGGACATTTTTCCACCCCAGCATTATCAACAGCTTACCCGCCGCCATTCACCAAATCTTAACGATCAGACCGCGTCCCTGACCGCATCCACGATGCCGTCCACCAATGTCAGCAAGAGCCCCTCATCCTCGCATTCCGCCATGACGCGGATCAGCGGTTCGGTCCCGGATTTGCGGATCAGAAGCCGCCCCTTGCCGGTCAGGGCGATCTCGGCGGCGGCGATGACCTGCTGCACCGAGGCGGTATCGAGCGGCAACTGACCGTCGGTATAACGCACATTCTTGAGCAGTTGCGGCACGGGGGCGAAACTGCGCGTCAGGGCAGAGGCGGGCTGCCCCGTCCGCACCATCTCGGCCAGAAATTGCAGCCCGGCCATCAGACCGTCGCCGGTGGTGGCGTAATCGGTCATCACGATATGGCCCGATTGTTCGCCGCCCAGATTGAAGCCGCCCGTGCGCATCCGTTCGACCACATAGCGGTCGCCGACATTGGTCCGCTCCAGCCCGACGCCGCGCGCGGCCAGAAACCGCTCCAGCCCCAGATTGGACATGACGGTGGCGACCAGCGCGCCGCCCTTGAGCCGCCCCTCATCCGCCCAGCGGGCGGCCAGAAGCGCCATGATCTGATCGCCATCGGCCACCTGCCCCTGTTCGTCGATCAGGATGACGCGGTCGGCATCGCCGTCCAGACAGATGCCCAGATCAGCCCCATGCGCCACCACGGTTTCCGCCGCCAAGCGCGGATGGGTCGAGCCGCAATCGAGGTTGATGTTGCGCCCGTCGGGGTTGACCCCCACGGGGATGACATCGGCCCCAAGCTCCCACAGCACTTCGGGGGCGGCGCGATAGGCGGCCCCATTGGCGCAATCGACCACGATCTTGATCCCGTCCAGGCGCAGGCCCGCCGGGAATGTGGACTTCACCCGCTCGACGTAGCGGAAGCGGCCATCGTCGATCCGCTTGGCACGGCCGATGTTATTGGCCTTGGCCGGTTCCACGCCCGTCTCGATCAGGCGTTCGATCTCGGCCTCGGCCTCGTCCGACAGTTTGAAACCGTCGGGGCCGAAGAACTTGATCCCGTTATCCGAGGCGGGGTTGTGGCTGGCCGAGATCATCACGCCCAGATCCGCGCGCATCGAGGTGGTGAGCAGACCCACGGCGGGCGTGGGCACCGGGCCCAGCAGCAGCACGTTCATCCCCGTCGAGGTGAGGCCCGCCGTCAGCGCGTTTTCGAACATATAGCCCGAGAGGCGCGTATCCTTGCCGATCACGACCCGGTGGACGGTGCTGCCGCCTTCGCGGCGGAAATAGCGGCCCACGGCGGCGCCGATCCGCAGCGCCATTTCGGCGGTCATCGGGTGGATATTGGCGGTGCCGCGCACCCCATCGGTTCCAAACAGCTTACGCGTCATCAAAAATTCCTTTTGTCGCTGCCTGCCACAGCGTCAGGGCCGAGCGCGTGGCGAAAACGTCATGCACGCGCAAGATCTGCACGCCCTGCGCCGCCGCCGCAAGGGCCACGGCGACAGAGCCATGCACACGCGCGTCAATGTCGGGGGCTTGGCCCAGTGTGGCAATGAATTTCTTGCGCGAGGCCCCCAGAAGGATGGGGCATCCCAGCGCATGGAAGAGGCTGATCCGGGCCAGCAGGGCAAGGTTGTGGGCCTGTGTCTTGCCGAAACCGATGCCGGGATCGACGATGATGCGGGCGCGCGGGATACCTGCGGATTCGAGGGCCGCGATGCGCGCCGCGAGGAAGTCATAGACATCCAGCAGCACATCATCATAGCGCGGGTTTTGCTGCATCGTCTGCGGATCGCCCTGCGCGTGCATCACGCAGACGGGCAGGTTTTCCGTGGCGCAATAGGGGGCGAGGGCGTCGTCGAAGGTGAAGCCGGACACGTCGTTGACGAGGGTGGCCCCGGCCTCGATGGCGGCGCGGGCGACCGCCGTTTTGCGCGTGTCGATGGAGATGGGAAGCGACAGCCCCGCCGCGCGCAGGGTGGCGATGACGGGGGCCGTGCGGGCGACCTCATCCCCGGCGGGGACTTCGGTTGCGCCGGGGCGGGTGGATTCGCCGCCCACGTCGATGATGTCGGCCCCCTGCCCCTGCATCGTCCGGGCATGGGTCAGCGCGGCGGCGGGCGCGTTGTGCTGGCCACCATCGGTGAAGCTGTCCGGCGTGACGTTCAGGATGCCCATGATGGTGGGGCGGGCCATGTCCAGCCCCGCGATGGCGGCGCGCGGGGCGGTCAGGCGGGCCAGCACATCGGCGGGGGCCTGATCGGCGGAGATGATCCTTGGGGGCGCATCGCGCGACAGCACCTCGATCCGGTCAAAGATCAGCGGGCCGCCGGCCAGCGGCAGCGCCGCCTTTGGGCGTTCCGGTCCGGTCAGGGGAATGGGGCGGTGATAGATCGTCATGACGGTTGCATGGGCGATCGGGGCGCGCTTGGCAAGCCTGTCAGAGGGTGGTCTGCTCTACCGGCACGGCGCGGATCGGCAGATCGGCGGCGGCTGGCGGGGTTTCGCCAATCACCACGATATCGGCGGCCTGCATGTGGCGGGCGAACCACAGCACCAGCGCCAGCGCATCGCGGGGCTGGGCCGAGGGGCCATCGACCGCGTCCAGCACGATCTTGGAGGGTGCCCAGACGCTGATCTGGCCCTGGCGCATGGACCAGTCGAGTTCGGTGCGGGAGTTGACGACCACGCAGCGCGGATCGCGGGCGGCCAAGGTCCAGGCGTTCTGCTCGATCGCCAGAAGGTCGATACGGCGCTGCGCCAAGGGATGCGCGGCCTGCGGGGCGGGCAGATCCGGGGCGCCCACGCAGAGGATCGTGGGGCGGTGGCCCGCTTCCAACTGGTCGATCCATGTCTTGAGATGGGGTGCGGCGATGGCTTCGTTGGAGAGGTAAATGACTTCGGGATGCGGGCGGTCATCCGGGGCAGATGCGGCAGGGCTGTGGGTGGAGCGGGCGCGCATGATCTCGACCCCGAGGGCGCCGGGGCCGCGGTCCAGCTTTTCGATCCGGACGAAGACGCGGCGGGCCTGGGGTTCCATGAGGATCCGGTCGGCGACGCGTTGGGCGAGGGTTTCCAGCAGGTTCAGGCGTTCGGCGGCGAGTTCATGGGCGATGGCCTCGGTCACCTTGTCGTAGGACAGGATGCGGTCCACATCGTCGTCAAGCTGGCCTTGAGGGGCGACTTCGACCACGACGTTGAAGCAGATGCGCTGGGTTGTGCCGCGTTCGGCCTGAAAGGCACCGATTTCGACGGTGACGATATGGTCACGCAGCGAGATGCGGTCCAGGACTTCGGGACCGGCGGTGGCTTCGGCCCGTTCAAGCGGGTGGCCGAAGGCCCATGTGATTTCGCTGCTCATGACACTTCCCCTGTCGCGCTGTGGACGCACCCTACCGCTGATATGGCCAGCCGCAAGACCGGGCGCGGCACAAGCGGGTGCGAAACCGTCGCGCGGGGGTCGCGCTCAGTTCTGGGCGAGGACCGTGGGGTGGCGATAGAAGTGATGCACGCCGATGGTGGCGGTGCGGGGGAATTTGCGCGACCAGTTGGGGCGCACGGCCTTGGTGTGGTAATGGGTGGCCCCATCCGTCAGGGCGCGCGGGGCGCCGCTGACCATCACGCTGGCGACCTTGGCGGACACGTCGAAGGCGGCCTTCTCGTTGATCACATCCGGGATACCGTCGCAGGTATAGGTGAACTGGCACTGGTATTTGCGCCCGGTGCCCTGATGGATCACACCGCAGACGGTGTCGGGATAGAGCGTGCTGTCGACGCGGTTCAGGATCACCTCGGCCACGGCGAACTGCCCACGGACCGATTCACCGCGCGCTTCGAAATAGAGCGCCTCGGAGAGGCAGCGCATCTCGGCATCGCTGAGCTTGGGACGCGGCAGGCTGTCCAGCCAGTCCTGGCTGTAGCTGACCTGCCCGGCGGCGGGTCGGGCCTTTTGCAGAAAGCTGTCCAGATGCGCTGTGGGCAGGCTGTTCAGCCCGCGGCTTTCTTCTCTCAGCACGTCATGGATCGGCGTTTCTCCCACAGCGGGGAAGGCCACCGAAGTGGCCAGAACAATGGCAGCAAAAAAGCGCATTTTCGTCATCTCCTTGTCAAAATGTTCAAGGAGCAGATCCTTGGCCATTCTGCAAAATCAGACGCGGCTATAGCCAAAAACGGCCAAGCCGTCCACCCGACGGCGATTCGAGGGGCAAACAGGCGGATCCCCGCTCAAAAGCGCAAGAGCGATTTTTGCATAAGATCTATGCAAAACCGGAAAATATTGGGACATGGCGCGGGGGCGCTACCCTATCTTGTCCAGCACCGCCAATTGCGCTGCGGCCAGTCTGGCGACCGGCACGCGGAAGGGGGAACAGGACACATAGTCGAATCCAGCATCCCGGCAGAAGGCGATTGATTCGGGGCTGCCGCCATGTTCGCCGCAGATCGACAGGACCAGATTCGGGCGAGCTTTTCGCCCTCTTGTTGCCGCAATCTGCAACAGTTCGCCCACGCCGTCCTGATCCAGCGTGTGGAACGGGTCCTCGGGGAACACCCCTTGCTGGACATAGGCCGACATGAAGCGGCCCGCATCGTCGCGCGACAGGCCATAGGTCATCTGCGTCAGGTCATTGGTCCCGAAGCTGAGAAAGGCGGTATGCGGCGCGATTTCACCCGCGCGCAGGGCGGCGCGGGGCGTTTCCACCATCACCCCCAGACGGTAGGTGAAATTCACCCCGGATTCGTTGCGCACGGCGGCGGCCACGGCATCGACGCGGGTCTTGACCAGTTCCACCTCGCGCTTGGCCGAGACCAGCGGGATCATGATTTCCGGCACGACGGGATCGCCGTCCTTGCTGGCCAGAATCGTCGCCTCGAAAATGGCGCGGGCCTGCATGTCGTAAATCTCGGGCACGGTGATGCCCAGACGCACGCCGCGCATCCCCAGCATGGGATTGTATTCGGCCAAAGCCTCGCAGCGGCGGGTCACGTCCGACAGCGGCAGATCCAGCGCTTCGGCCAGTTCGCGATGGCCCGCGCGGTCATGGGGCAGGAATTCATGCAAGGGCGGATCGAACAGGCGGATGCAGACAGGCTGCCCCTGCATGATGCGGAAGAGTTCGGCAAAATCGGCGCGCTGCATCGGCAGGAGACGGTCCAACGCCGCCCGGCGATCCTTGCTGGCATCGGCAAAGATCATCTCGCGCATCACGGTGAGGCGGTCGGCCTCGAAGAACATGTGCTCGGTCCGGCACAGGCCGATGCCTTGCGCCTTGAAATTGCGCGCGGTCTGGGCATCGGCCGGCGTGTCGGCATTGGCCCGCACGCCGATGTCGCGCACCGCATCGGCCCATTCCATCAAGGTCTGGAAGGCATCGTCCTGCGTCGCCTCAAGCATGGCCGGTTCGCCCGCCAGCACCTCGCCATTGGTGCCGTCGATGGTCAGGATGTCGCCCGCGCGGAATTCGCGCCCATCCGGGGCGGTCAGGACATTCTTGCGCAGGTTGAAGCGGATGTCGCTGGCCCCCACCACGCAAGGCAGGCCAAGCCCGCGCCCGATCACGGCGGCGTGGCTGGTCATGCCGCCGCGTTCCGTCAGCACCGCGACGGCGGCATGCATGCCGCGGATATCCTCGGGGCTGGTTTCGCGGCGCACGAGGATGCAAGGCTCGCCCCGCGCGGCGCTGGCCTGCGCCTCGGCGGCGGTAAAGACAAGACGCCCGCTGGCCGCCCCCGGACTGGCGGCGATCCCCTTGGCCAGACGGTCGCGCGGCGCGGTCGGGTCGATCTGGCGGTGCAACAGTTCATTGAGCGAGCGCGGCTCGATCCGCAGCAAGGCTTCCTCGCGCGGGATGATGCCCTCTTCGGCCAGCGCCACGGCAATGCGCACGGCGGCGCGGGCATTGCGGGCCACGCGCACCCCGTCAAGGATATGGACGCGGCCATTCTCGATGGTGAATTCGGCCTGCATCTCTTCGCGCAGGCGATGGCGCATCAGGGCGGTATGGGCTTTTAATTCCTCGAAGGCTTGCGGGGCCAGTTCCTCGAGCGAGGGGCCGCGGCTGTCGCGTTCCAGATAGAGGGCGTTGGTGCCCCGTTGCAGCGCGTCACGCCCCTGACTTTGCGACAGATACCGCCCGGTGATCTGCTTGTAGCCGGTCTGGGAGTTCACAAGCTGTATCACGCCCGAACCACATTCCCCCTGCCCCAGACCCAGCGCCATGGCCTGCACCACCAGACCCAGTCCCGCATCGGCGGGCGCGCCCTTGGCCTGCCGCAGCAGACGCGCGGTCGTGCCCGACCAGGCGCGGGCCATGGAGCGCAGCACCTCGGCCAGTTGCACGGCGGGGTCCTGGGGAAATTCCTCTTCGGTTTCGGCTTCATAGGCGCGCAGCACCTCGGCCAGGCCGTCGGGGCCGTCCAGTGTCACATCGTCGAACATGTCAGGGTCCAACCGCGCGACATGCATCGCATAGCCCTGCACGAAGCGCAGATAGACGGCCGCAGCGGCGTCCTTGCCCAGTTCGGCGCTGAGATCGGCATAGACTTTGTCGTTCATCCCGATATTCAGCACCGCGCCCGGACCGCCCCAATCCGGGTCTTCCGAGGAAGGGCGCACGCAGAGAAGCGGTGTGTCACCAAAGGGTTCCAGCAGGGCGCGCATATCCGGCATCTCGCCCGCCGCGATCCGCTGCACCGCCCCGAAGCTGAGCGCGACGGTCAGCGGCACCGGCAGGTCGAGCCGCGCCAGACGTTGCAGGCATTTCGCCCGCCCGCCATGGGTGGTGGCCTTGATCGGCGCCGTGGGGGTGATGAGGGTCAGGTCGGGGTCGTTTTGCTGCACTGCGGCGCCTTTCGTATTCAGATGCAGAATACGCCCGATGCGCCCCAACGCAAGCGCAGCGTTGGGGCAGTGTCAGAAAAACATGACAGTTTGAGTCAGCCGTCCAGACGGGTCAGGTCGGCCACCGACAGGCAGATCGTCCGGATGCGCGACAGCAGGTTGAGGCGGTTGCGCCGGATGACCGCATTGTCGGTATTGACCTGCACGGTCTCGAAGAAGGCGTCGATGGGCGCGCGCAGGGCGGCCATGGCGGACATGGCAGTGGCGAAATCCTCGGTCTTCATGGCCGGGGCGATGGCGGTTTCGGCCTGGTCGAGGGCCACGAACAGCGCGCGTTCGGCGTCGGTTTCCGCGAACTTGATATCAGCGCCGTAGGAATATTCGACGCCGTCTTTCTCTTCCGCTTGGCTAAGGATGTTGGCCGCGCGTTTGAAGCCCTGCAGCAGGTTTTCCCCGTCATCGGTTTTCAGGAAGGCGGCGAGGGCTTCGGCGCGTTTGACCAGCAGCGTGAGGTCGTCATTGCCGGGCATGGCCAAGCAGGCGTCGATGACGTCGTGGCGGATGCCTTGGTCCTTGAGATAGACTTTGAGGCGGTCGTGGAAGAAGGACAGCAGGTTTAAGGGGATCTCAAGGTTTGTGGTGTTTTCTGAGTCGGGCGCGGCTTGGAGTTGTGCGCTCAGAACCGTCATCGCAGTCTGGATCAGAGAGAGTTGACCCATCCGCACGCCATTCCCCAGCACCAACCGGATCACACCCAGTGCGGCGCGGCGCAGGGCGTAGGGGTCTTTCGATCCCGTGGGTTTTTCATCAATGGCCCAGAACCCGGTCAGCGTGTCGATCTTGTCGGCCAGCGCTACGGCGACGGATACGGGATGCGTGGGCACCGCGTCGGATGGGCCGAGCGGTTTGTAATGCATCTCGCAGGCCTCTGGCACGCCATCGTCATGACCTGCGGCGGTGGCGTAATAACGGCCCATAAGCCCTTGAAGTTCAGGGAATTCGCCCACCATTTCGGATTGCAGATCGGCCTTGGCCACGCGCGCCGCCTCGGCTGCGAGGTCGGGTTTGGCCCCCACAAGCGGCGCGATCTCACGCGCCAGCGCCTCGATCCGCGCGACGCGGTCGGCCTGGCTGCCCAGCTTGTTGTGGAAGGTGACGGAAGACAGGCCCGCGGCCATGCCCTCCAACCCCTTGGTCTTGACCGTGCGCAGGTCGTTGTCCCAAAAGAAACGCGCGTCGGACAGGCGGGCGGACAGCACCTTCTGGTTGCCGGCAAGGATGGTCGCGCCGTGGTCGCGGGTTTCGATATTGGCCACCGTGATGAAGCGCTCGATCCGGCCCGTCCCGGGGTTGCGGACCGAAAAGAACTTCTGATGCTCCTTCATCGAGGTTTGCAGCACCTCGGGCGGCAGGCCAAGGAAGGCGTCGTCGATCGCGCCCATCAGCACCACGGGCCATTCCACCAGACCCGCCACTTCGGCCAGCAGGCCCGCATCCTCGACCACCTCAAGACCGTTGGCGAATGCCTGGTTCGTGGCTTCGGCCCAGATCGCATCCGCGCGCGCGGCGGGGTCGAGGATCACGCGGTTCTGCTTCAGCTTCGCGGCGTAATCGTCGAAAGACGTGACGGAAAACCGCCCCTTGCCCATGAAGCGGTGCCCTTCGGTGGTATTGCCGGCGGTGATCCCGTCCAGGGTCAGCGGCACAACCTCGGCCCCCGCCTCGGTCGTCAGGATGCACAGGATGGATTGCAGCGGGCGCACCCAGCGCAAGCTGCCCGCGCCCCAGCGCATCGACTTGGGCCATGGGAAATTGCGGATGGTGGAGTCCAGAACCTCGGCCACGATCTCGGCCGCCGGGCGGCCCGGTTTTTCCACCACGGCGAAAAAGACGCGGGCCTTGCCAACCTCGCGTTCCTCCAACTGATCGCGGGTCAGGCCCGCACCGCGCAGAAAGCCCTCGATCGCCTGTTCCGGCGCGTCCACGCGCGGGCCCTTGCGCTCTTCGCGCAGGGTCGGCGAGTTGGCCAGAAGCCCCTCGATCGCCAGCGTCAGGCGGCGGGGTGTCGAGAAGGCGGCGGCCCCGGCATAGGTCAGGCCGGCCTCGACCAGACCGTTTGTCACCAGTTTGCGCAAATCCTCGGCCGCGCGGGTCTGCATCCGGGCGGGGATTTCCTCGGAGAAGAGTTCAATCAGAAAATCGGGCATGGATCAGTTTCCTTGCGGCGGAGGCGGGCAATCGGCGGGGGCGGGCTGGCCGTCAAAGACCACCTCGCCGCAGCGGTTGATCTGGTGCCAGACAAAACCGCGCCCGTCGGACATGACGGCGATGATACGGTCGATGCCGTAGCGGATATTCCCGGTCCCCATGAAGGCCAGGGCGCGGCCCTCTTCCAGCGCGGCCCCGATTTCGCGGGCGTCGAAACAGTCGAACCATTTGGGGGCCAGAAGCGGCACGGCACCGGGATAGGGCTGAAAGGTCGCGGTCAGATCATCCTGCGTGAGGTCCGTTCTGAAACAGGCACGATAGCGGATCGGGCTGCTGTCGGAATCGATCGCCTGAAAATCAGAATGGGGCAAAGGCGCGGGCTGGCCGGTGGTCAGCAAGGTCGCCTGCACGTCATCGGGGCCCGAGGCGGCGATTTCGTCATAATAGCCATAGACTTGCAGGTAATACATCGCCCCGCCGCCAATCAGCGCGCAGACAAGGATGAGGATGGCCAGAAACTTGCCCATTTACGCGGCCCACCCACCTGCTTCGGTCTGCACGAAGGCATCGGCGCAGGCCTTGGCCAGTGCCCGCACGCGGCCGATATAGGCCTGCCGTTCGGTCACGGAAATGACGCCGCGCGCATCGAGCAGGTTGAACAGATGCGACGCCTTGATGCACTGGTCATAGGCGGGATGCGCCATGATGATGCGGCGGCCGGTCTTGGGATCCTCGGCCGGCTGCGCCAGAAGGCGGGCACATTCGGCCTCGGCATCCTCGAAATGCCGCAGCAGCATCTCGGTCGTCGCGGCATCGAAGTTGTGGCGGCTGTATTCCTGTTCGGTCTGGCGGAACACATCGCCATAGGTCAGCGGAATGGGCGCGTCAGGGTCGTTATACGGCATGTCCATCACGTGACTGACGCCCAGCACATACATGGCAAGGCGTTCAAGACCATAGGTCAGCTCACCCGACACCGGATGGCAATCATGGCCCCCGACCTGCTGGAAATAGGTGAACTGCGACACTTCCATGCCGTCGCACCAGACCTCCCAGCCCAGACCCCAGGCACCCAGGGTTGGGGATTCCCAGTCATCCTCGACAAAGCGGATGTCATGCAACGCCATGTCGATGCCGATGGCCTCAAGAGAGCCCAGATAGAGCGCCTGAAGATCGGGCGGGCTGGGTTTGATCAGGACCTGATACTGGTAGTAGTGCTGCAGGCGGTTCGGGTTCTCGCCATAGCGGCCATCGGTGGGGCGGCGCGAGGGTTGCACATAGGCGGCGGCCCAGGCCTTGGTGCCCAAGCTGCGCAGGGTGGTGGCGGGATGGAAGGTGCCAGCGCCGACCTCCATGTCATAGGGTTGCATCACGGCACAGCCCTTGGACGCCCAATAGGACTGAAGCCGCAGGATGATCTCCTGAAAGCTGCGCGGTGTGCTGCCTGTCTGTGCCATGGTCCCGTCCGACCTTTCCAAAAGAGATGCTGCCGCCCCTGATCGCCGCCCCTGGACCCGATCAAATCGCGCGCCCTACCTACGGTTCGCCGCGCATGGGGTCAATCGCGCGATCACGCATTATTCGGGTGCATGTAGGGCTGGATTTGTTAAAACACCCCCTGAGCAGGCCGACAGGGGCCAAAATGCCCCATCGGGCCATATTGAACTGGGCAGGGACTGAATTTTTCATGTTGAGACATCTTGTAGCGGTATTGACCTTCACGCTGATCCTGGCACGGGCCGCCCTTGCGCAACAGGACATCGTCTGGGTCCAGATCGAGGCGCGCCCCACACTGGCCGAGGCGACAGAGCGCGCGCGGGCCTATGCGGCGGATCTGCCGGATGTGAACGGCTTTGCCTTGTCCAGCGGGTGGTATGCCGTGGCGCTTGGCCCCTATACGCGGTCGGACGCGGAGCAGGTGCTGCGGGTCTATCGCGCCGAAGGGGCGATTCCGAATGACAGCTACATCGCCTTCACCAACAGTTTCCGTCAGCAGTTCTGGCCCGTCGGGTCCAATCTGCTGAGCCCGTCGCAGCCCGCCCTGCCCCCGGCCACGCCCGAGGAAGAGCCTCTGGCCGCGCTGCCGGATGAGTCGCCGCTGGTGACGGATGAGGCGGGGATTCCCCAACCGCCCCTGCCCGACGAAAGCCCCACCGAAGCCCGCGCCAGCGAGGCGGCCTTGACCCGCGAGGGGCGCGAGGCGTTGCAGGTCGCGCTGAAATGGGCCGGGTTCTATGACGGGCCGATCGACGGGGCCTTCGGGCGCGGCACGCGGGCGTCGATGGCGGCGTGGCAGGGGGCCAATGCCTTTGAGGCGACCGGCATCCTGACCACCCTGCAACGCGCGACATTGCTGCGGCAATACAATGCCGTTCTGGAAGGTCTTGCTCTGCAGATGGTGCGCGACGACACCGCCGGGATCGAGATGATGCTGCCCCTTGGGGCGGTCAGCTTTGACCGGATCGAGCCGCCCTTCGTGCATTACGAGGCCAACGGTGACATTGACGCACGCGTTCTGCTGATCAGTCAGGAAGGCGACCGCGGCACGATGTTCGGCCTTTATGACATCATGCAGACGCTGGCCATCGTCCCGGTCGAGGGGCCGCGCGAACGGCGCGAGGATGGGTTTACCCTGATCGGTCAGGGGGGCGATTTCGTCTCGCATACGGAAGTCAGCCTTGCGAACGGGCGGATCAAGGGCTTTACCCTTGTCTGGCCTGCCGGTGACGAGGACCGCCGCCTGCGCCTGCTGGGCGAGATGCAGAAGAGCTTTACCCGCATCGACGGCGTGCTGAGCTTTGCCGAAGGCGGGCAGAGCGAGCAGCGGATCGACCTTGTCTCGGGGTTGGAGGTGCGCAAGCCCAAGCTGACGCGGTCGGGCTTTTTCGTGGATCAGACCGGCACCGTCATCACGACCACGGATGCTGTCGCAAGCTGCGGGCGGATCACTCTGGACAACGATGCCGAGGCACAGGTCGTGGGGACGGATGCGGCGATGGGGATCGCCGTGCTGCGCCCCGAGGTGCCGCTTGTGCCCATCGCCTCGGCTGCGTTCCAGACCGCCACGCCGCGCCTGCAATCCGAGGTCGCGGTGGCGGGTTTTTCCTATGGCGGCATCCTGAGTGCGCCGACCCTGACCTATGGCCGTCTGGCTGATTTGCAGGGCCTGAATGGCGAGGCCAATCTGAAGCGGCTGGACCTGCAATCGCTGCCGGGCGATGTGGGCGGGCCTGTCTTTGACGCGGGTGGCGCGGTTCTGGGCATGCTGAGCGCGCCCGTGATCAATGGCCGCCAGTTGCCGCAGGATGTCAGCTTCAGCGTCGATGCCAGTGCGATCCGGTCGCTGCTGGACAGCCTTGGTCTGCCGACCACGGCCGCGCAGGGGCCCGAGGCGATCGACCCGGTCGATCTGACGCGCCGCGCCAGCATGATGACGGTGCTAGTCGGCTGCTGGGACTGATCCGCATCCGATCAGAGATCGGGGCCACCAAAGGGACAGCCTCACAGGGCTGTCCCTTTTGCGTTGTGCTTCAGGCGCGCCAGAAACTGGGGGTGAAGACGGCGAAGACGACCAGCAATTCAAGCCGTCCGACAAACATGGTGAAACACAGGATCCATTTCGCGGTATCGTTCAGCCCGGCAAAATTTCCCGCCGGGCCGATCTGGTCGCCCAGACCGGGGCCGATATTGGCGATGGCCGTGGCCGCCCCCGAGATCGAGGTGATGAAATCCAGACCGGTCAGAGACAGGGCCACGGCGACCAGTCCCAAGGTCAGCACGAAGAAGCCGAAGAAAGCGATGACCGAATCCATCACGTCATCGGTGATGGGCGCCCCCTCGAAGCGGGGGATGAATACGCCATGCGGCATCTGCGTCTTGCGGATCTGCGCCTTGATGGCGGAAAAGAGGATCTGATAGCGGAAGATCTTGACCGAACAGGCGGTCGATCCCGCGCAGCCGCCGATCAGTCCGATGAAAAAGAACATCCCGATCAAGAGGCTGCCCCAGCCCATGTAATCGACACTGGCATAGCCGGTGCCCGTCATGATCGAGGTGATGTTGAACAGCGCCTCGCGGAAGGCCTGTTCGGGATGGCTGGGAAAGACATTGGTCAGGATGGCCGCCGTGCCGATCGCCAGCCCCATGATGATCCCGATGAACCAGCGCACCTGCGTGTCATGAAGCAGCGGGCGCGCCGTGCCGTTGAGGATCTGGACATAGCGCACGAAGGGTAGCGCCGCGAGGACCATGAATACCGAGGCGGCATATTCCATCGGCCCCTGAAACGCACCGAACGAGGCGTCGTAATTGGCGAAACCGCCCGTCGACAATGTGGTCAGCGCGTGCACCGTCGCGTCAAAGGCGTTCATGCCAAGGATCAGATAGGTAAACATGCAGGCGATGGTCAGGCCGACATAGATGATCGAGATCTGCGAGGCGATGGCGCTGGCGCGCGGCAGGATCTTTCCCATCGTCTCGAAGGCTTCGGATTTGAACACCTGCATCCCGCCCACGCGCAATTCGGGCAGGAACACCATGGCGACAACGATGATCCCGATCCCGCCCAGCCATTGCAGGATCCCGCGCCAGAGCAGCAATCCCTTGGGCAGATCATCCAGCCCGGTAAAGACGGTCGAGCCTGTGGTGGTCATGCCCGACATGGCCTCGAAGAAGGCATCGACGAAGCGGGCCTCGGTCGCACCCAGCATGAAAGGAAGAGCGCCGAACATCGGCAGGACCAGCCAGACACCACTGGTCAGGATGAAGGTCTGCTGGAGGGTCAACCCTTCGCGCGCGCCGCTGCTACAGGCCAAGGCCACCAATGCGCCGCAGAGGAAGGTCAGGATCGCGCTTTCGGCAAAGACGGGCCAATGCCCCCTGCCCTCGGCCAGATCCACCGCCAGAGGCGGGATCATGGTCAGGCCAAGCGTCGCGACCAGAAGGCCGATCACATATCCGACGGGTCGCATATCCAACATGGGGCAAGGCTTGGCTGTGGCGCGCGTCGCTGTCAAGCGCCACGCCGCCACAGAGCGCCTGATCACGTGCCTGACCCGTGGTCCGGCGTCAGCGCGAGCAGACCTTAGATATAGAAGGTATCGCGGAACACATAGCGCGGGATATCGTCACGCGTGATGCCGATCTCGGCCAGTTCGGCATCGGATTTGGCATGCAGCGCTTCGATTTCGTCCATGCGCGACTTGCGGTGCATATAGGCGTTCATGCCTTGGCCCAGGGTTGCGAAGAAGGCATCGACGCGCGCCATCAGACGGGCACGAGTGTCGGTCGCTTGGGTCAGGTTGGTGGTTTGGGTAGCCATTGGGAACCTCTTTCAGTTTGTTTCAAGTGTCTCCCTGCACCCAAGATAGGTCAGCAATAATGACTTTACTACGGCCAATGCTGCATTGCGGCATTGCCGTCAGCGCAAGCCTGCCCCGTTGGCCTTGGGCAAACCGCTGACAGAAACGGCAAAAGGCTGCCCGATGGGGCAGCCTTTGCATGATCAGGGGCGTTTGCCGACCCGAAGGGGTGGCGGTCGCTCTCAGCTCCAGTAGAGATCGCGGAAGACATATTGCACGATCTGGTCCCGACGGATGCCCAATGCGGACAGTTCCTTGTCGGACAGGGCTTCCAGCGCCTGAATGCGGTCGGTGCGCGACCGGCGGGCGACATACGCCTCGAAAGCGCGGCCGAACCATGCGGTGAAGGCGGCCCAGCCGGCGCCGTGGGAGAGGGAAATATTGGTGGTGTTGCTGCTCATCAGTCTTGTCCTTGTGCGTCACCCGATTGCGGGCTCGGGTGTGACATAGGCAAGCCGGACCGCCGCAACCACCGCCAAAACTGCAACCCCGCCCTGCGCTTTCCGCAACGCAGCATTGTTGTGCCGCGATGCAGCATCACGCAACAAAAAGCCGCCGCCGGGGTGGGCCCGGGCGGCGGCGGAATCAGCGGGTGCGCGGGGCGGCAGGCGTACCGCCCGCCACCTCAGCCGACGTGGAACAGGGTGTTGAACAGCTTGGGATCGACGCTGTCGCTGGCGAAGGTCGGTCCTTCGGTCAGGATGCTGACGGCATCATGGCTGTGCAGGCTTTCCTGATGGCTGGCGACGACGCGGAAATCACCGACCCGTTCGTCCTGCTGGAGTTGCGCGCAGAACAGGCGCGCCGCATCCTCGACGAAGATCGGATTGGCGGCGTTGAGTTCCGCAAAAGCCTGCTCATCCTCGCGCTTGACCATGACCTGCGTTTCCGTGGGCACGGCGCGGCGGGCCATTTCGATCACATCCTCGAACCAGAGGCAGGCGCCGTTCATGACTTCGAGGGAAATCCGCGCAACCGAGCGCTGCGAATGGGGTGTTGCCAGTTGCCCGCGCGTCTGGCGGGCATGTTCGGACAGTTCCAGCGAACAGGGGCAGGTCGAGGAATAGACATAGTCCAGATGGATGATCTTCTTGCGCAGGCCCGCTTTCTCGATCAGTTCCAGCGCGATGTCGTAATACTGATAGCCTTCCAGACCCGAGCGCAGGGACATGATCTTGACCGGATAGGAGAAGCGCATCTGGATGCGGGCATCGAAGCTGTCCAGATCGGTCATGTAATCTTCGAGCGCGGCTTCGATCACCTCGAAGCTGAAGGTCTTTTCGGAATGCTTGTAGAAGGACCGCATGATCCGGGACATGTTGATGCCCTTCTTGTCGGCCTCGAGGCTGACGGTGCCGGTCACGCTGGTTTCCAGCGTCAGATCGCCGTTGTCGCGTGTGTGAAAGCGGATCGGCAGGCGGAAATTGGAAATCCCCACATGCTGGATCTGCTGGCGGGCGCCACGGATCAGGCTGGAAGGGCCGTTCTGCAGATCCGGCAGGCTGTCCTTGTAGGCTGCGTCCACCTCGAACGCATGGGGGTAGGTGCGCGACAGCACAGGATAGGCCGCGGCATCGGTGCCCGGCAGCAACCGCGCCAGTGCGGGGTCGAGATCGGCAATCTCGGCCTCGGAGGCGCGCGCCGCCCAGTGGCGCAGACGCTCCAACGCATCCGCCGCATCCTCGCGGGTGAAATGGCGGTCCAGATCCGGCGTATGAATGTTCATGAGGGGGCCCCTTCGCATCATGGTGCCATCCTTAAATAGGATGGGCGGTGGCAGATTGCCAATAACGAAAGGAATTACGTCGGACGCGACAGATCGGATCAACACTGCGGCGATCATTGCGATGAAAAACGCGGGGCCGGTCGGCAATCCCGTGGCAGACCCGCGGCGGCAGCGCCCCTGGCCCCGTCATGGGCAGGGAAACGGTCCGCCCCAGTTGCCCGTCTGGGCCGCGAACAGGCAAAGCCTGCGGGCCCGATCCTGTGGCGGGCCATAGGTATGCCAATCGGAACTGCTGCCGCCATTCATGAACAGGGTCCATGCCGCCATAACGGCCTGTGGCGGTGCGTTCTGGGCGGCGCAGCGATCCGCATCCCGTTCTTTCAGCATCGTGTTGCCGCCCGGATTCAGGTGATGCCCCAACAGGACGTGACAATGCTCATGCACCGCAAAGAAGCGGCAGGCCAGACCGATCTGCTGACAGAGGGACGGGTTGAACAGGATGACGGCCCCCGTCGGGGAATTGGGGTGTGCGACCACCACTGCGATGTCGTTCAGACCGGGGGTGGGCACTTCCGGTGTTGCCGTTTGCGCCCCCACAGACGAGGACAGCAACAGGAAAATCGCCGCCACATGGCGTGCCAGTCTACTCATACCATACCACTCCGAAAAAACCTGACCGGGGCAGGTCACAGGACCACGTCGGGCAGGATAATGCAATGGGGGCGTCACATCAACGCCTTGGCAGGAGCGGATCAGAGCGTGGGCCGGGTCTGACACGACGGGGCGTTCCGGGATGCGCAGGGCCTCTGCCCCCGACAGGGCGGCATTGCAAAAGCGCGATCAGGGTGTAGCCTGCCCGGATGATCGCCCCTCTTGTTCTGCTCCTGCTATCGGTCGCGGGTCTTCTTTGCGCGCTGCTCATTCCGGGGGCCACGGACTGGCTGTTGCTGGCTGTCCCATCGGCCCTGGCCAGCCTGATCCTCTGGCTCAAGGCGCTTGGCCGCGTGGTGGCGGCGGAACTGCCCTGGGTGATCCTTGACGGCTCGAATGTCATGCATTGGCGCGACGACACCCCGCAGATCGAGACGCTGCGCGAGGTGATCGTCGCCCTGGAGCGGGCGGGCTTTGCCCCCGGTGTCGTCTTTGACGCCAATGCGGGCTACAAGCTGGTCGGTCATTATCTGGACAACCGCAAGCTCGCCGCGGCGCTGGGATTGCCGGAGGGTCGCGTGATGATCGTGCCACGGGGGGAACCAGCCGACCCGACCCTGCTGGCCGCCGCGCGCGACCACGGGGTGCGGATCGTCACGAATGACAAGTTCCGCGACTGGGCCGACAGCTTTCCCGAGATCGCCACAGCGGGCACCCTGATCCGTGGCGGCTACAGGGGCGGGCAGCTCTGGCTGGATCTGTAGCGCCCTGCCCTGATCTAGGCCTTGTCCAGTGCCTGCAGGATATCGCCCAGCAGATCGCGGGCATCCTCCAGCCCAAGGCTCAGGCGCACCAGACCCGGCGTGATGCCCAGATGCGCTTTCTGATCCGCAGGCAGACGTTGATGTGTCGTCGTGGCAGGATGGGTCGCGATGGATTTCGCATCGCCAAGGTTGTTCGAGATGATGACGATCCCCAGCGCGTTGAGAAAGCGGAAGGCCGCCTCCTGCCCGCCCGCCAGATCCAGCGCGATCACCGTGCCGCCCGCATCCATCTGCGCCAGCGTCAGGTCCTGCTGGGGGTGGCTGGGATGGCCCGGATAGATCACGCGGGACAGTTTGGGATGGCCCTGCAGCGCATCCGCCACGGTCAGGGCGGTGGCGGCCTGCGCACGCACGCGCAGGTCCATCGTCTCCAGACCCTTGAGCATGATCCAGGCGGTAAAGGGGCTCATCGCGCCGCCGGTATGCTTCATGTAAGGCTCGACCACGCCGCGGATATAGTCGCGGGTGCCAAGGATCACGCCGCCCAGCGCGCGGCCCTGCCCGTCGATATGTTTGGTGGCGGAATAGATCACCACATCGGCGCCCAGATCCAGCGCACGGGAAAAGACGGGCGTGGCGAAGACATTGTCCACGACCACGGTGGCGCCCACCGCATGGGCGATGTCGGACACAGCGCGGATGTCGATCACTTCCAGCGTGGGGTTCGAGATCGACTCGAAAAACGCCACTTTCGTATCGGCGCGCATCGCCGCGCGCCATTGGTCCAGATCGGTGCCATCGACCAGCGTCACCTCGACCCCGTAGCGGGTCAGGACCTCTTCGAGGATATAAAGACAGGACCCGAACAGCGCGCGTGCCGCGACGACGTGATCGCCGGCCCGCAGCATCGCCGTCAGCGCGCCTGACACAGCCGCCATGCCGGAAGCGGTGGCAAAGGCATCCTCGGCCCCTTCCAGCGCGGCGATGCGGTCCTCGAACATGGCCACGGTGGGGTTGCCGTAGCGGGCATAGATGAACTCGTCCGGTCCGGCTTTCAGAAACCGCGCCTCGGCCTGTTCGGCGCTGTCATAGACGAAGCCCTGCGTCAGGAAGATCGCCTCGGATACCTCGTTATATTGCGAGCGGCGGGTTCCGCCATGCACCAGCGTGGTGCGCTTGTTCCAGTCCTTGCTCATCTCATTCTCCGTCGGGCGGCATGGCCCAATAAAAAAAGCCCCGTCGCGGTCAAGCGAAAGGGGCTTCCTTCATCCTGACCTCTTTAGCGGGATGTTTAACGTGGCCCGCAATCCGGTAACAAATCGCCACGCGCCGCTGATACGCCTGTCAGAGCGTTGCGTCAACTGCCCGCGCCAGCCCTCGCAGGGCAGTTTCTACTTGCCTCAAATATCCCCGCCGGAGGCATCTGCCCCCACCGCGCGCGCGCCGTTACCGATCCTGCGCGTCCGGGGCCTCCGTCTTGATGGCATGGGTTTCGAAGAGCCTGCCTTGCGTGATGAAGAAGACAAAGACTGCCGCCGTCAGCACGAAGGTCTCGAAATAGACCCAGGCCTCGGTGCTCATGAAGCGCCAGACGATCTCGTTCGACACCGCCAGACCGAAGAACAGCGCGGTCAGGCGGCGGGTCAGGATCATCCAGCCGGTTTCCGTCATGGGGATCATCTCCTCCATCACATATTGCAGATAGGACCGCCCCCGCATGAGGCCGATCCCCAGCAGTCCGGCAAAGACCAGATAGACGATCGTGGGCTTGATCTTGAGGAAGCGTTCGTCATTCAGCCAGACGGTCAGCCCGCCGAAGAGCACGACCAGCACCATGGTCATGATCTGCATCCGCGACAGGCGACCCGTGAGTTTCCACAGGATGCCGGTGCTGAGCAGCAGAAGCGGAATCAGCGCCGCCGTGGCCACGATGAAGCCGCCATATTCGGTGCCATTGATGGTGAAGACCCGGTCCTTGAGCGCGATATAGGCCACGAAAAAGGCCAGCACCGGCCCCAGTTCCAGGGCGGTCTTCACCAGCGGGTTGATGTCCTTTTGGGCCATGAAGCAGTCTCCTAGCTTCCGAATTGCACGATGACCGCGCCCAGCGCGATCAGGCACATCAGCGCGATGCGCCGTGGGCCTACGGTTTCCTTCAGCACCAGCCAGCCGATCAGAGCGGCAAAGACGGTGGATGTCTCGCGCAGCACCGCCGCCTCGCCGACTTTGTCCAGACGGGTGGCCAACATGATAGAGCCGAAGCTGAAAAAGGCGATCACCGCGCCGACCACGCCGCGCTGCATCAAGGGCAGGACGGGTGGGCGCAGATGCGTGGCCATCGCGCGCCAGCGCAGGCTTGCCACGACGGGCATGACCAGACCATCGATCATGAAGAACCACATCAAAAAGGTGAAGGGGTCCGCCGTCGCCCGGATGCCGTAGGCGTCATAGGTGGTGTAAAGCGCCACGAAAAGGCCCGTCAGCACCGCCAGACCCAGCGCCATGTTCAGCGTGTCGCGGTTCAGCGTGACATGGATCAGGTTATAGACGGCAAGGCCGAAGATGCCGCAGAGCAGGACGGCCACGCCCAGCCATTGCGTCAGGGTAAAGACCTCACCGAAGATCAGCCATGCGCCGATCACGGCAAAAAGCGGCCCCGTCCCGCGCACCACCGGATAGACCACGGTATAGGCTCCGCGCGTATAGGCCATGGCTTGGAGGAACTTATAGGCGGTGTGGATCACGAAGGCCCCCGCGAAGATGGGCCACATATGCGGTTCGGGAAAGGGCACCACGAACAGCGCGAAAGGGGCGGCGATCATCGCATAGTTGATGTCGATGGCCCCGCGCATCAGCCAGGGGTCGTGGCGGCCCTTTTGCAGCGCGCCGAAAATCGCATGCAGCACCGCCGCCAGCAGCGCCAGCATCATGGCCACCTGACTGCCCGCCGGAGTTCCCTCCAGCGAGACGAGCCAGGCGCTCATGCGCGCAGCCGTCCGGGGCTGCGCCCAAGGCTTTCGTCATGGAGTTCGCGGGCGCGGCGGGAAATGTCGATCTCATCGCCCTCGCGGCCGATCACGATATCGCCCCCTTCGGCGGCGAAGGCGTATTCGTCGATCAGTTCCTGTTCCAGCGTGTCCAGCACGAAGGTGTTGCGATGTTCGGGCAGCAGGCACAGATCGAAGATGCGCGGCGGCACATCCAGATGCGCGTCCCAGATCATGCGGCCAAAGCCCACGACCTGACCGTCGTTCAAGACCACGCATTCGCTCATGACCAGCCGGTCATCGGGCCAGTCCTCGATCTCGTCCGCCTCGCGCAGGCGTGCGCCGTCGATCACCGCCTCAAGGGCGGTGATGTCGGGCTGGAAATCCGTTGTCCGTCTTATTTCAAGCATCAAGGTCAATTCTCACGCATCCAGACCCGTCAGCGCCTTTGCGAAATCCTCGGGGTCGAAAGGTGCCAGATCGTCGATCTGCTCGCCCACGCCGATCGCATGGATGGGCAGACCGAACTTGTCGGCCAGCGCCACCAGCACGCCGCCCTTGGCGGTACCGTCCAGCTTGGTCATCACAAGGCCCGACACATCGGCCAGCTTGCGGAAGATTTCCACCTGGCTGAGCGCGTTCTGGCCGGTCGTGGCGTCCAGCACCAGCAGGGTGTTGTGGGGGGCGGACGGGTCCTTCTTGCGGATGACGCGGACGATCTTGGACAGCTCCTCCATCAGATCGGCGCGGTTCTGCAAGCGGCCTGCCGTGTCGATCAAGAGCAGGTCCGCGCCCTCGGCCTCGGCCCGTGTCATGGCGTCGAAGGCAAGGCTGGCGGGGTCCGATCCTTCGGGCGCGGTCAGGACGGGCACGCCCGCGCGCTGTCCCCAGACCTGCAACTGTTCCACAGCGGCGGCGCGGAAGGTGTCGCCTGCGGCGATGATCACGGTCTTGCCGGCGGCGCGGAACTGGCTGGCCAGCTTGCCGATGGTCGTGGTCTTGCCCGAGCCGTTCACGCCCACGACCAGCACGACCTGCGGGGTCTTGGGGAAAATCGGCATGGGCCGGGCCACGGGTTCCATGATGCGCGCGATCTCATCCGCCAGAGCGCGCTTGATATCGGTGACCGAGAGTTTCCGGCCATAGCGCCCTTCGGCAAGGTTGGCCGTCACGCGCAGCGCGGTGTCCACGCCCATATCAGAGGCGATGAGCAACTCTTCAAGCTGTTCCAGCATCGCATCGTCCAGCACGCGGCGCACCACCGGACCGGCAGGCGCGGCAGGGATTCTGGCAACGGGTTCGGCTTCGGCCACAGCGGCGGATGTGGACGCGGCAGAGCGGCCAAGCAGACGGCCCAGAAAACCGACCTTCGCGGCCCCGGAGTCGGCCACGGCCATGGCCCGGTCCATCGGCATTTCGGACGGTGTGCCCAAGGGAATTTCCATCGGCGCCGGGCCGGGCATGATGTCCCCCTGCGGGGCGGGCACTTCCGAGGGCCAGTCGCCGGGCATTTCCTCGGGCTGGTCATAGCCGGGGATTTCCTCGGGTGCCTCTTCGGGGGTGTCGGGGTCTTCGGGCACTTCGGCGGGATAGTCCGGTTCCTCGGGTTCCTGCGGTTCGGGCACAGGCAAGGGTTCGGGTTCCGGTGCAGGCGTGTCCGGTTCGGGCACAGGCTCCGGCTCCGGCGCGGGGACAGGCTCGACCTCGGGGGTGGGATCAGGGTCCTGCGACGTCAGGCGCGTGTCGTCTTCGACCTCTGCCGCGCCGCCCTGTGCCACGATCGCATCCAGCCCCTGGTCCAGCCGGGACGAGGAGGTGAACAGGCGTTGTTTGAGTTTGCCGAAAAATGACATGGCGGCCTCGCGGGGTGTTTGCTTTCACCTAGACCCTCTTGGTCGGTTTTGAAAGCCCCCCAGGGTCAATCTGTCCCATGGGTCACGCGGCCGTGCAGGTGTGCGGGCGCCGTTGGGGATATCCGCTGACCCCTGTGCCGCGACTGTTTGATCACTGGCCAAATCGGGGTGGACTGGGGCAGGATGCGCGCATGAGACATCCGTTACCCCCCCTGTTCGCACCCGCCCTGCCCCGTCTGATCCTGTCGGCCCTTCTGGCAGTGGGTCTGCTGCTTTTGTCCGCCATCACCCTGCGCGCGCAGACAGGCAGCCCGATGGATGGGGCCGCCTTTGATGCCTATACGCGCGGGCAGACCTTTACCTATGGCACCGGGGCCGCGCCCTATGGTGCCGAGGAGTATATGGACAACCGCCGGGTGCGCTGGTCCTTTCTGGATGGCCGCTGTCAGGAAGGGGAGTGGTATGAGGAGAACGGCATGATCTGCTTTGTCTATGACGACAATCCCGATCCGCAATGCTGGAGCTTCTATCAGACCCCCGGCGGGATCGTGGCCCGGTTCGAGGATGATCCAAGCCAGACCACGCTTTACGAGATCACGCGCAGCCCCGAGCCGATGATGTGCCTTGGCCCGGAGGTGGGGACGTGACGCGGGCTCTGACCCCGCCGCGGCGGACCTGACCCGACGCGGACCGGTTTGCCATGTTCCTGTTTGCCATTGCCACGATTGCCCCCCTGACCCTGCTGATCCTTGGCAGCCTTGTTGGCGGCTGGTGGGTCGCGGCGGGCATTGTGATGATCACCGTCTTTACATGGGCCGCCGACCACCTGATGCGCCACGCAGCGGCGGTGACAGGGCGGGATGACGAATTTCCCAGCGGTGACGGGCTGGCCGTGGTGCTGGCGCTGCTGTTGCTGGCGGGGCTGGTGCTGGCGGTGCGGGCCTTCGGCGCGGGCTTTGCGGCGGTGGAACTGCTGGGGCTGGTGATCGGCTGGGGGCTGGCCTTTGGCCAGATCGGCCATCCGGTGGCGCATGAGCTGATTCATCGGCGGGCGACATGGATGCGGGTCTTGGGGCGCGCGGTTTATTGTGCGGTGCTGATGGGGCATCACGCCTCCAGCCATCTGCGGGTGCATCATGTGCATGTGGGCACCGCCGACGATCCGGCCTCCGCCCCGCTGGGGATGGGGTTCTGGCGCTATGCGCCGCGCGCCTGGGCGGGATCGTTCATGGCGGGGCTACGGGCGGAGTCGGCGCTGCGCGCGCGGGCATCGGTGCCTGCGCCGGGGTGGACGCATCCCTATCTGGGCTATGGTCTGGGTGCGTTGCTGGCGCTGGCGCTGGCCTTTGGGCTGGCGGGGTGGGGCGGTGTTCCGGGCCTGCTGGGGATCGCGGCCTATGCGCAGGTGCAGATCCTGCTGTCGGATTACATCCAGCATTACGGGCTGACGCGGGCAAGGCTGGCGGATGGGCGGCTGGAACCCGTCGGGGCGCGTCATTCGTGGAACGCGCCGCAGGCGTGGTCGAGCGCGATGATGCTGAACGCGCCGCGCCATTCGGATCATCATGCGCATCCTGCGCGCCCCTACCTGGCGCTGCGGCTTGAGGCGGAAATGCCGCTGCTGCCGCGTGCCGTGCCGGTGATGGCGGTGGCGGCGCTGGTTCCGCCGCTCTGGCGGCGGATGATGGACCGGCGCGCGCGGCGCTGGATGGGCCGTTAAAGCAGACTGCCCTGTTCTGGTGGCGGGGTCTTGCCAGCCGGTTTGGGTGCGGGTTTGCCGCCGACGGCAAGCCGGCCATCGCTGAACTGGATTTCCAGCGCGCGGGCCTTGGCGGCGTCTGCCTTGGTGGTCAGCACCGCGCCATCCTCGCCGCGCACCACGGCATAGCCGCGCTGCAAGGTCGCCTCGTATCCCAGTGTCAGGCGCAGGCGGTCTTGTTCTTCAATGCGTTGCCGCCAAGACTTCACCTGTCGCTGGCCCGCATTCGACAGGCGGCGCGAGAGGGCTGTGAGGTCGCGGTTCTTGCGCTCCAGATCGGCGCGGAAACGGTCAAGGCTGAGGCGATCCGATGCCACGGCCAGATTGCGCCGCTCGGCCTGAATGGCACGGCGCAGGAGGGCCGGGCGCAGCGCGCCCGCGTGATCGGACAGGGCGACGCGGCGCAACTGGACCGTGCGGATCAGGGCGGCGGGCAGACGGTCGGACATCACGTCAAGCCGCTGGCGCGGGGCGTCCAGCAGCGTCTCGGCGCGCGGCAAGGCGCGGGACAGATCGCGCAGGCGTTGGGCGCGCAAGGATACGCCGCCCGTCAAGGCGCGGGTCAGGCGGCCCGATTGCCCGTCCAGCCATGCCAGAAGGTCCAGCCGCACGGGCACGGCCATTTCCGCCGCCGCCGTGGGCGTGGGCGCGCGGCGGTCGGCGGCATAGTCGATGAGGGTCGTATCGGTTTCGTGCCCCACGGCGGAAATCAGCGGGATGCGCGAGGCGGCAGCGGCGCGGACGACGATTTCCTCGTTGAATCCCCACAGATCCTCAAGCGAGCCGCCACCGCGCGCCACGATGATCAGATCGGGGCGTGGCAGCGCGCCGCCGGGTGTCATTGCGTTGAAGCCGTGGATGGCGCGGGCGACTTCCGCTGCGCAATTGGCGCCCTGCACGGCGACAGGCCAGATCAGCACCTTGCGCGGGAAACGGTCGCGCAGGCGGTGCAGGATATCGCGGATCACCGCCCCGGTGGGAGAGGTGACGACGCCGATGATCTCGGGCAGATAGGGGATCGGCTGCTTGCGGGTGTCGTCAAACAGCCCCTCGGCGGCCAGCATCCGACGGCGCTTGTCCAGCATCGCCATCAAGGCCCCTGCCCCTGCGGGTTCGATATCCTCGATGATCAGCTGGTATTTCGACTGCCCGCCGAAGGTGGTGATGCGGCCCGTGGCGATCACTTCCATCCCCTCTTCGGGCTGCACCGACAGGCGGGCGGCGACACCTTTCCAGATCACGGCGGCCAGCACCGAGCGGTCATCCTTGAGATCCAGATAGATATGCCCTGAGCGCGGCATGGTCACGCGGCCCAGCTCGCCCCGGATGCGGACATGGGAAAACTCGCCCTCCAGCACCCGTTTCACGGCGCCCGAAATCTCGGATACGGTGTATTCGGGGTTGTTCTGCCCGCCTTGCGGCAGGGGGGCGTCATCGTCGAGAAGATCGGACATGCGGGCGGGCCTTCCCTCTGGCTTGTCTAAGGGGTCGCGGCACCTTAAAGCGGGGCACGACAAAGGCCAAGCGGGAGAGCGCCATGAATATCCTGATCCTCGGCAGCGGCGGGCGTGAACATGCGCTGGCATGGGCCGTGATGCAGAACCCCAAATGCGACAAGCTGATCGTGGCGCCGGGCAATGCGGGCATCGCGCAGATCGCGGAATGTGCAGATCTGGATGTGCTCAACGGCGCGGCGGTGGTGAATTTCTGCGACGAGAACGCCATTGATTTCATCATCGTGGGGCCGGAAGCCCCCTTGGCCGCAGGCATCAGCGACCGTCTGCGCGAGGCGGGGTTCAATGTGTTTGGTCCCTCGAAGGCGGCGGCGATGCTGGAGGCGAGCAAGGCCTTCACCAAGGAGATCTGCGCGGCTGTGAATGCGCCCACCGCAGGCTATGGCCATTTCACCGATGCGGACGCCGCGCGCGCCCATATCCGCGAACAGGGCGCGCCCATCGTGGTCAAGGCCGATGGTCTGGCCGCGGGCAAGGGCGTGATCGTGGCGATGACCGAGGCCGAAGCCTTGGCCGCGGTCGATGACATGTTCGGCGGAGCCTTTGGTGGCGCGGGGGCCGAAGTGGTGATCGAAGAGTTCATGGAGGGCGAGGAGGCGTCGTTCTTTGTCCTGTGCGATGGCAAGGATGTGCTGGCCATCGGCACGGCGCAGGATCACAAGCGCGTGGGCGATGGCGACACGGGGCCGAATACCGGCGGGATGGGGGCCTATTCCCCTGCCCCGGTGTTGTCGGATGCCGTGGCAACCTTGGCGATGGAGCAGATCGTCAAGCCCTGCATGGATGAAATGGCGCGGCGCGGGATGCCCTATCAGGGCGTGCTCTATGCCGGGTTGATGATCAAGGACGGCCAGCCCCGCCTGGTGGAATACAACGTGCGATTTGGCGATCCCGAATGTCAGGTGCTGATGATGCGGCTGGGCGCGCAGGCGCTGGACCTGATGCTGGCCTGTGCCGAGGGGCGTCTGGCGGATGCGCAGGTGCATTGGGCGGATGACCATGCGTTGACCGTGGTGATGGCGGCCAATGGCTATCCGGGCGATTATGCCAAGGGCAGCGTGATCGGCGGGCTGGACGGATTGCCCGAGGACAGTTTCCATATGTGTTTCCACGCCGGCACGGCGCGGGACAAGGGTCAGTTCACCGCCAATGGCGGCCGCGTGCTGAACGTGACCGCGCGGGGCGCGACACTGGCCGAGGCGCAGGCGCGCGCTTATGCGATGGTCGATGCGATCGACTGGCCCGGCGGGTTCTGCCGCCGCGACATCGGCTGGCGGGCGCTGTGAGAAAACCGCGCCGCCACGCGGTCAAGCCCGCGCTGATCAAATCGCCCCTGACCTATGTGCTGGCGGACGGGGCGCTGGTTTGCGAGGACGCCAAGGGCGGCACGCTCTGGCGGATGGAGCTTGCGGCGGTGACCTTTGCCCATTGGAGCGCGTCGCGGGCGGGGCAAAGCCTGACGCGGGTGTTGCGGCTGGAGGACGGCACGCAGCGCCGCGCGATCCGGCAGCATCTCTATCGCCGCGCGCTGGTGGGCGGGCCGGATGACATGGCTTTCCGCGCCTGCGTGGCGGATGTGCTGCGCGCGCTGATGGCGGCGCAACCGGGGCTGGATGTGGAGAGCGGGCCGTCGGCGGGCACGGCGGCGGCGCTGCGGGTTCTGGGTGTGGCGCTGCTGGCGGGGGCTTTGGCCGCGCCGGTTCTGGCGCTGGCGACGGGGCAGGATCTGATGGCCTTCGTGAACTGGGGGATTCCCGTCACGCTGATCGGCCTTCTGGGTCTGGCGCTGCTGCGGACCTATGCGCCGGGGCGCGGGCGGCGGCAACGGACTCCGGCCGAGGTGGTGGCGGAGGTCGAGGGGGTTTGACGTCATAGGGTCGAGACAGTCCGCACGGTTGCCAACAGGTACCCCGCGCGGAATCAAGGTGCGCAGCACCGCCGCGCGATCGCCGACACACCACCCCCGGGGCGGCGATCGGCTACCGCTGCGGCATGAACTGAGGTTCGATAATGTTGCAGGGATAAACTGCCCCCAACAACCGTTGCATCGCCACCCCACATGTCGGCGATCGCGCGCCTTGATCCAGTGCGGGTGCCTGATAGATCAGATCTGCTTTTCCGGCATCTGCACGACCAGACCGTCCAGCGCGTCGGTCACCTTGATCTGGCAGGTCAGGCGCGAGCGGGCGGTGTCGGGCTGATAGGCGAAGTCCAGCATATCCTCTTCCATGTCGTCCTTGGCGGGCAGTTTTTCCACCCAGTCGGGATGGATATAGACATGGCAGGTCGAGCAGGCGCAGGCGCCGCCGCAATCGGCCTCGATGCCGGGGATGTTGTTGTCGCGGGCACCTTCCATCACGGTCAGACCGTTGGGCACCTCGACGACATGTTCGGTTCCGTTATGCTCGATATATGTGATTTTCGCCATGTCCGTGCAGACTCCGGTTGATGTCCTGTTTCACCCCTACCTAGACAAGCATCGCAGGGCGTTCCAGCCCCTTTTGTGCAGTTTTCCCCAAGGGCGCGCGCGCCCTGTGATCCCGGCTTGCGGCATTGGTCGGATGTTCCTATATTGTTCTCATGCCTGCCAGACCCGCTTCCCCTGCCTCTCCGCCTGCCCCCGCTTGCACCCCTGCGGCGCATCTGGGCTATGTCAGCACGGGGCACCGCGTGACCGTGGCGGGGCTGGTGATCCTGCGCCAGCGGCCCGGCACCGCCAAGGGCGTGATCTTCCTGACGCTGGAGGATGAGACGGGCGTGATCAATGTGATCGTCTGGCGCAAGTTCTATGAGCAGTTCCGCCGCGCCATCATCGCGGGCCGCCTGTTGCGCGTGACGGGCCGGATGCAGCATGAGGGAGGCGTGTCGCATCTGATCGCGGAACGGATCGAGGATATCTCGGACATGCTGGACCTGCTGTTGCAGGACGAGGCCGCGCTGATCCCGCCGCCCCGCCGCTAAAGCCTTTTGTCATGACTTGTGTGCACCCATGCAGACCTGCATTTGAGTGAGCGCAACAGGTTCTGCCCCCGTCAAGAGGCATTGCGCCCTGCCCAAAAGCCGCTAGGTTCACCCGAACCGGGCAAAGCCCCGGCAGGACAGCCGGGCCAGACCGGGGGCAACAGAGCAGATGACCGACCGATGATCCGACCCCGCCCCTCCTTGCGTCTGGCGCTCATGGTGCTGATGGGCCTTGCCGCCTGCATGCCCGTGGGCACCGAGAATCCTGCCGATCTGCTGATGGGCAGCATGCTGGATGTGCCCGAGGGCGCGCCGCCAGGCACCTGCTGGGGCAAGATCGTCAGCCCCGCCCTGATCGAGACCGTGACCGAACAGGTGCTGGTGACCCCGGCCCGGCTGGCCGCCGATGGCACGGTCGAAACCCCCGCCACCTTTCGCACCGAAACCCGTCAGCGGATCCTGACCGAACGCGAGGTGACATGGTTCGAAACCCCCTGCCCCGCCGCCATGACACCCGAGCTGATCGCCACCCTGCAACGCGCGCTGGCCGCGCGGGATCTTTATGCCGGGCCGATCAGCGGCAGGATCGACCCCGCCACCAGCGCGGCGGTCAGGGTTTATCAATCCGAAACCGGGCTGGACAGCCCGATCCTGTCGCTGTCCAGCGCCCGTGCCCTTGGCCTGATCGCCACGCCGCTGGACCAGTTGGACAATGACTAGGACGGCAGGTCAGGTCTGACGCGCCCCGCCTGACGCCATCCGGTCGCGCCGCAGCCTTGCGGATTGCAGGGCGTCCAGACGGGCCAGGGCCTCTTGCGGGGCCTGCACTTCGGCCAGGGCGCGCAGATAGGCGCGACGGGCGGAACGCGGGCTCCATGGCAGGGCGGCCCCGGCCAGCCAGCGGCGCAGGTCGGCCGGCAGACGGTCGAATTCCGCCATCGGATCACGCATGGGCCGCGCCTTGCGGCGCCGGCTGAGCGCGGAGCAGAGATTGGCGCGGGGCATGGGAGCGCGCCTCAGGCCGCGTCCGGGCGGCGCCAGACCGGAAAGGGATCGGGCAGTTTGGCCCAATGCGGCTGGAGCCCGGTTGACTCGTCCCCGATCAGGCAGGTGTCGAGGGCGGTGCGGATCGCCGCCTCGTCAATGCCTGCGCCGATAAAGACCAGTTCCTGCCGCCGGTCGCCCCAAGGCTCGATCCAGTGGCGCGCCGCATAGTCGCGGGCGGCCTGAGTGTCGGGCCAGCGGTTGCGCGGCACGGCGGCCCACCATGTGCCCAAAGGTGTCACCCCGCTCAACGCGCCTGCCAGCGAGAATTCGGCCACGAAATCTGGGCGTGAGGCGATCCAGAAATGCCCCTTGGCGCGGATCACGCCGGGCAGGTCGCCGTTGAGCACATCGTATAGCCGTGCCGGATCGAAGGGCCGCCGCGCGCGATAGGTGAAATGGGTCACGCCGTATTCGGCGGTCTCGGGCACATGATCGGCAAAACCGTAAAGCTCCTTGGCCCACATCGGGTGGTCATGGGCGGTGGCGAAATCGAACAGCCCCGTGTCGAAGATGGCAGCGGGATCGACACGCGAAAAATCAGTCTCGATCAACCGCGCATCGGGGTTCAGCGCGCGAATGATCTTGCGCGCGGCATCCGTCCGCGCGGCCCCGGCATCACCCACCTTGTTCAGCACGATGACATCGGCGAATTCGATCTGGTCGGTCAGCAGATGCACCAGCGTGCGGGTATCCCCCTCGCCCGCGACTTCGCCCCGATCGGACAGGACATCGTGGCTGGCATAGTCGCGCAGCAGGTTCACCGCATCGACCACAGTGACCATCGTGTCGAGCCGCGCCACATCGGACAGACTGTCGCCCGCCGCGTCGCGGAATTCGAAGGTCGTCGCCACCGGCAAGGGTTCCGACACGCCCGTCGATTCGATCAGCAGATAGTCGAAGCGCCCCGCCTCGGACAGACGCCGCACCTCTTGCAGAAGATCATCGCGAAGGGTGCAGCAGATGCAACCGTTCGACATCTCGACCAGCGTTTCCTCGGTCTGGGACAGGCTCGTGCCTGCGCGCACCAGATCCGCGTCGATGTTGACCTCGGCCATGTCGTTGACGATCACGGCCACGCGCCGCCCGTCGCGATTGTTCAGAACGGCGTTGAGGAGCGTCGTCTTGCCCGCGCCCAGAAAGCCGGACAGGACGGTGACGGGCAGGCGTGAATCGGTGCGTGGCATGGGGTTCTCCGTGATTGACGTTATGTTATTACATAACATATCAAGTTCAGGACAAGCCCCCGCCATGAAAAAAGGGGCGCCCGCAGGACGCCCCTTTCCGGATTTCGACCGACTGACCCGTGATCAGTCCAGCGACAGCGCCACAAAGCGCGGATCGCCACCGCGCCGCACCAGCAGCAGCAGCGACTTGCGCCCGGCCTCGCGCGCCTCTTCGACGCGGTCGGTCAGATCGCTGGCGGTCTCGACCTTCTGCTGACCGGCTTCGGTGATCAGATCGCCGGCGCGCATGCCCTTTTCATAGGCTTCCGATGTTTCATCGACATCGACCACGACCAGTCCGGTGGCCCCTGCGGGCAGATCAAGCTCGGCGCGCAACTCTTCCGTGATGGGGCTCAGCGACAGGCCCATCATTTCGGCCGGTTCTTCCGGCGCATCAGAGGGTTGCACGGCAGGCACGGCGCCTTCGGCCTCTTCCCGGCGGCCCAGCGTCACCAGAAGGTTCTGCGTCTTGCCGTCGCGCCAGACCATCACGCGGACAGCCTTGCCCACTTCGGTATTGCCGACCTGACGCACCAATCCCCGCGTATCGGCCACATCCTTGCCGTCAAAGGACAGGATCACATCGCCTTGCATGATGCCGGCTTCCTTGCCGGGGCCTTCGGGCACGTCGGTGACCAGCGCCCCTGCGGTCTTTTCCAGACCCATCGCCTCGGCCACGTCATCGGTCACGTCCTGAATGCGCACACCCAGCCAGCCGCGGCGCGTCTCGCCGAATTCCTTGAGCTGATCGACCACGCGGGTCACCACATTCGAGGCCATCGAGAAGCCGATCCCGATCGAGCCGCCATTGGGCGACAGGATCGCGGTGTTCACGCCAACCACTTCGCCATCCATGTTGAACAGCGGTCCGCCCGAATTGCCCCGGTTGATCGCGGCATCGGTCTGGATGTAGTCGTCATAGCTGCCCGACAGGGCCCGGTTGCGGGCCGAGACGATCCCGGCACTGACCGAGAAGCCCTGCCCCAGCGGGTTGCCCATGGCCACGACCCAGTCACCCACACGCGCGGTATCGCTGTCGCCAAAGCTGACATAGGGCAGCGGCGCATCCGCCTCGACCTTTAGAAGGGCAATATCGGTGTTGGGGTCTGTTCCGATGACCTTGGCCACCAGTTCCTCGCCAGTGAAGAACTCGATAGTGATTTCATCTGCGCTTTCAATGACATGGTTGTTCGTGACGATGAAACCATCTTCCGAGATCACAAAGCCCGACCCAAGGGCCGAGGACCGGCGCGGCCGGTCGCCCGGAGGGCCGTTGCGGTCCTGAAACTCGCGGAAGAAGTCCTCGAACGGGCTGCCTTCGGGCACGATGGGATTTGGACCCGTGCCTGCCGCGACCGTGGTGGAGGTGGTGATGTTCACGACCGCCGGGCTGATCTTGTCGGCGAGATCTGCGAAACTCTCGGGCCGCGCCTGCGCCTGCACGGCCATCATCAGCATCATCACACTTGTCACAAAGCCCAGCCATACGGCGCGGACGAGGCCGGGTCGTTGATCGGGGATCGAAACCGCTGTGTAGTTCACTCCCGTAACTCCTCTATTCAATGCGCGGTGGCGGCCTGGCCGTCATCCAGCGCGCTATCATCTGTGGCAATGTAGTCGTTGCCCGTTGCAAGACCAAGGACCGATCCACCCGCTCAAGAGGGTGTGATGGAGGCGGATCACGCTGCGATCAGCTTCGCCAGCCAGACGAAAGCGACGCCGGCCACGATGGCCAGCAAGCCAAGGGTGCGGCGCGCGGGTTCGGGGATTTCGCGCAGGGCGGCCAGCAGGGTCTCGACAAGCGAAGGGGCCAGCGCATAGGCCAGCCCCTCCACGATCAGCACCAGCCCAAGGGCCAGAAGTGCCGTCTCGATCATCAGTTCTGCACGGCCGGTGCCGCCGGCTCTTCGGTCCGCGTCGGGCGATCCGAGCGCAGGTAATCGAAGAACTGGCTGTCCGGCGTCATCACCATCGAGGAATTCGACCCCTGCAAGGCCGTCTCATAGGCCTGCATCGAGCGGTAGAAGGTGAAAAATTCCTGATTGGCACCAAAGGCTTCGGCCAGAATGGCGTTGCGTTCTGCATCCGCCTCACCACGCGTGATCTGGGCCTCGCGCTCGGCTTCGGACAGCGTCTCGACCACGGTCCGGTCGGCCAGCGCGCGCACACGCTGCGCGGCTTCGTTACCGCGTGCGATCTCGTCCGCGGCTTCGCGTTCCCGCTCGGCCCGCATCCGGGCGAAGGTGGCGTCAAGGTTCTGCGCGGGCAGGTTGGTCTGCTTCAACCGCACATCCACCACGTCCAGCCCCAGACCCCGTGCCGAGGTTTGCGCCTGATCGCGGATACGGTTCATCAGGATGCGGCGGTCCTGCGACAGGATCGTGTCGGACGTCACCTGATCCGCACCCAGAACCTCACGGATCTGTGCGTTCAGGATCGAGGACAGACGATCCTCGGCGGCGCGCAGGCCACCGACGCCGACGGCCTGACGGAACTGCACCACATCGGCGATGCGGTAGCGGGCGAAAGCATCGACGACCAGACGGCGATCGTCCGAGGGCGTCACTTCGATCGTGTCGGTATCCAGCGACAGGATGCGGTCGTCATAGCGCACGACCTCCTGGATCAGGGGGATCTTGAAGGCCAGACCCGGTTGTTCCTTGACGGCCTTGATCTGGCCGAATTGCAGAACCAGCGCTTTTTCACGCTCGTCCACGACGAAGATCGAGGACAGCGCCGTCGCGATCAGGACCACGACGATGGGAAGAAGAAATGTTGTCTTGCGCATGATCTCAGTTCCCCTGTGTTGCGGGACGCCGCAATTCGTTCAGCGGCAGATAGGGCACGACACCCTGCCCGCCTTCGCCGCCCACGATCGAGCTGTCGAGGATGGTCTTGTCGATATTGCCCAGAACGCGCTCCATCGTTTCGATGTAAAGACGGCTGCGGGTCACATCCTCGGCCTTTTCATACTCGGCCAGAACCGAGTTGAAGCGGCTTGCCTCACCCAGCGCCTGGTTGACGACCTGGGCGCGATAGCCTTCGGCCTGTTCAAGGATCTGTGCGGCTTCACCGCGTGCCTCGGCCAGAACGCGGTTGGCATAGGCATCGGCCTGACGCTGGAGACGGTCGCGCTCCTGCTCGGCGGCCTGCACCTCACGGAAGCTGTTGATGACTTCGGCCGGCGGGTCGGCGCGGTCAAGGTTGACGCGGACGATGGTGATGCCGCTGTCATAGTCATCCATCGTCGCCTGAATGTTCTGCATCGCGGTATCCGCGATCAGACCACGGTCCCGGTTGAGGATCGGGGACAGGTTCGACGCGGCGATGATCTCGCGCATGACAGATTCCGACACGGACTGCACGGTCTGGCGCGGGTCGCGCAGGTTGAACAGCAGCTTGGCCGGATCGTTGATGTTCCAGACGACCTGAAAGTCGATATCCACGATATTGGCATCTGTGGTCAGCATCAGGCCCGTCGATTCGCTGCCGCGCGCGACGCCCACATCCTCGGTCCGTTCCGAGGTGACGTTCACCACTTCGGCGGTGACCAGAGGCCAGGGCGCGAAGTTCAGACCGGGATTGCCGATCTTGTAGAATTCCCCAAGGAACAATTCGACGGACTGTTCTTCCGGGCGCACGGTATAGAAGCTGGTGAAAGCCCACAGGCCCACCGCCGCCAGAATACCCAGACCCACGGTCGAGCGGGTGAAGATCGGGCCGCGCGGGCCACCCTCGCCACCGCCGCCGGTGCCGCCGCGCCCCCCGCGACCGCCCATCAGGACGCGCAGTTGCTCTTGCCCCTTGCGCATCAATTCGTCGATTTCCGGGATCTGCGGCCCGCTCTCGTCACCGGGACGGCGTCCGCCCCCGTTGTTGCGGCGATCATCGTCACCACCGCCCTTGTTACCGCCGCCGCCGCCCCATGGGCCGCCCGAATTTCCAGCCATTGACCTGAGTTCCCCTTGTTGTCTTCTTTTGATCGGTTCTGAACACCTGCCCCTAACCTGTGAGGCCGGCGCGAAATTTCAAGCAGTCCGCGTGGGCGATTTCATCGTCACCATTTCCTCGGCCATGGTGGGATGAACCGCCACGGTGCGGTCAAAATCCTCTTTCGTGGCCCCCATCTTGATCGCGATCCCCGCCATCTGGATCATTTCCCCGGCCTGAGGCGCGACGATATGACAGCCCAATACCTTTCGCGTGGCGATGCTGACAACCAGTTTCATCAGCACACGGCGCGGGCTGCCGGCAAAGGCGCTCTGCATCGGCTTGAACGAGGTGCAGTAGATCTCGACCGGTTCGAGGTCACGCGCGGCCTCTTCGGACAGGCCGATGGTGCCCATCTCGGGCTGGGTGAAGATCGCGGTCGGGATCAGGTCGTGATCGACGGGCGTGGGATTGCCGCCAAAGACCGTCTCGACAAAGGCCATGCCTTCGCGGATCGCCACCGGGGTCAGGTTCACGCGGTCGGTCACATCGCCCACCGCATAGATCGAAGGGATGGCCGTCTGCGAATACTTGTCCACCACCACCTGCCCGTTGCGGCCCAGTTCGACGCCCAGCGCCTTGAGGCCCATGTCCTCGGTATTGGGTGCGCGGCCGGTGGCGAACATGACCTGATCGAACAGCTTTTCGTCGCCATTGGTGGCCTTGGTGCGGATGGCGTCGCCTTCACGCTCCAGCGACAGGATATTGGTGCCCAGATGCAGCTTGATGCCGTTTTGCTGCATTTCCTCGGCGACCAGTCCGCGCGCCTCGTCGTCGAAACCGCGCAGGATCTGCGCGCCGCGATAATACTGCGTGACCTCGACCCCCAATCCGTTGAGGATGCAGGCGAATTCGCAGGCGATATAGCCGCCGCCGATGATCAGGATGGACTTGGGCAGCCGGTCCAGATGGAAGATGTCGTTCGAGGTGATGCCCAGTTCCGCCCCCGGCATGTCGGGCTTGACCGGCCGTCCACCCATCGCCAGCAGGATATGCTTGGCCGTCTTGCGGGTGCCGTCCGCCAGTTCCACCGTATGCGGATCGACCAGCGTGGCGCGGGCGTCAAATGTCTCGACCCCGTTGGACTTGAGGATGTTGCGGTAGACGCCTTCCAGCCGGTCCAGTTCGGCATGCAGGCGCGTGCGGAACGCGGACCAGTCGAAGTCCCCCGCCTGCATGTCCCAGCCATAGGCGCGGGCTTCTTCGGCGATCCCGGCATATTCGCTGGCAAAGACCATCAGCTTCTTGGGCACGCAGCCCCGGATGACGCAGGTGCCGCCGTAGCGGTCCTCTTCGGCCAGCGCCACCTTGACGCCGCGCTGCGCCGCGACACGCGCCGCGCGCACGCCGCCCGAGCCGCCGCCGATGACGAACAGATCATAGTCGAAATCGCTCATCAGATCCCCCTGCCTTGATCGGGCACAGGTATTTCACATCAGGGCGGGAAGGGCCAGCGAAAGCGGGTGAGCGGATCAAGAACGCGGGCTCTGGTATCCGCAGGCGCGCTTTGCCATGATCGCGCGGGGCCGGTCAGGGCCTGTGGCGGGCAGACAGTCGGGAAAGCGGCAGCAAGCATGATCAAGGACATCACCCTCCGCGCCGTGGCCATGGGGCTTCTGGCGGCCTTCGTCGGCTATGCCGCGTCCTTTGCCATCGTGCTGGCAGGGCTGGATGCGATGGGGGCCAGCCCGGCGCAGGCGGCGACGGGGCTGTTTTTCGCAACCTTGGGCATGGGGGTGTGCGGGCTGTGGCTGTCCGTGTCCACGCGCATTCCGGCGGCGGTGGCGTGGTCCACACCCGGCGCGGCCTTTCTGGCGGGCAGCGGGGCCCTGCCCGGCGGGTTCGGCGAGGCGGTGGGCGCGATGATCGCCTGTGCCGCGTTGATCGTGATTACCGGAGTCGTGCCCGTGCTGGGCCGGGCCGTAGCGGCCATTCCCAAGCCCGTGGCCAATGGGTTGCTGGCAGGGGTGCTGCTGAAGCTGTGCTTTGCGCCCGCGCTGGCACTGGGCGAGATTCCGGGTCTGGTGTTGCCGGTGCTGTTGGCCTGGCTGGTGGGGCTGCGGTGGAACCGTCTGGCCGCGATGCCATGCGCGGTGATCGCCTTTGCGCTGGTGCTGATGTTCACTGTCGGTCCGGGCGGGGCCACGCCTGAGGATGGGCGGGCGCTTCTGCCCGATCTGGCGCTGGTGACGCCGGTGTTCACATGGCAGGCGCTGATCTCGGTCGCGCTGCCTTTGTATCTGGTGACGATGGCGGGGCAGAATATCCCCGGTTTCGCGGTGCTGGACCTGAACGGCTACCGGGTGGAGCGTCAGCCGATGCTGTTGAAAACCGGTTTGGTCAGTCTGGCCATCGCGCCGCTCGGGGCGATCCCGGTGAACATGTCCGCCATCACCGCCGCGATCATGGCGGGCGAGGATGCCGGTCCCGACCCCGCCCGGCGTTACTGGGCGGCGATGATCTGCGGGCTGGCCTATATCGGGCTTGCCTGCATGGCGGGGCTTGTCGCGGCGCTGGCGAGTGTCGCCCCTGCGGCGCTGATCACGGCGGTGGCGGGGCTGGCGCTGATCCCGGCGCTGGTGGGGTCGCTGTCCGCGGCCTTCAGCGTGCCGGGTCAGGTCGAGGGACCGGCCCTGACGTTCCTGATCGCAGCCAGCGGGATGACCCTGATGGGCATCAGCGGTGCCTTCTGGGGCGTGCTCGCGGGCACGATTGTCTGGGTGGTCAAGGCACGCACCGCCCCGCGATAGGGGCCATGGTCGTTGGGGTCACGCCGTCGGATCGGGCAGGCCCGGTGGAGGTGCTTCGATGGCCGGAGGCTGATAGAGCGCCTTGCGATAAAGCGCCAGCACACGGTTCACCCAGAACCGCTTCTGCTTGAGCAGACCATAGGTCCAGCGCCGCCCCGCATAGCGGCTGGCCTTGGTCCCCGCATCGATGACCGAGGGGCCGTCATAAGCGCGGGCCAGCGGCGGCGTCACCGCCAGCCCCTTGCCCGAGCGGATCATCATATGGCGGAACAGGTTGTCCACCGTCATCGTGACGCGGGCATGATCACGGACAAAGGCCGCCGCCCCTGCCCTGCTCCACAACAGGGCATGGGCGGTCTGCGGAAAGTAATGCGCCGCCACAAGGCGATGGCCCGCGCCCAGATCGGCCAGCGGCGTGAAGATCCGCGTGGAGGGTGCGCCCAGATTGACCAGATGCCAGTCGATGTCGCTGTGTGCCAGACAGGCCAGAACAGACCGCAGATGGATCAGAAAATCCGGCGCGAGGCAGACGTCATCCTCGAAGACCAGCGCATGGGAATGCCCCTCGTCCAGCATCCGCTGCGCGCAGGCGAGGTGGCTTTTGTAGCAGCCATATTCCCCGCCCTTGAGGGGGCGGCCATATCGCCTGAGCGCGGCTTGTGCGTCGCAGTCGGGAACGGTGTTCAGGTCCAGCCCGCGCCCGTCCACGGCCGGCACGCGGACAAAGGACAGACCGGCACGGGTCAGGGCCTCGGTGCTGGAAGCCAATCTTTCGGCATTTCCGTCAAGGTTGATCAGGTAGGCAGGCACATCCCGAAGATCGCGCATGGGGCACACAACATGGACACTGGTAAAGGGCCTGGTCTCGGCCCGTGCGGATGGGTCCGCCATCCCGCACTGACGCAGGCGTAGCGCGCCGCTGTCGCGGCTTCAAGTGGTATCAGAGCGGGTGGCGCGCCCCGGCCAGTGCTGACCGAGAGGGGCAGCGGGCGTGACTTAGTCCGCCAGATCGGTGAACAGATTGTCGTTTTCCACGAAATCCAGACGGTCCTGTTCGATCGTGCCCTGATTGATGTCGCGGGTTTCCACGCGGCCATCGCCATAGCCCACGATCACGATATCGCAGATGTCGATGAAAAGCCCGTTCTCGACCACACCCGGCACCTGATTGAGAACCATCGCCAGTTGCCGCGCATTGCCGATGCGGTTCAGATGCAGGTCAAGGATGTGATTGCCCTCGTCGGTGATGAAGGGGCGGTCGCCATTCATGCGCAGCGTCACGTCGCGGCCCAGCACATCCATCGAGATCAGCATCTCCTCGACCAGCGCGCGGGTGGTCTGCCAGCCGAAGGGGATCACCTCGATGGGCAGGGGGAAGGCGCCCAGCGTTTCTACCTCCTTGCCGACATCGGCGATGACGATCATCTGGTCGCTGGCCGTGGCCACGATCTTTTCCTGCAACAGCGCCCCGCCGCCGCCCTTGATCAGGTTCAGCTCGCCATCGAATTCATCCGCCCCGTCGATCGTCAGGTCCAGCCACTTGGCCTCATCCAGACTGATCACCTCGATCCCGACCTCACGGGCCAGCGCAGCGGTGCGGGTCGATGTGGGCACACCCTTGATCTTCAGACCATCCTCGCGCACCAATTCGCCCAGACAGCGGACCATCCATGCGGCGGTCGATCCGGTGCCAAGGCCCACGCGCATCCCGTCCTCGACATAATCCACCGCGCGTTTCGCGGCGACAAACTTGGCCTTGTCGATGGGTGACAATTCTCCGGGCATGGCAGCGACTCCGTCTGGTTGCGGGTCGCTTATAGGAAAGATGTGGCCCGCCTGCGAGGGGGCAATCGCGCCGATTTGCGCGAAAGCCGCCGCAGAGGTCGTTTTCCGCCAAGGCGACGGAGGCCAAATGGCGGCAGATTGCGCCCATGACGCACCGCTACCGCCTGCATTACGCGCCCGACAACGCATCCTTGATCATCCGGCTGGCGCTGGAGGAATTGCACCTGCCTTACACGGCGGTGCTGGTGGACCGCAAAGCACAGGCGCAGCGGTCGGCGCCTTATCTGGCGCTGAATCCGCATGGGCGCATCCCGGTGCTGGAAACTCCGGATGGCGCGATCTTCGAGACGGGCGCGATCCTGCTCTGGCTGGCGGACAGGCATGGCGGGCTGTGTCCCGCGCCGGATCACCCCGACCGGGGGGATGCGCTGAAATGGCTGTTTTTCCTGTCGAACACGCTGCATGCGGAACTGAGGATGCTGTTCTACCCCGAGATCTATATCGGTCCTGACCCCGCGCATCATGCCGCCCTGCGCGATGGCCTGCGCGTCTCGCTCGCCGCCCATCTGGCGCGGCTGGAGGCTGTGGCGGGTGCAGGGCATGCGTGGCTGAACGGCGACACCCCCACGATGCTGGACCTCTATCTGGCGGCCTGCCTGCGCTGGATCGCGCTTTATCCCCGTGATAGGGCAGGCTGGTGGGACCGGGACGCGGCCCCGCATCTGGCAAGGCTGTGCGCGCGGATCGAGGCGCGGCCCGCCACCCGTGCCTGTGCCATGGCCGAGGGGTTGGGAGAGCATCCCTTCACCCTGCCCGATTATCCGATCCCGCCTGAAGGAAGTGCTACATAATGTTCCTGTCCGTTTTCGAGATGTTCAAGGTCGGCATCGGCCCCTCATCCTCCCACACGATGGGGCCGATGGTGGCCGCCGCGCGGTTTCTGGACCTGTTGCGCAGCCAGCCTTTCACGGCGCACGGGCTGCGCGCGTCATTGCACGGGTCGCTGGCCTTTACCGGGGTGGGCCATGCCACGGACCGCGCCACGATTCTGGGTCTGGCAGGGTTGAAGCCGGACAGTTACGACCATGAAAAGGCCGAAGCCTTGATGATCAGCATCCGTGACACAAAGGTGATCGAGGTTGATGGCCTGCCGCCCTTGCATTTCGATCCGCTGGCCGATCTGGTCTTCGATTTCGGCCCCGCCCTGCCGGGCCACGCCAATGGAATGAAGCTGATGGCCACCGACAAGCAGGGCGACGTCATCCTGCGCGAGACCTATTATTCCATCGGCGGCGGCTTCGTGATGACAGAGGCCGAACTGGCCGCAGGCAAGGACACGGATGATGGCGCGCCGGTGCCCTATCCGTTCAAATCCGCCGACGAGATGCTGGCGATGACGAAAGCCTCGGGCAAGACCATCGCCGAGATGAAACGCGCCAATGAGCTGTCGCGGCGTCCGCGCACGGAACTGGACCAAGGGATCAAGCGCATCTGGCAGGTGATGAATGACTGCATCGACCGGGGGTTGGAGCATGACGGCATCCTGCCCGGTGGGTTGAACGTGCGCCGCCGGGCGCGCGGCATCCATCAGGCGCTTTTGGCCGAGCGCGGGCTGAACCTGACCGCGCCCCATGTCATCAACGACTGGATGAGCACCTATGCCATGGCCGTGAACGAGGAAAACGCGGCCGGGGGGCAGGTCGTCACCGCGCCCACCAATGGGGCGGCGGGGGTGATGCCCGCAGTGATCCGCTACTGGCTGGATCATGTGCCGGGGGCGAATCCGGCCCGCGTGGATGAATTCCTGCTGACCGCTGCCGCCATCGGGGGGCTGGTGAAATACAACGCCTCGATCTCGGGGGCCGAGGCCGGGTGTCAGGCGGAAGTGGGCAGCGCCGCCGCCATGGCCGCCGCTGGCCTGTGCGCCGTTCTGGGTGGCACGCCCGAGCAGATCGAGAACGCGGCCGAAATCGCGCTGGAACATCATCTGGGCATGACCTGCGACCCGGTCAAAGGGCTGGTGCAGGTGCCCTGTATCGAACGCAACGGGCTGGGTGCCATCAAGGCGGTATCGGCGGCGTCCTTGGCGATGCGCGGCGACGGGCAGCATCTTGTGTCGCTGGATGTCTGCATCGAGACGATGCGCCAGACCGGCGTGGACATGTCCGAGAAGTATAAAGAGACATCCCTTGGCGGGCTGGCAGTCAATGTGCCCAACTGCTGATGCGCGGGGCGCAGGCCGGGGATTTTGAGTATTTTTGGCAAGATGAAAGGCGCGTCGCTTTTGGCATGGCAGGGGCGCGCGAGGCGCGGTAAGGCCGTGATATGAGTGATATCCGCGCGCCTGCCCTTCCCTATCTGAATGACCGCGTCGTGCTGGGCGTGGTCTTGATGCTGGGCTTTTGCCTGACGGCGCCGCTGATTGATGTGGCGTCGAAACTGGCGGCGCAGACCATCCCGGTGGGGCAGATCACAACCGCGCGGTTCATCGTGCAGGGCGCGCTGATGCTGCCGCTCTGCTGGTTGATGGGGCATGCGCTGCGCCTGCCGCCGGGGGTAGCGGGGCGGCTGGTGCTGCGGGCGCTGTTCCTGATCCTGTCCACGTATTTCTTCGTGGCCGCCGTGAAGGTGATGCCCATCGCCGATGCGCTGGTGATCGTGTTCGTGGAGCCGTTCATCCTGCTGCTGCTGGGCAAATACATGTATGGCGAGGAAGTGGGGCCGCGCCGTCTGGGGGCCAGCGTGGTGGGATTTGCAGGCGCGCTTCTGGTGATCCAGCCAAGCCTTGCCGCCTTTGGTCTGGTGGCGCTGTTTCCGCTGGGCACGGCGCTGTTCTTCGCCTTCTACATGCTGGTGACGCGCAGCCTGTCGCGGCAGATGCATCCGGTGCCGATGCAGTTTCATACATCGGCCATTGCGGCGCTGATCTGCCTGCCCTTCATGGTGCTGGGGATGGGTATCGAGATCCCCACGATCAGCCCGGTCTGGCCGGCGGGGATCGAGTGGACATGGCTTTTCGCCGTGGGCGCGGCCTCGGCCCTGTCGCATCTGATGATCAGCTATGCGCTGCGCTTTGCGCCCTCGGCCACGGTGGCGCCGCTGCATTATCTGGAAATCCTGAGCGCGGTCGCCTTTGGCTGGCTGTTCTTTTCGGACCTGCCCAATGCGATGACCTTCGCAGGCATGGCGGTGATCACGGCGTCGGGTCTGTATATCTTTCACCGCGAAAGGGTGCAGGAGCGGGCCGCGCGGAAAACCGGCTGAGCGCGCATCGCCTGCGATTGCCATTCCCGAAGCGCCCAAGATTTTGTGTTTGCGCATGTTTTTCCGCGCAAAACCGGTTCCCACTTTTGCGCAACATGCTTTAGCGTGGCGCGCATGACAACGACCACGCCCCCCGCCCTTCATCCCCCTGACCGCCCGCTGCTGGGTATCCTGCTGATGCTGGGCTTTTGCGCCGTGGCCCCCATGGCCGATGCGGTGGCCAAGATCCTTGGCGAAACCGTGCCCCTGATGATGGCGGTCTTTGCCCGATTCGCGGTGCAGGCGATCCTGCTGGTACCGCTGGTGATCACCGGCGGGCGGGTCTGGCGCCTGAAGGGGCGGATGCTGCATCTGGTGATCCTGCGCACCGCGCTGCATATCGCGGGGATCACGCTGATGTTCAGCGCGCTGACATTCCTGCCGCTGGCCGATGCCATCGCCATCGCCTTCGTCATGCCCTTCGTGCTGCTGCTGCTGGGGCATCTCATCCTCAAGGAAGAGGTCGGCCCCCGCCGCCTGATCGCCTGTATCGTGGGCTTCATCGGCACGCTGCTGGTGATCCAGCCAAGTTTCGCGGAAGTCGGCTGGCCCGCCCTGCTGCCCGTGGGCGTGGCGGTGGTCTTTGCCGCCTTCATCCTTGTCACCCGGCTGGTCGCGCGCGACACCGACCCGATCGGGTTGCAGGCGGTCAGCGGCGTCATGGCCAGCGTTGTGCTGCTGCCGGTGCTGCTGATCTTTGGCAGCAGCGACAGCGGGCCGGATCAGTTGCGCCTGATGATCCCCGATGCCCGCGACTGGGGCCTGCTCATCGGGGTGGGTGTGCTGGGCACGGTGGGGCACCTGCTGATGACATGGTCGCTGCGCTATGCCCCCGCCGCGACATTGGCCCCGATGCAATATCTGGAGATCCCCTTCGCCACCGTGATTGGCTGGCTGATCTGGCGCGACCTGCCCGACGGTCTGGCCGCCATCGGCATCACGATCACGATCGCCTCGGGCCTCTATATCGTGATGCGCGAGCGCAACCTCAGCCGGGATGCCGCCCGGCTGGCTCAATCCCAGCCATAGGGACGGTCCAGCAGGGTCGCAACCAGTTGCCCCAGCACCCCGCGCGGCAGGAACAGCAGCATCTTGGGCGCGGTCACCGCCAGCCAGATCGGCCCCGTCGCGCGATTGGACGTGCCCACGCGGCCATCGGGCGCGAAGCTCAGGCCCCCGACGGGCCAGTGCAACCCTTCGGACTTCGCCTCGACCGCGCCCATGGGAAAAAGCGAGACGGTCGCCCCCGGCTCCAGATCCAGCCGCAGCGCGGGCGGGGCCAGCATCACGATCTCGCGCGGGCCGACAAGAATGCAGCGCTGCCGGTAGTGGCGCACCAGACTGTTGAAGGCCGCCATCTGATGATCCAGACGCGGGCCAGTGAAGCCCAGCCCCAGCACCACAGGTGCGCGGATCGCCACCAGGCATTTGTCGAAATCCGTGCTGTCCTGTTCATCGATCCGGTGGATCCTGTCCGCCTGCAACCGGGCGCGCGTGGCGGGCGACAGCGAATCCATATCGCCGATCACCGCCTCGGGGACATGTCCCGCCGCCAGCGCCGCCGTCGCACCGCCATCTGCGGCAACCAGCCGTGGACCAAGACCAAGGACCTGTGCCAGGGTCTCGGCATCGGTCTGACCGCCGCCGATCAGGGTGACAGGCTCATCGGCGTGGACAATGACATCTTGCATGGCGGGATTAACGTCCTTTCAGGAAACAGATCACAATGTAAACACAAAATGATACGGTAAATATCGAAGATTCGTTCAGGTTTCGACGCCTATCACATGGTAAACACATGGATTACAGGCAAAAGAAAGCGAGTGACCAATGGTGAGCACCAGCAAGATTCTTACGGTCTCCTATGGAACATTTTCATGCACGCTTGAAGGATTCGACGATTCTTTCGAGACCATGAAGGCCATTGCGGAGTATTTCCGGGATCTCGCCGCGGAGGATCGGTATTTCGGCGCGGAACCGCCGGTGCCGGATGCCGACATGCTGGCCCGCATCGCCGAGCGCGAGATCGCCCGCCGGGTCGAGGCGCGTGAGGAACGCGGCAGCATCGTGCTGCGCGCCGCACCTTATGGGGCCGTGGCCGCACCGCTGGCCCCGCAACCCGCCGCAGCTTTTGCCCCTGCCCCCGCAGCGCCCCAAGCCGCCCCGCAGGCCGCCCCCTTGTCCCAACCCGCTGCGACGGCCGCCGTGGCGCAGCCTGTGGCCCAGCCTGTGGCCGAAGCGCCCGCACCGACGCCAGCCCCGGCCTGGTCCGACACGGAGAATGCTGCGGCCGCCGAAGCGCCCGCCGCAGACGAATGGGAAGACGTCTCGCTTGAGGATTTCTCGACCGAGGAGGTGGCGACGCCTGCCGCCGCCGCGCCGCAGCGACCGACCCCTGTCCCGCATCCCGATCCGGACAGCGTGGCGGCCAAGTTGCAGCGCATCCGCGACGTGGTCACCAAGACCGCGGCCACCCCTGCGCCCGACGCCTATTCCGAGGATGAACATGCCGAGAGCTTCCTTGCGGAAGCAACCGCAAGCATCGAGACCGCCCTGGCCCAGGACGCTGCCGCCGATCAGGACACCGATGAGGAGGATGGCGACGAGATCGCAGCCCTGCTGAGCCGTCTGACCGGCGACGCGCAGCCTGCGGAGGCTGCGGAGGCTGTCGCAGAAGCGCCGGTTGATCAGGATGTGGCGGAAGATCACGCCGATGAGGGCGTTGCGCAGGATCTGGATGCGGCACTGATCGCCGACGATCTGGCCGAAGACGATCTGGTCGCCGAAGATCTGCCCGATGCCGAGTTGGACGACACGGCCGGGAATGATCAGCCCGACGCGGGCGGTATCGTTCTGGATCAGGTGGACGAGGACGATCTGGCCCCTGCCGCCCTGTCCGGTCGCGTCATCAAGATCAAGCGCGAGGATTTCGAAGCCGCCCTCGCGAGCGGCGCATTGGTCGCCGCCGATGAGGACGAGGCCGAGACCTCTGCCGCTGACGAGAATGAGTCGCCCGCCCCGCGCGCCGATACGTTGCGGATCCGGCCCGATGCCGACCTCAGCCCCGAGGAAGAAGACGACCTGCGCCGCGAGCTGGCCGCCGTCGAGGCGGAACTGGTCGACATCTACCGCGACACCGAGGATCACGCCGATCCCCGCGCGACCAGTGCCTTCGATGACGAAGAAGATGATGATCTGACCTCGCTTTTCGACGAGGATGATGAGGAAGATGCCGCACAGGACAGCAGACCGCTTGTGCTGCGCGATCCGCGCGAGCAACTGGTCAATGTCCGCGCCGAGGATGACATGTCGCGCCTGATGGCCAAAGCCGAAAGCGCCATGACCGAACCCGAAAGCGCCAGCCGCCGCAATGCCATCGCGCATCTGCGCGCCGCCGTGGCCGCGACCAAGGCCGAACAGTCGGCAGGCAACATCCCCGTCCGCGATCCTGCGGCCAATGCGTTCCGCGATGATCTGGCCAGCGTGGTGCGCCCGCGCCGCCCGGTGGGTGAGACCGCCTCTGCCACGCCGCGCCCTGCCGAGACGCGCCCCGCGCCGCTCAAGCTGGTGGCCGAGCAGCGCGTCGATCTGCAGATGGATCGCACCGCCTCGCCCGTGCGGCCGCGCCGGGTGTCGCTTGCCCCCACCGCGGACGAGGCCGAAGCGCCCGCCACCAGTCCTGCCGCCCCGGCCGTGGCCGAGGGCGAGTTTGCCGATTTCGCCCGCAAGATGGCGGCAACCGCCCTGCCCGACGTGCTGGAGGCCGCCGCGGCCTATCTTGTGCATGTGGAGGGACAGGCCGAATTCTCGCGCCCGCAACTGATGAGCAAGGCCCGTCAGGGTGCGTCCTCGTCGCTCAGCCGCGAGGACGGTCTGCGCGCTTTCGGCCAGTTGCTGCGTCAGGGCAAGATCCAGAAGATCCGGGGCGGGCGCTTCACCGCGGCCGAGGATATCGGCTTCAAACCCGCCGCCCGCCGCGCGGGCTAAACCCTGTCCAACGATCCCGAACGAAAAAAGGGCGACCGCTTCGGTCGCCCTTTGTCATGTCCGCGCGTCGGCGTCGGTCAGCCCTTATCGCTGTCCCGCGGCGCGTCCGGGTCGGCCTGACCGATACCGCGGAACACGAATTTGAAGGGCATCATCCACAAGAAGCCCAAACCCACAAAGATCAGCAGTTCCAGCCATAGCGGCGGGCGGTCGAACATCTCGACCACGTTCACCGCCACGGTGATATAGACCGGCAGACCGATCAGCAGGATCACCAGTGACCAGCGACGGCGGGCCTTGTAACTCAGCGCCATGGGCTTTCCCCGTCTGTATGTCTCAATCCTCGAACGGGTCGGTCACGAGGATCGTATCCTCCCGCTCGGGTGAGGTGGACAGTAGCGCGACAGGGCAGTCGATCAACTCCTCGACGCGGCGGACATACTTGATCGCCGCCGCAGGAAGGTCGGCCCAGCTGCGCGCGCCTTCGGTCGATTCGCTCCAGCCCGGCAATTCCTCGTAGATGGGCTTGCAGCGCGCCTGATGATCGGCGGCGGTGGGCAGATAGTCGATCCGCGCGCCGTCCAGTTCGTAACCGACGCAGATCTTCAGCGTCTCGAACCCGTCCAGCACGTCCAGCTTGGTCAGGGCGATCCCGTTGACGCCCGATGTCGCGCAGGTCTGGCGCACCAGCACCGCATCGAACCAGCCGCAGCGGCGCTTGCGCCCGGTATTGGTGCCGAATTCATGCCCGCGCTCGCCCAGACGTTCTCCGTCCGCGTCATGCAGTTCCGCCGGGAACGGGCCTTCGCCCACGCGGGTCGTATAGGCCTTGACGATACCCAGCACGAAATCAATCGCCCCCGGCCCAAGGCCCACGCCCGTGGCCGCCTGCCCCGCGATGACATTGGACGAGGTGACATAGGGATAGGTGCCGAAGTCGATATCCAGAAGCGCCCCCTGCGCCCCCTCGAACAGGATGCGCTTGCCCGCCTTGCGCTTGTCGTTCAGCACTTTCCAGACGGGCGCGGCGTATTCCAGCACCGCAGGCGCGATCTCGGCCAGCGCCTTGATCAGCGCGGCGCGGTCCACCGGTTCCATCCCCAGACCCCGGCGCAGCGCATCGTGGTGCACCAGAGCACGGTCCACGCGGCTTTCCAGCGTGGCGGAATCGGCCAGATCGGCCACGCGGATGGCGCGACGACCGACCTTGTCCTCATAGGCGGGGCCGATGCCGCGCCCGGTGGTGCCAATCTTGGCCACACCCACAGCCTCTTCCCGCGCGCGGTCCAACTCGCCATGGAAGGGCAGGATCAGGGGGGTATTCTCCGCGATCATCAGGGTTTCCGGGGTGATCGAGACGCCACGCTCGCGCAGGCTGGCGATCTCCTTGACCAGATGCCAGGGGTCCAGCACCACGCCATTGCCGATCACGCTCAGCTTGCCGCCGCGCACGATGCCCGAGGGCAGGATCGCCAGTTTGAAGACATTGCCGTCGATGACCAGCGTGTGGCCCGCATTGTGTCCGCCCTGAAAGCGCGCGATCACATCGGCGCGCTCGGACAGCCAATCGACGATCTTGCCTTTGCCCTCATCGCCCCATTGGGCCCCGACTACCACCACGTTCGCCATTGCGAGTCCTTCTTTGCTGGATCAAACCCGCGCCTTCATATCGACCCATGCGGCCACATGAAACCGGAAACTGGAGGGCACCCCCCCAATCACACCGCTTTCTGCACCGCTTGCCAGGCAGGACATGAGGCCGCCCCGTTTCGCGGGTTGCCCCGCGTGATCAAATTGCCTAGATAGCACGGCAGAACACGGCCCACCCAGACCAGTCAGGCGATCGTCCATGGAAAACGTCATCCTCATCATCCACCTTCTTCTGGCGCTGGCGCTGATCGGCGTCGTGCTGATGCAGCGGTCCGAGGGCGGCGGTCTTGGCATGGGTGGCGGCGGTGGCGGCGTGATGTCGGGCCGCTCGGCGGCGACCGCGCTGGCCAAGGTGACATGGGTTCTGGCGATTGCCTTCATCTGCACCTCGATCACGCTGACCATCATCGCGGCGCAGAAATCGGCAGGCTCTTCGGTGCTGGACCGCATCGGGACCGAAAGGTCGGCCCCGGCGGCCGATCCGGCGGTGCCGGCAGGCGATCTGCTGCCCCCGCCCGCTGGCGACAACGCCCCGCTGGTGCCGCGCGCCGACTGATCCACAAGGGATTGAGACACCATCGCTCGCCGCAACATCATGTTGCGGCCAGCTTGCCTTTTGTCCGCGAATCCTCTATGGGTCAAATCCCGTGGTGCTGCGGTCGGAGACATCCGCAAAAGGCGCTAATTCGCTGAGAGACGCAGCCTGAACGACGGGGGACGCCAACCGATGGCACGCTATATTTTCATCACGGGCGGGGTTGTATCGTCGCTGGGCAAGGGTCTGGCTTCGGCGGCTTTGGGCGCACTGTTGCAGGCGCGCGGCTTTTCCGTGCGGTTGCGCAAGCTGGACCCCTATCTGAACGTCGATCCCGGCACGATGTCGCCTTTCGAGCATGGAGAGGTGTTCGTGACAGATGACGGCGCGGAAACCGATCTGGACCTTGGCCATTACGAGCGCTTCACCGGCGTGGCCGCGCGCAAGACCGACTCGGTCAGTTCCGGGCGCATCTATTCCAACGTGCTGGAAAAGGAACGTCGTGGCGATTACCTGGGCAAGACCATTCAGGTGATCCCGCATGTCACCAACGAGATCAAGGATTTCCTGGCGGTAGGCTCCGACGAGGTCGATTTCATGCTGTGCGAGATCGGCGGCACCGTCGGCGATATCGAGGGCCTGCCGTTCTTCGAGGCGATCCGCCAGTTTTCCCATGACCGCCCGCGCGGCCAGTGCATCTTCATGCATCTGACGCTGCTGCCCTATCTGGCGGCGAGTGGCGAGTTGAAGACGAAACCCACCCAGCACTCGGTCAAGGAATTGCAAAGCATCGGTATCGCGCCCGATATCCTTGTCTGCCGGTCGGAACATCCGATCCCGGAAAAGGAACGCGAGAAGATCGCGCTGTTCTGCAACGTCCGCAAAGAGGCGGTTGTTGCCGCCTATGACCTGAATTCGATCTATGAGGCGCCGCTGGCCTATCACCGCGAAGGTCTGGATCAGGCCGTGCTTGACGCGTTCCAGATCAGCCCCGCCCCGCGCCCCGACCTGACCGTGTGGGAGGATGTGGTGGACCGCATCCACAATACCGATGGCGCGGTGAACGTGGCCATCGTGGGCAAATACACCCAGCTTGAGGATGCCTATAAATCCATCAAGGAGGCTTTGACCCATGGCGGCATGGCCAACCGGGTCAAGGTCAATGTGGATTGGGTCGATGCCGAGATTTTCGACACCCAGGACCCCGCCCCGTATCTGGAGGGTTTCCACGCCATTCTGGTGCCTGGCGGGTTTGGCGAGCGCGGCACAGAGGGCAAGATCAAGGCCGCCGAATTCGCCCGCACCCGCAACATCCCCTATCTGGGCATCTGTCTGGGCATGCAGATGGCCGTGATCGAGGCCGCGCGCAATGTGGCGGGCCTGACCACCGCCGGGTCCGAGGAGTTCGACCACGAATCCGGCAAGAAGCGGTTTGAACCTGTGGTCTATCACCTCAAGGAATGGGTGCAGGGCAACCACAAGGTCGAACGCAAACTGGGTGACGACAAGGGCGGCACCATGCGTCTGGGCGCCTATGACGCGACTCTGGCACCGGGGTCACTGGTGGCGCGCGTCTACGGCACCACCACGATCGAGGAACGCCACCGCCACCGCTATGAGGTGGATATCCGCTACCGCGAAAAACTGGAAAGCTGCGGGCTGCAATTTTCGGGCATGTCCCCCGATGGCAGCCTGCCAGAGATCGTGGAATGGAAGGATCACCCGTGGTTCATCGGCGTGCAGTTCCACCCCGAGCTGAAGTCGAAACCCTTCGCGCCGCATCCGCTTTTCGCCGATTTCGTGCGCGCCGCCGTGGAAACCTCGCGTCTGGTCTGAGGCTGTGCGGCCTCAGTTCTCCAACTCGCAGGGTGGCTTGATCTGACGCTCGCGCCGCAGCATCCGCGCAAGGCGCTTCCACAGGCTGTCCAGTGCCGCAGGTTCGACCGGGCGCTGCACGATGATGGGGCGGGCGGGCCCTGTCACCTGAATGTCCAGCAGGCTGTTGTCAAACACCCAGCGGCCCGATCGTCCGGCCGTCCCGTCCACCCGCTGACGCTCGATCCAGAGCTGCATCTGCCCGCGTGCATGGCCCAGACCGCGCTCGGGATCGGGCAGGTAGAAGCCACAGGCAATGCGCCGGTGGATACTGTCCAGAAGATTGCAGCGCGCCTGCACCTGCGGCAGCAGGTCAGTCTTGGCAATCATGTTGTAACGTTCTGGCAAGCCTTTGAAAAACACCTGTGCCGCCGTTTCCAGATCCACACCCTTGCGCGACATCATCCGCCGCAGCGGGTCCAGATCGTCGCCGTCCCAATCGAAGGACAGCGCCTCATGCCGCAAAGGCCCGGCCACCGCTTCGGCAGTGCCCGCGATATGGTAACCCGTCGGTTCCGAGGCGCTGGTCATGGCAGACTGTCCCTTCGCGCTGTAACATCGCACCACGCTGGCACCGCAAAAGGGTGAATTTGAGGAGCGAATGTGACAAGCCTGTGCAACCTGCGCTATTATTCCGCAATCGCGCGTCGGTGCGGCGTGGCCGCGCTGATCTTCTGCACCGCGATCTGGGCGGGCGGCCCGGCCCAAGCCGACTCCATCCTGCCTCGCCCCTATGAGGTGCTGCGACAGGAACTTGACCGGATCGAAGGGTTCGAGGCATGGCCCGCCCGCCCCGAACCGGGCCATCTTCTGTCTGCCCCCCATCGCGGCGATGGCATCCGGGTCGCCAGCCATTTCACCGGACAATCCCCCGCCATCCTGACGCAGCAGACGGGGGCGCGTTTCGACACGCTCGCCACCGCCCGCGCCTTGCCCCCCTTGCAGCTTGAGACAGGCCCGCCGGATCAGGGCATCGCCATCGCGCAGCATCGCGGCTTTGGATCGAACGCGGTCTTTCCCATCGGGCCAGACGGGTTTGCGGCCCTGTCGGGACGTGGCGAGGGGTCGCTGGCGATCCTGTTCGATCACGATCAGGCCGCGGTGGGCCTGCTGGTCCATGCCGATTACGCCGATCCGCTGGGCACGCGCCCCGCCCCGCGCGGCACGGTCGAGGTGATCGTGCTGGGCCGCGACGGCCATGTTCTGGCCCGCCCCGTCACAGGGCTGTCCAGCGGGCTCACCGCGTTGGGCTTCGGCACCGCCAGCGGCGCACCCGCCATCGCGGGGCTTGTGGTGCTGAACACCGATCCGGGCGGGATCGCGGTGGATGATATCCTCTATTCGCGCGCTGCCGTCATGGGCAGAATGCAACAGTCACCACTCAACCGCAGGGCGGTATCTTGGCACGCTGACAGGCGCGCGATACTCTCGCCGCATGCTTGGAAAACTGCTCAGATCCTTCCGCTCCAGCCATGAGGTGCCGCTGCCGCAACCGGACGCGCAACTGGCGCTTGGCGCGCTGATGGTGCGGGTGGCCAAGTCCGATCACAGCTACAAACTGACCGAGATTCAGCGCATCGACCGCCTGCTGGCACGGCTGTTCGGCCTGAACCCGGTCGCGGCGGCCAAGATGCGCGCCACCTGCGAAAAGCTGGACGCCCGCGCGCCGCATACCGATGCGTTCGCCGAACTGATCCGCGCGGAACTGGATCACGCGCATCGCCTCTCCGCGCTCGAGGCGCTGTGCGAGGTGATGCTGGCCGATGGCATGCCCCATGTCGAAGAGATCGAGGAAATCCACACCACCCGCGTCATGTTGGGTCTGGACGAGGCGGATCTTCACGCAGCCCTGACCCGCGCCCGCGCCGAGAGCGGTTGACCTGTGCACCATACGCCTCATCCTTAGGGGTCAACGCGGCCTCTGCCGCATCATGCCAAAAGAAAGACCGCCCCGATGTTTGCCGATCTTCTGAAACGCCTGACCCAATCCAGCCCAGATCGCCCGCTGCCCGATGCGGATGCGCGTCTGGCGCTTGGCGCGCTGCTGGTGCGGATCGCCCGCGCCGATGGCGACTATGCCGAAACCGAACTGCACAGAATCGACCGCATCCTGATGCAGCGCTATGGTCTTGCCCCGCACGCCACCATTGCGCTGCGAAAAGAGGCAGAGGTGCTGGAAAGCGAGGCACCCGATACCGTGCGCTTCACCCGCGCGATCAAGGACGCCGTCCCCTATGAGGATCGTCTCGCCGTGATCGAGGCGCTGTGGCAGGTGGCGCTGGCCGATGGGGCCCGCGACGGGGCCGAGGATGCGCTGGTCCGCATGGTCTCGTCCATGCTGGGGGTCTCTGATCAGGACAGCGCCGTGGCGCGCCAACGGATACAGGCGCGCGGATGATCGCCAGCCTGCCGATGTATGACTGGCCCGAACTGCGGGCCGCGACGGATACATATTGGCAGGCGATCCGCGGCGCATTGGGCCATGGCCCTGCCGCGCTGACACGTGGGTTCACCGATTACATGGACCATTGGCAGCGGCCCGACCTGCTGCTGTCGCAGACCTGCGGGATGCCGTTCCGCACCCGCCTGCATGACAGGGTGACGCTGGTCGGAACGCCGGATTTCGGCCTGCCCGGCTGCGCGCCGGGCCATTATTGCAGCGTTCTGGTCGTGAACGCACAAGACGACCGCGCACAACTGTCTGATTTCGCTGGCGATATCTTCGCCTATAACGAGGGCGGATCGCAATCGGGCTGGGCCGCGCCGGCCACCTATTTTGCCGCGCATAACCTGCGCCTGACACGGCCATCGGCCACCGGATCGCACCGTGCCGCGCTGCGCGCCGTGGCCGAAGGCCGCGCCGCCATGGCCGCCATCGACGCCGTGACATGGGAACTGGCCCGTCGCCATGATCCCGCCACCGCCCGGTTGCGGGTGCTGGACCGCACCGCCCCCACCCCCGGCCTGCCCTATATCACCGCGCGCCACGCTGACCCCGCGCCCCTGGCCGCCGCCATCGCAACCGCCATCGCCGGGCTGGATGCGGACACGCGCGCCGCCCTGATGCTGCGCGGCCTCGTCCAGATCCCTGTCAGCGCCTATCTGTCCGTGCCCACGCCGGACGCGCCGGTGGCGTGAACCAGCCTCCGTTCCGGGCTTGACCAAGGGTCATTTCGCCCGCCACGGCGCGAATTCTTCCGTTTTGGAAGTTGCAATAGGCCATTTTTTCCGCCCTATTGTGACGCTAACATCACGATGAACCCGCCCTGAACAATGGACGCCCCCTTGACCGACGCCCCGCCTGTCATCGAGATCCGCAATCTGCACAAAGCCTATGGCGCGCTCGAAGTGCTCAAGGGCGTGGACATCTCGGCCCGGCGCGGCGATGTGGTCTCGCTGATCGGCTCCTCCGGTTCCGGCAAATCGACGCTGCTGCGCTGCGCCAATCTGCTTGAGGACAGCCAGCAGGGCGAGATCCTGTTCAAGGGCGAACCCGTGCGCTGGCGGGGCACGGGGCTGAACCGCCATCCGGCCGATCCGGGGCAGGTGCTGCGTATCCGCACCAATCTGTCCATGGTGTTCCAGCAGTTCAACCTGTGGTCCCACATGACGATCCTGCAAAACGTGATGGAAGCGCCCGTGACGGTGCTCAAGCGCGACCGGGCCGAGGTCGAGGCATCCGCCCGCCGCTATCTGGACAAGGTCGGCATCGGCGACAAATGCGACGCCTATCCCGCGCAGTTGTCGGGCGGCCAGCAGCAGCGCGCCGCCATCGCCCGCGCCCTGTGCATGGAGCCCGAGGCGCTCTTGTTCGACGAACCCACCTCGGCGCTTGATCCGGAACTGGAGCAGGAAGTGGTCAAGGTCATCAAGGATCTGGCCGCCGAGGGGCGCACGATGATGATCGTGACCCATGACATGCGCATGGCCGCCGATGTCTCGGATCATGTGGTCTTTCTGCATCTGGGCCGGATCGAGGAACAGGGACCGCCCGCCACCCTGTTCAGCGCGCCCAAGACAGAACGGCTGCAACAATTCCTGTCCGCCTCGGTCCCGGCCTGACCGGCGTTCCCCTTTCCTGACCAGTATCCTGTTTGCGTGCCTGTTACCCCCTTCACTAGGAGTTGATGACAATGAAGACACTGATCCTGACCACCGCCGCACTGGCCCTGACCACAGGGATGGCGCTGGCCCAAAGCCAGACCATCCGCATGGGCACCGAAGGCGCCTACCCTCCCTACAACTTCCTCAACGACAAGGGCGAGGTTGACGGCTTCGAGCGCGAGGTCGGTGACGAGCTGTGCAAGCGGGCCGAGCTGACCTGCGAATGGGTCACCACCGATTGGGACGGCATCATCCCCAACCTCGTGTCGGGCAACTACGACACCATCATCGCGGGCATGAGCATCACCGCCGAACGCGATGAAGTGATTGATTTCACGCAAAACTACTTCCCCCCCGCAGCATCGGCCTATGTCGGCCTGACCGCGGATATCGACGTGACCAGCGCTGTCGTGTCGGCACAGGCCTCGACCATTCAGGCCGGCCATGTCGCGGCCAGCGGGGCCACCTTGCTGGAATTCGCCACGCCTGAAGAAACCGTCGCCTCGGTGCGCAACGGCGAGGCGGATGCCGTCTTTGCCGACAAGGATTACCTGATCCCGATCGTCGAGGAATCGGGCGGCGAACTCAGCTTCGTGGGCGAGGATGTCCAGCTGGGCGGCGGCATCGGCATCGGCCTGCGCGAAAGCGACACCGAGCTGCGCGCGAAATTCGACGCGGCCATCCAGTCGATGAAGGATGACGGCACGCTGAACACGCTGATCACCAAATGGTTCGGCGAAGACGCCGCAACCTTCTGATCCACGCCTGACAGGGGACGCCGCCACGGATGCGCGGCGCCCCCTGCTTCATCTTGCTGCAAATACTCAATCCGCACCTCCGCGTCAGGGCCCGTCATGTTCAGTTTCTGCACAGATCCAGCCACGCTGTCCGATCTGCCATGGATGGCCTGCTATCTGACGACCGGAAAACACCTGAATTTCTACTGGGCTTTCGGCACCGTGCTGCTGCTGCTGGCGATCACCGCGCCCGCGGCGCTGGCCTTCGGCTTTGCAGGCGCCTCGGCCGCGCGGTCGCGCTTTGCCCCGCTCAGCCTTGTCGGCAAGACCTATATCGCCATCGTGCGCGGCGTGCCCGACATCGCCTTTTTCCTGTTCTTCGTAATCGCACTGGATCAGGGGCTGGAATATCTCAAGCACCAATGGGTCTGCCCCGACTGGGATCAGGCGATCCGGCAGGGCAATGACTTCATCGTCTGTCAGGCGGCCAAGGTGCCGCTGGGCACCTCGCCGCAATGGGTCCACAAGACCTACAGCTTCTTCGTCGCCGCCTTCACCTTCGCCATCGTGTTCGGGGCTTTTGCCGCCAATGTCCTCTACGGAGCCATGCGCGCCGTGCCCCGCAGCCAGCTTGAAACCGCCGAGGCCTATGGCATGTCGCAGCGCCAGACATTCCGGCGCATCGTCGTGCCGCAGATGTGGGTCTATGCCCTGCCGGGCCTGTCGAATCTCTGGATGGTGCTGATCAAATCCACGCCGTTGCTGTTCCTGCTGGGGGTCGAGGATATCGTCTACTGGGCGCGTGAACTGGGCGGCTCCAAGACACCGCGCTTCACCGATTACCCGCATGGCGACTGGCGCATGTGGTATTTCCTTGTCCTGCTGGTCTTCTACCTTGCCTTCACCCGTGTGTCCGAGGTCGTGCTGGACCGCCTCATGGCGCGGCTCACGCTCGGGCAGGCCACCACGGGCGGCGAAGCCCAGCGAAGGGCCGAAACATGAGCTGCCTCCAGACCGTCACGGATTACGGGCTGCGCAGCCTCGGATATGGCGAACGGCTGCTGCCGCGCTCGGATTTCACGCTCTGCCAGCAATTCACGCTGATCGGCTCGGGGCTGATCTGGAACGTCTATTTCGGCGTGCTGGCGCTGGCGGCGGGGTTCTTTCTGGCCACCGCGCTGGCCCTGGGCAAGGGTGCCCGCGCGCGGGTCATCCGCAAGCCGTCCGAATGGTTCATCTTCATCTTTCGCGGCTCGCCTCTCTTCATCCAGTTCTTCTTCGCCTATTTCCTGTTCCTCAGCCTGAAATCCGTGCATCCGGTCTTTGACCCGTTCAGTTCGGCCTGGCTGGGCGCGCTGGTGGTGCTGTTCTTCAACACCGCCGCCTATTCGGCCGAGATTTTCTATGGCGCGCTGAAATCCATCCCGCGCGGCGATGTCGAGGCGGCGGATGCCTACGGCATGTCGGGCTGGCCGCGCTTTCGCCGGATCATCTGGCCCACCATGCTGCGGCTGGCCTGGCCCGGCTACACGAACGAGGCGATCTTCCTGTTCCACGCCACGACGCTGGTGTTCTTTTCGGGCTTTCCCGCGCAGCAGCAAAAGGGCGACGCGCTTTACTACGCGCGGTATTTCGCGGATCAGACCTTCAACCCCTTCGTGCCCTACCCGATCCTTGCGGGCTATTTCATCCTGCTGACACTGGCCATCATCGGCCTCTTCGGGCTGGTCAACCGCCACCTGAACCGCCACCTGCCGCCCGAACAACGTCGCAAAATTCGCTTGCGTCCGAATCTGATCCGGTAGTATCAATATTTTGATCAAATTATTTGGGTGTGATCCGATCCGCTTTTTCTGATGCGGCGGGCAGCTACAACCTATCTCGTGAAATTTGATCATAAACAAAGGACCAAGGGCATGGACCTGATATCGTCGGGACGCGGCAATCGCGCCCTGTCGATGCATGCCAGCCCTCAACCCGTCAGGTGAGACGATGAAGAACTGGCTGAGAAAGCACCCCGAGGTGCGCACGATCCGCGTGGCCGCCGCCGATCTGAACGCCCAGGCGCGCGGCAAGCGCGTGCCCACGCGCTATGCCGACAAGGTGGTGGACGAGGGGACGCGCTTTCCGCTTTCCGTGCTGAACCTCGATATCTGGGGCGAGGATATCGATGACAGCCCTCTGGTGTTTGAAACCGGCGATGCCGACGGCGTGCTGAAACCGACCGAGCGTGGCTTCATGCCGATGCCCTGGCTGGAGGCGCCGACGGCGCTGCTGCCGATCTGGATGTTCCGCGAGGATGGCCGCCCCTATGAGGGCGATCCCCGCCACGCCCTGCGCGCCGTGGTGGACCGCTACAAGGCCCATGGCCTGACCCCCGTGGTCGCGGTCGAACTGGAATTCTTCCTGATCGACGACTCGGGCCGCAAGTTGCAGGTTCCGGTCAGCCCGCGCTCGGGCAAGCGGCGCAAGGCGGCGGAAACCCTGTCGATCCGCGCGCTGGATGCCTTCGATACCTTCTTCACCGACCTTTACGAGGCCTGCGAGGAGATGGACATCCCCGCCGACACCGCCATTTCCGAGGCAGGTCTGGGCCAGTTCGAAGTCAACCTCATGCATTGCGACGACGCCCTGCGCGCCGCCGACGATGCCTGGCTTTTCAAGATGCTGGTCAAGGGTCTGGCGCGGCGGCACGGCTTTGCCGCCTCCTTCATGGCCAAGCCCTATGAGGATTACGCAGGCTCCGGCCTTCACACACATTTCTCGGTTCTGGACGCAGAAGGACGCAACATTTTTGATGATGGCGGGCCTTTGGGCACAGAAAAGTTGCGCCATGCGGTGGCTGGCTGCCTGAACGCCATGTCCGGCTCGACGCTGATCTTCGCCCCGCACTGGAACAGCTATGACCGCCTTGTGCCCGACGCCCATGCCCCGACCGGCATCTGCTGGGGCTATGAGAACCGCACGGCGGCGGTGCGTATTCCGTCCGGCAGCAGCCGCGCCCGGCGGATCGAGCATCGCGTGGCTGGCGGCGACGTGAACCCCTATCTGATGCTGGCCGCCATCCTGGGGGCCGCGCTGAACGGGATCGAGGCACAGGCCGAACCACCCGCCCCCATCACCGGCAACGCCTATGCGCTGGACCTGCCGCAGGTGCCCACCACATGGGTCGATGCGATCAACACCTTCGAGACAAGTCCCGAAATCGCCGGCATCTTCGCCCCCGAACTGATCCGCAACTTCGTGCTGACCAAACGGCAGGAATTGCATTACATGGGCGAGTTGACCCCCGAAGAACGGGTCGAGATCTATCTCGACACCGTCTGACGCCATGGGATCGGGGGGCGGTCTTGCCCGCCCCCCCTTGCCCTGCCCCCCTTGCCGTGACACGGGGGCTTGGCTACCATGACGACCATTCCAAAACTGGTGTTCCATGAAAATCGGCATCCTGCAAACCGGCCATTCCCCTGACGAGGTCAGGGGCGCGCTTGGCGATTACTCCGACATGTTCGCGCGCCTTCTGGGCGGGCACGGCTTCGACTTCGTCACCTTCAACGTGGTGGATGGCCAATTCCCCGCAGGCCCGGATGATGCCGATGGCTGGCTGATCACCGGCTCCAAACACGGCGCCTACGAGGATCATCCCTGGATTCCCCCGCTGGAAGACCTGATCCGCGCCATACGCGATGCGGGCAAACCGCTGATCGGCGTCTGCTTCGGCCATCAGATCATCGCCCAGGCCCTTGGCGGCAAGGTCGAGAAATTCGCCGGCGGCTGGGCCGTAGGCCCCACCAATTACGATTTCGGGGACGAGATCATGACCCTGAACGCCTGGCATCAGGATCAGGTCACGGTCCTGCCCGAAGGCGCAAAGGTGCTGGCCTCCAACGATTTCTGCGCCAATGCCGCGCTTGCCTATGGCGACACCATCCTGACCATCCAACCCCATCCGGAATTCGGCAAACCGCTGCTTGACGGGCTGATCACCCACCGCGCCCCCGGTGTCGTGCCCGCAGACCAGATCGCCGCCGCCCGCGACAAGCTGGACGCGCCGCTGGATTCCGCCCGCTTTGCTGACCGCATGGCGGCCTTCCTCAAAAGGACCGCATGAGATGAAAGACTGGACCGACCACCTGCCCGAGGCCGCGCGCCTGTTTCTGGAAAACCGACGATTGGACGAGGTGGAATGCATCATCTCGGACCTGCCCGGCATCGCGCGCGGCAAGGCGGTGCCTGCCAGCAAATTCGCGCGGCAGGATTACTTCCACCTGCCGGATTCGATCTTCTACCAGACCATCACCGGCGACTGGGGCGAGGCGGCAGGTGCCGAAGGCTTCATCGAGCGCGACATGATCCTGCGCCCCGACATGAGCACCGCCACCGCTGCGCCCTGGACCGGCGACTGGACCCTTCAGGTGATCCACGACGCCTATGACCGCAAGGGCAACGCGATCCCCTTCGCCCCGCGCAACGTGCTCAAGCGCGTGATCGACCTTTATCACAAACAGGGATGGGAACCCGTCGTCGCCCCCGAGATGGAATTCTATCTGGTTGCGCGCAATCTGGACCCGGCCAAGAAGATCGAACCGATGATGGGCCGCTCGGGCCGTCCCGCCGCCGCGCGTCAGGCCTATTCGATGACCGCCGTGGATGAATTCGGCCCCGTGATCGACGACATCTATGATTTCGCCGAAGCTCAGGGTTTCGAGATCGACGGCATCACCCAGGAAGGCGGCGCCGGGCAGCTGGAGATCAACCTGCTGCATGGCGATCCGATCAAGCTGGCCGATGAGGTGTTCTATTTCAAACGCCTGATCCGCGAAGCCGCGCTGCGCCACGATTGCTTTGCCACCTTCATGGCCAAACCCATTGCCGATGAACCCGGCAGCGCCATGCATATCCACCACTCCGTTCTTGACATGGAAACGGGGCAGAACCTTTTCTCCGGCCCGCAGGGCGGCGAGACGGATGCGTTTTTCCACTTCATCGGCGGCATGCAGAAACACCTGCCCTCGGCGATCGCGGTGCTGGCGCCCTATGTGAACAGCTATCGCCGCTATGTGGTGGGCCATGCCGCGCCCATCAATCTGGAATGGGGCCGCGACAACCGCACGACCGGCATCCGCGTGCCCCTGTCCAGCCCCGCCGCGCGCCGGGTGGAAAACCGTCTGGCGGGCATGGATTGCAACCCCTATCTGGGCATCGCCGCAAGTCTGGCCTGCGGCTATCTGGGCATGATGCAGGAAATCTGGCCCGAAAAGCAGTTCAAGGGCGACGCCTATGAGGGCGAGGGCGATATCCCCCGCGTGATGGGCGATGCGCTGGACCTGTTCGAGGAGGCCAAGGACCTGCACGAGGTGCTGGGCCCTGATTTCGCCCGCGTCTATTCCATCGTGAAGCGCACGGAATACGAAGAATTCCTGCAAGTCATCAGCCCGTGGGAGCGGGAACATCTGCTGTTGAACGTGTGATCGCGGGCGCTGGGGGGCGCTGCCCCCCGGCCTGCGGCCGCCCCCCGGGATATTTTCCGCAAAAAGAAACAGAACGTCCGTCACCAGAACAGGAGGGGCGCCATGAACCTGCTATTTTCCAATGACCGTCAGGGCGAGTATCCGCCAAGCTGGTATGCCGCCACCGCCCATGACGCCCCGCGTCACCCGGCGTTGAAAGGCACGGCGCGGGCCGATGTCTGCGTCGTGGGCGCGGGCTACACGGGTCTCTCGGCGGCGCTCCATCTGGCGGAAGCGGGCTTTGACGTGGTGCTGCTGGAGGCGCATCGCGTGGGCTTCGGGGCCTCGGGGCGCAATGGCGGGCAGTTGGGATCGGGACAGCGACAGGATCAGGCCAGCCTTGAGAAGATGCTGGGCAAGCCTGCGGCGCGGCAATTGTGGGATCTGGGCGAGGAGGCCAAGGATCTGGTCAAGGGGCTGATCGCGCGGCATGGGATCGACTGCGATCTGAAACCCGGCGTCGCCTGGACCGGATTTTCCCCGCGCGAGGTGGATGACCTGCACCGCTATGCGGATCTCTTGCAGCGCGATTATGGCTACGCCGGGATCGAGGCGCTGGACGCGGCGGCCTGCCACGCGCTCTGCCCCTCGCCCGTCTATAAAGGCGGGGTGCTGGACATGGGGGCCGCGCATCTGCATCCGCTGAACTTCGCGCTGGGACTGGCCCGTGCGGCGGTGGCGGCGGGGGTGCGGATCTTCGAGAACAGCCATGTGCATCACATCACCGAGGGCGCAAGGATCGCCGTGCAGACCGGACAGGGACGGATCGAGGCGGATCACCTGATCCTGGCCTGCAACGGATACCTTGGCGGGTTGAACCGCAAGGTGGCCGCGCGGGTGATGCCCATCAACAATTTCATCGTGGCGACCGAACCGCTGGGCGATGACGCCGGCCGCGTGCTGACCCGCGACGTGGCGGTGGCGGACAGCAAATTCGTGGTCAATTACTTCCGCCTGAGTGCGGACAAGCGGCTTTTGTTCGGGGGCGGGGAATCCTATGGCTACCGTTTCCCGCGCGACATCGCGGCACTGGTGCGCAAGCCGATGTCCGAGATTTTTCCGCATCTGGCGGATATCCGTCTGGATTACGCCTGGGGCGGCACTTTGGCCATCACCATGAAACGCCTGCCCTATCTGGCCCGGGTGGCGCCCAATATCCTGTCCGCGTCGGGCTATTCCGGCCACGGTGTCGGCACCGCGACCCATGCGGGCTATCTCATGGCCAAGGCCATCGGCGGGCAGGCCGAAGGCTTCGACACCATGGCGCGCATTCCGACCACGCCCTTCCCCGGTGGCGCGGCCTTCCGCAACCCGCTGCTGGTCCTGGCGATGACATGGTATTCCCTGCGCGACCGTCTAGGGATCTGAGACAGAAACCCGCCTTGCGCGCATTTGGGGCTTGAGTGACAGCGATAATCGTTTAGAAATCCTGAAAAGAGTATTCAGGAAAGCCGAAACGCATGTCGCTCGATACCCCTGCCGCCCTTCCCCCCAACACCTATGACGCGGAACCCATCCCGCCCGCGGCCCGGGCCGAGATCGAACGCCTGCTGCAAACGGGGGACCTGTTCCGTTACACCTCGACCGAGGCGTCGCCGGTGGCGCTTCTGGAACGGGAGTTCGCGGCGATGATGGGCGTGCGCTATGCTTTGGCGGTCTCCTCCTGCTCCGCCGCGTTGTTCCTGTCGCTCAAGGCGCTGGACCTGCCACGGGGGGCAAAGGTGCTGATCCCGGCGTTTACCTTTGCTGCCGTGCCCTCGTCCATCGTGCATGCCGATTGCGTCCCGGTCCTGTGCGAGGTGGGCGAGAATTACCGCATCGACATGGCCGATTTCGCGGCCAAGCTGCCCGACGTGCAGGCCGTGATGATCAGCCATATGCGCGGGCACACATCCGACATGGATGCGATCATGGCGCTGTCTGACGCGGCAGGGGTCCCGGTGATCGAGGATGCGGCCCATTCCCTGGGCACCACATGGCATGGCAAGATCATCGGCAGCATCGGCAAGATGGGCTGTTTTTCGTTCCAGAGCTACAAGCTCCTGAACGCGGGCGAGGGTGGCATCCTGATTTCCGACGATGCCGATCTGGTGGCCCGCGCCATCATCATGTCCGGCGCTTACGAGCATAACTGGAAGAAACACGGCAGTCTGGATCCGGCCGCGCAGGCCGATCTGGAGGCAGCCTTTGCCCGCTGGCAGAACAAGCTGCCGCTTTACAATCTGCGCCTCAACAACCTGAGCGCGGCGCTTATCCGGCCGCAACTGGCGGAAATGGCCCGGCGCGTGGCGGATGGGCGGCGCAACCATGATTATGTGGCGGCGAAACTGAACGCCTCGCCCTGGATCGAGGTGCCCGAGAAACTGGCCCCCGAAGAACGCGCGCCCGATTCCATCCAGTTCAACATGGTCGGCATGTCGGATGACGATATCCGCGCCTTTGCGGATGCCGCCGCCCGGCGCGGCGTCAAGGTGCAGGTTTTCGGGATGAGTGCCGATAACGCCCGCGCCTTCTGGAACTGGCAGTTTCTGGGCGATATCCCCGCCCTGCCCCAGACCCGCGCCATGCTGATGCGCGCCTGCGACACCCGCCTACCCGCGCGCCTGCAGCTGCCGGAACTGGATGTGATCGCCGATGCCCTGATCGCCGCCGCGCAAGAGGTGATGGGCAATCTGCGGGCCTATGCCACCTAGATAAGCGTCAATTGCCCGGCCATGAAGGGATGCGCCTGAATGGCCGGGGTCACGATGATGTCACGCAACAGCGGCCTTAGCCGCTCTGCCACCTGAGCGGGCATGTCCTGCAACACGCCCTTGCGCGCCGTCAGGGAAATCGTGCGCGACAGCGGCGCGAAGGGCAGTTCGAACACATCCAGCCGGTCGGCAAAGCGCCGCGCCCGCATCAGGGCCAGCGGCGTCAGGATCGTCCAGCCCGCGCCCTGCGCTACCAGCGCCAGAATGGCGTGATAGCTGTCCAGTTCGAACCGATGCGCCAGCGTCAGGTTCTGCCGCGCCAGATGCGCCGCGATCAACCGGCCCATGTAATGCCGCGTCGTGTATTGCACCAAAGGCAGGGTTTTCAACTGCTTGAGCACGTCACGATCCGGGCGCAACGCCCCCTTGGCGGTGGCCACGACGAAGCCTTCGGTCAAAAGCGGATGCAGCTCCATCCAGTCGGCCTCGGCCCCCATATCGGCGGCCACGATCACATCCAGCGCGCGCGCGTCCAACTGGTCATGCAGGTGATGGCTGGCCCCGGTTTCCAGCAGGAACTGGCAGCCTTTCAGACTGGCCGCCAGATCGGTCAGCAGGCGCGGCGTCACATCGGCCTCGAAATCCTCGATCATGCCCAGCCTGAACCGGGTCAAGGCCGACAGATCGGCCATCGCCAGCTCGGCCCGCGCCAAAGACGCCTCGTTCAGAATGATGCCCGCCCGCCTGCGGAACAACTCGCCCGCCGGGGTCAGGGTCACGGGGCGCGCGTTGCGTTGCAGCAGCGTGGCCCCGATCGCGCCTTCCAGATTGGTCAATTGCTGGCTGACCGCCGAGGCGCTGGCGCCAAGGCGGCGCGCGGCGGCCGAGATGCTACCCTCTTCCGCCGTGGCCACGAAAACCTCGATCCCCCAGAGGGTTATGCGACCGGGGCTGTCGACCATGACGGGATCACTTGCCCATCTTGGACAGTTTCGTCTGCAAGTCCTGCAACTGGCGCTTGATCTCGTCCAGCCCGGCCTCGTCATCCTTGTCGGTATCCGCCTCGCGCGCAGGGCCGGACGATCCCACGGGCCATCCGCTTTTCAGACCGCCGGTCATCGCCTTCAGGAACGCCTCCTGCTGGGCCTGCATCGCCTCGAATCCGGGCAGCTTGGCCATGGGCGTGACCCGGGCCATATTTTCCATCATCTTGGACTGGCTGTCGCGCAGCATGTCAAAGGACATGGCCAGGAATTGCGGCACAACCGACCCGGCCTGCGTGGTATAGCTGCGCACCAGATCGGTCAGCACATTCACCGGCAGCATCGTCTCGCCCCGACTTTCATGTTCGGCGATGATCTGCAGCAGATATTGCCGCGTCAGGTCGTCGCCGGATTTCAGATCGACGATCTGCACCTCGCGACCCTCGCGGATGAAACCGGCGATATCCTCAAGCGTGACGTAATCGCTGGTTTCGGTATTGTACAAACGGCGACTGGCATAACGCTTGATCAGAAGCGGTTTCTTGTCTTCGGCCACGGGCGACCCTCCCCTTGATGCAGCACTGCAGCATAGCTTAGGCCCATGCAGAACAAAAAGAAAGGGCGGGCACAATGGCCCGCCCTCGCGTGTCGCATCCCAGGGAGGAGGAGAAGGATGCGTCAGTGCGTTCGTTACCGTCCGCGATTACTTCGCAGCGGCTTTTTTCGCCACGGTGGTCGCGTCCTTGGCGGCTTTCTGCACAGCGGCAGAAGCTTCCTCGGTCATGTCCTTGCCGGCAGCCATCAGCAGTTCGACGGTGTCCATCTGCATTTTCTTGGCGACTTCGGCGAAAGCGGCCATGTACTCGGCCGATGCTTCTGCCTGAGCCGATGCGAAATCGGTCATGGCTTTGGCGTAATCGGCAGGCTCTGCCTTCACTTTGGTCATTTCGGCCAGCTTGGACAGCGTGTCCTTGGTCCATTTGGTCGAGATCTCGGTCGATTTCTCGGCCGCGGTCAGGGCCAGACCCGACAGTTTCTCGTTCAGGGTCGCCTGAGTCTTGAAGGCGTCTTCCATCGACTTGGTGTCAACGGGGAATGCGCCCATCATGTCTTTCATCATGGCGGTGAAATCTTGCGTCTTGGCCATTGTCTTGATCCTTTTCGTGCTTTCCGGGCCCACCCCGGTGTTTGAAGCTGCACCCAATATGCATGCTGCAACGCGGCATTTCAAGGATTTTATGCCGCATCGCAGCATAATTTCTTTTATGTCTTGTGAATCAGTCCCTTGCAGGCGGAAGCACATATGTTCCGGGTGCCGGACACAGCGGTGGATGGGTAGAATCACCCGGTTCCCTAGCGTCAACCGTCTTGCCCGACCGCTTGGCCAGCCACTTGCCCCAGCGCGGCCACCAGCTGCCCTCGTGGAAGTCAGCCTTGCCCTTCCAGTCGTCGGCGGGCAGGCTCATGTCCTCGTTGGTGTAATGGCCGTATTTCTTCTTGGTGGGCGGGTTGATGATCCCCGCGATATGGCCCGACTGCGACAGGATGAAGGTGCGGTCATTCGACCCCATGCCCTGCGCGCCGCGATAGCTGTCCTTCCAGGCCGCGATGTGATCGGTCTCGCAGGCGATCAGACAGACGGGCAGATCCACCTCGGACAGTTGCAACCGCGTGCCCAGCAAGTCGATCCCCTCTCCGGCGAAACGGTTCTGCTGGCAGAGCCAGCGCAGATACTCCACCACCATGCGCGCGGGCAGGTTCGTGCCGTCGCCGTTCCAATACAGCAGATCAAAGGCGGGCGGTGCCTCACCCAGCATATAGCTTTTGATGGCAGGCCCATAAATCAGGTCGTTCGACCGCAGGAACGAGAACGTCCGCGCCATGATGAAGGACCGCAACACGCCATTCTCGGCCACCTCGGCCTCGATCCCGTCGATGAAATCATCCTGAAGGAAGGGCGTGAATTCGCCCTGTTCGGAAAAATCCGTCAGCGCCGTGAAGAAGGTCGCCGATTTGATCGAATTGTCGCCGCGCTGTTTCAGCAGCGCCAGCACCATCGACAGCGTCGTGCCCGCGATGCAATAGCCCACGGCGTTGACCTGCTTTTGCCCGGTGATCGCCTTCACCTCGCGGATCGCGGTCAGGTAACCGTCGTTGATGTAATCATCCAGCCCCACGTCACGGTAGGTTTCATCCGGGTTCACCCAAGACACGACGAACAGGGTAAAGCCCTGATCGGTGATCCATTTGATCAGGCTGTTCTCGGGCTTCAGATCCATGATGTAGTATTTGTTGATCCAGGGCGGAAAGATGATCAGCGGGATCGCATGAACCGTGTCGGTTGTTGGCGCGAACTGGATCAGCTCCATCATCCGGTTGCGGTAAACGACCTGCCCCGGCGTGGTGGCGATATTCTCGCCCAGACGGAAAGCGCTGTCATCGGCCAGCCGCACGAGCATCTCGCCCTGATTGGCCTCGATATCGGCGACCAGATTCTCCAGCCCCTTGACCAGCGACTCACCCTCGGTGGCGACGGCGCGTTCCAGCGCGTCTGGATTGGTGGTGAGGAAATTCGTGGGTGCCATCATGTCGACGATCTGGCGCGCGAAATATTCCAGACGCTTCTTTTCCTTGGGCGTCATGTCGTCGATCTCGGCCACGGCCTTCTCGATGGCCTGCGCGTTGATCATGTATTGCTGCTTGATGAAGTTGAAATAGGGATGCGTCTTCCACATCGGGTTGGCAAAGCGCCGGTCATCGGGCGTGTGATCCTCGGGCGCCTGCAACTTGCCGCTGGCAAGGGCTTGCTGCGCCTCAAGGAAATGTTTGACCGCGCTGCCCCAATATTCGACCTGAGTCTCGAACAGATGCGCCGGGTTCTGCATCATCCGGGTCCAGTAGGTGCCCGCAGCCTTGGCGAACATCTCCTGATCCGGTGCGTTCAAGGTGGGATTCGCCGCCTTGCGGTGTGACAATGCAGAGACAAGTCGCTGGGACAATTCCTCGACTTTGGCCAGATTGGCGTTCAGACGCTCTAAATTTTCGCCCTGACCAGCCTCTTCAGTTGTCATATTCAAAAATTCCCCGTATTCTTGCTGCTACGCAGCATTGTTGCCGTCCTGTCGGGGAGGCCAGCGGCATGATGACCACCCCTGCGTATGGTATACCGAGGAGACGCCGATGCGTTACATGGCCGCTTACGACCTTATGGAAACGATGCGTAATACGAACCAATGGCTGGGTGCCTCCGCCCTGTCACTGGCATCCTATCCGGTTTTCAGCATGGTGCCAAACCCTGCTTTGCAATGGATGGCCGCCTGGGGCGAAGTGACCGAGCGCAGCTTCAAGCGCATGGTCGCGAAACCGGACTGGGGCATCCGCACCTTTACCGGCGCCGATGGCAAGGACCATCTGGTCCATATCGACACCGTCGTGGACAAACCCTTCGGCAACCTTGTCCATTTCCGCGTCGCCGGACGCGAGCCCAGCCACCGCAAGGTGCTTCTGGTCGCGCCGATGTCGGGCCATTACGCCACCCTGCTGCGCTCGACCGTGAAAAGCCTGCTTGTCGATTGCGAGGTCTATATCACCGACTGGCACAATGCCCGCGACATCCCCGTCAGCGCCGGCAAGTTCGATGTCGAGGATTACACCCTCTATCTGGTGGATTTCATGCGCCACATGGGACCGGACACTCATGTGATCGCCGTCTGTCAGCCCGCGCCGCTGGCGCTGGCCGCCACCGCCTATCTGGCCGAGGAGGACCCCTCCGCCCAGCCGCGCAGCCTGACGCTGATCGGCGGACCGATCGACCCGGACGCCACCCCCACCGACGTGACCGATTTCGGCGCGCGGGTGACCATGGGCCAGTTGGAGCAGTCGATGATCCAGCGCGTCGGGTTCAAATACCCCGGCGTGGGGCGCATGGTCTATCCGGGCCTGTTGCAGCTGTCCTCCTTCATCTCGATGAACGGCGACCGCCATGCCAAGGCCTTCATGGATCAGATCGCCCGCACCGCCCGCGGCGAGGCGTCGGATCATGACGCCCATAACCGTTTCTATGACGAATATCTGGCTGTCATGGACATGACCGCCGAATTCTACCTGTCCACGGTCGAGCGGATCTTCAAGAACCGCGAGATCGCCAAGAACGCATTCACCGTGAATGGCCGCCATGTCGATATCGGCAAGATCACCGATGTCGCCGTCAAGACGGTGGAAGGCGCCAAGGACGATATCTCGGCCCCTGGTCAGTGCATCGCCGCGCTCGCCCTGTGCACCGGCCTGCCGGACAGCAAGAAGGCCAGCCATGTCGAACCCGATGCCGGTCACTATGGCATCTTCGCGGGCAAAAGCTGGCGCAACAACATCCGCCCGCTGGTGCTGAACTTCATCGACGCCAACAGCGGCCCGGCCAAGCCCAAGATCAAGGCCGCAAACAAGAACGCCGCCGCGAAGTAAGATTTTGCGATAGAGACAAAAGAAGGCCGGGCCCAGCGCCCGGCCTTTTGCGTCTCGCTGCCCCTACTTCCAGCGCCCGTCCTTGCGCCCGCGCACCCACGCGATCAGCGGCTTCACATCCAACGCCGCGACACCCAGTCCCAGCGGGATCATCCAGAAGCCCAGCACCGGCAGAAAGCCCAGCACACCGCCCAGAATCAGCAACAGCCCGGCCACTAGCCGCAATCCCGGCGGCACCTTGCGCCGGACCCGCACCAGAAACCTCTGGTTCATCCGCCTGATCTTCTCGGTCGTGGTGGGTTTGCGCGGTGCCATGACCTAGACCGGCTGCCGCCGGACCAGATCGATCACCCGCCCGTCACGATATTCACAGACCGCAACCACGGGCGCATCCGGCACGGGCCGCAGCACCGCGCGCGGCGGCGGGCACATGGCGCGCATCTCGGCCAGCGTCATCACGGGCAGACCCGCATGACGCGCCCGCTCCAGCAAATCGGGACGGCGCGGGTTGATCGCAATCCCCGCCTCGGTCACCACCGCGTCGATATGCGCGCCGGGGGTGGTGCGGCAGGTCACACGCTCGACCAGACGCGGCCAGCCGCTTGTCGCCAGCGGGGTCACCACAATCGCCAGCTTGGCCCCCGCCGCCGCATCCGCATGACCGCCCGAGCCGCCCATGATCGTGCCATCGCTGCCCGTGGTCACGTTCACGTCGAAATCCGCCCCGACCTCGGTCGCGCCAAGGATCATCACATCCAGCGCATTGACGATACTGTCCGCGCGGGCCGGGTTGGCATAGCGGCTGGCGCTCATTCCCTTGTGCAGCGGATCATCGGCATAACTTGCCACCGCATCCAGATCGAAGCTCTGGACATTCCACAGCCGCCGCACCAGTCCCGCACGGTGCAGCGCCACGATGGGCGCGGTGATGCCGCCGCTGGCAAAGCCCGCGATGACGCCTGCCTGCGTCATCAACTGCCCCAACCGCGCGGCCACCGCCAGCGACGTGCCCCCCGCCCCGGTCTGGAAACTCATCCCGTCGCGCATCAGGCCAGAGGCCGCGATCAGATCCGCCGCCATCGCCGCAATATGCAGCCCCTTGGGATCGGTCGTGATCCGCGTCGTCCCCGACACGATCCGCGCCGCATCCCCGATACGGTCCAGAACGACCAGATGATCCACCTGCGCCGCCGGGATATCCGCAGCGCAGGGCAACTCCTCGACCAGACAATCGGTCACCGCCACGGTCACACGCGCCCGCGCCGCATCCACCTGCCCATAGCCCAAGGGCCCAAAGGCCGAGGGCCCCTGCGCCCCGGTCAGGTTCCCCGCCCGGTCCGCCATGGCCGCCGCGATGAAGGCGACGTCGATGGTCAACCGCCCCGTCTCGATATCCCGCGCCCGCCCGCCATGGGTATGCAGCACCACAGGCCGCGCCAGCGCCCCGCGGCTGATCGCCTGCGCCACCGGCCCGGCCATATAGGCGGTGCGCAGCCCGGTCACGGTGCCGCGCGCCATGTGATCCACCAGCGGCGCATGGGTAGCAAAGATCGAACTGGGGGCCAGCGTCAGCCCCCCGATCCCGGCGGCAGCCACGGCATCCAGCACCGCGTTCAGCACCCCGTCGCCATTGCGCAGGTGGTGATGAAAGGACACCGTCATCCCGTCGCGCAGCCCCACCGCCGCAAGCGCTGCGGCCAGATCGGGCAACCGCTTCTCCGCCGTCCCGGCCACGCCGCGTTCGGGGATCACCGGCAGATCGGGACAGGCGGCTTCTTCGGCAAAGGCCGTGACCGCGCCATAGCCCGCCACATGCTCCGGCAAACCGCTCATTGCAGCACGAAAGGCTGTTTCAGCCAGACCCGCAGCGCGGCGGACGTGGCCTCGGGGGCCTCCAGCGTCGGCAGGTGGCCCGCCTCTTCGATCACTTCCAGCCGGGCATAGGGGATCAGGTCCGCCATGAAGGCATGCCGCTTCAGCGGGGTCAGCGTGTCATGTGCCCCGCAGAGGATCAGCGTCGGCACCTTGCAGCGCCTGAGCGTGGGCTGCTGATCCCGGCGCCGTTGCAGCGCGCGCACCTGCCGCACCATGACCTCCGGCCCAAGATCACGCCCCATCTCGATCACCTGGTTCAACACCGCCAGACGCTGCGGCCCCGGCGCCAGATATTCGGGCTTCATGAAGCCGCGCAGCACCTCGTCCAGCCGCCCGGCCCGCGCCCCGATGATCAACGGCTCATAGGCGGCGGCGGTCTGGGGCGTCTCGGCCAGCGGATTCGTATCCATCAGGGCCAGCCGCGTGATCCGCTCTGGCGCGCGGCGCAAGAGTTCCATCGCCACGATCCCGCCCATCGACAGCCCGGCCAGCGCGAATTTCGCGGGCAGCACATCCAGCAGGCTTGATGCGATTTCCTCGATCCGCTCGCCCTGTGTGATCGGCGCGACCATCACCGCGTGATCGCGCGACAGGTCGATGATCTGGGGGGCGAACAGGCGGGCATCGCACATCATGCCGGGCAACAGGACAAGAGGATCGGGCATCAGGGGTCACAGCCTTGCAATCGGGACGGACATCGCCGCCAAGGTGGACAGATCAGGCCCCATCGTCAACCGGATTGGCGGGCGTGTCGCCAAAGCCCGCCCAGCGGAACGCCCCCGCCGCCGACAAAGGCGAGAACGGGTTGAACGCCACCTCCCAGACATGCCCGTCCGGGTCCGCGAAATAGCCGATATGCCCGCCCCAGAACACGTCATGCGCAGGCCGCAGGATGCGCGCCCCCGCCGCCTCGGCCTCGGCCATGACCTGCGCAACCTCCGCGCGGGTGCGGGTATTGCAGGCCAGCGTCATGGCCCCGGTGCCCAGTTCCGTCTCGGATATACCCATGTCGCGGGCAAGATCGGCGCGCGGATACAGCGCCAGCGATTGCCCCAGCAGATCAAAGACCCGGATGCCCGGCTCGCTGTCCACACGGGTCCAGCCCAGCGCCTCATAGAACCGCGCCGCGCGGTCGGGGTCTGCCACGGCCAATGTCACAAGGCTGATGCGCTGCTCCATCTCAGGCCACCGCCGCTGTCACATCGGCAATCGCCGCCGCGATCAGATCCAGACAGGCGGGCTCCGAAAACCGGTGATCCGCGCCCTTGACCAGCGTCAGCCGGATATCCGGCCCGGTCACATGGTCCAGCAGACGCAGCGCCACGGACATGTCCACATCCGCATCCGCCGTGCCCTGCAACATTCTGACCGGGAACGGCAAATCCAACGGCGCGCGCAGCACCAGATGGTTGCGGCCATCCGCGATCAGCCGTTTGGTGATCACCAAAGGCTCGCCATATTCCGATGGCAGCGCGATCCGGCCCACCTCCTCCAGCACCGCGCGCTGATCGGTGTCGAACCCGGCCCACATGCTGTCCTCGGTGAAATCCGGTGCCGCCGCGATGGTCACCAGCCCCGCAACACGCTGCGCCATGTCCCGCGCCAGCAGCAGCGAAATCCAGCCGCCCATCGACGATCCCACCAATATCTGCGGCCCCGCCGTCAGCCGCGCCACCGCCGCCATCGCATCCGCCGCCCAATCACCGATCGCCCCTTCCTCGAACGCGCCGGAGGATTGCCCATGCCCGGAATAGTCAAACCGCAGAAAGGCCCGCCCCTCAGCTCGCGCCCAGTCCTCAAGGAACTGCGCCTTGGTCCCCGTCATGTCCGAGCGGAAGCCGCCCAGAAACACCACGCCCGGCCCGCGCCCCTCCTGCCGCTGATAGGCGATGCGCCGCCCGGCTTCCGTCTCAAGATACTCCACCATCTGCCCTGCCCTTTGTCATTCGCGGCCTAGACCCCGATCTTGCCCCAGCCCGCGCGCGGGGAAAACCCCGCATCGCCCCCGCTTGACTTGGGACCATCCGCCCGTCACATAGGCACCGCACAATATATAACCCGCAACCGGGCGTTCCGTGGGCGCCAAACCGACGAGGAGGCCGATATGGCACAGATCTCTCTCACATTCCCCGATGGCAATGCACGCAGCTATGACGCAGGCGTGACCGCCGCAGATGTCGCCGCAGACATCTCGAAATCCCTTGCCAAAAAGGCGATCAGCGCCACGCTGGACGGCAAGCATTGGGATCTGCAATGGCCCATCACGCAGGACGCGAGCCTTGCCATCAACACGATGGCCGACCGTGCGCCTGCGCTGGAACTGGTCCGGCATGATCTGGCCCATATCATGGCCCGCGCCGTGCAGGAGATCTGGCCTGCGGTGAAAGTCACCATCGGCCCGGTGATCGACAACGGCTGGTATTACGATTTCGACCGCGCCGAACCCTTCACGCCCGAAGACCTTGCCGTCATCGAAAAGAAGATGCGCGAGATCATCGCCAAGCGCGATCCCGTCACGACCGAAGTCTGGGACCGCGCCCGCGCCATCGCCTATTACGAGGCGAATATCGAGCCCTACAAGGTCGAGCTGATCCATTCCATCCCCGGCGACGAACCCTTGCGGATGTATTGGCACGGCCATTGGCAGGACCTCTGCCGTGGTCCGCATCTGCAAAACACCGGGCAGGTGCCCGCCGATGCTTTCAAGCTGATGAACGTCGCGGGGGCCTATTGGCGCGGCGACAGCACGCGCCCCATGCTGCAACGCATCTATGGTGCCGCCTTCCTGAACCGGGACGAGTTGAAAGCCCATCTGACGATGCTGGAAGAGGCCGCCAAACGCGACCACCGCAAACTGGGCCGCGAGATGGACCTCTTCCACATGCAGGAAGAAGCCCCCGGTCAGGTGTTCTGGCACCCGAACGGCTGGACGATCTATACCGAATTGCAGGATTACATGCGCCGCCAGCAGCGCAAGGGCGGCTATGTCGAGGTGAACACACCCCAAGTCGTGAACCGCGTGTTGTGGGAAAAATCCGGCCACTGGGCCAACTATCAGGAAAACATGTTCATCGTCGAAGTCGATGAGGAACACGCCCGCGAAAAAACCGTCAACGCGCTCAAGCCCATGAACTGCCCCTGCCATGTGCAGATCTTCAACGTGGGCCTGAAGTCCTATCGCGACCTGCCCTTGCGCATGGCCGAATTCGGATCGTGCAACCGCTATGAACCTTCGGGCGCGCTGCATGGCATCATGCGCGTGCGCGGCTTTACGCAGGATGACGCGCATATCTTCTGCCGCGAGGATCAGATCGAGGCGGAAACCTCCCGCTTCATCGGCTTTCTCTCGGCGATCTACCGCGATCTGGGCTTCGAATCCTTCAAGGTGAAATTCTCCACCCGCCCCGATGTCCGCGCAGGCAGCGACGAGATCTGGGACAAGGCCGAAGCCGCCCTTCTGTCCGCCACCCGCGCGGCTGGCATTGAACCGACCGTGAACCCCGGCGAAGGCGCCTTCTACGGGCCGAAACTGGAATTCGTGCTGACCGACGCCATCGGGCGCGATTGGCAATGCGGCACGCATCAGGTGGATTTCGTCCTGCCCGAACGGCTGGACGCATCCTATATCGGCCAGGACGGCGCGAAACATCGCCCGGTCATGCTGCATCGCGCGGTCTTGGGCAGTTTCGAGCGGTTCATCGGCATCCTGATCGAATCCCACGCGGGCAAGCTGCCCTTCTGGCTGGCCCCGCGTCAGGTCGTGGTGGCCGCCATCGTGTCCGATGCGGATGACTATTGCCTCAAGGTGGTGGATGCGCTGAAAGCCCGCGGCATCCGGGCCGAGGCGGATCTCAGGAATGAAAAGATCAACTACAAGATCCGCGAACATTCCGTGGGCAAGGTCCCCGTCATCCTCGCCTGCGGCATGAAAGAGGTCGAAGAGGGCACCGTGTCGCTCCGCCGACTTGGTGAGACTTCGACGTCCGTTACACCGCTTGACGCGATTGTGGCCACCCTCGCAGCCGAGGCGACGCCCCCCGATCTGCTGTAACAATCGACACACCGATAGCGCGTTTCCACTCAACCGGAGCGCGCTGTTTTCCGCCGGTTGATACCCCGCCGGGTCAGGTTTTGCGGGTTTTTCTCACGGGCCTGTGACACACTTTCTCGTGTCTGGCCCGTGACGGATGCCACCAGCTACCACTATGTTATCGCCAAGACCGCGATACCGACATCAACCTCAAGGGAGAAGACCCAATGTCCACCATGATGAAATCCCTCGCCATTGCAGGGGCCATGGCCACCGCCCTCGCCGCCCATTCCACCCCGGCACAGGCCCAGGCCAAGGAAAAATGCTTCGGCGTCTCGCTCGCCGGTCAGAACGACTGCGCCGCCGGTCCCGGCACCACCTGCGCCGGCTCCTCCAAGGTCGACTATCAGGGCAACGCATGGACATTGGTCGATGCCGGCACCTGCACCGAGATCGAACTGCCCGCGATGGCCGACGGGACCGAGCGCAAAGGCTCGCTGGAAGCGCTGGACCGCGACCTGCCCGCATGATCCATCACAGGGGGCAGGTGCATCGCACCTGTCCCCACCCCCCATGATCCGACCTGCGGCCCATCCCGCCACCCATGCGCCCGCCCCGCCTGCCTGTCACGGAGCATCTGCCATGACCACCGCCCCCCAACAGACCAGAACCCTGCCCGCAGCAGCCGGCATCGGCTACAAGCCGCAGCATTACAGCGACATCATCGCCGATGCGCGCCCGGTGCAATGGCTGGAAATTCATGCCGAGAATTACATGGGCGACGGGGGCCGCCCTCTCGCGCAATTGCGCCATCTGGCTGACCGCTTCCCCATTTCCGTGCATGGCGTGGGCCTGTCCATCGGCGGTGAAGGCCCGCTGGACCGCGATCACCTCGCCCGGTTGAAACAGCTCTGCGATTGGCTGCAACCGGCCAGCTTTTCGGAACATCTGGCATGGTCCAGCCATGACAGCGCCTTTCTGAACGACCTGCTGCCCCTGCCTTATACTGATGCCACCATCGCCCGCCTCGCCGATCATATCGACCAGGTGCAGGACAAGCTGGGCCGGCGCATGCTGCTGGAAAACCCCTCCAGCTATCTGGCCTTTGCCGAAAGCACATGGGCGGAACCCGATGTCCTGCGCGAGCTGACGCGCCGCACCGGATGCGGCCTGCTTCTGGATGTGAACAACGTCTTTGTCTCCGCCACCAATCTGGGCTTCGATCCGCGCGCCTATGTCGATGCCTTCCCGCTGGACGCGGTGGGCGAGATTCATCTGGGCGGCCATGATACGGATGAAGATGACCACGGCGCACCCCTGCTGATCGACAGCCACGGGGCCGCGATTGCCGACCCGGTCTGGACCCTGCTCGACCATGTGCTGGCCCGTTCCGGCCCGCGCCCGGTGCTGGTGGAATGGGACAATGACGTGCCCGACTGGCCCGTTCTGGCCGCCGAGGCACAGCGCGCCGCCGAGGCCCTCGCCAAACTGCGCCCGGCGCTGCGGGCCGCGTCATGACCGGCCTTATCGATGACTTCCTGCCCGCGCTCATGGACCCGGACCGCCCGGTGCCGCAGGGATTGCAGGATGGCACAGGCCGCCCCGCAGGTCGCCGCTTCAACGTCTATCGCAACAATGTCACCGCCTCGCTGATCGCCGCGCTGGAACAGGGCTTTCCCGCCGTGTCCAAACTGCTGGGCGCGCAGAATTTTACCGGGCTCGCCCGCGCCTATCAGCAGGACAACCCGCCCCGGTCACAGCTGATGATGCATTACGGCGAGGACTTTCCCGCCTTTCTGGAAGCCACGCCGCAACTGGCGCATCTGGGCTATCTGGGTGATGTGGCGCGGCTGGAACTGGCGCTGCGCCGATCCTATCACGCGGCTGACAGCACGCCGCTCGATCCCGCCGCACTGGCTGCCATCGCGCCCGAGGATCTGGCCGCCACAAGCGTCACCCTCGCCCCGGCGATCGAGGTGATCCCCTCGCCCTGGCCGCTGCACGCGATCTGGACCTATACCATGATCCCCGGAATCCCCAAGCCGCCACCGCAGCCGCAGGACGTGTTGATCACCCGCCCCGACTTCGATCCCGTGGCCCATCCCATGCCCAAGGGCGGTGCCGCTTTCGTCGCGGCGCTGCGGGAGGGTGCAACCCTTGGCGCGGCGCATGAGGCCGGGATAGCCAGAAACGACAGTTTCGATCCCGCCCCCATCCTTGGCCTGCTCCTCGCAGGCGCCGCCATCACCGGCGCGCGGCAGGGCTGACGCCAGCCCCCGCGCGCCTCATCCCCACCGCCCAACGCGCCACACCGGCGCGGCTCAGCCCGAAAGGCGAGACTGATGACGACTGCCCTGATCCGACTGCATGACCGCGCCATCGCGCCGCTGAACCGCGCCGACTGGCTATTGCCGACCCTTGCCCGACTGGTCTTTGCCGGGGTGCTTCTGGCCTATTTCTGGGCCTCGGGTCTGACCAAGCTGGGACCGGGCCTTCTCGGCCTGTTCCAGCCTTCGGTCGGGGCCTATGCGCAGATCTTCCCCCGCGCGATGGAGTCCGCCGGCTATGACATCAGCCAGTTCGGCCTGTGGCACAAACTGGTGGTGCTGGCGGGAACATGGGCCGAATTCCTCCTGCCCCTGCTGATCCTGCTGGGTCTGATGACCCGCCTTGCCGCGCTTGGCATGATCGGCTTCGTCCTCGTGCAGACCTTGACCGATCTTGTGGGGCATGGCGCGCTGGCACATCCCGAAACGCTGGGCGCCTGGTTCGACCGCATCCCCGACAGCCCGATCATGGACCAGCGGGCGCTGTGGCTTCTGGTACTAATGGTTCTGGTGATCAAGGGCGCAGGCCCGCTGTCGCTGGACCGCCTGTTCAAGCGCTAATCAGAAATGCGCCTTCGGCTCGTCGGGTTTCCCGGCGGCCAAGGCCAGAAGACCACCGACAAGACAGAACCCGATGGGGAACATGGTAAACACGTTGAATCCAAAGGCGTAATACATCCCCCCCGCCGACAGCAGCAGCAAGACACCGCCCCACAGCGCGCGTACCTTGGCCATCGCCCCCCCGGCAATCGCCAGCAGCGGAGACAGGAAACTGGCCGCGCGGATCACTTCCATATTGGCGACCTGCTCGAACAGCCCCTCGATCTCGCCATATCTCTCGACGGCTTCGGTATAACCATAGCTGAAAAAACCGACCAGCATGGCCATCAGCCCGCCAATGATCCCCAGCATCAGGGCCGCGTTGCGCATGATCCGTCCTCCATTCCGCTCCAGATAGGCACCGCGCCGCCCTCACGCAAGCAAAGACGCCTGCACATCCTTGCCCCAACCCAGATAGAGCGTGCCGTCATCCGCCACGATCAGCGGCCGCTTCATCAGCGCCGGATGATCGGCCAGAAGCGCCAGCGGATCGCGCGCCCGCTCTGCCTCGGACAGGCCCCGCCACGTGGTCGAGGCGGTATTGACCAACCTGTCCCCGAAGGTCGCATGGGCCCGCGCCAGCAGATCGGCCGGCACACCCGCCGCGCGCACATCCACAAACTCCGCCGCCGGCAAAGCCTTGATCGCCTTGCGGCAGGTGTCACAGGTTTTCAATCCGTAAAGGGTCATCATCGCCTCGCAATCGGTCATCCGCGGCTGAATACCGTCAAAACACCGTAAGTTCACGGGTCTTTTTCTTGATTTTTACAAAACCCATGCAATCTTTTCATCATGCGCGCCGCGCAGCACGCCTCAGACAGGCGTGGTAACGATGATACGTGAAGGAGACACGGGACATGCCCAACGGCACCGTGAAGTGGTTCAATACGACCAAAGGCTACGGGTTCATCGCCCCCGATGATGGCGGCAAGGACGTTTTCGTCCACATTTCTGCGGTCGAGCGGTCCGGCCTGACCGGCCTCGCCGACAATCAGAAACTGTCCTACGAGTTGCAGGAGGGGCGGGACGGACGCCAGATGGCGGCCGATCTCAGGCTTCTGTAACCGGACCGGGTCCCGGCATTCCGTTGATCAGGTAAGGGCGCGGGTGATCATCACCCCCGCCCAGGCCGACACGCCCGTCAGGACAGCCCCCCAGGTCAGGTCCACGGCAACCATATGCCAGTGCCAATCACGCAATGTGGCGTAATTGGTGAATTCATAGGTGCCATAGGCCATCGCCCCCAACAGCGCCCCACCCAAAAGCGCCTGCACCGCGATCCCGTCGCGCAGGGCGGGCAGCGACACGAAATAAAGCAAGCCCCCCACATAGAACAGATAGAACACCGCCGCAGGCGCAAAGCGGATCGGCGCGGCCAGCTGGTCGCCCAGATGCGTCTCGAACAGGGGCTTCATCACGCGGCTCAACATGATCGCGTCAAGGATCAGGAAAACAGCGGCGGTCGAGACATAGAGAATGATCAGTTGCACGGGGGGCGGCCTTTCACGTGGTTCAAGGGGATACGGGCGGCCGCGCGTTTTGGATGACAGACGCGGCCCCCCGTCCCGCGCTACCGCCGTTTGTCCAGCTTGCCGAACTCCGAGTCCAGCAGCGCGCGGATTTTCTTGGCCCCGCCGCGCAGCGCCGCGTCCACATCGGCGTCGTTATGGGTCACGGTCTGCGGCTGCATCCCCTCGGGCCGCGCCTCGACGGTGCAGCGGATATCATCCGCCCCGCCTTTGGCCCCATTGGCATCCGCCAGATGCACCTCAACCCGGCTCAGCCGCCCGGTCAGATGCCCCAAAGCCCCGGTCACAACCGCCTCGGCCACCTCGGCCAGTCGGTCATCGCCCTGAATGTTGTGGTCGGTATTGAGCTGGAATTGCATGGTCGCTCTCCTTTTCGGGTTACCCGACCGAGCTATGCAGTGACCGGCAGCCCTGCAAGACTTGACACCCGCCCATCTCCGGCACCGGCATCAAGCCGCGCGGGGGATTTCCTCACCCCAACGTATCCATGAACTCCCGCCATTCCCCCTTGCTCATGCCCGAGGTTTCCTGCGTGACCTCTTCGCCCTTCAGCATCCGGCGCACGCAGTCCAGCGCGGTGGCGCTCATCGTGGCGCCACCCATGCGGTAATCCTCGAACGCCTTGTAGGCAAAGGGCACCCAGTCGGCCACGACCTTGCAGATCGCATCGGCATAGACGCGGATTTCGTATTGCGCATGGGCATCGGCGCGCAGGCGCAGGAAATGCAGCAGGTTGTGCAGGTCCACCTTCCAATACCACTGGGTATAGATATTCGCGGGCAGGTTCATCCGCGCCAACTCGCGCGCCAGACCCGCCTGCCCGTCCTGCGAAATCATCTGCTCGTAATGATCGTAGGCCCGGTTCGCGTCGGTCTTGAGGATGTCCAGCACTCGTGCCGCCTCCTCACCCTCCAGCGCCGCACCGCGCCCCTGATTGTTGACCACGGACTGCGCCGCCAGATGTTCGGGCGCGGGGATATAGAATTCGCGGTCAAGGATCGAATAGCGCGCCGAATATTCGTTGACGTTCGCCGTCCGGTGCCGGATCCACTGCCGCGCCACGAAGACGGGCAGCTTGACGTGCAGCTTGACCTCGCACATCTCGAACGGGGTCGAATGCCAGTGCCGCATCAGATAACGGATCAGCCCTTCGTCATTCTGCACCGATTTGGTGCCCCGGCCATAGCTGACCCTTGCGGCCTGACAGATCGCCGCATCGTCGCCCATATAGTCGATCACCCGGACAAAGCCGTGATCCAGCACAGGGATCGCGGTATAGAGATGCGCCTCCATCCCCGGCGACACCGCGCGCCGCGTGGGCACGGTCTGCGCGCGCTGTGCATCAACCTCGGCCTGCTGGTCTGGTGTAAGCGGCATGTCGGGGGCTCCTTTGTCTGCGGATATGAGTCGGCCATCACTATATCTTGAGGATGCCCCCCTCGGAAACCACAATAGTGGGGCGGTTCCAATGGCCACACCCGGTGAAATTTACTCTGCCTTGAAGTGTGCCCGATTGACTTTCGGGTGCCCAGACGAAACCCTGCAGCCACATTTCCGCGCGTTCAAAGGGCCATTTCCATGATCAAGTTCCCGACCTTCCTTCTGGCCGTTTGCCTGTTGGCGGCCTGTAGTGGAAACCCTTTCACGCCCGTGGACGAGGACAGCGGCGAGGACATTCCGGTTCCGCCCGCCCCGCCGTCGGCCGAGAATCCGATCCCCGCGTCACTGGCCCTGAACCTGCAAGCCGCAACCTATAACGCCGCCGCCGGGACCCTCGTGCTGCGCCTCAATTCCCTGGACTCCGGTATCGTCAACGCGACCTACCAAAGGACACCCGATCTCGATCGACCCGGCTACATCGCCTTCACCGTGCAGGACGATCCGCTGGACCGGCACTATACCGCCATGGTCGCGCGCAGCAGCGATCCGCAGCAATCCGTGCAGGCCGGTGTCGTGTCCGATGGCGGGCAGTTCAACACCTATTTCAGCGGCGGGTTCTACGAACGCAACGCCACTTTCACGACTCCGTCCACCCTACCAGATGGTGGCCTCGTCTCCTATGCGGGCACCTATACGGGTGTGACGAACGTCAATGCGCCCGGCGACCAGTTGTCGCCAGTGGATCCCGGCATATCCGATGTGCTGCGCCCTAGTCAAAGCGCCCAGACCACGGGCACCATCTTCCTGAACGTGGATTTCGCCAACAACGCGGTGAACGGGGCCATCACGGACCGTGTCTTTGCACAATATGGCGCGACCCTGCCCAACACGCAGCCCAATGACCTGCCGGACGTGATCCTGCGTGTCGCGGACATCGCCCCGGATGGCACCTTCTTCGGGGGTCTGGTCCAGTATCGCGGCTCTGACAGCCCCGATATCGGCGACTACGGTGGCATCTTCGGCGGCACGGATGCCGCCGCCGTCGGCGGCGTCGTCTCCCTGACCGAATTTGATGGCGAGGGCAATCTGCGAAACCTCGAAGGCGAGCGCGAGATCGGCGTTTTCGTGCTCAGCCGCTGCGGTGTGGCAGGCTCCGATCCCACGCTCTGCGTCGATGTCAATTGAGCGCAGGTCAAGCTGGTTCATCAGCCTGTGTTGCGCCGCGCTGACATGGGGGGGCGCGGCCTATGCGCAAGCCCCCACCGCCCCGCAGGCCGAGATCAACATGACCCTCGATCAGGCCCGCAACATCGGCGTTGCGGCGCTTGAACAGGGCAACCCGACACTGGCCCTCCAGATCGGCTATGGCCTGCTTCAGGCGGACCCCAATGACGCCTTCGCCCATTACCTGATCGCCTCGGCCTTTCGACAGCAGGCCCGACCGGCCGCGGCCCGCCGCGCCGCTGCGCTGGCCTATCGCCATGCCGAGACCACCTCCGAGAAGTTTCAGGCCGCGCAACTGGCTGCCCGCATCTCGGTCGAGGAGCAGCGCTTCACCCGAGCCCAGGTCTGGCTGCGCCGCTCCCTGATCCACGCCCCCGATCCCGCATTCCTGCCCCGTATCGAAGAGGATTACCGCCGCGTCCGCGCCCTTGACCCCCTGCAACTCAGGTTCAGCTTTTCGCTCGCCCCCTCGTCGAATGTGAACAACGGCAGCGACAGCCCCTATGCGCTGATCGAAGGCGTGCCGGTGATCGGCATTTTCGACGGGCTGTCGCAGGCTCTGTCCGGTGTCACCGCCGCGGCGGATCTGGCACTGGGCTACCGGCTTCACCGGACGCAGAGCAGCGAAACACGGGCCCTCGCCCGGCTCTATTCCTCCCGCGTCTGGCTGGATGACAGCTCCCTCGCGCTGGCAAACAGCTTTCCGGGGGCCGATGTCTCGAACGAGGATTTCGCCTTTTCCTCGGTCGAGGCAGGGCTGCGGCACGCGGTCCGCCCCGGTGGCATGGACGGCAGGGGGCTGATCTCGGCCGATCTGGTTGCAGGGCGCAGCTGGTATGGCGGCAGCCCCTATCAGCGCTTTGGGCGGCTGGGCCTGTCCGGCGGCCTGTCCCTCACCCCCGCCACGACCCTGTCCGTCGGCGCAGAGATCGAACGGCGCAGCTTCGAGACCAGCGCCAATCGACCGATCGAAAGCCTCGCGCTGCGCGGGACGTTGGCGCATGGTCTGGACAATGGCGACAGGATCAGCCTGTCCCTCTCGTGGCGCGACAGCCAGAGCGACTCCCGCAATGCCGTCAACACCCGAACCGCGGCCTATCTGCAATACGCGATGGCCGCGCCCGTCGGCCCGGCCCGGCTGTCCTTTGCGCTGGGGGCGGCGACCTCGGACTTTCCCGACTATGCCGTCGGCTTCATCGTCGTTCCGGGCGGGCGGCTGGATGAAACCGTCTTCGGAAGCGTCGAAATGCTTTTTGAAGCATTTGACTATGCCGGATTTGTGCCATCTATGACTGTCAGGGCACAGAAAACCCGCTCCAATGTCAGCCGCTTCGAGGCAAGCGAAATCGCGGTCTCCTTTGGCGTCAGGTCGCGATTCTGACTGTGCCACCCGAACCGGAACAGAAAGGACTCTCCCATGACCATCCGTTATCTGCACACAATGGTGCGCGTGAAAGACCTTGAAAAGACACAAGCTTTCTTCGAACTGCTGGGTCTGGTCAAGACCCGCCACTATGACAGCGAGGCCGGGCGGTTCAGCCTTGTCTTCATGGCGCCTCCCGGTCAGGAGGAATGCCCGGTCGAGCTGACCTACAACTGGGACGGCGATGACGGCCTGCCGTCGGACAGCCGCCATTTCGGCCATCTGGCCTATGAGGTGGATGACATTCACGCCATGTGCCAGCACCTGATGGACAATGGCGTGACCATCAACCGGCCGCCGCGCGACGGGCGCATGGCCTTTGTGCGCAGCCCCGACAACGTCTCGGTCGAACTGCTGCAGAAAGGCGAGGCCCTGACCCCGGCAGAACCCTGGCTCAGCATGCCCAACACCGGCCACTGGTAAGGGCTGCGGGGCGTGCGGCGCGCGGCCGCCCTGCGGGCCTGCATCGCTGCGGCCGGGATGGCCGTGGCGACCGGCCCCGCCATGGCGCAGGAGGCCTGCCGCCTTGCCCTTGTGCTGGCGATGGACATCTCCTCCTCGGTCGATCCGCTGGAGGATGCCCTGCAGCGTGGCGGTCTGGCACAGGCCCTGCGCGACCCCGATGTGATCGATGCCATTCTCAGCCAACCCGACCGCCCCGTGGCGCTGGCCATGTTCGAATGGAGCGGTCGGGTCCAGCAGGACATGGTCCTGCCCTGGATCATGCTGCGGGACGAGGCGACGATTCTGGCCACTGCAGAGCGGATCGCCACCAGTCGCCGCAGCTATGCCGAATTCTCCACCGCCATCGGTCACGCGCTGGAATATGCCCATGAGCTGTTCCGTCAGGGTCCCGCCTGCGATGCCCGTGTCCTCGACATCTCGGGCGACGGGGTGAACAATGACGGGTTCGGCCCCGATGTCGCCTATGCAACCTTCGACTACAGCGCCATCACGGTGAACGCGCTGGCCATCGAAGTGCGGGAACTGGCCACGGACCACGGGCTGACCGAGGGGGCCGAAGCCGGTCTGGCCGCCTATTTCCGCGAAGTCGTGATCCGTGGACCTGCCGCCTTTGTCGAGGTGGCCGAAGGCTTCGAGGATGTGCAACGCGCGATGCGCCGCAAACTGCTGCGCGAATTGGAAATCCGGATCGGTCACCACCGCCCCTGACCCGCGCCTCGTCGCATTTGGCTGTGACCGGTGCCGCATGCCTGCCCGGAACACCCGGCGCCGCGCCCGATGCGCCCCGTGCCCAGCGCCGCCACAGGGCAACACCGGCTTCTGCTTGCTACAAATATCCCCGCCGGAGGCATCCACGGCCGCAACCCGACCCATCAATAGATATAGCGGATCTGATCCGCCCAGTAACGCTCGACCCGGCGCAGGGCGGATGTGATCTCCTCGATCCCGTCAGGGCCCAGCACGCCACGGCTTTCCAGCCCTTGGGCATGGCGCGCGAACAGTCCCGCCACCACATCGCGGATCTCGCGGCCGCGCGGCGTCAGCCTGACCCGCACCGAGCGGCGGTCGATCTCGCAGCGCTGGTGATGCATGAACCCCATTTCCACCAGTTTCTTGAGATTGTAGCTGACATTGCTGCCCTGATAGTAGCCGCGCGTCTTCAATTCCCCCGCGGTCACCTCGTTATCGCCGATGTTGAACAACAGCAGCGCCTGCACGGCATTCACCTCCAGCATGCCGACGCGTTCGAATTCATCCTTGATCACGTCCAGCAACAGGCGGTGCAACCGTTCCACCAGCGACAACGCATCCAGATACCCGCCCATGAAGCCGGATCGCGTACCCGTGGTCAGGGTCTTGTGCATCGTCATGGGGCGTCTCCGTCGGCTTTCTGATACCGAGGGCGAAGATGACGCAAAAATCCCAATAACCGGTTAAACCCCGGCCGATATCCCTAAAATCCGATTGATTATCCGTGGACCGGCCCCGCTCAGCGCGGCACGGCGCCCCCCTGCGCGGCCAGCATGGCGCGGATCTGCCCCACCAGCGGCGCAAAATGCGCGGGCGGTTCCTGCACGCCGCTCGTCCAGTAATAGAGGTCGTGATCATTCTCGCGCAGCAGCGCGTCATAGCTGTCCAGCATCGCCTCATCCAGATCGGCCAGATGCAACTCGGCATAGCGCGACAGGATCACGTCCATCTCCTTGATCCCGCGCCGCATCGAGCGCATGGCCAGACGCCGCAGCCGTGTCTCCCGGGACTCGCCCTGCGGCGCTTCTTCGATCAGCATATCATTCGCCCTTCAACTTCATCCGCAGGCTTTTCTCCAGCCGCCCCAGACGGTCGGCCGCGGCCCCGATCTGGGTCTTGAGGTCGCGGATCTCGACCAGCAGGGCGTTGATATCGGGCGAAATCGGGGTTTCGTCAACCGGGGCGGCGACACCGTCCCCCTCGCCTGTCAGCAGCCAGACGATCGAGACATTCAGCAGCCCCGCCATCATCGACAGCTTGTTGGCGCGCGGCTCGGACAGATCATCCTCCCAGTCGCGCACGGTGCCATGCTTGACCCCCAGACGGCGCGCCATCTGCTTCTGGGTCATGCCCGCCGCCTCGCGCGCGGCGGCGACCCTGTCCCCGAAAGTGGCCGTATCCGGTCCGTACCAGTTGTCGGCCATCTCGCTCACGTCATTGATGTCGTCGATTTCGGTGCGGTCCGCTGCCATTTTACTCCCATCCGCCGATCCTGCTTGATCGGCCTATCCGTGCATCCTAAGACATTGATCTGCCGAATTCAAACCAGAGGCCCACGCCCATGTCCTTTCTGTCCAAGACGCTTGACCGCGTGAAACCGTCACCGACCATCGCGGTCAGCAATCTGGCGATGGAACTGGCCGCGCAGGGCCGCGACATCATCAGCCTCGGCGCGGGCGAGCCTGACTTCGACACGCCCGACCATATTCGCGCCGCAGGTATTGCCGCGATCAACGCCGGCAAGACCCGCTACACCGCCGTTGATGGTATCCCGGAACTCAAAGCCGCGATCTGCGCCAAGTTCAAACGCGACAACGCGCTGGACTATACCCCCGCGCAAGTCAGCGTCGGCACGGGTGGCAAACAGGTGCTTTACAACGCTTTCATGGCCACTCTCAATCCCGGCGATGAGGTGGTGATCCCCGCGCCCTATTGGGTCAGCTATCCCGATATGGTCCTGCTGGCGGGCGGCACGCCGGTGTTCATCGAGGCCACGCTGGAAAACGCCTTCAAGATCACGCCCGACCAGCTGGAGGCCGCGATCACGCCCGCGACCAAATGGTTCCTGTTCAACTCACCCTCAAACCCCACAGGCGCGGGCTATAGCTGGGACGAGTTGAAAGCCCTCACCGATGTGCTGATGCGTCACCCGCATGTCTGGGTGTTGACCGACGATATGTACGAACACCTCGCCTATGACGATTTCACCTTCTGCACCCCCGCACAGGTGGAACCTGCGCTCTATGACCGCACGTTGACGATGAATGGCGTGTCCAAAGCCTATGCCATGACGGGCTGGCGCATCGGTTATGCGGCGGGGCCGAAACCGCTGATCGACGCCATGCGCAAGGTGCAGTCGCAAAGCACCTCGAACCCCTGCACCATCAGCCAATGGGCCGCAGTCGAGGCTCTGAACGGCCCCCATGACTTCATCGCCCCCAATAACGTGATGTTCGCCCGCAGGCGCGATCTGGTCGTCTCCGCGCTGAACGCCATAGACGGCGTCACCTGCCCCACGCCTGAGGGCGCCTTCTACGTCTACCCCTCGATCAAAGGGCTGATCGGCAAGACCACGCCGGGCGGTACCGTCATCACGGATGACGAAACCTTCGCCCGCGCCTTGCTGGAGGACACCGGCGTCGCCGTGGTCTTCGGCGCCGCCTTCGGTCTTTCACCCAACTTCCGCATCAGCTACGCTACCTCGGACGCAGCCCTGACCGAGGCCTGTGCCCGCATCCAGCGCTTCTGCGCCGGACTGACCTGAACAGGAGCAGCCCCCATGGCAGGTGATCTTCCCGACTATTACTTCCGCGTGCGGGAAAACGGTGCTCTGGTGTTCCGCGTGGACACCGAGAACCGCCAGCGGCGGATCGAGATGGACCAGATCGCCACCATCAACATCCGCAATGGCGAGGTGAAACCCCATGGCGACCGCCGCCTGACCGAGGCGGACATGGCCGCCATCACCGACTGGATGACCCAGCGCACCGCCCTTCTGGCGGCGCGTGACGTGGATGACATCCTGCGCGCCGTCGATCACATGAACCTGACGACGCAATGGGCGCAGACCCGCGCCACGGATGAACAGCTTGACACCGTGACGGATACGCTGCTTCTGGCGATGCATGACCTGCGCACCGTTCTGGTGCGCAAGAAGGCCGACCGCCTGATGAAGGGCGACTAAGCGCGCCTCAGCGCTGCGCCGTCAGTCGCGGCAGGATCACCCCCCAGAAGCGCAGCATCATGAAGACGCCCGCGCCTGCCAGCCCCACGGCCAGCCCCAGCCAGATCCCCACGCCGCCCCAGCCCAGAACAAAGCCCAGCACATAGGCCACAGGCATCCCCAGCGCCCAATAGGACAGCGCGGCGATGATCATCGGCACCTTCGTATCCTGCACCCCGCGCAGCAGGCTCAGGGCCATGACCTGCGCCGCATCCGCCAGCTGGAACAGCGCCGCCGCCGCCAGCAGCACCACACCGATGGCGATCACGCCCGCCCGGTCCGGCTCGTCCGGCGACAGGAACAGCCCCATCAGGAATTCGGGCATCAGCAGGAAAAACACAACCGTCAGCCCCGCCAGCAGCAGCGACAGCGCCACCACCACCTGCGCGCCCAACCGCAGCCCGGCCCAGTCCTGCACGCCCAGCGCGCGCCCTGCCCGCACCGTCGCCACATTGCCCAGCCCCAGATGGATCATGAACACCAGTGACGCCACCTGCAACGCGATCCCATGCGCCGCCAGCGGCAGCGTGCCCAGCCACCCCATCATGACCGAGGCCGCCGCGAACAGCCCCACCTCGGCCAGCGTGGTGATCCCGATGGGCCAGCCCAGCCGGAACACCTGCCCGAAGGCTTCCCAATCGGGGCGCCAGAAGCGGATGAACAGCGCATGTTCCCGCGTCACGACGGCGGCATAGATGGCCAGCAACAGCAGCGACACGATCTGCACCGAGACCGAGGCCCAGGCCGCCCCCACGATCCCCATCTCCGGCGCGCCCCAATTGCCGAAGATCAGCGCGTAATTGACGATGACATTGACCAGAACCGCGCCGATCGTCACCCACAGCACGACCTGCGTGCGCTCCAGCGCCGCCAGATAGGATTTCAGCACCATCACCAGCAGCGCGGGAAAAATCCCCCAGCCCGCCACGTTCAGGTAACGGCTCGCCTCACCCGCGACCTCCTCGGTCTGGCCCAAAGCCAGCAACAGCGCCTCGGACCAGATCATCAGGGGCATCGACACCGCCCCGAACAGGATCGACAGCCACATGGCCATGCGTGTCACGCGCCGCACCTGCTGGCTTTGCCCTGCGGATTCCGCCTCGGCCACCATCGGCATCACCGCCCAGGCAAAGCCCGATCCGAACAGGAACAGCACAAAAAACCCCATCCCCGCCAGAACCTGCGCGGCCAGCGCCGTCACATCATACCAGCCCAGCATCAGCGCATCCGTCAGCGAGATCGAGAATTGCGCCACATGGCTCAGGATCAAGGGCAGCCCCAGCACGGCAATCGCGCGCATGTGCTGCGTCGGTGTCATCGGAATGCTCATGCCTTGGCCCTAGCGCCGCTTGGTGACAGGCGCAAGACGCAGCATGCGGCGCAGGCCGCCAAACTGTCACCCCGGCGACAGAGGCCCGCAAGGACTCCCAGATGACCGCTCCCCGCACCCAGCCCTTCACCCCGCAAGACCTGCTTCTTTTTGCCCCAAATATCCCCGCCGGAGGCATCCACAGCCGATGCAATCACACCGGGCGAAAACAAGGCCCGCCGCGCCACCGCATCGCATAGCCGCCCGTGCCAGTGCGCCCGGTCATGACCCTTGGACACTGGCGGCTAGCCCGTTTTGTTCATCCGGGCCTCCCTCTTTCTTGCTCCTCTCGCCTGATCGCACGCAAAAGGTGCCGATCCATGACGGCTGGCGCACCATTCCCATCGCAGTCTCTCTTCACCCCCTAGCCTTGCCGAAGCGCCTGCCCTACCTAAGCCCGCATGAGCACCGCCCTGCCCCTCATCCTCACCGACTGGTTCCAGACCAAGGGCTGGGCGCCGCATCCGCATCAGCTTGACATGCTGGCGCGCAGCCATGATCCGGCGCTGCTCCTGATCGCCCCCACAGGCGGCGGCAAGACGCTGGCAGGGTTTCTGCCCACGCTGGCCGACCTCGCCACCGCGGACCACACGGGCCTGCACACCCTCTATGTCTCGCCGCTCAAGGCGCTGGCCGCCGATATCAAGCGCAACCTGCAAACCCCCGTGGCCGAGATGGGCCTGCCCATCAGGATCGAGGACCGCACCGGCGACACCTCCGCCCATACCAAACGCCGCCAACGCGCCGACCCGCCGCATATCCTGCTGACCACGCCGGAAAGCCTTGCCTTGCTGACCTCCTACGAGGACGCCCCCCGCATCTTCGCGGGCCTCAAGCGCGTGGTGGTCGATGAAATCCACGCACTGGCCGACTCCAAGCGCGGTGATCAGCTGATGCTGGCGCTGGCCCGCCTGCAAACCCTCTGCCCCGATCTGCGCCGCGTGGGCCTGTCGGCCACCGTGGATGACCCCGCCGCCATCGCGCGTTTTCTGGCGCGCCATCCCGACCCCTGCCCGATCCTGACCGCCGATCCGGGGCCAGACCCCGATATCGCCATGCTGACCACCGACCAGCCGCCCCCATGGTCCGGCGGAGGGGCCGCCTATGCGATCCCCGCCGTGCTGGCGCAGGTCAAGGCCCACAACACCACGCTCATTTTCCACAACACCCGCGCGCAGGCCGAGATCTTCTTTCACAACCTCTGGCTCGCCAATGAGGACGCGCTGCCCATCGGCATCCATCACGGCAGCCTTGACCGCGAACAGCGCGCAAGGGTCGAGGCGGCGATGGTGGCCGGACAGTTGCGCGCCATCGTCTGCACCGGCAGCCTTGATCTGGGGATCGACTGGGGCGATGTGGATCTGGTGATCCAGATCGGCGCACCCAAGAACGTCAAACGCCTCGTGCAACGCATTGGCCGGGCCAATCACCGCTATAACGCGCCGTCCAAGGCGCTTCTGGTGCCCGCCAACCGTTTCGAGGTGATCGAATGTCTGGCCGCCTTGGAGGCCGTCAAAGCCCATGACCTTGACGGCGAACCACGTGGGGACGGGCCTTTGGACGTGCTCTGCCAGCAGATCCTGATCACAGCCTGCGCCGGGCCTTTTGACGCCGATACGCTTTACGCCGAGGTCACGACCGCCGGCGCCTATGCCACCCTGACCCGCGCCGATTTCGACGCCTGTCTCGATTTCATCGCCACCGGCGGCTATGCCCTGCGCGCCTATGACCGATGGCAACGCCTGATGCAGCGCCCGGACGGGCTGTGGCAACTGCGCGACCCGCGCGCCGCGCGCCAGATCCGCATGAATATAGGCACGATACAGGACACAGACACGCTCAAGGTCCGCTTCCGGCGCAATCGCGGCGGCAAACCCCTGGGCGAGATCGAGGAGGCCTTTGCCGCCACCCTGACCCCCGGCGACACCTTCCTGATCGGCGGGCAGATCGTCCGCTATGAGGGTCTGCGCGAGATGACGGTCGAAGTCAGCCCCGACCCCGGCCGCAAGCCCAAGATCGCCACGTTCATGGGCACGAAGTTCGCCACCTCCACCCAGCTCAGCACCCGTATCCTGCGGATGCTGCAACAGGAAGACTGGCCGGACCTGCCCGCGCACATCACCGACTGGCTGGCTCTGCAGGCCCGCGTCAGCCGCCTGCCAGAGCCGGGGCGGCTTCTGATCGAAAGCTTTCCCCATGACGGGCGAGAACATGCCTGCGTTTATGGGTTCGCCGGGCGCGATGCCCAACAAACCCTCGGCCTTCTGCTGACCAAACGGATGGAGGAGATGGGGCTGGACCCGCTGGGTTTCGTCGCCACCGATTACGCGACCCTGATCTGGGGGCTGAAACCCCTGACCGATGCCCGCGCCCTGCTGGATCCGCAAAAGCTGGAGGATGGGCTGGAGGCATGGTTCAAGGGCAATGCCGTGATGAAACGCACCTTCCGCGCCTCGGCCACCATCGCCGGGCTGATCGACCGCATCAGCGCGGGGCAGCGCAAATCCGGGCGGCAGGCCACGTTCTCATCCGATATCCTCTATGACACGCTGGTCAAATACGACCCCGATCACCTGCTGCTCAAGATCACCCGCACCGAGGCGATGCGCGGCCTTGTCGATTTCGGCCGCGTGCGCGAGATGCTGGAACGGGTGGGCGACCGGATCGACGTGATCCGCCTCAGCCGCCTGACGCCCTTCTCCGCGCCGCTCTTTCTTGAAATGGGCCGCGTTCCGGTCGAGGGCATGGCCCGCGAACGTCTGATGGCCGAGGCGGCAGAGGAACTGATGCGCGAAGCCGGGTTCAGCTGATCCTCTTGCCTTGGGTCTGATCGCCTGCCAAGAGGCGGATCATGGTCCATCACGCCTTCACCCTTGCCGGGGAAACCCTGCATGCCCTGCCCTCTGGCGCGCTGCACTGGCCCGCACAGGGGCTGCTGGCCGTGTCAGACCTGCACTTCGGCAAATCGGAACGGCGTGTGCGGCGCGGCGGCATGGCTCTGCCCCCCTATGAGGTGCAGGACACCCTGACCCGCCTGCAGGCCGATCTGGACGCGACCCGCGCGACCACCGTGATCTGCCTTGGCGACAGTTTCGACGATCTGGCCGCGCAGGATGGCCTGACGGATGACGCCCGCCTCTGGATCGCGCGGCTACAGGCGGGGCGGCGCTGGATCTGGGCCGAGGGCAATCACGACCCCGGCCCCGTCGATCTGGGCGGCACCCATCTGGCCGAACTGCGCCTGCCCCCGCTGACCTTCCGCCATATCGCCGATCCCGCCGGGCAAGGCGAAATCTCGGGCCATTATCACCCCAAGGCGCAGATCCGCACCCGTGCAGGCACGCTCAGCCGCCCGGCCTTTCTGATCGACGCCTCCCGCGTGATCCTGCCCGCCTATGGCACCTATACAGGGGGCTTGCGCAGCACGGATGCGGTGCTGGACGCCCTTATGGCGCCCGATGCCATCGCCGTGCTGACCGGGCGTCAGGCCGTGGCCGTGCCCATGCCGCGCTGACGGCGCATCAGATCAACCCGGTTTGCTCCAGCACAGGGATCTGCTTGCGGCTGACAGGCACCCGCGTCCCGCAGGCGACACGCAGGAAGACGCGCCCGTTCTCGCGCTCCACATCATCCACCGCCTCGCGCGCCACCCAATGCGAACGATGGGTGATCAGCCCGTCCACCCCGTCCATCTGATCCACTGCATCCGCAAACCGCAGCCGCAACTGATAAATGTCCTGCGGAGTCACCACGTTGACGAAATGGTCCATCGCCTCGATCCGGATGATGGGGCCGGGATCATCGGGCGCAATCCGGCGATAAAGCCGCGGACGCGCCTCCTGTTCGGGCGTCAGCCCCGGCATCGCCCCGCTGTCCGAGGCCTCGAACGCCGCCAGCCGGACACGGGTGATGATGATCCGGCGCGCGGCAAAGATCGCAAAGCTGATCAGGGCGACATCCAGCACGAACCAGTGAAAAGCCATCAGACTTCCATCCAGCGGCGTGACCAGCAGATAGGTCCAGCCATAGGCCAGCGGCGAGAACAGCACCGCCATGCCGATCGAATCCGCCAATGCCTGCTGCCACATCGGCAGGTGCCGCATATGGGGCGCCAGATAGTCCTGAACCAGGGTCGCGATGAAGATCGAACCCAGGACGATCACGCTCCAATAGCCAACCTGCATCGGCAGGCTAAGCGTCCGGTGCGTGTCGAACGGGCCCGTCACGACCGCCGCCAGAATGGCCAGCAGTCCGAGCGACAGGTTGCCCCGCATCGACAATGCGCGCGCCGCAGAGATGAACGCCTCTGGCATCGATGGCTGTCCCTTATGTCAAAGACATGGCTATACTTCCGCATACTTATTTGGTCTGTCCTGATCCGGCAAGCTTGCACGATGCGGCCGTCCCCGCGCCGGGTCGGTCGGCCGTCACCAGAATTCAACCCAGAACGGTATGTCAGATGGACCAGATTACTTCCGACCGCATTTCCCGCAGCTTCGAGGCGCAGACGATGATGCAGACGCTTGGCGCGCGACTGGCGGAACTCGGCCCCGGCGAGGTGCGGATCGAAGCGCCGATCCTGCCCGGTCTGCGCCAGCAGCAGGGGTTTGGCCATGCCGGGCTGACCTTCTCGCTGGGTGACACGGCCGCAGGCTATGCCGCGCTCAGCCTGATGCCGCCCGACCGCGACGTGCTGACCGCCGAGATCAAGATCAACCTGCTGGCCCCGGCCTTGGGCGATCTGCTGATCGCGACGGGCCGGGTGATCAAGCCGGGTCGCCGCCTGATGGTGGTCAGCGCCGAAGTGCATGCCCGACAGGCGGACAAGCTGACCCTGATCGCGATCCTGCAAGGCACGATGGTGCCGGTGGACGGCTTCGCGTGATCACGCCCGCCACGCGGCGGGATCAGACGCACCGCCCGGCAGGCTGATCGCGCCTCAGACCGTCAGACCTTCGGGTTCGGGCAGGTCATTGGCCCGGCAGCAGGCGGTGACGGTATTGGCCAGCAGGCAGGCGATGGTCATCGGCCCCACCCCACCCGGCACCGGCGTGATGGCGCCCGCCACGGCGGCGACGCTGTCGAATTCCACGTCGCCCACCAGCCGTGTCTTGCCCCCGCCCGCATCCACGCGGTTGATGCCCACATCAATCACCGTCGCCCCCGGCTTGATCCAGTCGCCCGGCACCATCTGCGCGCGCCCCACGGCGGCCACCACGATATCGGCCCGCCGCACCACGCCTGCCAGATCACGGGTCCGCGAATGGGCCACCGTCACCGTGCAGCTTTCCCCCAGCAGCAGTTGCGCCATCGGCTTGCCCACGATGTTGGAACGGCCGATCACCACAGCCTCCATCCCCGACAGGTCGCCGTGATGGGCGCGCAGCACCAAAAGGCACCCCAGCGGCGTGCAGGGCACCATCGCCTTCTGCCCTGTTGCCAGCAGCCCGACATTCGAGATATGAAAGCCGTCCACGTCCTTGGCCGGGTCGATCGCATTGATCACCAGATCAGAGTCCAGATGCGCGGGCAGCGGCAATTGAACAAGGATACCGTGCACTTGCGGGTCACGGTTCAACTTTTGAATCAAGTCCAGAAGCGTCGCCTCATCCGTATCCGCCGCCAGACGATGCTCAAAGGACCGCATGCCGACCTCGACCGTCATCTTGCCCTTGGAGCGGACATAGACTTCCGAGGCCGGGTCCTCGCCCACCAGCACCACGGCCAATCCCGGCACGATGCCATGATCCGCCCCAAGGCGCGCGACATGCCCCGCCACCTTGTCCCGCAGCCCCGCCGAGAATGCCTTGCCGTCGATGATGCTGGCTGTCATATGCCTTGCCCTTCCGTCTCTTCTTGCCGCAAATATCCCCGCCGGAGGCATCCCCGGCCAGGGCTCAGAACAATCCCTCGATCTGGCCCGCCCCGTTCAACCGGATCGCCTCGGCGCTGGGGGTGCGCGGCAGGCCGGGCATGGTCATGATCTCGCCGCAGATCGCCACCACGAACCCCGCCCCGGCACTCAGGCGCACCTCGCGCACGGGCACCGTATGGCCCACGGGAGCGCCGCGCCGGGTCGGATCAGTGGTGAAGGAATACTGCGTCTTGGCCATGCAGACCGGCAGATGGCCGTAACCCGCCGCCTCCCACTCGGCCAGTTGCGCGCGGATCTTGTCATCGGCCAGAATGGCATCGGCGTGATAGATGCGCTTGGCGATGGTCTCGATCTTCTCCAGCAGGGGCATCTCGTCGGGATAGAGCGGCGCGAATTGCGCCTGCCCGCTTTCCGCCAGCGCCACGACCTTATGGGCCAGTTCCTCGGTCCCGGCCCCGCCCTGTGCCCAATGCTTGCACAGCACCGCCTCGGCGCCCTGTTCGGCGACATAGGCCTGAACCGCCGCGATTTCGGCGGCGGTATCGCCCGCGAAATGGTTGATCGCCACCACGACAGGCACGCCGAAGGATTTCACATTGCCGATATGGCGACCAAGGTTCGGACAGCCCGCCTGCACGGCGGCCACGTTCTCGGCCCCCAGATCGGCCTTGGCGACCCCGCCGTTCATCTTCATCGCGCGCACGGTCGCCACGATCACCACCGCATCCGGCGCAAGCCCGGCCTTGCGGCATTTGATGTTCATGAACTTCTCGGCCCCCAGATCGGCCCCGAAACCCGCTTCGGTCACCACGTAATCGGCCAGTTTCAGCGCCGTCGTCGTGGCGATCACCGAGTTGCAGCCATGCGCGATATTGGCAAAGGGTCCGCCATGCACGAAGGCGGGGTTGTTCTCCAAGGTCTGCACCAGATTGGGCTGCATCGCATCCTTCAAAAGAACCGTCATCGCGCCGTCCGCCTTGATGTCGCGGGCATAGATCGGCTTGCGCTCGCGCGTATAGGCCACGACGATATCGCCCAGACGCCGCTCCAGATCGGCCAGATCCTTGGCAAGGCACAGGATCGCCATGACTTCCGAGGCAACCGTGATGTCGAACCCGGTCTGGCGCGGAAAACCGTTCGATACGCCACCCAGACTGACCACCACATCGCGCAGGGCGCGGTCATTCATGTCCATCACGCGCCGCCACGTGATGCGCCGCGCGTCGATCTCAAGCGCATTGCCCCAGTAGATATGGTTGTCGATCATCGCCGACAGCAGGTTGTGGGCGCTGGTGATGGCGTGGAAATCCCCTGTAAAATGCAGGTTCATCTCCTCCATCGGGACGATCTGGGCATAGCCGCCCCCCGCGGCCCCGCCCTTCATGCCGAAATTCGGCCCCAACGAGGCTTCGCGGATACAGATCGCCGCCCGTTTGCCGATGCGGTTCAGCCCGTCGCCAAGCCCGACAGTGGTGGTCGTCTTGCCCTCGCCCGCCGGGGTCGGATTGATCGCGGTCACAAGGATCAGCTTGCCGTTCGGGCGATCCTGCACCGATGAGATGAACTCCTGGCTGATCTTGGCCTTGTCATGACCGTAAGGCAGCAGATGCGCCGCCGGGATGCCCAGCTTGGCCCCGATCTCCTGGATCGGCTGTTTGCGCGCGTCGCGGGCAATCTCGATATCGGATCTGAACGTCATGTCCCTCTTCCCTGTCTGGTCGGTTTGTCCCGACAGTTCCTTGGCTATACAGAGCCGGGGCGGGCGTAAAGATCGCGTTTCCGACATTTGCGGCCAAACAAACGGCCCCCAAGGGGTCTGGCCTGCTCATGCGCGGGTGTTTCGGCCCCTATGCGGGATCTCGTCCCCCCGTCAACGCCGCCGCGCGTCGGCCAGATGCGCCCAGACGCGTTGATCCGGCACATGCAGGGTCAGCCTGTCCCCCAGCGCGATGCGCCCTTCGCGCTGTACCCAGGCGGTCACGCCCCGCCGCCCCTCGGCCGCGGGCTTGAACGCCTTGCCATATCCGGGATGCACCGTGTCGATGCTTCGCGCGGGCAGGATGCAGGGACGGTTCTGCATGTCCACGACCAGCGTGGCGCCCGAAGGCGCCTGCAACCGGGACGAGGGCGGCAGGTGGCTGAGATCGTCAATCCCCTCGATCACGATGGACGCCCCCAATCGCGCCGGGTCAAGCGTGTCCAGCCCCATGCGCGCCGCGATCTGGCCCATCTCCTCGACCGACAGGATCGACAGTTGCCGCTCATTCCGGATCGGCGTGCCCTTGGGATGCTGCGCCGTCACCCGGCTACAGGACAACCGCGTCACACCGCCATGCACGGACCCTGCGATGCCCGCATAGGTCAGATCCAGCGCATCGCGCGCCTCGGCCACAAGCGCCTTGCGATCCTCAGAGGTGACGACCCCGAGCCATGTGATGCGGCCGGAAAAGCCGGTAGGAAGAAGGGCTGGCATGACATATCACCTTGCGATGCTGGACGGGGCCACGGGGCCGGTCAAAGCCAGCCTTTCCGCTTGAAGAACAGATACGGCAGGATCGCGGAAAGCACCATGCCCCCCAGCGCCAGCGGATAGCCATAGGGGGTGGCCAGTTCCGGCATGACATCGAAATTCATCCCGTAGATCGATGCGATCAGCGTGGGCGGCAGGAACACCACGGCGGCGACCGAGAATATCTTGATGATCCCGTTCTGCTGGATGTTCAGCAGCCCCAGCGTGGCGTCCAGCATGAAGGTCACCCGCTGCGACTGCGCGTCCGAATAGGCGATCAGCGAGCGGATGTCGCGCAACAGGCGCTTGTCCCGCCCGTTCAGCCCCGATACCGGCCCGCCCGATGGCGCATCCTTCTGGTTGGCACTGTCCTGCCCCGCACGATCCTTGCGCGCGGCCAGACGCATCTGGGTCATGTGGTTGACGATCCGCTCGATGGTGACAAGGCTGTCCTGCAACCTGGAATTCAACTCGCCATGCCGCCCGATCCGGCTGATGACCGCCGACAGATCGACGCCCTTCTGCGCAGGCTGGCCCGCCGGCTGAAAGATCTGGCGGCTCAGCGCATCGACCGACTGGCTTTCGGCCTCAAGGATGTCGGCGCAACGCTCCACCAGCACCTCCATCAGCGTCATCAGCATCCTCAGCGGCGTCGCGCAATCGGCCTGCAACCCGGCCGCGCGTTGTGGCACGTTCTGCAAGGAATAAGGCTCGTGATAGCGGATCGACACCACCCGGTCCGAGGTCAAGACAAAGGTCACGGGTTCGCTGACAGGCTCCAGCGTCGCCGCCCCGGCCAGAACGGTGGCGGTCATGAACAGCGCGCCGTCCTCGGAATAGATCCGCGCCGAGGGTTCGATCTCGCGCATGTCGTCGCGGGTGGGCAGGTCGATCCCCAGTTCCGCCTCCAGCGCCGCCTCCTCCTCGGAAGTGGGTGCCAGCAAATCGGTCCAGACCGCGCGACTGTCCGTGTCAGGCGCTGCGATCAGCCGCCCGCTTGCGGCGTCATGCAGATAGTCGTGGCGCATGGTGGCCCCCGCTCTCGCTCTCGTGTTGAGGGTCAGTGAATGACAAAGGTGGCGCCAAGGCAAGGCGTTACCGGTTTCAGACCCGATGCCCCCCTCTGACGCTGGGCTTCCCCCGCCGGATGCAGCCATCGCCGTCTATGTGGCAGGCAGCGTCCGATGTCAGGCCGGGACCGTCAGCGTAAAAAACATCCGTCGGAAGGGGAACAGCACCGTGCCATCGGCCCCGGCGGGATAGACCTTGTCCATCACCGCCTCATAGGCGGCGATCAGGCGGGTCTGTTCATCGTCGTCCAGTGCGGCAAGGATGGGGCGGGCGAAGGTCGTCTCGGTAAAGCGGCGCACGGGATGGCCGTCGGCGCAGGCGTCAAGCTGCTGATAATACTCGGTCTCCCACAGGCTCAGCGCACCCAGAGGCGTGAGCAGCCGATGATATTCCGCCGGGCGCAGCACAGCGGGGCCCTGATCCGGGTCGATCCGTCCGGGAAAAAGCTCATCCGCCAGCGACAGCCACACCCGGTGCGAGGGCGCGTTGTTCTGATGCGGCACCTGCACCGCCAGCGTGCCGCCAGGGGCCAGCATCGCGGCCAATCGCGGGATCAGCACCTCGTGATGCGGCAGCCAATGCAGCACCGCGTTGCAGAAGATCAGCGCGGGGGCCGGTCCTTCTGACGTCCATGCCGCGATATCCATCTGATGCAGCGATGCGTAAACGCCCGTCTCACGCGCCTCGCCCAGCATCGCCGGAGACGCGTCGATCCCCGTGACAGTCCGGCCCAGCGTGGCCAGCGCAGGTCCCGCCGCGCCATTGCCGCAGCCCAGATCAACCACCGGACCTTCGGGCAAAGGCGGCAGCGCGCGCAGCAGATCAAGGGCGGGCCGCAAGCGAAGACCCCGGAACCTGCTATAGGTTCCGGGGTCCCAGTCTGTATGCAGGCTTGTGGCCATTACGTCGGCTCAGGTTCCAACCCGCCCGCCGGTTTCACCTTGGGCTTGGTCTTGGGAATGGCCGTGACGGATGCGGCTGTGCCCTTGTCGGTCTTGTCATCCTCATCATCATTGGCATGGGGCGGATCGCCACGCATCACGCGCTTGATCTCCTCGCCGGTCAGGGTCTCATATTCCAGAAGACCCTGCGCCAGCCGTTCCCACTCGTCCTTGCGCTCGGTCAGGATGCGGTGGGCGGTTTCGTACCCTTCCTGAATGAAGCGCTTCACCTCTTCCTCGATCAGCTCCTTGGTATGGGCCGAGACCGAGAACCCCGCCGTATTGCCGGAATATCCCTCATGCGCTTCGGCATAGTCGATATTTCCAACCTTGTCGGACATGCCCCAGCGCATGATCATCGCGCGGGCCAGCGCACTGGCCTGCTGGATGTCACCTGCAGGACCGTTGGACACGTTCTCCTCACCATATTTGAGGATCTCGGCCGCCTTGCCCGCCATGGTCATGGCCAGCTTTTCCTCGCATTCGGCCTTGTGCCAGTTCAGCCGGTCGATCTCGGGCAGGGACACCACCATCCCCAGCGCACCGCCGCGCGGGATGATCGTCGCCTTGTAGACCGGATCGCATTTCGGCAGCGCCAGACCGACAACCGCATGGCCAGCCTCGTGATAGGCGGTCTTTTCCTTCTGATCGGGCGTCAGCACCATCGACCGGCGCTCGGCCCCCATCATCACCTTGTCCTTGGCATTCTCGAAATCGGCCATCGTCACGAAACGGCGGCCCACCCGCGCGGCCATCAGCGCCGCCTCGTTCACAAGGTTCGCCAGATCCGCACCCGAGAAACCGGGCGTGCCGCGCGCAATGATGCGCATGTCGGCATCGGGGCCCAGCGGCACCTTTGCTGCATGGACGCCAAGGATCTTCTCACGGCCTTTGATATCGGGGTTGGGCACGGTCACCTGACGGTCAAAACGACCCGGACGCAGCAAAGCCGGGTCCAGCACGTCACGGCGGTTGGTGGCGGCCAGAATGATCACACCTTCATTGGCCTCGAACCCGTCCATTTCCACCAGAAGCTGGTTCAGCGTCTGTTCCCGCTCATCATTGCCGCCGCCATAGCCTGCGCCACGCGCACGGCCCACGGCGTCGATCTCGTCGATAAAGACGATGCAGGGCGCGTTCTTCTTGGCCTGTTCGAACATGTCACGCACCCGGCTGGCACCGACCCCCACGAACATTTCCACAAAGTCGGAACCAGAGATGGTGAAGAAGGGCACGCCCGCCTCACCCGCAATGGCCCGCGCCAGCAGCGTCTTACCGGTGCCCGGAGGGCCCACCAGCAGCGCGCCTTTGGGGATCTTGCCGCCAAGACGGCTGAATTTCTGCGGGTTGCGCAGGAATTCGACGATCTCTTCCAGCTCTTCCTTGGCCTCGTCGATACCGGCCACGTCGTCAAAGGTCACGCGGCCATGCTTTTCGGTCAGCAGCTTCGCCTTGGACTTGCCAAAACCCATCGCGCCACCTTTGCCGCCGCCCTGCATCCGGTTCATGAAATAGACCCAGACGCCGATCAGCAGCAGGAAGGGCAGAAGCGACAGGATGAAGGTCTGGAAGCCCGACTGTTGCTGGCTTTCCGCCGTCACCGGCACGTTATTCGCGATCAGAAGGTCTGTGACCTGCGCATCTTCGGGCTTGATCGTCACATAGTCGCGGCCATCGGTGCTGCGGTAGCGGATCTGCTCGCCGTCCAGCGTCGCCCGGCTGACCTGTTCGCTTTCCACGGCCCGGACGAATTCCGAATAGCTGATATTCTGGCTTTGCAGGGTGTTTCCGGATCCGCTGAACAGGTTGAAAAGGGCCAGTATCAGCAGGAACAGAACGACCCAGAAAGCGATGTTTCGCGCGTTGCCCAAGGCATGTCTCCCACAAATCTTCTGGTCCGCCGCAATATGCCACGAACCTTAGGTCTAAAATAGGCAACAAATGGTTTACTTCAATGCGAAAGCAGCGTGGCGTGAAAATCCGCGACAATCCGCGCCGACCAGTGTGGATTGACCCCGGCCAGCGGTGCCGCGATCAGCCGCTCCCCCTCCCACACCGCCGGCGAGGCCAGCAGCGCCGCCCGTGGCAGCCCCGTCTCGCGCCAGTCCGGGCAAAGCCGCAGCCCCGCCTCGCCCAAGGCCGCCACATGCAGGGCAGGATCATGCGGGCCATCCAGTTGCCAGCGGCCATCCCAAGGCCGGTCGGTCGCCCCCGTCAGATCGCGCAGCGCCTGATGCTCCCGCGTGATCCGCAGCAGCGCGCCCTGTCGCAGCACCAGACAGCCCCCCAGCGTCCGTTGCCCCGGCCGCTCCACCGCCTGCAACAGCGCCGCGATATCCTCGCGCCGGGGCGGATAGGGGGTCGAGGCCACCCAGACCAGCCCCGCCACAAGGATACGGCGGCGCATCTCGGGATGGTGCCGCGCCCATGCCGCCCAATCAAGGATTAGATCGCCCCGGTCCTGCTGCACGGTTATCGCCGCAATATCATGCAGTTGCGCGCGCAGCGCATCCCGCGCATCGGCCAGTTGCGCCATCACGCGGGCCAATCCGCCAGCCTCGATCCCCAAGGGAGCCAGTTCCGCCAGCGCGCGGCGCGCCTTGACCCGCTCGAAACGGGTATTGTCGTTCGAGGGATCGTCGATCCACCCGATACCCCGGCCGGTCAGCCAGTCGCGCAGCCGTGCCCGCGTCACATCCAGCAAGGGCCGCGCCCATGCCATCCCGTCGCGCTCGAAACCGGCCGCCATGCCCGACAACCCGTCCAGACCCGCCTGCCGCGTCAGCCGCATCAGGAAAGTCTCGGCCTGATCGTCCTGCGTATGTCCCAGAAGGATCGTGCCGATCCCCTGCCCGCGCGCCCATGCCGCCATCAGGCCATACCGCGCCTCCCGCGCCGCCGCCTGCAGATTGCCGCGCCCGTCCCAGCCCTGCCAAGGCAGCGTATCATGGGGAATGCCCAAGTCGTCACAGATCCGCGCCACGCCCTGCGCCTCGGCGGCACTCTCGGACCGCAGACCGTGATCCACAGTGACGGCAGCGATCGCCAGACCCTCCGCCCGCGCCGCGTCATGCGCCAGATGCAGCAAAGCCAACGAGTCGCTGCCGCCCGACACGGCGATGCCGGTCGGGGCCGTCCGATCAAGCGCGCGACCGACCGCCGCGACCAGCGCGGCCTGATCGTCGCGCTCTGCCGTCAAAGACAGCCCAGACGGGTGCGGGCCTCCTGCGCCGAGGCGACGCTGGCCGATTGCGGAAAGCGCACACCGACCTCTTGCAGGGTCGTGCAGGCTTCCTGCGTCTGGCCCAGTTGTCCCAGCGCATCGCCCAGCCGGAACAGCGCCTCGGGCGCGTTCGGGCCGGTCTGGTCGGTGGTGAAGGCCGAAAGATAGGCCCGCGCAGCGCCCCGCACGTCATTCAGTTGCGACAGGGCCTGACCGCGTTTCAGATCGGCTTCCGCCGCTAGCGGTCCGCCCGGATAGGTCTCATTAAAGGTCGCAAAGAGGTCCGCGGCGCCGCGAAAGTCACCGGATGCGAGCGCCTCCGACGCCCGCTCGAAGTCTGCTCTCTCACCGACGGCCAGTTCCGCCGTGGGGGCGCTGGGGGTGGAGGTGGAAGGCGAGGCCGCGCCGCCCGGCGCGGGCTGGATCGGCGAGGCGATCATGCCCGTGGTGGCCGGAGCGGGACCGCCGCCAAGGGTCGTCGTCTCACCCAGTTTGCCGATGTCGCATCCTGTCTCCAACTCGCACAGGCGGAACTCCAGATCGCCCAGACGGGTGGTCCCGTCCGAAACGATACTGTTGATCCGGAACTCCAGCTCCTCGGTCTTGCGGGTCAGACGCTGCAACTCGCTTTCCATCACGTTGACGCGGTCCAGCACCGAGCCGCCGGGGATCGCCAAGCCCGAGGCGCCAGTGGTGGACAACTCGCGGCGCAGGCGCTGCACCTCGACAAACAGCATCGACATTTCCTGGCGGATATCCGCAAGGGTCTGGCTGTCCTGCGCGGGGGCCATCTGCGGCAAGAGCGCGCCGCTCAGCGCCAGCGCCATCACCGACAGGCGCAACCGGCCAAGGACGGGCCGCAGGGCCGGGCCGAAACGGCCCGCCCCCATCTGACATGCGGAAAGCAGCGTCATGCGAAACCCCCGATCAGCTGGACAGGCCAGCCGAGATGACAGTCACGGCACGGCGGTTCTGCGAATAGCAGGCCTCGTCGCTGCACAGCTCGATCGGGCGTTCCTTGCCATAGCTGATCACGCGCAAGCGGCTGGGGGCCACCCCGCGCGAGACAAGGTATTCCTGAACGGCATTGGCGCGGCGCGCACCAAGGGCAAGGTTGTATTCCCGCGTGCCCTGCTCATCGGCATGGCCTTCGATGATGGCGACGTAATCGGTATTGGTCATCAGCCACTGCGCCTGCCCGTCCAGAACGGTCTGGTATTGCGGCGTGATGCTGGATTGGTCGACCTGGAACAGCACGCGATCCCCGATCGTCTGCTGGAAATAGAGCGGCGAGCGCGGGTCCGATGCGCTGCCCGGCGCGCCGATGCCACCTGCCCCGCCCGCGCCACCGGCACCGCCAGCGCCCGCGCTGTCGAAACGGTCAGGGTTGGTGCAGGCGGCCAGCGCCAGAACAGAAGCCAGAAGGATGCCGCGTGTGAAGAGAGTCATGATGGGTGCCCCGTTGTTGTTGTGTGTCACAAGAATTTGCCTGTTTCGTCGATGTCTTTAGCACATCCGCGCGCCCAAGGGAATCGGTGCGCGCGGCCTTGGCCTATCTTTGCAACGGCGACCATGCCGGGTCGGATGCGCCGCCCTCGGTTCTGATCTGCTTGAGATTGCGCCCCGAGATATCCACCGAATACAGCGATGCGGCCCCGCTTTCGCCCTGTGTCTCGCGGGTGAACATGATGACGCGGCCATTGGGCGACCATGTCGGACCCTCATCCAGGAAAGACGCGGTCAGCAGCCGCTCTTCCGATCCGTCGGTCCGCATCACGCCGATATGGAAACGGCCCTTGGACTGTTTGGTGAAGGCGATCAGGTCCCCGCGTGGCGACCAGACGGGCGTGCCGTAGCGGCCCTGCCCGAAACTGATCCGCTGCGGCTCGCCGCCATTCGCGCCCATGATGTAAAGCTGCTGGGTGCCGCTCCGGTCGCTCTCGAACACGATCCGGCTGCCATCCGGGCTGAAACTCGGGGCCGTCTCGATCGACGGGGTCGAGGTCAGGCGCGTTGCCGCCCCCGAATTGATATCCATCCGGTAGATGTCTGTATTGCCGCCTGTGGTCAGCGAATAGACAACCGTATTGCCATCGGGTGCGAAACGCGGCGCAAAACTCATGTCGCCTTCCAGCGTCGGCAGCGCCCGCCGCCCGACCGAAGCCACATCCATCACATAGATGCGCGGAAAGCCGGATTCGTAGCTGGTATAAAGGATGCGGTCCCCGGTGGGCGAGAAACGCGGCGCCAGCACGATGGAATTGCTGTCGGTCAGGTATTGCACATTCGCCCCGTCATAATCCATGATTGCCAGACGCTTGCGGCGGTCATCCTTGGGGCCGGTCTCGGCCACATAGACGACGCGGCTGTCGAAATAGCCGCCCTCGCCCGTGATCCGGCTATAGACCGCATCGGCCACCTTATGCGCGATGCGCCGCCACCCGGCCTGCGTGCCGTTGAACTGCAACCCGTCGCCCAGTTCCTGACCGGCGAACACGTCATAAAGGCGGAACTTCACCGCCACAGATCCATCGCCGCCCACGCTGACCGCCCCGGAAATCAACGCCTGCGCGTTGATCGCGCGCCAGTCGCTGAACTGCACCGGGCTGTTGAAGCTGGTGATCTGGCTGATGAAGGCGCTCGACGGGATCTCGCGGAACAGACCCGTTCCCGTCAGGTCCTCGGACACGACCCGCGCGATCTGGCGCGCCAATTCGGCGGCGGCGGCGTTCTCGGCCACGAAATCCGGGTTGGCAAAGGGCAAGGGCTCGATCACACCCTCGGTGATCTCGATGCGCAGCGGGCCGCCGGTCTGAGCCGCCGCAGGCATCGCAAGGACGAGCAAGGCCGCCAGCAGGGTCAACACACGTGTCATCATCTGATCCTCATGTTCTCGGGATTGAACGTCATTTCGATATCGCGCCACTGGTCGTATTTGTCGCGCGGCAGGCTGAAGCCATTGGCCCCGCAACGGATGATCGCGCGGCGCGCGGATTCAAAGGCTTGCCGCGCCGCTTCGGCCGATCCGCCGTCATGGCTCAGCATGCGCAGCGTCTCGGGCTGCGGGCGTCCATCTTCGGTCATCGACACCGCAACCACAACCGTTGTGCGCAGCGCCTCGGATGACAGCGATCCCACGTTCCAGCATTGCTGCACGGCCACGCGCAGCGCGTCACGCTCGCCGGACGTCATGGGCGGGCCACTCTGCCCACCGGCAGCGGGGCTGGCCGCGCCGCCCTCAAGGGCCTGACGCAAGGCGTCATTCACGGCATCGGCGGTGCGGTCGGGCTGCTGCGCCGGCTGTTCCTGCGCCTGCTGTTGCGGCGCCGGCTCGCGCGGGGTTTCGGCCACGGGCGCGGGCTCTGGCCGCGCAGGACGCGTGCGCGGCCGGATCGAGGTTGTCGGCGCGGCGGAAGGTTCCTCCATCGCCTCGGTCACGATCCGGGTCGTCGCCTCTTCGGGCGCGCCGCCCTCGGTCTCCTCGCGGACAACCTCGGCAGCCTCGTCGGGCACGACTTCCTCGGTCACGGAATCGGCCACCTGCGTATCCGGCTCGGGCGCGGCCACAGGCTCCGGGGCCACGCGCTCGGCGGGACGCGGAACCGGACGGTCGGATGTGTTCGGGGCCAGCACCACCTCTTCCTGGGGTGGCGGCGCAATCACCGGGGCCTCATCGCTGACCTCGGCCTCGGCCTGCTGCGGCAAAGGCTCGGGCTGTTGCGGCACAGGGTCCGCGGGCGGCGCCTCGGTCACCTGCGGCTCGGCAGGCGGCGGGGTCGGGTCGGGCTGGCTTTCGGTGGGCGGCACTTCCTCGGCGGGCAGGTCGGGCGCGGGCATGGCCACATCCGTCGTGACCTGGGGGGTCTGCACACCCGCCATCATCGCCTCGAACTCCGCACCGGAAATGACCGACACCTCGGTGACCTCGAACGACTGCGGGGGCGTGTTGAACATGCCTCCGAAGAACATCCACAGGATCAGACCGATATGCCCGGCGCCAGAGATGTAATAGCCGATCCGCACGGCGCCCTCAGTTGCCCTGCCCGGCGGGCTGGGTTCCGTCCAGCGCCGGACCGCCAAGATCGGTCACCAGACCGATATTGGAAAACCCGCCGCGATTGAGCGCGCCCATCACCGTGACCACATCCGCATAGGGCACCGCCCCATCCGCACGCAGGAAAATGCGATCCCCCTCGCGCTCGGACGCAATCGCCTGCAAGCGCGGCACCAGATCATTCAGCGGCACCTCGGTCATCTGGATCATCACCGCGCCTTCGGCCGTCATGGTGATGCTGAGCGGTTCTTCCTGCTCCGCAGGCAGTGACGTGGCCGCCGTCTTGGGCAATTCCACCGGCACACCGACGGTCATCAGCGGGGCCGCGACCATGAAGATGATCAGCAGCACCAGCATGACGTCCACGAAAGGCGTGATGTTGATCTCGGACACGACACCGGCGCGCCCGGCCCCGCGTCGCCGCCCCCGACGCGATCCGCCACCACCGCTTTTGACAACACCCGCGCCCATCGTCAGCTATCCAACTGACGGCTGAGGATGGTCGAGAATTCATCGGCAAAGGCGCCATAGCCCCCGATGATCCGATCCGCATCCGCGCTCAGCTTGTTGTAATAGATCACCGCAGGAATGGCCGCGACAAGGCCGATGCCCGTCGCCAGCAGCGCCTCGGCGATGCCGGGGGCCACAACGGCCAGAGAGGTGTTCTGCGCCTTGGCGATCTCGATGAAGGAATGCATGATCCCCCAGACGGTCCCGAACAGACCGATGAAGGGCGCGGCAGAGCCGATGGTGGCCAGAACCGTCAGACCGGATTGCAACTCATCCGCTTCCTTGGCGATGGCCACATCCATGCTGCGGTCGATCCGGGCCGAGGCCCCTGCGATCAGGCCGCCATCGTTGCGATGACTGCGCCGCCATTCCATCATGCCCGCCGCAAAGACCCGTTCGGATGCGCCCGCAGGCTCCGGCCCGATCTGCTGGAACAGCTCGTCCAGCGGTTCGCCCGACCAGAACGCCTGATCGAATGTCGCAGATTCGCCACGCGCCTTGCGGAAGCGGATCGTTTTCTGAATCACGATGGCCCATGTCCAGAAGGAGCACAGAACCAGTATTATCATGACAAGTTTAACGACGATTGTGGCGCGGGCGAACAATGCCCACATGGTGTAGTCCGCCCCGGCGGCGCCAGCGATGATCTCGGTTTCCATTATGCCTGCTCTGACTATCGGCCGCGTTGGCGGTCCATTTGGCAGGCAAACTACCCTAGTTCAAAGGGGAAGGCCAACACATCTGCGTCATTCGATCACATCAATGCAACATCTGGCGAATATTTGCCGGCATCCGCGCCGGATGACCGCTGTCCGAGATCACCACGACAGTGACAATGGCGTGAAACAGCCGGTCCTTGCCGCGCCGCACCACCTGATCCATGACCAGCCGCGCGCCCGTGACCTGCACCACCTCGGTCTCGACCACCAGTTCGTCGTCCAATCGCGCGGGCATCAGGTAATCCGCCTCGACCCGCCGCACCGCAAAGACCAGACCTTGCGCCTTCATCGCGTTCTGGTCGATCCCCAACCCGCGCACCCAATCGCTGCGGGCCCGCTCGATATAGCGTAAGTAATTGGCATAATAGACGATCCCCGCCATATCGGTATCCTCGTAATAGACGCGGATCGGCAGAGTATGGGGCATGGGCGTGGCCTTCGGTCAGGGATGGTTGCACGCATTAGCGCCTAATCCACCCCCGACCGCAACCCTCACAGCGCGACGCTTGCCCCCAGCCCCCGCGCCTGTGCCGCGCGCATCGCCACATGGGCCACCGCCAGATCCTGCAACCCCACCCCGGTGCCATCGAAAACCGTGATCTCATCGGCCCCCGTCCGGCCCGGATGGGTCCCGTTGATCACCGCCCCCAGCGGCACAATGTCGCTCTCATGGATCAGCCCCGCGGCAATCGCATGCTGCGCCTCGCCGATGGTGACGGATTGCGCCACCTCATCGGTGAACACCGTCGCCGCCGCCAGCAGATTGGCATCCACCTCCTGCTTTCCCTTGGTATCGGTGCCCATGCAGGCGACATGCGTGCCCGGCTTGATCCAGCCCTTCATCATCAGCGGCTCGAAAGCCGAGGTGATGGTGATGATCACATCCGCCTCAGCCCCCAGCGCTTCGCGCTCCACCGCCTCGAAAGGCAGGCCAAGCTCCGCCGCCACCGCCGCCAGTTTCGGCAGCATGTCGGGATGCGGGTTCCAGGCCACGACCTTGTCGAACGCCCGCTGGCGGACGGCCGCGCGCAGCTGGAAGGTCGATTGATGCCCCGCCCCCACCATGCCCAGCACCTTCGCATCCGGCCGCGCCAGATGCGCGATCGAAACGGACGAGGCCGCCGCCGTGCGGATCGCAGTCAGGTAATTTCCGCCCACCAATGCCTGCAACTGGCCGGTATCAGGGTCGAACAGGAAGATCGTGGACTGATGATTAGTCAACCCAAGGGCGACATTTCCCGGCCAAAAACCACCTGATTTCACACCCAGCGCCATCCCCGCCTTGTCAAAACCCGATTTGAAACCATAAAGCGCATCCGCATGCCCCAACGCCTCGCGCACCACCGGAAAGTTCCGCGCCTCCCCCCGCGCCATGGCGGCAAAGACCCCCTCGACCGCCGCAAAAGCGGCCTCGGGCGTCACCACCTGCGCGCAGACATCCTCGGGGATGATCGCAATCTGACCCATCTCAGAACGCCTTCCCGCGCGCCGACACGGGCCACAGCGTCTCGACCTTGCCGTTCCTGACACCGACATACCAGTCATGCACATTGCAGGTCGGATCACAGTGACCGGGCACCAGCCGCAGCTTGTCATTGACCTTCAAGACACCCTGCGGATCGGCCACAACCCCATGCTCATCCGAACATTTCACGTAGGTCACGTCATCGCGCCCAAAGATCACCGGCAGGCCGCTATCCACCGACTGCGCCTTCAACCCGGCATCGACAATCGCCTTGTCCGCCTTGGCATGGCTCATCACGCTCGTCAGGATGAACAGCGCATTCTCCCACTCGCCCTGATCAATCCGCTTGCCGTCCTTGTCCAGAATCCGCCCGTAATCCGCATCCATGAAGGCATAGGACCCGCACTGCAACTCGTTGTAAACGCCCGAATTCCCTTCAAAATAATAGCTGCCCGTGCCGCCGCCGCCGACGATATCGCAGTCCAGCCCCACGGCCTTCAACCCCTCGACCGCATCGCGCACCTGCGCCACGGCAAGGTCGATCTTGGCCTTGCGGTCATCATAATTGTCCATGTGCTGCATCGCGCCCTGATAGGCTTGCAAGCCCGCGAACCGCAGGCCAGGCGCGGCATCAATCGCCCGAGCGATTTCCACCACAGCAGGAGTCGTCGTCACCCCGCAGCGCCCCGCGCCGCAGTCGATCTCGACCAGACATTCGATTTGCGTGCCATGCCGGACCGCTGCCGCCGACAGATCGGCGACATTTTCCACGTCATCCACGCAGACAATCGTGCGTGCCCCCAGCTTGGGAATGCGCGCCAGTCGGTCGATCTTGGCCGGATCGCGCACCTGATTGCTGACCAGCACATCCTTTATCCCGCCGCGCGCGAACACCTCGGCCTCGGACACTTTCTGGCAGCACACGCCGCAAGATCCGCCCAGACGCTCCTGCAACAATGCCACATCCACGGACTTGTGCATCTTGCCATGCACCCTGTGCCTTACGCCCATTTCTTGCGCGAAACGACCCATCTTTGCAATATTCCGCTCCAAAGCGTCCAGATCAAGCACCAGACACGGCGTCTGGATATCCTTTTCATCCATCCCGATCGCGGCGGGAATGTCATAGCCCACTTCATAATCCGACAGGTTCACATGTTTGGTCATGGGTGTCTCCTCAGCCCTGCATCCAGGGCAATTTGTCCAGATCGACGTTGCCGCCGGTGATGATGACGCCGATGCGCTTGCCCGCAAAAACGTCCCTATTCTTCAGGATCACGGCCAGCGGCACGGCGCAGCTTGGCTCGATCACGATCTTCATCCGCTCCCATGTCAGCTTCATGGCCGCGATGATTTCCTCCTCCGTCGCGGTCAGGATATCGGTCACATGGTTGGACACATAGTGCCATGTATTCTCCTTGAGCGGCACTTTCAGGCCATCCGCCACCGTCACCGGCGCATCATCCGCGATGATATGTCCCGCGCGGAAACTACGCGCCGCGTCATCCGCATTCAGCGGCTCTGCCGCATAGATCTTCACCCCCGGCGCGGTGCTCGACACGGTCAGGCAGGTGCCCGAAATCATGCCGCCGCCGCCAATCGGGGCCACGATCCCGTCCAGACCCTCGACCTGCTCCATCAATTCGCGCGAGCATGTCGCCTGCCCCGTGATCACGCGCAAGTCATTGTAGGGATGCACAAATTCCGCGCCCGTTTCCTCGACCACTTGGGCAAAGACCGCCTCGCGGCTGCTGGTGGACGGCTCGCATTCCACGATCCGCCCGCCATAGCCCCGCACGGCCGCCTTCTTGGCCTCGGGCGCGGTGCGCGGCATCACCACCGTGCAGGGGATTCCCCGCCGCCCCGCCGCATAGGACAGCGACAGCGCATGGTTGCCACTGGAATGCGTCGCCACACCGCGCGCCAGTTTCTCCTCGGGCAGGCCGAACACCGCATTGCAGGCGCCCCGCACCTTGAAGGCACCCGCCTTCTGGAAATTCTCGCATTTGAAATGCAGATCGGCCCCGGTCAGCGCGTTCAGGTAAGTCGATGTCAGCACAGGCGTGCGATGGATATAGGGCCGGATCCGCTCATGCGCCGCGATCACATCGTCAAAACTTGGGTAAATCACGTCTTTCATCGCCTCCTCATGCCGCTGATTTCAAGGATGCCGCGCGCGTCGCCCGGAAATGATCCTGCGCCGCCGCCACGCCTGCGCCCAGCCGGATCGGATAGTCCAGATCCGCCATCGCCATCTCGATCCCCGCCAGCCCCGACAGGACCATCACATCGGTCAGCATCCCCAGATGCCCGATGCGGAAGGCTTTGCCATTCATCTGCCCCAACCCGATCCCGAAAGACAGGCCATAGGCCGAAAAGGCATGTTCCGTCAGCGCGTTACTGTCGAACCCTTTCGGCACATAGATGGCCGACACCGTATCGGAATATAGCTCCGGCGACCGCGCCACCAGATCCATCCCCCAGGCCCGCACCGCCGCCCGGACGCCCCCCGCCAGCCGCGTATGGCGGGCATAGACATTGTCCAACCCCTCCTCGAACAGCATCTTCAGGCTCTCACGCATCCCGTAGATCAATTGCAAGGGCGGCGTATAGGGAAAGCCCCCCTTGGCATTGGCCGCCAGCATGTCGCGGAAATCGAAAAACGTGCGCGGCAGCTTCGCGCTGTCCATATGGCTCAGCGCCTTTTCACTGACCCCCAGGATCGCCATGCCGGTCGCCAGCATGAACCCCTTTTGCGACCCTGCCACCGCGATATCCACGCCCCAGGCGTCCATCTCGAAGGGCATCGAGGCCAGGGAACTGACGCAATCCACCATCAACAGCGCCGGATGCCCCGCCCCGTCCATCGCACCGCGCACGGCGGCAATGTCCGACACGACACCCGTCGCCGTCTCGTTATGCGTGACCAGCACCGCCTTGATCTTGTGCACTTTATCCGCGCGCAACGCCTCTGCGAACAGGTCCGCCGGCGCGCCCGTCCCCCAGTCGCAGTCGATCACCTGCACATCCAGCCCATGCCGCTGGCACATGTCGATCCAGCGATGCGAGAACATGCCATAGCGCGCCACCAGCACACGATCACCGGGCGACAGCGTATTGCTGATCGCCGCCTCCCATCCGCCCGTCCCGCTGGACGGAAAGGTGATCACGCGCCCCGACACAGTGCCAAAGACACGCTTGGTATCTTCCAGCACGGGGGCAAAAGTATCGACAAAATCCGGCGCGCGATGATCGCGGGTCTGCACCTGCATCGCAAGACGCAGACGATCGGGGATATTGGTCGGGCCGGGGATGAACACCGGGTTCTGGTCGGACATGGTCGCTCTCCTCCTGAGTTGCCCCTAGGGTAGCAGAGTTTTCCCAGCCCGCAATTTTCTCAAAAACTCTTTCCACTTCTGACAAAAAGACGCTGACCACCTGTTTTTTATGATTTTTCCTGTTTCTGAAAAATCTTTTCACCCCCACATTGAAAATATTTTTCAGAAATGCTCTACCCTGTGCGGCAGCCAAGCCCGCATCAGGACAGATCCATGACCCAGACCGAACGCAAATCACGCGGCCGCCCCAAATCGCCCTTCACCGACACCGGCGCGCAAACCATGCAGGCGCTGGACCGCGCCTTGGGCGTGCTGCACGCACTGGCCTGGCAGGAACGCGCCTCATTGACCGATCTGTCGCTCAGCCTCGGCATCCCCACGGCCACCACGCACCGAATCCTGACCACGCTGCAAAAACACCGTTTCGCCGAACTGGATGAGGCGACGCAGGACTGGATGGTGGGCATCGAGGCCTATCGGACGGGCGCCTCCTTCCTCAAACGCATGAATCTGGCCGAACTCAGCCGCCCTGTCATGCGCGCATTGATGGACTCCACGGGCGAAACCGCGAATCTTGCCATCCGCGACGGGGCCGAGGTTGTGTTCATCGGCCAGATCGAAACCCCGCACCCGATCCGCGCCTTCTTCAACCCGGGTACGCGCACGCCGATGCATGCCTCGGGCACCGGCAAGGCCATCCTCGCCACCCTGTCCGAACCCCGCCTGCGCGCGCTGATCCAATCGGCGGGCCTGCCCGCCTTCACGGATCACACGCTTTCCACCCCGGCCGAGCTTTTCGCCGATCTCGACCTGACCCGCGCGCGCGGCTGGTCCTTTGACCGCGAGGAGCGGCATCTGGGCATGGCCTGTATCGGCGCCGCCATCTTCGACGCGCAGGGCGAGGCTGTGGGCGGCGTCTCCATCTCCGGCCCCTCGGCCCGCTTCGACGCGCGCAGCATCCCCGACTATGGCCGCCAGGTCGCCGCCGCCGCGGCCGAAATCACCCGCGCCCTGGGCGGCACGCCAGGCTGATCACACCACCCGCCCCAGCCGCGCCGCCAGACGCAACGCATGGGACGCATCCTGCGCCACTACAGGCATCACCGGATCATAGGCCGCCCGGATCAGCCCCGCGATCTCGGGCCGCAGGATCGTTTGCCCTCCCGCCACCGCCAGCGGCGAGCGATCCCGAAACGCCATATCCGACCACAGCAAAATCGTCTGCACCACTTGTGACAGCGCCAGAACATCCGCCCCCACCGCCTGCAAATGCGCATCCATCCGCAAGAACACGAAACTCGCCTTGATCCCGCCTGCCGCATCAAAGCGGAAAATCCGGTATTGATTGGCCTCCGCCGCCTTCAACCGCGCCACCAGGGGCACAAGGTCCGGCACCAGACGGTCCAGATTGGGCACATCTGCCAACTCATCCCAATCACGGCAGAAGAACACCATCAGGTTCGCGCCCAGTTCCGGGTCGGTCTCGGCCATCTCATGGCCCGCCAGCGTCACAACCGCCTCCAGCGCGCCCTTGATCACGGCCAGTGTCTCATCCTCGACCCCGAACACCACAGGCGCGATCGGCCGCCCCCAGCGCGCAAAGGCATATGTGCCATCAGACCGCGTGAACAGCGCCTCGACATCCTTCGCGCTCAACGCATCCGCCATGCCCGCGCCCTTTCCTTCATCTTGCCAAAAATACTCAAAGTCCACGCCTCAGCCGAACAGATCAGCCTCACGCTTGGGCGCATCCAGCCCCAGATGCGTCCACGCCTTCTGCGCCAGCATCCGGCCGCGCGGGGTGCGCTGGATAAGCCCCTGTTGCAGCAGGAAAGGCTCGATCACCTCTTCCAGCGCATCGCGGCTTTCCGACAGCGCCGCCGACAGCGTCTCGATCCCCACCGGGCCACCTTGATAGTTCTCGGCGATCAGACGCAGGTAACGCCGATCCGCCCCGTCCAGCCCCAGATGATCCACGCCCAGCCGGGTCAGCGCGTAATCCGCAATCTCGCGCGTCACGCGGCCATTGCCCTCGATCAGCGCGAAATCCACCACGCGACGCAACAGGCGCCCCGCGATGCGCGGCGTGCCGCGTGACCGGCGCGCGATCTCCATCGCGCCGCCTTCCTCGGCGGGCGCCCCCAAAAGCCGCGCATTGCGGATCACGATCTCATAGAGTTCCGCATCCGTATAGAACACCAGCCGCGTGGGAATCCCGAAACGATCACGCAATGGCGTGGTCAGCAAGCCCATCCGCGTGGTCGCCCCCACCAGCGTGAAGGGCTGCAATTCGATCCGCACGGTCCGCGCCGCAGGTCCCTCGCCGATCACCAGATCAAGCTGGAAATCCTCCAGCGCGGGGTAAAGCACCTCCTCCACCGCCGGGTTCAGCCGGTGGATCTCGTCGATGAACAGCACATCGCGCGCTTCCAGATTGGTCAGGATCGCCGCCAGATCGCCCGCCTTGGCCAGCACGGGCCCGGATGTCATCCGAAACCCCACCCCCAATTCGCGCGCCATGATCTGCGCCAGCGTGGTCTTTCCCAGACCGGGGGGGCCATGAAACAGCGTGTGATCCATCGCCTCGCCGCGCTGGCGCGCCGACTGGATGAAGACGCGCAGATTCGCCCGCGCCTCGGCCTGTCCGATGAACTCGTCCAAGCCCTGCGGACGCAGGGCGCGATCGAAATCCTCGGGCTGCTGTGTCGGGTCCAGAATCGGGTCGGGCTGCGTCATCTCTTACCCTTTCGGGGCCAGCGCCTTGAGGGCGGCGCGGATCAGGGCGGCGGCATCGGCCTCGGGCGCGTCCATCGCCGCGCGGGCCACGGCGCCTGCCGCATCTCCGGGGGAATAACCCAGATTGGTCAGGGCGGACAAGGCATCCGATTGCGCCGCCGCACTGCCGGATGGCCGCGCGGGAGCAGGCGCCTTGCGCGCTGCGGGAGCGGCGTCGATCACCTCGCCCTCCACCGCCGCGGGCGCGGTGCCCATCGCCGCCGACAGGGTGCCGCCCATCGCCATCACGGCGGGGGCCTTGTCCTTCAATTCGATCACCACGCGCTGCGCGGTCTTGGGGCCGATGCCCTTGGCCGCCTTGATCGCGTTCATGTCGCCCAGCATGATCGCGCGGCTGACACCTTCCGCCCCCAAAGCGCCCAGAATGGCCAGCGCCGCCTTGGCCCCCACGCCCTGCACCCCCATCAGAAGACGGTGCCATTCCTTCTCCAGCAGCGTGGGAAAGCCGTAAAGCTGCATCAGATCCTCGCGCACCACCAGATCGGTATAAAGCGCCACCACATTGCCCGGCCCCGGCAGGGCGGCCAGCGTCCGGTCCGAGCAATAGACCAGATACCCCACCCCGCCCACGTCGATCAGCAAATGATCCTCGGCGCGGTAATCTATGCGGCCAGTCAGCTTTCCGATCATGCCGTCGCCCTCCGGATCGCGGCGGCCAGCGGGCTGCCGGCGGCCCCATGATGGGCATGGCAGATCGCCACCGCCAAGGCATCCGCCGCGTCCGGCCCCGCCAGCACCACGCCCGGCAACTGCATCCGCACCATATGCTGCACCTGTTCCTTGGCCGCATGGCCCACGCCGACCACGGTCTTTTTTACCGCATTCGGGGCATATTCGCCCACCGTCAACCCGGCCTGCGCCGGTACCAGCAAGGCGATCCCGCGCGCCTGCCCCAGTTTCAGCGTGGCGACACCGTCCTTGTTCACGAATGTATGCTCCACCGCCGCCGTATCGGGCCGGTACTGCGCGACAACGGCGGTCAGCTGCTCATGCAGCGCCAGCAACCGCAGCGACAGATCATCCCCCGAGGAGTGGCAGATTCCATTGGCGACATGGGTCAGGCGGCTGCCATCGACATCAATGATGCCCCAGCCGAGGTTTCTCAAGCCGGGATCGATCCCCAAAACCCGCATCATCTGCCCCTGCTCTGTTGCTTTTTTGATGCACTAGCACGAAAGGCGAACAAAAGGAAATCCCAAAGCGAAAGCCCGCTCAGGACGCCCCGCGATGCTGCAATGCAGAATTTAGGGCGGATTCGTCGCTTTCAGCACTGAAAACGACAGAATTCATGTCCCATTTCCGCCTTGTTTTCTTGATCCTACGCCAAATCCAGACCCATGCACAAGTCGCATAAGACCTATGCAAACAGCCCGTCTTGTGCCGGGATTCAAGGCAAACTATGTGCAGCTGCAGAAAGAGGACCGTTACAGGTCTTGACACCCTTTGACCCATTCACCGCGCAGACGCGCAACCAAGGAAAACGAACATGGCTGTTTATGACGCCCCCCGCACCGCCGCCCAGGCCTCTGGCCAGGCTGGTTTCTTCTCGACCCTCGTCGGCATCGTGTCGGCCTGGAATGACGCCCGCATCACCCGCAACGCGCTGTCCAAACTTTCGGACCGCGAGCTGGAAGACATCGGCCTGTGCCGTGGCGACATCGACATCGTGGTCAAGAATCGCTGATCCGACCCAAGCGCCGCTCACGGCAGCAAAAAGCCGCGCGTCCCGAAAGGATGCGCGGCTTTTTCAATTCTGCGGATCAGCGCCAGCCAAACAGTGCCCGGATCAGGGCAGATACCGGCGCAGCTTGTCGGCCAATGTCACGCTGAGCGGATCGGCCTGCATCAGCCAAGCCCCGGCCTTCTCGACCGTCGATCCCTTTTGCAGGGACGCCACGCGATCCTGATAGACCGGCAGACCCAGAACCGCCAGGATCATGATCTTGAAGCCAAGAAACCCAACAATCACGAAGGTGAGAACGCGAAGGGAAAAGGAACGCCGTGTGCGGCGCGGCTTGACGACGATCAGACCATCGTCCCCGACGACCGAAACATAGCCATTCGCCAGCTTGACCCGCGACTTCTGGATGCGCCGCAAGCGGTTGTCAAAATCCTGAAATGCATCTGACATGTCAGAGCTCCCAACATCGGCCCCCACCGAAAATCTGGTACTCTGCTTATGCGGGAATTGCGGCATAACTAAGGCAAGTCCGCCCAAGCCGCTGCAATTTAACCTTAATCTATCAATTTTTACGAAGAGTCAGCGTCGTCCACTCGCCAATTTCTTCGCGATTCACAAGATTAATACCATTGGTTGAGTAAACCTCGATCACCTCGTCGGCCTGCTCGTTCAGGATTCCCGACAGGATCGCATAGCCCCCTGCAATCAGGTGTTTTGCCATGTCGGGGGCCAGATCGATCAAGGGACCTTTCAGGATATTGGCAAAGACCAGATCAAAGGGGCTGGCCGCCGCGATGGCCGGATGGTCAAACCCTGTCGCCTCGACACAATGGACGCGCCCTTCCAGCCCATTTGCTGACACATTGGCCTCGGCCACATCGACCGCGACCTCGTCGATATCGCCCGCCAGCACCGGGTTCGGCCAGATCCGCGCCGCCGCCATCGCCAGAACGGCGGTGCCGCAGCCGATATCGGCCACGGATTGCCCCGTGAACCCGCCGTTATCCAGACGGTCCAGCGCCCGCAGACAGCCCTGCGTCGTGCCGTGATGCCCCGTGCCAAAGGCCATCGCCGCCTCGATCAGCAGTGCCTCGACCCCGTCGGGCACTTTGTCCGCGTCATGGCTGCCATAGACGAAGAACCGCCCCGCCACGACCGGCGACAGCTCGCGCTTGACCTTGGCCACCCAGTCGGTCTCGGGCAGTTCGGAAATGGCAAAGGGTTTCGCCCCGTGGATCGTCGCCAGCAGCGCCAGCCCCGCATGGTCGGGCTTTTCGGTAAAGTAGCAGGCCACTTCCCACAGGCCCGAGCCATCCTCGATCTCGAAGACGCCCACGCCCTCGGGTTCCGGGGTCAGGGTCTCGACAGCCTCGCCCAGCGCCTCGGCGGGGGTCTTGCCGGTCAGGGTGGTAATGGCGGTGAAAGTGGGCATGGCATCTCTCCGGACAGGTGTGACCCAAGCCGTTATGTGGATGCGGGCCTGCCGTCAAGCACGGGTGCAGGCCGCCCGTTCAGGCGGCGCACAAAGCGCCAGCCGATCCAGGCCGCAAGAATGCCCGCCAGCGTATTGGCCAGCGCCTGCCCCATGATCACCCCGCCCCCGGCATAGAGCGCGCCCAGACCAAAGGCCAGTGGCGCCATCAGGATCGCATCGCGCGCCCAATTGGCCGCCGTCGCCCAAAGCGGACGACCCAGATTGTTGAACGCTGCATTGGACACGAACAGCGCGCCTGTGAACACGAAGGTCCCCGCCGCGTAGAAGGCAAAGACCCGCACGATCTCGGCCCCGTCTTCCCCCAGCCCGAAGGACCCCGCGATCAGATCCGCGGACAGGATCAGCAGCACCCAGATCACGGCGGTATAGATGGCGCAGAATTTCAGCGCATCGGTATAGGCCGAGGCCACGCGGTCATATTGCTTGGCCCCGTAATTCTGCCCGATGATCCCGCCGATCGCCCCCGAAAGCGCGAAAATGCCCCCGAAACAGACGATGGTCAGGCGCATCACCACGCCCAGACCCGCCACGGCGCTGTCCCCATGCTGCGCCATGGCCCGCACAAGAATCCAGTTGCCGAAAGGGGTCGAGACCTGCGTCGCCACAGCCGGAATGGCAATCGCCGCGAAAGGCATAAGGAAGGCGCGCAGGTCGATCAGACTCGGGCGCGCCAGCAGGTTGCGCGACCGGCTGACCCAATAGAAGCCCATCACCGCCATCGCCAGCCGCGACAGCACGATGGCCATGGCCGCACCGCTCACGCCATAGCCCATCCAAACGATCAGGATCGGATCGACGATCAGCGCCACAACGCCCGCCGACACCGTGACCATCATGGACCGCCACGCCTCGCCAGCCGCGCGCAGCACGGCGCTCGCGCACATGCCGATGGCGACAAAGGGCAAGGACGGCAGCGAGATCCCAAGGAAATCGACCGCCACCTCCAGCGCCGCGCCCTCGGCCCCGGTCCAGATCAGGATCTCGCGACGGAAGATGAAGACCAGAACGGCCAGCGCCGTCTGGAAACTCGCGCCATAGATCATCGCCGATGTGGCGATCCGGCGCGCCTCCTCGGGGTCGCCCATGCCCAGCGCGCGACTGACCAAGGCAACGGCGCCGATCATCATCCCCACGGCCACGGACATCACGAAGAACTGGATCGTCCCCGCAAAGCCGATGGCGGTGATCAGCACCTCGTTCTCCAGACGGCTGATCCACCACAACGCCAGAAAATCCACCAGAAACAGAAAGCTCAGCCCCAGCGAGCCTGTCAGCGTCATCACGACCACATGACGCATGGTCGATCCGGTCAGGAACTTCGCTTGTAATTTGCCACTCACTGCGGGGCGCTCGGCAACTTCGGTCAGATCAGGGCTTGGCATGCAGGGTCACTCCGCCGGGGCCGGCAGGAACCGGGCAAAAATCGTCTCGTTCCCGGGTTCGGGATGGCGCGGGATCAGCATGGCCAGACAGAAAGAGATACCCGCCATGGCCGCCGCCAGCACGAAAACCGAACTCGGCGAGACAAGCCACAGATAGCCCAGCGACGCCGGAAGGAAAACCGCAGCGATGTGATTGATGGTAAAGGCGACCGCCGCCGTCGGCGCAATGTCGCGCGGATCGGCGATCTTCTGGAAATAGGTCTTCAGCGCCAGCGCCATGGCAAAGAAAACGTGGTCCATCACATAAAGGAACGCCGCCATCATCACGCCCCAGCCGAACCAGTAGATCCCGCCATAGCCCAGAAACACGCAGACCAGCCCCGTATATTCCACCGCCAGCGCCTTGCGCTCGCCCCAGCGCGCCACCGCCCGGCCCAGCAGCGGGGCCGCGATCATGTTGACCACCAGATTGATGGTGAACAATGCGGTGACCTCATGGACGCGAAAACCGAACTTCTCGACCATCATGAAGCCTGCGAAAACCACGAAAATCTGCCGCCGCGCGCCCGACATGAACTGAAGCGCATAATACAGCCAGTACCGCCGCCGCAGCACCATCTTCTTGATCTGCGGATCGGGCGCCTCGAACTGCGGATAGGCCAGAAGCGCGAACAGGGCCACCGCCGCCGTGAAGCCGCCCGACAGCAAGTAGACCATGTTATAGGTCAGGCCCAACGCCTCCCATGTCACGATGATGCACAGATAGGCGACAAGCGTCGCCCCCGACCCCGCCGCCAGCAGCCAGCCCAACATCTGCGGCGCGCGGTCCTTGGGCAGCCATTGCAACTGCAAGGACTGATTCACCGTCTCGTAATAATGAAACCCGATCGACGACAGCATGGTGATCGTCAGAATCCCGCCCAGACTGGGAAACCACGCGGTCATCGCCGTCGCCACCCCCAGCAGGATCAGCGCCACCATTCCCAGCACCTGCTCGCGCATGAACATCAGGATCGCGATCACGCCAATCGCCAGAAACCCCGGAATCTCCCGTACCGTGTGCAGCCAGCCAATGTCCGAGCCGTCGAACTGCGCCACCTCGATCACGAAGTTATTGAGCAGCGCCGACCATGTGGCAAAGGCGATGGGCATCGCGGCGGCCATCACGAACAGCAGCGTCACCGGTCTGCGCCAGACCGGCAAATCCTTGGCATGGGCAAGCGGAATGATTTGCATGTTAACGGCTTACGCCGATTTTTCGGGCTTGGCGAGAGGCCAGATCACCCTATCCGCGCACATCCCCCTGTGCGCCCGCGATCCACGCTCAGAGCGGCGAAAACCGATACTCCACCTCGGAAAAACGGTCGCGCGGAAAGACGTAAAGCATCCGGAACCCCTCAGCCCCCGCCACCGTGCCATGTTCGGCATCCCCCGGAATGAACAATGCCACCCCCGGCCCCATCGCCTGCGGCACCCCGTCCACGGTCACGACCGCCGCCCCCTCCAGCCCGAAATAGACCTCGGCCGGGCTGTGGCGATGCGGCAGCAAGGTCCCGCCGGGCGCGAATTCCGCGATCCCCATGACCACGCCGCCGGTGGCCGTGCGATCCGCACAGAACAGCGTCCGCCAGCGCACCGTACCGAAGGCCGGATCCTCGCCCCCCTCCAGCGGCAGCGTGGCCAGATCGACCCGCACCGGCAAGGCCGCCATCGCCATCAAGGCCGCGGCCAGCATCCCGGCCTGCCCCTCCATCTGGCCTACCTCCGGCACTCCGATCTGCTCCATGCCCGCCATCCTTCTGCCGCGCGCCCTGCCTGCCCGACAGCGGATACAGCGCCGCCCGCCGGATTTCGCGGACAGAAGCGACACCGCGACCGACGCTTTCGACCTGCCTGACGCCCCAGAACACCCCCTCTGATCTGGATCAAGGACAGGGCCCGCCGCCCCTGTCATAGCCCATGGCACATAATGGAAACGGGAATGGTGCCATGGACCTGCTCAGCGTGGTGGACCGCATCGGCGAAGAGCCAACCGCCGCCCTTCTGGGGCTGCTCACAGGCGTCGTGTTCGGCGCCGCCGCGCAACGCTCGCGCTTCTGCCTGCGCGCGGCGACGGTGGAATTCGCCCGCGGTCAACTGGGCGACAAGGTGGCCGTCTGGCTGCTGACCATCTCGACCGCCATCGTCTGGGTGCAGGGCGCGCAGATGCTGGGCCTGATGCGCGCCGCCGATGCCCGCATGATGGCCGTGCCGGGCAGCTGGTCAGGCGCCATCATCGGTGGGCTGATCTTCGGCATCGGCATGGTGCTGGCGCGCGGCTGTTCGGGCCGGCTTCTGGTGCTGGGGGCCACCGGCAACCTGCGCTCCATCGTGTCGGGCCTGATCTTCGCCGTGGTCGCCCAGATGAGCATCACCGGCTGGCTCGGCCCCCTGCGCGACGGGCTGGCGGGGCTCTGGGTCACGTCGGGCGGGCGCAACATGGATATCCTGCTAGCGCTGCACCTGCCCGATTGGGCGGGACTGGCCTTCGGGGCCGCCATGGCCCTGCTGGCGCTGGAACTGTCCCGCCGCAACCGGATCGGCGCGATGCGGCTGGTCTTCGCCTCGGGCGTGGGCTTTGCCGTGGCGCTGGGATGGGTGCTGACCTTCGGTCTGTCGCAGATCGCCTTTGACCCGGTGCAGATCGAAAGCGCCAGCTTCACCGGACCCTCGGCCCGGATGCTGATGTTCACGCTGGACCGCGCGGCGGTGCTGGAATTCGATGTCGGGCTGGTGCCGGGTGTGTTCCTCGGCTCTTTCCTGGCCGCCGTCATCACGCGCGAGTTCAAGTTTCAGGGCTTCGAAAATGAAAGCAACATGCGTCGCGCCATGTTCGGCGCGGCCCTGATGGGCTTCGGCGGGATGCTGGCCGGAGGCTGCGCCATCGGCGCGGGCGTCACCGGCGGGTCGATCTTCGTGGGCACCGCATGGGCCGCGCTCTGCGCCATGTGGGTGGGCGCGATCCTGACCGATCTCGTGGTCGATCAGCAGGGCCGCACCGTCATCGCCTGACCCGCGACAGGCCCCGGAGGCCCCCGCTCTTGCACCTGCGTCGCGCGGGCGCATGGGGCGGTCGTTTCCGGGCTGTCCTGCCCTCGGGCCTGCTGCTACCAACCGGGCAACAGAGTGACCCGGAGAGACCGATGACCCATCATGTGCTGACCGTCCAATGCCCGTCGACCCGCGGAATCGTCGCCGCGATCTCGGGGTTTCTGGCGGCGAATGGCTGCAACATCACCGACAGCCACCAGTTCGACGACCCGCTGACGGGCATGTTCTTTGCGCGGATGACCTTTCTGGCGGAAACCGGCACCGGGCCGGACGCGCTGCGCGAGGGTTTCGCCCCCATCGCCGCCACCTTCGCGATGGACTGGGCGATCCATGAGGCCGGCCAGCGGATGAAGGTTCTGCTGATGGTGTCGAATTTCGGCCATTGCCTGAACGACCTGCTCTATCGCTGGCGCATCGGCGCGCTGCCCATCGACATCGTGGGCGTGGTGTCCAACCACATGACCTATCAGAAAGTGGTGGTGAACCACGACCTGCCCTTCCACCAGATCAAGGTCACCAAGGACAACAAGCCCGAGGCCGAAGCCCGCCTGATGGCGCTGGTCGAGGAGTCGGGGGCCGAGCTGATCGTGCTCGCCCGCTACATGCAGGTGCTCTCGGATGCGATCTGCCAGAAAATGTCCGGCCGGATCATCAACATCCACCATTCCTTCCTGCCCAGCTTCAAGGGGGCGAACCCCTATAAGCAAGCCTATGAACGCGGCGTGAAACTGATCGGTGCCACCGCCCATTACGTCACCGCCGATCTGGACGAAGGCCCGATCATCGAACAGGACACCGTCCGCATCACCCATGCCCAAAGTGCGGATGACTACGTCAGCCTTGGCCGCGATGTGGAAGCACAGGTCCTCTCCCGCGCGATCCACGCCCATATCCATCACCGCGTCTTCCAGAACGGCAACAAAACCGTGGTCTTCCCCGCCAGCCCCGGAAGCTATGCCTCGGAACGGATGGGGTAAGGGCGCAATCACGACGCTCAGCGCAGGCGGCGCCCTCGCCGACACGCGGGGTGTCGATCCAACGCCATCGAACCGTAGGGTGCGTGCTGGCACGCACCGTTTCTTGATGCGAGGGGGAGCGAACCGTAGGGTGCGTGCTGGCACGCACCGTTTCTTGATGCGGGGGGGGAGCGAGCCGTAGGGTGCGTGCTTGCACGCACCGTTTCTTGATGCGGGGGAGTGGTGCGTGCAAGCACGCACCCTACGACTACTATCCCAACGCCGCTCTAGTCGAGCGCCCGCCTTGTCCCGCATGGCCGACCAACGCGACTTACCGACGGATCGTTAAAATTTCCCTAACGCGGCCGCGTAACCCATTGAATTTCCACAATCCATAAAATGTCCCACGGCGGGACACGCCCCAAACCCCCTCAATAGAAACTCTGCGGATCAATATCCACGGCCAGCCGCAGGCTCCCCGTCAGCCTTACCTGCCCCAGCCAGCGCCCCAATGCGGCCTGCAATGGCGCGCCCTTGTCGGCCCGCACCAGCAGCCTGACCCGGTGCCGCCCCCTAATCCGGGCGATGGGGGCCGGGGCGGGGCCATAGACCTGTGCCCCGATGGCCCTGAGCGGGGCATCCTGCCGCGCCAGATGCGTGCCCAGATCGAAGGCCGCCTGCGCCTCGGTGGCCGAGATGATGATCCCCGCCATCCGCCCGTAAGGGGGAACCCCCGCCTGTCGCCGCTCCTCGGCCTCGGCGCGCCAGAACCCCTCCTCATCCCCCGCAAGGATGGCGCGGATCACCGGGTGTTCGGGCTGATGGGTCTGGAGAAGCGCCTGCCCCCGCTTCTCGGCCCTGCCCGCCCGCCCGGCGACCTGCCGCATCAGCTGGAACGTCCGCTCGGCCGCGCGCAGGTCCGATCCTTGCAGGCCCAGATCCGCGTCGATCACCCCCACCAGCGTGAGCAGCGGAAAGTTGTGCCCCTTGGCCACCAGCTGCGTGCCGATGATGATATCCGCCCCACCGCTGGCGATGCTCTCGATCTCGGCCTTGAGTGCACGAGCCGAGGCATACATATCCGACGACAGCGTCGCCACCCGCGCCTCCGGGAACAGGGCCTGCGCCTCTTCGGTCAGCCGCTCCACACCGGGGCCGACAGGGGCCAGCTTGCCCTCCACATGGCAGGCGGGGCAAGCCTCCGGCATCGGCTTCGTCTCGCCGCATTGGTGGCAAACCAGACGCTTGAGAAATCGATGCTCCACCATCCGCGCGTCGCAGTGATCGCAGCCGATTTGATGCCCGCAGGCCCGGCACACCGTCGTCGGCGCATAGCCGCGCCGGTTGATGAAGAGCAGCGCCTGCTCGCCAAGCGTGATCCGCTGCGTCACGGCCCGCTGGAGCGTGGGCGAGATCCAGCGGTTCGTCGGCAAGGTTTCCGCCCGCATGTCGATCGCCCGCATCTCGGGCAGGACCGCCGCGCCGAAACGGTCGGTCAGGACCAGCTTGTCATACTTGCCCGCTTCCGCATTGGCCCAGCTTTCAAGGCTTGGCGTGGCCGAGGCCAGCACCACCCTTGCCCCGCAAATCGCGGCGCGCAGCACCGCCATGTCGCGGGCGTTGTAAAGCACCCCGTCCTCTTGCTTGTAGGAGGTGTCGTGCTCCTCATCCACCACGATCAGGCCCAGATCGCGGTAGGGCAGGAACAGCGCCGACCGCGCCCCCACCACCAGTTGAGCGCCGCCTTCCGCCACCATGCGCCAGATTCGGCGCCGCTCGGTCACGGTGACGCCCGAATGCCATTCCGCGGGCCGCGCCCCGAACCGGGCCTCGACGCGGGTCAGAAATTCGGCGGTCAGGGCAATCTCGGGCAGCAAAACCAAAGCCTGCCGCCCCTGCCGCAACGCCTCGGCTACGGCCTCAAGATAGACTTCGGTCTTGCCCGATCCCGTCACACCCCGCAAAAGCGTCGTGCCATAGGTGCCCTTTGCCACGGCGGCGCGCAGCGCCTCGGCCCCGGCTGCCTGATCGTCGTTCAGCGCCTTGCCGGGCTGGCCCGGATCCAGCATCGGAAAGGGCAGATCGCGGGGGCTGTCCTCCTCCGACACGGCACCCTGCGCCGCCAGCCCCTTGACCACACCCGTGGACACGCCCGCCATCTCGGCCAGTTCCCGCAAGGTGAAGGCCAGCCCGCCATAGTCGCGCAGGACCTCCAGCACCTTCTCGCGTGCGGGCGTCATGCGGTCGGGCAGGCCCTCGCCCAGCCGGTAGATCCGCCGCATCGCAGGCGGATCGCCCAAGCCCGGCGCGCGGGTGGCCAGCCGCAGCATCGCGGGCAGTGGCGTCATCGTGTAATCGGCCGCACGGGTCAGGAAATCCTGCATCTCCTCGCGCATGGGGGCCACATCCAGCACGCGCGCGGCATAGCGCACCTTGGCCAGATCGAAATCGCCCCGGCCCGGCCCCCAGACCACGCCCAGCACCCGGCGCGGGCCAAGCGGGACCTCGACGAAAGCGCCCAGATGACAGCCTCCCTCGGGCGCGCGGTAATCCAGCACCCGGTCCAGCGGCTGCGTGGTCAGCACCGCGATCAGGTCGCCATGATGGAAGAAATCGCTCACGGGGCATCGGCCTTGGGTGAAAGGGGTTTCAGGGTTCCGCTCTATGGGGTAAAGCCAAGGCAACGAAAGGCCAAGCCCCGAGGGAGCGTCATGAAGTTCTTTGTTGATACAGCCGATATCGCCGCCATTGCCGAGTTGAACGCGTTGGGCATGGTCGATGGCGTGACCACGAACCCCTCGCTGATCCTGAAGTCCGGGCGCGACATCATTGAAGTGACACGCGAAATCGCGGAACTGGTGGATGGCCCCGTCAGTGCCGAGGTCGTGGCTCTGGAGGCAGATGCCATGATCGCCGAAGGGCGCAAGCTGGCCGCCATCGCCCCCAATATCGCGGTGAAACTGCCGCTGACATGGGACGGGCTGAAGGCCTGCAAAGTGCTGTCCGGTGACGGATTCATGGTGAACGTGACGCTGTGCTTCAGCGCCAATCAGGCGCTTCTGGCGGCCAAGGCGGGGGCCACGTTCATCAGCCCCTTCATCGGTCGGCTGGACGATATCAATCTTGATGGCATGGATCTGATCGCCGATATCCGCACCATCTATGACAATTACGGCTTCGAGACCCAGATTCTGGCCGCGTCCATCCGCACGGTGAACCATGTGCTGGACTGCGCGCGGATCGGTGCGGATGTGATGACCGCGCCGCCCGAGGTGATCAAGAAACTGGCAAGCCACCCGCTGACCGATGCGGGTCTGGCCACGTTTTTGAAGGATTGGGAAAAAACGGGGCAGAAAATCCTCTGACCCCGTGTTATAACCCCTGAAATCAAGAAACGGACCCGAGGCATATGAGCACGAAACCCGGAATGGACAGCGCGCTGCGCGACAAGATCATGGCGCAGCCCGATGTCATCCTTGAGGATCGGGACCTGATGCGCGCCCTGATTGCCGCGAACGAGCGGATGATGGGCGCGAATATCATCGACCTGCGCGGCATCGCGATGGAACGCCTTGAGGCGCGGCTGGACCGGCTGGAGGATACGCATCGCAGCGTGATCGCCGCCGCCTATGACAATCTGGCCGGGACCAATCAGGTGCATCGCGCCATCCTGCGGATGCTTGATCCGACCGAGTTCGAGGTGTTCCTGCGCGATCTGGGCGGGCCGGTTGCGGAAATCCTGCGGGTGGATTGCATCCGTCTGGTGCTGGAAACGGTGCAGAATGATCAGGACGCGGTGGTGCAGCGCCTTGGCGATGTGCTGCGCGTGGCGCAACCCGGTTTCGTGCAGGACTACCTGAGCGGCGGGCGCGATGCGCCACAGCGTCAGGTCACCTTGCGCCAGATGCAGGAAGGCAGCGCCGCCATCTATGGCGAAAAGGCGGGCTGGATCCGCTCGGAAGCCTGCCTGCGGCTGGATTTCGGCGCAGGACGCCTGCCCGGCATGCTGGTCATGGGGGCAGAAGACCCGCATCAGTTCAACCCCAGCCAGGGCACCGACCTGCTGGCCTTCTTTGCAGGTGTTTTCGAAAGATCGATGCGCCGCTGGCTCTCATGAGCCTGATCTCCGACGCCGCCGCCGCAGCCGTGCGCGCTTGGCTTGAGGGACAAAAGACCCTGAAGGGCGCGTCCGACAACACGATCGAAGCCTATCGCCGCGACGTTCTGGATTTCGTGGGGTTCATGGCCGCGCATAGCGGGGCGCCGCAGGGTCTGGCGGCACTGGCGCGGATCACGGTTTCGGACATGCGGGCCTGGATGGCCGCGACCCGCGCGGATGACGTGGGCGCACGGTCTCTGGCGCGCAAACTGTCGGCGGTCAAGACCTTCTATCGCTGGCTGGCCGAGCGTGAAGGCTTCGAGCCGACCGCCGTCCTGTCCACGCGCAGCCCCAAGTTCCAACGCAAACTGCCCCGGCCTTTGGCCGAGGATGCGGCCCGCGCCATGATCGACCGGGTCGAGTTGCAATCACGGCATGACTGGGTGGCCGCGCGCGACATGGCGGTGGTCACGGTGCTTTATGGCTGTGGCCTGCGGATTTCCGAGGCACTGTCCCTGACCGGGGCGGATCTGCCGCTGCCGCCGGTGCTGCGGATCATCGGCAAGGGCGACAAGGAACGTGTCGTCCCGGTGATCGGCGCCGCGCGCGATGCGGTCAACCGCTATGCCAGGCTGTGCCCATATCCGCTGGAGGCCGCAGAACCGCTCTTTCGCGGCACGCGGGGCGGCGCGCTGAACCCGCGCGCGATCCAGAAGGTGATGGAACAGGCGCGGCTGCAACTGGGCCTGCCCGCCAGCGCCACACCCCATGCGATGCGGCACAGTTTCGCCACGCATCTGTTGAATGCGGGCGGCGATCTGCGCGCGATACAGGAGTTGCTGGGCCATGCCTCGCTCTCGACCACGCAGGCCTATACGGCTGTCGATACGGCGCGGCTGATGCAGGTCTATGAGGCCAGCCATCCCCGCGCCACCACCAAAGCCGAGGGAGCCGCATGACACCGCAGATCAAGGCGCTGGCCGTTCACCTGTTCACCGCCACGGGCGCGGTCTTTGCCATGCTGGCGATGCTGGCGGCGGTCGATGGCAAGTGGGACCTGATGTTCCTCTGGCTGGTCGTGGCCTTTGCCGTGGACGGGATCGACGGGCCATTGGCGCGCAAATACGAGGTCAAGAAATATGCAGGCGAGTTCGACGGCGTCTTGCTGGACCTGATCATCGATTATCTGACCTATGTCTTCATCCCCGCCTTCGCGCTGTTCAAGTCCGACCTGCTGCCCGGCTGGACAGGTTGGTTCGCCATCATCGTGATCACCTTCGCCAGCGCGATGTATTTCGCCGATACGCGGATGAAAACAAAAGACAATTCCTTTTCGGGCTTTCCGGGCTGCTGGAACATGCTGGTGCTGGTGCTGTTTGCGCTGTCGCCCAGTTTCTGGGTGATCCTCGTCCTTGTCTCGGCGCTGGCGGTGGCGATGTTCTTTCCGCTCAAGTTCATCCACCCGGTGCGCACGGAACGCTGGCGGATGCTGTCGCTGCCCATGGCGCTGGCCTGGACCTTTTTCGCGGGCTGGGCCGCCTGGGTGGATTTCCACCCGGAAAGCTGGGCACATTGGGGGCTGGTGGTGACCTCGGTCTATCTGCTGCTGGTGGGGATCGTGCAGCAGATCATCCCCTCGCGCGACACCGCCTGAGCCTGAAAAAAAGGGCGATGCCTGCGCACCGCCCCTTGTTTCTTCTTGCTTCAAATATCCATGTCCCGCCCGCGACGCAGGCGCGACGCAGATCAGGCCAGCGCCTCGTCACAGCGTGCGCAGACACCCGCGTGGCCATGGCTGCCCACATCGGGCAGGATCTTCCAGCAGCGCTCGCATTTGTCGCCATCAGCCTCGCGGAAGATCACGGCCACGCCGGGCACATCCGGCAACTGGAAGGCTTCGGCCGGAGCCTCGGCCCCGCTCAGCCCGATGGCGGATGTGATGCAGACATCCTCAAAGGCGACCGAACCAAGGATCTCGAGCAGTTCGGGATCGCGGACATGCACCATGGGCGCGGCCTCGAGGCTGGCGCCGATCACCTTGGCGGTGCGCTGCACTTCCAGTGCCGCCGTCACCACGCGGCGTGCGGCGCGCACGCGGGCCCATTTGGCGGCCAGCGCCTCGTCCAGCCATTCCACCGGCGTTGCGGGGATATCCTGAAGATGGACCGAGCTGTCCTCGCCGGGAAAGCGTTCCAGCCAGACTTCTTCCATCGTGAAGACCAGAACCGGGGCCAGCCATGTGGTCAGGCGGTGGAACAGGATATCCAGCACCGTGCGCGCGGCACGGCGGCGGGGCGTATCGCCATCGCAATAAAGCGCATCCTTGCGGATGTCGAAGTAGAAGGCCGACAGGTCCACGGTCGCGAAGTTGAACACGGCCTGGAACACGCCCTGGAAATCATAGGCGGCATAGCCGCTGCGCACGCGCGCATCCAGTTCGGCCAGACGGTGCAGCACCCAGCGTTCCAGTTCCGGCATCTCGGCGGGATCGACGCGGTCGCTTTCCGTGAAATCAGCCAGCGATCCCAGCAGGAAGCGCATCGTGTTGCGCAGGCGGCGATAGCCATCCGCGGTGCCTTTCAGGATTTCCGGCCCGATCCGCAAATCGGCGGTGTAATCCGACTGCGCCACCCACAACCGCAGGATATCCGCACCATATTGCTTGACCACCTGTTCCGGGGCCACGGTATTGCCAAGCGATTTGGACATCTTGTTGCCCTTCTCGTCCAGCGTGAACCCGTGGGTCAGCACACCGCGATAGGGCGCCCGCCCCCGCGTGCCGCAGGCTTGCAGCATCGAAGAGTGGAACCAGCCGCGATGCTGGTCGGTGCCTTCCAGATAAAGATCGGCCAGACCATCCTCGGACCCGTCGGCGCGGTCGCGCAGCACGAAGGCATGGGTGGAGCCTGAATCGAACCACACATCCAGAATGTCATCGACCTTGGTCCAGTCATCCGGGTTCACGATCCCGGACAGGAAGCGTTCCTTGGCACCGTCCTTGTACCAGGCGTCTGCGCCTTCCGCCTCGAAGGCGGCCAGGATGCGCTCGTTCACATCGGTGTTGCGCAGCAGGAAATCGGGATCGGTCGGCAGCGCGCCCCGTTTGGTAAAGCAGGTCAGCGGCACGCCCCAGGCGCGCTGGCGCGACAGCACCCAGTCGGGCCGTGCCTCGATCATCGAATACAGACGGTTGCGCCCGGTGGGCGGCGTCCATGTCACCAGTTGATCGATCGAGGTCAGTGCGCGTTCCCGGATCGTGCTGCCATACTCGTCCTGCCCGTCGCCCACGGGCTTGTCGATGGCGGCGAACCATTGCGGCGTATTGCGGAAGATCACCGGCGCTTTCGAGCGCCAGGAATGCGGATAGCTGTGCTTGAGCTGCCCGCGCGCGATGATCGCCTTGGCCTCGACCAGCTTGTCGATCACGGCGGTGTTCGCCTTGCCTTCCTTGCCCTTGTGGTCCAGCACCTTAAGGCCCGCAAAAAAGGGCACATGGGACAGGAATTCGGATTCCTCGCCCACGTTATGGGTCATCCGGTCCAGCCAGTTGCGCTTGACGAAGCAATCAAAGTCATCGGCACCGTGGCTGGGCGCGGTATGCACGAAACCCGTGCCCGCATCATCCGTCACGTGATCGCCGTCGATCATTGGCACGTCGTAATCCCAGAAACCATTGGCCCCGTCGATCCCGTGGAAGGGATGATCGCAGACCATGCCGTCGAATTCCTCGGCACCGACCGTGCGGATGCGCGTGAAGGCCGTCACACGCGCCTTGGTCAGGCATTCTTCGGCCAGCGCATCGGCGAAAAGATAAAGATCGCCGATACTTGTCCAGCTTTCCTCTTGCGTGCCGTCGACGTGATAGAGGCCGTAGGTCAGCTTGGGGTTATAGGCGATAGCCTTGTTGGAGGGGATCGTCCAGGGCGTTGTCGTCCAGATCACGACCCGCGCGTTGCGCAGGTCCGAGGCATCCTGCGCCCCGGTGCCTGCCGTCGTGCGGATACGGAACGGCACCCAGATCGTATGGGATTTATGCTCGTGATACTCGATCTCGGCCTCGGCCAGGGCTGTTTTCTCGACCGGCGACCACATCACGGGTTTCGATCCCTGATAGAGCGTGCCCGTCATCAGGAATTTCTGGAACTCGGCCGCGATCACGGCTTCGGCGTGGAAGTCCATGGTCAGATAGGGCTTGTCCCATGTGCCGGTGATGCCCAGACGCTTGAACTCCTCGCGCTGGATATCGACCCAGCCTTCGGCGAACTTGCGGCATTCCTGCCGGAAATCGACGACGGGCACGTCATCCTTGTCCAGACCCTTGGCGCGATACTGTTCCTCGATCTTCCACTCGATGGGCAGGCCGTGGCAATCCCAGCCGGGGATATAGCGCGCGTCGCGGCCCATCATCTGCTGGCTGCGCACCACCATATCCTTGAGGATCTTGTTCAGCGCATGCCCGATATGCAGGTGCCCGTTCGCATAGGGCGGGCCATCATGCAGGGTAAAGGGTTGGCGCGTCGAGGTTTTCGCCTTGTCGCGCAGGCGGTCATAGACGCCGATCTTTTCCCACCGCGCCAGCCAGTCGGGCTCGCGCTGGGGCAGGCCCGCTCGCATCGGAAACTCGGTCCGGGGCAGGTTCAGCGTGTCTTTGTAATCGTGAACTTCGGTTGTGTCGGCGCTCATATCAGGCGTCCTTCGGTCAGCGAATGGGCGGTAAGGATGGGGGCGGCGCGGCACTCCATGCGCCTTGTCCCGGCGGCCTGATGATCCATCGGCTGGATCAGGACGCCGGGCCGGTAATTCGCCGAATTGTCGCAAATTCCTTGTGCATGGGCGCGTTATAGGCCGATGCGCACCAAGCGTCCAGAGGCGGGATCATCTGGCGGCCGGGGGGGCTACTTGCCCTCTCAGTGTCCCATTTGCGGGGAAACGGGGCCAATTCAGCAGGATTCAGCCAGTCCTGCACCCGAATTTCAGCAATCAGATGCCGAAAAGAGCCGATCCGGACCGAATTGGTGAAATCCAAAGGCACCGGGCGTAGAATTATTCCATACCAAACGAAGGAGGATGAGATGACTTATAGAGAAGATCATTACACGCCCACCGGAACCAACACCCATCCGGTTGGGGCCCATGCGCCCACAGGCGGCTCGGCCTGGGGTCTGGCGGTCGTTCTGGTTGTCCTGCTTGGCCTGCTGGGCCTTGCGATGATGGTCGGCCCGGCGGACCAGCGCGGTGAGGACGGCGCAACCGCCCCCGCGACCGCCCCGATGACCGAGGAGACGGCCCCCGCGACTCCCGCGCCGCAAGAGTAACCGATCGCCTGTTTGACCTAACCGCATAGGTCGCCCCGACGGGTTATCTGACCTGCCGGGGCGGTTTCTCGTGATCTGTGCCACGCGGCAAGCGGGCGCAGACATGTGACAGCCCTGCACTTGCACCGCCGGAGCACAGGGTGCAGGGTCCGGGGGTTCCGCCTGTGAAAGCCCCTGATGACCAGCCTGCCCCCACGATTCACCATCACCCGCCCGCAGATCGAAGGCGTGGTCGCCGAGTTCTATGACCTGATCCGGCGACACCCCGGTCTGGGTCCGGTCTTTGCGGCCCATGTGACAGACTGGCCCGCGCATGAGGCCAAGATCGTGCGCTTCTGGGCCAATGCGATCCTCTTCGAACGCGACTACGACGGCAACCCGCAGCGGGTGCATGTGCAGGCCGGCGACGTGCGCGCGGGTCAGTTCGAGGTCTGGCTGGCCCTGTTCGACGGGGTGCTGCGCCGGCAGTTGCCGCCCGACACAGCCGCCGCATGGTCGGCGCTGGCCCATCGGATCGGGCGGGGCTTGCGGATGGGCGTGGCCGACCGCGATATCGCGCCGGGTGGCCCGCCACGGTTGGTGTGATCCCTGAAAGACCCGGTGTAGCGCTTGTCCCTGATCGTCAGAAACGGGACGTTATCCACATATCCACAGCGCGACATAGTGAATACTCAATCTTTGGCAGAGTTCTCGCCACCCTGTCCGAAAAGCCCCGTCAGCGCCCGCCGCACCAGTGCCGTCACCGAGGGGCGGTGCAATCCGATATAGGGAAGCGGGCGACAGACCTCCATCGCGGCGATGCCGACACGGGCTGTCAGGGCACCGTTGACCACCCCCTCGCCGAAGCGGCGCGAGAGTTTCGACAAAAGCCCCCCACCCGCCAGCGACCCGATCATGTCATCCCCGATGGCGACTGCCCCTGTCGCCACCAGATGCGTCAGCACCGCGCGGGTCAGCCGCCAACTGCCCAGCGTGCCGGACCGACCGCCATAGATCTCGGCAATCCGCCGGATCATGCGCAGGTTGGATGTCATCGCCGCAACCACATCGGCCAGCGCGATGGGCACCAGCGCCGTGACCGTAGCCACCTGCCGCGCCGCCGCTTCGACTTCCAGCCGTGCTGCGGCATCCAGCGGGGCCATCAATTCTGTCTCGGCCAGTCCCAACAGGCTTGAGGCGTCGAATTGCTCGGGCGCGCGCTCTGCCAGACGGGCGCGCCCCCAGTCCAGCGCCGCGCGCCCGTTGTAGAGCGCTTCCAGCCGCGCCACCACGTCACGCGCCGCCTTGAGATCCTCTTCGGCCAGCGCGATGCGGGCCGCATGGTTCAGCTTGTCGATCCGGCCAAGGCGGGCGAAGGCCGCCGCCTCGCGAAAGGCGATGGCCAGCAGCACCAGCAGCAGCGCCGCCGTGACCACCGTGACCGCATAGCCCAGCACCGGCGCGCGGGTGATCAGATCGGTCACGAAATCATAGGCCGCGACCGAGATCACGGCCCCCAGCAGCGTGAGCGCCAGCCCCCAGAACCAGCGCGCCAGCCGCGACGGTGGGCGTGCCGCCAGTTGCGCCATGCGCTGCATCGCGCGGCCTTGCGGCAGATCGGCGGCCCCGTCGGCATCAGGCACCGGCGGTGCCAGGTCCGGACCTGCGGCGGGCCGATCCTCCAGTTCGATCAGCACAGGGCCGCGTTTGCCCGCAGTGGGGTGATCGCTCATGCCATGTCCCTTTCCCAGATCAGCCGGATATCCGGCAGGCCCTCGTCATTGACAGACCCCTCCCCGCAGCCGTCGCCCCGCCCGGCCTCGCGAAACCCGGCACGCGCATAAAAGCGCTGCGCGCCCGCATTGGCCTGAAAGGTGTTCAACTCCAGCCGCGTCTCTCGTGATTTGGCATGGTCCAGCAAGGCCTGCCCGACACCCTGCCTCCGCTGCTCCTGCGCCACGTAAAGCGCATGGATGAAGCCCGCATCCAGCGCCATGAAACCGGCGATGCCCCGGCCCGGCCCCGCAGGTTCCGCCACGCGCACCCAGCCGCGATCCACCATCAGTCCGGCAAAGGCCAATTCCTCGGCGCGCGTATAAAGACGCGGCATCCAATCGGTCGTGTCGATGAATTGCGACAGGATCGCCGCCACAGCCCCCGCATCAGTGGGTTGTGCGGGCCGGATCACAGCCGGTCCCCGATCAAGAATTGCGCCGCGCGGTCCAGCCTTATGTGCGGCGGCCCTTCTCCGGGGCGCAGGCGCAGGGGGGCGGCGGCGAAATTCATCACCTTGTAGTCCTCATCAAGCCAGCTTTGCGCCCCGGCGCGGGCCGGCCCCAGCAGGCGGTTCGGGTCCTCGGGCAGATCGCCGGGATAGAAAGCCGCCTGTTTCCCCGTCTCCAGCAGCGTGCCGCGCACGCAGTCCAGGGGCTTGCCCGCGTGGGTGATCGTCTCTTCCACCGTGGCGCGCAGGGCGGCGATGGACATGGCGGCGGTCTGGGCCCCTGCGAAATCGGCGCGCGACCGGGCCTCGCGCGTGAGGGCCTGCATGATCGCGGTCAGGCGCGGGTGCTGGCTGTGGTGCAGATGATCAGCCTTGGTGGCGGCGAACAGGATACGCTCCACCCGTTTGCCGCGCAAAAGGCGGCTCAGAAAGGCGTTGCCGCCGGGGCGGAACGCCCCCAGCGTCTCGGCCATGGCTTGGCGCATGTCCTCGACCGCTGCGGGGCCTTTGTGGATCGCGCCCAAGGCATCGACCAGCACGACCTGACGGTCGATGCGCGAGAAATGATCGCGGAAGAAGGGTTTGACGACCTGCGCCTTATACGCCTCGAACCGGCGGGCCATCTCGCGGCGCAGGGATTTGCGCGGCCCCTCCCCCTCACCCGGCAAGGGCGCGAAGGTCAGCACGGGCGAGCCTGCCAGATCGCCCGGCAGAATGAACCGCCCCGGCGTGCAGTCGTAATATCCCGCCGCCCTTGCTGCGTTCAGATAGCCGGTGAAGCGGCGCGCCAGATCCTGCGCCAGTGGCTCGTCATGCGGGCTGGCCGGATCGACAGCGCAGACACGGGCCATGAATTCCGCCGCCTCGCTCCGCGCCGCGATCCGCGCCATGACCTCGCGCGACCACTGGTCATAGGTCTTGTCCATCAACCCCAGATCCAGCAGCCATTCGCCCGGATAATCCACGATATCCAGATGCAGGGTGCGCGGCCCGGACAGGCCCGACAAGAGCCCCGTCGGACGCACCCGCAGCGACAGGCGCAGTTCCGACACCGCCCGCGTGCTGTCGGGCCAATGCGGTTGCGCCGCCGTCAATGCCGCCAGATGCGTCTCGTAATCAAAGCGCGGCAGCGTGTCATCGGGTTGCGGCTGCAGATAGGCGGCCTCGATCCGGCCCTCGGCCTGCGCGGCCAGTGCGCCCATCCGGGCCCGGTCGATCAGGTTGGCCACCAGCGAGGTGATGAACACTGTCTTGCCCGAGCGCGCGAGGCCGGTGACGCCCAAGCGGATCACCGGCTCCATGAATGCACCGGACAGCGTATCGCCCAGTGCCTCGACGCGCCGCGTGATCCCGTCTGCCAGATCGGTGATGCCCAAGTCTCTGCCCTGCCTTCCGTTCTTCCCCAAGATAGGCGCGCGTCCCCCGGATCACCAGAGCCTTGCGCCTGCGTTTCTTCTTGCCGGAAATATCCCCGCGCGGAGCGCATCCGCCCCCTCGGCACGCACCGCGCCGGATGGATTGAGCCGGACGACGAAACCCTCTATGAGCCTTGCCATGCCCAGATATGCCCTCAGGATCGAATATCATGGCGCGCCCTTTGCCGGATGGCAGGCGCAGGCGGATCAGCCATCCGTGCAGGGCGCGATCGAGCAGGCGCTGGCGCGGCTGGAACCCGGCCCCCACCGCATCGCCGCCGCCGGGCGCACGGATGCGGGCGTGCATGCGCTGGCGCAGGTGGCCCATTGCGACATGGCCCGCGACTGGGACCCGTTTCGCCTGTCAGAGGCGCTGAATTATCATCTGAAACCCCTGCCCGTGGCGATTGTCGCGGCCGCCCGCGTGGCGGATGACTGGCATGCAAGGTTCTCGGCGCTGGAACGGCGCTATCTGTTCCGCCTGCTGATGCGTCGCGCGCCTGCGACCCATGATGCGGGGCTGGTCTGGCAGGTGCCGCGCGAGCTGGATCATGAGGCGATGCGCGCGGGGGCGGCCCATCTGCTGGGGCTGCATGATTTCACCACCTTCCGCAGCACGATGTGCCAGTCGGCCAGCCCGGTGAAGACGCTGGACAGCCTCACCATCGACCGCCGCGACGGGTTGTCGGGGCCGGAATTGCAGTTCCGCCTATCGGCGCGATCCTTCCTGCACAATCAGGTGCGCAGCATCGTGGGCACGCTGGAGCGGGTGGGATCGGGCGCATGGCAGCCGGATGACGTGAAAGCGGCGCTGGAGGCGCGGGACCGCGCCGCCTGCGGGCCAGTCTGCCCGCCGCAGGGGCTCTATCTGGCGGGTGTCGGCTACCCCATCGACCCTTTCGCGGGCTGATCCCGCGGTTCTTGAGTATTTGAGGCAAGATGAAGCAGGCAGGCCGTCACACCGGGAACCGGGTGACCGTGATCCCGGCGGCCTCGAGTTCGTGGCGCACGGCGCGGGCGATGTCGACAGCCTCGGGCGTGTCGCCATGCAGGCAGATCGTGTCGATCCGCGTGGGGATTTCGTGGCCAGAGGCGGTCACGATGGCCCGGCGCAGGACCATATCGGTGATGCGCCTGCCGGCGAGCGCGGCGTCATGGATCACGGCACCGGGGATCGAGCGATCCACCAGCGTGGCATCGTCGTTATAGGCGCGGTCGGCGAAAATCTCGCAGACATGTTTGCAGCCCAGCGCATGGGCAGCGGCCTGCTGCTCGGTGGCGGCCAGCACCATGATCGCGATATCGGGCGCGACCGAGAGGGCTGCGTCATAAAGGGCCGTGGCCAGTTCGAAATCCTCGGCTGCCGTGTTGGCCAGCGCGCCATGCAGTTTCAGATGCCGCACCTGCCCGCCCACCGCGCGCGCCATGGCTTGGGCCGCGCCCACCTGATAGCGGATCTGGTTTTGCAGCGTGGCGCGCGGCACCTGCATCCGGTTGCGGCCAAAGCCTTGCAGGTCGCCGTAGCCGGGATGCGCGCCGATGCCGACACCGTTCTGCACGGCCAGCCGCATCGTCTTGAACATCACATCCGCATCACCCGCGTGAAAGCCGCAGGCGATATTGGCCGAGGTGACGATATCCAGCAGCGCGGCGTCATCGCCCATCCGCCAGGGGCCAAAGCTTTCGCCCATATCGGCATTCAGATCGACACTCAGGCGGGGGGGCAAGGTCATGGCTCACGCTCCTTACAGGTGGTCATCATGGGCGGAGATCACGCCGCCGATGAGTTGATAGGACAGAAGATCCTGCATCTGCGCCGGGTCTCGCAAGAGGGGACGGATGGTGGCGGGCAGTTTGGCCAGCGTCGCAATATGACGGCGATGCACCTCGATGGCGTCGGGCAGGTCAATCACCTCGAAGCGCAGGGTGACGCCCGGCCCCGCCTGCACCACGCGGGGCAGATCGGCGGGAATGACCGTGCCGATCCTTGGATAGCCGCCGGTCGTCTGACATTCGGGCAGCAGGACGAAGGGCGTACCGTCGCCGGTCATCTGGATGTCACCGGGCACGATCACCTCGGACAGGATGCTGAGCTGGCCCGAGGCCGCGAAGGGTGCCCCCTCGAATTCCAGCCGCGCGCCCATCCGGTTGCCGCGCGCATCGCGCTTGAAGGCTGTATTCTGGAACCGCTCCAGCATCTCGGCCGCGAAAAGATGCGTCTGCATGGACCGGGTGATCCGCACCAAACCGCCTGCGAAGCGCGGCTCGGGGTCCAGCGTCATGCCCACCTCGGCGCGGGTGTCATCGCCCAAGGGCAGCCGGTCACCGGGGCGCAGGGCGCGGCCCATACCTGCGGCCAGATGCGCCGCCCGCGCGCCCAGCACCGTTTCGGTGGCCACCCCGCCGCCCAGATGCAGATAACCGTAGAGGCCACGCGTCACCGCACCAATCTCCAACCGTTCACCCGCGCGCAGCAGATGGCTGGCGTTCCACACCACGGCCTGCCCGTCGATGCTGGCCTGCATCGGCGCTCCGGTCAGGGCGATGCGGGTATCCTCCGTCATCTCAAAGCTGCCGCCCATCCCGGCCATTTCAAGCGCCGCATGGCTGGCGGGCTGGCGCAGTAGCGCCGCGCCCTCGGCCAGCGCCACGGGATCGGCCGCCCCGCCCTGCGACAACCCTTGTCCCAGAAGACCCGGACGGCCCCGGTCCTGCACGGTCACCTGTGGCCCGGCGCGGTGGATGATCAACTGGCGGCTCATCGGATCACCTCCACATCGGCGCCACCCTGGCCGGTCTGATCCTCGGCGCGGATACGCTCCAGTTCAGCGGGGCTGATCGCGCGCAGCGAGATCTCGTCGCCGGGGCGCAGGGCGAAAGGCTCCTCCGCCTCGGGGCGAAAGCAGCGAAAGGCCGTCTGGCCGATATGCCGCCAGCCGGTCTGGGTAGGGGCGGAGAAGATGATCAGCTGCCGGATCGCCACCACCAGCGCGCCTTCGGGCACACGCGGGGTCAGCGCGGTCTGGCGCGGGATGTCCCATTCGGGGCCAAGCTCGCCTGTATAGGGCTGGCCGGGCGCGAAACCGATGGTCAGCACGCGGGGGCGCGCGGCGGTCAGGCTGGCGATGGCCTCTTGCGCGGACAGGCCCGCCACCTGCGCCGCCTCGTCGAATTGCGGGGCCATATCTGTGCCGAAGACGCAGGGAATGCGGAAATGCCGCCGTCCGCCGGGCAGTTCGGCACGGGTCCAATCCTGCGTTTTCAGAAGGCTTTCCAGATGCCTGGACAAGGTGGCATGATCCAGATGCAGCGGATCGAACCGGACAAAGGTCGAGGTGAGGGAGGTCGCCACCTCTTCGATCCCGTCCAGCGCCTCGGCCTCGATCGCGGCGCGAAAGGCCAAGGCCGCACGGTTGGCAGGCTCGCTCAGCCGGTCGGCAAAACTGACCAGCAGGCCCGCGATGCCAACGGGGGCGATGCGGGGAAACGAGGCGGTTGGGGCGTCAATCTGGGGCATGGGATCAGTGGGCAACTTTCGGATCAGGGCGCGGTGCATAGAGCCAGCGCATCGCGATGGGGGTCAGAAACATGGGCACCTGATACACACCGATGAAGATCAAGAGCGGGTCCGTCGTGGCCGCAGGCAGCGCCAGCAGGAACAACGCCACGTTGCGATTGCCAGCGATGATGGAGGGGCCGGTCGGATCCATCACCGTCCGTCCCCGCAGGATCATGTAGCAGGCGATTTGCAGGCCGAAATTGACCGCGCAGACACCGGCCAGCCATTTCAGCACCAGCACCGGGTCGGCACGCAGGGCCGGGCCCACCGCCGCCATCAGCCCGATCACGATGACGAAAAGGGCAATCGCGTTCAGCCCGTCCACCTGTCGCAGATCGGGTGCGGGGATCAGACGACGCAGGGCGAAGCCAAGGCTTGACGCCAGCGTGATCACCGCCAGCAACCGCCCGGACGCCGCCAGCACGTCGGCCATGTTGCCCAAAGCGGGCGTGGCCCAGAGGATCGGCATCACGGTCAGCGGAAACACCGCCATGCCTGCGATCAGCAGGCGCAGCGCCGGGGCCGGGTCACGCCCCAAGAGCGCCGTGAAGGCCGCCGCCCCCGAGACACCGGGCGCGGTCAGCATCAGCATCACGGCGATGGCGAAGGGTGTCGCCATCAGGCCCAGCGCCCAGAAGATCATCAGCGCCGACACCGGCATGAGAAGCTGGAACACCGCGATCAAGGCCAGACCCGAGCGTGCCTCGGCCAACGAACCGGCGGCCTGCCGCAGCCCAATGCGGAACGCTGTCAGGAACAGCAACAGCGCCACAAGATGCGGCAGCCATGGCCGGATCACCGCCGCCAGATCGGGCAGCGTCAACCCGGCCAACAGCCCTGCGACAAGGGCCAGCCGCCCATGACGGGCGATACTGGCCAGCATTTCCGCGATCATGTTCAACCGCCCGGCCCTTGTCGGACATTCTCGGGCAGCCATGTGGCCAGTTCCGGAAAAAAGATCAACACAAAGACCATCAGCACCATGATCAGGAACATCGGAAAGGCGGCGCGGGCGATATAGCCCATCTCGTGCTGCGTCATGCCCTGCAACACGAAGAGGTTGAACCCGATGGGCGGCGTGATCTGCGCCATCTCGACCACGACCACGACGAAGATGCCGAACCAGATGAGATCAATCCCCGCCTCGCGCACCATGGGTTCCACCACAGCCATGGTCAGCACCACGGAGGAAATCCCGTCAAGGAACATGCCAAGGATGATGTAGAAGACCAAAAGCACCATCAGAAGCTCGAACCGGGTCAGGTTGAAACTGCCGATCAGGTCGGCCAGCCCGCGCGGAAGGCCGGTAAAGCCCATGGCCATGGACAAAAACGCCGCCCCGGCCAGGATCAGCGCGATCATGGCGGATGTGCGGGTGGCCCCCATCAGCGATTGGGTGAACGTCTCCCATGTCAGCGAGCCTTGGATCGCCGCCAGCACCAGCGCGCCGATGACACCCAGCGCCGCCGCCTCGGTCGCGGTGGCATAGCCCAGATACATCGAGCCGATGACCACACCGATCAGGGCGAAAACCGGGATCAGGAAACGCGAATTGGCCACTTTTTCGGAAAAACTCTGACGCGGTTCGGGGTCGGGTTTCCAGTCGCGCGACACGCGGGACATGATCGCCACATAGGCCGCGAACATCACCGCCAGCACCAGACCGGGCAAGACGCCTGCAAAGAACAGCTTTGAGATACTCTCGTTGATGGTCACGCCGTAAACGATCAGCGTCAGCGAGGGCGGGATCATCAGGCCAAGCGTGGCCGCCCCAGCCAACGTGCCGATGATCATCTTTTCGGGGTAATTGCGCTTGCGCAGTTCGGGGATCGACATCTTGCCCACGGTGGTCAGCGTGGCGGCGGAACTGCCCGACACGGCGGCGAAAACCGTGCAGCCTGCGATATTGGTATGCATCAGCCCGCCCGGCAGCCGCGCCATCCACGGCGCAAGCCCGCGGAACATGTCCTCGGACAGGCGGGTGCGGAACAGGATCTCGCCCATCCAGATGAAGAGTGGCAGCGCCGTCAACGTCCATGAGGATGACGCACGCCACAGCACCGTCATCATCACGTCGCCCACGGGACGCGTGGTGAACAGCTCCATCCCGACCCAGGCGACGCCCATCAGCGCCAGGCCGACCCAGACGCCAGAGCCCAGCAGGACGAACAGGACGAACAGAAACAGGATGATGATCGACAGATCTTCCATCAGGGTTACTCCACGGCGCTGGGGTCACGGGTGACGCGGGATTTGCCGCGGAACAGAAGCGAGACCAGATTGTCGGTCAGCGCGATGGCCAAAATCACCGCCCCGATCAGCAACAGTGATTGCGGCATCCAGAGCGCGGTGCGGTCCTGCCCCTGACTGACATCGCCGAATTTCCACGACCAGTAGACGAATTTGCGCGCATACCAGACGACATACCACGCGATCGCGGCGCCTATGGCAAAGCACCAGATATCGACGATCCATTTGCCGCGCGGCGGCAGGGCGTTCAGCAGGATCGACACGCGGATGTGGCTGCCCTTGTTCAGCGCATCGGCAAAGGCCAGAAACGAGGCCGCCGCCATGGCATAGCCTGCATATTCAGGCGCGCCGGGAAACACCTCGCCGGTCCAGCGGGCCATCATCTGCACCACGATCAGGAACAGGATGGCGATCAGGGCCAGTGCCGCAAGGATGCTGCCTGCCCGGTAGAGCGTGTCGAGGAAAATACGCAGTCCGCGAAGAATGGCCATCGGCCCCTCCGTTCTGGTCTCTCGGGGTTGTAGATCGGTGCCGGGGGCCGCCCGTCAGGGACAGCCCCCAAGCCCGGATCACTTCATGGCGCGATACGCCTCGACGATGGCGCGGCCATCCTCGCCCGCGGCTGCCAGCCACTCCTCGGTCATGGTCACGCCGATCGCCTCAAGATCCGCCTTCAGCGTGTCCGAGGCCGGTTCCACCGTCATGCCACCATCACGCAGCCCTTGCAGGGTGAAGCCCGTGTATTCCCGCGCGCGCCAGTTACCCGCGTATTCGGCCAGTTCGGCGCAGCCGGTGATGATCGCACGGTTCTCTTCGGACAGTCCTTCCCAGACGCCGGAGTTCACCATGATATAGTTGCGCGGCAGCCATGCATCGACCTCATAGAAGTAATTCAGGCTTTCCCACAGTTTGCTGTCATAGCCGGTGGCGGCGGATGAGATCATCGAATCCGCCACACCCGTGGCCAGCGCCTGGCTCAGTTCCGCCGCTTCGATCTGCACGGGCAGCATGCCGGTCAGTTCGGCCAGACGCGCGGTCGCGGCATTATAGGCGCGGAACTTGATGCCGTTCATTTCAGCGACCGATGTGACGGGCGTCTTGAAATAGATGCCCTGCGGCGGCCACGGCACGGTGTAAAGCAGCGTCAGATCCTGCTCGGCCAGCACCTTTTCCAGTGTCGGCTTTGCCGCTTCCCACAGTTTCGCCGAATCCTCGAAGGATGTGGCCAGAAAGGGGATGCTGTCGAAACCGAACACGGTGTTCTCGTTCTGATGGGCAGACATCAGACGCTCGCCAATCGGCACCTGCCCGGTCTGGATCGCGCGCTTGATGTCATTGCCCGCGATCAGCGAGCCCGACGGATGCGTGGCGATGGTGATGTCGCCACCCGTGCCGGTGGTCACGCATTTGCCGAATTCGGCGGCGACGGCGGAGTGGAAATTGGTCGCAGGATAGGCCAGCGGCATATCCCATGTCTCGGCAAAGGCGGGGGCCGCGATGGCCGTGGTCAATGCGGTGGCGGTCAGAAGGCTGGTAATCGTTTTCATGGTCTGTCTCCCGATTGTGGCCCGGCGCAGCGGGCGGTCTGGGCGGGGTCTTGCGCCCCGTCCCCGTTCAGTCACTGCACCCCCAAGGGTGCAGAGGCGGGATCATCCGGTCAAGGCGCGCCTTGGTTCAGCCGGGCTGATACCCGATTCCAAGGGTCATACTGCCTGACTTTCAGAATACGTCAACAAAATGTTGACATTTTATCAGGATCACCCATCCTCATGCCCATGACATCATCGCTTGGCCCCATCGTTTCATCCGCGCATCTGGCAGAGGGTTCCTTTGCCGAAATCTCCGAGCTGGAGTTCGGGATGATCATCGCAGGCCATGCCTTCAACCGCTGGATGGTGCGGGCCATGGCGGCTACGGGCTTTCCCGATCTGTCGCCACTGGATGTGCTGGTGCTGCACACCGTGCGCCATCGCGGACGGGCCAAGAAACTGGCCGATATCTGTCTGGTTCTGAATGTCGAGGATACGCATACGGTCAATTACGCGATCAAGAAACTGACCAAGCACGGGCTGGTCAAGGAAGGGCGGCGCGGCAAGGAAAAGACGGTCGAGGCGACCGAGGCCGGGCAGGATGCCTGCGCCCGCTACCGCGAGATCCGCGAGAATCTGCTGCTGAAGCCCGTGCTGGAACTGGGGCTTGAGCCGGAACAGATCAGCAAGCTGGCCACGCTCTTGCGCACCATGTCGGGTCAATACGATCAGGCCGCGCGGTCGGCCACGGCGTTCTGAGGCTCAGACCAGCCGCGCGGGCAGTGCCGCATAGCCGCGAAAGCGCAAGCGCCCGCCATGCCTGCGCCCTTGGGTCAGCGCATAGCCCGGAAAGCGCGCCAGAAAGCGCGACACCGCAATCCGCCCCTCCAGCCGTGCCAGGGTCAGCCCCACGCAGACATGCGGCCCCCCGGCAAAGGCCAGATGCCGGTTCGGGCGGCGCGTGATGTCGAAACGATCCGGGTCCGCGAATTGCGCGGGATCACGATTGGCCGCCCCTATGCACAGATGCAGGTTGGTGCCCGCGGGAATGTCGATGCCGCCGATGGTGACGGGCGCGGTCGTTTCCCGGTTGCCCAGCTGGTTGGGCGATTGGAAGCGCAGCACTTCCTCGATTGCGGATGAACAAAGCGCGGGGTCGGCCAGAAGCCGCGCCTTCTGATCGGGATGATCATGCAGCGCGGCCAGCGCATTGCCGATCAGGTTCGTTGTCGTTTCATGGCCCGCATTCAGGATGAAGATGCAGTTCTGCAAAAGCTCCTCTTCCGACAGGGTGCCGCCATCGCCGCCCTCCCCGGTGATCAGCCGGGTCAGCACATCCGTTTCGGGATCACCGGGATGGGCGCGGCGATGGGCGATCAGACCTTTCAGATAGCCGCAGAACTCTGTCACGGCCCGGTGGCCGCGCGCCAGTTGATCGTCGGAGAGAACCGGCTCCAAAGCACCAAGGATGGCCAGCGACCAATCCCGCAGTGGTGCGCGCGCCTCATGCGGGATATCCAGCAGGTTGCCGATGATCTGGATCGGAATGGACGCGGCGAAATCCTCGACCAGATCGGGGGTGTCGCCTGCGGCGGCACGCATGGCCAGACCGTCCAGCAGGTGATCCACCGTCGTGATCAGACCCGGCTCCATCCGCGCAATGGCGCGCGGGGTCAGCGCCGCGCTCATGATCCGGCGCACGCGGGTGTGCAGGGGCGGATCGCTGAACACCAGCGAGGTGGTGTGATGCCGGTAAAGCGGCGTGCCCGCTCCGAACTTGGGGGCAAAGGCGGCCTTCTTGTCCGACCGGAACAGCGTGGTGTCGCGGTAGATGCGGTCCAGATCCGCATGGCGGCTGAGCAGCACCGACCCGTCCGGCTGCGGCAGGACGGGCGCATGGGTCAGAAGGGCGGCATAGGTGGGAAACGGGTCCTCGACAAAGCCCGCAGGCGGATGCGCCAGCACGAAACCGCGCGCCTGCTCTGCCATGATCACGTCCGTGTCCATCTCTGGATTGCCCCCTGCCCGCTATTGGACAGGCCGAGTGTAAGGGGCCTATCGCGGGGCGCAAGGGGCCGCGCCCAGCGAGGGATTGCCCCGAAAGGCCAGCCTCTTTCAGAAAGGGCAGATTGGCTGACAGATTCGTGACGCGGCGTCACATCAGCCTTGGACGACATGCAGACGGGATGCGGCCAAAACACAACCAGAAGGGTCTTTACCGCATACATCGGTATACCTTGGCATTCCGCACGACAGATTATGTCGCGGCCAAACCCTAAAAACGCAGGTAAATTTTCTGTTACCGGTCAAAAATTTACAAACTTGCTGTAATCTTGATAATTTATTTACTAAATAAGCAATAAAAAACAGTATCTTATACAAAAATGGCATCTCTGTGGTAAATTCCCGCCCGAGGAGATGACGCTGCGGCCTATATTGGTGCACGTCACTGGCCCTTCGGGGCCAAGAATACGAACGGAGGATTCATGACCAACCCGACCAGCACCGACAGCCTCTATGCCCCCTCGGCCGCCTTCGCGGCCAATGCGCATATCACCGCCGATTCCTACAAGGCGATGTATGACGCCTCGATCAAGGACCCGAACGGGTTCTGGGCGGAACATGGCAAGCGGATCGACTGGATCAAGCCCTTCACGAAGGTCAAGAACACCAGCTTCGCCCCCGGCGCGGTCGATATCAAATGGTTCGAGGATGGCACGCTGAACGTCAGCGCCAATTGCATCGACCGGCATCTGGCCACGCGCGGCGATCAGACCGCGATCATCTGGGAACCCGATGATCCCAAGGATCAGGCCCAGCACATCACCTACAAGGAATTGCACCGGCGCACCTGCCGGATGGCCAACATTCTGGAGTCCATGGGCGTGCGCAAGGGCGACCGCGTGGTGATCTACCTGCCGATGATCCCCGAGGCGGCCTATGCCATGCTGGCCTGCGCGCGGATCGGCGCGGTCCATTCCATCGTCTTCGCGGGCTTCTCGCCCGACGCACTTGGGGCGCGGATCAACGGCTGCGACGCGAAGGTCGTGATCACCGCCGATTACGCCCCGCGCGGCGGGCGCGCGACCCCGCTCAAATCCAACACGGATGCCGCCCTGCTGCATTGCAAGGACAGCGTGAAATGTCTGGTGGTGCGCCGCACCGGCGGGCAGACCACATGGGTGGACGGGCGCGACCACGACTACAATGAAATGGCGATGGAGGCGGATGATTACTGCGCCCCCGCCGAGATGGCGGCGGAAGACCCGCTTTTCATCCTCTATACCTCGGGTTCGACCGGGCAGCCCAAGGGCGTGGTGCATACATCGGGCGGCTATCTGGTCTATGCCTCGATGACGCATCAATACACGTTCGATTACCATGATGGCGACATCTTCTGGTGCACCGCCGATGTGGGCTGGGTCACCGGGCACAGCTATATCGTCTATGGCCCCCTCGCCAATGGCGCGACCACGCTGATGTTCGAAGGCGTGCCGACATGGCCCGATGCAGGCCGGTTCTGGGCGGTGTGCGAAAAGCACAAGGTGAACCAGTTCTACACCGCCCCCACCGCGATCCGCGCGCTGATGGCCCATGGCACCGATCCGGTCACGAAATACGACCTGTCCTCACTGAAACTGCTGGGCACCGTGGGTGAACCGATCAACCCCGAGGCATGGAACTGGTATAACGATGTGGTCGGCAAAGGTGCTGTGCCCATCGTCGATACATGGTGGCAGACCGAAACCGGCGGGCACCTGCTGACACCGCTGCCGGGCGCGATTCCCACCAAGCCCGGTTCGGCCACCCTGCCCTTCTTCGGCGTGCAGCCCGTGATCCTTGACCCCCAGACCGGGGCCGAGATCACCACCACCGCCGCCGAGGGCGTGCTGTGCCTCAAGGACAGCTGGCCCGGCCAGATGCGCACGGTCTATGGCGATCACGAGCGGTTCGAAAAGACCTATTTCAGCGATTACAAAGGCTATTACTTCTCGGGTGATGGCTGCCGCCGCGATGCGGATGGCTATTACTGGATCACGGGCCGCGTTGATGACGTGATCAACGTCTCCGGTCACCGCATGGGCACCGCCGAGGTCGAAAGCGCGCTGGTCGCCCATGCCGATGTGGCCGAGGCCGCCGTGGTGGGCTATCCGCATCCGATCAAGGGCCAGGGCATCTATGCCTATGTCACGCTGATGAACGGGGTAGAGCCGTCCGAGGATCTGCGCAAGGATCTGGTCAAATGGGTCCGCACGGAAATCGGCCCCATCGCCAGCCCCGACCTGATTCAATGGGCACCGGGCCTGCCCAAGACACGTTCCGGCAAGATCATGCGCCGCATCCTGCGCAAGATCGCCGAGAATGACTATGGCGCGCTGGGGGACACCTCGACGCTGGCCGATCCTACGGTCGTGGACAACCTGATCGAAAACCGGATGAACAAGGCGTGAGCGGGATGGAAAGCCAGACCATGACCCGTCCCGCCGTTCTGATCCTGCTGGGCCCTCCGGGTGCGGGCAAGGGCACGCAGGCGCGGATGCTGCAGGACCGTTTCGGTCTGGTGCAACTGTCCACCGGCGATCTGCTGCGCGCAGCGGTGGCGGCGGGCACCGATGCCGGCCGCGCGGCCAAGGCGGTCATGGCGGCCGGCGATCTGGTCAGCGACGAGATCGTTCTGGCCATCCTCAAGGATCGTCTGGCCGAACCCGACACGGCGAATGGCGTGATCCTGGACGGCTTTCCCCGCACTGCGGGGCAGGCAAAGGCGCTGGACGATCTGCTGGCCCAAAGCGGGCAGCGGATCAACGCGGCCATCTCTCTGGAGGTGGATGATGCGGAAATGGTGACCCGCGTGGCGGGCCGCTATACCTGCGGCACCTGTGGCGAGGGCTACCACGATCATTACAAAACGCCCGCAATAGCAGGCACTTGCGACAAATGCGGTGGCACCCACATGACGCGGCGTGCCGATGACAACGCGGCCACGGTGGGCCAGCGTCTGACGGCCTATCACGCCCAGACCGCACCGCTGATCGCCTATTACGAGGAACAGGGCAATCTGCAACGGATCGACGCCATGGGCGAGATCGCTGCGATTGCCGAAGGGCTGAGCGCAATCGTCCAAAGGGCGGTCGCGTAATCGGGAGGGGGAGGCGCAGGGTCACCAGCGCCTTTCGGAAATGTGCAAAAAGGGAGGACGCCTTTCATGGCAGACAACTCAAAAGACAACAACGCCTATTGGGCCGCAAACGTGCGGATCATCCTGATAAGCCTTGCGATCTGGGCGCTGGTTTCGTTCGGATTCGGTATCATCCTGCGGCCGATGCTGATGGGCATCGAGGTGGGCGGCACCGATCTGGGCTTCTGGTTCGCACAGCAAGGCTCGATCCTCGTGTTCCTGGCGCTGATCTTCTTCTACGCCTGGCGCATGAACAAGCTCGACGCTGAACACGGCGTCGAAGAATAAGCTCGAAGGGACAGGGAACCAATGGATCAGTATACTCTCAACCTGCTGGTGGTGGGCGCGTCCTTTGCGCTCTACATCGGCATCGCGATCTGGGCCCGCGCGGGCTCGACCGCTGAATTCTATGCCGCAGGTCAGGGCGTTCCGCCCGTGATGAACGGCATGGCCACCGCTGCTGACTGGATGTCGGCGGCCTCTTTCATCTCGATGGCCGGCATCATCGCGCTGGCCCCCGCGGGCGGCTATACCCAGTCGTCCTTCCTGATGGGCTGGACCGGGGGCTATGTGCTTCTGGCTCTGCTGCTGGCGCCTTACCTGCGCAAGTTCGGCAAGTTCACCGTGCCGGAATTCGTGGGCGACCGCTTCTATTCCAAGGGCGCACGCCTTGTGGCCGTGATCTGTCTGATCGTCATCTCGGTGACCTATGTGATCGGCCAGATGCGCGGTGTGGGCGTGACCTTCGCGCGCTTCCTTGAAGTGTCCACCGATACCGGCCTCTATATCGGCGCGGCGATCGTGTTCGCCTATGCTGTGTTCGGCGGCATGAAGGGCATCACCTATACGCAGGTGGCGCAGTATTGCGTTCTGATTATCGCCTATACGATCCCGGCGATCTTCATCTCGCTCCAGATGACCGGCAATTTCCTGCCCCAGCTGGGTCTGTTCGGCACCTACGCGCCCTCGGGCGGGGATGTGGCCTTCCTGACCAAACTGGATCAGGTCGTGGTGGAACTGGGCTTCACGCAGTATACCTCGCATACCACTTCGACGCTGAACATGGTGTTCTTCACCATGTCGCTGATGATCGGTACCGCAGGTCTGCCGCACGTGATCATCCGCTTCTTCACCGTGCCGAAAGTGGCCGATGCACGCTGGTCCGCCGGTTGGGCACTGGTCTTCATCGCCCTGCTCTACACCGTGGCACCTGCCGTGGGGTCGATGGCGCGTATGAACCTGTCGACCACATTCTGGCCGAACGCCGTTGCTGGCGAGGCGCTGGCCGGTGATCCGATCTCGCTGGAAGCGATCAACACCGATCCCAACCTCAGCTGGATCAACACCTGGAAGAACACCGGTCTGCTGGCCTTCGAAGACAAGAACGGCGACGGCTTCATCCAGTATTACAACGACAAGAGCCCGGCGATGGAGGCCATTGCGGCTGAACGTGGCTGGACTGGCAACGAACTGACCAAGGTCGACAACGACATGATGGTTCTGGCCAACCCCGAGATCGCAAAGCTTCCGGGCTGGGTGATCGCGCTGGTCGCGGCTGGCGGTCTGGCAGCGGCGCTTTCCACGGCGGCAGGTCTGCTGCTGGCGATCTCGTCCGCTGTGTCGCATGACCTGATCAAGGGTTCTATCAACCCGAACATCAGTGAAAAGGGCGAGCTTCTGGCCGCACGGATCTCGATGGGCTTTGCCATCGTGCTGGCGACCTGGCTTGGCCTCAACCCTCCGGGCTTCGCGGCTCAGGTGGTGGCGCTGGCCTTCGGTCTGGCGGCGGCAACGATCTTCCCGGTTCTGATGATGGGCATCTTCTCGAAGCGCATCAACAAGGAAGGCGCCATTGCAGGGATGCTGGTGGGTCTGTTCTCGACCGCCATCTACATCTTCCTGTATCTGGGCTGGTTCTTTATTCCGGGCACCAACACGCTTGAGAACGTTCCCGCCAACTGGCTGTTCGGCATCTCTCCCGCCTCCTTCGGGACCGTGGGCGCGATCCTGAACTTCGGCACCGCCTATATCGTGTCGGGCATGACCAAAGAGCCCCCGCGCGAGATTCAGGATCTGGTGGAATCCATCCGTGTGCCGAAAGGCGCAGGCGCGGCCACCGGCCACTAAGAGAAACACGGGGACGGGCGGTTCGAAAGAGCCGCCCGTTTCACTTTTTCAGATGTTCCCCTGTCCTGCGCTGCGCTAGACATGGGGCTGACACAGCCACAGGAACATGCCCGAGGATCGGTTCGATGCCACGTTCTGCTGACGACCAGCGCCGGTTTCTCGGCACCATTCACCCCTATGACAGCTTTGCCGCCGATGATCTGGACCGGATCAGCGCCAAATTCCGCATCCTGCCGATCCTGAGCGAGGACGTGATCTATCGCTACGGCGAACCCTGCGAGGGGCTTTATGTGATCATGGAAGGCGAGGTCGAGATCACCTCGGACACAGGCGAGGTTGTCTCGCATCTGAGTGCGCGCAACTCCTTTGGAGAGCGTGGGCTGATGCGCGGCGGGGTGACCGGCACCAATGCCCGCGCGCTCAGCGATGGCACGCTGCTGATGCTGCCCGCCGACGAATTCCGCACCATGATCTCGGCGCATGAGGGCGCGCGCCGGTTCTTTTCGCGCAGCCGCGCGCGCGAGGCCGCAGATGCCGCCCGCCCTGTCAGCCTGACGGAAACGCGGGTCGATCACCTGATGGCCAGCGATCCGATCACCTGCACCGTGGACACCTCGATCGTGGACGCGGCCCGGCTGATGCGGTCGCATCGCATCTCGGCGCTGGGGATCACCGAGGGCGATCGTCTGGCCGGGATCGTCACGCTGCATGACATCAACAACCGCGTCGTGGCCGAAGGGCTGGACCCGTCCCGTCCGGTGCGTCAGATCATGACCGCCAATCCCGAAACCTTGCCACCCTCCGCCATCGGCTCGGACGTGCTGCACATGATGATGGAGCGCCGCTTCGGCCATGTGCCTGTCGTCGACAACGGCAAGTTCGTCGGCATCGTGACCCAGACCAACCTGACACGGTTTCAGGCCACCAACTCGGCCTCGCTGGTGCGGGATGTGGCACGCGTCGAAGTGCCCGCCGATCTGGCCGCCGTCACAGCCCATATCCCGCGCCTTCTGGTGCAACTGGTGGGCGCCGGCAACCGCCATGAAACAGTGACCCGCCTCATCACCGACATAGCCGACGCCGCGACCCGCCGCCTACTGGCACTGGCCGAAGAACGGCTGGGGCCGCCGCCGGTTCCCTATCTTTGGCTGGCCTGCGGCTCGCAGGGGCGGCAGGAACAGACGGGCGTGTCGGATCAGGACAATTGCCTGATGCTGGACGATGCGGTGACCGAAGCCGACATGCCCTATTTCGCGGAACTGGCCAAATTCGTCAGCGACGGGCTGGATGCGGCGGGCTATTTCTACTGCCCCGGAGACATGATGGCCACCAACCCGCGCTGGTGCCAGCCGGTCCATGTCTGGCGCGGCTATTTCCGCCGCTGGATCGAAACCCCCAACCCCGAGGCGCAGATGCTGGCCTCGGTCATGTTCGACCTGCGCCCCATCGGGGGCACCCGCGCATTGTTCGAGGATCTGCAACGCGACACGCTCGAGGCCGCAGCACGAAACTCGATCTTCGTGGCGCATATGGTGTCGAACTCGCTCAAGCATATCCCGCCGCTGGGATTGCTGCGCGGCTTTGCCACCCTGCGCAGCGGCGAGCACAAGAACCGCATCGACATGAAACTGAACGGCGTTGTCCCCGTGGTTGATCTGGGCCGCATCTATGCGCTGCGCGGCCAGCTTGAGGTGGTGAACACCCGCGCCCGGATCGAAGCCGCGCATGGCGCGGGCCTGATCAGCCAGAGCGGCGGGCGCGATCTGCTGGACGCCTATGACCTCATCGCGCAGACCCGGCTGGAGCATCAGGCCACCCTGATCCGCGCCGGGGGAAAGCCAGACAATTTCATGTCCCCCAATGTGCTGTCCGAGTTCGAACGCAGCCACCTGCGCGACGCCTTTGTCGTGGTGCGCACCATGCAATCCGCCGCCACGCAGGGGCGCGGTGTGATCGGCTGACCCCGCAGCCTGCGGCCCGTCCGGGCCGCCTCATCGGGGAGGAGGAGAAGACAGAATGTATGTTGACATAATCACGATCATCGCAGCTGGCTTTGCCGCAGCCGGGGTCGTGATGATCCTGAACCGGCTGATCGGCAAACGCCTGCCACGCTGGACCATTCCGGCAGGTGCAGGAGCGGGCATGATCCTGATGAGCCTGACCAACGAATACCGCTGGTATCCGCGCACGCTGGAATTGCTGCCCGCCGGGTTCGAGGTGATCTCGACCGCCGAGCATCGCGCGATCTACAGCCCATGGACCTATGCGGTGCCTTACGTGGATCGTTTCGTCGCCGTGGATGTGGCGGGGATCCAGCGCAACGCCACCCAGCCCGATCTGCGCCTCAGCCGCGTGATCTTCTTCACCCGCTGGGACTCGGTGCGGATCTTTCCCGCCGTGTTCGACTGCGCGCAGGGCCGCAGCGCGCTGCTGGACCCGGACGCGATGTTCAACGACGATGGCACGGTGCGCGTGGCCCGCTGGGATCAGACGGGGCTGGATGATCCGGCCGCAGCGCTTGTTTGCCGGGAGGATTGAGCCATGTTCGACCGCCTTGGACCACGGCAACGGACCCTCGCCTTCTTCGGCGTGCTGGCCGCAGGCTGCATCGGGGCCGTGGCGGGATCATTGATGCTGGCCGATGCGCGGCTGGACATGCCCGAGGCGCGCGCCGCCTTTGTCTCGGTCGGGCTGATGGCGGGGTTCGCGATCCTTGGCCTTTGCGCCCTGATGTGGCTGATCTTCGATGAAACCGTTGCCCGCCCCATCGAACGGCTGGCCGCCGCCATGCATGCCCGCGCCGCCACCGACATGCGCGGCGGGATCGACGCCACCGTGACGCGGCATCTGGGCGATCTGGCCACTGCCGCCGCGGCGCTGACCTCGAAACTGGGCGAGGCGCGTTCGGGGGCCGATGCCGATATCGCCCGCCACACCGCGCGGCTGATGACGGAACGCGAACATCTGACGCGCATCCTGTCCGCCATCCCCGCCGCCGTGCTGATGGTCGGCCCCGATCACCGGATCACCCTTTATGACGGCCACGCTGCCGCCATGCTGGATGACCAGCACCATCTGGGGCTGGGTCAGCGCATCTTCGACTATTTCGACGAAACCTATCTGCGGGCGGCCCTCGCCAACCTGTCCGATACCGGGCGCAGCACGCTGGACCAGCAGCTTGTCACCGCAGACGGGGCGGCGCTCTTCGACGTGACGCTGCATGATCTGGGCCGGGGTCAGGGCTACATGCTGTCCTTCCCTGTCCCGCGCGAGACGACGCCTGCCCGCCCGGTGGTCTATGATTTCGAACTGAATACCCAGGAAAGCACCGGGAACATCCTTGATGTGCCGCTGCGCGCGCTCACTTACGTGGTCTTCGACACGGAAACCACGGGTCTTCTGCCTGACCGGGACGAGGTGGTGCAGATCGGCGCGCTGCGCGTGGTGAACTGTCAGCAGGCGGGCGGCGAGGTGCTGGATACGCTGGTCAATCCCGGCCGCCCGATCCCCGCCCGCTCGACCGCCGTGCATGGCGTGACCGATGCGATGGTCAAGGACGCGCCCGACATGGCCCGCGCCGCGCGGCGTTTCCACAGCTTTGCCCGCGACGCCGTGCTGGTCGCGCATAACGCGCCCTTCGACATGGCGTTCTTTCACCGCCATGCGCCCGCCATCGGCGTGGCATTCGACAATCCCGTTCTGGACACGGTGCTGCTATCCGCGATCCTGTTCGGCGGAACCGAAGGTCATACGCTGGACGAGATCGTGCAGCGGCTGGAAATCGACCTGCCTGACGAGGTCCGCCACACCGCCCTTGGCGATGCCATCGCCACCCGCGACGTGTTCCTGCGGATGATCCCGATGCTGGAAGCGCGCGGCCTGACCACCTTTGGCGCGGTCCTGACCGAGATGCGCAAGCACAAGCGCCTTCTGCCCGACATGAACGAGGATCTGACCAAGGGGTAAGGCGCGCCGCCCTCCTTCATCTTGCTGCAAATACTCACGGCACCGCCCGCCCCCGGCGAGCCGTCTGCGGCTCACAACCGCTTGGCGATCTCCTCCAGCATCACCTCGGTCGCGCCACCGCCGATGGCCTGCACGCGGGCATCGCGCACCATGCGTTCGATCTCGGTCCCGGTCATATAGCCGAAGCCTCCGTGGAATTGCTGGCAGTCATACATCACCTTGTTGACCAGATCACCGCAGAGCGCCTTGATCGCCGATACCTCACGCACGCAATCCGTGCCGGCATCCATCGCCAGCGCCGTCTGGTAAATCAGCGCGCGCGCCGCCGCCACCTCGGCCCAGCGCTGCGACAGGCGCTGCCGGATCGCCTGCTTGTCCCAGAGCGTGCCGCCAAAGGCTTTGCGATCCTTGACGTAATCCAGCGTGATCTCCAGCGCACGCAAGGCCTCGCCCATGGCCTGCGCGCCAAGAACGATCCGCTCGTTCTGGAAATTCTGCATGATCGCGTAAAAGCCGCCGTCGATCTGGCCCAGCACCTGATCCGCCGGGATGCGCACATCCTCAAGGATCAGTTCCGCCGTGTCCGAACTGCGCCAGCCCGCCTTGTCCAGAGGCCGCGCCACGGTGAAACCGGGTGTCCCTTTTTCGACGATGAAGATGGTCGTCCCGCGCGAGGATTTCTCCGCCATGTTCGTGCGCGCCGCCACGAAATACACATCCCCCAGCACCCCGTTGGTGATGTAAAGCTTGCGCCCGTTCAGCACCCAGTGGTTGCCGTCCAGCCGCGCGCGGGTCTTGATGCCGCCCACGTCCGATCCCGCATCGGGTTCGGTCACCGCCACCGCCGTGATCTTCCGCCCTGCGATGATGTCAGGCATGTATTGCGCCAGTTGCTCCGCCGTGCCCGCATTGGCCAGATGCGGCGAGGCCATGTCCGTATGCACCAGCGCCGTGATCGCAAAGCCGCCATAGCCTGAGCGCCCCAGTTCCTCGGCAAAGATCACGGTGGCCAGCGTATCCATCTCGGCCCCGCCATAGGCCTCGGGGTAGCGGATGCCCAGAAAACCCAGCTCGCCCATGCGCCGCAGGATCTCGCGCGGGGTCTGGCCCGCCACCTCCCACGCATCGCCATGGGGGCGGACTTCGTCTTCGACGAAACGGCGGAGCTGACCGCGGAAGATGCGGTGTTCATCGGTCAGAAAGGGGAAATCGGTCATGTCTGGATATCCTTGTCAGGGGTGAATCGGGCCAGCAGCGCCCCGCCCGCAACGGTGGCGCCCGGCGCATGGGGCAGATCGGTCAGGGTCCCGTCACAGGGGGCGGTCAAGGTCTGCATCAGCTTCATCGCTTCGAAGACCAGCACCGGATCGCCCTGTTTCAGGCGGGTGCCGGGGGCGTGCAGCACCTCGGACAGCAGGCCGGGCATGGGGGCGATGATCTCGGTCCCCGTGGCCCCCGCAGCCCCCTGTGCCGCTTGCGCCGCATGGGGCAGGCGGGTTGTGACAAGCCCTTCGGTCAGGGTGATCTCGGTATCGGCCACCGCCACCGTGATCCGCCGCCTGACTCCATCCGCCTCAAGATCCAGCATGTCGCCATGCAGGCGCGCATGGGCGGCGGTCAGCAGCACAGCGCCTGCGCTGTCCGTCACCTCATGCCCTGCCGCGGTCTCGCGCACGGCGCAGTCCTCGCCCTCGACCCTGTGCCAGCTTGCACCGCCGCGTCCTTCGGGGGCGGTGACACGCCACGCGCCCAACTGCCCCCAAGGTCCCGGCGCGCGATTATCCCGCGCCGCTGTCAACGCCAAGGCCAAGGCCGCCAGTGCGCGCAAGTCGGCCGTGGGCGCCAATGGCCCGGCCAAGGGATGGCGCGTCAGGAAATCCGTGCCCAGCCGGGCCGCCGCGAAATCAGGTGTTGCCAGCACAGCCGCCACTTGTGCGGCCGTGGTGCCGATCCCGCCCACGTCCAACGCCGTCAGCCCCGCGCGCAGCCGCGCCAGCGCCGCCGCGCGGTCCGGGCCATGAGCGATCAGCTTGGCGATCATCGGATCGTAATGGTGCGACACCACGCTGCCCGCCTCGACCGCACTGTCCAACCGCAAACCCGGCAGATCGGGCAGATGCCAGCGGGTGACAGTCCGTCCCCCTGCCCCGTCCAGCGCAATCCGCGCCTCGATGGCGGCCCCGCTCACCTGAATTTCCCTCTGCACCAGCCCCACCGGTTCGCCCCGCGCGATGCGCAACTGCAAGGCCACCAGATCAAGCCCGGTCACCGCTTCAGTGACCGGATGTTCGACCTGAAGCCGGGTGTTCATCTCCAGAAAATGCCAGTCGGCCGTCACAGGGTCGTAAAGATATTCCACCGTGCCCGCATTGCGATAGCCGATCCGCGCCGCAAGCCGCACCGCCGATTCGGCCATGGCTGCGCGAATGGGCGCGGGAATGTCGGGCGCCGGGGCCTCTTCGATCAGTTTCTGATGGTTGACCTGGACCGAGCAATCGCGATCCCCCAGATGCAGCACCGTTCCGTGATGATCCGCCAGCACCTGCACCTCGACATGGCGCGCGCCGTCCAGCAGGCGTTCCAGCAGCACATCCCCGTTGCCAAACGCCGCCTGCGCCTCTCGCCGCGCGGCTGATAACGCGGCAGCAAAATCCGCCAGATCATCGACCCGCCGGATGCCACGCCCCCCCCCGCCCGCGCTGGCCTTGATCAATAGCGGCACACCCAGCGCCCTGGCCTCGCGCGCCAGTGTCGCGTCCGCCTGATCCGCGCCGCGATAACCGGGCAGGATGGGCACGCCTGCCGCCGCAGCCTCGGCCTTGGCCGCAGCTTTCGATCCCATCAGGGCGATCACATCGGCGTCGGGGCCGACCCAGACCAGACCGGCCTCGATCACGGCGCGGGCGAAATCGGCGTTCTCGGACAGAAACCCATAGCCGGGATGCACCGCCTGCGCCCCTGCACGCCGGGCGGCCTCCAGCAGGCGCACAGGATCAAGGTAACTCAGCGCCGCCTCGGCCGGACCGATGGGCAGCGCCAGATCCGCCTCTGCCACGAAGGGCGCATCACGATCCGCCTCGGAATAGACCGCCACAGACCGCAGCCCCAGACTGCGGCAGGCGCGGATGATGCGGCGCGCGATCTCGCCCCGGTTGGCGATCAGGACCGTGTCAAAACTCATGATCCGCTCCGCCATGGAGGGGTCTGGCGGGACAGGAAGGCATCAATGCCAATCTGGCCCTCGGCGCTTTCCCATGCATCGGCCAGACGCGCGGACGTCAACGCCACATGATCCGCAGGCGCTGCTGCCGCAACATCGCGGATCAATGACTTGGTCGCGGCCACGGCACCGGGGGCCGCCTCCAGATGTGCAGCCACCACAGCCGCAACGGCCGCATCAAGACCATCGCCCGGCACCACCCGGTCCAGCAAGCCGATCCGTTCGGCATGGGCGGCGTCGAACAGCGCGCCCGACAGCATCGTGGCCCGCGCCCGCGCCGCCCCGATCCGCGCGATCACATGGGGCGAGATATTGGCCGGGATCAGCCCCAACCGCACCTCGGTCAGCCCGAAACGCGCCGCCTCGGCCCCGATCGCCACATCGCAGACCGCGATCATGCCGACCCCGCCGCCATAGGCAGGCCCGTTGATCCGCCCGATCAAGGGTTTCGGCAGATGCGCCAGCGCGGCCAGCATATCGCCCAAAGCGGCGCTTTGCGCCACGCGCCCCGCCCGGTCCAGCGCCAGCGTATCGCGGAACCAGCCGATATCCCCGCCCGCGCAGAAACTCTCGCCCGCCCCGGTCAGCACCACCACGCGCACCGTCGCATCGGCGGCCAGCACAGCCGCCGCGCGGGTCAGATCGGCGATCAAGCCTGCATTCAGCGCATTGTGCCGCGCGGGCCGGTTCAGCGTCAGCCGCGCCACGCCGCGCGCCTGAACCTCAAGTGTCAGGGTCTCGAAATCCATCATCCATCACATCCTGTAAACCGGCGCGAATTGCGCATCCTCGGGGCGCGAGGCCAAAAGCGACAGGCACAGCCCCAGCACATCGCGCGTCTGTTCGGGCAGGATCATCCCGTCATCCCACAGCCGCGAGGTCGCGTAATACGGATCGCTCTGCGCGGCATATTGGGCGCGTACCTGCGCTTCGATCTTGTCCAGTTCGTCCTGCGTCGGCGGATGCTTGAGATTGCTGCGCCGCAGTTCCAGCATCACATTCGCAGCTATATCCGCGGACATCGTCGCCAGCTTGGCCGAGGGCCATGCGAACAGGAAATCAGGCCGGAACCCGCGCCCGCACATGCCATAATTCCCCGCACCATAGGAGCCGCCGATGATCACTGACAGCTTGGGCACGCGGGCATTGGCCATGGCATAGACCATCTTGGCGCTGTCCTTGGCGATCCCGCCGCGCTCTGCCTCTACGCCCACCATGAAGCCGGTGATATTGTGCAGGAAAATCAAAGGAATACGTCGCTGATCGCAGATCTGGATGAAATGCGCCGCCTTCAGCGCCGCGTCCGAGACCAGCGCCCCGTTGTTGCCGATGATCCCCACCGGGCAGCCATGGATGGACGCAAAGACGCAGACGGCGCTCACCCCCCATTCAGGCTTGAACTCGGACAGGTCCGAGGCGTCAACCAACCGCGCCATGATCTCGCGCGCGTCATAGGGGCGCTTGGGATCGGCGCTGATGATGCCGGGGATGTCGGACGCGTCCAAAGCGGGGGGCACGGGCAAGCCGGGGGCCTGCCAGCCAGCCCGCGGATTCGGCAGTTCAGCCACCAACCGGCGCAGCAACGCCAATCCCTCGGCCTCGGTCTGGACCCGGTGGTCCGAAACACCCGACACGGTCGTGTGCATCAGCGCACCGCCCAGCGTCTCGCCGTCCACATCCTCGTTCACCGCCACCTTGACGATGGAGGGGCCGCCCAGATGGATACGCGCCTGCCCCTCGACCATGATCACCTGATCAGCCAGCGCCGGGATATAGGCCCCGCCCGCCGTGCAGCCGCCAAAGACCAACGCGATCTGCGCAAGGCCCGAGGCCGACATCCGGCACTGCCGCCAGAACGCATTGCCGAAATGGTCGCGGTCCGGAAAAACCCGGTCCTGTTCGGGCAGATAAGCCCCGCCGCAATCCACCAGATAGAGACAGGGCAGACGCAGATTCGCGGCAATCTCCTGCGCGCGGGCATGTTTCTTGACCGTCTCGTGAAAGAAACTGCCGCCCTTGACGGTAGCGTCATTCGCGATGATCGCCACGGGCCGCCCCTGCACGATGCCCAGCCCCGTCACGATCCCCGCGCCCGGCACCTCGTTGTCATACTGATCCCAGGCGGCCAGCGACGAAAGTTCCAGAAAGGCCGTGCCCGGATCGCACAGCCGGTCGATGCGGTCGCGCACCAGAAGCTTGCCCCGCGCCAGATGCCGCGCCACATGCGCCGCGCTGCCGCCTTGGGTCACCTGCGCCAGACGTGCGCGCAGCAGGTCTTCCATCGCGTCATAGGCCGCCTGGTTACTGGCAAAACCGGCCTCATCGGGTCGGATCGCGCTGCGAAAACTCATGCCGCCCCCTCGCCCAGCACACCATGCCGCAGGACCTGCGTGACCTGATCCGCCAGCGCCTCAATGTCGATCCGCGCCGGATCGACCCATTCCAGCGTGGCATTCAGCGCCCCGATGACAAAGGCCACCCGCATGGGCAGCACCGCAGGATCGGCGGCACAGGTCGGCGCCAGCAGGGCCGACCAGATCGCCTGATAGGCCCGCCGTTCGGGCATGTTGGCACGGCGCAACGCTTCGGGCAGTTGGCCGAAAATCCGCACATTGGCCGAGGTGTAATCGCTGGCCCCGTGCAAGGCGCGCAGATGGGCCCGCATGGCCGTATCCAGCCGCGTGACCGTCGCCGCGTCCGGTGGCAGGTCGTCCAGCGCCGCCATGACCGCCTCGCGCACCACGACGATGCCCCGGTCCATCACCGCCATGACCAGATCGTCCTTCGACGGGAAATGGTAGTAAAGGCTGGGCGTCCGCATCCCGGCTTCGGTGGCGATATCGCGCATCGAGACCGCCGCATAGCCTTTGGTGCGGAACTGCCCCGCCGCGATATCAAGGATCTGATCGGGCCGCGTCACGGCCTCAGCCATCCCACGCAGTCCGGTCGTCCGCGCCTGTCCCATGCGAGTCTCCCCATTTTCTACCTAACGATAGGTAGATTCGAGGATCGAGACAAGAGCGAAGATGACGCCCGCGTCGCTGCCTTTGTCATGCAGCGGATCGCCAGCGATGGATTCAAGCCCGATTGTGGGTGGGCAGTGACCAATGGGGGAAATCAGAATAAGGGTTGGTCCGGCGAGGTCCCGCCCGGACGGATTGGCCGGACGCGCCCAAGACAACGCGGCCAGTCAGATAGCGGGGACCGGCCGCATGCCGGCCCCACAAGCCATCAGAAAGTTCAGTTCGAAACCAGTCGGAAGGTGAACTGGCCGCCCGGCGTCACAGGCGGGGTCACGACGAAGAAGACCGGTATACGGCCGCCAACGGGGACACCGACTTCGCTCGTTACGGTTGGGATCGTGATTGATGTCGTGATGACCACAGGCACACCCGGCACGACAGGATCAGAGCCGGCATGGCCTGCCGTCGCAAAGCCAAGTGTTGCGGCGGCGAGTATGAGAACGTTTTTCATGAAATACCTCATTTCCTTCCTAAGCTGAATGCGCGGCCAAGATCGACCACAAGCATATTGTCCCCGGTGTCATGGTTGTGATTGACCGACACCGAGAGGGAATTTCCGCCCAGCATCGCCGGCGCGACGGTCAGACCGACCACCGTGCGCTCGCCCACTTGCCCCAGACTGACCCCAAGCGTATCGGTCAGGCCGACCCCAAAACCGAACACGGCCTCGACATCGCGGGCATCGTTGGTATCGGTCGCCGCCCCCAGAGAGACCATGGCCAGCCGCTCACCGAACGACGTCAGATAGCTGCCGACCAGTGACACACCCGGATCCAGCCGGTCGGCATCGCCCCAGGGCTCCAGATGACTGACATTCAGCGCGACGGAATACACCCCCGCCTCGCTGGTCTGGAACATCTTGTGCACGCCCAGCGACAGATAGCCCGATTCACCGAAATCGCGGAATGAGGTGAGGTTGATCCCACCCTGCACGCCCAGCCCGGCGACCGGATCGCCGAACCCCACAAGGACCGAACCCGACCCGTCATAGCGCGTCGTATCGGCAGGTGGGTTACGCTCCGGCCCGTAAGACCCCGACGCGGAAAGCGCCAGAACGCCGCCTGCCAGCCCAAAGCCCGTAGGCACGCCCGCAGTCCCCACGGTCTGCGCCTGGGCGGCCACACCCGCCCCCATCACCGCAACCGCGGCCAGTGCTATACATGAAATCCTGTGTGCCATATACTCTTACCCATCTGCACGGCAGAGCCGTGAACACAACCAAACACGACGCCAGATTAAACCGGATACCCGGGAAAGCGAAAGCATTTTCTCATGATCCGGCGATCCTGACCGCAACCAGCCCGCCACAACCGGAATCCGGTGGCCTTCTAGCCACACGCGACGCCAAACCTCCGCAACGCCCGCACGCCCGCACAGCGCGCTTACCGACCATCACCCACAGGTGGCAAACTGGACATGTTCAGGGTTTTAAGTGGTGCCCGGGGGCTGTTGGGTTTCCCCGTTATGTTCCCGTTACAGGCACCGCATCAGCTGGTAGCTCCAGCAAAACAAGGGCTATCCGAGGTCAGGGGTGGCAGTCAACAGGCACCATGTGTGTTGATTGTCACCCAGAAGTGAGCCGGCAATAGGCAAAATTTTCACTGAGAACT
>JAMWZC010000010.1 GCA_024304985.1 Paracoccaceae bacterium
CCCGAGAATAACCCTAAATCCATAATCAGAGGTGGCTCACTTCTCGGTGAAAAAAACGGCTCACTTCTGGGTGAAAATCAACAGGTCTGGTGCCAGTCGAGCCGCAATTTCCCTTAGGTATCAGCCCTGAACTATCCCATTAGCTTTCCCTTGCGTTGCGAGGATAGACCCAGCCCACACACAGCTCTTATCTCCTCGTAATCCTGTCTGTTCCTATGGCGATGGCTGTCGGGGAGAAGACCGTGAGGGATGGTCTGTCGCGTGAGGCGTAGCGACCAGCTCTGCCAGCTATGGCTCTGGCATTAGGTACCACCATCACAAGTACCCATCGCTGGTCGGAAGACCATCGGCTCAGCCCTCGCTGCAGCTTTTTGGGTTGTAGCGACCTCACACCCCTTCAACACCACAATCATGGACCTGCACATGGCACAAGCATCAGTTTTGGCCACAGGGGTCACGCTTGCTTTTCCGCATGTGCTGGCTCCGGTGGTACAAACACCAATAAGACCCTTCTATAGAGATTGTACTACCCCTCAGTCTTCCAGCTTGGCTGAGGCGACGACCTCCTCCTTGTTCGCGTTTCTGGGTCAACGTGGTGGTGGTCTCCCCCATCAGGATGTCACCATAGCACTGCGGGAACTGGTCGCTACGATGGTGGCTATGGCTGAGGGGACAGCCTCCCCGGTCTTCCACCTCTCAAGTCTCGATCCTGGTATCGGCAAGACCACGGCGTTGATCTGCTTCGTCCAGGAACTGTTGAGGTCTGACAAGCACGAGGACGTGGCTGTATTGCTCTGTTTCTCCCAGCTGGAGGAGATAGCCAGGCTGGTCGAGGAGATGGGTCTTGATGAAGCGGACTTCGCTGTCCTGACATCAGATGAGAGGGTCAACGCGCTGAGCGCCACACAGCCCAATCAGGCCCGCGTCCTGTTCACTACCCACTCCATGCTCCGTAGCCGGTGCCGTGGTCGTACCTTCAAGGACGCAGAGGTCTTCCACTACCAAGGGGAGGTCCGCGAAGTTCGGATATGGGACGAGGAGATGCTGCCCGGTGAGGTGGTCTCCATCAACACTGACCAGCTTGCAGCCCTGCGTGGCCCCCTGAGGATGTTGCATCCGGCACTGGTTCATGTGGTGGAAGAGTTGGAACAGGCGCTCAGGGCCTCTGGTGGCCAAGGGACATACGATTGGCCTGATCTCGAGGAAGTCACAGAGGTCTCCCTCTGGTCAGCCAAGAAGGGTCTGGCACAAGGCCATGCCACCCATCTCGACAGCCTCTATGCGCTCTCAGGTCGCTGTGTTCTGCTTCGCAAGGCCAGCAACGCATCCACAGTCATCACCGCGCTCGACAGCCGAGACGCGATACCGGACGACCTTGCCCCAGTGGTGATCCTCGACGCCTCAGGTCGTGTCCGCTCGACGTACAGCCAGTGGGAGAAGCGCAAGGGGAACCTGGTGCGATTGCCATCTGCAGTCAGGAACTATCGCAACCTCACAGTCCGCGTCATGGACAGAGGGTCTGGAAAGACTGCCTGGTGGACTGATGGAGAGGTTCTGGCCTTGGAGGTCGCCAAGCTGATCGACAGCAAGCCTGACGAGGAATGGCTGGTGATCTACCAGAAGGGGGGCAACGGTGGGACCATCCCTGATCAGATCATGGGGTTGCTCGGCACAGACCCCGGTCGTGTTCGCTTCCTCAACTGGGGTAAGCATCAGGGGACGAACGAGTTCCGGAACATCCGCAACGTCATCTTGGCTGGTCTGAACAACTACGCAGAGACCGACTACGAGATGGCGGCTCGGCATTATGGCGGCACCCCAAACGACCAAGAGGCCCCCAAGACCCTCGTTGAAGACATGCAGGCCGGTGAACACAAGCACCACATCCTGCAGGCCCTGTGTCGCTCAGCCGTGAGGCAGAGCAGCGGGTTGGAGTGTGGCCCTTGCAATGCGTACATCATCGCCCCGAAGCGTTCAGGGGTCCGCAAGCTGCTTCCCCAGGTCTTTCCTGGCTGCAAGGTAGGCATCTGGAAACCGACCAAGAAGAAGGCCAAAGGGAAAGTCGAGGAGGCGCTGGCCTATGTGCAGATGCACTTCGAGGACTATCCTGATGGGGTCTTGCCGTTCGCCGAGCTTCGGTCTGTCTTGGGCTATGATGCCTCCAACTTCAATAACCGCATCCGCAACCATGACAGCTTCAAGGCTGGGCTGGAGGATATGGGGATCGAGGAGATCATCCATGGCAAGGGACGCCATCGCAACGCCTTGGCGAAAGTGACGCAGCCCTTCGGCCCCCTGGAAGGTGCTGAGTACATCGCGGATGTTTGAGCCGGAAAAATCTGAGCGCCCCATCAATATACTGGGCGTTCGCTTTACCCCCCCATACCCCCTGACAGGGGCTACCCCTGCAGCGGTCACCAAAGGGTCAGCTACAGATGGAGCAACAGTGCGGTCTCTCGCGTCCGCTGCTCCTCGACCCGATCAGGCCACCGTAGACCAAACCGTAGACCACATGGTGCCTGTTGACTGCCACCCCTGACCTCGGATAGCCCTTGTTTTGCTGGAGCTACCAGCTGATGCGGTGCCTGTAACGGGAACACAACGGGGAAACCCAACAGCCCCCGGGCACCACTTTATCAGCTAACCCATTGGTATCACTCCAGCTTTTTGCAACTGCAAGGAGCCGTAGACCATGTCGGCTCACGTGACTGCCTTCATCCACTTCCTGAGAACGTCCAGAGGGTAGCCTGAGCCGTATCCGTGGCCTACCCCTTCGGTTTGCCAACCGCCGATCTGGTCGACGATGTCAGCGGGACACTCAACAGCCCTGAGGCGATCCCGCATTGAATGGCGGAAGCCATGCATCGTGCATCCTTCGGGGACAAACTCTTTCAACCATTTGTTCAGCGCCGCGCTGGCCGAGTTTGCATTGGTCGTATCTGTCTTGTTGTAGCGAGGAAAGGCGAAGGCAGAAGGGGTCTTCTGTGCGAGGATACGTTCTGCTGCCCATCGTGCCTCACCCTCGAGGGGAACATCGCGTTCGCTTCCCTTCGTCTTGAGCCGACGCCACGGATGCGGGCGGATACGGGCATAGATCGATCCACCGTCTGCGCGGATGAAGTCTTCTGTGGTCATACCCGCTGCTTCGGCCAAGCGCATACCTGTGTCCGAAACCAGCGCAACCAGCCACCGCAGGTCGTCATCAATCTCCCGGCACTTGGACTGAACCAATGCCAAGGCGTCTGCGGGAACAGGGCTTCGATCTGACGCACCGGCTGATCTGTCGTAGTAGACACCAGTGAATGGGTTGTTCAGGCTCAGCCCCAACTCACTCGCGGCGAAGTTGGTGACAGCCCTGACGGTGCCAAAGACCCGCGTCATGCTTGTGCCTGCCAGACCACGGGCGATCAGACTGTCGCGGAAGGCGTTGGCGTCAGCCTTTGTGTATGCATCGAGGTGCTTGTCGCCGCAGGCATCGATCACATAGCCACAGGCTCTCTCTGCGGCCCTGTGGAAGGTCACAGACTTCCCCCTGCCCTTCTGCGTCAGGTAAATGCCGACAGCCTCAGACAACACTACAGATGACGAGGAAACAGCAGAAGGAATATGCGTCACCGCATCAACTCCAGCGATACGCTGCAGCCTCAACATGTGCTTCCCTGGAAGGTCCTTCTCTTGGCTTCGCAGGTGATACCAATACTCGTCGAGCTGATCCGCAGCTCTTCTGGCTCGGGCTTCGGCTACTTTCGGGGACCTTGTACGCAAGGAATATGCGATCCGAGGTGACGTGTAGTGGCGTTTCAACTCACTTGGGATGCGACGACTGAAATAGAAAACCCCGTCTTTCACGAAGGTGAACGTGGGCGAAATGGTCTCCGACATGGTCTACGGCTCCTTGCAGTTGCAAAAAGCTGGAGTGATACCAATGGGTTAGCTGATAAAGTGGTGCCCGGGGGCGGAATCGAACCACCGACACGAGGATTTTCAATCCACTGCTCTACCCCTGAGCTACCCGGGCACGGGAGAACGCGAGGCGTTCGGGTTGCAGCGTTCTAGGCGAGGCGTGGGGGGCTGTCCAGAGGGTTTGCACAAAAATTTTGTGCCGCGCCAGACTGGTAGGCGGCGCGGTGCCAAGGCCGCGTCACTGGGGTTTCAGCGGGTCGTCGCGCAGGGCGTCCTCGATCGCGTCAATGGCGGCCTCGATATCATCGGGGTCCTGGCTGGGCACGGCATAGGTGCCGCTGAACCAGCGCGCCAGATCGACGTCGGCGCAGCGTTTCGAGCAGAAGGGGCGATAGGCCGGATCGGGCTTGCGCTTGCAGATCGGGCAGGTCATGGGCGTGCCCCCTGCTCCTCCAGCAGCGCGGCCAAGGGCACGCGGGCGCGTTGGCGCTGCAACTCGTAATGGCCCAAGGGTGTCCAGCCGGCCAGCACCGTCTCGATACTGTCACTGCGGAACGCGGCCTTGATCGCCATCTCGAAGGCGCGGCGGTCTTTCTTGGGCATGGGTGCCAGATCCAGCGTGATCTGGCCGCCCAGTCCCCGCAGGCGCAACTGACGCGGCAGGTCACGACCCAGCGCGATATTCGCCTTGAGCGCTGCGGCAGGGCTGGTGTCGCTGCCCGTATTGACATCCACGGCCACCAGCGCGCGGGTCGGCTCGACAAAAGCGAACGCCCCGCCACCCAGCGTCACACGCGGATCACGCAAGCCTGCGATCATCTCCAGCACGCCGTGGGACTCGAAACTGCCCTCGGCTGTCACCACCTCGGCCGGCTCCACCCAGTCGCGCCAGGCCAGCACATGCGGCCCGTCGCCTTCGGTCAGGCATTCCGCCTCACCCTCGGTATCCGACAGCACGGCTGTGGCCAGATCGGCCATGGCGGCGATATCCTCGGCAATCTCATCGGGATCGGCCACAGCACAGCTTGAACGCAGGATCAGGCCCATCGGACTCTCGCCCATCACCTCATGCGCGATTCCCAAGAGCGTGTCGCGCAGATCGTCATCCTTGATCGACCGGCTGATATTGAGCCCCGGCGCCTCGGGCGTGACGATCGCATAGCGGCTTTTGAACAGCACCTTCTGCGTGACCGGCAGGGCTTTGCCCTCCTCGGCATGGCCGGTCACCTGCACCAGCATCGTCTCGCCGGGGGCGATGCCCTTGACCTGCCGCAGAAAGGCCATGCCATCGGGCGTGCGCAGAAACAGCCCGCCCTGCCCCTTCACAGGCCGATCCGCCACGGCGCGATAGATCGCACCCGGACGCGGGCCATCGGCGTCGATCAGCAGATCTTCCAGCCGCCCATCCACGATCAGGGCCGCGGCTTCGCGCCCGTTGATATGGTCGAGGATGATCTGACGGCCCTTCATGTGCGGTCCTTCCAAATGGGGTAACCCGCCGCCTGCAACAGGCCTGCGGTCTCGGACAGCGGCAGACCGACGACGCCGGTGAACGACCCGTTGATCCAGGGGATGAACGCGCCTGCCGGGCCCTGAATGGCATAGCCGCCCGCCTTGCCCTGCCAGTCGTTGCTGGCCAGATAGGCGTTCAATTCCTCGTCCGACAGCCGCTTCATCTGCACGGTGGTCACGACATCGCGCTCCCAGACACGCGCGCCACGCCGCACGGCGACCGCCGTGATCACCCGGTGACGCCGCCCCGACAGCGCCCACAGGAATTCCGCCGCCTGGCCCACAGACTCAGGCTTGCCCAGAATCCGTCGCCCCAAGGCTACGGTCGTATCGGCACAAAGCACGATGTCATCGTCATCCGCCTCTACGGCGCGGGCCTTCTCAATCGCCATGCGCGCGCAGTAGGGGCGCGGCAATTCGGCCTTGTGCGGTGTCTCGTCGATATCCGGCGCGCGGATGGCGTCAGGTTCAACACCAATCTGCGCCAGCAGTTCCCTGCGGCGCGGACTGCCGGATCCGAGGATAAGTTTCACAGGTAAAACAGTTACTTGAAGCGGTAATTGATCCGACCCTTGGTCAGATCATAGGGGGTCATTTCCACCTGAACCTTGTCGCCAGCCAGAACACGGATGCGGTTCTTGCGCATCTTGCCTGCCGTATGTGCGATGATCTCATGGCCATTTTCTAGCTCGACCCGGAACGTCGCATTCGGCAGGAGTTCTTTCACGACACCGGGAAATTCGAGCGTATCTTCCTTGGCCATGGTCTCTCCTTCGTCAATCATCCCGCCATGCTGCGGGACAGGCGCTTAAATGGTCCGATCCGCGCCGATTTTCAAGGGGAATCTCTAGGCTGCGGGCTTTTGCGCTTTCCGGGTCAATGCACCCTCCTGTTCGGACCAGTGCGACAGGTTGAGAACATGGCCATCCGCGCGCACATCGCGCACCGCGGCAAGGTCCACCGTGGCATAGGTCCAGCCGGGGCGATTCAGCTTGCCTTCCGCGATCACGCCGGTGGGCGGAAAGCCGCGGTCTGGCGGGCCGAAGATGCCACCTGTGCCGGTATTCTCCTCGACCGCATAAAGCCGGGGCTGCTTGCCCACCAGCGAGGACATGACCGTGACGCACTGCCCCTCCAGCGCGCGCGCCATGGCCCCGATGCGGACCCGCCAATAGCCCTCAAGCGCCTCGGTGCAACTGGGCACCAGCAGGATCTCGACGCCGCGCTCCATCAGATCGCGGGCCAACAGGGGGAATTCGCTGTCATAGCAGATCAGGATGCCGATGCGGCCCAGATCCGTGTCAAAGACCCGCAGCGGCCCTGCCCCGTCTTTGGCCCCACTGATACCCCATTCCTCGCGCTCGAACCGGGTCATGATCTGCTTGTCCTGCACCCCGATCAGGCCCGCAGGGCCGAACAGTCCCGCACGGTTCACCACCGCCGAGCCGTCGATCACCGGGGCCGAGGCGGACAGGATATGCACCCCGAACCGCGCCGCCAGCGCCGCATGCAGATTGTAGCTGGCCCCGACCCGGCCCGCGACCGCGCGGATCGACCCCTTCAGGTCACCCGCCACCCGTGGCCCGTCCAGTGACGCCAACTCCATCGCGCCATACTCGGGAAAGACCAGAAGATCCGCCCCGTCCTGCGCGGCTTCGGCCACCCATGCAGTCAGCTTGGCCTCGTAGTCGGTCCATTCCTTGAACCAATCAAGGGGATAGGCAGAGGTCGCGATCTTCATGAGGTTCAGTCCTGTGTCCGAGTCCCACCCATGATGACGCAATCACGCGTCAGGTTCAAACGGATTGCCCGTTGTGGTTGCGAAAGCATGATCCGCCCTGCCTATAGCGTCTTGATCCAGAATTGCAGCGGCTTGTCCGTCTCGGCACTCTGGTCCAGATCCTTCCAGCCGAAATGCGCCACGACCCCCGCCAGCGGGCGATAGCCACGCTTGCGCCAGAACGGGTCCAGCGCCGCGTAATCCGCAGGGCGCAGCGGATGGTCCTCGGGCCGGATCACGCCGCAAAAGGCCGACTTCCTCAAGCCCAGCTTGCGCGCATGATCCTCGCGCAGATCAAAGAAACGATGCCCGATCCCGTGACCGCGCCATGCGGGCAGCAACACCGATTCCGCGCAATAGAAGATCTGGCCCAGATCCTCGCCCGTGCCGTCGAAAGCGGCCGCGAAATCATCGGCGTGATCCTGCATCGGCAGACCCGTCGCCGCCCCGACCAGACGCGCGCCATCAAAGGCCCCCACCACCACCGCGCGCGGATTGTCACGGTAAACCGCCAGATAATCTCGCTCATAGCCCAGATCCCCGTCATAGAGATAGGGCCAGTCCCGGAACACCGCGATGCGCAGCCGCGCCACATCATCCAAGGCGGCCTCCAGCGCCGCCCCGGTCAATGCCTCCACGCGGATCATGCCGAGACCTGCGCCACCCAGTCGGCCAGATTGTAATAGGTCACGACGCGGGTGATCTTGCCGTCCTGCAAACTGAAGAAGGACCCCGCCGGAAGGCGGTAGCCCTGCCCCTTCGCCTCCGGCAGGCCCGCATCGGTCGCCAGATAGGTGCCGTTGACGATGTATTCCGCCCCAGCACGGGTGCCATCCGGGCTGGTGAAAATCACCATATCCGTCAGGGTCTCCTTGTAGCAGCGGCTCATATGGTCGCAAAACGCGGCAAAGGCCGCCTTGCCGGTCCGCACTTTGCCCTCATTGACATGATGGGCCACGTCATCGGACAGGCATTCCACCATGGCGGCGCTGTCACCGGCGTTGAAGGCATCGAAATAGCGCTGGATCGTGGTGCGGGCCGTATCGGTCATGGTCAAACCTCCTGTTTGGGCCAAGACCTAGCAGGGGCCGTGGCCCGCTCCAAGCGGGACTTTGCGGGGTTTCGCCCCTCAGGCCATCCGCGTGGGCGGTCCCCACAGCGCCGTCAGATGCGAAATGATCTGATCGCGCGCCTGCCGATAGGCGTTCAGCTTCACCTCGCGGCTCTCGCCCAGACCAGTCGGGTCCATGATCGGCCAGAATTCCACCGTCAGGTGATAGATCCGCGTCAGCTCCAGCGCGCGCCGCTGGCTGGCCGGCGACAAGGCCACCACCAGATCGAAAGAGGACAGATGCTCGCCCCATTCCTCCATCTCGTCAAAAGACCGGCTGCGATGGCGCGACAACTCCACCCCGATCTCCTGACAGACGGCGATGGCGAAACCGTCGATCTCCATGTCGTTATGGACGCCGACCGACTGCACATAAGTCTCGGCGCCATAGAATTTCTTCATGATGCCCTCGGCCATGGGCGATCTGACAGCGTTGTGGTCGCAGCAGAACAGAACGGACTGGGGCAAGGCGACTGGCACGGGGTCAGGCTCCGAAATGCAGGACGCAGATCAAGGTGAACAACCGGCGCGCGGTATCGGTGTCGATCACCGCCTTGCCCTCAAGCCGCTCCTGGAGGATGCGCGCCCCCTCATTGTGGATGCCGCGCCGGGCCATGTCGATCGTCTCGATCTGGCTGGGGGGCATGTTCTTCACCGCATCGAAATAGCTTTCGCAGATCGCCCAGTAATCCTTGACCACCTGCCGGAACGGGCTCAGCGACAGATGAAACTCCGCCGCCTTCTCGCGTTCTTCGGTCAGGATATCGAAAACCAGCCGCTTCTCGCGGATCGCCAGCCCCACACGATAGGGGCCAGCGGGCACGACACGGTCATCCCGCAAAGGCAACTCGAACGAGTTCTCCTCCAGAAGGTCGAACATCGCCACCTTGCGCTCCTGCTCGATCTCGGGCGTGGGCGGGGGCAGGTTGGAATCGTCAAGTTCGATGTCGCAGATGCGTGTCATGGGCAGGGTCCTAGCAGATGCACCTGATTAGCGCAGGCTGCCGCACCGCACAATCCGCCTTGAACCCTTTCATGCTGCAATGCAGCAATTACCCGCCTGACTGTGGCGCCGGGCCCATGTTCAGGTGCCGGATCACTCGTTCAGCCGATTCAACCGCGCGCGCACGCTCAACCCATGCGCCTCAAGGCTTTCCGCAATGGCCAGAGTCTCCGCCGCGGGACCAATGGCGCGCAGCGCGCCGGGTGTCATCTTGGTCAGGGTCGTCCGCTTGAGGAAATCCATCACCGACAAGCCGCTGGAAAACCGCGCCGACCGCGCCGTGGGCAAGACGTGATTGGGCCCGCCCACATAATCGCCAATCGCCTCGGGCGTCCATGCGCCAAGGAAAATCGCCCCCGCATGGGTGATCTTGGCGGACAAGGCATCAGGATCGGCCACGCACAGCTCCAGATGCTCGGGCGCGATCCGGTTCGACAGGCTCGCGGCCACATCCAGATCGGGCACGGTGATGATGGCCCCAAAGTCGCGCCAGCTTGGCCCCGCGATGGCGCGCCGCTCCAGCATCGCCAGATTGCGTTCGACCGCCGCCGCCACCGCCTTGGCCATGGCTGGGCTGTCCGTGATCAGGATGCTTTGCGCGCTTTCGTCATGCTCGGCCTGTGACAGCAGGTCCAGCGCGATCCAGTCGGGGTCATTATCCGCATCCGCGATCACCAGAATCTCGGACGGCCCCGCGATCATGTCGATGCCGACCTTGCCGAACACCCGCCGCTTTGCCGCCGCGACAAAGGCATTGCCGGGTCCCGTGATCTTGTCCACGGGCGGAATCGTCTGCGTCCCATAAGCCAGCGCCGCCACCGCCTGCGCGCCGCCGATGCGGTAGATCTCGTCCACACCCGCAATCCGCGCCGCCAACAGCACCAGCGGATTGGCTACGCCGTCGGGCGTCGGCACCACGATGGCCAACCGCTCCACCCCCGCCACCTTGGCAGGCACCGCATTCATCAGCACAGAGGACGGATAGGAGGCCAGCCCCCCCGGCACATACAACCCTGCCGCAGACACCGGCGTCCAGCGCCAGCCCAGCATCGCGCCCTCCGGATCGGTCCAGCTATGATCCTGCGGCATCTGGCGCACGTGATAGGCGCGGATGCGATCCGCCGCCAGGTCCAGCGCGGCCCGCTCATGCGCGGGCACCTGCGCCACCAGCGCATCCACCTCGGCCTCTGAAAACCGAAGCGTCTCGGGCGTCAGGTCCAGCCGGTCGAACTTCGCCGTCAGCTCGATCACCGCCGCATCACCGCGCGCGCGCACATCGGCGATGATGCCTGCCACGACATCATCCACATCGACACTATCCTCGCGCTTGGCGCCCAGCAGGGCGGCGAAGGCGGTCTCGAAATCGGGGTCGGTGGCGTTCAGAAATACGGGCATGGTCCCTCCGGGGTCTGGGGCGGGACATAGCTTTGCAGGGGCCGCGCCTCAAGCCCTTGATGCCATGAACGCAGCACGCTGTTTCTTCTTGCCCGAAATATCCCCGCCGGAGGCGCAGGCTGCCGCGCAGAAATCCCGCTTCAGATCTTGTGATCCGGCACCTTGCGTGATGGCGCGACATAGGGCCGGGTCACATCCTTCAGCGTCACTTCCAGCGCTTCGACCTGCAACCGGATCTCTCCGTCCCCGGCCAGCACCAGATGCAACGCCCCCTCAACCTCCGCCCCCGCATGCCAGTCCAGCGACAGCAGCGACAGCACCAGATCCGGGTCGCGCCGATCCACCCCGTTCGAGGCGACGCCCAGCACATTCTCCACCACCAGCAAGGATTGCACCCGCTCGACCGGGCGGGCGCGCTTGTGCGCGGCGTCCACATCCTCCCAGCGGAAACGGTTCAGCAGCAGGCCAAAGCGGCGTTGCCCCGGCCGCCACGTCATCGCCGTCGCCGGAAAGACCGCATCCTGCACCAGCGCGGACATCACCTTGAGGTCCTCGGCCTCCAACGCCCCCAGATTGAGCGGGGTCTCGCGCGCGTCCTCGAACCTCGCGTCGCTCATTTGCCCGCCACCCGTTCGATCCTGGCACCCACAGCGCCCAGCTTTTCCTCGACCCGCTCATAACCGCGATCCAGATGATAGACCCGGTTCACGATCGTCTCACCCTCCGCCGCCAACCCGGCGAGGATCAGCGACACGGAGGCCCGCAGATCCGTCGCCATCACCGGCGCGCCCTTCAACCGCTCCACACCCGTCACCGTGGCCGTGCCGCCATGCACGTCGATCTTCGCGCCCATCCGCATCAACTCGGGCGCGTGCATGAAACGGTTCTCGAATATTTTCTCCTCCAGCACGGACACGCCATCGGCGGTGCACAGCAGCGCCATCATCTGCGCCTGCAAATCGGTCGGGAAACCCGGAAACGGCTCGGTCGTCACATCCACGGCCCGCACACGGCCATTGCCCCGCGTCACCTTCAACCCCAGTGCCGTCTCCTCGACCGAAATCCCCGCCGCATCCAGCTTCTCGCAGAACGCGCCGACCAGATCGATGCGACCGCCCAGCAGTTCCACCTCGCCGCCGCAGATCGCGGGGGCCAGCATATAGGTGCCCAATTCGATACGGTCGGTGACAACCGGATGCGTCGCCCCGCCCAGTCGATCCACGCCCTGAATGGTGATCGTCGATGTCCCCTCGCCCTCGATCTGTGCGCCCATCTTGCGCAGGCATTGCGCCAGATCCACGATCTCGGGCTCGCGCGCGGCGTTCTTCAGCACGGTCGTCCCCTTGGCCAAAGTCGCCGCCATCAACGCATTCTCCGTCGCGCCCACCGAGACGAAGGGGAAGTCCACGATCCCGCCCTTCAACCCGCCGGGTGCCTTGGCATGGACATAACCCTCGCGCAGGTCCAGTTCCGCCCCCATCGCCTCCAGCGCCTTCAGATGCAGGTCCACGGGCCGCGCCCCGATGGCGCAGCCACCGGGCAGCGACACCACCGCGTGACCGTCGCGGGCCAGCATCGGCCCCAGCACAAGGATCGAGGCGCGCATCTTGCGCACGATGTCATAATCGGCGGTGTGGTTGTCGATGGTGTGGCTCGACATGGCCAGCACCTTGCCATCCTGCAAACTGGTAACCTCGGCCCCCAGCGATTGCAGCAGTTGCGTCATGGTCCGGATATCCGACAGGCGCGGCGCATTGGTCAGCGTCAGCGGTTCTTCCGACAAAAGCGTCGCAGGCATCAGGGTCAGACAGGCATTCTTGGCCCCGGCGATCGGGATCTGCCCCTTCAAGGGGCCATTGCCCGTCACGATGATCGAATCCATTGCCCTGCCCTTTTCACTCTTTGCCTGTGTCCCGCCCCGGCGGATCATCCGCGGACGGTGTCTCTTTAGCCGCCCGCGCCCGCGCCTGTGCCTTGCGCCGTGCCATATTGGCCTTGAGGGCGGCTTTCAACCGCTCTTCACGCGTCCCGCCCTTGCCGGGCGCCGTTCTGCCGGGTGGTTTCTGCTCCATCCTGCCTTCCTACAGCACCGCACAATTTGCGTCCAGATTGCGCTTGCACCCTGCGGGATTTGAGTCTAATCACCCGGCCACGGTCAAAGGGGCAACCCTTCACACACCGCCGGATGCTGTGGTAGCTCAGTGGCAGAGCACTCCCTTGGTAAGGGAGAGGTCGAGAGTTCAATCCTCTCTCACAGCACCATCTAAAACTCTGAAAATAAACGGAATAATTCGCAGTCCGCGGGCGATGACCTCGTCTGGGCAGCACCTGGGCAGCACCAAGCCTTGGTTTTGATAGCTGCAGAATATCGGCGGCCTGCTCACTCCACAAAGCTGCTCAAAAACCTCCGGAGAAGCCAGCATCGGCTGAGAAGTTCCTTCACGGGAAGCTATCTATGACCTTAGTAAACCAGTGAATTTAACCTGACAGGCTTGGAAATCCCATGTAGGATATCGCTGAATTGTCAGCCGCTGCATTTCAAGGCTGCCTTCATGTTCACTAAGCGAGATAGTGATGCTGGAACGAATATTTGAGAAGTTTTCTGTGAATTTGCCGCGGAGCGGTGATCTCTCGGGGCAATGGAGCGATAGAGGCGAGCAAGGGCAAATCCAGAAGGCCGGCTTCGTGCCAGTAGCTGACGAGGCTATCGAGGCATCTGATGCCCAGTACTACAGCGATGGCCACCGCTCTTTTCTGATACAGAGTCAGAACAGAAAAAACCGGAACATGGTTTTCCCGATACGCGCTCTGTACAACACGGGTATAACCTTCCTGATTAACGCCGAAGATATCTATCCGATAAATCATACTATAGCGGTCGAAGGTGCTTGCAGATTTCGGATGGCCGCAATGGATGCTGCGTTGACGAACACTCCGTGCGATTTGTTGGTGCTACTGCACAGCATAAGAAGCATACCAAGCCCGCGCACTTGGGAACAAAGTACCGAATGGCAAACAAAGGAATTCGATCCGAACGAGATTGCCGATCTTCATTCTACATACCGTCACGCAGTAGCACTACTCGCACAAAGGTTCGCGACGCCAGCAGCGGATTTTATTGCCTTCAAAGAGGCTGCCCATGTGATCGACAAGTTTGGACTTTTTCAAACCGAGACCCACGAAGGGGTGCTTGAGCAAGAGCGCCTGGGAAATGTCGTTTGCGATATCTTCCCTGGCCTCAGGCTGAGGGAAGGCGAGCTACTGAGCCGAAAAATTAGGCTAGCTTGGCGTCCAGAAGGACCCGATCAACCTCCTGTCGTACCTAACGACAAAATAGGCGTAGACGGCTTTACGTGAACGATGAAGCCGGCAAGCCACGGCAAATGCTCATGGAGCACTAATTTGGGCGTGGCGCGCTCTCATAGCATCTCTAGCCAGTCGAGCGTGGAACTCTTCGATCTCGTCCAGAAGCGAAAGGTTGTGACAACAGTTTCGGAGCCATTCGACATGCCGGATCTCGTTCCGCAGTGCGGCGAGGTCGCTCTTCTGACGATCGACCGTGGCCTCGCCCCATTTGACCGCGACAGCCTTCGCCTTGGACAAGGCCAGCGCCGCCCGAGAACGATCAACGGGGTCTGGGAACAAGGCCAGCACATGCGGGGACGCGATCTCTACGGAGCGACGGACCGTTTCGGCGCAATCTGGACTGACACCATGCACCGGTGAGGCCGCGTTCTTGGCCAGAGAGTGCAGCGCGTGCGAAGCGTGGTACGCGACGTCTGGGCCGCGTGCCCGGTCAAACTCATCAGCCACGTAAACGGCACGATGCGCCGCCTCTTTATGCAGGTCACGGGTCGCTGTTTTGAAGGTCTGAAACATCTTTGCCCCCTTTCTTCGCTCATGCTGCGGGTCGGGCCTGTTCGTTGAAAGGTCAAACGAGATCGTCTGAATGAACACCAGCACGGCCGCTTCGGCTGGGAAAAGTTCGGGCGCGGCGCAAATTTGTCTGGGCGTCGGTCGCGGCCCGCTCGGTGCGTTTCGTAGTGATACCGGGGGGTGGTTTCGGTTCAGCGGGGCTAGGGGTCGGTCTCTGCACCAGTCACACAGCAGGCACGGCGGCCTTGCCAAACAAAGGGCAAAGCCTTCCCAAATCGTATGTATTTCGCCACTATACGCAGGATACAAAGAGGACTTGCGCCTATGATCGTCCTAGTCGGAGTTGCCTTGCTGATTGCTATCCTGGCCTTCGCCTTCGTTCCGTTGGCGATGGGCCGAGCAGCGCAAGCGCTGACCAGATGGTTGACCGGCAGGGACTAGCCCTGCACTGGCGCCCAGCGCCTCACACATCTCACCGTCTCATCCTAAAGCCATGCAACGCGCTGGCCGATTTCCTGCGGTCGTCTGTCATCCTGTTCGCAAGGGTATACCGCAACGAACAAGGATAAACTGCGCCAAACTGCGTTCGTAAGGGTTGACATACATTTACGAACACCATATTTAACGAACATAAGGCTAACGAACGAACAAAGGAAACAAGATGGACCGCAACACTGAAACCGTATTTTTCTTCAACCTCGCTTGTGAACTGGCCGCCGCGCGCCGCGCCGGCGAAGAGCACCGCTTGGCCCTCGCTGTAGACGAGATGGAAGTTTTTGCGATGTATGCAGACAACCCAAAGCTTGCGCAGCGGGCTGTTGCCGCCCTTGCGGCTTGACCCTTAATCGCAGGGCGGCATTAGCCGCCCCGCCCGCTTCACCTGAAGGGCAATCATTATGAGAACGGTACTTTATGCGCGTGTATCAACACGCGATCAGACCGCCGCGCACCAGCTAACCCAGGCCGAAGGCGCCGGGTTCAAGGTGGATGAAGTTGTGACAGATGACGGCGTGTCAGGTGTGACGACGCGCCTCGCCGAACGCCCGCAAGGCCGCCGTCTGTTCGATATGCTGCGCGCAGGGGACACGTTGCTTGTCCGCTGGGTCGATCGACTTGGCCGCGACTATCAGGACGTTAGCGATACGATCCGCGAGTTCATGCGCCGCGGTATCGTGGTCCGAACCGTAATAAACGGGATGGTCTTTGACGGTTCGACCAAAGACCCTATGCAACAGGCCGTGCGTGACGCCCTCATAGGGTTCATGGCCGCCCTGTCACAAGCCCAGGCCGAAGCCATGAAGGAAGCACGCAGGGCGGGAATAGCCCACGCGAAGGCCCAGCCCGACGCAGAACGCAAGTTCAGGGGCAGAAAACCCAGCTATACCCGCGAACAGTTCGAGATTGCCCAGCGCCGCATGATGGAAGGTGCGGGCTTGTCCGAAGTTGCCCGCGAAACCAACTTGTCCCGCGCGGCGCTGTGGCGAATAAAGAAGGATCCGGAAGCCTGTTCCGCTGCACTGGCCGCTTGGAATATGTAGGTGTGCTAGCTGCGATTGCCGGACATTGCTTTGGCGAGAATTGAAGCTGCGGATATATCCAAGCCGCCGTCGTCGTCTCGAATAATCCCATCTTGGCCAGAACGGAAAAGCGCTGCGAGGACAATAGCCTCTTGTTCTCTACTAATTTTCTGGTCAGCCACCAATGCCAGGTATGTCTCTGCAAAAGCCTTGCGCTCCTCCGAAGCCAATGCCAAATGGCGTTCGCTGAGGTAGATTTTACTCGCAAACCGCATTACCCATATAAAAAGTGAAGCCACCACGAGCAGAGCTGCGACAGTAATTGGGCCTTTATAGGAAAAAATTTCCTCTAAATAACCATGTTCGTTAAAGCGTAGTTTAGAAAATGATGATGCAATATAATCTCCAAAAAGGAAAACAACGAGAATGCTGATCCCTGCCGTCACTACGGCGGTAGCAACAAAACTCCAAAATGCAAATTTTGCGTTGCGTCTGTGCCCGGTCGCTTTAGTCTCCCAAAGCGTGACCGCCGCTTGGTACTGAAGTTTCTGCATATACGAATCGTGGAGAAGTCCCCATTCTTCCGTCCATTTTTTCTCACGAGCTACTTGAGTTCGAACCCGTCTTTGGACAAGATAGTTGGACACTTTATAAAATTTAGCGTATTGCTTCCAAAGTGTTCGCTTCACTTCTTCCATATTTTCTTGGCTAGAAAGCAGCGAGGCTTCAAAGTCTGCTACTTGAGCTTCGTGTTCTTCTCCAACTGCATGGAGATTCTGAGCGGCTTGTTTCATCTTTCCTAGAATGTGCGTACCATTTATTTGCGACTCTGCGTGAGCCATACTCCAAACCATTGCGCCTCCAATTATAACTTTATCTGTGGCCTGCTGGTTTCGTCTGGCAATACTATCCTTTCTAACTGTTACAAGCCAATCACTTAGAACTGAATCCGCCAGATCACGTCTCGATCCCGCAATAAGTTTTCTAATGAGAACTCCATGCTGAACGTCTGAGGGTGGAAATACCCTAATGTTGCCATCAGAACGGATGTCCAGAGATGAATTATCAAAATCATGCTTTTCAATCAAAGAATGAAAATATTCATAATTAGCTTGCCAAGTAGCACCAAGAATCTTGGCAGTCAGTCCTGGATAGTCGATAGACCAAGCAGCAATATCCTCTTTGATTTTTCCCTTTAGCTTTTCTTTAGTAGGCGCAGAAAAGAGAACGTCCTCGCCGACGGTAACAACGTATTTTGTGCGCTTCACTTGAGCCTCATGTAGGTAGTTGGTTAAACATGGTCTATAAACCACATAGAATGACGACTGTCAGTAGTCATTGGCTTTTGTTTGAGGCGTGATGCGACGCACACATAGCCGACGAACTGCCTCGGTATGCGTATTGCCTTGGTCGACAAGCGCAACGGAATGGTCACGCAACTCCACTGGATGCGGTTTACCCATATCTGCATGCATGACATCGATTCATTGAATGACCGCTACGAAAATCCAGGATCCGCTCAGAGGCAACATGCTCTACTCTGTGACTTACGGCAGGTCCGCTGGCAGATCGGGGGCCTCGCATTTGTGCTCGATCAACGGATCGCTCATCTCAGAGCATATCTCGTGCAGTGTCTTCCAGAGTGCTGCGCACGACGTCAATCCAACGGTGGTGGTCTGCAGGCGTATTATTTTCCAAGATGTGAAGGCGAAACTACTTTGGCGGGCCGATCACATCGTAGACGAGTGCACACATGGGTCAATGCCCGGTGCTTGGTCGTACGCCGCCGCTCGTTATCATACCTTGCGAGATTGGGCGTAGATTGACCTTCTGTGTTGGAAGTTGGCGCGCCAAAATTTACGGTAGCAGAGAATCCTTGAGCGATCGGAAGATTGTGTCAAACTGAGAGTTGCACGAAGCGTTTGAGTTAGTCTTGCATGTTTCATCTACTATTACTCTTCCTCAATTGAATCTAGGATCAACAAATGAGAATTTTCTTTGGCCTATATGCTGCCTTTTTTTGCATCTCCGAAGTTAACGCACAAGCCGCTTCCTCAGAAGTCACCCCAACCATAGAATATCAACTTGAGTTTAACGCAGACGGCACCATGACGTTGTCCCGCGTGGGTGTTGACGGCGAGAGAACAGTTATTAGGGGCGATACATCGGAGGTTTTAAGTGGAGACGAAATGGCGTCCAAATTTGCGCAAGAACGTGACCGCGCTAAAGACCAGACTGGCAGCGTATGGATCCTGAAGGATCCGAATGGACGATCCGAAGCTGTCGCGCCAGAGGGATACATACCGCTACTCGACAGAATGGCACCAGGCTACACGCTCGAATCCGTGGAAACTTCATTCGGCAGTTGGCCTTGGTCCAAGAGGCCCACATTAGCCGAAATGGAAGCTGCGGTTCAGGAGCAGATTGGGCGCGCAGCTTCTGCATTTAAGGCGGAAGCGTGCCGTAGCATGCCAGATTGGAATAGCCTTTCATTCAAGTTTGTAGTGGGTGCTTCTGCAATAGTGGAAGCCAGCATGACTGTTGAAGGAGTTTTTGATCCCAGAGCTAATTGCTAAAGTATAAGTCTTTCCATCAGCGTTTATTTACGCACTTAATTAAACCTCTGGGAGACTTGTTTTGAAGGTTGGAAAAACTGAAGCTAAGACGTGGATAGGCGACCAGCTAGGCTACGAGGAGATAGGTCGCGCGTTTACAAACCTCGTCCAATCGATAGATAATGAGAAAGTAGTCTCCATAGAAGCGGGCTTCGGGCGTGGTAAAACGTTCTTCCGAAAAGCCTGGGCGCAACAGCTCAGAGACGCTGGCGAAATTGTTGTTGAAGTAGACGTTCAGCAGTCTGACCATTCCGGCGACCCGGTCATAACTGTACTTGGCGCGCTAGTAGAGGCGTTACCGAAAGGGGAGAAAGGCAAAGGTCAGAAAGCATTTGAATCGGCCAAGTTGGTAGGAGCCATCGGGGCAAAGGCGATCACAAGAGCCATTCTCAAGGCGGGTGCTGACGAAATCTTTGATGCAATGACTGACGGTGCTATCGACCGACTTGAAGACTTCGACGCGCTTGATGGCGTCATAAAGGAAGTCGGAAGTGAGATGTCGAAGGTTGCGAGCCAGCTTATCGCATCACAGATGTCTGCAGAGAAGATGCGAAAAGTAGAGCTCCCCGAACAGCTCGACGCTCTGAGATTGGCACTAGTTGAAAATGCGCCTCACGGTAGGGTTGTTGTAATTGTCGACGAGCTTGATCGATGTCATCCTGACTACGCAATCTCTTTTTTGGAAGCGACTAAACTAATTTTCGGCCACTCAGGCTTTATCTTCTGCCTGATGGTAAATGCGAATTATTTGGAGAACCTCGCCGGCCATCGTTTCGGCGTCGCTGAAGGGGACGAAAAATATCTCGACAAGTTTGTTGATATTCGTCTGAAACTGGAACCGACCGGTGCCTCATTTAAATCAGCAGTTTACGAGTTGGCAAGTTGTTTACCTTTAAAAGTACCATACGGAGATGGGAAAGAATTTTCTATCGAGACTGCTGCGGAACTAGCAAGTAGGCTCGCTGTTGAATGCGATCTATCCATGCGCAAGACTAAGAGAATTTTGCTTAAGGTTGAGCTTGCGCTGCGCTGCTATGCGGATCAGCCTTTAGATGCGCCTCTTTTAGTATTTATGGCATTTAAGGACGAGAAACCTGCTACCGTTGTTGAAGACTACCTGCCACGAAGCTTCCTTACACCGGAAGCGGGAAAACAGGCTTTGGAGGAAACAAGCATGTCGAGTCTTTTGCCACGAGACAAACGGCAAAATCGGGATGCTGAAAGAAATCAATTCATTAGCCAAAAGGCACCGGAACTACTGCAGTTACCTCAAGAACGATACGACATACCAAAGGGTGAAAACTTTAAGCCGTGGGCGTTAGTATACGTCGGATTGGCACCCCAATATATACCATACCACAGGAACATTCTGGATAGTGTTGCAAGTGTGATGACTAAAGAAGAACTATCCGGGCCGTCCTGAACGCTCACACCCCGCTGCCTAATATTTTGTTCATAGCTGCTCTTCAATAGCAGAAACCAGAGGGTCATCGTTCTCTGCTTCGTCTAGAATGTTCAGCACCGTGGTCGCGCGGACACCGTATTTCTGTGTAAGCATGGCACGCCGAGCGGCCGCCGTGGCTGGGTTGTACTTCTCCAGCAGATCGGCGGCCAAGCCGGGGTTGTTCACCACGGAGGCCGTGATCTGGTCGATCGCGCGGCTCTGGACCTGCGCGGAGCGGCGGCGCAGCCATGTGCCGAGAATGTCCACACCCGCAATGGTGGGCGAAAGTTGATTGCGGGAAACCGAACGGGCGCGTGAAGCGATCGAGGATGCCGTGAGCGCCGGGTCTAGTCGGCCGGCCAGAGACTGCGGCGTGCCTGACGTTCCCATAGCGCGGGCGCGCGAAGAGCCTTCAGCCCCGGCCAGTGCGCCAAACACTTCCTTGATTGCCACCAGGTCTTCCGGATCGTCTTTCCATAGTTCGTCAGCAACCGCGGCAAATTTAGGATCGTCGAACAATGCGCGAAGCCGCTTGCCGTTCCAGCGCGTCTCGCCAGTCATGCCGTCGGCCTGCATCTTGCCCGACCGTTTGACCTCTTCCCAGAGAGCCCCGCGCAGATCCTGTCGCGCTTGCGGGCTTGCGGCCGTGGACACAAGATCGGCCACCGCTTGCCGTGGGTTCGGGTTCGCTATCACGCTGCGGATCGCCGCTGTCGGGTCTTCCACGTTCTTCAGGTAGGAGGCTTCCGCAGACCGGCCGGGCGTCGTCAAACGCTTCGTTGTGTCAGCGGCCACGCGCTCGGCTTCTGCCAAGGCCGCACGAGACGCGCCGGCCTGTTCCAGTTGTGCCCGCAGTTCCGGGAACTCGGAAAGGAGAACCTGCCGATCGGCCATGTATTTGCCCAGCGCCTGCGGCTTGTCCAACAAACCGTTTTGGACCACCAAGAACCGGACTTCGTCCGCAAGCCCGTCGCGTAAGCGCGGGTCGGTCCCTGCTTCGGCCAGTGCAGCGCGTAGATCGGTCAGCCGCCCGCGGTCAGGTTGGGCGAAGCGTGCAGGCACGGCGCTGTCGTCCAGGGAAAAGCCCCCGCCCTCACGACGCGAAAGGACGCTTTCCAATGCAGTGCCCGGCCGCTCAAATCGCTCTGCCACATCGCGACGCGCGGCCCGAGCCTCGTCCAGCGCGCTTCGCAGGCTTTCGGGCAAGGCTTCATCCATATAGCCGTCGATCGCGTCAACGTATTGGCTGCCCACTCGGGCGGCTTGGTTCTGTCCTGCCGCGCGCTGGCCGCGCACATCGTCCGTCAGACCAGACCGCGCCGCGGTGATCTCGCGCAACGGAACCGTGCTGTCGGGGGCGATAGGCGGGCGCATGATCGGTCGACCGCGCTCGTCCAAGATGCCGGTCGGCACAGGGTCCGAAGGCGTAGCGGGGGCCAAGCGTGCCGGAATATCGGCCTCGGACGGGCGAAAGCGTTGCCGATCGTTTAGTGGCAATGTGCTGTCGATGTCGGAAAAGACCTCGCGCAACGGGCCGATGTCCACCGGGACAGCAGCTTGATCTATCTGGCCATAGAGCGCGCTCACTTCGTCTTGGGCCGCGCCATAGGCATCGGCAAGCGCCGAACGGATCGACGATCCGCGCGCGGTGGTTTCGCGCATCGTCGGCTGAAGCAACTGGGCCAAGCTGTCAAACGTCTCCTGCGCGGCATCCTGTGCTGATTGTGCGGCGCCTATGCGGGTATCTACCCCGGCTTGAAGATTGGCGCGGAACCTGCTCGGATCCGCTTCAGGCGCAAGCCCTGTCATTGTTTCATTCACGGCCATTTCATTGCCGACGCGCCGAGCGCTGGCCGCACCAGGGCTCACAGCATCCGAGTTATAGGCCAGCGTAGCGAGGCCGGGGTCTTGTGTCCGATCTGCGATATTTGCGCGATAGCCGGGCACCGCGCCTTCCACGTCAGCAGGACGACGAAGCGCTTGCACAAGGTCTTCCGTCGAAAGCCGGCTAGGACTGACGCCCGCATCAGAAAGCCGAGCCGCCTGCGCCTGCAACCCCGATGAAGAGTTTATCACGCGTTCTGCGACGGCCGCAGAAGCCACATCGTCCGCGTAGTTCGGGCTGTTTGTGGCCCCCGCCAGGACATTTCGCCCGGCTCCGACAAGTCCACTTGCCGCGCTGGTCACGCCGGCCCCAGCGATGGAACCGAGAAAGTCCGACAGAGCGCCCTCACTGTCGCCCGCCCATTCGTTGGCAAGCCCAGCGCCAAGGCCGCTGCCCGCTGCGTATCCGACTTCGCGCCCAACCAGAGATCCGGGGGCTACGGCGGCGGGTTGAAGGAAGGACGCCGCAACGCTCTGCCCGAGAGTACGCGGCGCGGCCGCCATGCTGTTGACGGCTTGCACCGGCATCGTCAGCGCTTTTCCGACGGCAGCACCAACGGGAACCGCCGTCGAGCCGAGTTCTTCGCCCACGCGGTTTGCCACACGCTCGAGGCCGCCTTGCGGCTCGTAGTCGTCCACCAGACCAAAGCCCCGCAGAATTTCATCGATCGTGTCACGCCCACCGATTGGGTTGTCAGTCATAGGGCCAACGCCGTCCACACCCGGCAGGAGGTTTGCCAAGCGCGGGGCGTTGTTCACCAGATCAACTGGGGCGCCCGCGACCATCGCCATGCCTTGACGCACACCGTCGAAGAGCGACGCGCCGAAGCCGTCTGCGCGCTGGCCCATAGTGCGCGGCCCCTCAGGGGCTTCCGGCCCTGCGGCAGTCGGCGGAGCGTCAGGAAAAGCGGCCCAAGGGTCGGTTGCAGTTTCCAACGGCGCATCTGGGAATTGGTCCCAAGGATCTGCCGCAGGCTTGCCTAGGCCTGTCTGCGATTCAGCCTCTGCCCGGCGACGACGGGCTTGCGCAAGAGCCAAAGCGCGTTGCTGTTCGATCGTCATGTTCGCCGGGTCAAATGTAGGCGACGGGTTCACACTGTCGGACGCTTGGCGGCGCCGCAAGGTTTGTTCACGTGCCACCCTCTGGATTACCTGCGGATCAGTCCCGGACGGAAACTCCAAGATCGTACCGTCGAACAGTTCGGCTTCGATGATCCCAGCAGGCGCAGCCGGAACCGGCTGGCCCTGCGTTGCGGCCGGAACCGAACCTGCAAGAGCTTTGGCCGCGGACGGGCCGCCCTTCAGGAGCGCCTTGCGCGGATCCTCTTTCACTTGCTGATCTCTCAAGCCCGCCATCGCGTCCTCGCTATCTGGGTTGGGCGTCTCGTGTCGCAGAAAATGAGCGCCTCTGTTCTGGTCAACCTTGACCTAAGTGCCTGTTCATTTCTAAGTCATTCGGTCCCGAAACAATGAACACGCCTAGTCAAACACACCCAAAATATAGTTGGGGTGGTCAGAACCGTTCGCGCCTCCAGTTCGCAGTTCTGATAGGCGCGCGTTGAGTTCCGCGGGCGTCATCTCGTGCGGCTCTTTTGGTGCGTTGTCTTCCCTAGTGTTCAGAAAGCCACCCGCCCGCAAAATCGTCGTTGCGCAGGTGGCCCGCGCCGGGGCGGGGGCCTTCGTGTCCTGGCAGACCGCGAGCGCAGCCTCGTAGGCCGCTTCCGCGCCTTCGGTCTGAATTCGGGTCAGCAACGCTCGCCTCCGCGCTAAAACCTCGCTTTGTTTCATCCGAAAACCCCTTCTGTGATCTCGTCGGTTTCCACCAATTTTTCGTATTCATCATGGAGCGCTGACAGTGCCTCCCGGATCTCTGCAATGCGGGCGACAATCGCCACGTATTCGGGGTCAATCTTGGCCACCGTTGACCTAGGGCCGCGCATCAGATCGCGAGCCGCGTTCGCTTGCGCCTTCATCCGCTTTATCTCTGCCCGTTCTACGGCCGATGTGGCCGGGCGAGCCTTATGCCATTCTTCGTACTGCCGACGCTCTTCGTCGGTCATGCGCCGAAGACGCGCCGCTCGCGCCCGTGCTGCCTTTTCGAGGTTCTGAAGTTTCCGGTACAATCGCCGTTCTGCGTCGGGTGCATTGCCATTCGGCCAGACCGGGCGGTGCCAACCGTCGCCCGACGGCGTGCGCCCGCCGTGGCAACGACAGCGGCCATTGTCCAGCGCGAGGTTTTGGCAGGGCTCACCGTCGCGCTTTCGTTTTGCGCCGCACTTTGGAAGGTACGGGCGGCGAGCGTTATACTTGGCCAGCGCTGCGTCCGCCTTCATTCGAAATTCGGGCGAGCGGTGGTAATCGCTCCAGCCCCCGCGCCCTCTCCGGTTCATCGGACGCACCCTTCCGGAACGGGCCAATAAGGTATGCCAAGCACTTCAGCGCAGCGCCCAATTTTAAGAAAGAACGAAGGCTTTCGGGTCATCGGAAAAGTGGAATGCCTATATATATAGGGCATTCCACTTTTCCACTTCGAGACCGTGCTCATTTCCACCCCATTTTCCACTTTTTTCCACTTCGCATAAGCTATTGTTTTCATTGGAAAACACTCCCTTCCGAATGGAGTTCCACTTGTTCCGCGCCAAAACCGTATGCCGGAACGGCATCGGTCGATTTTTCCGAAGTGGAATTTCCACTTTTTTGCCCGTTTGCCGGAAGTTTTCCGGGCGTGAGCGCCCAGCGCCCGCGGCCTTCGGAACGAAGTAAACGCTTGTCAGTGAGGCTCTGAAGATGCTTCCGCGCAGTATCTGGCGTCATTTGTTCGCCCTCTGATTTGTATCGGAGGGCCACCATACGAGCGGTGAACACCGAACCGCCTGGCTCCGAAAGAATGTCGCGAACAACGTCCAAGACTTCCGCTTCCTTGGCCGTGGGTGCTCTGGGTTTGCCGCGTTTTGTCCCCTGCAAAAGGACGGTGGCCGAAGTCACCACATCGTCATCTGCATCGGTCCCGATAGGTACACCCCGAATTTCGAAGCTGATGTCTTCACCAAATTCCAAGTCACGTTGTTTCGTCACCCGGATCACGCCACTTTCGATGTTGATCTCTGTGTCGATCGCTCCGCGAAGTTCCGAACTACCCCTCGCACCCTTGGTCAGGTCTTTCCCGCTGTGGTGGACCAGCAGCACGTGAGCGCCGGTTGCTTGGCGGATCCTGTCGATGTTGACGACAAGCGCGCCCATGTCCTTTGTTTCGTCACCCCCGGCTAGCGCACGAGACAGCGTGTCTATGACTATCAGGCCGACGCGCCCGATGCTGTTGGCCGTCTCGATAACGGCCGTCACGTCGCCCTCGGGGCGGCGCAGGTCGATGGTAGCCGCCGACAGATAGAAGTCTTTGGGGACCACCGCCCCCGGTTTCTGGCGCAAAGCCGCAATCCGCTTCTTTATTCCCCCTCCGCCCTCGGCTGCGATATAGAGCACCGGCGCCTTGGCGGTCTTCATGCCGCCCCAGTCCTGACCGATTGAAATGCTGTAGGCCAGATCAAGGACGACAAACGTCTTTCCCGAATTGCTGGGGCCGTAGAAGACTGAGAACGCCCCCTCGTCCAGAAAGCCTTTGACCAGTGGGCGGGCGCTCTCGGTCAGCGCCGCATTCGCCGCCTCTTCGAAGTTCACGACTGGCAACAGACGCCGCGGCCGATCGGTTGGCGCCAAGCGGTCGCCCTCGCTCTCCGGCAAGGGTTCAAAGTATTTCGTCGGGTCCATGTTCTCGCGCTGGGTGGCGTGATCTTGTCCGATCTCGGCAGCGTAGGCCCGCACAGCGGCCTTGAAGTCTCCCTGATGGACGAAGTGAGCGTAGAGGTCGAAGGCATCGCCCGAGCGGACCCCGCTGACCGTTTCCTTGCCGAGCCCCCGTTCAGCATCACTACCCGAGAGGCTGATCCAATGGCTTCCGAAGTCGCGCGTCGCAAAACTTCCGCTTGATTGGTAGGGCGAGCGCCAATCGAAGCCCCCCATTTCGCACTCCGGCTCATAGCCAAATTCAAGAAACAGGTCCGCGATATCATGACTGGCGTTGAATGCTTCGACAACGCCCCCGGCGCCGTCCGATGCAATTCGGGCCTTTCCTGCCGCCTGATCTTCGGCCGCCTGCCGTTCGATTTCTGCGCGCTCTGAGCGGTTGCGCCCACGACGTTCGATGATCGGGTGCCCCGCGGACAAAACCAACGGCGGCTTGTTCCGCTCGACGCGGTGCTCGTAGAAATCGCCGCGGTTTGGCAGATAGACCAGTTGCCCTGGCCGACAGAGCGCCCCGTCTGCGACCAAGTGGCCGCCGGACGCTTCGCCCAAGAAATCGTTGAAAGCCTTCATGGTGTCGCTGTAGTCGGCGCCGCTGACCGGTTCGGACAGCGCCACGAAAGCCCGCCACTTGCGATTGTCAGGCTGCGCGGAACGAGTGCTGTAGATCGCGCGGTTCACATCGCCGCATACCGCGACCAGCGCCCTGTCTACATCGTCCATCGAAAGGTTCCCGCCGTCCACGTCCAGCGGCAAGAACCAGAACTCACCCCTCTCGCGCTGCACGCTATGAGCGCGAGCATCGGCCCCGGCGTAGGTTGATGGGATGATCCATTGCGCCTTGCTTTTGTCCTCGCAAAGCGGGTTTTCGACCAACGCGACGACTTCCTTAGGTGTGATGGTGCGATAGTCCTTACCCGCCAACGGATGCGTGTTTGGCTTTCGCTGGCCGTCCCGTCCTATGATCTCTTGGCTGTGCGTGTCCGCTTGCCCAAATCCGGTACAGAACGAGAGCGAAGACGCTGCCTCTGCACCTTGATCTTGCTTCATAGCGCACAAAATATTACCATCCATTGTGAAGAGCCCTCTATGGCCGGTTGCCCCTGTCCGGGCGCCGGCCGTTTCTATTTCGTGTTGTCGACAACGAGGCGGGGGCAACTGAAAGCAGCCTTGCGTCTCTGTTTTGTCCGTTCACGGGCAATCACTTGCGCCACGCTGTCGGCCGAAACTCGTATGGATCTCGAGCGGTCCGGGTGGCTCACGAAGGCCCCCGTTGCCGCCCTGTCCCGCGCCCAGGAATAGGAACGCCCAGCGCGGGCCGCAGCTTCAGCCAAAGTCATCCATTCGGTTTTCTGTGCGGTTTGCAATGCGACCTCCGTTCGGTTTGGTTCTGCGCGAGCGACGATCGCTCTTGCTGTCCGGGGTCTTGAGAACGTCAGGCTCAACGGTGTTCAAAGCCACATTGAAAACGTGGCCGACAATGAACAACCGGCCGCCCCCGTAGCAGCGGCTAAGCCGCTGACTGGCCCGAGGCGAACTCGTCGCAAAGAACCGAAATGCTCAGAAGAACAGCATCAACCTGCCGATTGGGAAGACGGGCGAGCATTCGCAGAAACTTTTGCACCGCGCGCCGTATTGCGTTTCGGTCTAGCGGTTCTCGACTTCTGCCAAGATTGATCCCCGTGACCTCATAGTGCCGGTTTGCGCTTGCCCCCGGCATCTGGACCTGAACCGACAGAAACTCTGCAAAGATGATTGGCAAGACGATTGCCTGAAGATCGCTGGCCGGTTCTTTTGCACGCTTTGCAGCGGATGCGGTGGCTTCATCCAGTTCTTGAAGAGTGCGCGCATAAGCAATTGCCAGTTCTGCGTTCTCTCGTGCAGCGTCCGCCGCAGTCGGACCCGAGACTGCTTGCAAATGGACAGGAACAACGTGACGCGCGACCCACTCTCTCGGCAGTTTCCACAATCGCGGCTCGCGGATCACTTCGTAGAGTTCCGCCATTTCATTGAAAGCGGGATTGTCGGTGAGGCGAGAACCCGCCTCAGGACGAGCGCTGTTAAATGCTTCAACCCGCGCCGCTAGGACCGAACCCCGCGGCGGGTTCCGCAGGATCGACAGGGCCATTCACGCCCCCATCCACTGGCGAACGTCGGCCACACGATAGCGGGGCCGGCCTTCTACTACGGTGACGCGCGGGCCTTTGCCTTGCGCGGGCCACATTTTGAGCGTTTGCAGGGCGAAACCCGAAAGCGCGGCAACTTGGTTCCGCGTCAGCAGCGCATCTGCGGGCAGTGCGGAAATATCGGGCGTATCCGGGCGAAGACTAGTGGCGTTCATGGCTACTCCAAGTTCTGGAAGGTATGCCACCGACTATCCTTGTTGCTGCAAACTGGCATAGAGGACGAAAACTTGATGATTATGTCCCCCGCCCGTTGCAATGAATGGTGCACACTTCTGCGAACCCCACAGCACATGCATGGATACGTTGAGCAGAGGCTTTCGAATCAATCGTCGAGTGCCTTCGCAAAGTGAGTGCCGGCTGTGCGGATGGAGGCGGCCTTGACGCTTTCTGGTTCAATGTCCGCACTTAAAAATCGGTAGCGGATGGGACGGAGCCCACGTCAGATTGAAGCGCTAAGTATATAAGTCTTGGGTCTTCTCCGGTTTTCGTGGATAGTATATGGATCGTAAGTTGTTCACCAAGGTTCGTCACTCTCAGCTATCTCACCAAGTTTTTAGAAGCCAAGGAAATTATATGTTGGGCGATTTCAACACGGATAAAGTGACGCTAGTGAAAGCGGACGGCACGGTGGCAAAAGAAAAGATCCCCGCTCTCGTCACTGGAAAGGTGATCTTTACGGCTGATAAGCGGTTACCTGTCGAGGTAGGAGATTATATTCTCCGAGAGCTTCCGAGCGGTTTGGTCGAAAAATATGAAGTTAGGAACCCAAAGTTTTACGATGTTGGGCAAGGTTTAGACGCGCACTTCCAGATTGAGGTCGTTCGAGCTGGTACGCCACAGGCACAAACGGCAGTCGTGCAGGGCATCACTAACAACTTTTCGGGCCCGAACTCTCGGGTAAACATTAACTCCACCGATAATTCGTTAAACGTATCGGCGAACCTAACATCCGAACAGTTGCGCGACTTCGTTGAGCAAGTACGACCGGTGCTTTCTCAACTACCAAAAGACACGCAAGAGGTCGTAGGGGCGCAGCTCAACACCATAGAAGAAGAAGCTAATAATCAGACACCGAAAAAAATGCGGGTGCTTGCGGCGCTTCAATCAATCAAGTCAGTAGTCGAGGGAGCTTCAGGAAACCTTGTCGCAGCTGGCATCATAAGCCTGATCAGCGCGCTGATATAAACGACGCTAGTCCACCAGGTTTGCGGAGTTATCAGTTGAGTTCAGATTAACACGGGAGTTTGCGTCGCCACTACTAAGAATGTTTGTAACGTCACCATAGAAAATATGCTGCGTCAGATGCTCCACACTCTTTTGGTCATCAGAAGATATCTCGATGGGCCGCGCCCCCACTTCAATATCCATTACAGCGGGAATCTGTTTTTCCAACTTTAAGGTAAAATCCAAAGTTTTTGCGCGTACCGCATGCTGGATTCTAGCGAATGCCCCGGTATCAATCCGGCTATTGATATCGACGATGCTCATCCCCGGATAGATTTTACCTTGCAGCAGAACCTTAAGGTTACTGCAGTCGATACCAAAATGATTCTTTAATGTTGATTGCTTCAATTGGCTTTCGATAAGTGGAAGGCCATCTCTAATCTGCATTTTCACCCACTGATCACCCGCATGCCGTGCCACCAACGCGCCAGGTATAGAAACGTTGTTGAGCTGCCGGACCATATCGACAAACGTGCCGGTATAGGTGATATGCGCTATTCGATATTCAGGTAAATTTGCAGTATATGGGTAGCCTTCCGCTTCATATTGAACCCACTCTTCTAGAATATCTGTATCGAGTTTTGCGGCCAAGAAACGAAGCTTGAGTAGCATCGCACCGACACTGGCGTTCTCATCCAGCAGGGCGGTTTGGATATCGTGAATAAGAGGCATTATTTTTCGCTTCCTACGCCGTGTCAAACTTCTTTTGCAGATTCGAGCAAACTGTTGAAAGCGCCAAATTGTCGATTGGGTGGTTACGGTAACACAATGGACACAGCTGGGAAATAGCACAGAGATTTGAAGGTAGTAAATCGGTACAAAAGTTTTAGCCGATTGAACTGTAGAATAGTCTTGGTGGGTCTTGCTCGCAACTATCATTGAGCTCCGAGCTCACTCATCTGCACAGTTCACTGCAAAGGGCTGATCTATGTCAGGTCCTTCTTCTTTGGCTTTGGCCCCCGTGGCTTCACAGCCTTGTCGATCGAGAACTCGAGCGTAAAGACCTCTGACAGGCTTTCCGGCATAGCCAGATCCCGCAGGTGCTTTCTATAGCGCCTCACTGCCCTCTGTGCGCTGTCCTTTTGAATGTCGGGGTTTTGACGCACAACCTCGTCCCAAAGCGCACGCCCCCTCAAACCCTCACGCCTAAGGGTTTCATGCAATTTGTATAGAACCTGATCGCGCGAAACTCTGGCCGCCGGTTGCAATCCAGCCAGCAAGAGACGGATCATACGCGCAAGCGGTGTGGTACCTTGTGCAAGCCGCAGAAGATCGTCAGGGTCTTCGCCTAAGGCTTCTGCGCAAGCACGGATCGTATTCTCGAATGCAGCTTGCAGATCAATTGACGCCTCTAGCTTTGGCCTCGGGTCCGGTGCCCTTTCCCCGGCCAGTATGTCCCCGAGATCTGCGCAAAGGTTCGGGCTACAATCATCGTTCATAGGTGCCCCCAGTTCGCAACCGTTCCGCCGCCCTTGAGGCTAACAACTACGGGGGCCACGAAATCCCCCCAAAGATGGAAGGCCGCGCTGACTTCATCGGCCGCGCTGTTCTTGTTATAGACGCCCTCCAACCCTTGGCGGGTGTGGTTCAGGCAGATTTCCGAAATGTCGCTGTCCACGCCCAGCGCGTCCAAGCCAGTCTTGAGCGTTCGTCGCAGATCGTGAAGACCAAACTGCACCCCGCAAGCGATGACGAATGAGGCGTGCAACTTGCTCCAACCTTTGATTGGACCGCCCGTCTTGACTGAGGGAAAGAACAGGTCCGAGCGGGCGTCACGCGGGCAACTCTTAAGCAATCCTTGAAGCTGCGGCGTCACGGGCAAGCGATGATCGCGCCCGCTCTTGGTGATCTCTTTCGGGATAACGAGCCAACCGGGGCCGTCGGGTGTCTGCTCCAACATCGAACGGGACACGAGCGACGCTTCGGTGCGGCGGCATCCTGTGAGAAGGACAAAGCGGATCAGTCTATTATAGACCGACCCTTTAGCGCTGCCCGACCAGACTGCTTTGATTTCTTCCGCGTTCAATGACCGGCCAGGCTCTTCGCGTTGCAGCTTCTGCACCCGCGTTGGCCTCTCGCGTCGGTGCTCCAGCAGCGGGTTCGCGTCCAGTACTTTGCGGCTGTCCCTGCACCACGAGAGAAACGCTCGGCAGCGTGATCGAAAATCGTCCGCGGCCCCTACCCGCCCCTTGGCGGCAATCTTGTCGATCACTTCCACCAATTCGGCAGACGTCAGGTCGCGAACGTCCCGGTCAAGAAAGGGCTGCATCCCGCGCCTTATGACACTGACGACGTTACCGACATTCGTTCGACCCCGCGCCTTCTGGTGGACCTCGTATTCGTCTATCAGATCGCGAACGCGGGCCTTCGCCGCCCGCTTGCTCTCTGCCCGATCTGCCGCAGGATCTTCGCCGCGTGCGACCCTCCCCATAACGTCCCGCGCCAATCGGCGGGCGTCTGTTGCGGTGCCGATCGTCTCGGGCGTGCCCAGCTTGAAGCGCTTGGCGGTCGCTGCTCGCCCCAGCCCAGCCGGACGGTAGTAGACGATCCACGTCTTGCTCTGGGCGCGGACACGAAGGCCAAAACCCGTCACATCGGTGTCCCAGAGAACCAACTCGGTTTTACCTTCAGGAAGGCAAGCATTGGACACGACGGCATCGGTCAGCTTGATTTTATTTTTCATCTGGGCAGCACCTGGGCAGCACGGTTTCCACAAACAAACCCATACCTCGCCAGACTTTGAAATACAATAACTCATTATTTTATATGGACAATTTGTCCATCACGACAGCCTACAGAAACCTTGCGAAACCTACGAGCCGCCCCTTGGTAAGGGAGAGGTCGAGAGTTCAATCCTCTCTCACAGCACCATTAAAAGTTATTTTCACTTTATTTATCAAATCCTTACACGCCGAATGGTATTTTCGATCCCCCTCACAATCCACCTTTCCTGTTGTGATCGGCCAGATTTCGGGGTGCCTATGCGATAGCTTCGCCTGAGTGGCATCAGTGGTGAACCAGTTCTCAACCAACGGGCCGCTGCTGAAAATCAGCAGTTAAACGCGCGTTTCCTCTAGAAGTTGTCTGCCGCTTGCAAATAGGGTGCAATGAACTGTTGTTTTTTGGAGTGGGAGACAGGCTTGGCAAGCAAGGAGGCAACGGCGAGAATCAAGATCAATCGCCTTCTTAGTGATGCTGGGTGGCGCTTTTTCGATGATGAGGCCGGCACTGCGAATATTGTTCTCGAGCCAAACGTGAAAATTTCGCAACGCGACCTTGATGCACTTGGACAAGATCTCGAAAAGGTCACCAACGGGTTCGTTGATTTCCTCTTGCTTGATGGCCGGGGAAAGCCACTCGTCGTTCTAGAAGCGAAGTCCGAAGGCAAGAACCCGCTATCCGCAAAAGAGCAGGCGCGGAAGTATGCGAGATCACAAAACGCCCGCTTTGTCATCTTGAGCAACGGCAACATCCATTATTTATGGGATTTGGAGCAGGGCAATCCGGTCGTAATTTCCAAGTTTCCCAGCCCGCAAGAAATCGGAAACCACTATGCCTTTACACCTGATGCTGATCGACTTGCGGGTGAATTGGTAGGTCTCGACTATATCGCGCTGACGCAGTTGCCTTCTTACACCCAAGAAGCAGCTTGGAAGGTCGAAGCGGAGCGGGCCTTGTTCATCGAAAAGAACAAGCTGCGGTTTCTTCGCCGCTATCAACAGCGGGCAATTGAGCGGGTTCAGGAAGACGCCCTGAAAGGTTCGACGCGCTTCCTTTTCGAAATGGCAACGGGAACAGGTAAGACGCTGACATCGGCGGCGCTGATAAAGCTCTTCCTCAAGACCGGGAACGCGAAACGGGTTCTGTTTCTTGTTGACCGTCTCGAGTTGGAAGTTCAGGCCGACAAAGCGTTCAAGGCCTATCTCAGGAACGACTTCACAACTGTGATCTACAAAGAGCAGCGGGACGACTGGCGTAAGGCGGACATCGTCGTGACGACAGTCCAATCGCTCTTGTTCAACGACAAATATCGGCGTTTGTTCGCTCCGACCGATTTCGACTTGGTCATATCAGATGAAGCGCATCGTTCGATCGGCGGGAACGCCCGAGCGGTCTTCGAGTATTTCATCGGTTATAAGCTCGGACTTACAGCGACGCCAAAAGACTATCTCAAACAGTCCAGCAGTAGAACATCGGAGCGTGATCCGCGCGAAACTGAGCGACGGATGATGTTGGACACCTATAAAACCTTTGGCTGTGCGACAGGTGAGCCGACTTATCGCTACTCCCTGGTAGACGGCGTGCGGGACGGGTTTCTGATCAACCCTTATGTCGTAGATGCACGAACGAGCGTAACGACTCAGCTTCTCTCAGATCAGGGCTTTGTTGTTTCAACGACCGATGCCGATGGCAACGAGCTTGAAGAGGCATTCGCAGGGCGTGATTTCGAGAAGAAGTTTTTTGCCGAACAGACCAATCGAGCATTCTGCAAGACCCTTTTGCAGCATGGAATGCGCGATCCGATCTCAGGCGAGTTCGGCAAGACTATCGCCTTCGCCGTCAGCCAGAACCACGCCGCCAAGATTGCACAAATCCTAAATGAGATGGCCGATCAGCTTTGGCCCGGTCGATACAAGTCCGATTTTGCCATGCAGGTTACGAGTCACGTCGCTGACGCCCAGAAGATGACAGTTAACTTCGCCAACAATAACCTCGGCGGGCATAGCGCGTTTGTCGAGAACTACCGCACCAGCAAGGCGCGGATCTGCGTGACAGTGGGCATGATGACAACCGGCTACGATGCGCCTGATATCCTGAACCTCGCCCTGATGCGTCCGATCTTCTCGCCGTCCGATTTCGTTCAGATCAAGGGGCGGGGAACCCGGAAGCACAACTTTGCAGAGGAGATGTTCGACCCGGCGCAGAAGGCCGTTCTTGGTGAGGTCAAGAAGACCGCCTTCCGCCTCTTCGATTTCTTCGCCAACTGTGAGTATTTCGAGGAGGCCTTTGACTACGACGAAGAGATCAACCTTCCAGTGCCGCCGACGATGCCCCTCTCAACGGGCGGCGACGGCGGGGATGATCAACCGACAGTCACGGGCGGCATTGGCATCTATGAACATTTCGACGCCGACCATGTGGTCAGCCAAGTTGAGACCCAGATCGGCAAAGACGGCATGCGGATCGACCGCGAACTTTTCCGCAAGTTCGAAGACGCCGCCCGCTCTGATACTACGTTGGCCGATCTGGTTGCCGCCCAGAACTGGGAGGCAGCGACCCGCCACGTCATCGAAGAAATCTTCGACAAGCCGAACGAGTTCTACACCCTCGAAAAGCTGCGCCGCGCGGCGGGGGTGGATCGCCGCATCTCGGTGCGGGAACTGATCGAAAAGGCGTTCGGCTTCATCCCCGGCTTCAAGAGCAAGGCGGAACTGATCGAGGACGAGTTCCAGAAGTTTCTTGCCGACCAGCGACCCGAAGAGGCCGACCGCATCCGCGAAATGCGCTATTTTTTCGAGGCTTACATCCGCGACGCAAACGTGCGCGCCAAGATTGACGCTGGCCATCTCCAAGATCTGAACGTAAATCCGACTTTCACCACGCGCGACCTCAAAGAAGTGCCCGCACCGTGGCGTAAGCGCATCCCCGAATACATCAAGGACTACGTGTCTCTGAACCCGTTCCTCTGAGGAAAGAAAAGTATGCTCGACACTGAAACGAAACGCCGCATCGACACCTGCCGCGACATCCTGGTGGGCAAGGTTCCCGATCCGAAAAGTCAGGTCGAACAGATCACTATCGCGCTGATCTATAAGTTCATGGATGACATGGACCTTGAGGCCGAAGAATTGGGGGGCGAGCGCCGCTTCTTCACCAAGGAGTTCGAGCGCTACCGCTGGGCCAAGCTAGTGGCCCCCGGCGTGACTGGGCAGGACATGCTCAACACCTACTCCGAAGCCCTGCAAAAGATGGTCGAGAACGAGGGACTGCCCAAGCTCTTCCGCGACATCTTCCGCAACGCCTATCTACCCTACCGCGACCCCGAGACGCTCCGCGCCTTCCTGCGCGAGATCAATAGCTTCACCTACGACCACAGCGAAAAGCTGGGTGATGCCTTCGAATACCTGCTTTCCGTGCTGGGCAGCCAAGGCGATGCGGGCCAGTTCCGCACGCCGCGCCACATCATTGATTTCATGGTCGAAATCATCGACCCGAAGAAGACCGAGGTCATCATGGACCCGGCCTGTGGCACGGCGGGCTTCCTGATCTCGGCCTACAAACACATCCTGAAACAGAACTCGACTGGGGTGATGAACGGTAACGGCACCAGCACCGAGGGCGACGCAGCCGAGCAGGCGCTGGAAAGCCCGATGCGCTATCCGGGCAACCTGCTTGCGCCCGAAGACCGCGCGCGCCTTGCCCGCAACATAAAGGGCTATGACATTTCGCCCGACATGGTGCGCCTGTCGCTGGTGAACCTTTATCTGCACGGCTTTGCCGATCCGAAGGTCGAGGAATACGACACCCTGACCTCTGAGGATAAATGGACTGAGATGGCCGATGTAATCCTCGCCAACCCGCCCTTCATGTCGCCGAAAGGCGGGATCAAGCCGCACACCCGCTTTCAGGTGCAGTCCAAGCGCAGTGAAGTTCTGTTTGTCGATTATATCGCCGAGCACCTGACGCCGAACGGGCGCGCGGCCATCGTCGTGCCCGAGGGGATCATCTTCCAAAGCCAGAGCGCCTATGTGGCCCTGCGCAAGATGCTGGTCGAAAACCATCTTGCTGCCGTCATCTCGCTGCCCGCTGGCGTGTTCAACCCCTATTCGGGCGTGAAGACCTCGATCCTCATCCTTGACCGCGCGGTGGCCAAGGCCAGCCAGCATGTCGCCTTTTTCAAGATTGAGAATGACGGCTTCGCTCTTGGTGCACAGCGCAAGGCGGTGAAGGGGTCGCAACTGGCGCAGGTGAAGGCTGAGCTGGGGGCTTGGTTGCAGGCCGCGCGGGCTGGCGGCGGTGAGGGGCTGGAAAGCGACATTGGCATCGCGGTGGAGCGGGCACGATTGGCAGAAGGTGGGGACTTCAATCTCAGCGCTGAACGCTACACGTCAACTGATGAAGTTATCCGGACTTATCCAATGGTCCCGCTCGGAGAGGTGGCAACTCTCATCAATGGTCGCGCATACAAGCAAGAAGAGCTCTTGGACGAGGGACGAGTGCCGGTTCTTCGAGTGGGAAATTTCTTTTCCAATCGCAGTTGGTATTTCTCTGATTTAGAGCTGCCACCTGAAAAATACTGTCATCCTGGAGACTTACTCTTTGCGTGGTCAGCTTCGTTTGGGCCGAAAATCTGGGATGGTCCCAAAGCAATATACCACTATCACATCTGGAAGGTGGTCCCAGGAGACCAGATCGACAAACATTTCCTTTATTGGATTTTGTGGGCAGAAGCCGAGAGCATCAAAGCCGAAGGTAGCGGCATCGCGATGATACATGCGACAAAGTCAGGGATGGAAAAGCGCCTCATTCCCCTCCCGCCGCTTGAGGTGCAGCGCGAGATTGTGGCCGAGATCGAGGGCTATCAGCGCGTCATTGACGGCGCCCGCGCCGTCCTCGACAACTACCGCCCCCACATCCCGGTTGATCCTGAGTGGCCCGTGGTTCCGATGGGTGAGGTCTGCACGTCCATCACCGACGGCGACCACCAGCCACCGCCTAAGGCGGACGAGGGGATTCCGTTCGTGACCATCTCAAACCTTGACGAAACCGAGGGCGTGAAATTCGAAAAGACGTTCTTTGTGCCTCGTGAATACTTCGACGCGCTCAAGGAAACGCGGCGGCCGATTGCGGGCGACTTACTCTATTCTGTCACGGGCTCATATGGGGTGGTCATTCCAGTAGACGGAAACCGCGAGTTCTGCTTCCAGCGCCACATTGCACTGTTGCGGCCATCAGCCGAAGTGATGAGCGGCTATCTTCTGCAATTCTTGCGTTCAACCTCGGGAAAGAAACAGGGGGATGAGGCTGCGACTGGCGTTGCACAGAAGACCGTATCGCTCAAAGCTCTGCGAGAGTTCCAAGTTCCCCTGCCTCCGATGGACATACAACAAGCCATCGTCGCCGAAATCGAAGCCGAGCAAGCCCTCGTCAACGGCAACCGCGGCTTAATCGCCCGCTTCGAGAAAAAGATCGACGCCGCTATCGCCCGCGTCTGGGGCGAGGCCAAGGGTGAGGTTGCTGCATGATCCCGCAACGCTTCGCCACCGAATACCCCGAGCGTTGCCTGCAATTATTGGACGCGTTCGAGCCCATCGCCCAAGATCGCGACCTTTACGGAACCTTCTCGGTCATGCTGGCCGCGTCCATCCTTATCGTCCCGTGGGAGCGTGCAAACGGAAGGCATCCCCTCACCCAGGAACAGGGAGGCGATCTTCACACAGGCCTTCGGAGGCTGGAAAGGCAGCGCTGGCTGGCCGCTGATTTCTGGCAGTATGCGCAACTAGGTGTGGGTGAGTGGCGGTTTTCGCGGATCATGGGCGATCCGAACGATGTTCGCGGATGGCGCGACGAAGAGAGCCGACCCTCCTTCTCGCCCGAGGCGAACACAGTGAGCGGGCGGCCGGTCGGTGAGGTATTCCGCGTCCTGCGCAACGCTCTTGCCCATGGAAACATCGTATATCTTGACGAACTGGGGCTGGAAACGGCGGGCGCGCGCGTTCAGCACATCGCCTTTCTGTCCCGCTATGAGGAGACCCAAGAACAGCGTGAAGCTGCTGAGACCTATCGCTTGGTGACAGTCCGCGAGACAGATTTCCTGCCTTTCGTTCGCGCCTGGGCGCTCTGGGTTGCACATCACCACAACCGCGACGACGACCTAAGAGTCGCCTAATGTATTTGACAATCGCCTCACAAACTCGGACGCCAGCAACTAACCGGAGAGCCGAATGACATCCCTTTACGCCATCGCCGACGGCAAGCTGCGCCCCGCAGTGCGCCGCGCCCTGAGCAAGGAGAGCATGATCGAGGATTGGGTTGCCGCCGACCCCGCGCTTCTCGGTTTGGACGCGCTGATTATCGGGCGCCAGGTGCCTACAGACCATGGCAAGTTCATCGACCTGCTGGCGCTGGATGCCACGGGTGGGCTGATCATCATCGAATTGAAGAAGGACCGCACACCGCGCGAGATTGTTGCGCAGGTGCTGGATTATGCCTCGTGGGTGCACACCTTAAGCACGCCCGAGATTTACGACCGCGCCGAGAAGTATCTTGGTAACCGTTTAGTTACGGCCTATCGTGAACGGTTCGGCGAGGGTATTCCGGAGCGCCTGAACGCGACCCATTCCATGCTGATCGTGGCCAGCGAGCTTGACCCGGCTTCGCGCCGTATAGTCGAATATCTGTCGGAAGAGCATGGCGTGGCGATCAACACGGTCTTCTTCAACGTTTTCGAAGCGGATGGGCGCGAATGGCTAACTACCGATTTCCTGCTTGATCAGGAAGCGGTCGAGGAACGATCCGAGCGCAAGGTTCGCGCTCCATGGTCGGGCTACTTCTTCGTGAACGCAGGCTTGGGCGAACATCGCTCATGGACCGATATGCGTCGCTACGGCTTCATCTCTGCTGGCGGTGGTGACTTCTATACAAAACGCCTGCAGCAATTGACCGTGGGTGATGAGATCTTCGTCTATGACAAGGGCAACGGCTATATCGGATACGGTGTTGTCACCAGCGAAGCGCAGCCTGCCGCCGAGTTCGTCACTCCAGAGGGGCCGCTTTTCGATCAGCCGCTGGCTGAGCCGCGCTTCAAGAGGCTAGGCGAGCCTCTGGAACATGCCGAACACGTTGTTGGGGTTGACTGGCGCAAGACCGTTGAAACGAACCATGCCAAGCGTTTCAAGGGTGCGTTTGCAAACCAGAACATAGTCTGCAAGTTACGAGATGAGGCCACTGTTGATTTTCTGTTGGCTGAGTTCGGCGTTGTGAAGCGGGTCTGACACCACGCGCCGCAAAAGTAGTATGGCCGTCTTGGTCAGTTTGTAGGATTTTCGAGGATGAGCCCTACCTACCCAGCGCGTCCAAGGAGCGCACGCTTTCTTTGGGCTCAGAACCTGATCAAACTAGATCATTTGCTGACATCTAAGGAACCCATAAATTGGCGTTGCAACCTGCTACTTTGCGCAACCACCAGACTTGACTGAGAACGTTGGCGACCTGGACCAGTCTTTCGCCGATAGCGTTTCGGATACCACCAATCACCACCTTCCTTTTGGGGCACGCGGTGAGTAGCTATACGTTATCATTTACTAACATTTTGATCTCAACATTGTTCAACATTTCAACCACCAATGCACGACGTTGCAAACCGCTACCTCGAGCCTGATCTAGCACAAACTGCCGCCGCATATGCTTAAAGACCTGAACTTTCCTTAACATTTGCGCAGCAGTCCCGCTCGGTGGAGCTGCCGAGAGCAAAGAGTTGCGAGTAGCAACATTTAGCAACATGCTTTGGATCGGGGCCTATAGTTCCATGGCATGAGGGCATCGATTTCAGCGTGTGACCATCATGCCCACGTATCGGGGTTGTTTGGGTCGTCTAGCGCAGCGTAGTCGTCATGTGCGCACCCTTTAGGTGTAACCCCGTAACCTTCATTTGTTTTCAATAGGTTGTCAGATTTTTCACGTGTAACCCTTGGCTCAAGGTTACGCTTTGAAAGATCGCTAACCTGTTGATTTTGCTGAAAGGTTACGGGGTTACACTTCTGCGAGGCGTAACGGGCGGCGGCAGCCGCTACATCACTACGCAGATATACGCGCGCCGATGCCCCATGCAGCTTCAGGACCCGCACATTGACGCCAAATGGCTTCATCAGTTTGGCAACAGACTGCGCATTGATTGGCCTGCCGTGACGCCAGTCAGCCCAGGGCCGTTCTTCCATAACCATAAGGTCACTGACGATCTCGGATGTGGCTACGCGGTCAGCGCGGCGACTGGCGAAGATTTCCGCGATATCGCGCAACATCATGATGCCTGCCGGTTCGGCGTCCTCGTCCTCCGCCATGGCCTGGGCGGCATAGGCGGCGGCAATACGATCTGGCCAGGATTCACCCAGAGCAACGGCGATGCGCCACAGCGGGGTGAAGTTGTCCTGCATCCGGTCATTACCACATGCGGGCGGTTCGATCTCCATCGCCCCCAACGTGACTGCGTTGTCAGCCGCCCATCGGGCGATCTGACGGCGGAGGCCCAGAAGCTGGTCATGCAGGTTGATTGGCAGGCGCGTGACCGTTTCGCTCGGAAGCTTGCGGCGCAGGCTGATGATGACGCTGCGGCTCATCAGCGTGTCGCGCTGACTGCCAATGCCAGCGATGACCATCGGACACCAGGTCGAAAACGCGACGGGCAGATGTTCGCCGTTTACCTCGGCAACGCGGATCACACGGGCAGTGCGGCGCGTGTGACCACTGTTCAAGACGCCTGTCAGTTCCTCGTTTTGCTTCATCCAAGTATCGGCTTCATCCAGCAGCAGCGTCGGCCTCCAAGCCTCGATCGCCCGGAAGATGGCCGCCGGGCTGGCATTCGACACGATGAAGCCCCGATGAGCCATCGCGTCGATTGTCTCCAGCAGCGTTGACTTGCCGCAAGCCTTCGTCGGGGACGTCACCAGAAGGCGCGGCCACAAGCGCCAGGTATCCATTAGAAAGGAACCGATGATCCAAAGAGCGGCGCAGTCAGCATCGCCGCTTGCCCCAAAGACAACGTGCGCTTTCAGGCGGTCGCGGATTTCTTCTGCCAAAGATGCCCCGTCGACCTGATACGGCCACAACTCGACCGTCTCAATGACCGTTGCTGTGTCTTGATCCGCATCATCGCCTGGATCGCGGGGGCGGTTCTTGCGCACCTCGGCGTCGAGCGCAGACGTGCGCCACCCCAAGCGTCGCGCCACGGCCTTGCGCTCGGTTTCGTATTCGGCGGCGGTCAGCGCCGCCAGACGCTTAACCTCGGCCTGCGCATCGGTGTTGGTCACATCGAGCGTATTAGGAAGATCAGCCAATTCGATGCTTGCGTCCATCACACGGCCCCCGGCTGCACATGGCCCAGGAAGGCAGCGCGTTCGGTTTCGGTGAAGCTGCGCCACAAGCCCTTGAACAGTCGCTTGCGCATCTGTTTGCCAAGGGACCGCTGGCCCAGCTTCTTCATCGCCACCGCTGCGTAGATTTCGAGTTCTGCCGGATGTGCAATATCGGCCCAGAAAGCAGCATCGGCGCGGATATCGCCCCAAGGATCAAAACTGGGCATTCCAGCGGCGGCCTCGTCCAGCGCCGCAACGCAGATCTGCGCGGCGTCCTGCGGGTCCAGATCGGTCAGCGCCATCACGGCGGCCTCGCACTTCATATGGTAGTATTGGGCGGCTGCCTTCGTGCACGGAGGCACAGGCATAGGTTCCTTGATCAGCGTCTCGAAGCGTTCGTGAACGGGGCTGCCAGCCCGGTCCGCATAGACATTCGGGGCGTTATCCCCATTCTGGATATCATATTTTGCTTTGTTCGGCATTTCGGTATGTCCTTGCTAGGACAAGCGAAAAACGCTATTTTCTCAGCACCGCTGCAAAGAAAAAGCCCCTATCCGCTCGTCGGATGGGGGTTTTCTTATTCGACTTCGCGGTGAGCCTCGGCGTTGGCGATAACAGCTTCAATATCGCTCAACTTCCAGCGAGATGTTCCGCCAATTTTCAGCGGGCGCGGGATAATACCCTCCGACGCACGCCGCCAGACTGTGCTTGTGCCGCAGTTCAGGATTTTTGCCGCCTCGCGGGCGGAAAGGAGTTTCTCGGTCATTTGAAGCATTCCAAAAGGTTTCGGATGCTCTCAATCAACAGCACGAAATGGCGCACGCTCGTCCGAGTGCGCGCCACTATCTGGTAAGAAATTTAGCGATTGTTTTGTGCGCTCTTTGGATGCCGTGTCGGCGATCCAATTGGGTTGCGATCCACTTTGCCCGCGCAGTGCCTGTTAGTTTTGTCTCAATGGCTAAACCAAGTGCTAGTCTCTGCCATTTTTGAGCCTCGCGTCCACGAAGCTCGTTAAATTCTCGTCGCCCTTCGTTGTTGTTTCCGAGAATGCGGCTGCTTCTCCGCCTGTCCAACGCGTCTTTCTTGTTCCTACGGACAAGTTCAAGTTCGCGCAGCGTCGCACCCAGCAGGAACATATACCCGCCTACCATAGCACTTGATACGCCTTTGTTGGCAGCTTCTGTTGCGAAAACCGCATTCATATAACAGTTCAAGATTAACCATTCTTCTGAGTGCTCTTCGACATCTTGCACGAGAACTGCGCAACTCGTAGCCGCTCGATGACAGTCTTCCTCACTTATTTCCATCCAGACTAGAGGCATTGGCGGCGGGAATCGCGGACATCCCAACTCTTCTGCTTCCAACATCACCTGTTTCAAGGATCCTGTGCGCTGTCCCTCGCCCATCAGATGTTTGTTATACATCATTAACCGCGCGCCCTTCGTTTTAAGCTGCGTCGGGTCATCGATCGAAAGCGTCGCACTACTTGGTGCAAACTCATCATCATAAGTCATCGCAACCGGCACCATTGGGTCGACTTGGCGACTGGTCGTTCGATCCTCTGGCTCATCGTAAGAGGGCATTGATGAAAGCGAAGGGGGCGGAACCATCTCACTTGTCATTATTGGGTCATCAATTGCATAGACGCTACTCAACAGAGGCGTTCTGGGCGGTTTAACCTTGAACAATCTGAACCACCTTCCCAGCGCTCAGCCCCGCGACAAGCTGCCCCCATCGCTCCATCAGGACACGCCGTTGTTCAAGGTAATCCGTGCGACGATAGGCAAGTTGAACCGATGTGCCGGCAACGTGCTGTAGGACCGTCTCTGCGACCTCGTGCGGCGCGTCGGTCGCTTCGGCCAGCCATGTGCGCAGACTGGACCGGAAGCCGTGGGGACGCTCTGCCATGCCCCTCCGTTCCATCATCCGCGACATGGTCGCATCGCTGATCACGCCTTTGCGGGATGAGGGGAAGAGGAAACCGTTGCGCGCATGCGGTTTCGCCAGTTCGATCACCTTCATCGCTTCCGATGACAGCGGCACTCTAAAGTCTGCATTGCGGCCCTTTCGCCCCTTCAAGGCCTCGCCGGGAATGGTCCATATGTCGTCTTGGATTTGGTCCAGCATCATAAAGCGCAAAGGTGCGGATCTGACGCCGGTCAGGATCAGCAAGCGCAAAGCGAGGTGGGTCACAGTGGGTTCAGCAAGGGTAAAATAGAAGGCGGGCACCTCCTGCCACGGCAAGGACGGGATGTTTTGAATTACATGGCGCGTCTTGCCCAGCAGCGCCTTGGCCTTGTCGGTCGCTTGCAGGTCCACGTCCAAGCCCAGCGCCGCCGCATGGCGCATCACGATGCTAAGGCGGGTCAGCGCCTTGTTGGCCGTGTCGGCCTTGGTGTGCCAAATGGGTCCGAGAGTGTTCTTGATGTCTTGCTGGTCGATTTCCTCAACAGGGATCTTGCCCAGCTTGGGCAGAACGTGAAGTTCCAGCGGCGTGAACCATCGACCCGCCTTCCCATCGCCCTTCAATTCAGCCTTGCGGCTCTCGAAGGCATCGGCGGCGATGTTGGCCAAGGTGTTGAGTGGCTTTGCAGCCTCGCGGCGTTCCCGTTCACGCTCTTTGATCGGATCTTTACCGTCGCGGGCCACGGCTTGCCACTTCGCGGCCTGCGTGCGGGCTTCCTTGGCAGATACATCGTCCAGTCTGCCAAGCCCCATTTCGCGCCGCCTGCCGTGAACCGTCACCCGCAGCACCCACTGAGCGCCTCCATCATCGCGCTTGTGGAGCCATAGCCCGCCGCCGTCCGAGTATTTGCCCGGCGCGGTTGTCTTGATCTTAACCGTCGATAGCTTGTGCAGTGCTGGCATTTTTCGGTCCACCTCTCAATCCACCTCTATATATAGTATGGCATGGGACAGGTTGATAGGGGATGAGATCACTAAGTATATGAAAATTATTGGTTATGGCAATTTATGCATCCACTTGAGACTGCGTGATATTGATATTCAATGCCCTCTCACAGCACCATCCCAATCAGAATGCGCGTCATGTCTGTCATCCCACCGGGTGCAAAAAGACTTTGGTCGTCGCCTTATATGGCACACGCCCCGGCCATAGGGATCGGTCAGGGCGCGTGTCGCTGGTCTTGATACGCCGGATCGGAAACCTGCGGGTCAGTCCAGATGGCGGGTGGCGTCCAGCAGGCGCAGCAGGTCCTCGCGCATCGCCATCAGATCGGCGTGGTAAGGCTGCGTCGGGCCGCTTGCCAGAACGCTTTCAAAGGCGCGCAGCACATGGTCCTCACCGCTGCGGATATTGTCCATCACATCCTCGTCGATCTCGTCGAAAAAGGCGCGCAGGCTGACGACGGTCCGGTTGACGGTCGCCATGAAGGACCCATCCGCGTCTACGCTTGCGCCCAGCGATGTCAGCAGCGAGGCAAGTTGCGCGGCATGGCGGCTGTGAAGGTCGCGGAACTGCTGCGCGACGGGGCGAAACTCCGGTTCGGCCTTCTCGACCATCTTCTCGTATCCGGCAAGGGCATCGACCGTGCGGGTATGCAGGTCCGCAAGGGCATCGATGACTTCTGTCGGGGTTACGGCACTGGGGCGGGCTGTCTCGGGCGTCTTCATCCTGGTTCCTTTCGGGGTGGGGCCATGAAAGCCGTGTTCAGGCCAGTGGGCGTCTGTGTCATTCAACACGCGAGACACCGACGGGTTCCATGACAAGATGGCGCAGCCCGCCATCACGCCGCAGTGCAGCGCCGCGGCGCGCCACCCGATGACAGGGGCGGGAACGGCCCATGCAACAGGCGCCACGGACGGCCGATGCGACAGGCCCGAATCCGTGCTTCCCCGCAAGGCGTCAACTTCCGCAAGACCGGATAAGCCTTTGGCCTTTGGTGCAGATTCGGTGACAGGCCGGGCCTCTTGTCACTGGCTGCGCGTATCGGAACTGATGAAAATATCGGCACACCCCCACGCTCCACGAACGTAGATCGCGACGCCCGCAATCCACGGTTGAAATCCGACACCCTTGCTGCGCTTGCATCATGGGGATTGATGGAGCGCATCAAAATAACTGTTGCCTGATAAACCGCTTCACTGTCTTCTATGGGACAACCTCGCATAAAAATGGCGGGGGTTTACCCAACGTGGAGGAGATCACAATTGGAACGTCGTAAGTTTCTGAAGGGCGCCGCCCTCGCGGGCACGGGCGCGGCACTTGCTGCACCTGCCATCGCACAAGGCACCAAGACCATCACCATCGTCTCGACCTGGCCGCGGGACTTCCCGGGCCTCGGCATCTCGGCACAGCGTCTGGCCGCACGCATCACCGCCCTGTCGGATGGTGCCCTGACCACCGAGTATTTCGCCGCGGGCGAGCGTGTGGGCGCTTTCGACGCCTTTGATGAAGTCGCTTCCGGCAACTCGCAGGCCTACATCGGCGCCGATTACTACTGGGGCGGCAAGCACCCGGCCTATAACTACTTCACCTCTGTTCCCTTCGGCATGAGCACGCAGGAATGGACCGCATGGATCCGCTTCGGCGGCGGTCAGGAACTCTGGGACGAGCTGGCAGGCTCCTTCGGCCTCAAGGCCATCGCCTGCGGTTCGACCGGCACACAGGCCGGCGGCTGGTTCAACAAGGAAATCGAATCGCGCGACGACCTCAAGGGTCTGAAGATGCGTATTCCGGGCCTTGGCGGCACCGTGATGTCCAAGCTGGGCGCATCCACCGTGTCGCTGCCGGGTGGCCAGATCTATGAGAACCTCGTGTCGGGCGCGATCGAGGCGACCGAATGGGTCGGTCCGTTCAACGACTACTTCATGAAGTTCTACGAGGCCGCCAAGATCTACTACACCGGCGGCATGCACGAGCCGGGCGGCGGTCTGGCCTTCGGCATGAACGCCTCGTGGTATGGCACCCTGTCGGATTGGGAAAAAGCTGTGCTTGAGGCCGCTTGCGCCGAAGAACATGAACTGTCGCATTCCGAAGCCATGGCCAAGAACGGCGAATACCTGGGCAAGCTGATCAACGACCACGGGGTCGAGGTCAAAGCCTTCAACGACGACGTCTGGGACGCCTTCGGTGAAGCGGCGGCAGAGGTCTTCGAAGAAGTCCGCGACCATTCGGATCTGGCCAAGCGCGTCGACGACAACTTCCAGGCCAAGCTCAAGGAAATCGGCGGCACGATCGCACAGTTCGAAGGCAACTTCCTGAACCAGCGCAACCGTATCCTCGGCCTTGGCTAAGGCATCACTCTGACCTGAAGGCAAGCGGGGCTCAGCAATGCGCCCCGCTTGTCGCGCGAATGAGACCTGCGGCGGCGCATCCTTGGGGGGTGGCCGGAGACGCGGGACGACAGTAACGTGAACGGGGGACATCATGGCACAATCGATCACGGCCGCGCAGGCCGGGGGCCATGCAAGATCGGCACCGGGCATACGCCTGCTGGGCTGGACCATTCTGGCCATTATGTCGGCCTTTCTCATCAACAATGCGGTCAATATCGGCTATGGCACACCCACGCTGGCCGAAGCCATCGGCGGCAGGGCGGCCAGCGGGGCGATCGTCCCGATCCTGATCTATGCCGTCTGCCTCGGGCTTGGTGCCTTCTATGTGCTGTCCACCGGCACCACTGCGCTGCGCACGGACGGGCGGCGGTTGCACCGCTTCAACCTCTATCTGATCCGCGCCTGTTTCTGGTCCGTCCTCTTCGTGGGCATTGTCGATGCGGCCATCGCACAAATGCGGGTCGAGAACATGCTGACGTTGTTCTTCTCCGAAGACACCAGCCGCGCGCTGGGACGATCCGCCTATGTCGGACCCTATATCCACATGCCGCTCGTGGCGCTTGGCTTTGTCGTGGCGCTGTTCACCCGCACGCTGGGCTTCACATGGCTGACGCTGCTGATCGTGGTGGCCGAACTGCTGATCGTGTTCCTGCGCTTCGTCTTTTCCTATGAACAGGCGCTGATGGGCGATCTGGTGCGCTACTGGTATGCGGCGCTGTTCCTCTTCGCCTCGGCCTATACGCTGTTCGACGAAGGCCATGTCCGCGTCGACGTGTTCTATTCCGGCTTCAGCACGCGCAAGCGCGGTATGGTCAACGCCTGGGGCTCGATCCTGCTGGGTGTCACCACCTGCGCCGTGATCCTCGCCATCGGCCTGAACGGGAAAACCGCGATCATCAACGCCCCCGTGGCCAATTTCGAGATCACCCAGACCGGCGCTGTCGGCATGTTCATCAAATACCAGATGGCTGCGTTTCTGGCCATTTTCGCGATCACCATGATCATCCAGTTCGTGAGCTACCTGTTCGAAGCAGTGGCGGATATCCGGGACGAACCTGGACATCGCGAGCATCAACCCATTGCGCACTGAGGTCTGACCATGGAGCTTCTCTTTCTCGCGATCCTGCTGCTGATCATGGCCTGGGCCCTTGGCTCGGGCTATCCGGTGGCCTTCGCCCTTCCGGGGGCCGCGATCATCACCATCGCTCTGGCGGCCGGGGCAGGATATTTCTTCGGCGGCGGCACGGATGCCTATTTCCACTCGGGCGGGCCGCAGCAATGGCTGTCGGCGGGGGTCACCAACCTCCGAGGTGTCTACTGGGAGGTGGACAGGGATACGCTGATTGCCATTCCGCTGTTCATCTTCATGGGCATCATGCTCCAGCGCTCCAAGATCGCCGAGGACCTTCTGGTCACCATGGCGCAGCTTTTCGGCCCGGTGCCGGGCGGCCTTGGCATCTCCGTCGTCTTCGTGGGTGCGCTTCTGGCCGCCACCACCGGGATCGTGGGCGCCACCGTGGTGGCGATGGGTCTGATCTCGCTGCCCGCGATGCTGCGCAACAACTATTCGCCCTCGCTGGCCTCCGGCACCATCGCCGCCTCGGGCACGCTGGGGCAGATCATTCCACCCTCCATCGTGCTGATCATTCTGGCCGATCAGCTGGCCTCGGCCACGGATCAGGCGTCCACGGCGCGCAAGCTTCTGCACAAGGAAGCCACGGGCGAATTGCAGATGCCCTCGGTCTTCGACGTGTCCTCAACCAGCGCAGGCGAGATGTTCCTCGGGGCTCTGGTGCCGGGTTTCCTGCTGGTGCTGATCTACATGCTCTACATTCTGGTCTATGCGCTGATCAATCCCAAGAAGGCCCCCTCGGTGCCGCGGGATGAAGAGATGAGCCTGGCCTTCTGGGGCAATGTCGCACTGACCCTGGTCCCGCCGCTGACCCTGATCTTCCTCGTGCTAGGCTCCATCATCGCGGGCATCGCCACCGTGAACCAGGCCGGGGCCATCGGGGCCGCAGGCGCCATGATCATGGCCGGCTACCGGCTGAACACCAGCGGCAAACGCACCTATGTGCCGGCGATCCTGGCCTTGGTCGGGCTGGGCGTGATCGCCTTCGCGCTGGCCAATTACCCGATGAACCTCAAGGCCGCGACCACGCCCGAGGACATGACGGGGCTCTACATCGGCGCCTTCGGCACCCTGCTGATGATCGTCTCGCTGATCTGGTCGGGCATCCGCGTGATGCGCATCGACGACACGCTGACCGGTGTGATGCTGGAAACGGCCAAGACGACCTCGCTTGTCTTCGTGATCCTGCTGGGCGCGGCCATGCTGACCGCCGCCTTCCGCGCCTTCGGCGGCGAGGAACTGGTCCGCGACTTCCTGACCGGCCTGCCGGGCGGGTTCTGGACCCAGTTCCTGATCGTGATGTTGGTGATCTTCTTCCTTGGGTTCTTTCTGGACTTCATCGAGATCGCCGTCGTCGTGGTGCCCATCGTGGCCCCGATCCTGCTGGCCGATCCCACGGCCAACATCACCGCCGTCTGGCTGGGCGTGATGATCGGCCTGAACATCCAGACCTCCTTCCTGACGCCACCTTTCGGTTTTGCACTGTTCTACCTGCGCGGTGTGGCACCTGCGGCGGTCAAGACGATGCAGATCTACAAGGGCGTCGTGGCCTTCATCACCCTGCAATTGATCGCGCTGCTCATCGTGGGCCTTTATCCGCCCTTGGTGAACTATGTGCCCAACCGGTCCAGCTACCTGTCCGAAACCTCGCCGCCGCCGCGCAACCCGCGCCTGCAATATTGCATGGACGACTATGTGCAGGCGGGCTTGCAATCGGATGGCGGGCGCACGGAACGGGCCATCGCGGCATTGGGCGGTCTGGACCTGTCGGCCCTGCCGGATGATCTGGCGCGCGATCTCCGCAGCGCCGCCGAGGATGCCGCCGACTTCCCGCAAGCAGCGGCCCTGATCCCGGAAAAGGCAGCCGCCGTGCAGGCCGCAGCGGGGGAATATCGCCCGTATCTTGAACGGGTCCGCGACATCGAAAAGCGTATCCGCAACCATCAGGAGGATCTGGCCGACATCAACACCGAGATGGGCCGCGTCCGCGAAGCTGCCAGCGAAAGCCGTGTGCTCGTGCTGGAAGAGCGCAAGGCCGAACTGGAAGCGGCCATCGCCGCCCTCGAAGCCCAGATCCCCGAAACATGGGACCCCATCCACGACACCTTCAAGGCGCTCACCGATGACGAGGAAAAGGCCCGTCTGGCCACCCGTCGCATCGGTGACAGCACCTACGAGGCCGTGGCCGAGGTCGCAGCCGTCCTGCGGGGCAACGCCGCCTTCAACGCCCTTGGCGATCCGCTCCGCGCCCTGCGCGCCGATGTCGAAAACGGCGATCCTGCCGCGACGGCCACGGCTCTCGATGCGCTGGCGAACCAGTTCCGCGACATCGAAGGGGCCGGCGACATCCGCTCGGATCTGGGGGCCGCGCGCCGCGTTCTGGAACGCGACCCGGACAACCGCGCCGAAGCTCTGGAGGAGTTCGACAGCGCCCTCGCCGAGTATGAGGCGCAGGCGGGCTGGCGCAACGCCGCCGAGGCGTCGGTTCTGCCCGGCCTGCAGGCTTTCCTCGACGACACGCGGGCCACGATGGGTGTGCGCTACGAACAACGCCTGACACGCGAACAGGCCCTGTTTCTGGCCAGTTGCACCGCCAATCACCGCAGCCTCGCCCTCAGCTTCTGACACGGGCAGGCCCGAAAGACACAACCGCGCCGGATCACTCCGGCGCGGTTTCATTTTGGGCAAGGCGCAGAAAGTATCAGGCCGCGCGCGCCGCCGCATAGGCGATGAAGGCATCGAAACTGTCAGGGTTCGCCATGGAATCGCGATTGACCACCCGCGCCGGATCGCCGCCCAGCAGCAGCTTCTTCACCGGCACTTCCAGCTTCTTGCCCGACAGCGTGCGCGGCACCTCGGCCACCTGCACGATCTCATCCGGCAGGAACCGCGCCGAAACCGCGTGCCGGATTGCATCGCGGATCTGGCCGCGCAGGGCATCGTCCAAGGCCACGCCCTCGCGCAGCACCACGAACAGCGGCATGAAACTCTCGCGCCCCAGAAACTCCAGATCGATCACCAGACTGTCCAGCACCGCATCCAGCCCCTCGACCGCGCGGTAGATCTCGGAACTGCCCAGCCGCAGCCCGCGCCGGTTGATCGTCGCATCCGACCGGCCATAGATCACCGATCCGCCCTCCGGCGTGAACTCGATCCAGTCGCCATGCCGCCAGATGCCGGGATAGGTGTCAAAGTAACTCTCATGCAGCCGCGACCCGTCCTCATCGCCCCAGAAATACAGCGGCATAGACGGCAAGGGTTCGGTGCAGACCAATTCCCCCACCTGCCCCACGACCTCGCGCCCGCCCTCGTCAAAGGCGCGCACCGCATTGCCCAGCGCGCGGCACTGCATCTCGCCTGCCCGCACCGGCATCATCGGATTGCCGCAGACAAAAGCCCCCGCCAGATCCGTGCCCCCTGAAATCGGCGCCAGCCAGACATCGCGCTTCACCTGACCATAGACCCAGTCATAGCCCTCCTGACTCAGCGGCGATCCCGTCGCCCCGATGGACCGCAGCGCCGACAGGTCAAGGGCTTCACCGGGCCGGACACCCGCCTTCTGACAGCCCATGAAAAACGCCGCACCTGCCCCGAAATAAGTCAGCCCTTCCCGCGCCACCAGCCGCCACGCCTCCAGCATGTCGGGGTGATGCGGGGCGGCATCGAACAGGGCCACCACCGCCCCCTGCCCCAGCGCCGCCCATTGCGCGTTCCACATGATCCAGCCCGATGAGGTCAGCCAGCAGAACCGGTCCCGCGCGCTCAGGTCCTGATGCAACGATTGCTTGGCCCCCTCCAGCAGCACGCCCCCATGCCCATGCACGATCGGCTTGGGATTGCCCGTGGTCCCCGAGGAATAGACGATCCACACCGGATGCGAAAAAGGCACCGGGACGAAGGCGGGCACCTGCGGCGCCGCCTCCATCACGGCCCAATCGGTCCAGCCTTCGGGCAGATCGAACAACGCCGGCACCATCACCCGATGCGCCAGCGTGGGCAGACCCGCCGCGATCCCCTCCAGCACCGCGCGCCGGTCCATCCGCTTGCCCGCATGGACATAGCCATCCTGCGCGATCAGCACCTTGGGTTCGATCTGCCGGAAACGGTCCAATATCGCCACATGCCCCATATCCGGCGCACAGAGCGACCACACCGCCCCCAGCGAGGCGGTGGCAAGAAAGGCCACCAAAGCCTCGACCGCATTGGGCAGCACCGCAACAACCCGGTCACCCTGCCCCACCCCCATGTCCCGCAACGCTGCCTGCGCCGCGCCCACGCGCGCGTGCAACTGGCCCCATGTGACCTCGTGCCGCCCGAAGGTTTCGGATTGCAGGATCACCGCCACATCATCCGGCCGCGTCACCGCATGGCGCAGCATCTGGCGCGCGAAATTCGTCTCGGCCCCGGCAAACCACTCCGCGCCGGGCATTTTCCGCTCCGGCAAGACCTCGGACCACCCCGATACGGGCAGATCGAAAAACCCGATGATCGCCGTCCAGAACCCCTCCAGATCCGTGACCGACCAGTCCCACAGTGCGTGATAATCCGCAAACGCCAGCCCGCGCTCGGCCTTCAGCCAACGGATGAACTGCGCCAATGTTGACGCCTCGGCACGGGCAGCATCAGGCTCCCACAGGATGGGGCGCGCGTCGGTCATGGTGATCCTCCCTGATCTTTTGCGCGCAGGCTTCCACGGCCACGTGACAGGATCAAGAGGGCCCGTTCAGGATGTGCCCGCCAGCATCCCCTCGATCAACCGCTGCACCCGCAACGCCTCCTCCAGCGTGGCCAGACGATGCGGACGCCCCGCGATCATCGCCTCCAGATCATCCAGCTGCGCGCGCAGACTGGTGCTGCGCGGGTCGATCCCTTCCGGCGTCACGCGCTGGAACGTGCCCCCGTCCGAGGTGGACACCGCATAGAAATCCGCGATCCGGTGGCTTCGCTGTGTTCCCTTCACCGTGACCTCCTGCCGGTCCGGCTGTGCCCCGCCCACCGAGGCCAGCACCGAAACCGGCAAACCATCCGCATTCTCCAGCCGCGCCAGCATATGCGTTTCGCACAGCTTGGGATCTGCGGGATAGCTTGGCCTTGCCCAGACCAGCGACAACGGCCCCAGAATCCGCTCCGAGAAGAACAGGAAATGCGAGATCACCTCGCGCGTCATCCCGCCTTCATCCCGAAAACGCAGCCATTCCGCCCCCATTTGCCATGCGCGTGGCCATGCTCCGTATGTCACAACGATATCAACACCGGCCAGCGCGCCCATCTGCCCGGATCGCGCATCGGCCGCCACATCCGTCAGCGCCGCCCCTGCGGCTTGGGTGAAATTCACCGCCGCAGGCACGCCCGCCGCCGCGATCCGTTCCACCAGATCGGCACTCGCCGCAATATCCACACCCAGAGGTTTCTCCAGAAACAGCGCCTTGCCCTGCGCCGCCGCCGCCAAGGCATACTCCCTGCGCGGCCCCGGCGGACAGGCCAGATAGACCAGATCCGCCCCCGCCATCGCCGCCTCGGCACTCTGCGCAAAGCTCGCCCCCGGCGCCATCTCGCGCGCCAGCGCCATGTTGGCCGGATTCGGATCCCACAGAAACGCCGGCTCATAGGACGGATGCTTCAGCATATGCTCCAACATCCGCCGCCCCATGATACCCAATCCGATGATCGCCGTGGTGATGGTCATGTGTTCTGTCCTGTTCTGTCGCAAATCATGTCAATCGGCCGTCGGGTTGAAACAGCCCCGGATCGTCGCCCGCAGCCGCGCCCAGTCCTTGGCGCGTTTGCGGGCCGACACAAGCACCAGCGGCGACAGCGCAGCCAGAACCGCGTCCCGCAGCGCGGCCAACCGTCCCCAGCGCACACCATGCTTGACCGCCGCATAGACGCGAGAGCGGCCCAGATGATGCCCCTTGATCCGCGCCACCGCCACCGACCGGGCCGAGGACGCGCCTCCCCGGTGCATCACCTCTGCCCCCGGCACGAAGATCAGCGGGCCGATCTCCTTGCGCAGCCGCAAGGACAGGTCATCATCCTCGTAATACAGGAAAATATGAGGATCGAACCCGCCCACGGCCTGAAAATTGGCCTTTGTCATGAAAATGGCCGATCCCACCAGAACCGGCACCTCACCTTCTTGAACGGGCCAGCCGCGCGGCAGCCATGCGCGACGCGGCAAAAGGTTGCTGCGCCGTTTGAAATGGACCGATCCATCCTCATGCGTGATGCGCGGGTTGAAGGCGGCCGCCGCAGGATGCCGCCCCGCCGCCTCGCGCAACGCGTCAAGCGCGCCGGGTTGCAAGGCCGCGTCCGGATTCAGAAACAGCAGATACTCGGTTTCGGCCGCTGCCGCACCCGCATTGCAGGCCACGCCAAATCCCGCATTGCGCTCCATCTCGATCACCCGCGCCCCGTGCTGCGATGCAATCTTGTGCAACAAGGCACGGTCGTTCGAGGCATTGTCCACAATGATCACCCGCGCGCCCTCCGGGACCGAGGACAGCATGACCGGCAGCACGCTTTCGCTGTTGTAGGAAACGGTGACGATCGTCACCCAATCCTGCCCACTGGTCATCCTGCCTGTCCCCTGCCGATCCTGCGCACACAAAGTCATCCGCCGGACACTGCCCCAATCGTCCTGCCGGGGCAAGGTGGCGCGGGCGTGCCGACAGGTGGCGCGCGGCCCTGCCACACTTGCAACGGCGCACAAGACCTGACAGGTTGCAGGCCGACAATCGGCCCGGCGCGTTGCCTGGGGCTGGCCCAAAGGCAAGGCGATGGAACCCGTCAATATCCTCTGCGTGAAATGGGGCACGAAATATGGCCCCGACTATGTGAACAAGCTGGCCTCGATGGTGCGGCGCAACATGTCGCGGCCCTACCGCTTCGTCTGCCTGACCGATGACACCACCGGCATCGATCCTGCGATCGAAACCCATCCCCTGCCCGCCATCGGCATCCCCGAATTCGACGCGGCCACCGGCTGGACACGCCTGCATGGCTGGCTCAAGGTCACGGTCTTTGCCGCCCCGCTCTATGACCTGACCGGCCCCACGCTGTTTCTGGACGTGGATATCGTCATCACCGGCCCGCTGGATGCCTTCTTCGTCCCGCCGGGTGACTTCATCGTCATCAAGGAATGGGACAAGCGCGACGAGACGGGCAATACCTCCGTCTTCCGCTATACCGCAGGCGCGCATGGCGACCTGATCGCCTATCTGGCCAAATCGCTCGACTCCGCGCAGGCCGATTACCGCAACGAGCAGGAATTCGTCACCACCTATTTCTCGCGCCAGGGCAAGATGACCTACTGGCCCAAGGGCTGGTGCGTCAGCTTCAAACGCCACTGCATGCACCCCGGCATCATGGGCTTCTTCAAACCCGCCCGCATCCCCGAGGGCGCCAAGGTCGTCGTGTTCCACGGCAAGCCCAACCCCCCCGACGCCATCATCGGGCGCAGCGGGAAATGGTATCGCCGGGTGTTGCCGGTCGCCTGGGTCGACGAGCTGTGGCGCTGAGGCACAAGGCGCAAGGCATGGCCGACATCCGCACAGCACATATCGGCGCCAGCGTGATCTGGCATGACGCCACCCTTCTGCCTGCGGTGGAACCGGGCCTGTTCGACCCGGTCTGGCTGGAACGGACAGGGCACCTGACGGGCACCTCCACCGGGCGCAACACAGCATGGTTCCTGCGGCATCAGGGCCGCGACATGGTGCTGCGTCACTACTGGCGCGGCGGCATGGTCGGACGCGTCATCAAGGACCGCTACTGGCGCGAGCCGGTCGAGAACAGCCGCGCGATGCGGGAATTCTCCCTGCTCGACTGGATGCACGCGCAGGGTCTGCCGGTGCCGCGCCCCGTGGCCGCGCGCTACAGCCCCGCATGGCCCTTCTACCGTGCCGATCTGCTGATGGAGCGCATCCCCGACACAAGGCCACTGGCCGACCTGTTGGCCGAAGGGGCCTTGCCCGTGGCCGACTGGATGCGGATCGGGGCCGTCATCGCCCGGATGCACCGTCTGGGCGTGCATCACTCGGACCTGAACTGCCGCAATATCCTGCTGGATACGGATGGCCGGATCTGGCTGATCGACTTCGACAAATGCGAACGCCGCCCGCAGGGCCGCTGGATACAAGAAAACCTGCAACGGCTGGAACGCTCGCTCATCAAGGAAAAGGGCAAGGTGCCCGACCTGCACTGGACCGATCCCGACTGGGGCGCCCTGCTCGAAGGGCACCGCGCGGGATCGTTGCCCGACAGCCGGCAGGGCGGCGCATGACGGACGCAGCCGTGCCAGCCGCGATGGCCTTTCCGGCAGCCCCTCTGGCACTGGCGGCACGCGGGCCGGTGGCCAACGGACAGGACCGGCTCGTCTATGACCACCCCGATTTTCCGGATCTTCTGTTCAAGGCCCCCAAATCTCTCCATGCGGCATTGGGCCTGCCCGAAGGCGCAGCCATTCGTCTGACCCTTGCCGATCTGCGCAATTTCCGCCGCCTGATGCTGAAACTGGCCCCCCGCACGCTTTGGCATCCGTTCTTCAAGGAAAGCGACTGCTATCATAGCGCGCGCCTGTCCGGCACACCGACGGATGATCTGCCCATCCCAAACCTTTACGGTTTTTGCGACTCCGACATCGGCCCGGTTCTGGCGGTGGAACGCATCGCCATGCCGGGTGAGGCGCTGGGGCGCACCCTGAAATCCATGGCCGCCGCAGGCCCGCTTGACGCGCAGACGATCGCCCTGCTGGATCAATTCGCCGCGCGCATGTTCGCCCAAGGCATCGTCGCGGGCGACATGACAGCCGCCAACATCGCCTTGGGCCAACGTGGGGGGCAGCCGCAACTGGTGCTGATCGACGGCTTCGGCGATATTCACGCCATCCCCTTCCGCTCGGCATCCACCCGCCTGAACCGGATCGCGCTGATCCGCAGCTTTCACAAGATGGCGGGCCGGATCGGCCTGCGCTTTGACGAAAACACCCTGCGTTTCAGCCGCGCGTCTGGCTGATCCGCTCGCCCAGACCCATGGCATCGAAAGCCGCGGTGATCGCCACCGGGTCATAGACCCCGCGCACCCAATCCTCGAACCCGATCCCGCTGCCCCGCTGATCCGCCGCATAAGCATGCAGCATCTGGTCCAGCACCCCGGTCGAGGACCAGCTCCAATGCCCGAACCGCGCCGACAACATCGCCTTGGCCTCCTCCACGCTGCGCCCCGCGATGGCCAGCAGATAGATGGCACTCGCCAGCCCGGTGCGATCCGCCCCGGCGCGGCAATGCAGCAAAAACGGCTTCTCGATCCGCCGGAACAGGGCGATCAGCGCCAGCACCCGTTCGCGCGGCGGCAGGCGATGCGCGCTCATGTTGAAGCTGTGGAAGTGCAGACCCAGCGCCGCGCAGGCCCGTTCCTCGGCCCGGTAAGGCGCTGATCCGTCGCTGCCCCGCAGATACAGCACCGAGGTCAGACCCTGCGCCTTCATCCGCGCCAGACGCCGCCGGTCGGGCTGGTTCGACCGGTAAACCCCCGGCGCGATCTGGGCGGCATTGCTCCAGAACAGGCGCACAAAGCCCTGATCCACCCAGAAATTATGCAGCCTGTCGCGCAGCCCGCTCATCCTCGGCCCCGGTCAGACATCCGGCGCGCCGCCCTTCCAGCGGCGATGGATCCAGAACCACTGGTCGATATTCTGCTCGATCCGCGCTTGCAGACTGTTGTTCAACGCCTGCGTCATCTCGACCGGCGTGGTATGGGGCACAGGAGCCTCGAACACCGCATCGAAGGTCAGCCCGTCCTTGCGGCGGATCCCATAGCAGGGCACCAGCAGCGCATCATATTTCAACGCCATCTCGGCGGCAGACAAGGCCGTCATCGCGGTTTGCCCCATGAAATCCAGCGGCTCGCCCTTGTGCATATGCTGATCAATCAGCATCGCCACCGTGCCGCCCCCGCGCAGAAATCGCACCATCTCGCCGATGCCGCGACGGCCCCGCTCGAACAGCGGCGTGCCGATGGTACTGATATTGCGCAGATAATACCGGTTGAAATACGGGTTGTTCAGCGCGCGGTAGATGCCCCCCACCCGGAACCCATGCGCAATGGTGCCCGCGCGGATCACGTCGTAATTGCCGAAATGCCCCGAAACCAGAATGATGGGCCGGTTCTGCGCCTTGGCCTCCTGCATGGCCTCCCAGCCCGGCCCGGTCACGGGGGCGGCCAGCGCCCGCTCCCGCAGCCCCTTGGGCGACAACAGTTCCATCGCCATCCGCCCGATGTTCCGCGCCGTAGCGGCGGTCACGGCGGCGCGCTGCGCCTCGGTCATGGCGGGAAAGATCAGCCGCAGATTATCCTCGATCCGCGCACAGTAGCCGGCCAGAGGCGCCACCACCCGCGCAAACACAAATCCGCCCAGCCTGACCCGCAGCCCGTAAGGCAACAGGTTCAAGGCTCCGACAAAGGTCAGAAAGACACCATAAGGCGCAAGATCGGAGATCCGGGCCGCAAGGTCCCGGAACCGTTCCTGATTGTCGCGCGCCATCGTCTCTCCTGCCCCCGGGATCCTGAGGTCCGGTCCATGCGAACCACCCTGACCTCACATACTACCGGACGGCTTGCGGGGTAAAGCCTTTGCACCGGTCATGACAGCCGCCGCCACACGCCGCCGCGACAGGGGTCACCCCGAAACAGGAACGGCGCGCCAACCAAAGGTCAACGCGCCGCCCCCTTGTCTGTCACCATGCCGCAAGGGATGCCCCCGCGGCATCACGCCGGATCAGGCCAGATCGAAACGATCCGCGTTCATCACCTTGGTCCAGGCCGCCACGAAATCGCGGACGAACTTGTCCTTCGCGTCATCCTGCGCATAAAGCTCGGACAGGGCGCGCAGCTGCGAATTGGCCCCGAAGGCCAGATCGACGCGGGTGCCGGTCCATTTGACGGCACCGGTCTTGCGGTCGCGCCCCTCGAACAGCTGCTCCTCCTTGTCGACGGGCTGCCATGCGGTGTCCATATCCACCAGATTGACGAAGAAATCATTCGTCAACTGCCCCGGACGGGTGGTGAATACGCCATGCTTGGTGCCACCATGGGTCGCGCCCAGCGCCCGCATCCCGCCGACCAGCACGGTCATCTCGGGTGCAGTCAGCGTCAGCAACTGTGCCTTGTCGATCAGCAAAGCCTCGGCCGGGACGGTGTAGATGTCCTTGGCATAGTTGCGGAAACCGTCGGCGATGGGCTCCATCACCTCAAAGCCTTCCACATCGGTCTGCTCCTGGCTGGCATCCATCCGGCCGGGGGTGAAGGGCACATCGACGCGATGCCCCGCATCCTTGGCGGCCTTTTCGATGGCGGCGACACCGCCCAGCACGATCAGATCGGCCAGCGAGATCTTCTTGCCACCCGTGGCCGCCGCGTTGAACGCGGACTGGATCCCCTCCAGCACGCCCAGCACGCGGGACAGTTCGGCAGGCTGGTTCGCCGCCCAATCCTTCTGCGGTGCCAGACGCACACGGGCGCCATTGGCCCCGCCGCGCATGTCCGACCCACGGAAAGACGAGGCCGAGGCCCATGCCGTCATCACCAGATCCTGCACCGACAGACCCGAGGCCAGCAGCTTGGCCTTGAGCGACGCGATATCGCCCGCATCCACCAGCGGATGATCCACGGCCGGGATCGGGTCCTGCCAGATCAGGTCCTCTGCCGGCACTTCCTCGCCCAGATAGCGCGCCTTCGGCCCCATGTCGCGGTGGGTCAGCTTGAACCACGCACGCGCATAGGCATCGGCGAACTCCTCCGGGTTCTCATGGAAATGGCGCGAGATCGGCTCATAGATCGGGTCCATCTTCAGCGACATGTCGGCCGTCGTCATCATCGGCGGGTGCTTCTTGGACGGATCGTGCGCATCCACGACCATGTCCTCTTCCTCGCAGTTGATCGGCTGCCATTGATGCGCGCCCGCGGGGCTTTTCACCAGTTGCCAGTCATATTTGAACAGCACCTTGAAATAGCCCATGTCCCATGTCGTCGGGTTCGGCTTCCACGCGCCCTCGATCCCGGACGTGATCGTGTCGCCGCCCTTGCCGCTGCCATGGGTGCTGATCCAGCCCAGACCCATCTGGTGCATCGGGGCCGCTTCCGGCTCCGGGCCGACAAGCGCCGCGTCACCCGCGCCATGCGACTTGCCGAAGGTGTGCCCACCGGCCACCAGCGCCACGGTCTCATAGTCATTCATCGCCATCCGCGCAAAAGTCTCGCGTACGTCCTTGCCCGAGGCCACCGGATCGGGGTTGCCATTCGGACCTTCGGGGTTGACGTAGATCAGGCCCATCTGCACGGCGGCCAGCGGGTTTTCCAGCTCGCGCTCGCCGGTGTAGCGCATGTCACCCAGCCAGCTGTCTTCCTTGCCCCAATAGATGTCCTCTTCCGGCTCCCAGATGTCGGCACGACCGCCGCCAAAACCAAAGCACTTGAAGCCCATCGTCTCCATCGCGACGTTGCCCGCCAGAATGTAAAGGTCAGCCCAGGAGATCTGGTTGCCGTATTTCTGCTTGATCGGCCACAGCAGGCGGCGCGCCTTGTCCAGGTTGGCATTGTCCGGCCAGCTGTTGGTGGGCGCAAAACGCTGCGACCCGGTGCCGCCGCCCCCGCGCCCGTCAGCGGTGCGATAGGTGCCTGCGCTGTGCCATGCCATGCGGATGAACAGACCGCCGTAATGGCCCCAATCCGCCGGCCACCATTCCTTGCTGTCGGTCATCAGCGCCGCCAGATCCTTCTTCAGCGCCTTGAGGTCCAGCTTCTTGAATTCCTCGGCGTAGTTGAACGCCTCGCCCATCGGATCGACCTTGGCGGAATGCTGACTCAGGATCTTGAGATTCAGCGAATTCGGCCACCACTCGCGATTCGTGCGGCCCTTGTGCGTTGCATTCGGGTTGACCGCCGCATGCATGACCGGGCATTTGCCGATGTCATTTCCGTCCATGTTTCTCTCCGATTTTTGTTGGTTCAAAGGGGTGTCCCACAAGTGGCGCGTCTTTGTGACAAGGGCATGCCCGCCCGTCACATGAGCCTTCCTCCTCCGGGAAACTGGAACTGTTCTAACAAAACAAAGCCATTAGTTTAAGTTGCATTTTCTCATCACAATTATAATCCAAGATTATGTATTTCCCGTCGCAGCCCAAGTTTTGCCAATGGCGCGGCCCAGCCCCGAAAATCGACCGTCCTGCGCCCTCCTGCCGCATCCTCAGAAAAGGAACGCGCCATATGTAGCTTTTCAAGTCGCGACGAGGCAGCGGTTTTGCGCCGGTCCCGCGACATGACGGTTTCAGGGCCCCCGACCGGGCCTTCTTTCAAGGCGGGCCACTCTGGCCCGAAGGAGCAACGATATGGAGATGATGGACACCCTCTTGCTGTCGCGGATTCAATTCGCGGCCAACATCTCGTTCCACATCCTCTTTCCCACGATCACCATCGCCTTGGGCTGGGTGCTGGTCTTTTTCAAATGGCGCTATGCCCGCACCGGGGATGCGGTGTGGATGGAGGCCTATTTCTTCTGGGTCAAGGTCTTTGCCCTCTCCTTCGCCATGGGCGTCGTGTCGGGCATCACCATGTCCTTCCAGTTCGGCACCAACTGGCCCGGCTTCATGGAAAGCGTCGGCAATATCGCAGGGCCGCTCTTGGCCTATGAGATCATGACCGCCTTCTTCATGGAGGCCGTGTTCCTCGGCATCATGCTCTTCGGCTTCAGCCGCGTGCCCGGATGGGCGCATACCGGGGCCACCGTTCTGGTCGCCGTGGGCACCACCATGTCCACCTTCTGGATTCTGGTCCTCAACAGCTGGATGCACACGCCGCAAGGCTTCGAGATGCGCGACGGCGTCGCCCATGCGACCGACTGGTTCGCCATCATCTTCAACCCCTCGATGCCCTACCGCCTTGTGCATGTGCTCTTGGCCTCCGGCCTCACCGTCGGCTTCCTCATCGCCGGGATCTCGGCCCTGCGCTGGGTCATGGGGGATCGCGGTGCCGAGGTGCGCAAATCCCTGCGGCTGGGTGCCATCATGGGCGCGGCCCTGATCCCCGTGCAGATCTATGCCGGCGACATGCACGGCTTGAACACGCTGGAATACCAGCCCGCCAAGGTCGCCGCGATGGAGGGCAACTGGGACACGCGGGGCAATGTGCCGCTGCTCCTTTTCGCCCTGCCCGACGAGGAGGCGCGGATGAACCGCTTCGAGATCGGCATCCCCTCGGGCGCCAGCCTGATCCTGACCCACCGTCTGGATGGCGAGGTGCCGGGCCTCAACGATTTCGTGGCCGAAGATGGCACCGTCCTGCACCCGCCCGTCACAGCCGTCTTCTGGTCCTTCCGCGTGATGGTCGGCACCGGCATGGCGATGCTCGTGCTGTCATGGGCCGCCCTCTTCTTCATGCGCCGTGGCCGTGGCATCGAGGGGCTGCCCCGCCCCGTGCTCTGGGCCTTCCTGCCCATGGCCTTCTCGGGCTGGCTCGCCACCCTCGCGGGCTGGTACACGACCGAGATCGGCCGCCAGCCCTGGCTCGTCACCGGTGTCCTCAGCACAGATGCGGCGGTGGGTGACGTGCCCCCCGCGCTGGTCGCCTCGACCCTGATCGCCTATCTGGTGATCTACGCCGCGCTGCTGGTCGCCTATATCGGCGTGCTGGTCTATCTGGCCCGGCGCAAGGCCAAGGGGCAGTCCACCGTCGAAGCTGGCCGCCCGGTCAGCGGCGCCATCCAGTCCATCCCGGCGGAGTGACCCCCATGACCGACATGCTTGGCGATCAGACCCTCACCCTGCCCGTGATCTTCGCCGCCCTGATGGGCCTCTCGATCCTGATCTATGTCGTCCTCGACGGCTTCGATCTGGGCGTGGGCATCCTCACCCCTCTGGCGGATGAGGCCCAGAAAGACCGCATGGTCGCCTCGATCGGCCCCTTCTGGGACGCGAACGAGACATGGCTGGTGATGGCCGTCGGCATCCTGCTGGTGGCCTTCCCGGCGGCGCATGGCGCGATCCTGACCGCGCTCTACCTGCCCGTCGCGATCATGCTGATCGGCCTGATCCTGCGCGGCACCGCCTTCGAGTTCCGCGCCAAAGTCGCCCTGCCCAAGAAGAACGCATGGAATATCGCCTTCTTCGCAGGCTCGATCATGACCTCGATGGCGCAGGGCTACATGCTGGGCTTTTACGTGATGGGTCTGGAACACAGCCTCGCCGCGCATGGCTTCGCGCTGCTCTCGGGCGTGTTCCTGACCGTGGGCTACAGCTTCATCGGCGCCTGCTGGCTGATCCTCAAGACCGAAGGCAGCCTGCAAAGGAAAGCCGTGTCATGGGCGCGCGGCGGCATCTGGGGCGTGATCCTGGGCGTGGGGGCCATTTCTCTGGCCACCCCGCTGGTCAGCGCCCGCATCTGGGAGCGGTGGTTCTCCGTGCCCGAATTCTTCCTCCTCGCCCCCCTGCCCCTGATGTCCGTCGCCGTCATCGTGGCGATGTGGGTCGTGCTGCGCCGCCTGCCCACCGAGAATGACAGCTTCGCATGGCTGCCCTTCGCGGGGGCCAGCGTGCTCTTCGTGCTGGCCTTCACGGGGCTGGCCTATTCCTTCTACCCCTATGTGGTGCCCGAAAGGCTGACCATCTACGAGGCCGCCTCCGCGCCCGAGAGCCTCTTCATCATCCTGATCGGCGCATTGGTCGTCTTCCCGATCATCGCGGCCTATTCGGCGCTCGCCTATTACATCTTCCGCGGCAAGGCCCGCGACCTGCGTTACGACTGAGCCCGCGCCCTGCAACGGTCACAGCACCGACAAGACGTTGTGACCGGACCGATCCGGGCGTAAGCTTCCGGCGTGCCGACAGGGATCAAAGCCAAGATGCGCCGCCCCACCAATCCGATGGCAATGACGATGGCGGGGATCGTCGCAGCCTTCCTGTCGGGGAATGCGCCTGCACAAACCCCTTGCACCACCCTTGCCCTCCCGGTCCTGCGCGTCGATCCCCCTCCCTCCCAATATGTCAGGTTCTGCACCGACCACCCGTCCGAATGTGCCCTGACGGGCGCGGCCGTCCTGCCCTTCAACCCCGCGCTGATCCGCCTGTTGTCCAGCGTGACCGCAGCGGTCAACAGCGACATTGATCTGGTTCCGGACCCTGATCGCGGGATCGAGGAATACTGGAATCTGCCGCATGACTGCCAAGGTGACTGCGAAGACTTCGCTCTGGAAAAACGCCACCGCCTTGTCCAGTCCGGACTGCCCAGCGCCTCCCTTACAATGGCCATCGTCCAGCACGAAACGCGGCATTTCCCCCATGCCGTCCTCTTGGTCGAAACCGATGCCGGCACCTGGGTTCTTGACAACCTGTCCGACACCGTCATGTGCTGGGATGCCGTGCCCTACCACTTCGACAGACGCGAACAGCCGGGCGGGCAATGGTTGCGCTTCGCGCCTTAGCCACCGATGGACGGCCCGCGCCTTGCCCGCCATCCGACACGGCTCATCAACAGGAGGGTCGCCATGCGCGCAGCGGTTACTGTCATCGCCCTCATCCTCTGGGCAACCGCGCCCCTGCCCGCGCAGGCCAGCACCCTCTGCACGCTTCTGACAGACGCGCAGACAGGCGCCACCCTGCTGGAGCAGGGCGATTGCGCCACCCGCGTCACCCCGGCCTCGACCTTCAAGATCCCGCTCGCCGTCATGGCCTTCGACGCAGGAGTGCTGACCAGCCCCGACAGCCCCATCCTGTCCTTTCGCCCCGGCGACCCGGACTGGGGCGGCGCGCTGTGGATGCGTGACACATCCCCCGCCGACTGGATGCGTCATTCGGTGGTCTGGTATTCGCAACGCCTGACCCGCGCGATGGGCGCCGACAGCCTCACCCGCTACGCGCAGGACTTCGGCTATGGCAATGCCGATCTCTCCGGTGATCCCGGTTTCGACAACGGGCTGGAGCGGGCGTGGATCGCCTCCTCCCTGACCATCTCTCCACGCGAGCAAGCCGCCTTCCTGCGCGCGCTTCTGCGCGACGCCCTGCCCGTGACGCGCGCCGCCATGGCCCAAAGCCGCGCCCTGCTTGAAACCCATCAAAGCGCGGGCTGGAACCTGCACGGCAAGACCGGCACCGCCTATCCCCGCCGTGCGGATCGCAGCTTTGACTATGCGCGGGGCTGGGGCTGGTATGTCGGCTGGGCGACGCAGGCCGACCAGAGCGTGATCTTCGTCCGCCTCACACAGGCCAGCCACCGCAGGACCGTGTCCCCCGGCATCCTGACCCGTGACGGCTTCCTGCAAGACTGGCCGAACCTCGCCCCCCGCTAGGGCGAAACCCGCCGCGCCCCCTTCACCGTTCCCCAAATACTCACAACTGCTCAGGGGGCGGTTCAGGCGCGACGGGGCTTTGCGTCACGCCGCCTGCGACAGCCCCGTGCCATGCGCCAGCAGGGTCCATCCGCCCGCCTCATAGCGGCGCACGGCGCCCTCGGCCGCATCCGATGCCATCAGCGCCAGCCAGCCATTGTCGAACAGCGCCTTCACGCCGGGATGACGCTCCAGAACGTCCGAAATCGCCGCAACCGGGGCCTCGATCATCACGGTCAGCCGCAGCGGGTCGTGGCGCAACATCTCGCCGTCATGCACCGATTGCCACGGCAGGCCCGCGCGCAGCATCCCGCCATTGCCCTCGATCACCCCGATCCCGCCGGTCACGTTATGCAGCAGCTTGTTGCCCGCACCATAAGCCGCGGGTGCCACCGAAGATCCGTAATACTGCAACGAGATCCAGCTCGCCACCACCACAGGCGCGGTCATGATCAGTTCCAGCACGCCAAAGCCGGTGTCCGCCTGCCAGTCATAATCATGCAGGAAGGCCCGCCCGCCCAGATCAACGCCCAGCGTATGGCCGCGCGGGGCCGCGATGAAGGCGGCACAGCCCGCCAGACCCCATTCCGGCCGCAGCTCCGACCAGTCACCGCCGCGCAGGGCCATCGCCTCGGGACTGTGCGCCCGTGGCAACCGCGCGGCGCGCTCGGTCCGCGCGATGGCCCCGGCCCGGTCCAGCGCCACCCGCAGCCGCGCCAGATCGGCGGCATGCTCCGGCAGGGGCGCATCCTCGAACAGCGTCACCTTGTCCGACACCGTGTCATGCAGCCCCGCGACAAAGCGCGTCTCCTGCGGAACCTCGATCCCTTTCGCCACCAAGCCCGCGCGCACCGCATCATCGTTCAGCAGCCCCGCCAGCAGCCGCGCGTTCACATCGCCCGCATGCCCGCCACAGGCCCCGCATTGCAGCGCGCTGGCATGGGGCGCATTGGTCACCCCGGCACCATGCCCCGCGATCAGCACCAGCCGTGCGAACCCGGTCGTCAGCGACATCGCCCCAAGGATCGCCGCCGCCGCATCGACCTGCGCGGCCAGCGGCAGATCGGCCACCGGGGCCGGGTCCTGCGCCACCGGCTTGGCCCGCGCCACGGTATCCTTCAGCAGCTTGCCCACATAAAGCGGCCCCGCCGCCTCGACAAAGGCAAAGGCCGAGACCGAGGCCATGCGGAACCGTCCCCAGGCGCGCGTGGCACGGGCACTGATCCGCTGGCCCAGATCATCATCCGCCCAGCCGCGCGATTCCGTGGCGACACCGGGCTTCAACAGCACTGGCGCCCGCGCCTCGATCACATCCGAGGCAAAGCCGCGATGCGCCGCCGCCAGCCCGAAGAACCCGGCAAAACCGATGGTCTGGATGCCCGCATCCACCCCTTCCAACGCCCGCCGGAACACTTCTGACCGCACGTCGATGCAGAAGGCCGCCTGCAACGCCGGTGCCACCTCGACCGCGGGGCTGGGTTGCGCCGCCAGCCGCGACAGAAGCCGCGCCTCCTCGGACCGCTCCAGCGCATCCTGCAACGCCTCGTCGATCAGATCGTCCTGATCGGGAACCACTGGGGTTGCAAAGCGGACCAAGGCCCCCTCCCACCCTTTGGCCAATTGCGGGCCATGGGCCTCCAGCAGCAGCATGTCCCAGATCATCCGGATCACCAGCATCTCGAACAGCACCGTGTCGCGCCCGCCATCCCGCGCTGCCAGCCAGTCGATATGCCGCGCATATTGCCCCCAGCCCTGCAAATCCATCAACAGCCGCTGGAAATAGGTCCGCGCGTTCCACGGCGTCACCCCCAGGGCCTGACAGGTCTGGGCAAAGGCCGCGCGCGGGTCCTGCGGCAGCGCCGCGACGCGACCGCATATCCCCGGCAGACCCGCGATCCCCGGCAAAAGATCCCGGGTCGCGAAGGCCTTCCACGAGGCATAGGCCGATCCATCCGGCGCCGGCCACAAGGCTTGCCCCTGATCGAAATGCGCCGCCGCCCATGTCCCGATCCGGTCCTCGACCAGTTCCGCCAACCGCTGCCCCGTCTGCGCCGCAGCCAGTTCGGCCACCGTCGGCAAGGGCGCGGGCTGCGGCGTGGTCCGTGTCAACGCGGCCTCGATTTCGGCCATGCGCAAACCGCGCGCCTGCGCCGCGGCTTGCAGCGTGGCCCGGTCCATCCGGCCCTCGGCCAAAGCGGCGGCATAATCCGCCCGGTCGCGGAAGATGCGGATACCCGCCACCCGCGCCAGAAGGGCCGCCGTCTGCGCCCGCCCCTGCCCGGCCTGCCCCAGAAACGGATTGACCGCGACCGTCGCCGCCAAGGGAAAGGCGGGCGGGATCAGCGTGGCGGCCTCATGCGCGGCGGCAAAGATTTCCAGCTGAGGCCCGGTGAAAAGCTGCGAAGGGGTCGTCATGGCATCATCCTTTCGACGCGCGCCACTGACCGATCAGCCGGTCCGTCAGCGCATTGAGGTAAAGTCCGTTCATCAGATGCACCCGCAGGCCCATGGCCGCCGGATGCCCCGCCCATAGCGGGAAAGTCGCCTGCGCGACCGAGGCCAGCCCGAAACTGGCCAGCGCCAGCACCAGGGTCGCCCAGATCAACCCATCAGGGGCCGGCGGCAGCGGCAGCGTGCCCGCCGCCAGCGCCGTGATCCCGGTCTGCAGCGAGAAATAGGCCACCGTCGCCGCCCCCGACATCGCCACCGTGCGGATCGTCAGCGGCCACGGCGCCAGATCCGCCAGACCCTGCGCGATCAGATAGGCCACCCCGAAGATCAGGATCGCCCCCAGCGCCACGGTCTGCGGCGGCTTGTCCATGATCCCGAACAGCACCCCGACCGCGCCATAGATCACGAGCGCCAGCCCAAAGGCCCGCATCACCGCGCGCAGATCAGGCACCGCCACCGGACCGGGTCGCCGGATGCGCGCCACCTGCTCGACCGCCCCGCCCGAAGCCAGAAAGGCATGCGCCTTATACAGCGAATGGGCCACGATATGCAGCAGGGCCAGCGGGAACAGCGCCAGACCGATCTGCAAGACCATGAACCCCATCTGCGCGCAGGTGGACCAGGCCAGCGCCGTCTTGACCGATGGCTGCGTCAGCGCCACCGCCGCGCCCACCAGCGCGCTGAACCCGCCGATCAGCGCCAACAGCGCCAGCACACCGGGGGCCGCCAGCAACACATCGGCAAAGCGGATCAACAGAAAGCCTCCCGCATTCACCACACCTGCATGCAGCAGGGCGGATACAGGGGTCGGCGCCTCCATCACTTCCGTAAGCCAGCCATGCGTCGGGATCAGCGCCGACTTGAACACCGCCGCCACCGCCAGCAGCAGCGCCGCCAGCCACAGCGTGCCCGGCACCTGCCCCGCCTGCACGGTCGCCGCGATCACGCCGATATCGGCCGTCCCGAAGCCGTGGATCAGCACCCCGGCCGCAACCAGCAAGGCCGTCGTGCCCGCAATCCCGCTCAGGGTCTTTTTCCGCGCCGCCCGCTGCGCGCGGGGCCGGTCCGGATAGAACAGCAACAGACGATGCAGCCCGACACCCACCATAGCCCAGGCCAGCACCAGTTGCACCAGATTGCCCGCACTCACCAGCAGCAGCACCGCCGCCAGCGTGGCCGACATCGTCGCCATGAAATGCCCCTGTCCGCCCTCGCCGTCCAAGGCGGTGCGCGCATAGCGCAGCACGATCCAGCCCACAAAGGACACCGTGCCCAGCATCGCGACCGACACGATGTCGATCCGCACGGAAAACGCCAATCCCAGCGGACCGGGCAGACCGGCTGTCGACGGCCCCTGCAACGCCAACATCACCGCGGCCCCGACAGCCGCAAGGATCGCCACGCAGGCCGCAGCTTCGGGCAGGCGCAGCCGCGCGCCCTCGCGCGCCACCGGCCGCAGCACCAGATCAAGGGCCACCAGCGCAAGGACAAGCGGGCCAAGGTAGGGAAGAAATGTCATGTCATCTGCTCCTGAAGAAACTGCCCTCAGGTAACATCGCCAGATTGCTTTAAAAAATTCATTGTTTTTACAATATCGTTCTGTTTAGTAAATATATGGCTGATCTCAACTATCATCATCTGCGCTATTTCCGCGAAGTCGCGCATGAGGGAAATCTGACCCGCGCGGCCGGGCGCCTGAACCTGTCGCAATCCGCTTTGTCCATCCAGATCAAACAGTTGGAGGATCGGCTGGGCCATCCTCTCTTCACCCGTGCCGGGCGGCGGCTGACTCTGACCGAAGCGGGGCGGATCGCGCTCGACCACGCCGACCGCATCTTCGGCGCGGGCGAGGAACTGATCGCCACCCTGCGCCAGACGGGCGAGGCGCGCCAGACCCTGCGCATCGGCGCCCAGTCGACGCTCTCGCGCAACTTTCAGCTGGCCTTCCTGCGCCCCGCGCTCGCCTCCGGCGAGACCGAGATCATCCTGCGGTCCGGCAGCAATGCCGTGCTGATGGAGGCGCTGGCCGATCTGGCGCTCGATGTGGTGCTGACAAACGAGCCGCCGCATCGCGAGGGCGGGCTGGACCTCATCACCCATCGCCTCGACGAACAGCCTATCGGGCTCTATGGCACACCCGCGCGCATGCACCATCCCTCACTGGCCGCGATGCTGACGCATGAGCCTGTCATCCTGCCATCCGAAAGCACGATCCGCAGCGGCTTTGACAGCCTTGTCGCACGGCTGGGCATCACCGCCCGCATCGTGGCCGAGGTGGACGACATGGCCATGGTCCGCCTTCTGGCGCGCGAGGATGTGGGCCTCGCCATCGCCCCCGCCGTCGTTCTGACCGACGAGATCCGCGCAGGGCTTCTGCAATCCGCCCCCTTCGCGCTCGACATCGTCGAAGGCTTCTACGCCGTCACCGCGCGGCGCAGCTTCCCCCATCCCCTGCTGCGGACCCTGCTGGACGGCTGATCCCCGCTGTCAAGGACCAACCCCGCTCTCTGGTTGAGAATTATCCCCCTGATCAAGGCGAAGAAACCGTCTGGGTTGAATTGCGTCCCCCCGGCTGGTCGCCTATATACGGCCCGTCCTTGGTCTCGGGACGTCACGAGACCGTGTCCTGATAGGGAGAGAGTAACATCATGGATCGTCGTTCATTTCTGAAAACCTCGGCGCTGGGTGGCACCGCTGCCGCCGCAAGCACCCTGGCCGCCCCCGCCATCGCACAGGGCAACATCACCTGGCGCATGGTCACCACATGGCCCAAGAACTTCCCCGGCCTTGGCATCGGCGCGCAGCGTCTGGCCGACCGCATCACTGCCGCCACCGATGGCGCGCTGACCGTGCAGCTTTTCGCCGCTGGCGAAATGGTCCCCCCGCTGCAAGCCCTGGACGCCGTCATCGACCAGACCGCCGAGATGAGCCACGGTGCCGCCTACTACTGGCAGAACAAATCCGTCGCCCTGTCCTATTTCACCGGCGTGCCCTTCGGCATGACCTCGCGCGAACTGACGGCCTGGGTCCGCCACATGGGCGGTCAGGAACTCTGGGACGAGATCTATGACCAGTTCGGCCTGCAAGGCTTCCTGTCGGGCGACACCGGCACACAGGCCGGCGGCTGGTTCCGCAACGAACTGACCGGCGTCGAAGACGTGCAGGGGCTGCGCTTCCGCACCCCCGGTCTGGGTGGTCAGGTCTGGCAGAAGATCGGCGCATCCGTGACCAACATGGCCGCCGGCGAGATCTTCGCAGCCCTGCAATCCGGCGCGCTCGATGCCGCCGAATTCGTGGGCCCCTACAACGATCTGGCCCTCGGCTTCCACCAGGTCTGCAAACACTACTACACCTCCTCCTTCACCGAGCCGGGTCTGGCGACCGAACTCGTCGTGGATAAGGCCAAGTTCCAGGCCCTGCCCGCGAACATTCAGGAGATCGTGCGCAGCTGCTGTGCCGCCGAATATGACAACACCGCCGCCGACTTCGCCGCGAACGACCCGCGCGCGCTGCAAACGCTGGTGAACGATCACGGTGTGACGCTGCACTCCTCCTTCCCGGACAGCATCCTTGAAGGCGCCGCCAAGGCCGCAGCCGAGATCATCACCGAACTGCGCGACAGCAGCGACCCGCTGGTCAAGCGCACCACCGAAAGCTTCATCGAATCGCTGAACATCGTGCGTCAAAAGACCGAAGGCACCGATGCGGGCTTCGTCGCCGCGCGCGAGAAGTATTTCAAGATCTGATCCGTTCAGGTCACGCAAACAAAAGGCCCGGAGGAAACTCCGGGCCTTTTTCCGTGTCACACGATCCCGCGCGCCTGCGTCAATACAGAACCGACGGCAGCCATGTCACGATACCGGGGAAGATGAACAACAAGGCAATCGCCACGATCTGCAGGATCACGAAGGGCACCGCGCCGCGATAGATCTGCATGGTCGAAATCGAATTCGGCGCCACGCCCCGCAGGTAGAACAGCGCAAACCCGAAGGGCGGCGTCAGGAAGGATGTCTGCAGGTTCACCCCCACCATCACCCCCAGCCAGACCGGATCGATCCCCAGCCCCAGCAGCACCGGCGCCGTGATCGGGATCACGATGAAGATGATCTCGAACGTGTCCAGAATGAAGCCCAGCACGAACATGATCACCATGACCGCGATCATCGCCCCCGTGGCGCCACCGGGCAGCCGTGTCAGGAACTCCTCGACCAGATTGTCGCCCCCCATCTGGCGGAACACGATGGCAAAGATCGACGCCCCGAACAGGATGACAAAGATCATCGAGGTGATCGTCGCCGTCGCCACCGCCGTCTGGCGCAGCACGCCAAAGCTCAAACGCCAGCGCAGCGCCGCCAGAAGCGTGGCCCCCACAGCCCCGACCGAGGCCGCCTCGGTCGGCGTGGCGATCCCGCCCAGGATCGACCCCAGCACGGCCACGATCAGCGCCAGCGGCGGCACGAAGGCGGTCATAATCTCGCGCCCCAGATCCTTGCGATCCTCGGGCGCCACGGGCGTCGCCGGGCAGCTTGTCGGATCGGTGATCGCCTTGAACACGATGAAGCCCAGATACAGCCCCACCAGCAGCAGCCCCGGAAAGAACGCCCCCGCGAACAGATCCCCCACTGACACCGACGTGGGCGCGAAATTGCCCTTGGACATCTGCACCTGCGAATGGATGCCAGCGATCATGTCGCCCATGAAGATCAGCACCGTGGAGGGCGGAATGATCTGCCCCAGCGTGCCGCTTGCACAGATCACACCCGTCGCCAGCGCAGGCCTGTAGCCCGCCTTCAGCATCGCCGGCAGCGAGATCAGGCCCATCGTGACCACCGTCGCGCCCACCACCCCCGTGGATGCCGCCAGCAGCGCCCCCACGATGATCACCGAAATGCCAAGCCCGCCACGCAGATTGCCGAACAGCTTGCCCATGGTCAGCAGCAATTGCTCGGCGATGCTGGACCGCTCCAGCATCACGCCCATGAAGATGAACAGCGGCACCGCCACCAGCACCTCATTGGTCATGTAACCGATATACCGTCCCGCCAGCGCGCCGAAATTGGACGGATCAAAGACGCCATATTGCATCCCGATCAGCGCAAAGATCAACGATGTGCCGCCAAGGGTGAAGGCCACCGGAAAGCCCAGCATGAGCATCCCGATGACACCGAAAAACATCAGACCCGCAAGGATCTCGCCGATAAGCACAGGATCCATTGCGATCACTCCGTCTCGTATTTGTAGCGGAAATCTTCCGGGATCAGATCCTCGCGCCGCGCCAGGATCAGGATCGACCGGATCAGCATGGCGATCCCCTGCATCGCAACCAATCCGGCAAAGGCCAGAATGAAGCTCCGCAGCACGAACAGCCCCGGCATCCCGCCGACATTGGCCGAGGCCTCGAACCGCCCCCAGGACCGCATCACATTGGTGAAGGAATAGGTCCAGACGATATACATGAAGGGCAACAGGAAGATCAGCACGCCGATCAGGTCCATGATTGCCTTCGCCCGGGTCGAGGCCGTGCGAAAGAAGATGTCCACCCGCACATGATCATTGCGATACAGCGCAAAGGCCGCCACGGCCGTGAACATGGCCCCGTTCATCCAGACATACAGATCCTGCATCCAGAGCCGCGTGTTGCCAAAGAAATACCGCTCGATCACCACCCAGAAACACACAGCGAAAATGCCCACGGCCAGCCACGAGAATGTATGGCCCACGATGATGTTGATCCGGTTGATCACCCGCATCAGGATGGCAAGATATGCCACGTCGGTTCCTCCTTCTGATCCCCTCGGCAGCCCGCGCCACCTTGGGAAAGGGACAGTGCCCCTTCCCGCTCGGCCCCAGCGTATGGGCTGTCTGGCCCCCTCTCGTCAACCGCAATCCGACTGAAATCATCGGCTTTCCGGGCTGCCACGCGGCGCGCCTCAGGTGCGGGACAGGGCAGATGGGCTGGCCACGCGCGGGCCGTCTTTCACCGACAAGGACTGTCGCGGCCCACAGGATGCGACACCCCGAAACTGCCTGAAAAACAGGCAACACCGCCACAGAACAAGGCAACGGTGCCGCGTCCCCCCTTGCCTTGGCAGGCCGGGTCACGCCATCCTCTGCCCGGAACAGCAGCCACGCCATCAGGTCCGCCATGACATCCCCGTCCACGCCGCCCGGCATCGGGCACAATCAGGACCCCGCCCCGGTCAGCCTGTGGCATAAGCACATGTGGGAACGCGCCCGCGCCGAACAGCCGGACCGACGCCTGCCGCTGGCCGTGGTCAGGATGCGGATGGCGCGGGCCGCGGAACTGGGAATGGGCTATGCCGAATATGCCGCCCTCTATCGCACGGCGGGGCGCGATCCGGCGGGGCTTCTCTTCACCCCCGGCGCGCTGCACCTGCGTCTGAAACGGCGGCTGGAAATCCCCGATACAGTGCGCAGCCATCTGGCGCGACTGGGGACCTGTCATCTGCTGGCCCTCGCGCCCGAGGGCGAACACCCCACGGAATTTCTGGAAGAACTGCGCGAGGTGTCGAACCTGCCCTTCGCGGCGGCGGCGGCCATGCCTGCGGCCACGGCGCCCTGGCCGGTGCTGGCCAGCGTCGTGCGCGCCGCACTCGACCCGCTGCGCCTGCCCGGCACGGCCATCGCCCTCATCGGCGCGGCGGCCTCCGAGGCGCGGCTTTGCGACAGCCTTGTCACGGCGGGGCGGCTGGCAGGCGTGCTGGACCGCGACACCTATTTCCGCCCCGCCGCCTGACGGATCAGGCTGTTTCGTTCGCGATCTTGTCCTGCGTGCGCAGATCGAAATCGCTGGCGTCATGGCGCTCGTGCAGTTGCAGCTCCGGCTCGCCGAAGGCCCGGTTCACCATCCGCCCGCGCTTGACCGCAGGGCGCGCGTCGATCTTTTCCGCCCAGGCGACAACATGCGTGTACGAGGCCACGTCCAGGAACTCGGCCGCATTGTAAAGCCGCCCCAGCACCAACTGCCCATACCAGGCCCAGATCGCCATGTCGGCAATCGTATACTCATCCCCCGCCATATAGGCATGTTCCGCCAGATGCCGGTTCAGCACGTCCAGCTGGCGTTTGGCCTCCATCGCGAAACGGTCGATGCAATATTCGATCTTCTCGGGCGCATAGGCGTAGAAATGGCCAAAGCCACCGCCCAGATAAGGCGCGCTGCCCATCTGCCAGAACAGCCATGACAGGCACTCGGTCCGCGCCGCGTGATCCAAAGGCAGGAACGCCCCGAATTTCTCCGCCAGATACAGCAGGATCGCCCCGGATTCGAACACCCGCTGGGGTTTGTCGCCACTGTGATCCATCAGCGCCGGTATCTTGGAATTCGGATTCACCTCAACGAACCCGCTGCCGAACTGGTCGCCCTCGTTGATGCGGATCAGCCAGGCGTCATACTCGGCCCCCGTGTGACCTGCGGCCAGCAATTCCTCGAACATCACCGTGACCTTCACGCCATTGGGCGTGGCCAGCGAATACAGCTGGAACGGATGCTTGCCGACCGGCAGCGCCTTGTCATGGGTCGCGCCTGCGGTGGGTTTGTTGATATTGGCGAACTGGCCGCCATTGCCGGGTGTCCATGTCCACACTTTGGGGGGGGTATAGCTCATCTCTCACTCTCGCTTCGTTACGGGGTCTGGCCGCAACCTAGGCCAAGCTGCGACAAAGTGCACCCCTTCCCCGAACGCAGTTGCGTGAGGACTCAGTGCTCCCTTTCCGGATGCCAATAGCGCTGCATCATCAGATAGGTGAAAGAGGCCGACCACGTGATCAGCAGGAACCCGTTCAAGGCTTCCAACCCCACGATGATGCGGATGGGCCCGACAGGGTGCACCTCGCCAATCCCCAGCGTGGTGTAACTTGTCAGCGAGAAATAGAAATAATCCGTCACCGTCCCGGTAAACAGCCCCTCGATGCTGCCGAACACCGGAAAGTGCAGCAGCGCGGCATAGGCCGCCGCATATAGACCCACCTCAAGGATATGCCCGATCAGACAGGCCACGATCACCACCAGAACGCGCTGCCGCGCCCGGATGGGCAGATCCGGCAGCATCTTGCCCGTGATACGCAGAACCTCGTAATGGATCAGAACGGTGGCCCCGATCAGGACCAAAGCCACCAGCCCGGTCACCAGCAGGATCATGCAGCCCGCCCCAACACCTCAGGCCGCGGCCTGATCACTCGGCCCATTCCCAAGGCCGGGTGAAGGCCCCCAGAACATGCCCCACTTCCTCGTCATGCACCACGCCGGTGCGCCGCACCCGCGCCACCAGACCGCGCTTCTTGTCGTCCACGACCTCCACGACCTGCGCGTTCATCTTCGCCTCGTCCAGCGCGGCATTGTAGACACGCGTGATCGCACGCTTGCGCAGATCGGGCTTGAACACCTTGCCCACCGCCGTTTTCGGCAGTTCCGCCAGAACTTCGACATGTTTCGGCTGCGCCGCCCGCTCATGCACATGCACGCGGCAATGCTCGACCAGTTCCGCCCCCGTCACGGTCGCGCCCGCCACCAGTTCGACATAGGCGCAGGGCAATTCCCCCGCATGGGCATCCGGCTGTCCGATCGCGCCCGCAAAGGCCACGTCCTTATGCGCCAGCAAGGCCTCCTCGATCTCGGCGGGGTCGATATTGTGCCCGCCCCGGATGATCAGATCCTTGGCCCGCCCCGTGATCCACATATAGCCATCCGGGTCGATCCGGCCCAGATCGCCGGTCCGCAGATACTTGCCATAATGGTAAAGATCGCGGTTCTTGTCCTCTTCGGTATAGGTGTTGCCCGCCCAGACACCGGGGCTGGCGATACAGATCTCGCCCACCTCGTCCACCGCGCAATCCACCACATCGCCGCCCACGGTCTTGAGGATCTTCACATCCGTATAGGGGAAGCGGATACCGACCGACCCCACCTTCTTCTCGCCATCCACCGGGTTCACGGACACAAGGCAGGTCGCCTCGGTCAGACCATAGCCCTCGACGATGGTCACCCCCGTCGCCGCCTCGAACCGCTTGAACAGTTCCAGCGGCAGCGGCGCCGAGCCCGAGAACGAGGTCTTCACACTCGACACATCCGCATTGACCGGCCGCTGCATCAGCGCCGAAATCGCGGTGGGCACGGTGATGATGAAGGTGATCTTCCAGCGCTCGATCAGCTTCCAGAAATTGTCGAACACGCCTTCCCCGCGATATCCCGCAGGTGTCGGAAACACCACATGCGCGCCGGATTTCACCACCGCCATCAGGATCACATGACAGGCGAACACATGAAACAGCGGCAAGGGGCAGATCACGTTATCCTCCGGCGTGAACAGCAAGGTGCCCCCCAGCCAGCCGTTATAGATGATCCCCGAATAGCGATGCTGCGCCACCTTGGGCATGCCCGTCGTGCCGCCCGTGTGGAAATAGGCCGCGACCCGGTCCCCCGCACTGTCGGCAAAGGACAGCGTCTTGGACTGGCGCGCCACCTCGGCGTTGAAATCCTTGACATCGGCATGATGGTTGCCGGGGTTCTTGGGCCGCACCAGCGGCACGATCCACGATTTCGGCGGCGTCAGATAGCGGTTCAGATCGACCTCAAGCACCGTATGCACGCCGGGTGCATGGCGCACGGCCTCGGCCGTCTTTTGCGCCACATCGGTCTTGGGAAAGGCTTTCAGCGTGACCACGACCTTCGCCTTCGTCTCCCGCAGTATCGAGGCGATCTGTTCGGGTTCCAGCAGCGGGTTGATCGGGTTGATGATCCCCGCAATCGCGCCCCCCAGAATGGTCAGCACCGTCTCGTTGCAATTGGGCAGGACACAAGCGACCACATCCCCCTCGCCGATCCCCAATGACCGGAACAGGTTCGCCGTCTGACAGGTCTTCTCATGCAGCTGCGTCCATGTCAGCGTCTCCGCCTTGTCGGTCGGCCCGCTCAGCAGTTGAAAGGTGACAGCCTTGCCCAAAGGCACCTTGTCCCGCGTCTGGGACAGCATCTGGTAAAGCGTCTTGGGCACGTCCCGGTCAGCCCAGGGCATTTCCTGCTCAAGCGCAAGCGTATCGGCAACAGATGCAAAACCCATCTCGGTCCTCCCACTAGGGCCGCATGGCGGCCCGCACCTCATCCTCGGGGTATAATGTGAAAGGGTTTGCGTCAGGTTACAAGTGTTCAGCGCCAAAGGTGGCGTGACGTTAGCATGGCTTGCGTCATCCGGAACGGCCCGCCGCCCCCTCTCGCGCCCGGTGTTGCGCCATGCTACCACGACCCCATCAGCAAGAGGAGGAAGACCCCATGACCCCATCCCGTGTTCCCGAAGCCCTGTTTCGCACGCGGGTGCGCAATCCCGCACTGCCCGGTGACAACCCCTTTGAATGGCGCGACGTCACCACCGCCGAGGTTTTCGCAGGCAAGCGCGTGGTCCTCTTCGCCGTCCCCGGTGCCTTCACCCCGGCCTGTTCCGAAAGCCACCTGCCCGGCTTCGAACGGCTCCATGACGACTTCATCGCCCTTGGCGTGGACGAGGTGATCTGCCTTGCCGTCAATGACGCCTTCATCATGCACCAATGGGCGCGCAGCCAGAGCATCGCAAAGGTCCGCATGCTGCCCGATGGAAATGGCGAATTCACCCGCAAGATGGGCATGCTGGTAGACCGCTCCAGCACCGGCATGGGCCTGCGCAGCTGGCGCTACGCCATGCTGGTCGAGGATGGCGAGATCGTGAAACTCTTCGCCGAACCCGAGCTGCGCGACAACCCGCCCGGCGTGCCGGTCACCGTCTCGGACGCGCAAACCATGCTGGATTTTATCCGCAGTCGATACGCACCGTAGGGTGCGTGCTTGCACGCACCATTTGTTGATGCGGAGGGCGGGACGTGGTGCGTGCAAGCACGCACCCTACGGCTGCTGTCACCCGGCAATGCCAGCGGATCGGCAAGGTTGCGTCACCGCGGATATGGGCATCGTGGCCACAAAACACCCGTGACACGCTGGCCGCCCGCCCCCCACCCCGCAGCACAGTCCACCGGTTGATCCGATGCCGCCAGTTGGGACTCGTGACCACGCCTGACCGGCGGCTGATCGCGCGGCCGCTCGCGGATGTTTCACCCAATCAACCGTTGAAAACCCGCAGCCACTCCTTACCTGCAAAGGGACAAAAAGTTGTATGGTTGAGGAAGGGAAATCACATGCAATGCCCTGTAGACGGAGAAGTGCTCGTCATCGCCGAACGTAGCGGTGTCGAGATCGACTATTGCCCCAAATGCCGTGGCGTCTGGCTTGATCGTGGCGAGTTGGACAAGATCATCGGCGCGGCAGCGCAAGCGGCTCCGCAACCCCCGCAAGCCCTGCAGGGCGGCTATGATCGCGGCTATCAGGACTCGCGCCCGCACAAGAAAAAGCGCGAATCCTTCCTGAGCGATCTTTTCGACTTCTAAGGCGGCACAGACCAAGGGATCAGCCGTAGGGTGCGTGCTTGCACGCACCATTTGTTGATGCGGAGGGCGGGACGTGGTGCGTGCAAGCACGCACCCTACGGCTACTTATGCCCCTGCCAAGACTGCCGCTTCAGGGTGCAGGTTTGCCAAGTCGTCCCTGACCTGCAAGCCCGCGCCCGTGCTGCATCAGACCCGCGATCAGCGGCCAGATCACCTTGGATTCGTTAAAAAATTACTAACGCGAGCTACCAAGCTATTGAAATCATTCAATCTGGAGAATGTCCCACGATGGGACATTCCCCAAAACAAAAGGCCGCCCCAAGGCGGCCCCCTGCCCGTCATGCTCTCAGGATCAGGCGGATTTGCCGCCCGGAATCCGCAAGACCTGCCCGGGATAGATCTTGTCCGGATGGGTCAGCATCGGCTTGTTGGCCTCGAAAATCTCGTTGTAGCGGTTGGCATTGCCCAGCGTCTTCTTCGCGATGGCCGACAGGGTATCGCCCTTCTCGACCGTGTGGAACACCGCGTCCTCGGCCTCATCCGCCTCGACCGCCGCGACCCCCTCGACATTGCCCACAGCAAGGATCACCTTCTCACGCTCCTCGGCGGACAGGGTGCCCCCCGACACCTTGACGGTGTCGCCCTCGACCGTGATCTCGGCGCCCTTGGTATCAAGGCCCAGATCGGCCACTTCCTTCTTCAGCGCCTCGGCACTGGGCGCAGCCTCACCGCCCCCAGCCACCTTCTTGCCGGATTTCTTCCAGAAATTGAATAGTCCCATATCTTTGTTCCTCCCCTGACCAATACCCGCGAAATGCCGGGTCACATTGCACCGGGCAAAGTGTCTGCCACCCCGCAGTGTCAGGCAAGTCCTATTTCAGGCCGCAAAGGCCCCGTCGGTGAATTGCAGCCGAGCAAGGCGCGCATAAAGCCCGCCTTCCGCCACCAGCGCGTCATGGGTGCCCTGCGCCACGATGCGGCCCCGGTCCAGCACGATGATGCGATCGGCCTTCTTCACCGTCGCCAGACGATGCGCCACGATGATCGTGGTCCGCCCCTTGGACAGCGCGTCCACCGCCTGCTGCACCGCCCGCTCGCTTTCCGCGTCCAGCGCGGATGTGGCCTCGTCCAGCAACAGCACCGGCGCGTCGCGCAGGATCGCGCGGGCAATCGCGATGCGCTGCTTCTGCCCCCCCGACAGCATCACGCCGCGCTCACCGACCTGCGCGTCATAGCCGTCGGGCAGCGCCATGATGAAATCATGCGCCGCCGCAGCCCTCGCCGCCGCCTCGACCTCGGCATCGGAGGCATCGGGGCGCCCGAAGCGGATGTTCTCGCGCGCGGTGGTGGCGAAGATCACCGGGTCCTGCGGCACCAGCGCCATGTGGTGGCGGAAATCCTCGCGCCGCATCGTGTCCAGCGCGACACCGTCCAGCAGGATACGGCCTGCGGTCGGATCGTAGAAGCGCAGCAAGGTCTGGATGATCGTGGTCTTGCCCGCCCCCGAAGGACCGACCAGCGCCACGGTTTCGCCGGGTTCGATCACCAGATCGACCTGATCCAGTGCCGGGATCTCGGGGCGCGCGGGGTAACGGAAGCTGACCCCCTCATAGGTGATGCGCCCGCGCACCGGCGATGGCACAGCCACGGGGCCGGCCGGGTCCTTGACCGGATCGTCGGCCTGCAACAACTCGGCCAGACGCTCTGTCGCACCCGCCGCGCGCTGCAATTCGCCCCAGATCTCGGACAGGGCCGCGACCGCCCCGGCAACCATCACCGCATAGATCACGAACTGGATCAGCGCGCCCGCCGTCATGGTGCCGGCCCGCACGTCCAGCGCCCCCATCCAGAGAACGCCGACAATGCCGGTAAAGACCAGAAAGATCACGATCACGGTCATGATCGCCCGGGTGTTCACCCGCTTGCGCGCCGCCTCGAAGCTGAGTTCGGTCACGTCGCCGAATGTCTTGCGCGCGGCCCCCTCGTTGGTGAAGGCCTGCACGGTCTGCACGCTCAACAACGCTTCGGAGGCATTGCCGGAACTGGCCGCGATCCAGTCCTGGTTCTCGCGGCTGAGGACGCGCAGACGGCGGCCCAGCACAAGGATCGGCACGATCACGGCAGGCACGATCAAGAGCACCAGCCCCGTCAGCTTGGCCGAGGTGAACAGCATCAGGATCAGCCCGCCGATGAACAGCAGCAGGTTGCGCAGCGCGATCGAGACGGATGAGCCGATGACCGACTGGATCAGCGTGGTATCCGTGGTGATCCGGCTGAGAACCTCGCCGGTCATGATCCGCTCGAAGAAGGCGGGGGACATACCCAGAACGCGGTTGAACACAGCCTTGCGGATATCGGCCACGACCCGCTCGCCCAGCTTGGTGACCAGCAGGTAGCGCAGCCCCGTGCCCAGCGCCAGAAGGGCCGCTATACCCAGTGCCGCCGTGAAATAGAGGTTCAGCAGCGCGCCATCCTCTGCGTTGAAATTATCCACCACGCGACGCACCGCCAGCGGCAGCACCAGCGAGACGCAAGCCGTCAGCACCAGCGCCAGGACAGCCGCGGCCAGCAGCCGCCGATAGGGTTGCAGGAACGGCCAGAGGGCGGCCAGCGCGCCGATGTCTTTCGATTTCGCGCGTTCCTGCTCGGCGGTGATCCCCGGTGCGGCCATGCCAGTGTTCCTTCTTGTCCTGCGAAATCGGTTTAAGCGCTGGCGCGGCGCGGGGCAAGCGGCTGTCCTGTCGCGGGCAGGTTGCAGGGTTGGCGGGGGCTTTCTTGGGTTGATTTCCCGGTTCGAACCCGCAGAATGACCCCCCGGACGGGGGTTTGCCTACCCTGACGCATGGCAGACCGACCGTTTCCATCTGCGTTCAAAGGGGGAGGAGACCCAATGACGACAATTTCACGCCGCGGGGCCATTGGCCTGTTGGGCGGGGCCGCCGCCCTGCCGATGCTGGGCCGTCCTGCCCTTGCCAATTCCAAACTCAATATCGGTGCGCTGAATTTCACCAGCCATGCGGCCAGTTTCATCGCTTTCGAGCGGGGCTATTTCGCCGAAGAAGGTTTCGACGTCGAGTTCAAATTCTTTCAGGCGGCCCAGCCGATGGCCGTCGCCATTGCATCGGGTGATGCCGATTATGCCGTCACCGCGATTTCGGGCGGGCTGATCTCTCTGGCCGAAAAAGGGGCGGTCAAGGTGATCGGCGGCTCTTTGTCCGAGGAGAAGGGCGTGGATGGGCAGAAGATCCTTGCCTCGGATGCGGCCTTCAAGGCGGGGCTGACCAGCCCGGCCATGCTGGACGGCAAGACATTCGGGATCACGCAGGCGGGGTCGTCCTTCCATTACATGGGCGCCAAGATCGCCGCCGCCGAGGGTGCGACGATGGAATTCGTACCGCTGCAAAAGGTGGGCTCGGTCATCGGTGCGCTCAAGACAGGGCAGATCGACGCCTGGACCATCGTGCCGCATATCGCCAAGCCTTTGGCCGCAGGTCCCGAGGTGCATATCATCGGCGATGTGGCCGATTACCTGCCTGACTATCAGGTCACGACCATCTTCACCTCGCAAAGCAACGCCAGTGCCGAGCGGGCCAAGACCGAGGCCGTGCTGCGCGCCCTGTCGAAAGGGGCCGATGATTTCAACGCGGCCCTGATCGACAAGACCACATCCGAGGCCGAGATGGAGGAAATGGTCAAGCTGATCCACAAATACGTCAACGCGGATCAACCCTATGACAAGGCGCGCGGGTCCATCGTCAACGGGGCGATGCGGTTGAACGCGGGGGCGGCGCTGAACACGACATCGGTAAAGGATCAGCTGGACTGGTTCATCGCCGAGGGGCTGGTCAAGGACAGCATCACCATGGAGATGCTGGTCGATCCGTCCTACGTGCAGACGATGTAAGTCTGCACGATCACGACAACCGGGCGGTGCGTCTCTGCGTGCCGCCCCTTGGGATGGACCAACATGGATTTGCACCTTGACCGCATCTCGCACCGCTATGGCCGGGTCGAGGTTCTGTCCGATATCTCCCTCACGATCCCGCAGGGGCGGATCGTCTGCATCGTCGGGCCGTCGGGCTGTGGCAAATCCACCTTGTTGCGGATGATCGGCGGGCTGGAACGGCCCGATCAGGGCGCGGTGCTGCAACAGGGATTGGCACCTGCCGATTGCCTGAACCCGCTGACCTTCGTGTTTCAGGATTTCGCGCTGCTGCCGTGGCGGACGGTGGCGGGCAATGTCGAACTGGTGCTGGAGGATCATCCGCTGACGCGTGCCGCGCGCGACCGGATCGTGGCCGATGTTCTGGCGCGCACGAAGCTTTCGGATTTCCGCGATGCGCTGCCCAAGCAGTTGTCGGGCGGCATGAAGCAGCGCGTGGCCATTGCCCGCGCGCTGGCGGTCAACCCGGCGGTGATGCTGATGGACGAGCCGCTCTCGGCGCTGGACGCGCAGACCCGCGAATTGCTGATGGATGACCTGATCGCGTTGTGGACCCGCGCGCCCTTCACAGCTGTTTACGTGACGCATAATCTGGCCGAGGCGGTGCGTCTGGGGCATCGCATCGTGGTGCTGTCGCGCCGTCCCGGCCGTATCCGCGAGGTGCTCAGCATCGACACGCCCTTGTCGGACCGGCGGGCGGGTGATCCGGCGCTCGAGGCGCATCAGGCGCGGCTGTGGCAATTGATGCGCGATGAGGCCGAGGCCGCCGATATGGAGCTGAGCGATGTCTGAGCTGCCCCTGACCGGCCAAGGCGGCGTGCGCGATGACGCGCGCCCGGTGCCCTTTCGCGGCGGCGGGTTCAAGCCGGTGCGCCTGCGCTTTCTGGGGGCCGCCGTGATCGTGGCGCTGATCCTGTTCGTGGAATGGGGCACGCGGGCGGGGGTGATCTCGAACCTGACGCTGCCGCGTCCATCGGATGTGCTGGGCACGTTCCGCGACCTCTGGACCACCGGGATGTTGTGGGACCATCTGATCCCCTCGCTGACCCGGCTGGCGGTGGGATCGGCGCTGGGGGTCAGCACGGGCATCGCGGTGGGGGTGATGATCGGGTTGTTCTCACTGGCCCGGGCGGGGCTGGTGCCGCTGGTCGCGGCGATCTTCCCTATTCCCAAGATCGCGCTGCTGCCCCTGTTCGTGATCTGGTTCGGCATCGACGAGGGGTCGAAATACGCGCTCATCGCCTTTGGCACCTTCACGCCAACGGTTGTGTCGACTTATGGCGCGGTGGACAATGTGGACCGCACGCTGATCCGCATGGGGCAAAGCTTCGGCCTTGGCTGGTGGTCCATCGTGCGCAAGATCGTGCTGCCCGGGGCCCTGCCCGGCATCCTGTCGGGTCTGCGGATCGGGCTGTCGATCGGGATCATCCTGCTGGTCGCGGCCGAAATGCTGGGCGCGCGCTACGGCATTGGCGCCTATATCCTTGAAGCCGGCTCGCTTTACGATCTGGAACGGCTTTTCGCGGGCGTGGTGATCCTGTCGGCCCTGGGCGTGCTCACATCGGGTGCCATCGGCTGGGCCGAGCGGCGCCTTCTGGCCTGGCGCGTCTGAGGACGACCGACCATTTTTTGAGTATTTTTGGCAAGATGAAGGGCAGGCGCGCGCTCTTCATCTTGCTTCAAATACTCAGATCCCGACGCGGGCGTCAGGGGCGAACGATGCGGTTGCGCAGGACGCCGATACCCTCGACCTCAAGCTCGAACACATCATCGGGGGCAAGGCGGCGGCCGGTTTCCAGACCACAGCCGGTGCCCACTGTGCCCGAGCCGATCACCTCGCCGGGATAGAGCGTTTCCGAGGCCGAGATATGCTCGATGATCCGCGCGAATGTGTGGTGCATGGAGCGCGAATTGCCGCCCCCCCAGCGGATCCCGTTCACGCGAACCTCCATATCCAGCGCCACGGGATGCGCGAACTCGTCCGCGGTCACGATCCACGGGCCGAGGATATTGCCAGTGTCGAAATCCTTGCCCTTGGCGGGGCCCAACTGCCCCGGCATCTCGCGCATCTGGGCGTCGCGGGCGCTGACATCGTTGAGGATCGTATAGCCCCAGATATAGCCGGGCGCGTCGGCGGCGGCGATATCCTTGCCGCCCTTGCCGATGATCACGGCCAGTTCAAGCTCCACATCCAGATGTTCGGCGTAGGATGGCCAGATCACGTCCTGATCCGCCCCGATGAAGGACATGCGGTTGCCCTTGTAATAGATGGGCTGCTCGTACCAGACGGGCGGGATGGCGAAAGGGCGGCCCGTCATCTTTTCGGCCTGCGCGAAAGAGTTGAGCAGATGTTCCTCGAACACCAGACAATCGCGGTATTGCACGGGCCGGATGGGGCAGCGCATCTGGACATCCGTGCGGGCGATGGTGGCGCTGAAGGGCGGATTTGTGAGCGCGGCGCGTACCGCCTCCAGACCCTCGGCGCCGGCTTCGACCAGTTCGACCATGTCGCGCACCTTGATGCCGGCGGCGCGCAGGTCCAGAAGCGTGTCCTCGCCCATCACGGCGACAGGCTTTTCCACGCCCTCATGGCTGACGGTTCCCAGTTTCATGGCGCTACTCCTCGATGATGGCGACCGCGCGGGTAAAGCCCGCCGATCCGCCTTTCAGCTTGACCGGAAAACAGCTGATGGTGAAGCCCGTGGCGGGCAGGTTTTCCAGATTGCTCAGCTTTTCCATGTGACAGTAGCCGATGTCGATCGAGGCGCGGTGCCCTTCCCAGATGATGCTGGGGTCATGGGTTTCGGCCCATTTTCTGGCCGTGTGCGAAAACGGCGCATCCCAGGACCATGCATCGGTGCCGGTCACGCGCACGCCGCGTTCCAGCAGATAGAGCGTCGCCTCGCGCCCCATGCCGCATCCGGAATCGACATAGTCGGGCTGGCCGTATTTTGCCCCCGCCGATGTGTTGACCACGACGATGTCCAGCGGTTGCAGGTCGTGCCCAATGCGTTCCAGTTCCGCCGCGACCTCGGCCGCGCTGACAAGATAGCCGTCGGGCAGATGCCGGAAGTCCAGCTTGACGCCGGGATTCATGCACCACTCCAGCGGCACCTCGTCGATGGTGATGGCGCGTTTGCCGCCGTCCATGGTGGAGTGGTGGTGATAGGGTGCGTCCAGATGGGTGCCGTTATGGCTGCTGATGCGCAGCATCTCGACCGCCCAACCGTCGCCGCCGGGCAGGTCATCGACCGTGAGGCCCGGAAAGAAGCCCGCAATCTGGCCTGCGGTCATCTTGTGATCCAGATAGTCGATCTGCGGCAGCATGATCGGCGGGTCGCTGGCGATCCCTGCTTCCAGCGCGACCGAAATGTCGATGAATCTGCGTGCCATGATGCACCCTCCTGTTGTTGGGTTTCAGCGCCCCGGCACAAGGCCGATGGCAATGACGGGAAAGACGATGACCAGCGCCAGCACCGCCAGCATAATCAGGGCGAAGGGCGCGGCCCCCTTGAAGATCTCGGCCAGCGTGATCGTGGGGTCGTCCAGCGTGGCCTTGATCACGTAGACGGATATGCCGAATGGCGGGGTCAGCAGGCCGATCTCGACCGCGAGCACGGTGACGATGCCGAACCAGACCAGATCGACCCCCATGGGCACCACGACAGGCAGCATGAGCGGCACGAGGATGAGCATGATGGAGGAACTGTCAAGGATCATGCCCAGCGCGATCACGATCAGGACGTAGAGGATCATAAGGCCCCAGAAGCCCAGATCCGCCCCGGCCGCCCATGCGCCCAGACCTGAGGGCACACCCGACAGGGCCAGCATCCGGCTATACATCTGCGCGGCGATGATCAGGAAACACACCGTCGCCGTGACCAGTCCGGTTTCCACCAGCACGCGCCACAACCCCGGCAGTGTCAGGCGGCGCAGGGCAAAGCCGATCACCAGCGCGCCGATGGCACCGACGGCACCAGCCTCGACGGGAGTGAAGAGGCCGCCGTAGATGCCGCCCAGCACCAGCACGATCAGGGATGCGATGGGCAGCCCCTTGGCCAGAAGGGCGCGCGGCGGCAACGCCGCTGGCGCGCCTTCGGGACGGCCCACGAAACCGGGGGTGAACATGGCCATCAGCACGATACCGACGGCAAAGAATACCGCCAGTAGCAGGCCCGGTCCGATACCTGCGATGAACAGATCACCGATGCTCTGCTCGGTCAGGATGCCGTAGAGGATCAGCAAAAGGGATGGCGGGATCATCATGCCCAGCACGCTGGAACCTGCCACCACACCCACGGCAAAGCGCGGGGTATAGCCGTGGCGGATCATCTGCGGCACGGCGATCTTGGTGAAAACGGCGGCGGAGGCGATGGAGATTCCGGTGATCGCCGCGAAAATCGCGTTGGCCCCGACGGTGCCGACGCCCAAGCCGCCTTTGAGACGGCGGAACATGGCATTGGCCACGTCGAAAGCATCGCGGCCCAGCCCCGCCTCGGCCACGATGAAGCCCATCAGCACGAACAGGGGAACCACGCCGAAGAAATAGCTGGAAATCGCGTCATTCGCCGCCAGCGCCATCAGTTTGGACGCAAGCAAGGGCGAGCCCTTGATCGCCCAGACGCCAAGGAACGAGCAGACCATCAGCGCGATGGGCACGAACAGCCCCGCCAACACGGTCACGAACATCGCAGCCAGCGCGATCAGGCCGATCTCAAACGGGGTCACGGTGCGGCCTCCGGTTCCGGCAGGTCCACCCAGCGGCGCAGGATGCGTGCGCCAAATTGCAGCGTCAGCATGGTGCCGCCCACAAGGATCGTCAGTTTCACGGGCCATGTGGGGGCGGTGAAATCGCCCATCGCGCCGATGAACTCGCCCCGTTCCCACGCGCGGGTGAAGATGGGCCAGGTGGTGGCCACGATCACCCAGACTACCGCCATCGAGATCAGGTCAAACGCCGTTTCCAGCCAACGGCCCAGTGTCGGGCGGGTCCGCCCCAGCCAGAGCGGCAAGGCGTCCGACCGGGTGAGGCGGCCTGCGCGCAAGGCTTGAGGGATTTGCAGAAAGACGATCGCCACGATCGACAGCGTCACCAGTTCGGGCACGCCTGCGACGGGCGCGCCCATGAGGTTGCGTCCGGCCACGTCCACGCCGACCAGCGCCATCAGCATCAGGATCAGGACCGACCCAAGGACGTTCAGCCCTTGGGTGATCCCGTCCAAAAGGCGCAGGCACGTGGCCAGGAATGGGCGCATGACGCGCCTATTCCTTGTCCCAGTCCCGCAACGGGGTGGCCCCGGCGGCGCGCATCGCCTCCATGTAAAGGCCAAGGATCAGGCTGGCGGGCTTGCCCTGCGCGTCCAGTTCCGCAGTCCATTTGGCGGCGGCATTGTCCATCCTTTCGGCCCATGCCGCCCGCATTTCGGGACTGGCCTCGGTGATGGTCGCACCAGCTTCGGCCATCTTGGTCAGGGCGACTTCGACAAAGGCTTCCAGATCGTCGTGATACCAGACCTGCGCCGCATCGGCGGCGGTCACAAGGGCGGTCTGCACTTCGGTGGGAAGACCCGCGAACCATTCCGCATTGGCGCAGATCGAACCCGCATATTGCGCGCCCAGACCCATCTTGGTGATATAGGGGGCAACCTCGAACAGCTTGCTCGGCAGGGCGGCGCTGGCAAAGACCAGAACGCCGTCATACACGCCCGCTTTCAACTCGTTGTAATAGGTGGTCAGGTTGCCTGCGACCCCCACGGCCCCCGTGCCCGACAACCAGTTGATCGCGGCTCCCGGTGCGGCGATCTTGCGCCCTTTCAGATCATCCAGCGAGGTGACGGGGAAATTCGTCATCAGCGTATAGTCGTCAATCCCGATGGGCGCGCCCAGGTAGACCACGCCGTTTTCCGCATAGGCCAGGTTCATTTCGGTATGGGTGCGGTGCAATTCGTTCACGGTGTCCGCGATCAGACGCACGTCATCGCTGACGAAGGGCGTGTAATAGGTCACGTTCTGCACGGCCAGCTTGGCCGGGTCGAACAGCGCCTGACAGGTGCCCATCTCGGCCAGCCCGGCCTCGACCGCCTCCAATTCCTCGCCCACCGCAGCCAGTGCGCCGCCGTATTGTTCCGAGAAGGTCATGGTGTGGCCTGCCGCCTTAAGTTCGGCCTGCACGGTGGGGATGAAGCTTTCGCTGATCATCCGCACCCAGCGGAACACCGGCGGATGGCCCGCCACCATCGTGACGTTGTAGCTTTCGGCAAAACTGGCGACAGGCGCCAGAGCGAGGGCTGCAACCAGCCCGATCCGTGTGAATGTCATGCTCCATCTCCTCCCAAAGACAGTGCCGCGGTGCGGCGTTGAGCGTTCGGCGACTTTGCCCCCTGTCACGGCTCCTCCTGCCATGGACGGGGGGCGCGGGTACATGGCGTAGCGCCCTGCATACCCCTTGCGATCTGCCCCCGCAGGACCGGCCGAAAACGGCTCTGCGGTCCGAGGTCGCGCCCTGATCCTGCATCAGAGTCGCCCCTCTCTGACGAAGTCTTACGTCCTTGCCCGACCCCGGTCCAGCCCTGCTGCCAGACCGGCGTGATCCTGCGGAGCGGACGGGTGCGCCATACGCTCCCGTCCGATTTCTGCGTGTCGTGTTTCTGAAAGGGTGGATTTCAAGATTTAACCGCTGTGGCAGCTCCTCCTTCTGCCACAGCGTCCGGCGGAGCGTGTCTTGCCACAATGAAGGGCGCGACCATCTGAACCGCACGGATTGTATACGATCCTAACCAGAGGACAGCACGAGTCAAGCCGCCACAACCGGGCATGCCATCAGTTCAATCATGGGAAGGGGATTTGGAGCGGGCGGCGGGAATCGAACCCGCGTCTCTTGCTTGGAAGGCAAGGGTCTTACCATTACACAACGCCCGCACTGGTGGCTCAAGTAATTCACCGGGGAAGAATGGTCAAGTAGCTGGTCTTGCCACCCGCATCCTCGGGCGCGTTCAGACCGGGCACAGCCCCGCCAAGGGTCAGGCGTCGACGATCACCTCGAATCCGCCAAAGATCATCCTGCTGCCATCCAGCGGCATCGCCTCCATGGTGCCGTTCATGCGCGGGTCGGCAAAGACCTTGGCCATACCGGCATCGCGGGCCGCCCGGTCGGGCCAGGTGATCCACGAAAAGACGACCGTTTCATCCTCCTTGCGCAGAACGGCCGTGTGCATGGAGTTGATCTTCCCCTCGGGCAGATCGTCGCCCCATCCTTCCACCATCGACAAGGCGCCGTGTTCCTTGAAAATGACGGCGGCCTCGGCCGCGTGCTTGCGATAGGCCTCCTTGTTGGCCGAAGGCACGGCCAGAACAAATCCATCCACATACATCGTGTCTCTCCCTTTCAAGGTCCTGCGAATGCCGCTTCAAGTGCGGCAAGATCCAGTTTCACCATGCCCTGCATGGCGGTGAAGGCGCGGTCGGCGGCTGCCCGGTCCGGGTCGCCCAACATCGCGGACAGGCGTTTCGGCACGATCTGCCACGAGACACCCCAGCGGTCCGTCAGCCAGCCACAGGCCACCTCTGCCCCGCCATCGGCGGTCAGCGCGGACCAGAGTCGATCCGTTTCGGCCTGATCCTCGGTCAGCACACTGATCGAGGCGGCGTGGCCGGGCGCGGGTGCGCCCTGGGCATTCAGGATCATCATCGGTGCACCGGCCAGCGTGAATTCGATCACCAAAGGCGGGCCGCCTGCGGGACCATGCCCCCCTTCGATGGCGCTGTCGGGCAGCAGGGAAACATAGAAATCAGCCGCCTTGTCGCCGTCGCGGGGGAACCACAGGCAAGTGCGCAGCTTGCGTTGGAGATATGCCATTGTGCCGATCCCTCCTTGTCTGCCCCGCACGATCCGTTGGCCGCGCGGGAATCGCCCGGACTTGCGCCGGATGATTTAGGTTGATATCAACCTATCATGCCAGAGTCCACCCAAAGCCGCCTTGCCCCCGATGTCGTGCGACATGTCGCCGAGACCTGCCTTTGCCTGCACAGCCAGCGGGCGGCAAGGGCGCTGGGTCGCCTGTTCGATGCGGCGTTGCGGCCTTTTGGCCTGACCCACGGGCAATTCTCGCTGTTGATGGCGTTGAACCGGGCCGAGCCACCGACAATCGGCCAGCTTGCCCTTTTTCTGGCGATGGACCGCACATCGCTGACCGCCGCGCTGAAACCACTGGAGCGCAAAGGGTTGGTGCGTGTTCTGCCCTGCGCCACGGACAAGCGCAGCCGCCTTCTTGCCATCACGCCCGAGGGTGTCGCCCTGCTGCAATCCGCCCTGCCCGTCTGGCACGCGACACATGGCCGAATAGATGCCGATCTGGAGCAAGCCCCGCCGCGTGACCTGCGCGCGGCCTTGCGCCAACTGACCCAGATCGCGACACAGGCGGGCGCGCGCATCGCGGATCGCCGGACCTAGGCGGTCCGCGACAGGACGAGGGCCTGTCCAGTCAGTCGCATTGCACTGACGCCTGCAAGGATGTAGGGCAAGGGCCAACATCCTGAAGGACGACACGCCCCATGACCATGCTGGACACATTCATCAAGCCGATGCACCCCGAGGGGCGCAAGTTCGTGGCGATCTTTGCCGCGATCACGGCGGTTCTGTTCCTGATCTGGGAGCCGCTGGGATGGATCGGCGTGGGTCTGACGGTCTGGTGCTATTATTTCTTCCGCGACCCCAAGCGGACCACGCCCACGCGCGAAGGTCTGCTGATCAGCCCGGCTGACGGGGTGATCTCGCTGATCGAAAAGGCCGTGCCGCCGGCCGAGTTGGGCATGGCCGATCACGCCCTGACGCGTGTCAGCGTCTTCATGAACGTGTTCAATTGTCATGTGAACCGTGCCCCCATCGCGGGCCGCGTGACGGCCGTCGCCTATCGCCCCGGCAAGTTCTTGAACGCCTCGCTGGACAAGGCGTCGGTCGATAACGAGCGCAATTCGCTGGCCATCGAAATGGAAGACGGTCGGCAGATCGCGGTGGTGCAGATCGCCGGGCTGGTGGCGCGGCGCATCGTGTGCTGGACGCGGCCCGAGCATCGCCTGCTTACGGGCGAGCGTTTCGGCCTGATCCGCTTTGGCAGCCGCGTCGACGTCTATCTGCCCGATGGTGTGGCCCCGCTGGTCAGCGTCGGGCAAAGCATGGTCGCGGGCGAGACGGTGATCGCAGACCTGACCTCGACGGAAGGAGCACGCAGTGGGCGAACAGCCTGATCCCGACCTGATGCCCCCGGTCCGGTCGCGGCGCGAGCTGCCGATCGTGCAGCTGCTGCCCAATCTGGTGACGGTCGGCGCGATCTGCGCGGGCCTGACGGCAATCCGCTATGCCACGGCCGGCAATTTCACCGTGGCGGTGCAGCTTGTCCTGTTGGCCGCCGTGCTGGACGGTCTGGACGGCAGCCTTGCGCGGCTGCTGAAAAGCGCAAGCGCGCTTGGTGCGGAACTCGACAGCCTTGCCGATTTCCTGAACTTCGGGATCGCCCCGGCCCTGCTGATGTATTTCTGGGCATTCAAGGACATGGGCAATCTGGGCTGGATCGCCGTCGTGATCTATGCGCTGTGCTGCGTGCTGCGGTTGGCGCGGTTCAACGTCGGGACCAAGACCGCCGAAGGCGAAAAACCTGCCAGCCATTTCGAGGGTGTCCCCTCGCCCGCCGGGGCGCTTCTGGTGCTGTTGCCGCTGTTCATTGACCGCGCTCTGCCCGGTGCGCCGAGCATTCCGGATGCCATCGTGGCGCTTTACATGCTGGGTGTGGGTCTGCTCATGATCAGCCGCCTGCCCACATGGTCGCTGAAATCCCTGACCATCCGACGCGAGAATGTGCGCTATCTCTATGTCGGATTCGTCTGCTTCCTTGCGGCGTTGATCAGCTTTCCCTGGGTCACGCTGATGATGCTGGACCTTCTTTACCTGCTGTCCCTCGTCTGGGCCTTGCGCAAGATGCGGATGACAGCGCCGGACTGAGGTTGCCCCTTTTCCTTGGTCCGGACTCGTGGCAGTTTCACGCCATGACACATATCCTGACCAGCCGTGACGGCACTCCCGCCAGCCGCCTTGCCTTTGGCACCATGCAATTCGGTGGACGCGCGGACGAAGCCGCCTCTGCCGCCATGTTCGAGGCGAGCCTTGCCGCGGGCATCACCCATTTCGACACGGCCCATGCCTATACAGGCGGTGCGTCGGAAGAGATCACGGGCCGCCTGATCGCGCCGCACCGTGACCGGCTGATCCTGGCGACCAAGGCGGGCTATGTGGGCGGATCGACGCGCGCGAATATCCTGAAAACTTTCGACATCTCGCGCCAACGGCTGGGAATGGATCAGGTGGATATCCTGTATCTGCACCGCTTTGACGACAACACCCCGCTGCGCGAAACGTTTGAGACGCTGGCAGACCTGAAACAGAAGGGCCAGATCCGCTATGTCGGCGTGTCGAATTTCGCCGCATGGCAGGTGATGAAGGCACAATGGGTGGCGTCCGAATTCGATCTGCGGATCGACATCCTGCAACCGATGTACAACATCGTTAAACGGCAGGCCGAAGTGGAGCTGTTCCCTGCCTGTGTCGATCAAGGCATTGCAATCGCCCCCTATTCTCCGCTGGGCGGTGGCCTGCTGACGGGCAAATATGCCGCCGGGGGCAGCGGCCGTCTGGTCGAGGATCAGGCCTATGCCAGCCGCTATGCGCCCGAATGGATGCACAAGGCAGCCGTCGGGTTGCAGGAGATCGCGGCAGATGTGGGCGTCCATGCCGCGACGCTGGCCGTCGCATGGGCCGCACGCCACAAAGCCGGGCCGACGCCCATCGTCTCGGGCCGCTCGGCTGAACAGTTGGCGCCATCTTTGGCGGCCATGACCTATACACTTGACGACGCGCTATACGCGCGGCTGACGGCCCTTGCCCCCACGCCCGCCCCCGCCACGGACCGGCTGGAGGAGGCATGAGCCGGGTCCTCATCATCGGCGGAGGCATCGCGGGCATTTCCGCTGCCGCCCGCCTCGCACCGCATGCGGATGTCACCGTGCTGGAGGGTGAGGACAGTCTGGCCTATCACGCCTCGGGCCGGTCGGCGGCGATGTTCCTGCGCAACTACGGCAATGCCACGATCAAGGCCCTGAACGCAGCCAGCGCGGATCATCATCACCATGCCGATGGCGGTGTGCTGTCGCCGCGCGGCATGATGATGGTGGCCAGCGCGGGGCATGAAGAGGCCTTTCGCGCCGACAGCGCCGATCTGGGGCTGGACGCGATCACGATGGATCAGGCGGCCTCACTGTGGCCGATCCTGAACCGCGACACGATCACCCATGCCGCCTATCGCGAGGATGCGCAGGATATCGACACGGATCTGTTGATCCAGAATTTCGCCCGCAGTGCCCGCGCGGCTGGCGCGCAGATCGTGACCGGTGCGCGGGTCACGGGAATCGAGCGCATGGCCACGGGTTGGCGTGTGACCACTGCGGACGGGCAGACCCATGAGGGCGATCTTCTGGTGAACGCGGCCGGGGCCTGGGCCGACACCGTGGCACAGATGGCAGGGCTGACTGCCTTGGGCATACAGCCCTATCGCCGGTCGATGGCGCGGATTGCGCTGCCGCAGGGCATGTCACCCGCGGACTGGCCCTTTGTCGATGGGGTAGGCGAAAGCTGGTATTGCAAACCCGATGCGGGGGCACTGATCGTGTCCCCCGCCGACGAGGACCCTATAGAGCCGCAGGATGCCTGGGCCGATGACATGGTGCTGGCCGAAGGTCTTGCCCGCTATCAGGAGGCCGTGACCGCGCCCGTGACAAGGATGCTGGCCAATTGGGCAGGGTTGCGCAGTTTCGCGCCTGACCGTGCGCTGGTGATCGGGGCGGATGCGGAGGAGGCGTCGTTCTTCTGGTGCGCCGGGCAAGGTGGCTATGGGTTCCAGACCGCCCCCGCGGCAAGCCAGTTGCTGGCAGATCTGGTGTTGGACCGCACGCCCGCGCTGGATGCGTCGACGGTCGCGGCCCTTGATCCGAAACGGTTTGCCTGAGATGTCGCGCCGCCTGAACCTCCCCGATACGGCGTCGGTCGCGCATCCTTCGGATGACGGGCGCATGTTCGCGCCATCTGCCGCGCGCAATGCGGCCGATATTGCCACGCTGGTGGCCGATCACGCGCCCGCCACGGGGCGCGCGTTGGAAATCGCCTCGGGCACCGGAGAGCACGCGGTCGTCTTTGCCCGCGCCATGCCCGGTCTGGACTGGCAGCCCACGGATATCGACGCGGCGCGGCGGGCATCCGTCAATGCCCATGCAGCGGTCGCCGGTCTGCCGAACCTGCGGCCCGCGATCCCGCTGGATGCGACCGCGGCGGGTTGGGGTGCGGCGCATGCCGGACAGGACCTGATCGTTCTGGTCAATCTGCTGCATCTGATCAGCGTGTTTGAGGCGAAAACCCTGATCGCCGAAGTGGCGCAGGCCTTGGCCCCCGGCGGTCGCTTCGTGCTTTACGGTCCTTTCCTGCGGGATGGCCAGACCACGTCCGATGGGGATACAGCCTTTCACGCTTCGTTGCGGGCGCAGGACCCTGAGATCGGCTACAAGGACGACTGGGATGTCATCGACTGGATTCACGCCAACTGGCTGGATCTTGTGCAGGTCGTCGAGATGCCCGCCAACAACCTTGCCTTTGTCGCGCGCCGCCCCTGAGCGGGTTTCATGATCAGGATCAAGGCGGGCCCGGTTGCGCCGTGATTATCCCTTGCCGGACTGACATCAAGGCAAGGACCCATCATGACATGGAATGACAAGCTCGACAGCACCCGCGACCAGTTGCGCGCCCTGAACAAGGCCATCCCCGAGGCGACACGCGCCTTTGGCGGGTTGGGCAAAGCCGTCAAGGAAGGCGGCGTGCTGGAGTTCAAGACCAAGGAATTCGTGGCCCTTGGCATCGCCATCGCCACCCGCTGCGACGCCTGCATCGTGCTGCATGTGGAAACCCTGATCCGCGCCGGGGCCAGTCGCGAGGAAATCGGCGATGTGCTGGCGATGACCATCCAGATGGGGGGCGGCCCCTCGATGATGTATGCGGCCAAGGCACTGGAATGTTATGATGAAATGACAGCCGCCGCTGGCTGACCGGACAGGCGGGGGCGTGTCACCACGCCCCCTGCCCCTTTATCCGTCCTGACGGATCGTTGCGTTGGCAGGGTCATAGGGGCTGTCCTCGACCACCCGTGCATCCCACAACTGATCGAACATCTTGACCTTCAGCACCGTGCCCGGCACCGCCAGATCGGGGCGGACATAGCCCATGCCAATGCTTTGGCCGAAATGCACCGAATAGCCGCCCGAAGTCAGTCGCCCCACGCGGGTGCCGTCGGTCGCATAAAGCGCCTCACGGCCCCAGGGATCGGCATCGGCGGGACCATCCACAAGGATCGTCACGCATTTGGAGCGAATGCCAAGCGCCTCCATCGCGGCCTTGCCACGGAAGTCTTTGGACAGATCCACGAAACGCGGCAGATCGGCCTCAAGCGGGGTGGCGTCGCGGCCGAGTTCGTTGCCGAAGGCGCGATAGGATTTTTCCTGCCGCAGCCAGTTCTGCGCCCGTGCCCCAACCAGCTTCATGCCATGATCCGCGCCCGCCTTCTCCAGCAGGTCAAAAAGGTAGTTCTGCATCTCGATCGGATGGTGCAGTTCCCAGCCCAATTCACCCGTATAGGCGACGCGGATCGCATTGACCGGGCACATGCCCAGCTCGATCTGCCGCGCGCTGAGCCACGGGAACCGCTTGTTCGACAGGGCGGTGCCGGGATCGGCATCCTTGATCACCGCTTTCAGCACATCACGCGATTTCGGCCCCGCGATGGCAAAGACGCCCCATTGCGTGGTGACATTCTGGATCTCGACATAGCCGAAATCACCCATCTTGTCGGCGGCGGATTTGCGCAGGAAATCCGCGTCATAATCGGTCCATGCGCCCGCACTGACCAGATAATACTCATCTTCGGCCAGACGCACGATCGTGTATTCGGTCCGCGTGGTGCCGTGATCGGTCAGCGCATAGGTCAGGTTGATCCGGCCCACCTTCGGCAGCTTGTTGCAGGTGAACCAATCGAGGAACTGCGTGGCGCCCGGTCCCTTGACCAGATGCTTGGTAAAGGCGGTGGCATCGATGAGGCCCACGCCCTCACGGATCGCCGTCGCTTCTTCAACGGCATAATGCCACCAGCCGCCACGGCGGAAGCTGCGGGCATCATGGTCAAAATTGTCCGGCGCATCCAGCGGGCCATAGTAGTTTGGCCGTTCCCATCCATTCACATGGCCGAACTGTGCGCCGCGCGCTTTCTGGCGGTCATAGGCGGGGGCGGTGCGCAGCGGGCGGCAGGCTTCTCGTTCCTCATCGGGGTGATGCAGGATGAAGACATGCTCATAGCATTCCTCGTTCTTGCGCGCGGCATATTCGGTGGTCATCCAACTGCCGTAACGCTTGGGATCAAGGGCGGCCATGTCGATCTCGGCCTCGCCCTCGACCATCATCTGCGCCAGATAATAGCCGGTGCCACCGGCCGCCGTGATGCCAAAGCTGAAGCCTTCGGCCAGCCACATGTTGCGCAGACCGGGCGCGGGGCCGACCAGCGGGTTACCGTCGGGGGTATAGCAGATCGGCCCGTTGAAATCATCCTTGAGACCCACGGATTCCGAGGACGGGATCCGGTGGATCATGGACATGTATTCCTCTTCGATCCGCTCCAGATCCAGCGGGAAGAGATCGGCGCGGAAACTGTCGGGCACACCGAATTCGAAGCGCGCAGGCGCGTTCCGCTCGTAGGGGCCCAGAATCCAGCCGCCGCGTTCCTCGCGCACATACCATTTCGCATCGGCATCGCGCAGCACGGGATGCTCCAGCCCGCCCGCCTTGCGGTAGGCGACCAGCGCCGGATCAGGCTCAGTCACGATGAACTGATGCTCGACCGGAATCGCGGGCGATTTGATCCCCAAAAGCCGCGCCGTGCGCTGCGCGTGATTGCCCGTGGCGGTCACGACATGTTCGGCGGTGATGACGATCTGCTCGTCGGATGGCACAAGGTTGCCGCCCTTTTCCACCATCTTGGTGCAGGTCACCTGCCATTCGGACCCGGTCCAGTGATAGGCGTCGGCCTGCCATTTGCGCTCGATCATCACGCCGCGCTGCCGCGCGCCCTTGGCCATGGCCATCGTGACGTCGGCCGGATTGATATAGCCATCCGTGGGGTGATAGATCGCGCCTTTCAGATCCTCGGTCCGCACCAAGGGCCAGCGGTCCTTGATCTGGGCGGGTGTCATCCATTCATAGGGCACGCCGCAGGTCTCGGCCGTGGTGGCATAGACCATGTATTCGTCCATCCGCGCCTGTGTCTGCGCCATCCGCAGGTTGCCGACGACGGAAAAGCCCGCGTTCAGGCCGGTTTCGGCCTCCAGCGACTTGTAGAACTCGACCGAATATTTGTGGATATGGGTGGTCGCAAAGGACATGTTGAACAGCGGCAACAGCCCCGCCGCATGCCATGTCGAGCCCGATGTCAGCTCGTCGCGTTCCAGCAGCATCACATCCTGCCAGCCGGCGCGTGCCAGATGATAGGCGATCGAGGTGCCTACCGCGCCGCCACCGACGACCAGAGCTTTGACATGTGTTTTCATGGTGCCTGCGACTCCCTTGGATCAAGCGTTGGCCGATCAATAGCAGTCACAGAAATGCGCGTGTGAACCAGCCGACGCAATCCTGTCTGAAAGCGACCTGGCGCACGAAAGCGACGCGTGCCGCGTGCTTACTTGCCCAGCGCGACACCTTCACGTCGGGGATCGGCGCCGCCCTGCAAGCCATCCGCAGTAATGGCAATCGCATGCAGACCCGATATCTGCGCCCCGATCTTCACCTCATAACCCATCGCCTGCAAAGGTTCGGCCAGCGCGGCGGCATCCGTGCCGTCCTCAAGATCATAGACCCCGAAGCGGTTCAGCGCATGGCCCATGCTGACCGCTTGCTGCACATTCATGCCCCAGTCCAGATGCGCGATCAGGGCTTGTGCCACATAGCCGATGATCGAACTTCCGCCGGGGCTGCCGATGGCCAGAACCGGCACACCGTCGCGCATGACGATGGTCGGGGCCATGGAACTGCGCGGGCGTTTCCCCGGCTCCACCCGGTTGGCAATCGGCACGCCGCCGTCATGGCTGCGGAAGGAAAAATCCGTCAATTCATTGTTCAACAGAAACCCGCCTGCCATGACGCGCGCGCCGAAAGCGTTCTCGATTGTCGAGGTCATGGACAGCACATTGCCGTAGCTGTCCACGATTGAAACATGGGTGGTCGAGGGTTGCTCCAGCGTGTCGCCATCCGCCCAGAGCAGCGTGTGGTCGAAGTCCGGCGTGCCGGGCGTCACCTCTGGCAAGGCGTCATCCCCTGCCAGCAGGATCGCGCGTCCTTGCAGATACGAGGGATCGAGCATCCCCTGAACAGGGACAGGCACGAAATCGCTATCGGCGACATAGCGGCCCCGGTCGGCAAAGGCCATGCGGCTTGCATCGCCGATCAAGCGCCAGCTTTCGGGATTGTCGGGGCCAAGAGCGGCCAGATCATGGCCTTGCAGCATGCCAAGGATCTGCCCCACGGCCAGCGCTCCGGACGAGGGCGGCCCCATCCCGCAGACCTGCCAGAACCGGTAAGGCGCGCAGACGGGGGCGCGTTCCTTGACGCGGTAGATCGCCAGATCGACCATGTCCAGCACGCCCGGATTGCCCGCAGCCCCCTGCACCGCCGCGACGATGCTTTCGGCCACCGGCCCGGTGTAGAAACCATCGGTGCCCAGTTGGGCGAACAGGCGCAGCGTGTCGGCATAGGCCGGGTTGCGCAGGGTATCACCCTCTGCCAGAGGCACGCCACCGGGCAGGAAATAGGCAGCCGTATCGGGATGCACCGCCAGTCGTTCTGCATCGCCCGCCACCAGCGTGGCCAGCCGTGGCGATACGGCAAAGCCCTCTTCCGCCAGCCGGATCGCCGGGTCCAGAAGCCCGCTCCAGTCGCTGCGCCCCCAGCGCAGATGCGCCTGCGCCATCAGGGCGGGCGTGCCGGGAGCGCCGACGCTGCGCCCGCCGACCACCGCTTCGAAGAACTTCAACGGCTCACCCGTCGCATCCTGAAAGAGGCGCGGAGTTGCGGCCAGCGGCGCTGTCTCGCGCCCGTCCAACGTCGTGACCTGCCCGGAGGCCGCGTCATACCAGACCAGAAAGGCCCCGCCTCCAAGGCCCGAGGATTGCGGCTCGACCAGCCCCAGCACGGCCTGCACCGCGACCATCGCATCCGCCGCCGTGCCACCAGCGGCCAGAACATCCGCGCCCGCTTGTGACGCGAGCGGATGCGCCGCCACGACCATCCAGTCCTGCGCGACGACCGGGCGCCCCTCGGCCTTGGCGCGCGCACTCGCCGCTTCGGGTGCCACCGAATCCGCCGCCTGCTGTGCAGAGGCCGCAGCCGCCAAGCCGCAGAGCGCGACCAGCGTCAGAAGAACGTGTTTCATGACAGCCTCCCTTTCCGGGGCGTCAGAGGCCCCTTACAGCATGGATGGCACGACCTGATCCGGCGGGCGGTGCCCGTCGGCAAAGGTCTTGATGTTGATGATCACCTTTTCGCCCATCTCGGCGCGACCTTCGCGCGTGGCCGATCCCATATGCGGCAGCAGCACCACATTGGGCAGCTCACGCAGGCGCGGGTTCACATCGGTGCCATGTTCATAGACGTCCAGACCGGCCCCGGCCAACTCACCCGCCGCCAGCATCCGGGTCAGCGCGTTCTCGTCGATCACCTCGCCGCGCGAGGTGTTCACGATCACCGCATCGGGCTTCATCAGCTTCAGCCGCCGCGCGTTCATCAGGTGGAAGGTCGAGGGCGTATGCGGGCAGTTGATGCTGATCACATCCATCCGCGCGACCATCTGGTCAAGGCTCTCCCAATAGGTGGCCTCCAGCTTATCCTCGATTTCGGGACGCAGGCGACGGCGGTTGTGGTAATGGATCTGCATGCCGAAGGCGCGGGCGCGGCGGGCCACGGCCTGCCCGATCCGGCCCATGCCCAGAATGCCCAGACGCCGCCCGCCGATGCGCCCGCCCAACAGGGCCGTGGGGGACCAGCCGGTCCACTTGCCCTCGTTCATGATGGCAAGCCCTTCCGGCATCCGCCGGATCACCGCAAGCATCAGGGCCATAGTCATGTCCGCCGTATCGTCGGTCAGCACGCCGGGCGTGTTCGACACCAGAATCCCGCGCTGCCGCGCCGTTTCCACGTCGATGTGATCCACCCCTGCCCCGTAATTGGCGATCAGCCGCATCCGGGCCCCGGCCTGTGCAATCAGGCCTGCGTCGATCTCATCCGTCACGGTCGGCACCAGCACATCGGCCGAAGCCATCGCCTCGACCAGCTCGGCGCGGGTCATGGGCGTGTCGTCCTCACGCAGCTGCACATCGAACAGTTCCTTCATCCGTGTCTCGACCGCTTCGGGCAAGCGTCGCGTCACGACAACACTCAGACGTGCAGTTGGCATTCAGGCCCTCCCCTTCTTTCCAAATCAGCTGGCTGATGGCATGGTGGCGGATGAACCGGCGGGGCACAAGAACCCCAATCCAGATTTCACCCGGTCAGAGCGGATAGAAGGCAGGCAGACGCAATGAAAAAGCTGAGTTTTCGGGCGGACCGCGGGTCTGTGCGGGCAAAACGGGCCGTGGCGGCGCTTCTGGCGGTGCTGGTGATGTCACCTCTCGCGCCACAGGCGCAGGCGGCGGACAGGGGCAGCGTCACCAACCTGCCCTTGCCGCGCTACGTCTCGATCAAGTCGGGCGAGGTCAATGTGCGGCGCGGCCCCTCTCTGACGCACCGTGTCGACTGGGTCTTCACCCGCGAGGATATGCCTGTCGAGATCACGGCGGAACACGGCCACTGGCGGCGCGTGCGCGACCGTGACGGTGCGGGGGGATGGGTGCATTACTCGCTGCTCTCGGGAACGCGCACGGTGATCGTGGATCAGGACATGCTGGCCCTGCATAGCCGCCCCGACCCCGCAGCTCCTGCCAATGCGCATCTGGAGCAGGGCGTGGTGGCACGCCTGGACAATTGCACCCCCGACTGGTGCCGCCTCTCGGCCGGAGGCTATCGCGGCTGGGCCCCCAAGACCGCGCTTTGGGGCGTCAAACCCGACGAGGTCAGGGAGTGATGACCAGAAACGCGAAACCTGTCGTTTTTTTCAAGAACGGGTCTTGAACCCGTATCAATGTCAGAGTAATCAGCCCCTCACGTTGGGGCGTGGCCAAGTGGTAAGGCATCGGTTTTTGGTACCGTGTACCGTAGGTTCGAATCCTACCGCCCCAGCCAACACACTGATGAAATCGCGGTTTCCTTAGGCGCATGGCTTTTCGCCATGCCGGCCTGATCCCCGGTGCCCCAGTCGGTCGTCCGATGTCCAGATATGGTCAAAGGCACGTTGCGTGCAGAATTGCGTCTAATTTCCGACGAGATTGTCTGTGACAGTCGCAAAAAGGAAGGGCACTGTATGGCGACGAGCATTGGACTTCAGGCACGCGACGATAGCTTTCCTGCGCAGGAAGTAGCACTGAACGCAGCGGGTTTTTCGGCGCAACCGTTCATCGGGCCTTTGATGGCGGAGTGTCCGAGAGGCGGCATCCTGATCGAGGTCAGTGGTCGTAGTGTCGCCCCTGACAGCGCCATGCTCGGTCATCGCGTTCGTATGAATTTCGCGACGGGCAGTTTGCGCCGGTCAGGGCATTGCACTGCGGTCGCGCGCCTATCTGACGACCGGTGAACATGCGGAGATTCTCACAGACCTACCTTCTCGTTGCACTGGGGTATTGGGCTGTTGTCGTCGCCCTCTACAAGGCAACGATGGACAGTTCGAGCCAGTTGTCCACCGCCTTCATCGCGACAGCGGCCACAACCTTCAATGCACCCAACATGGGATTGATCGCCTTCTTCGGGCTTGTGTCCCTTGTCCTGACCCGCACGCGCGCCTTTTCCGAAACGGTCGTGCCGGTTGTCTATATCCTTGTCGCGCAAGTGCCGTTCTTCGCGGCCTTCCACACGTTCAAGCTGCTAGTTCCGCAACCGGCGGGCTTCTGGGCCGATATACCACTTGCCCGGTTTGATGCATGGCTCCACGGAGGGCAATCTGCCTGGGACGCCTATGCCGCAGCATTCGGCCGCTTCATTCCGGACGATCTGGTTGTGTTGTCCTATTTCTCTTTTTGGGGGGCAATCGCCTATGTGTTTCCCGCCTGCATCGTGGCATTCGAGCGCGATCCGAAAGTGGCTATCCGCTATGTCTGGCTGTGTGGATTGACCTGGGTGATCCTTGGCAATGTGATCGCGATTGCGGCTGCCTCGGCCGGCCCCGTCTATTTCTTCAATGTCACAGGACAGGATGACTTCCGGTTCCTGTCGGGTTTCCTGGGTGAAAACGACGATATTTTCGGGGGGCTCATGGCCTTGCAGGATCGACTTTGGCTTCAGCATCAGGACGGCGATCTGGGGACCGGTGTCAGCGCCTTCCCGAGCCTGCATGTTGCAGCCTCGATGTTGCCCTTTCTCTATGCTGTGGAGAAACTCGGGAAATGGGCCGTGCCATTCGCCGTTTTTCCGTTCATCATACAGTATGGGTCGGTGCGAACGGGCTTTCACTACGCGGTCGATGGCTATTTCTCGATCCTGGTGGTGGTGGTGATCCACATCTGGCTCAAGCGGCGCGCAGACAGAAAGCCGGCAGGAACGGATCTTCTGTCCCCAATGTCCTAGACATCTGGCATACCCCCTGTGTCCGGGCTGATGCCGCAGGCAATGGTGCCCGGCGGTCGGCTCTCAAACAGGGGCGGCCGCCGGGTGGCGGGCAACGGCCTTGCGTTGCCCCCGTGCTGCAAACCGGATGAGCAAGGCCGCGACCGCAATATAGAAGATCGCCCCGAGTGACGGCACGACGCCGACCTTTGTCCAGGCTTCAACACGCGAAATTGTCGTTTGGGGCAGGATGTAGACCATCATCCCCGCGCCCGTGGCAAGCCAGGATGCAACGACAAGTGCCACCATCTCGTTGCGACTTGCAAACCGGGTGACATCCGGGATCAGAAGCGCCAGCGCAATGGCGAGGCTGCACAGGTCGTAATCGTAGTTATACGGGCTGATCGAAAGCGACGCCAATACGGCCAAGCCGAGCAGACGACGGGTTTCCCATCCGTCGAAATGCACCCAGGTCAATCCACCAAGCGCCACCAGAGCCATCATGATTTGTCCGGACAGCGCGACATTGGCCTCGAAACCCCAACTGCGCAGCCAGGCATAGACTGACGTCATCCGGAATAGCGGGTATTGGGCTTCCCGCAAGTAGGTGCTTGAGTCTGACGCGCTTTGGAGAAAAGCGTCCCAGATTTCCACACCGAATACGACGGTCGAGACTGCAACCGCGAGGATCGTCGTCGCTGCGGCAATAGCCAGGACAGCGACTTTCCGTTTCAGCAAGACCAAGATGGCAATTCCAAGAACAAGATGAGGTTTGATCGCCATCAGTCCAAGAGGAAACCCGGCGGTGTCCCTGTCTCTGAGCAGCAATAGGCAGAAAACCCCGATCAGGGACGCCGTCAAGAATCCGTTCTGACCGCAGCGAATTGTCACAAATACGACAGGAAGCACCAAGACAAAGACCAAGAAGAAATGCTCTCCGGCAAGTTTGCGCAGCACCATGATGAAAATCACAAGTGTTGCAGCCATGAACACAAGGTAGGCGAGCCAAAGTGGCAAAGGGGCCAGACCGGCCAGCAAGAGATTGAATTGAGGGGGATAGGTCCACGGCATGAACCCTTTTTCGCCGGGGTTCAAAAGATCCTGATGCGCTTGGAACGTATCGAAATCATAAGCCTGGGCGACGTTGCCCTGACGGACGTAATCGCCCACCAGATGGAATACATGGAAGTCGACGAATGCAGCGGTTTTCCCCAATTGCCCTGGGGCCAGAAATTCGAGTGTGGTAAACAACACTAGAACAACAATTGAGAGCATAAGAAAAATCTTCGTGCTTGGTCTTATGTCGAAAATAAATTGATTTTTGTGACTCATGCGTCTGAACCTGAAAAATGATCAGAAAATTCGTTCTGTTAACGCAAAAGCGTTATCAATCGACCGCCAGGATTGTAAGCCTGGATAATTTATTTCTTCTGGTTGTGTGAAAAATGCCCGCCGGAATTTGTGATGTCCAGAGTGGAAATCTAATGTGCCCCCACAAGCATACCGACCGTGATCATATGGCTAATCGCGGTCTTGCTGCCCTGTGAATGATGCAGAAGAGTCTGACGGCCACCCGTGATACGCTTTTCCGCGCTGGTTTGGGCTATGATCCGTGGGGCTCGCAACGCGTCTCATGGTCTGGTGCCAGAAGCATGTGGCCGATCCTCAGGACCTCGTGCAGCAACAGGTCCAGATCTTCGGTGCGGGTGCGGTGGTTGCAGATTGCGAGGCGCAGGGTGTGCTTGCCGCGCAAGGTCGTGTCCGAGATGACGGCGACACCGCCTTCCTGCAGGCGCAGCATGATCTCGGTGTTATGCGCCTTGAGGGCTGGCTCGGCCATGTCGCCGGGATCGTGGCGGAAGCAGATCACGGTGGTGGCGGTGGGCGCCATCAGGGTCAGGTCGGGTTCAGCCATGATCCGGCTGGTCAGATAGCGTGCCTGTGCCACGGTCTGATCCATGATGCGTCCGAAGGCTTCGACACCGTGATGACGCAACATCATCCAGATTTTCAACGCCCGGAACCCGCGCGAGGTTTCAAGGGTGTAGTCATGCAGGAACTCGGCCGCCGCAAGTCCGCGGGTGGTCGTCTGAAGATACTCGGCCGTTTCCGCAAAGGTCTGGCGATGTGTCCTTCGATCCCTGAGCAGGGCACAGCCCACATCGAAGGGCGCGTGCAGTCCCTTGTGCAGGTCCAGCGCAAGCGAATCCGCACGCTCGATCCCGTCCACCAGATCATGGGTGTAGGGGGCGATCTGCAGCAGGGCACCGATACAGCCATCGACATGCAGCCACAGCCCTTCGGCGCGGCACAGATCTGCCAGCGCGGTCAGGTTGTCGATGGCGCCTGTATTCGTGGTGCCCGCTGTGGCGATCACGCAGGCCGGTGTCAGACCATAGGCGCGGTCCGCCGCAATCGCGGTTTGCAGAGCGGACACGTCCATCCGGAAATCCGCATCAGACGGGATGCGGCACAGCGCCTTGCCGCCCAGCCCCAGCAGGTTCATCGCCTTCATATGGCAGTTGTGCACCTGGTCCGAGGCGTAGAAGCGCAAAGGCCGGGGCATGTCAGCCAGCCCCGCATGATGCAGGTCGATCCCGGCCATGGCATTGCGCGCCGCCATCAGCCCGATGATATTGGCCATCGAACCACCACTGACCAGCGTGCCGCTTGCCTCTGCCGGAAAGCCCATGATCTGCCGCAGCCAGTCGGTCACCTGCCGGTCCACCAGATTGGCCCCGGTATCGCCACCGCCAAGATTCGATCCGTCGATCGCGGCCAGAAAGTCGGCCATCGCTCCGGTCAGATTGCCTGACCCCATATACCAGGCCCAGAAACGCGGATGGATATTGCCCATTGCATGCGGCAGGACGTGGGCCATCACATCGGCATACACATCCTCAAGCGGTTCCGGCCCAAGGGGCACAGGTCCGGCGAACGCCACCCGCATGTCCTGCGGCATGGGCTGCCACACCGGACCATCGCGCAGCCCCTGAAGCCGGGCGATGCCGTCATCGACCATCCGGTGCGCCAGCTGGCGCATCCCGTCCCAATCCTGGGGGTCAAGCGTGCGGTCGGGACTTTGCGTGAACTGATCCGTCATGTCTGCCTCTATTGCTGTGCTTTCCTTGCATCATGCGGGCGAACGGCCCGTCAGCCGGGATCGGGACGGATCACGGCGGTCGCGCCGATCGGCAGGACCTCATCGGCGGGCATACCCACGCAGCGCGCATGTTCACGAAGCGCCTCTGCATCGACCGCCTCATAGATGCAGCAGGTGCCAAGGCGTCCGTCCGGTTCATTGACGACATAGGACCTGATCCAGCGGACCTTGTCGGGCATATCTTCGTTGCCGACGCGGGCCGAGACAGCGGCGGTCCTTTCCAGTTCGGCCTGATCGGCCCAGGCGCTGCTGCGCCGGATCATGTAAAGCTGCATGATGACTTTCCTTTGCTGTAGTGGCGCATCGTTGGCTGCCTTGCGGGAAACAGGGGCGTCTCACCCCATCCGGTAGCCGGGCGTGGACAGGGACAAGGCCAACTCTGCGTCGTCCATATCCTCGGGAATGTTTTCAAACAGCGGCGTGGTCAGATAGCGCTCGCCCGTGTCGGGCAGCATGGCCAGGATCACCGTGCCCGAGGGCGCCTGTTCGGCGATCTGCATGGCCACTGCAAAGCTTGCACCGCCTGAAACCCCCGTCAGTATCCCCTCGCGCGCAGCCAGCTTGCGCGCCCAGGCGATACCATCCCCCCCGGCGACGGGGATCAAATCGTCATAGCCGCCGTTGTCCAACGCCTCTTGCAGGACCAGCGGGATGAAATCGGGTGTCCAGCCCTGAATGGGGTGCGGCGTAAAGGCCGGGTGGCTTTCCGCCGGGGCACCGCCCGCGCCACGCGCCTGCACGATCCCGCTGCCGACCAGCGCGGCGTTGGCAGGTTCGGCAAGGATGATGCGGGTCTCGGGCCGCTCCTTGCGCAGCACCCGCGACAGACCCGCAACCGTGCCTCCCGTGCCATAGCCAGTGACAACGTAATCCAGCCGGTCGCCTGCAAAATCGCCGATGATCTCGCGCGCGGTTGTGGCCTCGTGGATATCGGCATTGGCGGCTGTCTCGAACTGGCGGGCCAGAAACCAGCCGTGTTTCTCGGCCAGTTCGACCGCTTTCAGGTACATGCCCGTGCCCTTCTCGGCACGCGGGGTCAGCACCACCTTGGCACCCAGCATCCGCATCAGGCGCCGCCGTTCCACCGAGAAACTGTCGGCCATGGTCACGACCAAAGGATAGCCCTTCTGCGCGCAGACCATGGCCAGCCCGATCCCGGTATTGCCGCTTGTCGCCTCGACGACCGTCTGGCCGGGAGACAAGGTTCCCGACTGCTCGGCTGCCTCGATGATGTTCAACGCCAGCCGATCCTTGATCGACGCACCGGGGTTGAACGCCTCGGCCTTGACATAAAGCCTGACCCCTTCGGGTGCGAGGTTGTTCACCCGGATCGCCGGCGTATCGCCCACCGTGTCCAGGATCGAGTCATAGAGGCGCCTGCGCCCCCGTGTGCTGCGGATCGTCATCGCGTCCATGAGATGTCTCCTTCCCAAATACCGGAGCTTGCATCGATCCGGCCATGTTCCAGCCCCGCACGGGTCAGTGCTGGTGCTCAGGCGGCGCGAAGAGGATCATTTCGACGCGCTCGTCCCCCTCGACATAGGCGTCATGTCCGGGCGGGATCTCGAAGAAATCTCCGGCCTTCAGATGCGTCTTGATGCCCGTGTCCAGCATCCGGACCACCAGATTGCCCGAAATGCAGTATCCGGTATGGCGCATCGGGCAACTGTCCGGCGATCCGAGCAATGGCTTTTCGTCCGCCTCCCAGGTCCAGCCGGGTTCGAAAATGGCGTGCATCCCGGTCGTGCCATCGGCCATCTGGAGAATGGCGATTCCGCCGCGGGCCTTCATGTCCAGAACCTGGTCCGGGGTCTCGAAACGTCGTGTCTCAATGGCTGTCATCTTCTTCTCCCTTTGGTCACTATCTGCGCGGTAAAGCCCCACGTCCGGACTGAACCGATCCTGACAGCCTACCGCACAAGCGCTGGATTGCTTGACGGGGGCATGAAGAAAGCATGAAGGCCTACGACCATTGTCGTGTAATATCGGGCATGGCTTGGACATTCGGACATTTCCGGCTTGATCCGGAGCAGTTCCAACTGACCCGCGATGGCTCGCCCGTGCGGCTGGAACCGCAGGTCCTGTCGCTGATCATCCATCTGGTCCGCAACCGTCATCGTATGGTGCCCAAGGATGCACTGGCCACCGCGGTCTGGAACGGGGCCGTGTCCGACGCCAGTATCGCAAGCCGCATCCGATCCGCCCGTCAGGCGGTGGGTGATGATGGCACCCGCCAGAGCGTGATCCAGACCGTGCATGGCCGGGGCTTCCGGTTCATCGCACCGGTCACGGACCTGCGCCCGGCCACCCCCGAGGTGACCCGGCCAGACGACATCGCGCAGAGCGCGGATCTTTCGCGACCCTCGATCGCGGTCCTGCCGTTCCGCCCCTTGGGCGCGATGCCCGACCTTGCCATTCTGGCCGAGGCGATTCCGCATGAGATCATCCAGGCCCTGTCACGCATGCGCTGGCTGGCGGTGATCGCGCGCGGCTCGTCCTTCCGGTTTCGCGGCCCCGAGACCGATCTTGATCTGGTGGGCACGGCGCTGGGGGCGGAATACGTCCTGTCCGGCCTGATCGAGATCCGCGATGGCAGCATCGTCGTTGTGCTTGAACTGGCCGATGCGACACGCGGCGAGGTGATCTGGGGCGACCGTCTGACAGCACCGCCAGCAGGGATCGAGGATCTGCGCCAAAGGATCGTCGCGCGGGTGGTCGCGGCTCTGGACCTGCAAGTGCCGCAGCACGCGGCGCGCATTGCGGCACTGGGCAGTTCCGAGCAACTGGATGCATGGGCCAACTATCATCTGGGGCTCAGCCAGTTGTACCGCTTTACGCCCGATGCGAACCGCGAGGCACAGCATTTCTTTGAACGGGCCGTAGCGCTGGACCCGCGCTTTGCGCGCGCCCATGCGGGGCTGTCCTTCACAAGTTTCCTCGATGCTTTCCTGCATCTGGGGCCGGATGATCGCGCCGCCGTGACCGCCGCACGGCGGCATGCGGAACGCGGGCTGGAGCTGGACCCGCTCGACGCCTTTACCCATTACACCATGGGCCGGTCATTCTGGCTGACCGGCGACCCGGACGCCGCGGCCACTTGGCTGCACCGCGCCATCGACCTCAATCCCAATTATGCACAGGGTTTCTATGCCAGCGCTTTCACCGCGATGCTGTCCGGCAAGACGGATGCGGTCGCGGCAGGGCTTGACAGGGCACTGAACCTCAGTCCGCTGGATCCGCTGCTCTACGGGATGCATGGTGTGCGTGCGCTGTCCCTGATCCAGACGGGTGACACCCGCGCGGCCGCCCGCTGGGCGGACCGGGCCGCCAACACGCCGGGCGCGCATTACCTGATCGCGATGATCGCGGTCGTCGCCAACGGGCTGGACGGTCGTCACCAGCAGGCCGCGCGCTGGCGTCAGGATGTGCGCCGCCGCAAACCCGACGCCGCAGCCGCCCATTTCTTCGCGGCCTTTCCCCTGGTTGACACGGACACCAGAACCCGGATCGGGGATGAACTGTCCCGCCAGGGGTTCTGATCCGTCAGATCACCGCCAAAAGCGATATGGCACCGACCAGAATGAGGCTCAGCGCCCACAGCAGATCCAGATTGAACCATGCCCTGGACAGGAACCTCAGCCCGAACCAACGGTAAACCCCGAAGGCGATCATCCCACCCGACAGCGTCATCGCCACGCTATGCGCCAGGGCGACACCGATCGCGATCCCGGCGGTGCTGGCCATCAGATCCTGCGCGGCGGCGTGTCCGGCATCAGTGTCCACTGTCCGGCACAGACCCAGATAGATCGGCACCAGCATCAGGCCCGCACCATGCGCCATCGCCGCCAGAAAGGACCACAGCGCAAGCCGAGAGGGCGGCACACGGGCCAGAAAGCGCGGGTGCCGGCGATTCAGAAGCAGGTAAACGCCAAGCCCGATGACCAGACAGGCGGCGGCGATCTGGATCTCGCGCTGCCATTGCGCAAGGAAAAGCAACGCGGTGAACGGAAACAGGATGGCCCCCATGGCCAGCAGATGCCCTGCGGCCAAGGCCCCGAGCGCCTTGAACAGGCTGCCTTCTGCCCGATCCATCAAGGCGGCCGAGACCGCAAGCGGCCAGCCCATCGCCGGATTGATCCCATGGTAGATGCCGGAGACAACAACGGCCCACCAAAGGGCCGCTGCCGTATCGATGCCCATCACGCGTCAGACAGAGGGGTAGCAGAAACTGTCTGTCGAGCAGTCGCCCCCTTCCAGCCTGATCTGATGGCTGCGATACCCTTTCGGGAATGCGACATAGAAATCCTCGGCCAGGGTCAGCCCTCCGTTTTCGCCGACATGCGCCATGACCATCTGTCCGCCGTCGTCATCGGGATAGAACTGGTTGTCCCATGTCGAATAGAGAGAGTTTGTCCAGTAGACGCGTTTGCCGTCCCGGCTGATCTCGACCATCTGCGGACCGAAGGCAAAGGGCTTGCCATTTGGATGCTTGGTGCCGCGCGCGATGCCCCCCAATTCGACTTTCCCGGCAAGACGGGGCTGCATCGGGTCCGAGACGTCATATTGATGCATCTCGCCCAGTCCCCAGCACGCGACATAGAGATACTTGTCATCAAGGCTGAGGTCGATATCGGTGACCAGTGGCGGCACCGCTTCGAACCCTTTCAGCAAGGGCGGCAGGTTTTCGGGTTTCTCGGGACGCGGGTCGATGGTGAGGGTTTTCTTCGCCTCGAAGGTGCCGTCGTCCTTTTGCCACCATGTGAAGATCGCGCCCTGCAGGTTGGTCGTGTCCACGACGACGCCGCAGAACCCGTAATTCTTGGACGGGTCATGCGCCGGGCGGATTTCAAGTGCCATCTGATGGTTCTCGCCCAGATCAATGGTCTGCACGTTCTTGCGCTGACGCAGATTCCAGAAGTGGATCGAATGGCCGTATTTGTTGCTCAGCAGGTCTTCGGCGACGATGCCGTTTTCGAATTGCGGCGGCAGTCCCCATTCCGAACTGACCATGTAGTCGCGCGGCAGGTTCCACCAGAAATCGTAGTGCTTGTCCTGCTTGCCCCTGTCCATCTCATAGCGGCCGAGGATCTCGAAGGTTTCACAATCCATGATGAAGATACCCGGCGGTCCGTCTGTCCCGTCCACGCCGCCACCGCCCAGGGTCGAGACATAGATCCCCTCGGGGCCGCAATGGATCGTGTGGGGGCGCGAATAGCCGGTTTTGGCAAAGACTTCTTCGGGCTCGATGATCTTGTGGATCTTGGCCTTCAGCGGCTCCTTCACGTCGATGACATAGATGCGCGAGGACCGGATGCCGGGAATGATCAGATAGCGCCGTTCCAGAAAGGCGTGACCGGACAGCGGCGACAGGGACGAAGAACAGGCGTTCCATCCAAAGTGGTGAAACTCGTCACCCGTGTTGGGCATGATCACCTGATGGAGGATCTGACCGTAACTTTTGGAGTTGGGGTCCACGTCGATGACCGCCAGTCCGTCGGGTTGCGATCCATCGGGGCTGAGCATCAGCGTGAAGGCCAATGTCTCGGCCGGGGCTTCCATGGCGAGCTTTGGGGTCGCATGGAATGTAGGATCTGGTCGCAAGTTCATCTGTCATCCTCCCTTGGAAAAACGTCTGCGTTTCGTGCGTGCTCGATCTCCTCACACCGACTGTGCTGCGGCTTTCACACCGCGTTCTGGGGCTTTCTCATTGGACACAGCCGTCTTGCCCGGCGGCGATGCCCTCTATCTCGACCGGTGCCTGCGCCAAGATCCGCGCCTGTTCGCGCAGCATGAATTTCTGGACCTTGCCCGTCGATGTGCGCGGGATCGGCATCAAGACGAAACGCCCTGGCACCTTGTAGCCCGCCAGATGGGTGCGGCACCAATCCCGCAGCGCGTCGGCATCTGTCGTGGTGCCGGCGGATAGTTCGACGAAGGCGCAGGGCGTTTCGCCCCAGCGGTCGTGTGGCATGGCGACAACGGCGGCAACCTGAACGTCACGATGGCGATAGAGTATCTCTTCGACCTCGATCGAGGAAATGTTTTCGCCACCCGAGATGATGATATCCTTGGAGCGATCCTTGAGCTGGATGTAGCCGTCGGGGTAAATCACGCCAAGATCGCCGGAATGGAACCAACCGCCGGCAAAGGCGTCCTGTGTCGCCTGCGGGTTGCGAAGATAGCCTTTCATCACGACGTTGCCGCGAAACATGACCTCTCCCATGGTCTGGCCATCGCGCGGCACCGGCGTCATTGTCTCAGGATCAAGCACGTCAAGCTGCTCAAGCGGCAGATAGCGCACGCCCTGCCGGGACTTCAGCGCCGCCTGTTCGCCTGCTGGCAGATCGGACCAGGCCGCGTGCCAGTCGTTGACGACCGCGGGGCCATAGGTTTCGGTCAGCCCGTAAAGATGCGTCACCTCAAAACCCGCAGAAGTCATGTCCGCCAGAAGCTTTTCCGGGGGCGGCGCGGCTGCGGTGAAGAACTGCACCTTGCGGGCAAGCTGATGTTTGACGGGGACGGGTGCCGAAATCATCAAGGACATGACGACGGGCGCGCCGCACAGATGGGTCACGCTTTCATCGGCAAGGGCATTCCAGATCGCCTCGGCCCGGACATTGCGCAGGCAGACATGCGTGCCCACGATCGCCGACAGCGTCCAGGGAAAGCACCAGCCGTTGCAGTGGAACATCGGCAAGGTCCACAGATAAACCGCATGTTTCGGCATCGAGGTCGTCAGCGCATTGCCCTGCGCCAGAAGGTAGGCCCCGCGATGATGCGACACCACACCCTTGGGATCACCCGTGGTGCCCGACGTGTAGTTGACAGCAATCGCATCCCATTCGTCCTCGGGCATGAGCCAGACGAAATCAGGGTCCCCGTCGGAGAGGAACATCTCATAGTCGGTGGCGGCGACAGTGGCGGCAGGTCCGCTGTATTCCGGGTCATCATAGCGGATCAGCACCGGCCTGACGGTCGCAAGGGTAAGCGCCTCTTGCAGCAGCGGCATGAACGCGCGATCCACGATCACGACCTTCGACATCGCGTGATCAAGCTGGAACGCGATGACAGCGGCATCCAGCCGGGTGTTGATGGAATGGAGAACCGCGCCGCACATCGGCACGCCGTAGTGACATTCCAGCATGGCCGGCGTGTTCGCCAAGAGCGCAGACACCGTATCCCCGCGCATGATCCCCGATCTTGTCAGGGCAGAGGCAAGCTGCCGCGACCGCAGGTAGAAATCGGCATAGCTGCGGCGCAGCGCACCATGCACGATTGCCGTATGATCGGGAAAAACGCTGGCCGCGCGTTCCAGAAAGGTCAGCGGCGTCAGAGGCTGAAAGTTCGCAGGATTGCGATCCAGACCTGTGTTGTAGGGGCTTGCAACCATCGGCTCAGGCATCCTTCCAGTGAGGCGTGCGTTTTTCGATGAAGGCGGCGATGCCTTCCTCGGCATCGCGGGCGAGCATGTTGTCGACCATGACCTGCGTCGCGTGCGCATAGGCGGCGGACAAGGGCATCTCGCGCTGCTCATAGAAGGCGCGCTTGCCGGTGGCCAAGGTCATGGCGGATTTCGACGCGATCTTGCACGCCATCTGCATCGTGGCTTCGCGCAGGGCGTCTTGATGGGCGACGGTCCTGTTGATCAACCCCATCCGCGCGGCGTGATCAGCCGTGATGATGTCGCCTGTCAGCAGCATGTCCATCGCATGTTTGCTTGCCACATTGCGGGACAGGGCGACCATGGGGGTCGAGCAGAACAAACCGATGTGAACCCCCGGTGTGCTGAATGTCGCCGACTGGGCTGCGATGGCCAGATCGCAGCTGGCCACAAGCTGGCAGCCTGCGGCGGTGGCAATCCCCGTCACCTCGGCGATGACGGGCTTCGGGCAGGTGACAATGCCCTGCATGACATCAGAGCATAGCGTGAGGATCCGCGCGAAATAGGCGCGTCCGCCATCGGGGCCTGCCCTGCCCGCCGTCATCTCCTTGAGGTCGTGACCCGCACAAAAGGCGGGGCCGTGCGCGGCAAGGATGATCACCCGCACCGCAGGATCACCGCCGGCCCGCGCAAAGGCGCGGGACAGCTCCGTCAGCATCGCCTCTGACAGCGCATTGCGCCGTCCGGGGTCATTCAGCGTCAGACGCAGGATGCCATCCGCGTCCAGATCTTGCAAAAGGATGTCTCCGGTCTGCATGGCTTCGGGTCCTCACATGACGCCCATGGGACGTTGATCCACAGGCTGCTGACAAAGCTGTTGCACCGCACAAGGGGGCCGGTGCCGGTGGATCAAAAGACCGGACATGTGTCCGGTCTCTTGATGGGCCGCGCTTTCAGGCGGCGGCGAGTTTCTTTCTGGGGTCATAGAATGGACGCTCGACCACCGTCGCGCGCGTGGGTCCGGACGGGGTCACGACCTCGACCTCGGCCCCGATATGGGCATGCGCGACGGCCACCATCGACAGCGCGATGTTGCGCTCAAGCCGGGGAGAGTAGACCGCCGATGTGACCTTGCCGATATCCGTACCGTCCTTGTTGATGGCCCAGAAGGTGGTGTTCGGGCCTTTCATCGGCGCGCAGTCGATGATCAGACCCACCTGCATCCGGCTGACACCCTGCTCCTGAATGCGCCGCAATGCGGGCTTTCCGATGAAATCGGCCTCGATGTCCAGGTTCACAAGGCGGTCCAGCCCAAGTTCATATGGGTTGGTCGTGATGTCCGCATCGGCATGGTAGGACAGCATCCCGCCCTCAATACGACGGATCGAAGAGGTGTGGCCCGGCTTCAGGCCATAGTCCATGCCGGTGGCCATGATCCGTTCCCACAACGCATCGCCATAGGCACTGTCGCGCAGATAGATCTCATATCCCAATTCGCTGGACCAACCGGTGCGGGACACAAGCAGGGGGATGCCGTCGAGGTCCATCTCGCGGTGCCAGTAATACTTGAGGTCAAGGATACTGTCGCCGAACAGTGCCTGCATGATCTGGCCCGATTTCGGCCCTTGCAACTGCAACGGGGACACGTCCGGTTCGATGATCGTGACATCAAGGCCGGAATGAACCGCCACGCCCTGCGCCCACAGCAGGATGTCGCTGTCCGCCAGCGAGATCCAGAAATGATTCTCCGCCAGCCGCAGCAGAATCGGGTCATTGAGAATGCCGCCTTCGGCATTGGTGATGAGGACATATTTGCACTGCCCCACCGCCATCTGTGACAGATCGCGCGGCGTCAGCATCTGCACGAAACGCGCGGCATCAGGGCCGGTGATTTCGACCTGACGCTCCACCGCCACGTCACACAGGATCGCGTCATTGACCAGGTTCCAGAAATTCTGTTCCGGATCACCGAAATCGCGCGGGATATACATGTGATTGTAGACGGAAAACCCCTGCGCGCCCCAGCGGACGGTGGCGTCGAAATAGGGGGATTTCCGGATCTGCGTGCCAAAGCCGAAGTCGTCTGCTTGCATTTTTGTCGCCCTTGCTTGTCACCGGTCGGACTGGCCGGGATCGTTTGAACCTGCCGCAAATCTAGAGTTGGGTGATATGCGGAGGCGGGCTGAAAAACTGGTGGCTTTAGGCTGAACAGGCTAATTTTTGGGCGCTTTGCAGATCATTCGGTCTGTCGGGGCGCAACGACATCATTCGAGGCCAATTTGACCAGATTTGGCAGACTGGACTTCACGGTCCGAGTCGCGATGTAGGTCATGTAGCGATCAACCCCCAGTTCGGCATCCAGCATGGCCTGCATCAGCGCCTGAAAGCCAGTAAGATTGGAGCAGACCACCTTGAGGACGTAATCCATACCGCCCCCCGTCGCGATACATTCCGTGAATTCGTCCCTGCTGTTCACAAAAGCTTCGAACCTGTCGAAGTCGGCCTTGCGGTGATGTGTCAGCGATACGGTCACGATGACCCGCGTGAATTCGCAGATCCGCTCAAGCGCGATGTCGGCGTGATAGCCACGAATGAAGCCCGCCGCCTTGAGCCGATCCAGGCGGGCCCAGCAGGGTGTGGCAGAGATATTGGCAATTTCGGCAAGTCTGGTCTTGCTCAACTGCCCATGCTGCTGCACGGCGCAAAGGATACGCAAGTCAGTCGCATCAAGGCCAATCTTTTTCATGCGTCGGAAACCCTAAATTCATCAGGAACCTGACGGCGGACACACCGTTCCCCTTCTCAAGAAAGCTACCTCGAAAAGGCCGTCTTGCTGAATGGATTTGCGACCCGTTCTCCGTCAACAACGGCACGAACAGGGTCGCCCCTCGACCATGGGCATACAGCGCAGAGGAAAAACGGTTTTCCTTTGCGTGGACTGAATGACAACGTCGGACTGCACCCGGCCATGCAGAAAAGTCAGCTCATTCAGGATGCGTCTCGCAAGGCTGTTTCAAAGTGGCCCTCGACAGTCCTGCAATCATCCGTGTCGGCTTCGGCAAAGAAGCTGTCCTTTCGGCACAGGGTCGCCGTAAAGCGGCCCGCGGCGGATGCCGGATCGTCAAGGGACAGGGTGTCCAGCGTGACCGCGGCCGCGCCACCCTCTTCGCTTTGAAAGAATGCGGCGTTCATGCCCTCGGGCCACCAGCTTATCGAAGGAGTCATCGGCGCAAGTGATCCATCCGCCCCCATCAGCATGAAATCGACCACCAGGATCCCTTGCAAGATGCTGTCGGCCTGCGGGTCATGGGCCTGGATCGACACCGACAGCATCGGACCGATGGACCGGACCTCGGCTGTGGAGGTGCCCTCGGACGGCACGTCAAGCGTTTGCCCTTCGTAGGTATCGCCGTCGATCGTCGCGGTCATCGTGCCCATGGGCACAGTCTCCTGAGCCAGCGCTTTCTGTCCAAAGGGCAGCAGCAGCGCGATGACGGTTGCAGAGACAAGGGCCTGTTGTCGGGTCATGGGAAAAGTCCTTTCTGTCAAATCAGGAGTTGCCATCCGTCGCGCTCGATACGGAAAATGCGGACGGGTGCGCCGGGTTGGCTTGGGTCCGGGCGCAGGCGGAAAACAGCGGTATGACGCGCGTCCTTCATGGTGTCACCTTACCACGAATGGACATCTGTTCGAGCCTTATCCCAAGATCCAGCGAATTTCCCCGTTCAAGCGGCGGATCAGACTGTTCCGCAACAGGATGCACCGACACGGATCTGGCCCGGCAAGGATCCGGGGCGCGACGGGTCGAGGATACAAGCCCGTGCCTTGCTTCAGCGTGCCAAATGCAGAAGGCTGTTCACGTCGAGATGTGCTTCCAGATGATCGGCCAGCGCATCCAGGGTCTCTTCGATCATCGCACCATGCGACCGCTGCGCCGCCGCCGCCCCCAGCATTTCCAGAAAGGCCGCGCGGAAACTGTCCGTGGCGAAAAGGCCGTGCAGATAGCTGCCCATGATCCGCCCGTCCGCGCTGACAGCGCCGTCGGCCCGGCCATCGACATGGGCAAAGGGCCGCCCGCAATCCGCGCCGGTGCTGCGTCCGATGTGGATTTCATAACCCTCTACCTTCTGCCCGGTCGCGGAATGCGTGGCGCGAACGCGCGCCAGCCTCTTCTCCGCCATCATGACCGTTTCAATGTCCAGCAGGCCCAGCCCTTTGGTTTCGCCGGGCGCCCCCTCGATTCCCTCAGGATCGCGGATGAGACGCCCCAGCATCTGGTAGCCCCCGCATATGCCCAAGACGAGTCCACCGCGCCTGACATGCGCGGCAAGGTCGATGTCCCATCCCTGCGCACGCAGAAAGGCCAGATCCGCGCAGGTGGATTTCGTCCCCGGCAGGATGACCAGTCGCGCCGTGCCGGGGATCGCTTCGCCGGGCCGCACCATCACAAGATTGACGCCCGGCTCAGCCTTCAAAGGGTCAAGATCGTCGAAATTGGCAATCCGCGAAAGGGTCAGGCAGGCGATGGTCACGCCATCCCCCGCAGGTCCCGCGGCGATCTCCAACGCATCCTCGGCCGGAAGCAGATGGGCCTGCCCGAACCACGGCAGAACCCCGAACCCACGCCAGCCGGTGCGGAGTTCGATCGCCCTGTAGCCGTCGTCGAACAGACGCGGATCACCCCGGAACTTGTTGATCAGGAACCCCGCGACCATCGCGGCATCGGCAGCCTCCAGCACCGCCTGCGTGCCCACGATCTGCGCGATGACACCGCCCCGGTCGATATCCCCGGTCAGGATCACAGGCACATCGGCGGCACGGGCAAAGCCCATGTTGGCGATATCGCCGGCGCGCAGGTTCACTTCGGCGGGGCTGCCGGCGCCTTCCACGATCACCAGATCATGGGCGGCCCGCAGACGCGCGAAACTGTCCAGAACATGGCTCATAAGCCGCGGTTTCAGCGTGGCGTAATCCTTTGCGTCGGTCGTGGTCAGCCGTTGTCCCTGCACGATCACCTGCGCGCCCGTCTCGCTTTCGGGTTTCAGCAGAACCGGGTTCATATCCGTATGCGCTTCAAGCCCGCAGGCTTCGGCCTGCAGGGCCTGCGCCCGCCCGATCTCGCCACCGTCCACGGTCACGGCGGCATTGTTCGACATGTTCTGCGGCTTGAATGGCGCAACAGACAGGCCCCGTCGCCGCGCGGCGCGGCACAGCCCCGCGACAAGCAGCGACTTGCCGACATTGGACCCGCAGCCCTGGATCATGATCGCCGCCATGTCAGGTGCCGCGCCTTTGTCGCGCGACAGCGTGCAGAACCATGCCACGGCCCCCTGCAGGCAGTTCCCTGCCCGAAACGTCGTCATATCCAGCCTTCATGCCGTGGCTCCTGTTCATGGCCCCCATGCCGATGCCAATTGACCTGCGCCGTCAAGCACTGGTGCCTGTCCTAAGGCAGGCCCGGAAGGATTGCGACAGGTATTCACCCGCTTGAGCGTTCCTTTGAAAACGCTTGGCCGCTTCATGGTGGTGTTGAGGCACGAAGGCCAAGGTCATTCCACAGCGTCCAAAAGACTTGACCCCCTGCAGGCTTGGGCGCACAAAAACACAAGTTGCCCGGCGCAGGACAAGACCAGAGCGGATGATGGGGACATGAGAAAAGGCTGTTCACATGGCTGCGCCATGACCCAGGCGCCGCAAGAGCGGCCCTTCCAGATCAACCCCGATCGCCGTCAGCCATGATGGCAAGGAGAGAGAGATGCATATAGAACCGGGCCTCGTCGACGGCGCAAAGATCACGCTCAGCTATGCGACCGCAGCCGCGGCAGGCACCACGGGTCTGTGGTTCGCACGCCACGCGATCAAGGAACGTGGTGTGACCTCGCTGATCCTGCGCAGCGGCCTTGCCGCGGTTCTGACCTTCCTTTTCTTCGAAGTGCTGCCAACATTCCCCGTCGGCGTGTCCGAGGTCCATTTCATTCTGGGATCAACCCTGTTCCTGATCCTTGGCCCCGGCCCCTCGGCCATCGGACTGGCCCTTGGTCTGGTGATCCAGGGGCTGTTCTTCTCTCCGACCGACTTGCCACAATATGCGATGAACATGACCACGCTTCTGGTGCCGCTCTTTGCCCTGACCGCCTTGGCGCGGCGGACCATCGCGCCCGGAACCGCCTATGTGGATCTGACCTATGCGCAGGTCCTGACACTGTCGGCCTGCTATCAGGGTGGGGTCGTGGCGTGGGTGGCCTTCTGGGCGATCTACGGCATGGGCGCGCAGGCTGTCGCGCCCGTGGGCACCTTCGCGGTCGCCTATCTGGCTGTGATCCTGCTAGAGCCACTGGTGGATCTTGGCGTTCTGGCCGCAGCCAAGAGGGCGCGGGGCAAACTGTCACCCTTGCTGGTCACGCCCCGGCTTCACACACCCGCCTGACGCGGCACCGTCGCGGCCCGGACCATCGCCGCGATGCGTGGCGCATGCATTCATCCGGGTTGTCGCAACGCCCGCGCTGGGGCAAGGTTGCTGTGGTGCTCTGCCCCCGGTCAGCCGGGGCGCATCGCTGTCCCGGTTCGGACAGCGCCGGTCCAGAGCACGCCGCAAACAGGGCGCAGCACAGGAGAGAACGACGATGATGGGGGAAGACGAAGCCAAGGTCTCAGGACGCCTGAACGGCGAGCAGTTCGAGCCGGAAAAGCCGGACAACATGGCGATGCGCCTGCTCTACATGATCCTGATCGCGATCATGATCTCGCTGGCGCAAACCGTTCTGGGGGTCGCCACGCTGCTGCAATTCGTGGTCATGCTGGTGAACAACAACGAGCCGAACAAGCGGCTGGCCGATTTCGGCACCGATCTGGGCATCTGGGTCGCCAAGGCCGCGCGGTTTCAGATGGCGGCCAGCAACGTCAAACCCTGGCCCTGGACCGAACTTGACTGACACCCGGCAAGGCCCGAGTGCCGATCACGGGATCACCCGAGCAACAGATCGGATACCGCCTGTCGCAACACCGCCTCATCCGCGGGGTTCAGCGCAGGGTTGCCCGCCCGGTGACCCCAGATCGACTCGATCGGGCGGTATTCGGCATGGGGCATCATGGCGGTCTCCAGCGCGCTGTCCTCGGGCGTGAAGTAAAGATCGGTGCGCGAGGGCATGATGATCGACCTTGCCGTAATTGCCCCCAAGGCCCGCTCCCGATCCCCGTTGTAGATGGCATTGTCCGAGATGTCCGAAGCCAGCCATGTCTCCAGGCTGGCCAGCAGATCATGCGCGTCGCGGCGCAGGAAATTGGCCTCCCAAGAACGGACCAGAAAATCCTCGAGCGAGGTGAAACCAACGGTTTCATACAGTTTTTCACGGTAGAAGGCCTGTGACATGGCCCAACCCGCATAAACCCGCCCCATCGCGCGCAGGCCGCGCGTGGGATGGGCCGTAAAATGAGTGCCCGTCCAAGCAGGATCGCCTGTCAGCGTCGCCCGCACCCCTTCAAGGAAAACCCGATTGTGGATCGAGGTCCGCGCCGAACCGCAGACGGCACAGATGCGCGCCACCTGATCGGGAAAGATCGCACCCCAATGCAGCGCCTGCTGCGCGCCCATAGACCAGCCATAGATCAACGCCAGATGCTCGATCCCGAACACCTCGGCCAGCAGGCGGCGTTGGGCATGGACATTGTCCCAATGGGTGAACAGCGGGCTGCGTTCCGGCCCGAAGGGTGGCTCAAGGGTCGAGGGCGAGGATGACAGCCCGTTGCCGAACATGTTGGGGATGATGATGAACCAGTCGTCAGGGTCCAGCACGCGCCCCGGTCCGATCAGCCATTCCGTGTCATGATGCTGTGCCCCATAGGACGTGGGATACAGGATCACATTCGACTTGTCCCGCGCCAGCCGCCCATAGGTCTTGTAGACCAGCTTCGCACGCGGCAGGGTCATGCCCCGCTGCAGTTTCAGGTTTGGGATCTCGAAAACCCCTGTTTCACCGTTCATCCCTGCCCCTCCGGATCTGGGCGCACCCCGGACAGGGATGCGCCCCCCTCATTTATTGCAGCACTTCGGTCCAGATCTGCGATTGCAGGTCATTGACCTCTTGCGAGCAAGCCGGGCTGAACCGGCCCGCCGCCATCAGTTCAGGCGCCGCCACGATCTCGGGGGCATTGCGCATCACCTCGTCCATGAACTCCTCGGAGCCGGTCACGCCATTGGCATAGCGCGCGAAGTTCGAGATCATGGCCGCGTTCTCGGGTTCGAGAATGAAGTTGATGAATGTCATCGCATTCTCGGTGTTCTGCGCATCGGCCAGCACCATGGCGCTGTCCATCCAGATCGGATAGCCGGTGGTGGGATAGCCATAGGCCAGATCCTCGTTCTGCAGGCGCGCCCGCATCGTGGCCCCGTTCCAATAGATCCCGGCCGAGAAATCGCCCGCCGCATGGGCATCGACTGTGCCATAGTCCAGTGCTTTCCAATGCGCCTTGGCGGACACCAGCATGTCGCGCACCTTGCGCATCACGTCCATGTCCATCGTGCAGGCTTCGCCCCCGGCATAGTAGATGGCGATGGCCATGACATCGGACATCTCGGGGATGACATTGATCTTGCCCTTCAACTCGTCAGGCGGATTGAAGATGATGCCCGCGTCATTGATGTCACCCTTGAAGACGCTGGTGTTCACGATCACGCCGGTCGTGCCCCACTGCCATGGCACCGAATATTCCCGACCCGGATCGAAATCCACATCCACCCATTCCGGCGCGATATTGCCGTGATTGGTCACGATGGATTTGTCCAACGGCACGACCAGCCCCTCGTTGATCCATGTCTGCGTATAGGAATTCGACGGGACCACGATATCGAACCCGTGCCCTCCCTGCCGGATGCGGGCCAGCGCCGTATCATTGCTGTCGTAATCCGTGACATTGACCTTGATCCCGGTCTCGGCTTCGAACTTCTCAAGCAACTCGGGGCTGGTGTAGTTGCCCCAGTTGTAAAGGTTCACCACGCCTTCCGCGTGGACAAGGCCGCTCGTGGCCAGAAGGGCGGCAAGCCCCAGTGTGAGATGTCGTTTCATTGGTCGTCTCCCTGTGGTTGTGGTTGCGGTTATCCCCTTTTGCGGGTGATGAGGAAAAACAGGCTGACCACCACCAGCGACAGCGCCAGAAACAGTGTCGCGATGGCGTTCATCTCGGGGGTGACGCTGCGCCGCAATTGGCCCAGCATATAGGTGGGCAATGTGTCCTGCCCGGCGGACTTCACGAATTCGGTGATCACCACCGTATCCAGTGACACAACAAAGCCCAGCATGAACCCCGCCACGATGCCCGGCACCAGAAGCGGCAGCGTGACATAGGTAAAGGCCTGTACCGGCGTGGCATAAAGATCGGCCGCCGCGCGTTCCAGCGTCAGGTCCATCGTCTCAAGCCGGGCCCGGATCGGCAGATAGGCGAAGGGAATGCAAAAGGCCGTATGCGCCGCCACCATATATCCCATGCCGGCATAGCCCGTCTGCACCTTGAGAAAGGCCACGAAGATCAGCAGGGCGATCCCCGTCACGATCTCGGGCACCATCAGGGGTTGGTTGATCAGCGCATAGATCATGGTCTGGCCGGGAAAGCGGCCCACCCGTGTGGTCGCCAAGGCGGCCAGCGTGGCCAGAACGGTGGCGATCCCCGCCGCCACCAGCGCCAGCCAGAGCGAGCGGACCGACACGTCGATCACCTGGCTGTTGTTGAAAGCCGCCACATACCATTTCAGTGAAAACCCGCCCCAGGCGGATTGCGACTGCGACTCGTTGAAGGAAAAGATCACCAGAATGATGATCGGCAGATAGAGCATCACCAGCGTGAAAATCGCCACGGCACCGAAACCCGGCAGGGCGCGGACATTGAATTCACGACTGGCCATCGCGCCCTCCCGTCTCGCGGGTGGTGATGCGCAGATAGAAGACCAGCGCCACCACCACGATCACCAGCAGCACCATCGCCAGCGCCGAACCCAGCGGCCAGTTGCGCCCCTGCCCGAATTGCAGGCCGATCAGGTTGCCCATCATCATCGACCGCCCGCCGCCCAGCACGCGCGGCGTGACATAGGCCCCGATGGAGGGGATGAAGACAAGGATCGACCCCGCGATGAACCCCGGTTTCACCAGCGGCAGGATCACATGGCGCAACACCTGAAACCGGCTGGCGTAAAGGTCATAGCCCGCCTCGACCAGCCGGAAATCCAGCTTGTCCATGGCGGCATAAAGCGGCAGCACCATCAGCGGCAGAAAGACATAGCTCATCCCCAGCAGCACTGCGAAATCCGTATACATCATCTCGATCGGTTCACCGATCACACCCAGCCACAAGAGCGCCGTGTTCAGCGTCCCGGTATTGCGGATCATCTCCTGTATCGCGAAGGTGCGGATCAGAAGGTTGGTCCAGAACGGCACGGTAATCAGGAACAGCCAGATCATGCGCCGGTTGGCCGGGCGCGTGGCAATGAACCACGCGGTCGGAAAGCCCAGCGCCGCGCAGATCACCGTGGTCTGGAGCGACAACCAGATGGTGCGCTGGAACACCGCCAGATGATCGGCGTTCAGGGTGACGTTCTCGGGCTCGAAGATGTCACGCTTGAAGAAAACCCGGAACCACGCATCGGTTGAAAAGTCCCAGGCCACGCCCCCCATGTTGCCGGGGCTGAGGAAGGAATAGACCGCCACGATCAGCAGCGGACCCGAGGCCGCAAGGATCAGGACCAGCAGCGCGGGACTGACGAGGATCCATTTCCAGCGGTGCGAGTCCCGTTTCATCGCTACCCCCTCAACACCTGAAGCGCGCCGGGGGTCAGTGACAGGCCCACGGTTTCACCCTTGGCGGGGTCGGCCAGATCATCATTGTTCTGCCGCCGGACCGTAAAGGGCTGACCATCGCTCAGCCGCAGATGGATATGGGTGTCCGTGCCGAAGAAAACCGCGCCTTCCACCGTGGCGGACAGCTCGCCCGTCCCTTGCGGAACGATCCGCGCCTGTTCGGGGCGGATCACGGCCGACACCGTGGTGCCCACCGCGGGGGTCAGACCTTCGGCCACCCGCGCGGCGATGGTCCGGCCACCGGGCAAGGCCAGATCGGCCCCGCGCCCCTGCACCGCGATCACATTCAATGTCAGGAAATTCGTCTCGCCGATGAAATCGGCCACGAACCGCTCGGTCGGCGCGTGATAGATCTCGTGCGGGCTACCCAATTGCAGGATGCGCCCCTGATTCATCACCGCGAGACGGTCCGACATGGTCAGCGCTTCTTCCTGATCATGGGTCACAAAGACAAAAGTGATGCCGGTTTCCACCTGCAACCGCTTCAACTCCGTCTGCATCTCCTTGCGCAGCTTCAGGTCCAGCGCGCTCAACGGTTCGTCCAGCAACAGCACACGCGGGCGCGGTGCCAGCGCGCGGGCCAGCGCCACGCGCTGCTGCTGTCCACCCGACAGTTCCGAAGGTTTGCGCGCGGCCATGGCCTCCATCTTGACCAGATGCATCATCTCGTCCGTGGTTGCCGCGATTTCCGCGCGGGGCCGACCCAGCATCTTGAGACCAAAGCCGATATTCTGCGCCACCGTCATATGCGGAAACAGCGCGTAGTTCTGAAAGACCGTGTTCACAAGCCGCTGGTTCGGGGCCTGACCCACCACGTCCTGCCCCTTGATCCGCAGCCGCCCGCTGGTCGGATGCTCGAACCCGGCGATCACGCGCAGCAGGGTCGTCTTGCCGCAACCGGACGGCCCCAGCAGGGTAAAGAACTCACCGGTGCGAATGGTCAGATCAATCCCGCTCAGGGCATGAAAGGCGGTATCGCCCTGGCCAAAGACCTTGCCGACCGCCTCGATCTCGATCTCGTTGCCGCTTTGTCCGTCACCGTCGGGCAATGATCTGTCCCCTTTTCCGTCAGTCGACCGCCTGCGGCCCCGTCTTTCAAGACTTTTCGTCCGCTCAGCCGGGATTGGCCTCCGCATCCCACACGATCCGCCCACCGCAGATTGTTTTTTCAACGCTCAGTGTGCTGATCCGGTCCAGCGGCACCGCCTCGATATCCCCGGACAGAATCACCAGATCGGCCAGATAGCCGGGCCGCAGCATCCCCTTGCGATCTTCGGTATGTTCCGCATAGGCCCCGCCGATCGTATAGGCCGCAAGGGCATCGCGCAGGGGCAGCGTCTCGTCCTGCGCGCCCTCATAGGCCGCCCGCGTCACCGCCGCCTGGATCGAGCGCAGCGGATTCACATCCGCCACGGGCCAGTCCGAGGCAAAAACGATCCGCGCCCCCGCATCGCGCAGGCTGCGGGTCAGATAGGCGTCGCGCCAACGGCCCCGACCGATCTTGTCCAATGTCGGGAACAGCGGAAAATCCAGCGCCCCCGGCGGATGCGATGGCTGCACCGAGGCCACAACGCCCATTTCCGCGAAACGCGGGATATCGGCGCGGTCGATCAACTCGATATGCTCGATCCGGTGACGCGCATCGCGGGCCCCATTCGCCTGACGCGCCGCCTGATAGCCGTCCAGCACGCGGCGCACCGCCCCATCGCCTATGGCATGTACCGCGATCTGAAGCCCGCGCCGGTCCGCCTCGATACAGATCTCGGCAAAACGGTCCGCCGCGTGCAAAGGCTCGCCGCGCCATCCGGGCTGGTCGGGATAATCGTTCAGCATCACTGCCGTGCCGCTGTCCACCACCCCGTCCATGAACATCTTCACAACGCCCGAGGACAGCCAGTCATCGTTGTAATCCGCACGCATCGCACTGGCCGTTTCAAGGTCCGACAGCGCATGGTCATTGCGGAAATGATAGGGCACCCGCACCCGTGCGGTCAGCCGTCCCGCTTGCCGCAGATGGTCCAGCACCTCCAGCGTATAGCGGTTGCCATCCATGTTCACGAGGCTGGTGAACCCATGCCGCGCGCAATGGTGCAGGCCGCGCTCCATCGCGGGAAGATCGGCCAGCATTTCGTCACGCGTGGGTGCCGGCACCGGGTCGCGGCCCGTGGCGATGCCTGCCATGATGCGATGCTCGCCCGCCAGACGCAGCACCGGCGCCTTGGCCTCGAACTCGCGCAACTCGCCTGTCGCAAGACCGTTCTCCATCACGATCTCATTGCCCGGCCCCAACGCAGCACCATGCAGGATGCCCGCCTGTTCCAGCGCCATCGTATTGGCCCATGCTGTATGGTGATCCGCCGCCAGCAAGCAGACCGGACGATCCGGCAGGATGGCGTCAAGGTCGTGGCGCGTCAGCGCCCGGTCATAGATGCCATAATCGCAGCCCTGCCCGACAATCACCTTGCGATCCGGATTGGCCGCCGCATAGGTCCGGATCGCCACGGTCAGCGCCTCTGGCCCCTTGACGCCCAAAAGCTGCAAATGTGCCAGTTCCGAGCCACCCATGAACAGATGCAGATGGCTTTCGATAAATCCCGGCAGCACGGTCGCGCCCTTGGCATCAATCCTCGGGCACTCCGGCCCTGCCATCGCCTCGGCATCGGCCCCCAGCGCAGCGATCCTGTCACCGCTCAAGGCGACCGCGTCGGTTTCCGGCGCCTCCGGGTCCATGGTCAGAACGCGTGCATTGACGATCAGGAGTGTCGCGGACATCGGGTACCTTTTGCTCTGTTCAGGGTCAGCGTAGCAGCCAGAATTTGAACGGTCCATTTTTTTGATCAAAAGACCGTCGGCCGGCTTTGGCCGTGTCCGGCCCGTCCGTGACGCAAGGGAATGCGTCCCTTTTGCGGAAATCCCCGCAATCGCCGGAACCGGCACCGGCGCGGTTCGTTGACCATGTGAACGCGGGTCACGCGACAATCCTGTCGCCTGACCGCGCCGTGCGACTTGAAAAGGAACGGACCGATGAAAATCCTGATGGTTTTGACATCCCACGATCAACTGGGCGACACGGGCAAGAAGACGGGCTTCTGGCTCGAGGAATTCGCAGCTCCCTATTACGTCTTCAAGGATGCGGGCGCCGATATCACGCTGGCCTCGCCCAAGGGGGGGCAGCCGCCGCTGGATCCGGCCAGCGATACCGATGACGCACAGACCGACGCGACCGCCCGCTTCAAGAAAGACGACGCGGCGCAAAAGGCGCTGGCCAACACCCATGTGCTGTCCGATATCGCGGACGATGGATTCGACGCAATCTTCTACCCCGGCGGCCACGGGCCTCTTTGGGATCTGGCCGAGGATGCCGACAGCCGCGGGCTGATCGAAGCCTTTGCTGCCACTGACCGCCCGGTCGGTGCGGTCTGCCACGCTCCTGCCGTGTTCAAGCACCCCAAGGCCGCGAATGGCACCCCTCTTGTTTCCGGCCGCAAGGTCACCGGCTTCACCAATACCGAGGAAGACGGCGTAGGTCTGACCGAGATCGTGCCCTTCCTTGTCGAGGACATGCTGAAAGACAACGGGGCCACCTATTCAAAAGGGCCGGACTGGGGCTCTTTCGTTGTGGTGGACGGCAAACTGGTGACGGGCCAGAACCCGGCCTCCTCGGCCGAAGCGGCGCAGAAACTGCTGGCTCTGCTCTGATCCTGACCTGTGCAGGGTCGCGCGGCATGTCGCGTTGGCCCTGCACGCAGTCTACCTGCACGCAGTCTAAAAGACGCGCAACCGTTGCAGGCGCAGGGCGTTCAGCGTGACCAGAACGGTCGTCCCTGTATCCGCCAGCACCGCCATCCACAGCGTCGCATCCCCTGTCACCGACAGCACCACAAACACAGCCTTCACCCCAAGCGCAACCGCGACATTCTGCAAGATGTTCGCGCGTGTCTTGCGGGCCAGTCCGATCATCGCGGGAATGCCCCGCAGATCGTTGCGCATCAACCCAGCATCGGCGGCCTCCAGCGCCACATCCGTGCCGCTCCCCATGGCAACGCCGATGGTTGCGCGTTTCAGGGCGGGCGCATCGTTGATCCCGTCCCCCACCATCATCACACCGCCCTGCGCTGCCAGAGCATCCAGCGCCGCCAGCTTGTCCTGCGGCAGAAGATTGGCCTCGGCCCGCAGACCCAGCACATCGGCAAGGTTTTGCGCCGCCCCCGCGTTGTCCCCGGTCAGGATGACCGGCGTCAGACCCTGACCGCGCAGCGCGGCAATCGCGGCAGCCGCCTCGGGGCGCGGGGTGTCTGACAAGCCGATCAGACCGACCACCACACCATCGCGGCGCAGGACAACGACGCTGGCCCCTGCCGCCTCGCTCGCTTCGGCAAGGGGCCGAAGCGCTTCTGGCAAGGTTGCACCCCCCGCATGACGCAGGCTGACAGCCTGCAACAACTGCCCCTCCAGCATCGCCTCGGCCCCGATACCGGGCAGACCGCGCGCCTGCGTGACCGGATGCGGCGACAGCCCCCGCCCCGCCGCCTCGTCCAGAATGGCGCGGGCCAGCGGGTGCGAGGACCCCGCTTCGACCGTCGCGGCAAGGCGCAGAACCTCGGCCTCGGACCAGCCCGGCGCTGGGTGCAACCCGGTCACGGAAAACCGCCCTTCGGTCAGCGTGCCTGTCTTGTCCAGCGCTACATGCCGCAGCCCTGCGGTGGCCTCCAGCGCAGCCCCTCCCTTGAACAGGATACCCGCCCGCGTGCCCACGGCCAGCCCCGAGGCGACCGACGCAGGAACCGAGATCACCAGCGCACAGGGGCACCCCACCAGCAACAGCGTCAGGGCACGATAGATCCAGTCGCTCCAGACACCGCCCATCAGCAGCGGCGGCAGGACAGCGACAAGCAGGGCAAGCCCCACGATCACCGGCATATAGACACGGGCAAAACCTTCGATGAACCGCTGCGTGGGCGCGCGGGCGGCTTCGGCCTCATCGACCAAGCGGGCAATGCGGGCAATGGTGTTCTCGCCCGCGGCCGCCGTCACCTCGACATCGATCACCGCATCCGTGCAGATCGACCCGGCCAGCACGGTGTCTCCGGGACCTCGCATCACAGGCAGGCTTTCCCCCGTGATCGCCGCCTCGTCCAGACCCGCCTGCCCTGTCACGATCCGGCCGTCGCAGGGCAGACGGTCCCCCGGACGCAGGCGCACGATCTGCCCCGCATGCAGGCTGGCGGCGGCGACGACATGGGTATGGTCGTCCTCCACCAACAATGCCGTCTCGGGCAGCAGCGAAGACAGCGCGCGTATCCCTTGACGCGCCCGCGCGGCGGCAAGGCTTTCCAGCATCTCGCCCACGGCAAAAAGGAATACGACCATGGCCGCCTCTTCCGCCGCGCCAATGACCAGCGCACCAGACGCGGCAATGGTCATCAACCCCTCGATGCTGAAGGGCACCCCCGCCCGCAGCAAGGCGAGCGCCCGCCGTGCCACAGGCCCCATGCCCAGCCCACAGGCCAGCACAAAAACCCAATAAGCCGCATCCCCCGGCAGAACCAGCTTGGCCAGCCAAGCCCCCGCCAGCAGGGCCGCGGTCGCCAACAGGAACCTGCCCTTTGCGGTCCTGTACCAGCGCGTGGCCTGCGCAGGCCCCGCAAGGGAAAGCGCCGCCCCATGATCAGGGCCATGCCTGACCTGATCCTGATCATCTGGCGGCACCGGGGTCACGCGGGATACACCATACCCGATGGCGCGGATTGCGGCCTCGATCGTGGCGACGCTTGCGCCATCGGCCTTGCGCTCCAGCCGCAGCCGCTCGGACATCACGGACACATCGGCCCGCGATATTCCCGGCAACCGCCCGACCGCGCTTTGCACCTTGGCGGCGCAGGCCCCGCAATCCATGCCTGTCACCGTGAATTCAAGGCTCTCTGCCCCTGCGTCGCGCATGATCGTGATCCTCTTGTCTGCTGCGACTCTGTTATCTAATGTCTCTAGTAGCTATAGGTTCAAGAGGTAAAATGCTGTCGATCGGAAAATTGGGTCAAGCCGCCGGGGTCAAGGTGCCGACGATCCGCTATTACGAGCAGATCGGCCTTTTGCACCCCGCGGGTCGGAGCGAAGGGAACCAGCGCCTCTATGCGCGCGATGCCTTGGCACGACTGCTTTTCATCCGCCATGCCCGCGACCTTGGCTTTCCACTCGACGCGATCCGCGACCTGCTGGCCTTGCAGGACGATCCGCACCAGCCCTGCGCCGCCGCCGACGCCATCGCGCAGGCGCAGTTGCAGGCGGTGAACCGGCGGATTACGCAATTGACGGCGCTGCGCTGCGAGTTGGAGAAGATGGTGGCGCAATGTGCGCATGGCTCTGTCGGGGAATGCCGCGTGATCGAGGTTCTGGGCAATCATGACCTCTGCGTTCATCCGGACCATGACGACGGGGATGACGCGGTCACGGATCACGATCACGCCCTCGCCCCCCGATCCTGACGCCCGGTTTTCACCAGCGGTCATGCCCCGCTTGTCCTGCCACGGGACATGACCATGTCAGGTCAAAGGTTTGCGCGCCACGATATAGGGATTCTGCGGATAGTCGCCAAAGACCCGCTCTTCGACGATCCCGAACCCGGCTGCGTCGAACGCCTGCCGCAGCGCTGCCCCGTCCCACATCCGGGCCGCAGGGAACAGCCCCACAAGCCGCAACGCGCCAAAAAGCAGCCGCATGGCGCGCGGCAGATCGGCAAAGCACCATGTCTTGGTGATCAGCAGACCGCCGGGACGCAGAGTGTCATGGGCACGGATCAGAAGCTCCGGCAGATCATCCACAAGATGCAGGAGGTTGAAGGCACAGATCACGTCGAACGGCCCCTCGTCAAAGGCTGTGGCAGCATCGGCGACACTGAAACGAACGGCCTCGGCCCCCGGCTTGGCGCGCGCGATACGGATCATCTCGGACGAGAAATCCGTGGCGATCCACACAGCTACGCCGGGAGCCAACCGGATCGCCGTGCCGCCCGTGCCGCATCCCAACTCCAGCACCCTGTCCGAGACTGTCAGACGCGCGGCGACCGCGTCCAGCATCGCTTCATAGGCGGCAGGATTCTTCAGGGGCCTTGCCGCATAGCGGTCCGCAACACGGTTCCAGAACCTTTGCTGGCGGGTCTCGCTCATATCAAAGACCCAGTGCCGGGCTTTGCATCGCCAAGGCAGCCACGCGCAACATCCATACAGGATATCCGGTCGGTTCCACATGGCCTCCACAACAGCAGCGTCGCCCTATTCCATAGCGGAATCCGAATATGGGTCAAAGCCCGGTCAACCGCTGAACTGGGCACTATCCCCACCACAGCCAAACCCGGCCCCGCGTCAGTGCAGGGGCCCGCCGCTCAGTAGAACAGATTCATCTCGCGGCCCAGAATGGCGGCATGAGCCCGGTTGCGGGCACCCAACTTGCGACAGACAAGACGCATATGTTTCTTGACGAGCGACTCGGTCTCTCCCATTTCGATCGCGATCTGCTTGTTTGTGCCGCCGCGTGCCGCCAATCCCAGAACCATTCGCTCGACATCGGTCAAAGCCTGAAAGCGGTCCGTCAGGTGCATGTTCGTGTGCTCACTCGCGGGGATGAAGATCTCGCCGCTATGCACCAGCGCGATGATGCTGCCCACGGATGCGACAGGCAGGGATTTCGGGATCAAGCCGCGCACGCCGACCTTGATGGCGCGATTGAGCGTGTAGCTGTCAACATAACCCGAGAAAAGGATGGTCTTTCCGGGATGATTCGCCTCGACAATGCGGGCGACCGACTCGATTCCCTGCATGCCGGGCATGCGGTAATCCAGCAGAATGATATCAAAGCCGTCATTCTGGCGTATTTCCTTGAAGGTCGCCTCAATCGAATCCGCCTGAGACACGTCGAAACCTTCGGTCGTCGCCAGATGCAAACCAAGAATCTCGGCAATCATCCTCTGGTCATCCACAATCAGGATTTGCATATCCCTGGACGGGCTGTCCGCCATGTCGGATGAACCGGAGGAGATGAGGTTGACATACTCTTGAGCCATTGTGAGCTATCCCTGATATCTTCGTATGGACCCGTTTGAGACGCGGGTCCCCGGGGCGGCGTCATTCCGAACAAGAGCGTGCTTGGACGCGAAGAATGATGCCCATGATCTGTGGCGGGATTGCCTTAGCGGGGTTCAGCACCCAAAGCCTATCGGGCAAAAGTAGAATAGATTCTATCTTTAGGGGGAATACTCATCTTTTGCGTGAATTTTCGTCGCGACCTATCCTCCCCGCCTTATTCTTGCAGTCTGGCGCATTCAGATGCAGATTTTGGACATATTTCTGCAGGTCGCATGTGTTCACACAGGCGTGTCGAAGCAAAAGATGCAATTCCAGCAAATAATTCATGCCGTCCGCTCATAGTATCTGCTGGGAAAACAGCGACCCCGGTTTGAGTGCGCGCAGGGGTCTGCCTTTTGTTCATGGCTCTTTGGCTGCGCCACAAGACAAGCGGGCCTCTCTGACGCCCGAGCCGATCACCCTGCCCACGGATCTGCCAGTCCTCTACCGCGCGCATATCAGCAACCTCGTCGAGACGCTGATGGACGGCGAGGTCGCGGGCCGCGCGGGCGACGAACTGCACGAACTGGTCGATGCTGTTGTGGAGTCCTGGGATGCGGATCTGGGCGCGCATTGGCTGGATCTGCGTGGCAAGCTTTTGGAGATGCTGCAAAAAGCAAAACCCGCCGATGCGGCGGGTTTGGTCTCTTGCGAGAGTTCGCTTAAGTTGGTTGCGGGAGTAGGATTTGAACCTACGACCTTCAGGTTATGAGCCTGACGA
>JAMWZC010000011.1 GCA_024304985.1 Paracoccaceae bacterium
AAGAGACAGGGGGCGTTGCTGCCGGGGGGGACCAGATCGGGCAGATCCCACATCAGGCTGACGCCCTGAAACGCGGCCTCATGCGTGGCGCGGGACACGCCTGCAGCACGGGCGCGGGGCCAGACGGTGTCATCCAGCCATGTGCGGAACTGCCGTTCCACGGCGGCGCGGTCCTGCGCCATCACGGGCGGGGCGGGCAGAAGCAGGAGCAGGGCAAGGATCAGGGCGCGCATGGGGACTCCGTCATGTGCGGCGAGCCTAGCACGCGGGATGCGGGGCGTCAGCCTTGTGTCTTGGGGCGGTCGCCCACGGCTTCACGCCAGTGGATGCGGCAAAGGCTTTCATAGCTTTCATTGCCACCGATGAAGACCTGCGCGCCATCGGTCAGCGCGCGGCCGTCGGGGCCTTTGCGCACGACCATCGTGGCCTTCTTGCCGCAATGGCAGATCGTGCGGACTTCGCGCAATTCATCGGCCAGCGCCAGAAGCGTGGCCGAGCCGGGGAAGAGTTCGCCCCGGAAATCGACGCGCAGACCATAGCACATGACGGGCACGCCCAGATCATCGACGGCGCGGGCCAGATCCCAGACCTGCGCGGGTTCCAGAAACTGCGCCTCGTCGATGAATACGCAGGCGATGGGGGCCGCGTCCAGTCGCGCGGCCAGCCGTGCAAAGAGGTTGTCGCCGGGGGCGAATGTATCCGCTTCCTGCCCGATGCCGATGCGCGAGGCGACGCGGCCATGGCCCGCGCGCCCGTCCACTTGCGCTGTCAACAGATAGGTCTGCATCCCGCGTTCGCGGTAGTTGTGCGAGGCTTGCAGCAGGACAGTGGATTTGCCCGCGTTCATGGTGGAGTAATGGAAATAGAGCTTGGCCATGGGCGCGATCTAGCCGCCGGGGCGGGGCAAAGGCAAGCCATCAGAGCGTGAGCTGCCTTGTTCAATCCGTCGCATCTTTTGCCCTATCGGGCCTCATCCCCTCCGACCGGGTGAGAACGCGACGGATCTAAACAAACCCCGCTGGAGATACGGGGACACTCGTTAACGCTGCAGCCAAACGCAGCCATGACATTATATAACCAATGGTGGAAAAAGTATTAACAGTTTTTGCCCGCGCCATGGACATTGATACGTTGGCGCAGAAATGTCACATGCGTTGTTCATGCATTAAATGACCAGATCCAATGATCATTTAATGCATGGTTTTTCAGGGGCCTTGCCGGTCGGGTCAGCCTTGCAGCGGCATTACGGTGAAATCGCCTTCTTCGCGGGCGCGCATGGCCAGGGCTGCAGCATGGCTACCCGCTGCGGTTGTGAAGTAGGGGATCTTGTCGTAAAGCGCGACCTTGCGGATCTCGCGGCTGTCTTCGACGGCCTGCGCGCCTTCGGTCGTGTTCATGACCAGCGTGATGCCGCCGTCCTTGAGCATGTCCACCACATTGGGGCGCCCCTCATAGACCTTGTTCACCACGTCGCAGGCGACGCCGTTCTCCTCAAGCCATGCGGCGGTGCCGCGTGTGGCGACAATCGTCAGACCCAGCGCCGTGACGATCTGCGCGGCCTCGACCATATCGGCGGTCTTGTCGGCGTCGCGGATCGAGATGAACACCTTGCCTTCGCGCGGCAGATCGGTGCCGGCCCCCAACTGCGCCTTGAGGAAGGCGAGCGGGAAGGACACGTCCCAGCCCATCACCTCGCCGGTCGAGCGCATTTCCGGGCCAAGGATCGTGTCGACGCCGGGGAAGCGGGCGAAGGGCAGCACCGCCTCCTTGACCGAGAACCAAGGCATCGCCGGATCGGCCAGAGTCAGCGGATCGGCCATGGGCAGGGTGCCGGGCTTGGCGTCCGCAGGATAGGGGCCGCGATGGGGGAAGTTCGACATCGGCTCCCCTGCCATGAGACGCGCGGCGATCGAGGCGATGGCGGAATCTGTTGCCTTGGCCACGAAAGGCACGGTGCGCGAGGCGCGGGGGTTCACCTCGATCAGATACACCTCGTCGTCCTTGATCGCGAATTGCACGTTCATCAGGCCGACAACGCCAAGGGCCAGCGCCAGTGCTTCGGTCTGTTTGTGAACCTCGTCGATGATGTGCCGGGGCAGGGAGTAGGGGGGCAGCGAACAGGCGCTGTCGCCGGAATGCACACCCGCTTCCTCGATATGCTGCATCAGGCCCGCCACATGCACGGTCTTGCCATCGCAGAGCGCGTCCACATCCATTTCCACGGCACCTGACAGATAGCTGTCGAGCAGGACGGGGCTGTCGCCCGACACGACCACGGCCTCGCGTATGTAGCGTTCCAGATGGGCCATGTCGCGCACGATCTCCATCGCGCGGCCACCCAGCACGTAGGAGGGGCGGATCACCAGCGGGAAGCCGATATCTTCGGCAATGGTCAGCGCCTGCGCGTCGGTGGAGGCGATGCCGTTGCGCGGCTGTTTCAGACCAAGACGCTGGACAAGCTGCTGGAACCGCTCGCGGTCTTCGGCAAGGTCGATGGCGTCGGGCGTGGTGCCAAGGATGGGGATACCTTCCTCGTAAAGCGCATTCGCCAGTTTCAGCGGGGTCTGGCCGCCGAACTGGACGATCACGCCGTGCAACGTGCCGTTGGTCTGTTCGACCCGCAGGATTTCCATCACATGCTCGAAGGTCAGCGGTTCGAAATAGAGCCGGTCCGACGTGTCATAGTCGGTGGACACCGTTTCCGGGTTGCAGTTGATCATGATGGTTTCATAGCCCACGTCCGACAGCGCAAAGCAGGCGTGGCAGCAGCAATAATCGAACTCGATCCCCTGACCGATGCGGTTGGGGCCGCCGCCCAGAATGACCACTTTCTTGCGGTCAGAGGGGCGGGCTTCGCATTCCACATCGCCCATCGCGGGGGCCTCATAGGTGGAATACATGTAAGGCGTCTGCGCTTCGAACTCGGCGCCGCAGGTGTCGATCCGCTTGAACACGGCATTGACCCCAAGGTTCTGGCGGGCGCGGCGGACGTTCGCTTCGGTCCGGCCTGTCAGATGGGCCAGACGCGCGTCGGTAAAGCCCATCATCTTGAGCTTGCGCAGACCGTATTCGGTGACAGGCAGGCCCTCGCGGCGCACGATGTCCTCGGCCTCGACGATTTCGCGGATACGGGCCAGGAACCACGGATCGAACATGGTGGTCGCGTGGATTTCGTCATCGGTCAGGCCGTGGCGCATGGCCTGCGCGATGGTGCGCATCCGGTCGGGCGTGGCCTTGGAGATGGCCTTGATCACGGCGGATTTCTCGGGTGCGCCCTCGATCTCGACCTCGTCAAAGCCGGTCAGGCCGGTTTCCATCGAGGCCAGCGCCTTTTGCAACGATTCGTGGATGGTGCGGCCAATGGCCATCGCCTCGCCCACGGATTTCATCGCGGTGGTCAGGTTGGGCTGGCTGCCGGGGAATTTCTCAAAGGCGAAGCGGGGGATCTTGGTCACGACATAGTCGATCGTCGGCTCGAAGCTGGCAGGCGTCACCTTGGTGATGTCATTGTCCAACTCGTCCAGCGTATAGCCCACTGCCAGTTTCGCCGCGATCTTGGCAATCGGGAAACCCGTCGCCTTGGAGGCCAGCGCGGATGAACGCGACACACGCGGGTTCATCTCGATCACGACCATGCGGCCATCGGCGGGGTTGATCGCCCATTGCACGTTCGAGCCGCCGGTTTCCACGCCAATCTCGCGCAGAACGGCGATCGAGCCGTTGCGCATGATCTGATATTCCTTGTCGGTCAGCGTCAGGGCGGGGGCGACGGTGATCGAATCGCCCGTATGCACCCCCATCGGATCGACGTTTTCGATCGAGCAGACGATGATGGCGTTGTCGGCCTTGTCGCGGACCACCTCCATCTCGAACTCTTTCCAGCCGAGCAGGGATTCATCGACCAGAATCTGCGCCATGGGCGAGGCTTCCAGACCGGACCGGCAGTAATATTCATAATCGTCGCGGTTATAGGCCACGCCACCGCCGGTGCCGCCAAGGGTGAAGGCAGGTCGGATGATGGCGGGCAGGCCGATCTCTTCCAGCGCGTCCATGGCCTGTTTCAGACCGGCGGCGATATCGTATTTGCCGTTCTCCTTCTTGGGGGCGGCGACGATGGTGGCCTTGGGGTTCTCCAGACCGATGCGGTCCATCGCTTCGCGGAAAAGTTTGCGATCCTCGGCCATTTCAATGGCCTGACGGTTCGCGCCGATCAGTTCCACGCCGAATTTCTCAAGCACGCCCATGTCCGCCAGCGCGAGACTGGTGTTCAGGCCGGTTTGCCCGCCCATCGTGGGCAGCAGCGCGTCGGGGCGTTCCTTTTCGATGATCTTGGCCACAACCTCGGGGGTGATCGGCTCGATATAGGTGGCGTCGGCCAGACCCGGATCGGTCATGATCGTCGCGGGGTTCGAGTTGACGAGGATGACCCGGTAGCCTTCCTCGCGCAGCGCCTTGCAGGCTTGCGCGCCGGAATAGTCGAATTCGCAGGCCTGTCCGATCACGATGGGACCGGCTCCGATGATCATGATGGAGGAGATATCGGTTCTTTTCGGCATGTCGGTCCCCTTATGGCGCGGCGCATCAGGGAGGTGGCGCCCGCGCGGCAGCATGGCGCAGCGGGGCAGCCCCGCGCGCAAATTCTCGTGGGTTATAGACATCCCAAGATGCGGCGCAAGCCCTGTTTGGCGGTGGAAACTTCGGTTTTTTCGCAGGGCCCGCAGCCCTTGAATTCATGAATTTGCATACTTATGTCAACTTTGATTGACAAGTTCGGGTCATGGTTGGCGTTGCGACGCCGCTTTTTCCTTTTTAACCCATCTTCGCTTTCGATGAGGAAACTGTCCCGTCCCATCACATGGGCGCGGAGGGAAGGAACCTACATGGCACCGCCGCTTCGGCAGCTGCAAGGATATCGACCATGACCGCCCCTACGGCCGGTTTGCTGCGCGCGCCCCGCCGCAAGGGCATGATGGGGTCGCAGACGGTTTTGCCGCTGGTCGCGGCGGTCGAGCGGAGGCTGGGCACAGAGGCTGTGGCACAGCTTCTGGATGAGGCGCGTTTCCTGCACCTGCCCGATCCGGGCGAGCCCGTGCGTGAACGGCAGGTGGCGGTTCTGCACCAGTCGCTGCGCCGCAACCATCCCGACACGGCGGAAGAGATTCAGCGCGAGGCAGCCCGCGACGCGGTGGAATGGATCATGGCCAACCGGATGCCTGCGCGGGCGCGTCTGTTGCTGACGAATATGCCCTATCCTCTGGCCGTCTGGATGCTGGGGCGGCATGCGGTGCAGAACGCCTGGACCTTTGGCGGCTCGGGCAAGTTCAGCATTCTGGGGACCAACGAATTCCAGTTGATCGACAACCCGACTGTGCGCGGGGAGCACAGCGCCAGTCCTATCTGTGTCTGGCACGAGGAATTGTTCCAGCACACTTTCCGCCGGATGGCGCATAGCCGCCTGCGCTGCGTCGAGACGTCCTGCATGGCCGCCGGGGCCGATGCCTGTCGATTCCGGCTGGAAATGGAGCCCGCCCCCTCGGGCGCTTGATCTGTGTCAATCAAAGTTGACATTTAATGTGTCAGATTTCCTGAAAATCTCAGGGAGTCTGCCATGCGCATTCTGTTCGTTCACCCCAATTACCGCTCGGGCGGGGCCGAGATCGCCGGAACCTGGCCGCCTGCCTGGGTGGCCTATCTGACAGGCAGCCTGCGACGTGCGGGTTTCGACGACATCCATTTCATTGACGCGATGACCGACAATATTGCGGATGACGATCTGGCGCGGCGGATGGCGGCGCTGGACCCGGATGTGGTGGGCGTCACCTCGATCACACCGTCGATCTACCGGGCCGAGGACGTCTTGAGGCTGGCGCGCGATCATTGCCCGCGCGCGGTGCGGATGATGGGGGGCGTGCATGCGACCTTCATGTTCAAGCAGGTCCTGTCCGAGGCCCCTTGGGTCGATGTGATCGTGCGCGGCGAGGGTGAGGAGATCCTGACCGAGTTGATGTTGACAGTCGAGGATGGCCGCTGGCCTGCGGATCGTCACAAGATCAAAGGCATTGCCTTTGCGGAAGGTGATCAGATCGTGGCCACGCCCGCCGCCAGCACGGTCAAGGATCTGGACGGGATTGATCCGGACTGGTCGATTCTGGAGTGGGAGAAATACAAATACATCCCCCTGAACACCCGCGTCGCCATTCCGAACCTTGCGCGGGGCTGTCCCTTTACCTGTTCATTCTGCTCGCAATGGAAATTCTGGCGCGATTACCGCGTGCGCGATCCGAAAAAGGTCGTGGACGAGATCGAGAACCTTGTGAACAATCACGGCGTCGGCTTCTTCATCCTTGCCGACGAGGAACCCACGATCAACCGCAAGAAATTCATCGAATTCTGTCAGGAGTTGATCGACCGTGGCCTGCCGGACCGGGTGAAATGGGGCATCAACACCCGCGTCACCGATATCTACCGCGACAAGGACCTGCTGAAATTCTATCGCAAGGCGGGGCTGGTGCATGTGTCCCTTGGCACCGAGGCGGCGGCGCAGATGAAGCTGGATATCTTCAACAAGGAGACGAAGGTCGAAGAGAACAAGACCGCGATCCGCCTGCTGCGCGAGGCTGATATTCTGGTGGAGGCGCAGTTCATCGTGGGGCTGGACAACGAGACGCCAGAGACGCTGGAAGAAACCTACAAGATGGCCTGGGACTGGCAGCCCGATCTGGCGAACTGGTCGATGTATACGCCCTGGCCTTTTACCCCATTGTTTCAGGAGTTGAAGGATCAGGTCGAGGTCTTCGATTTCAGCCGATACAATTTCGTGACGCCCATCATGAAACCTGCCGCCATGACGCGGGGCGAGCTGCTGGACGGGGTGATGAACAATTACCGCCGCTTCTACATGAAAAAGGCGCTGTTCCATTACCCGTGGCGCGGCACCGGGTTTCGGCGGCGCTATCTGCTGGGATGCCTGCATGCCTTTCTGAAGGCCGGGTTCGCGCGCACCTTCTATGATCTGGGCAAGGTCGGCTATACGGGGCCGCAGTCCAAGAACAAGCTGGATTTCCATTTCGACGAGACCCGCACCATCGCCGAGGCGCAGATGGAGGATTGGGAAGCCTCGGCCGACAAGGCCGCGCGGGCTGCCGAACGCCGCGTGGCGCTGCGCGCGCAAGGCAAGGAGCGCGCGGTGGAGCGGGCCAAGGGGTTCAAGATGCCCAACGGGGCCGAGGTGAAAGCCTGCGGCGGCGGGGCTGATCAGATGGAGGATGTCTGATCCATGCAGGTGCCGGGGACGGGGCTGATCGGGCCGAATGCGGTGCTGCAACTGGTGCCGCTGCTGGACCGGGCGGGCGGGTCTGACTGGCGCGCGGTGCTGATGGCGCAAGCGGGGATTGCGGCGCTGCCCGATGGCAGCGGCATGATCCCCGAAGGTCCCGTGGCGCGGCTGCATCAGGCGATGCGCCGCGACCGGCCCGATCTGGCGCCGGGCCTTGGCTGGAAGGCAGGGCTGGCGACGGGAGATTACATTCTGGCCCATCGCATCCCGCGGGCTGTGCAAATGCTGCTGAGGGCGCTGCCGTGGCGGATCTCGGCGCGGGTGCTGTCACAGGCGATTGCCCGCAATGCCTGGACCTTCGCCGGATCAGGGCAGTTTCTTGTGATCACGCCGCAGGTGTTCGAACTGCGCGCCAACCCCCTGTTGCGGGGCGAGGTGGCGGATCATCCGGTCTGCGACTGGCACCGGGGCGTCTTTACGCGGCTCTATCAGCGCCTTGTTCATCCGGCCCTGACCTGTGTCGAGACACGCTGTTGCGCCATGGGGCATGCCTCCTGTCGGTTCGAGATGCGCCGGGATACACGCTGAGCGCCATGTTTTCGGGCTGATCCCTTGACTTCCAAGCGCGGGCGCGGTGTATCGGGCCAACCGATTTACCCCGAAGGGACCGTCCCATGCACGCCTATCGCAGCCATACCTGCGCCGCTTTGAACATCTCTCACGTGGGCCAGACGGTCCGCCTGTCCGGCTGGGTGCACCGCGTGCGCGACCATGGCGGCATCCTGTTCATCGACCTGCGCGATCATTACGGCATCACGCAGGTGCTGTGCGACCCCGACAGCCCGGTGTTTGCGCAGGTGGAAAAGGTGCGTTCCGAATGGTGCATCCGCATCGACGGCGAGGTGAAGGCGCGCGATGCGTCACTGGTGAACCCCAAGATCCCCACCGGCGAGGTCGAGGTATTCATTCGTGATATCGAGGTGCTGGGGGCCGCGAAAGAACTGCCGCTGATGGTCTTTGGCGATCAGGAATACCCCGAAGAAACGCGCCTGCGCTACCGCTTCCTTGATCTGCGGCGCGAGGCGATGCAGCGCAACATGACGCTACGTTCGGACGTGGTGGCGTCCATGCGCAAACGCATGTGGGACAAGGGTTTCCGCGAATATCAGACGCCGATCATCACCGCCTCCAGCCCCGAAGGCGCGCGGGATTTTCTGGTGCCCAGCCGTCTGCATCCGGGCAAATTCTATGCCCTGCCGCAAGCCCCGCAGCAGTTCAAGCAACTGCTGATGGTGTCGGGCTTCGATCGGTATTTCCAGATCGCACCCTGTTTCCGCGACGAGGACCCGCGCGCCGACCGCAGCCCCACGGATTTCTATCAGCTTGACATGGAGATGTCCTTTGTCACGCAGCAGGATGTGTTCGACACGATCTCGCCCGTGATCGCAGGTGTGTTCGAGGAGTTCGGCGGGGGGCGCAAGGTAGATGCGCCGCAGGATTGGCCGCAGATTTCCTATCGCGATTCCGCGCTGTGGTATGGCACCGACAAGCCCGACCTGCGCAACCCCATCAGGATGCAGGTCGTGTCCGAGCATTTCGCGGGGTCTGGCTTTGCCATTTTCGCCAAACTGCTGGAGCAGGAGGGCACCCAGATCCGCGCCATCCCCGCCCCCGGTGGCGGCAGCCGCAAATTCTGCGACCGGATGAACGCCTTTGCCCAGAAGGAAGGTCTGCCGGGCATGGGATACATCTTCTGGCGCGAGGCCGAGGATGGATCGGGCATGGAAGCAGCCGGTCCGCTGGCCAAGAACATCGGACCGGAGCGGACCGAGGCGATCCGCCAGCAGCTTGGTCTGGGCGTAGGAGATGCGGCCTTCTTCCTGGGTGGCAAGCCCAAGCAGTTCGAAAGCGTGGCAGGCAAGGCGCGTACCGTCATTGGCGAGGAACTGGGCCTCACCGACAAGGACCGGTTCGCCTTTGCTTGGATCGTCGACTTCCCGATCTACGAGCAGGACGCGGAAACCGGCAAGATCGACTTCGAGCATAACCCCTTCTCCATGCCGCAGGGCGGGATGGAGGCGCTGATGGGCGATCCCTTGGCCGTGCGCGGGTTCCAGTATGATCTGGCCTGCAACGGCTATGAGCTGGTGTCGGGGGCGATCCGTAATCATAAGCCCGAGATCATGTTCAAAGCCTTCGAGATTGCAGGCTATGGCAAGGACGAGGTCGAGAAGCGCTTTGGCGGCATGGTCAACGCCTTCCAATATGGTGCGCCGCCCCATGGTGGCTGTGCGGCAGGGATCGACCGGATCGTCATGCTGCTGGCCGACGAGGCGAATATCCGCGAGGTGATCTTGTTCCCGATGAACCAGCGGGCCGAGGACCTGATGATGGGCGCGCCCAGCGAGCCGCTGAGCCAGCAGTTGATGGAACTCAACCTGCGCGTGATCCCGCAGGATTGAGTGCAATCGGCGCGGTCCTTCTGGGCGCGCGAAAAGTTGAAAATGTGACGGGCGGGGCGGTAAAGGGCGGCTCCGCCCGTGTCATTTGGACAGGATGGTGCAACCCCGGCAGGTGACAATCGGCTGTGATCTGATCCCGTTCCGGCGGAAATGCCGTTCAGCATCAGGCTGTCCCCCGTGACCAGTCCGCCCGGGCGCCGCGTCATAAGGTTCTGCTGCTGCGCGGACGGCTGGCGGCGGGGCGGCAGATCAGTCGGATGTGTCGGTCATGTGGTCCGCAGTGCCCTGCGCCAGGTCCAGCGTACCGGTTTCCGTCGCGAAGAAGGCCGCGACCCCCAGCATGAGGACGCCCGCGACCAGCACCACCCATTCCGCGCTGACCGCCCCCAAATCGTCACGCGCAAAGGCCACAGGACGTTTCACCATCTTCAACTCCAGAGCGCGGGATGCGCCATCATCCGTTCCATCCCATGCTTCTGCGCCCGGATTGTGGCGGGTTTGCGAAGGGAAGCGGTGCAGCAATCGGGCAAATGGTAAAGCAGACGTGACGCGGGGCCTGCATATGTGACGCAACCGGCACCGATCAGATCGCGACCCGGTCTGACAATCTGTCCTGCAACAGCCCCGCCAGATGCGCCAGATCCGAGCGCAGCGGGCGACCGCTTTGATGTGCGAGGCGCAGCGATCTGTTCGCCTCCAGCAGGGGATGATCCCCGGCCAGCCCGGCCACGCCTTCAAGAAACTGGGTCACATAGTCCAGAACGCCTGCATTCTCGCCGGATCCCAGCAGGTCGGCGACATGGGCCATGTCATCGCGATAGGCGATGCTGTCGGGGCTGACAACCTCGTCCTGGAGCGGGCGGGGGCTGTTGATCTGACGTTCCGGCGGCAAGTGGCTGAGGATTTCTGACTGAAAGAAGGCGAGCGATTGCAAAGGCTTTTCCAGAAAGCCATCCGCCCCCGCTGCAAGGCAAAGCATCCGCGCGTGATCATCCGCGCTGATGCCAAGGATCACCCCGATCCGGGGCGTGGCGGCATGTGCTTCGGCGATCAGATCGACGCCCGACCCATCCGGCAGGCCCAGATCGACGATCAGCACCGAGGGGCGATAGACCTGCAGGTGCCGCCGCGCCGACGTCAGGCAATCGGCCCGCCTGATCCGCGCGCCCGAGCGCATGCAAAGCAGGCGCATCGCTTCCGAGGCATAGCGGCTGTCTTCCACCAGCAGCACGGTCAGGCCCAACAGTGGCCGCGCCACCGAGGGGAAACGCATGGTCGAGAAGGGATCGCGGTCATCCATTGTGTCATCCTGTCGTCCGAGTGAGCCATGGGCGCGAGGCGGGGCCTTGGCCAGACACAGGTCCGACTCGCCTTCTCAGACTGGTCGAATCATCCCTAAGATGGGGTTAACGCCGCCGCGCCCACAGCGCCTTGAGCACACTGCGCGCCGATGCCGCCCCCGGCGTGTCTTGCCTTGATCGCGCGGGAAGGCCATATGCGGACAGAAGAGCCGCTTGAGAACAGGAGTTGCCCATGATCGGACGCCTCAACCATGTCGCTATCGCCGTGCCGGACCTGGCTGCGGCCTCGGCGCAATATCGTGACGCGCTGGGCGCAAAAGTCGGTGCCCCGCAGGACGAACCCGATCACGGAGTGACGGTCGTGTTCATCGAACTGCCCAACACCAAGATCGAACTGCTTTATCCCTTGGGGGAAAACAGCCCGATCAACGGGTTTCTGGAAAAGAACCCCTCGGGCGGCATCCATCATGTCTGCTATGAGGTCGATGACATCATCGCGGCGCGCGATCATCTGAAATCCACGGGTGCGCGGGTGCTGGGGTCGGGCGAGCCGAAGATCGGCGCCCATGGCAAGCCGGTGCTGTTTCTGCATCCCAAGGATTTCAACGGCTGTCTGGTCGAGTTGGAGCAGGTCTGATGGCGATCACATCAGCCCTCGTACTCTATGCGGTGCTGTGGTTCATGACCTTTCTGGTCGTGCTGCCGATCCGCCTCAAGACCCAAGGTGATGTGGGCGAGATCGTGCATGGCACCCATGCCGGCGCGCCGCATGAGCCGCAGCTGAAAAAACGCGCGCTCATCACGACCGCCGTGGCCTTTGTGCTGTGGGCGATCATCGCCTATGTGATCATCTCGGGCACACTGACGGTGCGGGATATCGACTGGTTCGGGCGAATGGCCCCGCGCGGATAAGGGTGACTGCGCGGAGGCCTCAGCCCCGCGCGCGTAGCCCGTGGAACACATGGGTGAAGGTGGCGGCCCCCAGCACGGGCACGGCAAGGTTGATCAACGGGATCGACAGCGGCATCGCCATGAGCACGCCAGCCAGCCAGACCGTGCCACCGTGGCGTTTGCGCATCTGCGCCGCCCCGGCCCGCCCCAGATGGCGTATGGCCACAAGCGTAAAGTATTCCCGCCCCAGCAGAAAGCCGTTCAGACCCCAGAAGATGAAGAGCGCCACGGGCGAGAAGATCAGATACAGCAGAAGCGCCACGATATTCGCGGCGATCATCACACCCAGAAATCCGATGGAATCGCGCAGGGCCTCCAGCAGAGGAATATCCTGTCCGGGGCCTGCCTGCGGATAGTGACGGGCCTCGACCGCATCCGCGACCCGGTCCAGAAACAGCCCCGACATGGCCGAGGCGACCGGCACCATCAGCACAACCGACAGCAGAATCATGACAATCGGGCCGGACCATCCGGCCAAGGTGGCGACCCACGTCACCTCTCCGATCCAGGGCAGGGTGAGCCCATCGCCCGCCCACCACAGCAAGAGGGCCTGCACCCCTGCCGATGCCAGCGCCAGCAGGATCAGCGCAAGGCCGATGCCCCACCAGAGCACACGCGACAGGCGGCGATCACCCAATTGGCGCAACGCCTTGACGAAGCTGGACAGGATCAGCGCGAGTCCCATCCTATGACCTGTGCCATGTGACGATCCGGTCCAGATCGGGACGCGGCCTGTCTGGCGGGGCGCTGGATTCGGTGCCGATATGGATAAAACCGGCGATGCGCTCATGGTCGGACAAATCCAGCGCATCGGCCATGAAGCCACGGTCATGGCTGGGCCAACCCGAAAGCCAGTTGGCGCCCCAGCCGCTGGCCAGGGCGGCATTGAGCAGCGCAAGACAGACGCCACCCACGGCATAGGTCTGCTCGATCTCGGGGATCTTGTCCGAGGGTTTGCGCACCTCGATCACCGCGACGGCCAGATGGCCCGTTTCGAACTGCTGCGCGCCCTTGTCGGCCTGCTCGCCCTCCAGCCCAAGGGCCGAGGCGCGCGCGCGGGCGTGGTCGCCCAGACGGCGCAGGGCGATCCCTTCCAGCACGATGAAGCGCCAGGGCTCGAGCTTGCCGTGATCGGGGCTGCGGCTGGCGGCGGTCAGGATCGGCATCAACTGTTCGGGCGTGGGCACGGGCAGACCAAGGGTCTTTGCCGGGCGCGAGCGCCGGTTCAGCAGGAAATCAAGAGCGGCGGGATTGGGATCAGGCATCGGGGGTCCTTTGTTGACCTCGGGGCAGTCGCTTGGTCCGCGCGGCGGGGCGGGCGGACTGGCTTGGTCTCTTATGTCGGGGCTGCGGCGCGCGGGGTCAAGGTTGCGCGGGCAGGGGCAGCAGGGTTTGCGCCATCTCGTCGATCAGCGACCCGACAAAGGCGTCCATCCGCGCCGACGGCTGCCGGGCTGCCACGATGGGCGCCATGGGATCGGGGGCGTCGATGTCGCTGCGCGCCAGTTCCTGAATGACGGCATGGCCACAGAAGGGGACGTAGGCCTCGGAATATCCGCCCTCATGGACCATGACCAGCCGCCCCGCGCATAGCCTTTCGGCCGCCGCCATCACCTGCCGCGTCATCATGCGGAAGGTGTCGGCGGTGGCCAGCATCCGCGCCAGCGGATCGAAACAGCCCGCGTCATAGCCGCAGGCGATGATGATCATGTCGGGGCGGAACTGGTCCAGCGCGGGCAGGACGATCCGCTCCATCGCGGCCAGATAGGTGACATGGCCCGCGCCGGGGGGCAGGGGAATGTTCAGGTTGAATCCCATCCCCTCGCCTTGTCCGCGATCCTCGACAAAACCGGTGTCGGTGGGATAGTTGCGATCCTGATGCAGGCTGATGGTCAGGACATCGGCGCGGTCATAGAAGACCGCTTCGGTTCCGTTGCCGTGATGCACGTCCCAGTCGATCACGGCGATGCGGCCATGATGGCCAGCGGCGCGCGCCGCACCGATGGCGATGCCGATATTGTTCAGCAGGCAGAAGCCGTTCGGCCAGTCCGGCAGGCAGTGATGCCCCGGCGGGCGCGACAAAGCATAGGCGTTTTCGCAATCGCCATTCCAGACCGCCAGCAACGCCGCCTTGGCCAGACCCGCCGAAAGGGCCGCGATCTCGAACCCGCCCTTGGCAAAGGGCGTGCGCAGGCCCAGCTCGCCGCCGCCCATGTCGGACATGTCCTTGAAGCGCTTGAGAAACTCTTCCGGATGCACGCGGGCCAGATCCTCCCAACTGGCGGGCGCGGCGCGGCGCATGTCCAGATGATCCGAAAGGCCCGTGACATCCAACAGGTTCTTGAGCCGCCGCTTGGTCTCGGGATTTTCGGGCAGGCCCCCCGCCGCCAGAGGCTGCACCAGCCCGCCCAGCGGCAGCGTCAGCGCATAGTTTCCGCCCGCATGCCAGAAGCAGCGCTCATCCCAGAAAAAACCCGTCCCCATGTCATCCCCGCCTGTTGCGTCCTGCGTCAAATATCCCCGCCCGCGGCGGAAAGTCCATCGGCCTCACGCGTGGTGCGCGCGGCACGGGCGGATGCCTCCGGCGGGGATATTTAGGGCAAAAAGAAGCCTGTCGCCCTCAGGTCTCGCGGCGCAGGTGATAGACGCCTTCGGGCAGGTTCAGCGCGGCGGCCAGATCGCGCAGCTGTGTCATCGACAGCGTGACGCGCCGCATCTCGTTCAGTCTGGGATCGAACTGTTCGATGGTCACGCAATCCTCGAAGGCATTGACGATGACATCTTCCTGCAAATGGCTTTCACCCTCGTCGACAAGGGTGATCACGGTGGCGTCGAATTCGTGTTCGATGGTAAACATGTCGCCAGCTTACGGCAGGAATTGGTCAATGCAAGCCCGGCCTGTCAGCGGGATCACGCGCGCGCGGGACCCATGTCATGTCAACTGCGCGTGAGCAGGTCTGGCGTCCGGCTGTGGGGCTGCTAATGATAGACTTCGGTTTTCTGACAAAAGGGATGCAGATGCGCTGGTTTGTTCTTTCGGCCATGATGATGCTGGCGGGGTGCGTCAGCCCGGTCACGCAGCCCGAGGCGTCGCGCCCGGGCATGGTGCAGCCTGTCGCCTCTGGCCCTGTCCAGCCGATCACACCGCAGCTGTTCCAGCAGGTCCAGGCCCGTGTGCAGCCGGTGGCCGAGCAGGAATGCCGCCGTCAGCGTGCCAATACGATCTGCGATTTCCAGATCGTGGTGGACAGCCGCCCCGGCCAGCCGCCCAATGCCTTCCAGACGCTGGACCGCAACGGCAACCCGGTGATCGGTTTCACCGTGGCGCTGTTGAACGACATGCGCAACGCGGACGAACTGGCCTTTGTTATGGCGCATGAGGCGGCGCATCACATCGCGGGTCATATCCCGCGCCAGCAGCAGAACGCCGCTGCCGGTGCGGTGATCTTTGCCGGACTGGCTTCGCTGACGGGGGCCGATACCGGGGCGATCCGCTCGGCGCAGGAGCTGGGCGCCACGGTGGGCGCGCGCACCTATTCCAAGGAATTCGAACTGGAGGCCGATGCTCTGGGCACCGTTCTGGCGGCGCGGGCGGGTTTTGATCCGCTGCGCGGGTCCGAGTTCTTCAATCGCATCCCTGATCCGGGCGACCGTTTTCTGGGCAGCCATCCCCCCAATGCCGACCGCGTCGCCACCGTGCGACGCACCGCTGCGGGGATGGGTCTCTAACTTCGTTTGATCCATTGCGGCGTCCGTGATCCGCGCGCTTGATTCAGGTCAAGGCGCGCACCCCGCCTGTCGTGCTTTCCTGACGCTATCCCATCCGCTTTCGGAGATGGGACTGGGTGAGGAGAAGCAGATGCCGTCACAGAACACATTGCGCCGCCACGCGGCTTTGGTGGACCGGATGGCCAGCGCGCGGGGCGTGGATCTGGAAGAAGCCGTGATGCGCGGTCAGCTGGCCGTGGATGCCTTGCCCGACATGGTGCTGCGCTGCACGGGTTGCGCCAATCCCGAAGGCTGCGAGGGTTTCCTTGCCGAGAGGGAGGCTCTTGGCGCCGATCACACTGCACCGGACACACCCTATTACTGCCGAAACGCCGGGGTCTTTGATGATCTCGGACGGCGCTGAAGCGACGGGCGGAGGCGCGTATGGGCGTGGTTCTGGGACTTGGTGATCCGGACCGGCATTTCTGGCTGGCGCGTTCGGTCGCGCGGGTCATGGGGGTAGATCTTGGGGATGCGCTGGCGCGGGGGGATCTGCCCTGCGAGGACTATCGCGCCATGGTCAACCGCTGCCGGACCTGCCCGCTGGTTGCCGCCTGCGAAAGCTGGCTTGCCGCCTCGGGCGGGCGGGCCGAAACACCGCCGCCGGGATGTCTGATCTCGGGGGACCTGACACAACTGAAACGCCGATTTCCAAACAAGGGAGCCCACTGATGGGACTGTTGAACAAGATCGACCACCGCGCCGATGTGATGAACCGTATGGCCGAAACGCTGGACGTGGATTTCGCGGCGGCCATTGCGGAGCATCCCGAAGCGGTGCGCGAGTATCGTCAGGCGGTGCTGCGCTGTGTGGCCTGCGGTCATGAAGGGGAATGCACCGCATGGATGGCGGAGCACCCCCATGCTGCCCAGGCACCGGACTATTGCCGCAACAAGGACATCATGGCGACGCTCAGGGCCTGAGCGTCTGCGTGGCCCGGCGCTGCCGTCGCAGATGGCTGCGGTAGAGCAGGGGCGCGAGGATGTGGTCATAGACCAGCGTGGCGGCCTGTCGGATTCCCGGCAGCGCCACGATCCGTGCCAACCAGCGATAGCGGGGCATCTGCTGCCACAGGGTGATGAAGGCCGGGATGCCTGACAGAACCCGCCCCTCACGCACCACATGCAGGCGCCGTGCGGCCTGATCGGCGGTGACGCCCCACATCCCCAGATCGACGCGGTTCAGATCATCGAAGCCGATGGCCAGACCTTCGCGCCCGGCATAATCGGCGTAATGGGTGATTTCCGCCCGGCAGACCGGGCAGGCGTGGTTGTAGAGAACGCGGGTGTCTGGCTGGGTCATGCCTGGCAGGTAGCGGGACGGGGCTGCGGGACAAGCCCTGTCCCATCGTGGGACAAAAATCGAGATGAATGAATTCAATGGGTTGCACGCGGGCCTTCAGGATTTTTTAACGATTGGAGTGGTTTTGCAGGCAGAAGGGCGCGGCGTTGGCGCATCTGCGCGACACTGACAAGGGCCGCTGCGGCCAAAGTCCATGCGGCCAGCAAGCCAAGATCCTGTGCCGCCCAGGCTCGGCCCTCGATCGCGGCCCAAGCCAGTTCGCCCATGGCCCGTGTCGGCGTCCAGACCGAGATGGCGTTGATCGCACCCGGCATGACCATCGGCGGCACCCAGAGCCCGCCCAGATAGGCCAGTGGCAGATAGATCAGGTTGGCCAGCGGCACCGCCGCGCGGGCCGAGGCGACGGAGCCCAGAGCGATGCCCATGATCGTGGCGGCCACCGTGGCCATCAGGCAGACCGCGGCCAGCCGCGCCCATGCCATGGCGGGCAGGCTGATATCGGTCATGGCCAGCGATACCGCGACGACCAGCGCCACGGCGATGGCCACGAAGATCACAGAGGCCAGAATCCGCGCGAGCCATAGAAACCCGGCAGGGCCGGGCAGGCTGCGTTGCCATGTGGCGAAGGGGCTGGCGCGATCCTGCGCGACACTCACGCCAAATTGGAAAAACCCCACCCCCAGCACGGCATAGACCGCGAAAGAGGCCATCGCATGGCTGGCCCATGCCCCGCCGCCGCTGTTGGCCCCGAAAAAGGCATAGAGCATGGCCGGGAACAGGACCGTGGGCACCCAGAAGCCCGGTTGGCGGAACAGGATGCGCAGCGTCAGCTTGGTTTCGGCAGAGAGGTGGCGGGTCATGGGCGGCTGTCCTTGTGTTGCAGGCGGTCGATCAGGTCTTTGAGGTCAAGCGGGTGCAGGGTGAGGTTGGCGAAGGGCAACCCTTCGGTGACCATGCGGCGCAGCGTGGTGTCGCTGTCGGTGGTTTCGGCTTGCCAGCGGGCACCGTCCGGCGTGGCCAGCAACCACGGAGGCGGCATCCGGCCCGGTGGCAGATCGAAAGCCAAGCGGGTGATGCGGGTCTGAGCGCGGATCGTGTCGATCCGGCCAGACAGCACGATCTCGCCCCTGTCGATGAGGGCGATCGTGTCGCAAATGGCCTCGATCTCGTCCCAGTGATGCGAGGTCAGCACCAGAGCGCCGCCCTGCGCGACATAGGCGCGGGCCTGTATGCGAAACCGATCCTGAGCAGCACTGTCGAGGCCGGATGTGGGTTCATCCAGAAAGACCAGCCGAGGCTGGCCCACGAAGGCCAGCGCCAATGCGACGCGGCGCATCTGTCCGCCCGAAAACCCCGCGATGCGGCGGTCGATCAGGTCGTTCAGGCCGAAATCACGGATCAGCGCGGAAATGTCGGGCGCCGTGCCATAACGGGCGGCGGCATAGGTCAGAATCTCGCGCGGGGTGATCTGATCGGGGAAATCCGTGGCCTGCGGCGTGGCGCCAGACAGGCGGCGCGCGGCGGGGCTGCCTGCGGGATGACCGAAGATCAACGCCTGTCCGGTATCGGGGGCGCGCAGGCCCATCAGCAGGGACAGCGTGGTGGATTTGCCCGCGCCATTCGTGCCCAGCAGGCCAAGCGCCTGACCCGGTGCCAGATCAAGGTCGATGCGTGACACGGCCTGCACCGGGCCGAAGCGTTTGGCCAATCCGCGGGCATGGATGGCAAGGTCTGTAGGGGTATCCGTCATATGCTTTCCTTGGGCTTGCAACTTTCTGGGCAGACCCTATTCAATCGGATCAGTTGCAGGCCAAGGCAGGTTACGTGTCCGACATGAAAAACCCCGCGAATGACGGCCCCATGTCGTTGACGCTTCGCCAAGTGCAGGGGATGGCGCGCGGCGTGGCCTTCTGGATCGTTGTCGGTGGTGCGGTGCTGATCGCGGCCGTCGCCGGGCCTTACTACACGCTGGAGCGGCTGAGTTTTCCGGAACGTCTGGTCTATTGGGGCGTGGTGATCGGGGTGTCGTCGCTGGTCATGACCTTCCTGTCGGTGCTGGCCCACCGGGTGACCGCGGCGCGGGGGTGGAACTGGGCGCTGGTGGCGCTGCTGGCCGGGACGGCGGGGGTTCTGCCGGTTCTGGGCACGGTCTGGCTGGCCGATGGATTGGCCACCGCATTCGGATCAGGCGGGGTGCGGATCGGGACGCTTGGGGCCTATGTCGCGCCATCGGTGATCGGGGTCACCTTGGCGGTCAATGCCTATATCGAGGTGCAGGAGCGCCGCGCCCCGTTGGCCAGCGCCGTGCCGCAGGCAGTGTCCGGCCAAGCGGCGCCGACAGTCTTGCAGGGCAAGCTGCCCCATCATCTGGGCCGCGAGATCGTGGCGGTGCGGGCGCAGGATCATTATCTTGAGGTTACCACGCCCAAAGGCAGTTGCATGGTGCTGATGCGGTTGGGCGATGCGGTGCGCGATCTTGAGGGGTTGAACGGGATGCAGGTGCATCGGTCGTGGTGGATCAACCTTGCGCATGTCGCGCGGACCGAGAGGGGCGCGAATGGCCCCGAGATTGTCCTGACTACGGGCGGGCGTGTGCCCGTGGGGCGCAGCTATCGCGCGGCCTTTCGTGCGGCGGTGACGCCCGGTGCCGCGAATCTCAGGGTGCAGGGCTGAGGCCTTAGATCAGCCGACCCCAGAGATCATATTCCCCGGCCTCGTCCACCTCGACGCGGACGATGTCGCCGACGTTCAGTGCAGCGGTGCCCTCGTCGATGAAGAGGTTGCCGTCGATTTCCGGCGCGTCGGCCCATGTGCGGCAGGTGGCGATCCCGTCTTCGTCGATATCGTCCACGATGGCCTCGATCACGCGGCCCACCTTGGCGGCCAGTTTCGCCTCGGATATGGCTTGGGCCTTTTCCATGAAGCGGTCCCAGCGGTCCTGCTTGACCTCATCCGGCACGTGGTCGGGCAGGGCATTCGAGCGGGCACCTGCGACGTTTTCGTATTGGAAGCAGCCGACGCGGTCGAGCTGCGCCTCGTCCAGCCAGTCGAGGAGGGTCTGGAACTCCTCCTCGGTCTCGCCGGGGTAGCCGACGATGAAGGTGGAGCGCAGGGTGATATCGGGGCAGATGTCACGCCATGCGGCGATCTCGTCCAGCGTCTTGGCGGCGGCGGCAGGGCGGGCCATGCGGCGCAGCACGTCGGGGTGGGCATGCTGGAAGGGGATATCCAGATAGGGCAGCACGCCAGAGGCGGGATCGGCCATCAGCGGGATCAGGTCGCGCACATGCGGGTAGGGGTAGACATAGTGCAGGCGGACCCATGCGCCGAGTGAGCCCAGATCGCGGGCCAGATCGGTGATATGGGCGCGGTGGCCATTGGCGGTGGCGTGTTTCAGGTCCAGCCCGTAGGCCGAGGTGTCCTGCGAAATGACCAGCAGTTCCTTGACCCCGTTCTGCACCAGACGTTCCGCTTCGCGGATCACCGCATGGGCGGGGCGGCTGGCAAGGCGACCGCGCATGTCGGGGATGATGCAGAATTTGCACTTGTGGTTACAGCCCTCGGATATCTTGAGATAGCTGTAATGGCGCGGTGTCAGCGACACGGCGGATGCGGGCAGAAGGTCGATGAAAGGATCGGGCGAGGGCGGCACGGCGCGGTGGACGGCGTCCAGCACGGCCTCGTATTGATGGGGGCCGGTGACAGCCAGCACCTTGGGGTGCGCGCCGGTGATGTAGTCGGGTTCTGCGCCCAGACAGCCGGTGACGATGACGCGGCCGTTTTCGGCCAGCGCTTCGCCAATGGCATCGAGGCTTTCGGCCTTGGCGCTGTCCAGAAAGCCGCAGGTGTTCACGATGACCGCATCGGCCCCCGAATAATCGGGGCTGATGGCATAGCCTTCGGCGCGCAGGCGGGTCAGGATGCGTTCGCTATCCACCAGCGCCTTGGGGCAGCCGAGGCTGACCATGCCGATGGTCGGCTGGCCGGGGCGGGGGGCATCCGTGATCAGCGCGCGCGGCGCGAGGTCGGGGCGAAGGCTGGGCGGGTTCTGGGTCATGGCGCGCGTATACTGCGGGGGCGACCGCGTGGAAAGCGGGATTCATGCGCGACGCCTTGCCGATATTTCGGTCCGCAGGGGCGTGACAGTCCCGACAAGGCGCGCTAACGTGCCGCCATTGACGGAGGATGCGCCCCATGTATCGCGGGATCTGGTTTACCTGAGCACATTGGCCCGGCTGACGGGCATTGTGGGTGCGCTGCCGCGCCCTAGCTTCACGTATTCCCCCGGAAGGCTTTCTTCATGTTCCGTTTCTTTGAAAATCTTGTCGATCCCTATGGTCCCTATCCTGAAAAGGACCACCCGCCGCAGACCTTGTGGCGGTTCATGCTGGACTATGCGCAGCCCTTCAAGCGCGTGTTCTGGATCACCGGCATCACCTCGGTTCTTGTGGCGGCGGTCGAGATCGCGCTGATCTGGGTCATGGGCTGGATCGTCGATCTGTTGCAGGGCGATCCGGCGCAGGTCTGGGCAGAGCATGGCGCTATGCTGATTGCCCTTGTCGTCTTCATCCTGATCCTGCGCCCCGCGATTCAGGCGGCGAATGTGCTGTTGCTGAACAATACGATCCTGCCCAATTTCGGCACGCTGATCCGGTGGCGGGCGCATGCCCATGTGCTGCGTCAATCGGTGGGCTGGTTCGAGAATGATTTCGCGGGACGCATTGCCAACCGGATCATGCAGACACCCCCCGCGGCGGGCGAGGCCGTGTTCCAGATCTTTGACGCCATCACCTTTTCGATTGCCTATGTGGTGGGCGCGGTGGTGATTCTGGGGCAGGCCGATGCGCGGCTGATGCTGCCGCTGCTGGTCTGGCTGGTGGCCTATGCCGCCTTGATGCGCTGGGCGATCAAGCGCGTGCAGCCTGCGTCCGAGGCGGCGTCGGATGCGCGCAGCGCGGTGACGGGCCGCGTCGTGGACAGCTATACCAATATCCATTCGGTCAAGATGTTCGACCAGCACGGGCGCGAACTGGCCTTTGCGCGCGAGGCCATCGAGGAGGCGCGTCAGACCTTTCAGGCCGAGATGCGGCTGTATTCCAAGATGGATTTCGGTCTGGTCTTTCTGAATGGTCTGTTGATCGTGGGGGTCGTGGGCTGGGCGATCTGGCTGTGGATGCAGGGGCAGGCCAGCGTGGGGGCCGTTGCGGCGGCGACGGCGCTGACGCTGCGACTGAATGCGATGACCGGTTGGATCATGTGGGCGCTGACCACGTTTTTCCGACAGTTGGGTGTCGTGGCCGAGGGGATGCAGACCATCGCGCAGCCCATCACCCTGCCCGATGCGCCGGATGCCGTGCCGCTGCGGGTGACGAAAGGCGAGATCGTGATGGACGGCGTCCGCCACAGCTATGGCCGTGCCGGTGGTGGGCTGGAGCAGGTCGATCTGCGGATTGCGCCGGGTGAGAAGGTGGGTCTGGTGGGCCGGTCCGGTGCGGGCAAATCCACGCTGATGAAGCTGCTTTTGCGATTTTATGCGGCAGAGGGGGGGCGCATCCTGATCGACGGGCAGGACATCGCCAATGTCACGCAATCCAGCCTGCGGGCCCATATCGGCATGGTCCAGCAGGACAGCGCGCTGTTGCACCGCTCGGTCCGCGACAACCTGCTTTATGGTCGTCCCGATGCCTCGGAGGAGGAGATGCACCGCGCCGCCGCCCAAGCGCAGGCCCTGGAGTTCATCCCGGATCTGGAGGATGGCGCGGGACGGCGCGGCTTTGACGCGCAGGTGGGCGAACGCGGGGTGAAGCTGTCCGGCGGACAGCGCCAGCGCATCGCCTTGGCCCGCGTGATCCTGAAGAATGCGCCGATCCTGCTGCTGGACGAGGCGACGAGTGCGCTGGACAGCGAGATCGAGGCGGCGGTGCAGGACACGCTTTACGGCATGATGGCGGGCAAGACCGTGATCGCCATTGCCCACCGCCTGAGCACCATCGCGCAGATGGACCGGATCGTGGTGCTGGACCGGGGCCGGATCGTGGAAGAGGGCACGCATGCCGATCTGCTGGCGGCGGGCGGGCTTTATGCAGCGCTTTGGGCACGGCAGTCAGGCGGGTTTCTGGGCGATGAGCTGGAGGAGGGGGCGGCGTGAGCGCCGCCCTTGGTTCCGTTGCCGCTTTGGCCTTGACGCCTGTGGCGATTCCGCCTAATCACCCCAAACGGAATTCGGGGCGCCGCCGGTCGCGGTGCCCTTATGTGTTGAAGGCGCCCGACGCGCCCCTGATCAAGACGAGGATAAAGCCATGTCGCGCCGCTGCGAACTGACCGGAAAAGGCCCGATGTCTGGCAACAATGTCAGCCACGCCAACAACAAGACCCGTCGCCGGTTTCTGCCGAACCTGAACGATGTGTCGCTGCAGTCCGAGACCCTGAACCGGGTCGTGAAGCTGCGGATTTCTGCCGCTGCCCTGCGCTCGGTCGATCACCGTGGCGGTCTGGACGCGTTTCTGGCGAAAGCCAAGGACGACACGCTGTCCGACGCGGCGCTGAAGATCAAGAAAGAGATTGCAAAGGCACAGGCCACCGCCTGATCCCTTTGATCGGTTTCATTATGGAGCAGCCCTGCCGGTTCGGCGGGGCTGTGTCCATTTGTGGCAGGGGCGCGACCGCCTGCGGGCGCAGATCCCTCTTTTCGCTGGGTGCGTGCGGACATATATCGGTCTGATGATGCTTCGGTTCCGCCCTCTTGCCGCCATTGCGATGGCCCTGCTGCTGGTCCTGACGGCCCAGTCCATGGCCGTGGCGCGCGGGATGCCGGGGGCGGCGGGATCCGTGGTGCTGTGCACCGGGACGGGACCCGTCACGATTCTGACCGATGCGGAGGGCCAGCCGGTTGGTCCCGCCCATATCTGCCCCGATTGCACCCTGTCGCTGATCGTGATGCTGGCGCAGGGCAGTGCGGTGGCGACCCGTCCCCTGACTGCGTCATTGCTGGACTGGCCCGCGACGGGCCTGCAGGTTCACGCGCAGGCCGTGCAGCCTTTTTCCGCACGTGATCCGCCTGCCGTCATGTGATCCGTTTCCACATCCGACAGACAGATACACAGCAGAAAAAGGGAGAGACATGATGTCTTTCAAATCCACCATCCTTGCGGCCAGCGCGGCCGTTTTCCTTGCCCTTCCCGCCCTTGCCGCCGGGATCGAGGTGCAAGACCCCTATGCCCGCAGCGCCTCGGACATGGCGACAACGGGCGCGGCCTTCATGGTGATCACCAATGCGGGCGGCACGGCGGATCGCCTGATCGGTGTCGCCTCGGAGGCGGCGGAAAGGGTCGAGTTGCACACCCATCGCGAGGACAGCAACGGGGTCATGCGGATGATCCATGTCGAGGAAGGGTTCGACCTGCCCGCAGATGGGCAGATCGTCATGGAACGTGGGGGTCATCACGTCATGTTCATGGGGCTGAAAGAACCGATGGCGCAGGGCGACATGATCGACGTGACACTGACCTTCGAACAGGCCGGTGACGTGACGGTGCAGATCCCCGTCGATCTGGAGCGCCAGCCGCAGGCGGGCGCGCATGGCGGCATGACCCATGGCGGCATGAAGAAAGACTGACGGGATTTGACCTGATCCGTCGGCAGGCCGGACCTTTCAGGGGTCCGGCCTTTTGCGTTTCTGCAAGCCGCGTCAACTTGCAACTTGGGCAAGCAGGCTGCACTGATGACACATCGAAGCAGGAAGAGGTCATCGTGATGGGCGGCGTGGCAAACAGGATGGTCGGCCTTCTGCTTTGCGCGATCACGGCTCTGGTCGTGTGCCGGGAATGGGGCGTGGCGGAGTGGACCCAGCCGGCCAAGCCGGTGCTGGTTCTTGCGCTGGTGGCGATCCTGCTGTTTCAGGTGCGATTGTCCCGCAAGGCGTTTATCGCGGTGGCGGTGCTGATCAGCGTCGCGTTGGTCGCCACGCACCCGGACTGGCGCGGGATCATCACGCGCGGGCTGGAAACCGCGGCGTTCATCGGGGCCTTTTTCACGGCATTGTCCACGCTGCGCACGGTGGCGCAGACCTCTCCGGCGATCCAGCGGGCCGGAACCTTTCTGGCCGGTCAGCCCCCCGGCAGACGCTATGCGGCCTTGACGGTCGGTGGGCAGGCGTTTGCCTTGCTGCTGAACTATGGGTCCTTGCAACTGCTTGGGTCGCTTGCGACGACGAATGCGAATGCCGAACCCAATCTGGAGATCCGCGGGCATCGCATAAGGCGGATGCTGCTGGCGATACAGCGGGCCTTCGTGTCGACCTTGCCATGGTCGCCGCTGTCCTTTGCGGTGGCGATCACCATCAGTGTCATTCCCGAGGCCACCTGGGGCAAGGCATTGGTGCCGGGGCTGGTGACATCGATCCTGCTGGCGGGGATCGGCTGGTCGCTGGACACTTTGTTCAAGCCGCGGCTGACGATCACGCCGGTCCGCAGCGCGCCGGTGGGGACATGGGGCACGATGTTGCCGCTGGTGCTGTTGCTGGCGGTTCTGCTGGTCGGCGTGGTGACCCTGAGCACGCTGACGCAGGTTCGGGTGGTGGGGATCGTCGCGGTTCTGGTGCCCTGTATCGCGGTTGTCTGGATGCTGATTCAGCATTGGGACGACGCGCCCCTGTCCACCACGGGGACGCGCATCAAGACCTATGTGCTGCAAGAGCTTCCGGGGTATCGCGGGGAGCTGACCTTGCTGATGATGGCGGGATTCATCGGGACGGCGGGCGCACAGTTGTTCGCGCCCATGGTGCAGGCGACAGGGTTCGATCTGTCGGCCCTGCCGTCCTGGGTCGTTCTGGTCGCCTTGGTGTGGATCATCCCGCTGGCCGGGCAGATCGGCATGAACCCGATCCTGGCCGTTACGCTGATTGCGCCGCTGATTCCCGCCGCCGCTGACCTTGGGGTGCAGCCGACCGCGCTTGTGGTTGCGATCACGGCGGGATGGGCGCTGAGCGGCGCAAGTTCGCCCTTCACGGCGACGACGCTTCTGATCGGTTCCTTTGGCGGTATCAGCGCGACCCGCGTCGGGCTGGTCTGGAATGGTGCCTATACGCTGATCTGTGGGGTGGTGTTGTCGATCTGGGTCGTGGCCTTCGCGCATCTGTCCTGACCCCACCGGCCTGCGCGGCAGGCGGAGGCCGGCCCTGCGGTTCTTCAGCGGTGCAGCAGCCCGTCCACCCAGCGCGGCACCTCGACCGAGGCTTTGCCGAAGCGCGTCTCGGCGAAGTCCGAGACCACGGCAGAGGGATCAAGGTTGATCTCGACCGTATGGGCCCCGGCGCGGGCGGCATCCTGCACGAAGGCCGCCGCCGGATAGACCTGCCCCGAGGTGCCGATGGCGGCGAAGATGTCCGCCGCCCGCAGCAGATCCCAGATGTCGTCCATGTGATAGGGCATCTCGCCGAACCAGACGACATCGGGCCGTGCGGCGGGGGCGGCGCAGGCGGGGCAGGGCTGGCCCGGTGCCATTTCCGGCGGGGCGGTCCAGCGATGATCGCAGGCGGCGCAGAGCGCCCCCGCCAAGGTGCCATGCATGTGCAACACCCGGACAGAGCCCGCCGCCTCGTGCAGGCCGTCCACGTTCTGCGTCACGATGGTGACCTGACCGGGATAGTCGCGTTCCAGCCGGGCCAGAGCGTCATGGGCGGCATTGGGACGCGCGGCAGCCGCCTGCACCCGGCGCGCATTGTAGAAGCGATGCACAAGGGCAGGATCGCGGGCGAAGCCTTCGGGCGTGGCCACATCCTCGATCCGGTGTTGCGCCCAAAGGCCGCCTTCATCGCGAAAGGTGCCAAGCCCGCTTTCCGCCGATATGCCGGCCCCTGTCAGGATCACGATTTGCTTCATCTTTCCCTTTCCGTGCACTGTCATGCGCCAGACCCAGAGTAGCCCGCATCCCTATGGGCGCAAGTCTGATGCGCGGGGTTTCGGCTTTCCTGAAACCCTCTTTCGCGGCTTTGAAAATGGGGCTTTCGGGTCTGTCTTGCCTCTTGCCCGATGTCCGGTTCTGCCGCCCAATGGCCGCAAGGAAGGAACCTGCGCCATGGCCATGCGACACCTGAAAACCGCCCGCCCCCAGCCGCCTCAGGCGCAGGCCGACACATCCGCGGTGGTGCGCGATCTGCTGGCGCAGCTGGCCCGCGATGGCGAGGCGGCGGCCCGCGATCTGGCCTGCCGGATGGACGGCTGGGACGGCCCGATCGTGGTGGACCCCGACACGGTGGCCCGCCTCAGCGCGACTGTGCCGCAGGCGTTGCGCGACGATATCGCTTGGGCGCATGAGAATATCCGCCGCTTTGCCGAGGCGCAGCGCGCCACCTGCACCGACATGCAGGTGGATCTGCGCCCCGGTCTGACCGCAGGGCAACGCTATATCCCGCTGGCCGTGGCCGGGGCCTATGTGCCGGGTGGACGCTATGCCCATATCGCCAGCGCGCTGATGACGATCACCACGGCCAAGGTGGCAGGCGTGGCCCATGTCACCGCCGCCTCGCCGCCGCGGGCGGGGCAGGGCATCCCGGCGCCGATCCTTTATGCGATGGATCTGGCGGGGGCGGATCACATCCTTGCTTTGGGCGGTGTGCAGGCCGTGGCGGCCATGGCGCAGGGGATGTTCGGTGCGCGTGCGGCGGACATCATTGTCGGTCCCGGCAATCAATATGTGGCCGAGGCCAAGCGCCAGATTTTCGGACCCGTGGGGATCGACATGTTCGCGGGACCGACCGATTCCATGGTACTGGCCGATGACAGCGCCGATCCCGAACTGGTGGCGCTGGATCTGGTCAGTCAGGCGGAACATGGGGCGAACTCTCCGGTCTGGCTGGTGACGACCAGTGCGGCACTTGCCGAGGCGGTGATGGCGCGGGTGCCGGGCTGTCTGGCCCATCTGCCCGAACCCAACCGCAGCGCCGCAACGACCGCCTGGGCCGAACTGGCCGAGGTGATCCTGTGCGACACGCCCGAGGCGATGGCCGTGGTCGCGGACCGGATCGGACCCGAGCATCTGCATGTGCAGGCGCGGGACCTTGGATGGTGGCAGTCCCGGTTGCGCGCTTATGGATCGCTGTTTCTGGGCGAAGACACCACTGTGGCCTTTGGCGACAAGGCGGCGGGGCCGAACCATGTGCTGCCCACTTCGGGGGCGGCGCGGTATACGGGGGGACTGTCGGTGCACAAGTTCCTCAAATGCGTGACATGGCAGCAGGTCAGCGGTGCGGCCTTGCCCGATCTGGCGCGCGTCACCGCCCATATCAGCCGCATCGAGGGGATGGAGGGCCATGCCCGCGCCGCGCAGATCCGGCTGGACAAATGCGATGCCATGTCCAGACTAGCGACACCCAGGACAGGATGAGACATGACGCTTGCGACACTTCCCCGCGCCCGCGACCAGCGAGATGAGGTGGCCGGACCCCACCCGGTCCGGCAATGGTATTCAGGGGCTGAAAGGTGTGTCGCAAGGCTGCGGGTGAGCCTGTCATGATGCGGCGGGTCGGTATTCTGGGTGGCATGGGGCCCGAGGCGACGATTCTCATGATGCAGAAATGCATGGGTGTTGTGGCGCGTGCTGCCAACGGCCCGCTGGATGATGCGGATCATATCCCCCTGATCGTGCATCAGAACCCGCAGGTGCCCAGCCGCATCGCGCGGCTGATCGAAGGGCGCGGACCGGACCCGGCCCCTGTTCTGGCGCAGATGGCGCGGGATCTGGCGGCGGCTGGGGCGCAGGCGCTGGCCATGCCCTGCAATACGGCGCATCACTATGCGGGCGCGATCCGCGCGGCGACCGACCTGTCATTCCTCGACATGATCACGGCGAGTGCCGATCACCTTGTCCGCGCAGGCGTGACCCGGCCGGGAATGCTTGCCTCGCCGGCCACACGGATGGCGGCTGTCTTTGATGCGGCCTTTGCCGCGCGTGGCCTAGCCCCGGTCTGGCTTGAGGATGAAGCACCGCTTCTGGCCCTGATCCGGGCGGTCAAGGCGGGGCAGCCTGTCGCCGCATTGGGCCCGGACATGGCGGCGCTGGCCGGGGCAGCCCGCGCGCAAGGGGCGGATCACCTGCTGGTGGCCTGCACCGAACTGTCGCTGCTGACCCATGCGCTGCCCGGAGATCTGCCCTGGACGGACAGTCTGGACTGTCTGACGGCCTGCATCGCGGATTTTGCACGCGCGCCCGATGGCGGATGAGCCTCTGCGGGACCAGTCTTGCGTGATGGATATTTGAGGCAAGAAGAAACAGGGTCTGCCGTTTCTTCTTGCGGGAAATATCCTCGGGGGGGCGTCGAACAACGTTCGACGTGGGGGGCGGACAGCCCCCCGTCGTGACGGATCAGCTGCACATGGCGGCGGCTGTCTCGCCGAAGGCGCGGTATTTGCGCCAGAACGTCTCGTGATTGCGGTTGTCCGACTGGCGGATATCCTGTGCCATCTGCGGATCGCGGAAGAACTTGGCCGCCATCCGCTGATCGCTGCGCGACAGGGTCTGATCGGCGACCTGCTGGATGCAGGCGCACAGGCGCGGCGAACGGGCCCTGCGATCCGAAGCCATGCAGGCGCGGTCAATCGGTCCGGCCATGGCCATCGAGGGGGTCATGATGACCGTCACAGGGGTAAGGGCCACGGCCATCACGACCGCCATCAGAAACTGCTTCATTCCACGCCTCTTGTCTGAAAACCGCTGCCCCGGCCTTTGCGGCCATGTTGCGCGCGGCGCATCTGCTCTGGCGCGACTATGCCGCAGGACAGAGGCCATTTCAATTGGCTTGCATGGCCTGCGGCACCCAGACGCGGGATCTATCCTCCCTCGGAGGGCGATGCTGCCGCCATGGATACCCTGACGCGTTTGAGAACCTGTGGCACCATCCCGCCCTTGTCAGGAGGCGTCACGGTAATCGTGATGTCATCTCAAGCCCCGGATTGGGCAGGTTGCCGGTGATGTCGAGACAGGCCACGACGCCCTTTCTGCGGCGCTCCAAAACATGAACTGGTTCACGCGGCCCCCGCAGCTTGACGCGCGCAGGGCAAGCCCCGTGTTGGTGGCCCGAGGCCCCTGGTCGGTCAAGACATTTCCGCTGCGGTTTTCCGTGGTCGCAACGCCCCCCTCAAGCCACCTTGACCAAAGGCCGTTTCCCCATCATATCCCCCTGCATGACAGAGCTTTCGCGCATTCGCAATTTCTCCATCGTTGCCCATATCGACCACGGGAAATCCACCCTGGCCGACCGGCTGATCCAATCCACCGGCACCGTGCAGGACCGGGACATGAAGGAACAGCTGCTCGACAGCATGGATATCGAACGTGAGCGCGGGATCACGATCAAGGCCAACACCGTGCGCATCGACTATAAGGCCGATGACGGGCAGACCTATGTGCTGAACCTGATCGACACGCCCGGTCACGTCGACTTTGCCTATGAGGTGAGCCGGTCGATGCGCGCCGTGGAAGGTTCGCTTCTGGTGGTGGACAGTACCCAAGGGGTCGAGGCGCAGACGCTGGCCAATGTCTATCACGCGCTGGACGCGGATCATGAGATCGTGCCGGTGCTGAACAAGATCGACCTGCCCGCGGCCGATTGTGACCGCGTGGCCGCGCAGATCGAGGATGTGATCGGCATCGACGCCTCGGACGCGATCCGGGTCAGCGCCAAGACCGGCATCGGCATCCATGAGACGCTGGAGGCCATCGTCAAGCGCCTGCCCGCGCCCAAAGGGGACCGCAATGCCCCGCTGACCGCCATGCTGGTGGACAGCTGGTATGACGCCTATCTGGGCGTGGTCGTGCTGGTGCGGATCATGGACGGGGTGCTGAAGAAGGGCGACCGGATCACGATGATGCAGAACGGGTCGGTCCATCAGGTGGACCGGATCGGCGTGTTCCGCCCGCAGATGCAGAATGTCGATCAGCTTGGACCCGGCGAGATCGGTTTTATCACCGCCCAGATCAAGCAGGTCCGCGACACCCGTGTGGGTGACACGATCACCCATGAAAAGAAGGGCGCGACCAAGGCTTTGCCCGGCTTCAAGCCGTCGCAGCCCGTGGTGTTCTGCGGCCTGTTCCCGGTGGACAGTTCCGAGTTCGAGGATCTGCGGGATGCCATCGAGAAGCTGGCGCTGAACGATGCGTCATTCACCTATGAGATGGAAACATCGGCCGCACTTGGGTTCGGCTTCCGCTGCGGTTTTCTGGGACTGTTGCACCTTGAGGTGATCCGCGACCGGATCGAGCGGGAATATGACATCGACCTGATCACCACCGCGCCCTCGGTGATCTATCACGTCTATCTGCGTGACGGCACGATGAAGGAATTGCACAACCCCGCCGACATGCCCGACCTGACCTATGTCGATCATCTGGAAGAGCCGCGCATCAAGGCAACGATCCTTGTGCCCGATGATTATCTGGGTGACGTGCTCAAGCTGTGTCAGGACCGGCGCGGCGTGCAGATGGATCTGACCTATGCGGGCAGCCGGGCGATGGTCGTCTATGACCTGCCGCTGAACGAGGTTGTGTTCGACTTCTACGACCGTCTGAAATCGGTGACCAAGGGTTATGCCAGTTTCGACTATCAGCTGACCGGCTATCAGGAAGACAATCTGGTCAAGATGTCGATTCTGGTGAATGACGAGCCGGTGGATGCGCTGTCGATCATGGTGCATCGCGAGCGGGCCGAGATGCGGGGCCGGTCGATGGTGGAAAAGCTGAAAGAGCTGATCCCCCGCCACATGTTCAAGATCCCGATTCAGGCGGCCATCGGCGGCAAGGTCATCGCGCGCGAAACGCTGGCGGCCCTGCGCAAGGACGTGACCGCGAAATGCTATGGCGGCGATGCGACGCGCAAACGCAAGCTGTTGGACAAGCAGAAGGCGGGCAAGAAGAAGATGCGGCAGTTCGGCAAGGTCGAGATCCCGCAGCAGGCCTTCATCAACGCGCTGAAGATGGACACGTAAGAAGGGCGGGGCAGGGGTGTCCTTGCCCTTTGCAGCGCGGTAGGGTGCGTGTTTACACGCACCGTTTGTTGATGCGGGGCGTGGTGCGTGCAAGCACGCACCCTACAGTTCGTTGAAGATGGACACGTAAGAGGGGCGGGGCAGGAGTGTCCTTGCCCTTTGCAGCGCGGTAGGGCGGGTGTTCACACGCAGAGTTTGTTGATGCGGGGCGTGGTGCGTGCAAGCACGCACCCTACAGACCGCCGCATGACGTGGCGACGCGTCACAGCGCGGTAGGGCGGGTGTTCACACGCAAAGTTTGTTGATGCGGGGCGCGGTGCGTGCAAGCACGCACCCTACAGCTGAGCCATCATGTCGCTTGGCGGCGGCGTGGCTCTGTCGTATTCTGCGCCTCGCATGTGACATCGGAGGTGCATCATGCCGACCCCCATTCCCACCGCCTATTCCCGCCTTCAGATCCGGCTGCACTGGTTGGTCTTCGTGCTGCTGGCCCTGCAATACATCCTGCATGAACCGATCACCGAAGCCTTCGACATGGTTGAGGATGGTCTGACGCCCGCATTCTCGCCGCTGGTCGCCGCCCATGTGTTCGGCGGTTTCCTGATCTTCGTGCTGGTGGCGGCGCGGATCTATATTCGCAAGGAACGCGGAGTGCCGCCTTTGCCGGAGACAGACCCGCCGCTGCAACGCATGGCGGCGCATGTCACGCATTACAGCCTTTACACGCTGATGATCGCCATGCCCGTCAGCGGTGCGGTTGCGTGGTTTCGCGGCAACGAGGCCGCCGCCGAAGCGCATGAGGTGATGCGTGCGATCCTGCTGGCGTTGATCGCGCTGCATGTCGTGGGGGCGCTCTATCACCAGTTTGTCGTGAAGGACGGCTTGATGCAGCGCATGCGCCGCGGTGATCCCGTCTGACACAGATCAAGGTGCGCCTCTGCGCAGTGGCTTAGACTCAGGGCACATCAACGCCGCATCGGAGGCCGCATCATGCTGAGACTGGGATTCGTTCTTCACCTGTTCATCGGCTCGACCCTTGCGGGGATCGGGGTGATCGCGGCGCTGGTGACGGGATATGACACGCTCTATCCGATCCTGATCGCGGCGCTTATCGGGTTTCTTGTGGCCTTTCCGGTCACCTGGGCGGTGGCGCGGGCGCTTTACGACAGGGCTTGAGGTTCGCGGATCCTGCCCTTCGGGGCAGGCGGGACGGTGGCGGTGCGAGGGAGGGGTCCCCGTTGGGGCCGCAACCGTTCCGAAAACGGGCAGGGAGGGTCTTTTGCCCTTCCTGCCTTTTTCATGTCACCCGGCCAGCCAGGCGCGCACCGCCGCTTCGAATTCGCGCGGTTTCTCGGCATGCAGCCAATGGCCCGCATCGCGGATCTTGGCGAAACGCGCGGCGGGAAACAGCGCCTTGATCCGCGCGCGATGTTCGGGCTGCACATAGTGTGAATTCGCCCCGGTCAGGAACAGCGTGGGCTTGTCGAACTGCGCCTCGACCTGCGGAAAGCCAAGGATATGGGGCATCTGGTCGGCCAGCGTGTCAAGGTTCAGGCGCCAGCGCCGCTCTTTCAGGTCCAGCGATTGGGTGAAGAACGCAGGCAGCGTGGGATCATCGACGAGGGCCGCCAGTTGCGCCTCGGCATCCGAGCGCTTCTCGACACGCGACAGATCGACGGCGCGCATGGCGGCGATATAGCGGCTCTGGTCATGTTCATAGGCGACAGGGGCCACATCGCCCACGATCAGCCGCTCGACCAGATCGGGATGCAGAAGTGCCAGCATCATCGCCGCCTTGCCGCCCATGGAGTGGCCCAGCGCCGCCATCGGGCCGCCTTGGGCGCGGATCACCTGCGCCAGATCCTCGGCCATATCGGTGTAGCTGTGGCTGTCCATCCACGGGCTCAGGCCATGATTGCGCATGTCCACGGCGATCACGGTCCGGTCGCTGGACAGTCGCTTGGCGATGACCCCCCAGTTGCGCCCGGAGCCGTAAAGGCCGTGGGCGATCAAAAGAGGTGTGGGGCCGTCGGGGCCGTCATGGCGGATGATGTTCAGCATGGGCGCGGGGATAGACGCTTTCCTGCGCGCTGTCCACGGGATCAGGCCCGCGCGGCAGCGACAAGGGCGCGGAACAGGGCGCGCTGGCGGCGGGCATAGATCAGGTATTCCGGGTGCCATTGCACTCCCAGCGCAAAAGGTGGCGTGATCCGTTCGACCGCCTGCACCATCCCGCCCGCATCCCGCGCGGCGATCCGCAGCCCCGCGCCCAGACGGTCCACCGCCTGACTGTGCAGCGCATTGACCCGCATCGGCGCGGTGCCCGCGATCCGGGCGAGGCCGGTGTCCGGCAGGACGGACACGGCCTTGCGCGGCAGGATCGTGCTGTAGCGGCGGCTGTCGGCGTAGTGGTCATAGGCGCGCTGGTGCAGGTTGCCGCCCAGGGCCACGTTCAGCATCTGTGCACCGCGGCAGATGCCCAGCACGGGTTTGCCCGCCGCCTGCGCCGCCATTACAAGCCTGCGTTCCAGCGCGTCGCGATCCGGGTCGAGACGGGCTTCGGCCACCATCTCGCCGTGATAGAGCAGGGGCGAGATGTCGTCGCCCCCGCCGACGATCAAACCATCGGCGGCGTCGATATCGGCATCGCGCCCGCTGTCCCAGCGCAGCGCCCGCCCGCCGGCCAGCCAGACGTTGAGCGCGATGACGGGAAAGACGCGCCATCCGGTGCGGCGCGAGGTGGTGACGCCGATACGCGGCCTCATGTCCAGATCGCTGCCTTGGCCAGCACCGCGTTCACTGTTGCGGCCCAGTCTCCGCGCAGCCGTGTCAGGTTGTTGCGATGATCGCCCCAAAGGGCGGCCAGCCGATCCAGCAGGGCCGGGTCGGCGGCCACACGCTCGACCAGCACCCATCGGTTCCATTCATAGGTCAGTGACCAGTCGGGCGCGCCCAGCCGCGCTTCGGGCAGGCGAAAGTGATAGGTGGGCCGTCCGCCCTTGAGCCTGTCCCGTGGGACGGCGGCGCGCAGCGTTTCGGGGCGCAGATGTTCCAGAAGTGGCAGCAGATCGAGGCCGTGGTTGCGGGTCGGGCAGAACGCGCCATAGGCGCGGGCCAGATCGTCCAGGCTCCAGCCTGCACCAGAGGCCAGCGCATCCACCAGTCCGCGCGGCCATGGATCGACGAAAGGCAGCAGGCGGCGCGCGGGATCGACCGGGTCGATGGCGCGCAACCAATCCTCCAGCAGCGCATAGGCCCGCACGACCGGCAGGATGTCCGCGGCGGTTCCGTCCGCCACTTCGGGGTTCAGATGCAGACCGAAGCCATAGAGGATGCCGTCCCGTGACCCTTCGGCCCCCGCCTTGACCAGCGCCACGATCAACCTGTCGGCACGGTGCAGGTTGTGCTGCGCCAAGGGGGCCGTCACGATCTCGACCGGGACCACGGCGCGCGACCAGTCCAGCAACTTGTCTGCGATCACATGGCCCGCGTGATCGCGCAGCGGGATGTCCAGTTCAACCCGCACATCGCCCAGATCAGTGTCGCGGACAGTGATGTCATGGTCCGTGTCCCTGTCCAGCTGGCCGCCCCATTCTGCGGTGACGACCGCCGCCGCCTCGGCTTCGGTCAGCCCCGCGCATTCGATCTCGATCCCGGTCAGGCGCGGCTGGCCTTCGGCAGTGTCGGCGCGCGGCAGGGTCCAGGCATGGCTACGGGGGATACGGGCCAGAAGATCAGTGAATTCTGTCAAGGGGTTGCGTTCTCCGGTCTGACTGCGAAGACTGGAGCTTATGGGAAGATCCGTCACATGTGCAACCGATCCAGCCGTAAGAGCCGGGGCATGAGGCGTCTGCGTCGCCTTGCGTTGCCGGTGCTGATCGGGGTCTGGGCGCTGTGGTTCTGCATTGCCCATGCGCCCGTCTATCTGCCAGCGGTGACCCCTGCGATCACCGCCGCACAGCCCGGACCCGACGCCGGGTCGCAGCGCGTGTTCGGATATGCGACCCTGACCCATCCGTTGGTCCGGGTGGTGGTGATTGGCCGACCCGTTGCCGCGACACCCGCGCAACTGGAGGGGTTCACTCGCGCGGGGCGGGATATCCAGCCTGATCCCGGCGCGCGGCTGGAGGGGCAGGTGTTCACCGTCGGGGCCGAGGGTCTGTTGCGGCTGGACCGCTATGAGCGGCTTGGCGCACGCTATCGCCGCGACATGATGCGGCTGTCGGATGGAACCGAAGCCTGGGTCTATCGGTTATTGCCTGATGCCGCGCCATGATGACCCTTCCGCCCCGCCGCCTTTGGACACGGGCTTTGCCCGTCTGACCGACAGCGATCCCCGTGACCTTGACCGCCATGAGGCGGGCAATGGGCTGATCCACATGGTCTCCCTCATCCTGACCAAGGCGGGGGACAGCCTGATTGATCCCAAGCTGGTGCTGTCATGGCTGCTGACAGTGCTGGGCGCGCCCGGTATGGTCATTGGGGCCTTGGTCCCGGTGCGCGAGGCGGGCGCATTGCTGCCGCAACTGGCGCTGGCGCGGCAGGTCGAGCGGGCGGCGCAGCGCAAGCGGATCTGGGCGGCCGGTGCGGTGGTGCAGGGGTTGGCCGCGCTGGGCATCGCGGCGGCTGTGCTGATGCTGGAGGGCGCGGCGGCAGGCTGGAGCGTTCTGGCGCTGGTGGCCGTGCTGGCTGTCGCACGCTCTGCCGCCTCGGTCAGTTACAAGGACGTGCTGGCGCGGACCATCGCCAAGGGGCGGCGCGGTGCGGTGACGGGCTTTGCCGCTGCTGTCGCCTCGGTTGCGGCTTTCGGTTTTGGCCTGTCGATGGCGCTGGGTCTGTTCGATGTGGCGGTTCCGGTGCTGGCCGGGGCCGTGGCATTGGCCGGGGTGGCCTTTCTGCTGGCCGGGGGGCTGTTCCTGCGCCTGCGCGAGCCTGCGCATGGCGACCACAGCCCGCAGGCCGAGGGGATCGCGGCCCTGATCCGCCCGCTGCGCGAGGATCGCCAGTTGCAGGTCTTTGTGGCGGCGCGCGCGGCCCTGACCGTGACGGCGCTGGCCCCACCCTTCATCGTCATGCTTTCTTCGGCAGGGGGCGAGGGGGCACTGGATCAGTTGGGGCCGATGGTCATGGCCTCGACCGCTGCGGCGGTGCTGTCCTCTTATGTCTGGGGGCGGTTGTCGGACCGGTCCAGCCGCCAGACCTTGGTGATCGCGGGAGGGCTGGCTGCGCTGGTGTTGCTGCTGATCGGTTTGGCGGGGCTGCTGTTGGGCGGGCTGGGCGGCGCGTGGGGGGCGGGGCTTGCCATTTTTGCGGCGCAGATCGCCTATGAGGGGGTGCGGCAGGGGCGTAAACTGCATCTGACGGATATGGCCGAGGATGATTTCCGCGCCCGCTATACCGCGCTGTCGAACACCCTGATCGGCGCGGCGCTGATGGCGGGGGGATTGTTCGGTCTGGCGGCGGATTATGTCGGGCCTGCGATCCTTCTTGTTGTTTTTGCAGTGATTTCCGCAATCGGCGCAGCCATCGCCGCGCGTCTGGACGAGGTGCAGCAGGACTGAATCCCCCTCGTCCGGTTGCGTTTCCGGGTCGTTTTCCATACTGTGACGCGTTCACTGACCGGGCTGCGCGCCAAAGTGCCCCCCGGTCCCCGCCACATGGTGGGGCCAGTGGCGGATCCACCGCCAGAGAACGACAAAAAGAAGGACAGTGCTCATGCTCGAAGAGGACAAGACACCCCCCGCCGAGGACGAGGGGATTGACGCCATTCCCGAGCCGGAAGGCGAGACCGAGATCATCGAGACCGATTACACCATCGGTCAGGACAATATCGCGACCCGCAAATGGGTGTTCGAGTTCGACATCCACAACCCGGTCTTTCCGGTGTCGGCTGTGGCGATCCTGCTGTTCACCTTTTTGACATTGGCGTTCCAGACTCAGGTCGAGCCGCTGTTTGTGGGGTTGCGTGACTGGCTGACCGGGAACCTGGACTGGTTCTTCATCGCGTCGGGCAACATCTTTGTCCTGCTTTGCCTGTTCCTGATCGTGTCGCCGCTGGGCCGTGTGCGCCTGGGCGGGCCCGAGGCCACGGCGGATTACAGCTATATCGGGTGGTTCTCGATGCTGTTTGCCGCCGGCATGGGGATCGGGCTGATGTTCTTCGGCGTCTCCGAGCCGATGTCCCATTACTCTGCGGCACTTGGCGGCGTCACCATGGGGGAGGACGGGCTGCGCACGGACTGGGCGCCTTTGGGCGGGGCCGAGGGCGACACCGAGGCGGCGCGCCGCCTTGGCATGGCCGCAACGATCTTCCACTGGGGGCTGCACCCCTGGGCCATCTATGCCGTAGTCGCATTGGCGCTGGCGCTGTTCAGCTATAACAAGGGGTTGCCCCTGACTCTGCGGTCGGCCTTCTATCCGATCTTCGGTGAAAAGGTCTGGGGCTGGCCGGGCCATGTCATCGACATTCTGGCCGTTCTGGCCACGGTCTTTGGTCTTGCCACATCGCTGGGCATCGGCGCGCAACAGGCCAGCGCGGGTCTGGATTTCCTGTTCGGTCTGGGCAGCACGAATACGGTGCTGATCGTGCTGATCATCGTGATCACGGCGATTGCCATCGTCTCGATCATCCGGGGGCTGGATGGCGGTGTGAAGCTGCTGTCCGAGATCAACATGGGCCTTGCCGCGCTGCTGCTGGCCTTCATCATCATCGTGGGGCCGACGATGTCGATCCTGTCCGGGTTCTTTGCCAATCTGGGTGCCTATGCCCAGCACCTGCCGGCCCTGTCGATGCCCTTCGGACGCGAGGATGCGAACTTTGCCAGCGGCTGGACGGGCTTCTACTGGGCCTGGTGGATCAGCTGGTCGCCTTTCGTGGGCATGTTCATCGCCCGCGTCAGCCGGGGCCGCACGGTGCGGGAATTCCTGATTGCCGTGCTGATCGTGCCGACCCTGCTGTCGGTGTTGTGGATGACCGCGCTGGGTGGCACTGCCATCAGTCAGGTCGTCGATCAGGGTCTGACATCCGTGCAGGACGCCGCACTTGAGCTGAAGCTGTTCGAGATGCTGACGCATCTGCCGCTGACGGGCATCACCTCGCTGGTGGGGATCGTGCTGGTGATCGTGTTCTTCATCACCTCATCCGACTCGGGGTCGCTGGTGATCGACACGATCGCGGCGGGCGGCAAGACCAATGCGCCGGTGATCCAGCGCGTGTTCTGGGCCAGCTTTGAAGGCATGGTGGCGATTGCCCTGCTGCTGGGCGGTGGTCTGGCCGCGTTGCAGGCGATGGCCGTGTCCACGGGCCTGCCGTTCACGCTGGTCCTGCTGGGGGCCTGCTATGCGATCATCCGGGGCCTGATGAACGAACCCCGCTGAACAGGTCACATATCCAAAGACAGGGGGGCGGTGCGCGACAGTGCGCCGCCCTTCTTATGTGCGGTTGCAGAATCAACCATGCGCTGATCATCTGCTTGATCTTGTGGGATTATCGCGCTTGTCGCGATCTTGGCCACAAGCGGAGCGTGCAGGAAGGGCTATACGATGACGGCGCCGCAAATGATGATCTTCGGCATTCTGGCCCTGACCATGGCCCTCTTCCTCTGGGGTCGGCTGCGGCATGATGTGGTGGCGCTGGCCTCGCTCATGGCTTGCGTTGTCACGGGGCTGGTGCCCGCCTCAGAGGCCTTTGTTGGCTTTGGCCATCCGGCGGTGATCACGGTCGCCTGCATTCTGGTTCTGAGTCATGGATTGCAACAATCAGGCGCAATAGACGGGGTTACGCGCAAGATACTGCCGCGAAATGCGGCTCGGCTTGCAACTCTTGGCGCTTTGATGGGGCTTGGCGCGCTGCTGTCGGGTTTCATGAACAACGTCGGTGCGATGGCATTGCTGATGCCGATTGCCCTGCAGGCGTCGGGGCGGCTGGATATGACACCGGGTCAGGTGCTGATGCCGCTGGCCTTCGGGACAATTCTGGGCGGCATGACGACCCTGGTTGGCACGCCGCCGAACCTGATCGTCTCGGGTTTTCGCGCCGATGCCGGGCTGGGTCAGTTCAGGATGTTCGATTTCACGCCCGTGGGTCTGGCGGTGGCGGTGGCGGGTCTGATCTTCGTGGTGCTGGTCGGTTGGCGTCTTGTCCCGGCGCGCAAGGCTTCGACCGGCGAGGGGTTCGAGACCGGCGCCTATCTGACCGAGGTCCGCGTGCCCGAGAAAAGCAAGGCCGTGGGCATGACCCTGCGCCAGATCGAGACCGAGCTGGAAGGGGCCGAGGCGCAGATCGTGGCGCTGGTCCGCAACGAGGTGAAGATGAACGCCCCGCATGGCGGACGCCGGATCAAGGCCGATGACATCCTGATGCTGGAAGCCGACGTGGACGGTCTGGCCGAGGCGCTGTCGGCCTTTGGCATCAAGCTGGAACAGCAGGGCGCCTCGTCCGAGAAGGAGACCAAGGCCGAGAAGAAGGAGAAGGCCGCAGAGGCGACAAAGACCGCCCGCGCGGCGAAGGATGACACGGTGGTCGCCAGCGTCACGACGAAGGACGCGGACAAGGAGGACCGCAAGGACAAGGACACTGACAAGACCGACGAGGACGAGGACAGCCGCCGCGACGAGGATATCGTTCTGCGCGAACTGGTGGTTCTGCCTGCCTCTACCCTTGTCGGGCGGTCCGCGCGCGATCTGCGCCTGCGCTCGCGCTATGGTCTGAACCTGTTGGCTGTGGCGCGCGAAGGCCACCGCCCGCAGGCCCGGTTGCGGACGCTGAAGCTGAAATCCGGCGATCTGTTGATGATGCAGGGCCCGGCCGAGGTTCTGTCGGACTTTGCCAATGATACCGGCTGCGTCCCGCTGGGCGAGCGCGACCTGCGCATTCCCGACACCCGGATGGCGGTGCTGTCCATGGCGATCATGGCAGGGGCTATCGCCTTGGTGACGTTCGGCCTTTTGCCGGCGGCGGCGGCCTTTGCGTTGGGGGTGCTGGTGTCCATGGTGGTGCGCACCGTGCCGCCACGCGACGTCTATACCGCCATCGACTGGCCCGTGGTCGTGCTGCTGGCCGCGCTGATCCCGGTGGCGGGGGCGATGGAGGCGACGGGCGCCGCCGATGTGATGGCGCGGTTTCTGGTCGAGACGGTGGCACAGGGAAATGCGATGGCTGCCATTGCGGTCATCCTGATCGTCACCATGTTCCTGTCTGACGTGATGAACAATGCGGCCACGGCCGCCGTGATGTGTCCCATCGCCCTGGGGATTGCCGCCACGCTGGGCGTCAGCCCGGACAGTTTCCTGATGGCGGTGGCGATCGGGGCCTCTTGCGCCTTCCTGACGCCCATCGGGCATCAGAACAACACCTTGATTCTGGGGCCGGGCGGGTTCCGGTTCGGCGATTACTGGCGGTTGGGCCTGCCGCTGGAGATTCTGGTCGTGGCGGTCAGCCTGCCCATGCTGCTGCTGGTCTGGCCCCTGTGACGATCCGGCTTGGCCCGCCCGGCCCGCCGGTCTAGACTGAACGTGAAAAGGAATATCGCCATGCATCATTATTCGCTTCTGGATTTGTCTCCCGTGCCCGAGGGGGCCAGCACGGCTGAGGCGTTGGCCAATACGGTCGATCTGGCGGTCAACGCGGAACGGGTCGGCTATCACCGCTTCTGGCTGGCCGAGCATCACAACATGCCCGGTATCGCCAGCGCCGCCACGGCGGTCGTGATCGGGCGGGTCGCGGCGGCGACCGCGACGATGCGGGTGGGGTCAGGCGGGATCATGCTGCCCAATCACGCGCCCCTTGTGGTGGCCGAGCAGTTCGGCACGCTGGAGGCGCTGTTTCCCGGCCGGATTGATCTTGGTCTGGGCCGTGCGCCGGGCACGGACATGAACACGGCCCGCGCCCTGCGCCGCTATATGGACGGGGCCGATACCTTTCCGCAGGATGTGGCGGAACTGCTGGGCTATCTGGATGACGCCGCCCCCGATGCCCGCGTGCGCGCCGTGCCGGGGCAGGGGTCGCATGTGCCGGTCTGGATTCTGGGGTCCAGCCTGTTTGGCGCGCAATTCGCGGCCTATATGGGGCTTCCCTATGCTTTCGCCTCGCATTTCGCGCCCCAGATGCTGGACGAGGCGTTGCGCACCTATCGCGCCACGTTCCGCCCGTCCAAATATCTGGCCAAACCCTATGTGATGGTCGCCGCAGGTGTCTGCGCTGCGGAAACCGATGCCGAGGCGGCTTATCTGCGCAGTTCGCAGATCCTGTCCTTCGCGCGCCTGCGGTCCGGCCAGCCGGGCAAGCTGCCGCGCCCGGTGGACGATGTCGCGGCGCAGGTGCCCCCGCCCATGCTGCGGATGGTGGAAGAAGCGATGGCGGTGTCGGCGGTCGGGGGGGCGGATGCCGTGCACCGGGGCCTGTCGCAGATCGTGGCGCGCTATCGCCCGGACGAATTGATGGTCACGGGCATGATCCACGATCACGCGGCGCGGGTGCGGTCCTTCGAGATCGCGGCGGCGGCGCTGAGCGATATTCAGGCAACCTCGCAAGCCGCCTGAGCCGTCTTGCCTGCAGCCGGCGGACGGGTCAGGATACCCCATTGCCGGAGACCGGATTGTGCAAGACGACGATATTTCAGCCAAGTCTCAGGAGCTGTGCGACCTTCTGGCCGCGCGGCTGTCTCTAAAACACGGTAGCCTTGAGGATCGGCTGCGCCGGGCCGGGCGACGCCTGCCTGCGCGGATCAGGTCGCAGGGGCAGATCGTCGCCGAGGCAGAGGCGCTGGCCACCCATCCCAAGCTGGCGCGTCGCGTTGATCAGGCCGCCGTCGCCCGCGCCCATGCCGAGGTGCGCGCGCATCTGAAAGGGATCGACGCGGCCTATCTGCGGCGGGGGGCCTTGCTGGGGGTGTTGGGCGGTCTGGCCTTCAACATTCTTCTGTTCACCGCCCTGACGCTTGCTTTCTTGCGCTGGCAGGGGATGATCTGACACGCGAAACGCCGCATCCGGTCAGGGATGCGGCGCTTTGTGTCAAACCATGATGCTGCGGATCAGAGGCCCGGATAGATCGGGAAGCGTTTGCACAGCGCCTCGACCTCGGCCTTGACGGCGGCTTCGACTGCGTCATTGCCATCTTCGCCATTGGCGGCCAGACCGTCCACGACCTGCACGATCCAGCGCGCGATCTGGCGGAACTCTTCCTCGCCGAAACCGCGCGTGGTGCCTGCGGGCGAGCCCAGACGGATGCCGCTGGTGATCGTGGGCTTTTCGGTATCAAACGGAATGCCGTTCTTGTTGCAGGTGATATGGGCGCGACCCAGTGCCTTTTCGGTGGCATTGCCCTTGACGCCCTTGGGGCGCAGATCGACCAGCATCAGGTGGGTGTCGGTGCCGCCGGTGACGATATCGAGGCCACCTTTCATCAGCTCATCCGCCATCGCCTGCGCGTTCTTGATGACCTGCGCCTGATAGCCCTTGAATTCGGGGCGCAGCGCCTCGCCAAAGGCGACGGCCTTGCCGGCAATCACATGCATCAGGGGGCCGCCCTGAATGCCGGGGAAAATGGCCGAGTTGAATTTCTTGGCCAGATCCTCGTCATTGGTCAGGATCATGCCGCCGCGCGGGCCGCGCAGGGTTTTATGCGTGGTCGTCGTCGCCACATGCGCATGCGGGAAGGGCGAGGGGTAGTGACCCGCCGCGACCAGACCCGCGAAATGGGCCATATCCACCAGAAGCCAGGCACCGACGCTGTCGGCAATTTCGCGCATCTTGGCAAAGTCGATGATGCGCGGGATGGCCGAGCCGCCGGCGATGATCATCTTGGGCTTATGCTCGGTCGCCAGTTGGGCAATCTGCACATAGTCGATTTCCAGATCCTGCTGGCGCACGCCATACTGGATCGCGTTGAACCACTTGCCCGACTGGTTGGGCTTGGCGCCGTGGGTCAGGTGACCGCCCGCATCCAAGCTCATGCCAAGGATCGTGTCTCCGGGTTGCAGCAACGCGGTGAACACGCCCTGATTGGCTTGGCTCCCGGAATTGGGCTGCACATTGGCGAAACCGCAGTTGAAAAGCTGGCAGGCGCGTTCGATGGCCAGATTCTCGGCCACATCCACGAACTGGCACCCACCGTAATACCGCTTGCCCGGATAGCCTTCGGCATATTTGTTGGTCATCACGCTGCCCTGAGCTTCCATCACGGCGCGGCTGACGATGTTCTCGGATGCGATCAGCTCGATCTCGTGGCGCTGGCGGCCCAGCTCGTCGGTGATGGACTTGAACAGCTCGGGATCGCGCGAGGACAGCGCTTCGGTGAAGAAACCGGTATCGGTCATGTCAGGCTCCGTTTGGGGATCAGCGTTGCCTTCGTGTCCTAGTGCAAAGCGCCCAAGGGGGGAAGGGCTGAAAGCGACGCAGGGGCAGGGACATGCGGCAGGCTGGGTGGCGGGGCTGGCGCAGGGGGGAAGTTTGTGCTTCCATCGGCGCGCGACGACGCGCATTGGAAACAGGACGGCCCCCCGCATGACCCTCAAGATCGCTTTTTGCGCCAGCACCGTCCCCAGCGCGCAGGAGGCTTTGACCCGGCTGGTCGATCGTTATGGCGCGGTGCCCGAGGATCAGGCCGATGTGATCGTGGCGCTGGGGGGCGACGGGTTCATGCTGACCACGCTGCACCGCACGCAGGGTCTGCACGCGCCTGTCTATGGGATGAACCGGGGCACGGTCGGTTTCCTGATGAACGAATACCGCGAGGATGATCTGCTGGCGCGTCTGGATGTGGCCGAAGAGGCCGTACTGAACCCGCTGGCGATGCGCGCGACCTGTGCCGATGGATCGGTGCATGAGGCGCTGGCGATCAACGAGGTGTCCTTGCTGCGGCAGGGGCCGCAGGCGGCGCGGCTGCGCATCAGCGTGGATGGGCGGTTACGGATGGCGGAACTGGTCTGTGACGGGGCGCTGGTCAGCACCCCTGCAGGATCGACGGCCTATAATTACAGCGCGCATGGCCCGATCCTGCCGATCCGGTCGGATGTGCTGGCCTTGACGGCAATCGCGCCTTTCCGGCCCCGGCGCTGGCGCGGCGCGCTTCTGCCCAAGACCGCGTTGGTGCTGATCGAGGTCGAGGAGGCGGACAAGCGCCCGGTCATGGCGGATGCGGATTCCCGATCTGTCCGGGATGTGGTGCGGGTCGAGATCCGCAGCGCCCCCGAGATCGAGCATCGTATCCTGTTCGATCCCGGTCACGGGCTGGAAGAACGGTTGATTCAGGAGCAGTTCGTCTGACGCGGGTCTGAGACTGCGTCAGTAAAATCCCACTTCGGCCACCGAGACATCGGCGGCATGGTCGCGCCCATAGGCGACGATCCCGATGCTGCGGACGCTGTCGGGGCGGATCTGGTCGCGCAGCAGTCCGCCCGAGGGTTTGAAGGCGGAAAAGGGGATACGCACCTCTGTCCAGTCAGGCGTGGTTGCGAAAGGGGCCTGGTAATATTGCCAAGGCAACAGCGTGCCGCCGGTGCGCAGATGGATGAAATACCCTTCACCATTGCCGCGCGTGCGGATCAGCACGCCTGTGGCGCTGTCCGGTGGCGGGCTGTCCAGCGCGATCCGCGCCTGAATGAAGCCGCCGCGATTGGCGGTGCTGACCTGCCCGGTCAGGCGCAGATAGGAGTTGCCCTGCTCCGTCTCGATCCGGGCGCCGCCTGTCGAGACGCCGCCCATGACCTGATCGCTGACAAAGGTCCAGCTGGCATCGGGTGTCATGCGGATCGGATCGGTCATCTGGGCCCTTGCGTGGATGGGCAGAAGAAGGGCAAGGCTGACAAGCGCGGCGAGCGATATCTGTTTCATCCGCACGATATGGTGCGTCGGCCCTGCCGCTTCAACGGCGGGATCGGTGGCAAGGCCGGAATGGATATTTGCAGCAAGAAGAAGCGGAAAGGCCCCCCGGATGCCATGACCCGGGGGGCAGGGGATCACTTGGCATAGCCCAGCGTTTGCAGGGCGGTGCGGATCTCGTCCAGAATGGCCGGATCGTCGATCGTGGCGGGCACCTTGAACTCTTGCCCATCGGCCAGCTTGACCATCGTGGCGCGCAGGATCTTGCCCGAGCGGGTCTTGGGCAGGCGGTCCACCACCACGGCCAGTTTGAAGGCGGCTACCGGCCCGATCTGGTCGCGCACGCGGGCGACACATTCCTTGACGATATCGGCATGGGGCCGGTTCACGCCCTTGGTCAGGCAGAGAAAGCCCATGGGCAACTGGCCCTTGAGGTCATCCGTGACGCCGATCACGGCGCATTCGGCCACATCGGGGTGACCGGCGAGGATCTCTTCCATCGCGCCGGTGGAGAGGCGGTGTCCGGCGACGTTGATCACGTCATCGGTGCGCGCCATGATGTAGAGATAGCCGTCCTCGTCGATCATGCCCGCATCGCCCGTCTCGTAATAGCCGGGGAAATGCGACAGATACGATTTGCGATAGCGATCCTCGGCATTCCAGAGGGTCGGCAGGGTGCCGGGCGGCAGCGGCAGTTTGACGGCAATCGCGCCCAACTCGCCCGCAGGCATGGGGTGGCCCGCCTCATCGAGAATCTGCACATCCCAGCCGGGCATTGCCACGGAAGGCGAGCCGATCTTGACGGGCAGGGGATCGAGGCCCATCGGGTTGGCCGCAATCGGCCAGCCGGTTTCGGTTTGCCACCAATGGTCGATCACGGGCACCTTGAGCAGGTCCTGCGCCCAGATGATCGTGTCGGGATCGGCCCGTTCGCCTGCGAGATACAGCGCGCGCAGGCAGGTCAGGTCGTATTTCGCGCGGAACTCGCCCTTCGGATCCTCGCGTTTGATGGCGCGGAAGGCGGTGGGGGCGGTGAAGAAGGAGCGCACGTTGTGCTGCGAGATCACGCGCCAGAACGTGCCCGCATCGGGGGTGCCCACGGGCTTGCCCTCGAACACCACGGTGGTGTTGCCGTGGATCAGTGGCGCGTAGCAGATATAGCTGTGCCCCACGACCCAGCCCACATCCGAGGCGGCCCAGAACACATCGCCCGGATCGACGTTGTAGATGTTCTTCATCGTCCAGTTGAGCGCGACGAGATGGCCTGCGGTGGGGCGGATCACGCCCTTGGGTTGGCCCGTCGTGCCCGAGGTATAGAGGACATAGGCCGGATGATCGCCCGCGACCGGCACGCATTCGGCCGGTTCCACACCATATTGGAAGGCGTGCCAGTCATGGTCGCGGCCGGGGATCAGTTGCGCCACTTCCTGCTCGCGCTGGAAGATCACGCAGAAATCGGGCTTGTGGCTGGCCTGTTCGATGGCGGCATCGACCAACGGTTTGTAGTGCACAACGCGGCCTGGTTCGATCCCGCAGGACCCGGCGATGATGGCCTTGGGGGTGCAATCGTCGATCCGCACGGCCAGTTCATGGGCCGCGAAACCGCCGAACACCACCGAATGGATCGCGCCCAGACGGGCACAGGCCAGCATCGCTTCGATCGCTTCGGGGACCATCGGCATGTAGATGATGACGCGGTCGCCCTTGGTGATGCCCTTGGCGCGCAGGGCACCCGCAAGGCTGGCGACGCGGGTCTGCAATTCGCCGTAGGTGATCTTGTGGACGGTATTCGTGACCGGGCTGTCATGGATGATGGCGATGCGGTCGCCGTGGCCCGCCTCGACATGCCGGTCCACCGCATTCCAGCAGGTATTGACCTCGGCATCCTTGAACCACTCGTAAAGCGGCGCGTTATCGGCAAAGAGCGCCCTGGAGGGAGGCTTGACCCAATCGATGGCGCGGGCCTGTTCCATCCAGAACCCTTCGGGATCGGCCTTCCAGCCAGCGTAGACGTCCTTGTATGCCATTGTATTCCTCCTCCGGCCCTGCGGATGGCTTACCCAAGGTCACAGGCATCGCGCAAGAGGCTTGTCCTTGGGCCCGGGCCCGCCGCCTGCGCGCTATGGTCACGTTTCGCGCTAACATGAGTGTCAGCGGGGACCGGCGACGATTCCCTGATCGAAAAGCTGCGCGATTTCGCCCGATGGCAGACCCGCGACATCGGCCAGCACTTCCTCGGTATGGGCGCCAAGAACCGGCGCGGGCGCGGGGGCGGGCGTCGCGGCAGCTGAGAAGGTCAGCGGCGAGGCGGGCACCGGATAGCGCCCGATGCCGGGTTGATCCACATGGGCGAACATCGGGTTTTCACCCGGTTGCAGGTCGGGATCTTCCTGCACGGCGCGGGCGAAGCTGCGGAATTCGGACCATGTCAGCCCCTCGGCCTCGAACAATGGCGCGATGTCCGGCAGGGCGCGGCTGGCGAACCATGGGCGTAGCGCTTCGGTGATCAGGGCGCGGGCCTCCCACCGTGCCGCTTCCTTCGACAGGTTCAGACCGGTCTGGCGGCTGATGCCCGTCATCGCCTCGGCGCTGCCTGTCACCTTGACCAGACCGCGCCATTGCCTGTCGGTCAGGCCGATCACCATGATCCGCCGCCCATCGGCACAGATGAAATCCTGCCCATATGCCCCATAGAGCGCATTGCCGCTTTTGGGCCGGTCCACACCGTTCACCACCACTTCGCCGATGATGCCCAGATGGCCCAGCATGGCGGCGGCCACATCCTTGAGGGTCAGGTCCACATCCTGCCCTTGCCCTGTTCTGAGGCGGTGGCGTTCAGCGGCCAGCAGCGCCGACACGGCCATATTGCCCGCGATGCAATCCCATGCGGGCAGGACATGGGCCACGGGATCGGCGCTGCCTGCGGGGCCGGTGGCATCAGGAAACCCCAGCGCGGGGTTCACGGTGTAATCCACGGCCGGGCGTCCCTGCCGGTCGCCCGAGAGCGTGACCATGATCAGATCGGGGCGATACTGGCTGAGCGTGGGGTGATCCATCCAGCCGCGCACGCGCAGATTGGTCAGGAACATCCCCGCATCCTTGCCCGGTGCGGTGATGATCTGCGTCACCAGTTCGCGCCCGCGCGGGGATTTCATATCGACGGCGACCGAGCGTTTGCCCTTGTTCATCCCCGCCCAGAACAGGCTTTGGCCCGTGGGCGTGACGGGCCAGCGATGCGCGTCCAGCCCACCTTCCAGACGGTCGAAGCGGATCACATCGGCGCCCATCTGCGCCAGCGTCATGCCCGCCAGCGGGATCGCGACGAAGGCCGAGCCTTCGACCACGCGCATGCCTTGCAGGATACCGGACATCAGGACCAGCCTGCCGTGGCTTGGGTGCCGATATGGCCGGCGGGGGCGGCGGTGCAGAGGGTCATGGTGTCATCCTTGTTCATGGTTCCGATCAGGCGCAGGGGATGCGTGTCGAACATCGGATGCACACCGCGATAGCGGAAGGTTTCAGGGGGGCGGCCAGCATGGCGTGTGGCGGCGTCGATCAGCAGCGTGGCTTGCAGCGGGCCATGCACGACCAAAGCGGGGTAATGTTCCACCTGCGTGGCGTAGTCGCGGTCATAATGGATGCGGTGCCCGTTGAAAGTCACGGCCGAGTAGCGAAAGAGGCGCACCGGATCCATCTGGACGGTCTCGTCGACATCCGCCGTATCGGGCGCGGGGATGGGTTTCGGCGGGCTGTAGCGGTCGGGGAGGGGAAGATAGACGATGGTCTGATCCTCTTCGATCGCGGTGCCTTGGGCGGTGTCGATCCGGTGGCGGAGGGTCAGCACGGCCATGGGCGCGGTGCCCGCCTGCTTGTGCTCGAGGCTGATGATCTCGGACTGCCGCGTCAGCGTCTCACCGATATGCAGGGGGGCCAGAAACCGCAGGCTGCCGCCTGCCCACATGCGCCGTCCCAGCCCCAGATCGGGCAGAAAGCCGCCAAGGCGGGGATGACCATCGGGGCCGATCTCCTCCATCGGGGTGGCGGGTGGAAAGGCGGCCCAATGCCAGAGCGGGGGCAGAGCATCGCCATCCGCCAGCGTTCCGGCCTGCCAATGCGGGCGCAGGGTCGCGCCGATCATGTCGGCCTGCTGGACGGTGATGCTGCCTGTGGCTTGGGCTGTGCGGCCCACCGCCGATGTCGTGCCGTCCATGGCGATCCCCCTCCCAGAATGATCGTGCCGGAAACATTCAGACAGGGAGATATTATTGCCTATGTGCTTGTCAACACATCATTTTTGTATGCCGAGGTGCACCGGAAGGGTATGCAACTGCATGCCGCGCGCGGGCGTCGCTGGGTGGATTTGAGTATTTAGGGCAAGATGAAGGGACAGTCGCGCGCCGGGATCAGGCGGCGCGCGGAGGAGGGCGGGTTAGCCGTAATGGGCGACGGGCGTGCCCGCGATGGCCGCCATGTTCAACAGGCCGCGCGGTGTGATCGAAGGGCTGACGATATGGGCGCGGTTGCCCATGCCCATCAGGATCGGCCCCACTTCCAGCCCACCCGCCTTCATCTTGAGGATGTTGCGCACGCCCGAGGCCGCATCCGCATGGGCGAAGATCAGCACATTGGCAGCCCCCTTCATGCGGCTGTCGGGGAAGATGCGGGCGCGCAGGTCGGGGTCGAGCGCGCTGTCCACGTTCATCTCGCCCTCATAGCAGAAATCGCGCGGGGCCGCGTCAAGGATCGCCAGAGCCGCGCGCATCCGCTGTCCGGCGTCGGTGTCCATGTTGCCGAATTGCGATTGCGTGCAGAAGGCCACGTTCGGGACCAGACCGAAGCGGCGCACATGGCGCGCGGCCCCGATGGCGCTTTCGGCCAGTTCCTCGGGCGAAGGCGTGGCGCGCACATGGGTGTCGGCGATGAAGAGTGGGCCATCTTCGAGGATCATCAGCGACAGCGCGCCATGGGGGCGATGGGTGGCGCTGCCCAGAACCTGGCTGACATATTTCAGATGCCAGCGGAATTCGCCGAATGTGCCGCAGATCAGGCTGTCCGCCTCGCCACGATGGACCATCACGGCGCCGATGGCGGTGGTGTTGGTGCGCATGATGGCGCGCGCCAGATCGGGGGTGACGCCGCGCCGCGCCATGATCTGGTGATAGCTGCCCCAGTAATCGCGGTAGCGGGGATCGTTTTCGGGGTTCACGATCTGCACATCGCGACCGATCTTGATGGCCAGCCCCGCGCGCTGGCAGCGCGCCTCGATCACCTCGGGGCGACCGATGAGGATGGGTTTCTCGGTCGTCTCCTCCAAGATCGCCTGCGCGGCGCGCAGCACGCGTTCGTCCTCGCCTTCGGCAAAGACGATGCTGCGGGCGGCGGTGGCGGCGGCGCTGAACACCGGGCGCATGAGCAGGGCGGATTTGAACACCGATCCGTCCAGCTTGGCCTTGTAGGCGGCCATGTCCTCGATGGGCCGGGTGGCGACGCCGGTTTCCATCGCGGCCCGGGCCACGGCGGTGGAGACGACACCCGAAAGGCGCGGATCGAAGGGCTTGGGGATCAGGTAATCCGCCCCGAAGGTCATCTGTTCGCCCTGATAGGCAGCGGCGGCTTCGGCGCTGGTGGTGGCGCGGGCGAGGGCCGCGATACCTTCGATGCAGGCGATCTGCATGGCGTCATTGATCTCGGTCGCGCCCACATCCAGCGCACCCCGGAAGATGAACGGAAAGCACAGCACGTTATTGACCTGATTGGGATAATCCGACCGCCCCGTGGCGATGATCGCATCGGGCACCACGGCGCGCGCTTCCGCAGGGTCGATCTCGGGCGAGGGGTTGGCCAGCGCGAAGATGATCGGGCGCTTGGCCATGCGGGCGACCATCTGGGGTTTCAGGACACCGGGGCCGGAGAGGCCAAGGAACATGTCCGCGCCGTCAATCACGTCGTCCAGCGTGCGCTTGTCGGTCTTTTGCGCGAAGGCCGCTTTTTGCGGGTTCATATCGACCTCGCGCCCCTCATGGACCAGACCGTGGATATCGCAGAGCCAGATATTCTCGCGCTTCACGCCCAGTTTCAGCAGCATGTTGAGGCAGGCGATGCCTGCCGCCCCGCCACCGGTGCTGACGATGCGGATATCCTCGAACCGCTTGCCTGCCACGAACAGCGCATTGGTCGCCGCCGCCCCCACCACGATGGCGGTGCCGTGCTGATCATCGTGGAACACGGGAATGTTCATCCGCTCGCGGCACAGCTTTTCGACGATGAAGCAATCGGGGGCCTTGATATCCTCAAGGTTGATCGCACCGAAGGTGGGTTCCAGCGCACAGACGATTTCGGCCAGTTTCACCGGATCGGGTTCGTTCAGCTCGATATCGAAACAGTCGATCCCGGCGAATTTCTTGAAGAGGACCGCTTTGCCCTCCATCACTGGTTTCGAGGCGAGCGGGCCGATATTGCCCAGACCCAGCACGGCGGTGCCGTTGGTCACGACCGCCACAAGGTTGCCGCGCGCGGTATAGCGGCTGGCATTGGCGGGATCGTCGCGGATCTCAAGGCAGGCTTCGGCCACGCCGGGGGAATAGGCGCGGGCCAGATCGCGACCATTGGCCAAGGGCTTGGTCGCGCGGATCTCAAGCTTACCGGGTTTGGGGAATTCGTGATAGGCCAGCGCCGCCTGACGCAGGTTTTCCTTGAGGCTGTCTGTCATGTCTCGCTCCCGTTTTCCCGATAGTTTAGCGTTAAACTAATTCCTGACGCATGGGAAGATACCGATTTTCGGCGCCTTTGCCAGCACCGGCTTGCAAATCGCGGGTGGCAGGGTCAAGGTTTTTTCACGCAAGAGGATATGACCATGACCCAGACGATGGCCGAGGCCTGCCTGTCCACCACCGATCTGACCGGGGATATCGGCTTTTTCACCAAGGCGTTGGGTTTCCGGATGGACATGATCTATCCCGCCGACGACCCGGCGGTCGCGGTTTTTTCGGGCCACGGGTTGCGGGTCCGGCTGGAGCGCAGGACGGGTGCGCCGGGGCGGCTGCGCCTGTTGTCCGACACGCCTGACCAGATTGGGGGTGGCGCACGCAGCCTGACCGCGCCGGGTGGCACGACGGTCGAAATCGACGAATTGAATCCGCCCTTGGTCCTGCCTGCCACGTTGCACAGCTTTGTCGTGCGCCGTCTGGCGGATCAGGCGCCATGGGTGATTGGCCGCGCGGGGATGCATTACCGCGACCTGATCCCCGACCGTCTGGGCGGGTCGATCATCGCAAGCCATATCCGCATCCCTGATGGCGGGCCGGTGCCTGATATGGTCCATTATCACAAGGTCGGGTTTCAGCTGATCTTCTGCATCAAGGGCTGGGTCGATGTGGTCTATGAGGATCAGGGGCCGCCCATTCGCCTGACGGCGGGGGATTGCTTCATCCAGCCGCCCGAGATCCGTCACCGCGTGCTGGAGGCCAGCGACGGGATCGAGGTGATCGAGATCGGCGTGCCCGCCGAGCATGTGACGGCGATTGACCATGACATGATCCTGCCGACCCCGCATCTGCGCCCGGATCGCGCGTGGCAGGGCCAGCGGTTTGTACATCATGTGGCGCAGGGGGCAGACTGGCGCCCGTTCCGCATCCCCGGTTTCATTGCGCGGGACACGACGATTGCCGCCAATACGCAAGCGGTGGCGGGCGTGCAGGTGGCGCGCCCTGATGGCGGGGCGACAATGTGGACGTGGCATGACAGCGACATCCTGTTCACCTTTGTGATGCAGGGCGGGATGCTGCTTGAGGGGGAAGGGCGTGATCCCTTTGCCTTGCAGGCGGGCGATGCTTTCGTCATCCCGCCCGGCATGAAAACCCGCTACTCTGACGCGACACCGGATCTGGAGCTGCTGGAAGTGGCGCTTCCCGGCCGGTTCAAAACCCATGCAGGAGAGATGCCATGACCATGATGGACCAGGCCCGCGCGGTGCGGGAAAACGCCTATGTGCCCTATTCGCATTTCAAGGTGGGGGCGGCGATCCGGGCGGGCTCGGGCACCGTCTATGTCGGATGCAACGTGGAAAACGTGGCCTATCCGCAGGGCACCTGCGCCGAAGCGGGGGCGATTGCCGCGATGGTGGCGGCGGGCGAGACGGAACTGACCGAGGTGGCCGTGATCGCGGATGCGGAACACCCCGTGACGCCCTGTGGCGGCTGTCGTCAGAAGCTGGCCGAGTTCGGGCGCGGATCGGTGCCCGTCACCATGGCGACGCTGGACGGGCAGGAATTGAAGATGACGCTGTCGGAACTGCTTCCGGGTGCCTTCACCACCGCCCATATGACGCGGGCCACGGGGGGCGCGTGACGGGTGGACGCGCGCCGGATCATAACGAAGCTGCGTGATCGGGAAGAGCTGAGCCGGGACGAACTTGACTGGTTCGCGCAAGGGCTGGCCGATGGGCGCGTGTCCGACGCGCAGGCCGGGGCCTTTGCCATGGCGGCGCTGCTGAACGGCTTGGGCGATGCGGGCCGCGTGGCCCTGACGCTGGCGATGCGGGATTCGGGGGCGGTGCTGGCGTGGGATCTGGACCGGCCCGTGCTGGACAAACATTCGACCGGCGGGGTGGGCGATTGCGTGAGCCTGATCCTTGCGCCCGCGCTGGTGGCCTGCGGTGCTTATGTGCCGATGATTTCGGGGCGTGGTCTGGGGCATACGGGCGGCACGCTGGACAAGATGGAGGCGATCCCAGGTCTGCGCACCGATCTGGATGAGGCGCGTCTGCGCGCCGTGGTGGGGCAGGCGGGCTGCGCCATTGTCAGCGCGACTGCTGCGATTGCGCCTGCGGATCGGCGGCTCTATGCGATCCGCGATGTGACCGGGACGGTGGAAAGCCTTGATCTGATCACCGCCTCGATCCTGTCCAAGAAGCTGGCGGCGGGCTTGCAGGGGCTGGTGCTGGACGTGAAGACGGGCAGCGGGGCCTTCATGACCACGCCGGAGGCGGCGCAGGCTTTGGCGCGGGCTTTGGTGGAGACGGCGAATAGCGCCGGATGCCCCACGACCGCGCTGATCACCGATATGAATCAGCCGCTGGCCCCCGATCTGGGCAATGCGCTGGAGGTGGCCGCGTCCTTGCGCGTGCTGACCGGGCAGGCGGGCGGGCGTTTGCTGGAGGTGACGGTGGCGCTGGGCGGTGCGGTTCTGGCGGGTGCGGGGCTGGCGGCGGATGAAGCGGCTGGTGCGGCCATGGTGCGGGCCTGCATCGGTGATGGCCGCGCGGCTGAGTGTTTCGGGCGCATGGTCTCGGCCCAAGGTGGGCCAGTCCGTTTTGTCGAGAACGGGGCGCGGATGCTGCCCGAAGCGCCGGTGATCCATGAGGTGAAGGCCCCCCGTGCCGGATACATTGCCGCGATGGACGGGCACGCCCTTGGCCTTTGCGTGGTGGAACTGGGCGGCGGGCGGCAGGTGGAAGGCGACCGCGTCGATCCCGCCGTGGGCCTGTCGGACATGGTCGAACTGGGCGCTTGGGTCGAGTCAGGTCAGCCCGTCGCCCGCATCCATGCCGCGCGCCCCGATGCGGCGGAGCGCGCCATGCGGGCCGTGCTGGCGGCTGTCAGCATCGCCGACACCGCGCCCGAACTGCCGCCGCTGATCCACGGGCGGGTGGCATCATGACCCGCGCTTTCCTTGTGGTGATGGATTCGGTCGGTATCGGCGGCGCGCCCGATGCGGATCGCTTCTTCAACGGCACACGCCCCGATACAGGTGCCAATACGCTGGGCCATATCGCGCAGGCCTGCGCGGCGGGTCAGGCGGATCATGGCCGCCAAGGCCCGCTCCATCTGCCCAACCTTGACCGTCTGGGGCTGGGGGCGGCGCTTGCGCTTGCCAGCGGTATGACCGCGCCGGGGTTGGACGCCAGGCCACAGGGCTTGTGGGGGGCGGCGACGGAAGTGTCGAACGGCAAGGACACGCCGTCAGGCCACTGGGAACTGGCGGGCGTCCCCGTACCGTGGGAGTGGCACCATTTCCCCGAAACGCAACCCGCTTTCCCGCCCGTTCTGTCGGCACAAATCGCGTCACTGGCCGGCACCGAGGGTATCTTGGGCGATTGCCACGCCTCGGGGACCGAGATCATCGCAAGGCTGGGCGCGGACCATATCCGCACGGGCTGGCCCATCTGCTACACGTCCGCCGACTCGGTCTTCCAGATCGCCGCACATGAGACGGCGTTCGGCCTTGACCGGCTGCTGACCCTTTGCCAGCGCGCCGCGCCCATCCTGCACGGGATGCGCGTGGGACGCGTCATCGCGCGCCCCTTCACCGGCACCGCGGAAGAGGGTTTCACCCGCACGGCCAACCGCCATGACTATGCCATCGCCCCGCCATCCCCCACGCTCTGCGATTGGGCGCAGGCGGAGGGGCGGCGCGTCCATGCGATTGGCAAGATCGGCGACATCTTCTCGATGCGCGGGATCACGGATGTGGTCAAAGGCGATGACGCCAGCTTGATGAAGCATCTGGCGCGGCTGGTGGACACCGCCGCAGATGGCAGCCTGACTTTTGCCAATCTGGTCGAATTCGACAGCCTTTACGGACATCGCCGCGATGTGGCGGGCTATGCCAGCGCGCTGGAGCGGTTCGATGCCGCCCTTGGCCCGATCATCGCCGGATTGCGCCCCGGTGACATGATGGTGCTGACCGCCGATCACGGCAACGACCCCACATGGACCGGCACCGATCACACCCGCGAGCGCGTGCCCGTGCTGGTCGCGGGGCAGGGCGCGGGAGAATTGGGCCATCTGGCCTTCACGGACGTTGCCACCTCCATCGCCACCCATCTGGGCCTGACCCAGACCGGACCGGGAAGGTCATTCCGATGAGCTGGCAATCGCTGCCCAAGATCGAGCTGCATCTGCATCTGGAAGGCGCTGCTCCGCCCGACCTGATCCGCCGTCTGGCCAAGCAGAAATCCGTGGACATCGCGGGGGTCTTTGACGAACAGGGCCATTACACCTTTGATGATTTTCCCCATTTCCTGCAGGTCTATGAGGCCGCGACCAGTGTCCTCAAACGGCCCGAGGATTACGCCCGCCTCACCACTGCCGTGCTGGAGGAAAGCGCCGCGCAAGGCGTGATCTATACCGAGGCGTTCCTCAGCCCCGACTTCTGCGGTGGCGGCGATCTGGCCGCGTGGCGCGAATACCTGCACGCGATCCGCGAGGCGGCAGAGGCGGCCGAAACCGCGCACGGGATCACCATGCGCGGCATCGTCACCTGCATCCGCCATTTCGGTCCCTATACCGCGCGTCAGATTGCCCGCTGCGCTGCTGAAACAGCCGGGGACTGGATCACGGGCTTCGGCATGGGCGGCAATGAAACCATGGGCAAGCAGGGCGATTTCGCATGGTCCTTTGACTGCGCGCGTGAAGCGGGGCTGCGCCTGACCACACATGCAGGCGAATTCGCGGGGCCGGACTCTGTCCGCCAGGCGCTGGATGATCTGCGTGTCACCCGGATCGGCCATGGCGTGCGCGCCGCTGAGGACCCGGCCCTGATGGAAAGGCTGGCTGAAAGCGGCACGGTGCTTGAGGTCTGCCCCGGATCGAACATCGCGCTGCGTCTTTATCCCGGTCTGCGCGCCCATCCCATTGCGAAACTGCGCGAAGCAGGGGTAAAGGTGACGGTGTCCACCGACGATCCGCCTTTCTTCCGCACGACGATGACGCGCGAGTTTCAGGGGCTGGAAAAAGCCTTCGGCTGGGACGAAAGCGATTTCGCCGCGCTCAATGGCACGGCACTGGATGCGGCCTTCTGCGATGCCGCTTTGAAAGACCGCCTGCGGGACAGGCTGAAGACAGGAGCCACGCCGACATGACCGACCATCTGACCATCGTCACCCACCCGCTGGTGCAGCACAAACTGACGCTGATGCGCGACAAGAACACCTCGACCGGGGAATTCCGCGCGCTTCTGCGCGAGATTTCGGCCCTGCTGGCCTATGAGGTCACGCGCGAGCTGGAACTGACCACCCGCGCGATCGAAACGCCCATGCAGGAGATGGACGCGCCGGTTCTGAAGGGCAAGAAGCTGGCGCTCGTCTCGATCCTGCGGGCGGGCAATGGCCTGCTGGACGGGGTGCTGGAACTGATCCCATCGGCCCGCGTCGGTTTCATCGGCCTTTACCGCGACGAGGCCACGCTCAAGCCCGTTCAATATTATTGCAAGCTGCCCGAAGGGCTGGAGGATCGTCTGGTGATCGTCGTCGATCCGATGCTGGCCACGGGCAATTCCTCGGCCGCTGCGGTCGATCTTTTGAAGGCGGCAGGGGCCACAAATATCCGCTTCATGTGCCTTCTGGCTGCCCCCGAAGGTGTCGCCCGGATGGCCGAGGCGCATCCCGACGTGCCCATTGTCACAGCAGCGCTGGACAAGCGTCTGAATGACAAGGGATATATCCTGCCGGGACTAGGGGATGCGGGTGACCGCATGTTTGGCACTAAATAAGCCATCCGCCCTTTACGGGCGTTTCCGTTTCAGGCACAGTAACCCCACGCTATGTTTGGGGGCGATTGATGTCTGTACGAGTTATGACGATGGCGGCGCTGCTCGCCGCGACGACCTTTTTGTGGGTAGGCCCGGGCGATGCGCAGACGCGCTATCGCGAACCGGCCGAGTTTCCACCGGCATCCTTCACCGGGTCGCAATATGTCGACAGTCGCGGCTGCATCTTCGTGCGTGCCGGGATCGCGGGGACCACGACCTGGGTTCCCCGCGTCACCACATCGCGGCAGAATCTTTGCGGCGCGCGTCCAACCTTTGCCGACGGGACCTCGGCCCAGAATACGGTGACCGCGCAGGGGGCCATTCCGCCCGGCGCGACCCTGATCACGGCTCCTCCCGCGTCGGCGGCTGCTCCGGCCATGACACGGCCCGCCGCTGTGCCCGCCGCCCCCGCGCCGCGCCCGCAAGCCACGGCCCGCGTCAATGCCCGCGTGGCACCGATGCCCCCTGCGGTCATCGAACGCCCCGGCGCGCCGATGCAGACCATCGCCTCGATCACGACCATGCCCGCCATCCGTCCCACGGCTGAGGCGGCGACACGACCCGCCCCGGTGAAAGCGGCCGCAGCCAATGGTTGCCCGGCCGGCGTGCGCTGCGGGCCACAGGCGCAGGATCCGGTCCCACGCGGGGCAGGCGCTGCCGTCCGCACGGGCCGGGTTGGACAGCAGCCCGCGATGGTGGTCAACCGCCGCGACCTGCCTTCGCTTGCCCCCCAGACCCGCATCGTGCCCCGCCATGTCGCCGAGGCGCAGGCCCAGGCGGCCACTGCGACGGTCGTGCCGCCGGGCTATCGTCCGGTCTGGACGGATGACCGCCTGAACCCGCGTCGGGCTCATGGAACCGTGGCGGGTCAAATGGCGATGGATCTGATATGGACCCAGACCGTGCCGCGCCGCCTGATCGACCGCAAGTCGGGGCGGGACATGACCGCCTATAACCCCAACCTGCAATATCCTTATACGGACCTGACCACGCAGGTGCGCGCCGGAGTGCCGGTCAAGGCGGGGGCAACCCTGTCCACCGCTGGCACGGCCACCCCGAAGGCGCGGCAGGCGGATGTCGCCCATGTCTCGACCCGGGCGACGCCTCAGGCGACCGCAGCGCCGCAGCCGCAGCGCATCGCCGGGCGGTTCGTGCAGGTCGGGGCCTTCGCCGACCCGAACAACGCCGACACGGCCATCCGTCGGTTGCAGGCCGCCGGCCTTCCGGTCAGCGTGCAGCGCTCCAGCAGCAAGGGCAAGCCGGTGCAGGTCATTCTGGCGGGCCCCTTCGGCAATCCGGGCGCGCTGTCGCAAGGGTTGGGTGTGGCGCGTGCCGCAGGTTTCCGCGACGCCTTCCCGCGCAACTGATACGGGGCTACACGCCGCAGATGGATTGCAGCCGCAGCCAGTCCCCGTCGGACAGCAGCGGCTGCGGCGGGGCGCTGGCAAAGGGATCGGCCTCGATCAGCGCAATCGTCTTCTCGCCTGTCGCATCCTTGGCATAGGCATAGGGCGTGGCGCGGACGGACAGGCGGGCGAAGCCGTCCTTCAATGCCTGATCCGACACCGGCAGGGGCGGGGCGGTCAGCAGCGTCTCGGCATAGGCGCGCAGGGTGTCGTCGGGCAGGGTGCCGGTGGTCAGCATCCGGAAGCTGGCCATGATCCCGCCCCAGTCCAGCAGGCGCCCCAGCGGATCGCTGGCCTCGGCGCGGGCCTGCTCGGCGATGATATAGCCAGCCATCACGTCAGGCTCGTCGTAATCCTCGACCAGCCTGCGCCCGATCAGCAGGATGCGGCCGGGCAGGCGGACGGTGTCGCGCACGCCGCTGCGGATCACGATCAGGGCGTTGCGCTGGCCCGAGGCGTCGGGCAGGCGGGCGGACAGCTTTTGCAGGACCTGCAACCCCTCGGGGGCGACGCAAGGCAGGCCCGTCACACGCTCCAGATGGGTCATCAGGGAGCGGCCCAGATCTTCGCGCTTGGAATCCGGCACGAGGGTGAGGGTATGGTTCCGCATCGCGCCGGGCAGCCAGAACAGGGCGATGGCCGCGACCACGGCGACCGAGGCGAGCAACCCGAACCCGCGCACCCGGCCGGGGCGGGGGCGGCGGCGTTCGACGGCGGTGCGCAGCTTTTCGATGGCGGCGATCATGGCCGCCTCATCCTCGGGGAGTTCGAGGGACTCGGACGGATCACCTTCGGGGTGATAGAGGGCGGGGCTTTCGCCGGGGTTGGCCCGCGCGATGGCGGCCAGCGACCAATGGGTGAGGGGGCGGTCGGTCAGGTCCGCGATCACCAGCGTCGCCTCGCCGATCGAGACGATGACCTCGCGCCGCTGCTCCTCGGGGGAGGGGCGCCAGAGGGCGGAAGCCTCGAGCCGTTGATACTCCTGCAATGCGGTCATGGATGGGGCTGCCCTGCCTCTGTTTTCCCAAGTTTAGCATGAGGTGCGGCGGGGTGGTAGGGGGCAGGCTTGCCGGGGCCGCAAGGCGGGCCGGGTGGGGCTGTCCCACCGTGGGACATTTTTCGGGATCTTTGGAATCAAGGGGTTACGGGGGCGTGTTAGGGGAATTTTAACGATGATATACAGATTCTAATAATTGGGCTTACTCCTCATCTTAAAAACTTAGCATGTAAAAATCTTTACAGATTCGAAAGGAGACTACATTTCCCAAGGTGGCTTTGGTAAAAGACCATCTTTCTCAATCGCCGAGCGCCAAAGATGAATCTCATTGCTATTTCTTGCGAAGCAAACAGACAGCGCGTATGCTGAATTAAGGAGACCACATCCGATTGCGCGCACTCGAGAAAAATCTTCCTCTGACCACACTTTAAATGGCAGTTCATAGTTCAATTGAAATGGATCCTGGCGCATTTGTTGAAAAATCTTTAGATGATCCTTTCGATATGGATTTCCTGCTGCAACAAGTATTTTGCCTGGTAGGTCAGACCGTGAAGCAAATATTCCATGAGCAAGTAAATCTCTAAATTTTTTCACCTTCTCGCGCACGAGTATAAAGTTGTGTACTGCTTCTGCCATGTCTTTCCTGTCCTGAAGCGAAACGACAACAGGCAAAAGCACACTTACGAAGTTATCTGCTCGTGCAAGATCGACGAGTGCGCTAGCTGCCTTTAAATCTTCACCGAACTTTCCAATCAGAAATATTCTAATTGTTGCATCAGTAGCAGACCAGTTCGCGATTATATCAGCTATGGCAAGACGGGATGACGGAATTTCGTCAAGTGCGTTTGGTCCGTGTTTCTCGAAAAATGGTCCTGTCGGGGAGGGGGCATCCACTGGGTTGGGAAACCGAAATATAGTTTTCTCACTCATTTTACTCATTCTAACTATTGATTGCGTTCTAAAGTAAGATTTCCAAGGTCTATTTCAATACAAACTAATAGCTTTTTATTGGTGATCATGGAATTTTTTGCATTTTAGATAGTAAACTCAATAAGGTTTGTGTGTCAAAAGGTATGTGAGTAGATCCCTATTCCTGTGCTTAATTGTGCGCTGTCGTTTCGTGGGTGCCCCCCCGCGCGGAATCAAGGTGCGTAGCACCGCCGCGCGATCGCCGACACGCCCCCCGGGGCGGCGATTTTGCAACCGTAGTGACCCGAACTGAGGTTCGATGACTGGGCGGGGATAAAGTGCCTCGAATTGTCGTTGGATCGCCACCCCGCGTGTCGGCGAAGGCGGGGTTGGTGCGAGGGGGCTTTCAATAAGAAGGGGTGTCGTCGTTTCATAGGGGCGCGCTCCGCGCGGAATCAAGGTGCGCAGCGCCGCCGCGCGATCGCCGACCCGCCCCCCGGGGCGGCGATTTTGCGAGGGTGCGGCACGAACTGCGGTTCGATGACTGGGCAACCATAAAGTGACCCGAACGGGCGTTGGATCGCCGCCCCGCGTGTCGGCGACCGCGCGGCCCCTCACAAGCCTTTCGCGATGGCCCGCAGTTCGAATTTCTGGATCTTGCCTGTCGAGGTTTTGGGCAATTCCTGAAACACGACCTTTTTCGGCGTCTTGAAGCCTGCGAGTTTTTCGCGGGCGAAGGCGATGAGGGCGGCTTCGTCCCCCGTGACGCCCTCTTTCAATTCGACGAAGGCGCAAGGCACCTCGCCCCATTTCTCATCCGGTTTGGCGACCACGGCGCAGAGGAGCACATCGGGATGGGCCATGAGGACGCCTTCGACCTCGACCGAGGAGATGTTCTCGCCGCCAGAGATGATGATGTCCTTGGCGCGGTCGCTGATCTGCATATAGCCGTTGGGGTGTTGCACGGCGATATCGCCGGAGTGGAACCAGCCGCCGCGAAACGCCTCTTCGGTGGCTTTCGGGTTTTTGAGGTAGCCTTTCATCACGCCATTGCCGCGGAACATGATTTCGCCCTGTGTCACACCGTCCATCGTGATCTGGTGCATGTCGTCTGTCATGACGGTCACATCCTCCAGAAACGGCATGGCGACGCCTTGGCGGGCCTTGACGGCGGCGCGGTCGTCGCCTTGCAACTCGTCCCATGCGGCGTTCCATGTGCATTCGGTGCCCGGCCCGTAGGTCTCGGTCAGCCCATAGACCTGCGTGACGTTGAAGCCCATCGGTTCGATCTTGGCCAGCGTCGCGGGGGCGACGGGGGCGCCTGCGGTAAAGACCTCGACCGTTTGGGAGAAGTCGCGGCGTTGGGCGGCGGGCGCGTTCACGAGGGTGTTGAGCACGATGGGCGCGCCGCCGAAATGGGTGACCCCCTCATCGGCGATGGCGTTGAAGATGGCGGGGGCGGTTATGTCGCGGCAGCAGATGAGGGTGCCGCCCAAGACGGGCATCATCCATGTGTGGCACCAGCCGTTGCAATGGAACAGCGGCACGATGGTGAGGTAGCGCGGGTGGAGCGTCATGCGCCAGCTGATCACCTGTCCCATGGCGTTCAGATAGGCGCCCCGATGGTGGTAGACGACGCCTTTCGGCCGCCCCGTGGTGCCGGAGGTGTAGTTGAGGGCGATGGATTCCCATTCGTCCTGCGGCATGATCCATGGGAAATCGGGATCACCCGTGGCGAGCAGGTCTTCGTATTCCATGTAGTGGCCATGGGCATGGACGCCGGCGTGGGTGTCGGCGACCTCGATCACCGTGGGGGCGGGGCCCTCCATCCGCTCCATCGCTTCGGCTGCCATGGGCAGGAATTGCGGATCGACAAGCAGGACCTTCGCGCCGCCATGGTCGAGGATATAGGCGACGGTGTCGGGTTCGAGGCGGGTGTTGATCGTGTTCAGGATCGCGCCACAGGCGGGGACGGCGAAATGCGCCTCGGCCTGCGCGGGCAGGTTGGGGATGAGGGTAGCGACGACATCACCCGGCTGGATGCCCAGTTTGGTCAGCGCCGAGGCGAGGCGGGTGACGCGGGCGTGGTATTGGGCATAGGTCTTGCGGTGGGACCCGTAGATCACCGCCGGGTGGTCGGGAAAGACGCGTGCCGCGCGTTTGAGGAAGGAGAGCGGGGTGAGGGGCGTATAATTCGCCGCCGTCTTGCCGAGACCCGTTTCATCTGCCATCCAGCCCATTGGTTTCCCTCTCCCTTTTTTGCGGCGTGTCATGTCGCTTCGGGGACAGAGTATGACCTGAACTTGGCCCAAGGGAAGAGGCATGACACTGGAACGACCGAACAAACCGCTGGCCGCTGCCGGTGTGATGCTGGTGGCGATGCTGATCATCGGCTTCATCGACAATTACGTGGCCGCGATTTCCGAGGAGATCGGGCTGTGGCAGTTCTTTGTGCTGCGCACGGCGATGATGTTGCCGATGGCTTTGGCGATGGCGTGGGTCGGCTTGGGGACGGTGTGGCCGCGGTCCTGGATCAGGGTTGGCGGGCGGTCGGCTTTGGCGGCGATCGCGATGCTGTGCTATTTCGCGGGGCTGGGGTTCATGCCCTTGGCGCAGGCTTTGGCGGGGCTGTTCACCTCGCCCATCTTCATCCTGCTGATCACATGGGGGCTGATGGGCCAGAGCATCGGGCCGTGGCGGGTGCTGGCGGTGTGCCTTGGGTTTCTGGGTATCCTTCTGGTGTTGCAGCCGGATACGGGGGCGTTTTCGGTCTGGACGCTGCTGCCGGTTCTGGGCGGGTTTTTCTATGCCATCGCGATCATCGCCACGCGGGAATGGTGCGAGGGCGAAAGCACGATGAGCCTGCTGGTCGGCGTCATGATGTTTCAGGGCGGGTTTTCCGCGCTGGCGGCGGTGGGGTTGGTGCTGTTCGACATCCCTGAGACAGGGTTTCTGAGCCAGCGCTGGGTCTGGCCGATTGTCGAGGTCTGGCCGCTGATCTGGTTGCAGGGGATCGGCTCGCTGGCGGGGGTGTGGTGCATCATCAAGGCGTATCAGCTGGGAGAGGCGGGGTTCGTGTCGGTGTTTGAATACTCGGTGATGATCTTCGGGCCGTTCTTCGCGTGGTATCTGTTCGGGCAGCCCGTGGGGCTGTGGCAGGCGGTGGGGATCGCCTTGATCGCAGCGGCGGGGATCATCATCGCGCTGCGGTCCGGTGAGGCGCAGCGGCGCGAGATCATCCCGAGTTGACGCGGCTTGCGCCTTCGCGCCGATGGGGTAGCGTGGCGGGATGATCATTTCCGCCAGTCGCCGCTATATCTTTGTCCATATCCCCAAGACCGGGGGCACGGCGCTGGCGCTGGCGCTGGAGGGGCGGGCGCGGCCTGACGATATCCTGTTGGGCGATACCCCCAAGGCGCAGCGGCGCAGACACCGGGTAAAGGGCTTGCAGGCGCGGGGGCGGTTGTGGAAACATGCGACGCTGGCCGATATCGACGGGCTGGTCAGCCATGATCAGATTGCCGAGAGCTTCTGTTTCACGCTGGTGCGCAATCCCTGGGACCGGATGGTCAGCTATTTCCATTGGCTGCGCGGGCAGCGGTTCGATCATCCGGCCGTGGGTTTGTCCAAGGCACTGACGTTTTCGGAATTCCTGAGCCATCCGCAGACGCGGGCCAGTATCACGGCATGGCCCTATGCGCGCTATATGCGGGACGCGACCGGGATCGAGCGCTGCAAAGCCTTTATACGGCTGGAAAATTTTGAGGAGGATGCTGCCCCACTTTGGGCGCATCTGGGATTCCGGCTGACATTGGACCGGGTCAACACATCGGACCGCGACGCGGATTACCGTGGGTATTACAGCGATGCGGATGCGGAAGTGCTGGCCGATCTGTGCGCCGAGGATATTGCCCGGTTCGGGTATGTGTTCTGAAGCGCTAAGGGTGGTTTGGCTGATTGTTGCCTATTCCTAGGGATACATGACATTTTTTGTTTACTGTTTCCGATTTGGAAATAATATGGCCGAGCAGCACGACCCCCAAGTGCAAACGGCGCGGATCATTACTGACCGCGCCGTTTGTATTTTCAGAAGGGCTCGCGCGGATCAGGCGGCCTTTTTGTCCTTGCCGAAGCGGCCATAGAAGCTTTGGGTCTTGTCGGCCATCTCGCGCAGCAGGGGCGGGCAGGCGAAGCGGTCGCCGTAAGCGGCTTGCAACTGATCGCAACGTTCGGCCGCATAGGGTGTGCCGATGATGTCGAGCCAGCTGAACGGGCCACCGGACCACGGGGCGAAGCCCCAGCCGAGGATGGCGCCGACATCACCTTCGCGGATGTCCTCCAGAACGCCTTCTTCCAGCGCGCGGACGGCTTCCAGCACTTGGGCGAACATCAGGCGGTGCTGCACTTCGGTCAGGCTGGGCTGTTCGTCCAGACGCGGGTATTGATCGGCAAGACCCGGCCAGTAGCCTTGACGCTTGCCCGCCTCGTCATAGGTGAAGAAGCCTGCCTTCGCCTTGCGGCCCATGCGTCCCTGACCTTCCATCCAGAAGATGATCTCATCGACTTCGCCATCGGGATAGGCATTGCCCATCGCCGCCTTGGTGGCGCGGGCGATTTTCGCGCCCAGATCAATCGAGGTCTCGTCCACCAGTTGCAGCGGACCGACGGGGAAGCCCAGCATCCGCGCGGCATTGTCGATCAATGCGGGCGCAACGCCTTCCTTCACCATCCGCATCCCTTCGTTGATGTAGGGAATGATGCAGCGGTTGGCATAGAAGAAGCGCGCGTCATTGACCACGATGGGCGTTTTGCGGATCTGGCGGACGTAATCCAGCGCCTTGGCCACGGCCACGTCACCTGTGGCCTCGCCCTTGATGATTTCCACCAGCAGCATTTTCTCGACCGGCGAGAAGAAGTGGATACCGATGAATTGGCCGGGGCGCGCGGAGGCTTTGGCCAGTTCCGAGATCGGCAGGGTCGAAGTGTTCGACGCATAGATGCAATCTGCGGGGATCACGGCTTCGGCCTTTTTCGTAACCTCGGCTTTCACCTTCATGTCCTCGAACACGGCCTCGATGATCAGATCGCAGCCTTTCAGCGCGTCATAATCGGTGGTGGCGGTGATCAGGTCCAGCATCGCGGCTTTCTTGTCGGCGGTGACCTTGCCGCGCTTGATGCCGCTATCGAGATAGGACTCGGTATAGGCTTTGCCCTTGTCGGCGCTTTCCTGGGTGGCGTCGATCAGCACAACCTCGATCCCGGCTTGGGCGCTGACCAGCGCGATGCCCGCGCCCATCATGCCCGCGCCCAGCACGCCCAGTTTCCTGACGCGCTGATCCGGCACGTCCTGCGGGCGCACGGCGCCTTTCTCCAGCGCTTCCTTGTTCAGGAAGAGCGAGCGGATCATCGCCGCCGATGACGGGTTCATCAGCACGTTGACGAACCAGCGCGCCTCGATCTTGAGCGCGGTGTCGAAGGGGACCAGCGCGCCTTCATAGACGGCCGAGAGCAGCGCCTTGGCAGCGGGGAAGGCGCCTTGGGTCTTGCCGTTCACCATGGCGGACGCGCCCACGAAGGTGGGGAAACCGGCCGGATTATAGGGCTTGCCGCCGGGCATCTTGTAGCCTTTGGCATCCCATGGCTTGACGATGTCGGCATCCTTGGCCTGCAACACCCAGGCGCGGGCGGCGGCGACGGGATCATCGACCACCTCGTCGATGATGCCCGCGGATTTCGCCTTGGCGGGGTCCAGCAGCTTGCCTTCCAGAAGGTAGGGCGAGGCCCCCATGGCCCCCAGCTTGCGCACAAGACGCGTGGTGCCGCCTGCGCCGGGGAAGATGCCGACCATGATTTCGGGCAGGCCGATCTTGGCTTTGGGGTTGTTGGCGGCAAAGATGCGATGGGTGGCCAGCGGCAGTTCAAGGCCGATGCCCACGGCGGTGCCGGGCAGGGCGGCGGCGATGGGTTTGCCGCCCTTCAGCGTCTTGGGGTCCATGCCCGCGCGTTCGATTTTGCGCAGGGCGGCGTGCATCTGCATGATACCCTCGAACAGGCCGCGCGCGGGTTCGTCGCCTGCGTCGTCGCGCATTTTGGCCAGCACGTTCAGGTCCATGCCGCCGGCGAAGTCTTTCTTGCCAGAAGTCATCACGATGCCTTTGACGGCGGCATCGGCCAGCGCGTCGTCAATGAGGCTGTCCAGATGGATCAGCGCCTCGGTGTTCAGCACGTTCATGGATTTGCCGGGACAATCCCAGGTGATGGTGGCGATGCCTTCGGCATCTTTCTGCATGGTGAAATCGGTCATGTCTTTTCTCCCGAACGGGGTTTCGCGGTGGGGGCGTGCAGGTCACGGCCCTCGTAATGTTTCAGGTAGCTGAGGATGGTTTGCAGCGTGGCGGCGGGGCCGTTGGCGAAATCATCCTCCTCCAGCACGATGCGCTTGTGACCGCTGAAATCGGTGCGGTCGAGGCTGTCGCGCGGGTCGGCCTTGTGCTTGAAGATCAGCGCGGGGCTGTCGCAGACGATGCGGACATATGTGCCGTCATTCGCGGTCACCAGACGCAGATCGCTGCGGTCCGCGGCCAGTTCGGCCACGGCGCGCAGGGGGTGGGGTGTCATCTGCATCAGACCCGCTCGATGATCGTGGCGGCACCCATGCCGGAGGCGATGCAGAGCGTGGCAAGGCCGGTGCCCTTGCCGGTGCGCTCCAGCTCGTCCAGCAGCGTGCCGATGATCATGGCGCCTGTCGCACCCAAGGGGTGGCCCATGGCGATGGAGCCGCCGTTGACGTTGACCTTGCTGCTGTCGACATCGAAGGCCTGCATGAAGCGCAGCACGACCGAGGCGAAGGCCTCGTTGACTTCGAACAGGTCGATGTCGCTGATGCTCATGCCGCTGTCGGCGAGGATCTTCTGCGTGGCGGGCACGGGGCCGGTCAGCATGATCGTCGGATCGGTGCCGATCTTGCAGGTCGCCTTGATCCGCGCGCGGGGCTTGATGCCCCATTTCTCGCCGAATTCCTTGTTGCCGATCAGCACGCCTGCGGCCCCGTCCACGATGCCGCTGGAATTGCCGGCATGGTGGATGTGGTTGATCCGCTCCAGATGCGGGTATTTCATCAGCGCCACCTTGTCGAAACCGGGCATCACCTCGCCCATGTCCTTGAAGCTGGGCTTGAGCGCGCCGAGGCTTTGCATGTCGGTCTGGGGGCGCATGAATTCGTCATGGCCAAGGATGGTGAGGCCGTTCTGATCGACGACCGGCACGATGGAGCGCGCGAAGCGCTTGTCGTCCCATGCGGCCTTGGCGCGGCGCTGGGATTCGACGGCGAGGGCATCGGCCTCGTCACGGGAAAAGCCATATTCCGTGGCGATGATATCGGCGCTGATGCCTTGGGGGACGAAATAGCTGTCCATGGCGATGGAGGGGTCCACGGCGATGGCGGCCCCGTCGCTGCCCATGGGGACGCGGGACATCATCTCGACCCCGCCGGCGATATAGGCCATGCCCGCGCCGCCGCGCACCTGATTGGCGGCAAGGTTCACGGCTTCCATGCCGGAGGCGCAGAAGCGGTTGATGGCAAGGCCGGGGATGCGTTCGTCAAGATCAGAGGCGAGGACGGCGGTGCGGGCGAGGCAGGCGCCCTGTTCCATCACCTGCGTGACATTGCCCCAGATCACATCCTCGACCGCGTGGCCTTCGAAACCATTACGCTCTTTCAGCGCGTTCAGCACCTGCGCGCTGATGCGGGCCGAAGTGACTTCGTGCAGCGATCCGTCGGCGCGGCCCTTGCCGCGCGGGGTGCGGATGGCGTCATAGATATAGGCATCTGTCATGGTCGTCTCCTTGTCGTGGCCCCTCTGGGGCCGATCTTGGGTCAGGCGCGGTCAGCGGGGCTGCCGGGCATCAGGTCATAGGGGTGTTTCCAGCCGGGGGTCTGTTCGATCCGGGTCAGCCATGCGTCGATATGGGGCCATTCCTTGCGGTCAAACCCGAAGGGTTCCGGGTAGAAGAGATAGCCGCAGCAGGCGATATCGGCGATGGTCAGCCGGTCACCGACCAGCCAGTCCTTGTCCGCCAACTCGTCGTTCAGCACCTTGTAGGCTGATTTGAGCCGGCCCTGCATGAAGGCGATCACTTCGGCGGGGCGCTTGTCTTCGGGCAGGAAGTTCATCAGGAAGCGGGTCATGCCCGCCTGGCTTGAGAGTTTGTGATTGTCCCAGAGCACCCAGCGCATGATCTCGCGCCGCTCGTTGGCGCTGCGCCCGCCCAGCTTGCCGCCCTTGGTGCTGATGTAATCCTGTATCGCGCCCGATTGCGACAGGGTCAGCTCGCCATCCACCATGACGGGCACTTCGCCCATCGAATTGATGGCGCGGAATTCCGGCGTGCGGGTGCCGCCGTTGAAGAAATCAACGAAGACCGGCTCCCATTCCAGCCCGGACAGTTCCAGCGTCAGCGCCGCCTTGTAGGCATTGCCGCTTTCGCCGAAGCAATAAAGTTTGATGGTCATTGTCGTTCCTTCCTGAGGCGCGCCTATGGCTGGCGCTGTGATTTTGAGTATTTTTGGCAAGATGAAGTCGGAGGCGTCGCGGCTTAACCTGGCTTTAGGGTTTCTGGTTCATGATCATTCTTGCGTTACAGGCTGGAGAGCCGATGGGCGTGCAAGGTGAAGCCCTGTCCCGATATATCCGATAGCCAAGCGGTGAGGCGGGACGGGGTGGACCTGTGGTTTCATCTTGCTGCAAATACTCATCTTTCGGGCCTTTCAAACTGCGTGACCTTGGAGGGGATCACGCCGATTTCCGGTCGATGAAGCTGCGCGCGATCAGTTCCTTCATGATCTCGTTGGTGCCGCCATAGATGCGCTGCACGCGGGCGTCGGTCCACATTTCGGCCACTGCATATTCCTGCATGAAGCCGTAGCCGCCATGCAGTTGCAGGCAGTCATCAAGCACCTGGTTCTGTGTGTCGGTGATCCAGTATTTCGCCATGGCCGCCTTTTCGACGGACAGTTCGCCGCGCAGATGTTCGGCCATGCATTCGTCAAGGAAGGCGCGCGCCACCTTGGTGCGCGTCAGGCATTCGGCCAGTTTGAAGCGGGTGTTCTGGAACTGGGTGAGCGGGCCGCCGAAGGCCTCGCGTTCCTGACAATACTGGATGGTGCGGGTAACCGCCCCTTCCATGGCACCGATGGCGCCGCAGGCGATGATCAGCCGTTCCTGCGGAAGCTGGCTCATCAGTTGGGCGAAGCCGCGGCCTTCTTCGCCGCCCAGCAGGTTTTCGGGCGGGATGGCGACATTGTCGAAGAACAGTTCCGAGGTGTCGGAGGCTTTCATGCCGATCTTGTCGAGGTTGCGGCCGCGTTTGAAGCCGGCCGCCCCTTCGGTTTCCAGCACCATCAGCGAGACGCCCTTGGCGCGCTGGCTGGGGTCGGTCTTGGCAGCGACGATGATCAGCGTGGCGTGCTGGCCATTGGTGATGAAGGTTTTCTGGCCCGACAGCTTGTAGGTGTTGCCGTCGCGGATCGCCTTGGTCTTGATCGCCTGCACGTCGGATCCGGTGGAGGGTTCGGTCATGGCGAGGGCACCCACCAATTCGCCGCTCGTCAGTCTGGGCAGCCAGCGGCGTTTCTGGTCATCCGTGCCATAGGCGAGGATGTAATGGGCGACGATACCGGAATGGATGCCCACGCCCCAGCTGGCGAGGTTGGCGCGGCTGGCCTCGATCAGGATCGCGGCCTCATGGCCGAAATCGCCGCCATGGCCGCCCCATTCTTCGGGGATCGACGGGCACAAGAGGCCCAACTCGCCCGCCTGTTGCCAGATCGCGGGGTCCATCTGGCCCTGATTGCGCCAGCGTTCGAAATGGGGGGACCATTCGTCATTGATGAATTTGGCCGTCATATCGGCCAGCATCTGGTGCTCGTCGGTCATCCATGCGGATGTCATGCGGGTCTCCTCCCCGGTTCGTCGTGGTCTTGGTCCCGGCTGGTCAGCGTTTGCGCGCGTCCAGCTCGGAATTGAACAGGCGCAGGCGGTGCGCGAATGTGTCTTGGTTGATGACGCTGTCGAAGTTCTCAAACAGGAAGGACAGCGCCTCGCCCTCGTCCAGCCCCGCCTCTGACGCGAATTTCTTCAGCCTGCGATAGCCGTCTTCCGTCATGGCGACGGGGAAGCGGCGGGTCAGGCGGAAGCGTTTGGGCATCGTTGGCTCCTTGGCGGCATGGGTGGGCGGGGATGGCCCCGCCCGTGCCCGGTCATCAGAAGTTGGCAGCCTCCAGCGCCATCACGGTGTCCGCGCCTGTGTTGATCCGCGCCAGATGCAGCGCGGTCGCGGGCAGGCGGCGGGCCATGTAGTAGCGGCCGGTGGCCAGTTTCGTCTGATAGAAGGTGACGTCTTCCGTGCCCGCCTGCAATGCCTCATGCGCGGCTTTCGCCATTTGCGCCCACATCAGGCCAAGGCAGACATGGCCGAAGAGGTGCATGAAGTCGTAAGAGCCCGAGAGCGCGTTGTTGGGGTTCTTCATGCCATTCTGCATGAAATACATCATCGCGGTTTGCAGGTCCTTGGACGCGGCCTTGAGCGGATCGAGGAAATCGGCCTTCAGCGCCTCATTCCCCTCATTCTCCTTGATGAAGGTCTTGACCATCTCGAAGAAGGCCATGGCGTGCTTGCCGCCATCGGTGGCAAGCTTGCGGCCCACCAGATCGAGCGCCTGCACGCCGTTGGCGCCTTCATAGATCATGGCGATGCGGGCGTCACGGGTGAACTGGGACATGCCCCATTCTTCGATATAGCCGTGGCCGCCGTAGACCTGCTGGGCCTTGACGGTCATGTCATAGCCTTCGTCGGTCAGAAAGCCCTTGATGACGGGTGTCATCAGCGAGATCAGGCCGTCGGCAGCGGCGTCGTTGTTGCGGTGCGACCGGTCGATCAGCGACGCGCCCCAGAGCATGAAGGCGCGGGCGCCTTCGACAAAGCTTTTCTGGTCCATCAGCGAGCGGCGGATATCGGGGTGCACGATCAGCGGATCGGCGGGGCCGTCGGGGTTCTTGACGCCGGTCACATCGCGGCCCTGAAGCCGGTCCTTGGCATAGGCGAGCGCGTTCTGGAAGGCCACGTCGGCCTGCGCCATGCCCTGCATGCCGACGCCGATGCGGGCTTCGTTCATCATGGTGAACATGGCGCGCATGCCTTTATGCTCTTCACCCAGCAGATACCCGGTCGCCTCGTCATAGTTCATGACGCAGGTGGAGTTGCCGTGGATGCCCATCTTCTCTTCGATCTTGCCGACGGACACGCCGTTGCGTGCGCCCAAGCTGCCGTCCTCGTTCACGAGTATTTTGGGAACGATGAAGAGAGACACGCCCTTGATGCCTTCGGGGCCGCCGGGGATTTTCGCCAGCACCAGATGGATGATGTTGTCGGCCATGTCGTGATCGCCGGCCGAGATGAAGATCTTCTGGCCGCTGATCTTGTAGGTGCCGTCACCCTGCGGGACGGCTTTTGTCCGCATCATGCCCAGATCGGTGCCGCAATGGGGTTCGGTCAGGTTCATGGTGCCGGTCCAGTCGCAGGAGACCATCTTGGGCAGATACATGTCCTTCTGCGCATCCGTGCCATGGGCGAGGATCGCGGAGGCCGCGCCATGGGTCAGGCCCTGATACATGGTGAAGGCCTGATTGGCGGCCGAGAACATCTCGCCCACCGCCGTGCCCATGACATAGGGCATGCCCTGCCCGCCATATTGTTCAGGCATGTCTAGGCCGGTCCAGCCACCCTCGCGCACCTGATCGAAAGCGGCCTTGAAGCCGGTGGGGGTGCGCACGACGCCGTTTTCCAGCTTGCAGCCTTCGACATCACCGACGGCATTGAGCGGGGCCAGCACTTCGGAGGTCAGCTTGCCCGCTTCCTCCAGCACGGCGGCGGTGAAATCGGCTTCCAGCTCGGCATAGCCGGGGATGTCGGATGCAGAGACCTTGAGCAGGTCGTGCAGGACGAATTGCAGGTCTTTCACGGGGGCGGTGTAGCTGGGCATTGGTTTCTCCCTTGGGTCGGTCTTGGGGTCAGGTCAGGCGGGGCGGATCACTCTGCCGCGCGCGTGGCGTGGTTGATCGAGGCGATCATCTTCTCGCCCCACTTCATCTGTTCGCGCAGATCCTCGATCGCGGCGTTCAATTCGTCGCGCTGGCGGATCAGGTCATCCAGACGCTTCTGCGCCAGCTCATAGGTGCGGGCGAGCTGTGTCTGCTGCTGGTCGCCGATCCGGTAGAGATCGAGCAACTGGCGGATTTCTTCGAGGCTGAACCCGAAGCGCTTGCCGCGCAGGATCAGCTTGAGGCGGGCGCGGTCGGAATGGGTGAACAGCCGCTTCTGCCCCTCGCGGATCGGGAAGATCAGTTCTTTCGCTTCGTAGAACCGCAAGGTGCGGGGGGTCACGTCAAAGGCGTCGCACATCTCGCGGATCGTCATGGTCTTGTCGGTCATCACATACCCTCAGGAAAAGGTTTCTGGCGGCAAGCTGTGCATTTGGGGCCATGGTTACAACAGGTTTCGCAGTTGACGTAACCGCTACGTCACGTCACTTTGAAGTTGACGTAAGATCAGCCAAGGTAAAGGGGGCGCCGGGGCAATTTCCTTGCGTCCGAGGAGCGGCGTGTGAGGGGGGAAGGGGCGCCCGTGGCTGTGGAATTGCGCTGTGCGTGACACAAAGCCGTGGGGTCGCCGCCCCGCTGGGCGGGTCGGTGATGGGGCGGCGGGCGTGATTCCGTGCGGGGTGCTTCTGTCACGCGGGGGGAGGCAACAGGCCGGGGGTGGGTTACATCTTCGTCAGCGCATCCGCCGTGTCGTCGCGCAGGCGGCGCAACTCGTCCATCGCCTCGTTCAGCTGGGCGCGCTGTTCGGCCAGTTCGACAAGCTGGCGGTCGGCCATCTTGACCCATGCCTCCATCTGCGCGCGGGTGCCTTCCTTTTCATAGATCAGCAACCATTGGCGGATATCCTCCAGCGCATAGCCGAATTTGCGGCCACGCAGGATCAGGGTCATGCGGGCACATTCGCGCGGGCCGTAGAAACGGGCGCGGCCTTCGCGTTCGGGTTGCAGCAACTCGATATACTCGTAATAGCGCAAGGTGCGTGGGGTCACGTCATACTTTGCGCACATCTCCTTGAAGGTCAGGCGTGGTTCGGACATCGTCGGGCTCCCTTGACGTCAGGCTAAGCGAGAGGCGCGGCAAGGGCAACGGGTCCTCTTGCACGTGGCGCGGGATGCGGCACATAGTGCGGCGCAGACGGAAGGAACGGACGGCATGGACAAGGAAAAACTGGCGCGGCAATTCACCGAGGCGATTCCGCATGCAAGGGCGCTGGCGATGCGCATCGACCATCTGGGCGAGGGGGTGGCCGAGATGTCGATGCCCTATGACGCGCGGTTCATCGGTGATCCCGAAACCGGCGTGATCCATGGCGGGGCGGTGTCGGCGCTGCTGGATACCTGCTGCGGGGCCTCGGTCGTGTGTCATCCGGCCTCCAAGGGCGGCACGGCGACGATCGGGTTGCGGATCGACTATATGCGCGCGGCGACGCCGGGGCAGGCGATCCGCACGCGGGCGGAATGTTACCATGTCACGCGGTCTGTCGCCTTTGTGCGGGCGACGGCGATGGATGACGATGCGGATCGTCCGGTGGCCACCGCCACGGGCACCTTCACGGTGGAGGCAGGCTGATGAGCGAGGGATCTTTCGTCAAGCCGCGCGGGGGGCGACCCGAACCCGTGCAGGTGATCAAGCAACGCCGCGATGCGGCCTTGGGCGCGCTGGTGCATGGGGTGCCCTACATCCAGTTTCTGGGGATCGAGTTCGACCGGCGCGGCGATGAGTTGACGGCCGTTCTGCCCTTTGACGACAAGCTGATCGGCAATCCCTTGTTGCCTGCGCTGCACGGGGGTGTCACGGCGGCGTTTCTGGAGGTGACGGCCATCATCGGCCTGAGTTGGGCGAGCCTGTGGGAAGAGATCGAGAGCGGGCGGATTGACGCGCAGACGCTGGTGGCGGGAAACCTGCCGCGCCTGCCCAAGACGATTGATTTCACGGTGGATTACCTGCGGACGGGCCTGCCGCGCGATGCCTATGCGCGGGCGAAGGTCAACCGCTCGGGGCGGCGCTATGCCTCGGTCCATGTGGAGGCGTGGCAGGACAACCGGGCGCGGGCCTTTGCGCAGGCGACGGGCCATTTCCTGATGCCCCGGATGGATGGCTGACAGCGTGGCGGGGCAAGTGGCGCCCCCTGTGATCACCCATGCCCGCGTGTTGAAGGTGGCGCTGCCCATCGTGCTGGCCAATGCGACCGTGCCCATTCTGGGCGCGGTGGATACGGCTGTCGTCGGGCAGATGGGGCAGGCGGCCCCGATTGGCGCGGTGGGTCTGGGCGCGGTGATCCTGACGGCGCTTTACTGGATCTTCGGCTTTCTGCGGATGGGCACCACGGGGCTGGCCGCGCAGGCGCATGGCGCCGGGCATCGGGGCGAGGTGGCGGCGCTGCTGACGCGGGTGCTGATGATCGGGGCGGTGGCCGGGCTGGCCGTGATCGCATTGCAATGGCCGCTGTTCTGGGGGGCGTTCCGTCTGGCCCCGGCCAGTGCCGAGGTCGAGGAGATGGCCCGCGCCTATATGCAGATCCGCGTGTTCAGCGCGCCTGCGATGATCGCGCTTTATGGCGTGACCGGCTGGCTGATCGCGCTGGAGCGGACGAGGGCGGTTCTGGTGATCCAGGTCTGGATGAACGGGGTCAACATCCTGCTGGACCTGTGGTTCGTGCTGGGTCTTGGCTGGGGCGTGGAGGGTGTGGCCTGGGCCACCTTTCTGGCGGAGTGGAGCGGGCTGGCGCTGGGGCTGTGGTTCTGCCGTGCGGCGTTCCGGGTGCCCGCCTGGCGCGACTGGGCGCGGGTTTTCGACCGCGTGGCGCTGGCGCGGATGATGGCGGTCAATACCGATATCCTGATCCGGTCGCTGCTGTTGCAGGCGATTTTCCTGTCGTTCCTGTTTCTGGCGGCGGGACAGGGGGATGTGGTGCTGGCGGCCAATCAGGTTCTTTTGCAGTTCCTGCATATCACCGCCTATGCGCTGGACGGGTTCGCCTTTGCCGCCGAGGCGCTGGTGGGGCAGGCCATGGGGGCGCGCAACCGGGCGGGGCTGCGGCGGAGTGCGGTTCTGGCCTCGGGCTGGGGGGCGGGCAGCGTGGTGCTGCTGGCGCTGGCCTTTGCGCTGGCGGGCGGGATGATCGTCGATCTGATGACCACGGCGGAGGATGTGCGGGCTGCGGCGCGCAGTTACCTGCCATGGATGGTGGCGGCGCCGCTGCTGGGGCTGGCGCCGTGGATGCTGGACGGGATCTTCATCGGGGCGACGCGGACGCGCGACATGCGCAACATGATGGCGGTGAGTTTCGTGGTCTATGTGGCGGCGGTCTTGGTGCTGTTGCCGCTGTGGGGCAATCACGGGCTATGGCTGGCGCTTCTGATCTCGTTCATCGCGCGCGGAGTGACGCTGGGCCTGCGCTATCCGGCGCTGGAGGCCGGGGCGGGCCGGGTCTGAGGAATTGGGAGACCGATGACAGCAGCGGGCGTCAGGGGGCAAGCCGGTCCTTGAGCCATGTCATCAAGGCATCCTCTTCGCGACTGTCGAGCACCTTGGTGTTCAGCAATTCCATGGCGCGGATGCCCTGTATCGCCAGAAAGGCCAGTGTTGCCATCTGCGGGTCGGAGGCATTGGCGCGGATGCGGGTGAGGAAATCGCGCTCGAAACGGCGGACAGGGGCCAGCATGTCAGGGTCTTCGGCCAGGGCCGCCAACAGGCCGGAGGCGGGCGGCGCGTCATGTTTCCGTTCGGTCAGGAATTGGGCGATATAGGCGCAGATGGCGGCATCGGGGCGCTTTGTGCTTTCCTCGGCGCTGAGGGCGGCGTCGAAGCGGTGGAGATAATCCTCGACCAGTGCTTCCATCAGGCGGTTCTTCGAGGGAAAATGGTAGAGAAGTCCGCCTTTGGACACGCCAGCCCTTGCCGCGACCGCATCGAGCGACAGGTTTCCCGGTCCGGCGCAATGCGCGAGGTCCTGGGCCGCGTCGAGAATACGGCGGCGGGTGTCGCTGCGCGGGGCGGGAGGATCGACGGGCTGGGTGATGGCGGATCTCCGGGTTTGGGCTTCGTTGACTTTACCGACCAGACGGTATAGTTGCGGCCCTTGAAAAGCAAGCGACGTGTCCGGGCCAGTGTGGTGCAGATCGTCGCAGCCTTGTGTGCCGCACGGTTTCAGTTCGGTTTTTTTTGCATTGCCCCCCGCGTGTCGCATCTGGGGCCGGATTTCGAATCAGGGATTGTCTCATGGTCAAACGTATCGTCATCGCCGCCGTTCTTCTGGCCTTGGTGGGAGGCGGGCTGATCGGGTTCAACCTGTTCCGCGACCGCATGATCACGCAGATCTTCGCCAATCTGCCGGTGCAGCCTCTGGCCGTGGAAACGGTCGAGGCGCAGCCCGTCACATGGCAGCCTGCGTTGAACGGGATCGGCACGGTCAATGCCAATCAGGGTGTGGATCTGACGGTCGAGGCGCCGGGCATCCTGCGCGAGGTGAGTTTTGAACCCAATACGCAGGTCGAGGCGGGGCAGTTGCTGATCCGGCTGGATGATGTGGTGCAGCGGGCGGATCTGGAGGCGGCGCGCACGCAGCTGGAACTGGAGCAGGCCAATCTGACGCGGCAGCAGGAATTGCAGAGCCGGGGTGTGGCCACGAGTGCCACGCTGGAGGCGACGCAGGCGGCGTTCCGCGCGGCCGAAGCGCAGGTCGCGCGGGCCGAGGCGGTGGTCGAGCAGCGACAGGTCACGGCGCCTTTCGCGGGCACCATCGGTCTGTTGCGGGTCGATCTGGGGCAATATGTGCAGCCCGGCACGATCATCGCCACCTTGCAGGATCTGGACACGATGCGGGTGGATTTCAGCCTGCCCGAGCAGAACCTGCCGGATCTGTTCATCGGCCAGACCCTGCATCTGCGCAGCGACGAGGCGGGGCAGAGCTTTGAAGGGCAGATCAGCGGGATCGACCCGCGGGTCGATCCGTCGAGCCGTCTGGTGGCGGTGCGCGGCACAATCGAGGGGGCGGGCGGCGCGCTGACGCCGGGGCAGTTCGTGCGTCTGCGGCTGGACCTGCCGGTGGAGAATGGTGTGATCGCGCTGCCGCAGACGGCGGTGATCAGCAGCCTTTACGGGGATTTCGTCTATGTCGTGCGCCCGCGTGAGGGCGAGGACGAGATGCTGGAGGTGCGGCAGGTCTTTGTGACGCCGGGGCGGCGGTCGGACGGGATGATCGAGATCCGCGAGGGCATCGCGGCGGGTGACCGGATCGTGACAACCGGGCAGAACCGTCTGTCCAATGGCGCGCCGGTGACGCTGGCCGAAGAGGGCGCGGCCCCGGCTGACGGCCCAGATGCCGCTGCGGAAGAGGTGTCCGAATGAGTCTGTCCGAGCTGTTCATCAAGCGGCCTGTCGCCTCGACGGTGTTGGGGCTTTTGATCGTGCTGCTGGGTTTGCAGGGCATGGTCAACCTGCAGACGCGGCAATATCCGGAAGTGGATGAAACCGTGGTGACGGTCACCACGGTCTATCCCGGTGCCTCGGCCGAACTGATCCAGGGTTTCGTGACCTCGCCCATCGCTGCGGCGGTGGCTACGGCTGAAGGCGTGGATTACGTGACCACGCAGTCGCGGCCCTCGGCCTCGGTCGTGACGGTGCAGATGCGGCTGGGCGAGAACCCCGATACGGCGCTGACGGAAGTCATGTCCAAGGTGCAGCAGGTGCGTTCGCAACTGCCGCAGGATGCTGAGGACCCCAGCATCGTCAAGGGCACGGGGCAGACTTTTGCGACCATGTATCTGGGCGTGCAGAACCCCTCGATGACGCCCGAGCAGATCACCGAATATATCGAGCGGGTGATCGTGCCGCGCATGTCCACCATCGAAGGGGTGGCGGAATCGCAGGTTCTGGGCGGGCAGAGCTACGCCATGCGGGTCTGGGTCGATCCTGTGCGGCTGGCGGGGCAGGGTCTGACGGCATCCGATGTCAGTGCGGCGATCAACGGGGCCAATTTTCTGGCAGCACCGGGGCGGACCGAGAACGAGATGGTCAGCTATGCGATCACGATGGAGTCGACACTTCAGACGCCCGAAGCCTTTGGCATGTTGCCGATTTCGGGCAGCGGGGACGAGGTGGTGCGGCTGCATGACGTGGCGCGGATCGAACTGGCGGCGGAAAGCACCGATACGATCGTGAATTTCAACGGGCGGCCCGGCACTTTTATCGGTGTCTTTCCCACGCCATCCGCCAACCCGCTGGACACGTCGGCCAATGTGCTGGCCGAACTGCCCGCCATTCAGGACAGCCTGCCCGAGGGCATGACCCTGACCATGATGTATGACGCGACCGAGCAGATCGCGGCCTCGATCAACGAGGTGTTGCGCACGATCATCGAGGCCACGGTGATCGTGGCGGTGATCATCCTGCTGTTTCTGGGGTCGATGCGGTCGGTGATGATGCCCCTGGTGGCCATTCCGCTGTCGCTGGTCGGCGTCATGTTCATCCTGTTCCTGATGGGCTATTCGATCAACCTGCTGACGCTGCTGGCCATGGTGCTGGCCATCGGTCTGGTGGTGGATGACGCGATCATCGTGGTCGAGAACGTGCAGCGCCATATCGACGAGGGGTTAAGCCCGATGCAGGCGGCCTTCACCTCGATGCGGGAGCTGTCCACGGCGATCATCGCGATGATGCTGACGCTGATCGCGGTGTTTCTGCCCTTGTTCTTTACCGGCGGTCTGACCGGCGCGCTGTTTCAGGAATTCGCCGTCACGCTGGCGGGGGCGGTGTTCATCTCGGGCATCGTGGCGCTGACCATTTCGCCGATGATGGCGGCAAGGCTGCTGAAGAAGGGTGGCGAGAACCGGTTTCAGAAACGGTTGAACCGGGGGTTCACCCGGTTCGAAGGCTGGTATGAGCGGCGTGTCGCCTCATCGCTGGACTATCTGCCGGTGACGGTGCTGATGGTCGTCGTGCTGATGGGGGTGACGGGGTATCTGTTCATGAAAACCTCGTCCGAGCTGGCACCGGAGGAGGATTCGGGGGCGCTGTTTTCGTTCGTGAACGCACCCAGCTATGCCACGTCGGATTATACCCAGACCTATGTGGATCAGATGCGGACCCGGACCGAGGATCTGCCGGAACTGTCGGCCAATTTCTCGATCACCGGGTTCGGGGGGGCCACGAATTCGGCGATCATGCTGTGGGCCTTTGACGACTGGGCGGATCGGGAGCGGTCTCAGGCCGAGATTCAGGCGGATCTGCAGGCGCGGCTGGCGCCGATTGCGGGGGTGCAGGCCTTTGTCTTTGCGCCGCCGTCGCTGCCGGGGGCAGGGGGCGGTCTGCCGATTTCCTTTGTGGTGCAATCCACGGGTGATCCCGCGCAGGTCTATGAGGTGGCCGAGCAGATCAAGACCGAGGCGCAGGCCTCGGGCCGGTTCATCGTGGTGCAGAATTCGCTGAATTTCGACACGACGCAACTGGTGGTGCGGATCGACCGCGACCGGGCGGCGGCGCTGAACCTGCCTGCGGCGCAGATCGGGGCGACACTGGGCCTGCTGGTGGGGGCGGGGCCGATTTCGCAATTCGACCGGGACAGCAACAGTTACGATGTGATTTTGCAGGTGCCGCAGGAATATCGCGACAACCCTGAACGGCTGGGCGAGCTGTTCGTGCGCGCCACCACGGGCGAGATGGTGCCGTTGTCGGCGGTGATCGATGTCGAGACCCGCGCGGCCCCGGCGACGATCGAGCAGTTCAATCAGCTCAACTCGGCCACGATCACGGCACTGCCCATTCCGGGTGTGTCCACCGGCGACGGTCTGGCGGTGATCGAGGAGGTGGCGGCGCCGCTGCTGCCGGCCGGGTTCTTTGTGGATTACGCGGGCCAGTCGCGGCTGGAAAAGACGGAAGGCAACACGATTGTCGTGGCCTTCGCGCTGGCCATCGTGGTGATCTATCTGGTGCTGGCCGCGCAGTTCGAAAGCTTCCGCGATCCGCTGATCATCCTGATGTCGGTGCCCTTGTCGATCTTTGGCGTGATCGTGCCGCTGAACCTTGGGCTGGGGACGCTGAACATCTATACGCAGGTGGGGCTGATCACGCTGATCGGTCTGATCACCAAGCACGGCATCCTGCTGGTGGAGTTCGCCAATCAGCTGCGTCATGAGAAGGGATTGAGCCGCGAGGCGGGGATCGTCGCCTCGGCCAAGCAGCGCTTGCGGCCCATTCTGATGACGACCGCCGCGACCGCGCTGGGCGTGGTGCCCTTGATGACGGCGGATGGCGCGGGGGCTGCGGCGCGGTTCGCGATGGGGCTGGTGATCTTTGCAGGCATCACCGTGGGCACGCTGTTCACGCTTTTCGTGGTGCCGGCCTTCTATGCCATGATCTCGCGTCGCGAGATGGCGCCCGATCCCGAGGAGCCGGTGATTGCGGCGAGCCGGGTGTGAGTATTTGAGGCAAGATGAAGCAGGGGGCCCGTGTCGGATGTGACGCGGGCCTTTTGCTTTGGGGTCAGAGCCAGTCGGCGCGGCCTGTGCCGACAGCCTCGGCCACCGAGGCGAAGCCGTCGCGGGCCAGCAGCGCGTCAAGGCCATGGGCGATCTGCGGCACGAGCGAGAGGCCGTGGTAGACCAGCGCGGTATAGAGCTGCACGGCGGAGGCCCCGGCGCGGATCTTGGCATAGGCCTGATCGGCGCTGCTGATGCCGCCCACGCCGATCAGGGGGATCTGCCCGTCGGTGAGTTTGGAGAGCTGCGCCAGCACGCGGGTGGATTTCTCGAAGAGCGGCGCGCCGGAGAGGCCGCCTTTTTCTGCGGCATGGGGGCTGTGCAATCCCGCGCGGTCGAGCGTGGTATTGGTGGCGATGATGGCGTCGATGCCTGCCTGCCGTGCGACATCGGCGATTTCCGACAGTTCCGACAAAGTAAGGTCGGGCGCGATCTTCAGGAAGACGGGGATGGGGCGGGGCAGCCAGTTGCGCGCCTCCATCACGCCGGCGAGGAGTGCGGCGAGGGCCGCGGCCCCTTGCAGGTCGCGCAGCTTTTCGGTGTTGGGCGAGGAGACATTGACGGTGGCGAAATCGAGGTGCCGCCCGCAATGGGCAAGCACGCGGGCGAAATCCTCGGCCCGGTCGGCGCTATCCTTGTTGGCGCCCAGATTGAGGCCGATCACCGCGTTGCGGGGGCGGGTGGCGAGGCGTTTCTCCATCGCCTCCATCCCGAGATTGTTGAAGCCGAAGCGGTTGATCGCGGCGCGGTCCTCGGTCAGGCGGAACAGGCGCGGGCGCGGGTTGCCCGGTTGCGCGCGGGGGGTGGTGGCGCCCAGTTCGATGAAGCCGAAGCCCGCGCGGGGCAGTTGCGCCAGCGCGTCGGCATTCTTGTCGAAACCGGCGGCCAGGCCCACGGGATTGGGCAGGTCGATGCCTGCGATGCGGGTTTTCAGGCGCGGCGAGGTGACGGGGCCGGGCAGGGGCACGAGGCCCGAGGTCAGAGCCTTGATCGCCAACCCATGGGCGGTTTCGGGGTCGATCCGGCGCAGGGCGGCGAGGCCGAGGGATTCCAGAAGGCTCATGTCATCTCCGGGGGGAAGCGGTGGGTGCCGCCCACCCGCGGCAAGGGGCGGTGCCAGAGCACTTCCGTCAGGCGCAGGGGTCGGTAGAGATGCGGGAAGAGCGCGCCGCCACGAGAGGGTTCCCAGCGCAGGGCGTCGCCCAGCGTTTCGGCATCAAGGGCGAGAAGCGTCAGATCGTCCTCGTCCGCGAAATGTTTGGCCGCCGTCTCGGTCGCCTGGGCGGCGGTCGAGAAATGCACATAGCCATCGGCGATGTCGATGGGGGCGCCAGGGGTTTCGCCCTTGGCCTGCAACTCTGCCCATTCGGGGGCGCGGAATATCTTGTAGATCAGCATGAGGGTCACATGACGCGCCAGCCTGATCCGGTCAAGCGTGATCCCGCCAATTTGAGGCAGTTCGGCTTTGACAGGGCAGGGTCCCTGGGTCACGATCCGATGAAAGACACCCAGAGGGAGACCCCGGCCCGTGATCTTTCGCCCCGTATTTGCGCTTGCGGCGCTGTTTGTGTCTGCGGCTGCGGCCCAGGCTGAGTATCGGCTGCACATCCTGCATGTGAACGATCTGCATAGCCGGATCGAGCCGATCACCAGATTCGATTCGACCTGCGCGCCCGCGGATGATGCGGCGGGCGACTGTTTCGGCGGGGTGGCGCGTCTGGCGGCCAAGGTTGCGGCCTTGCGCGCGGCGCTGGAGGCGGAGGGGCAGAACGTGATCCTGCTGGATGCGGGCGACCAGTTTCAGGGCAGTCTGATGTACACCACCTACAAGGGGGCCGTTGAAGCAGAGTTCATGGAGGCCATCGGTTTTGATGTCATGGCCCTGGGCAATCATGAATTCGATGACGGACCGGCGGGTCTGGCGGGGTTTCTGGACAAGGTCGGCTTTCCGGTGATTTCGGGCAATATCGACGTGAGCCGGTCGAACCTGCTGGCGGGCCGCGTGGGTGACCATGTGGTGCTGGAGGTCGGGGGGGCACGGATCGGGATCGTGTCGGCGCTGGCGGTGGATACGGTCGAAACCTCGAGCCCCGGCGACGATGTCGTCTTTGCGGGTGAGGCAGCGGCCTTGAGGGAAGATGTGGCGATGCTGGAGGAGGCAGGCGTGGACAAGATCATCGCCCTGACCCATGTGGGCCTGCCGCGCGATCTGGATCTGGCGGCGGCGGTGCCGGGGCTGGATGCCATCGTGGGCGGTCATTCCCATACGCTGATGAGCAATACCGCCGAGGGGGCGCTGCCCTATCCGCAGATGGTGGGCAGCGTGCCGGTGGTGCAGGCCTTTGCCTATGGCAAGTATCTGGGGCATCTGGTGCTGGACTTCGATGCGGCGGGGCATGTGACGGCGGCCAGCGGGGATACGATCCTGCTGGATGCCAGCGTGACGCCTGATCCGGTGATCGCGGCGCGGGTGGCGGAACTGGCCGGTCCCATCGCGGAGGTCAAAGCCCGCGTGGTGGCCGAGGCGGCAGCGGATATCGACGGCGGGCGGGAGACCTGTCGCATCAGGGAATGCACCATGGGCAATCTGGTGGCCGATGCCATGCTGGCCCGAGTGAAGGATCAGGGGATCAGCATCGCGATCCAGAACGGCGGGGGCCTGCGCGCCAGTATCGCGGCGGGGCAGGTGACGATGGGCGATGTGCTGGGCGTGCTGCCCTTTCAGAACACGCTGTCCACGTTTCAAGCGACGGGGGCCACGGTAATGGCCGCGCTGGAGAACGGGTTGAGCCAGATCGACGAGGGCGCGGGGCGTTTCCCGCAGGTGGCGGGGCTGCGCTATGTCTTTGATCCTGCGGCCGAGGCCGGTGCGCGCCTGGTCCGTGCCGAGGTGATGGAGGGTGGCGTCTGGGTGGCGCTGGACCCCGGCAGGACCTATGGCGTGGTCACCAACAATTACATGCGCGGCGGCGGTGACGGTTACGCCATGTTCGAGACGGAGGGGATGAATGCCTATGATTTCGGCCCCGATCTTGCGGATGTTCTGGCGGATTACATGGCCGCGAACGCCCCCTATCAGCCCTATGTGGACGGGCGGATCACGATGAAATGAGGCAGGCCGCGGCGCGTCGTTTTGCGGATGCGGGCGCTGGGCGGCTGTGGCATGAGGCGGCATGTTGTCTGCCAGCCCCTCTCCTGTCTCGGCCTCTGTGCAGGCCGCGCCCGGCCTGCTGATCGCGGTCCTGTCGGTGTCGAATTTCGTCATCGGCATGGGGGCCTTCATGATCATCGGGTTGCTGGAGCCTTTGGCGGCGGATCTGGAGGTGTCGCCGGCGCGGGCGGCGGCGGTGTTGACGACCTATGCCCTGGCCTATGCGGTGCTGTCGCCGGTGCTGGTCTCGGTGACCGGGGGGATCGGGCGCAGGCGGGTTCTGGCGGCAGGGCTGGCGCTGTTCGGGCTGGGATGCCTGATCCCCGTGCTCTGGCCGACGGAAGCGGCTTTGCATGCGAGCCGCGTTTTCGCAGCCGCAGGCGCGGGGATCTTTACGCCCGTGGCCGCAGCGGTGGCGGCGGGGTTGAGCGCACCGGAGCGGCGGGCCAAGGCCTTGGCGGCGGTATTCTTCGGCATGACGATGAGTCAGGTGCTGGGCCTGCCGCTGGGCAGCTTCATCGCCTATACCTATGGCTGGCGGGTGGCCTTTGCCGTGGTGCTGCTGGTGCTGGTCCCCTGTTTATGGCTGATCTGGACCATCGTGCCACGCGGGTTGTCGTTCCAGCCGGTCACCCTGCGCGATCTGGGGCGCGTGATGCGGAACGGACGGCTGATGCTGGCGGTGGGGTTCACGGCCAGTTTCCTGACGGCGGGCTATGTGGTGAACACGTTCGTCGCGCCGCTTCTGTCACAGAACCTGGGCTGGGGGCGCGACGGGATCACGCTGGCGCTGCTGGTCTGCGGGATCGGGGCCGTGTTCGGCAATGTGATGGGCGGCGCGCTGAGCGACCGGGTGGGGCCCGCGCGCACGCTGACCTTCCTGTGTCTGGCGCAGATCGGGGTGCTGCCGGGATTTTCGGCCCTGCCGCTGGCGGAGGGCGAGAGCACGGCTCTGTCCGGCACGTTTGCGATGGGGTTGCTGGTGCTGTGGTCGGTGTTCGGCTGGTCCTTCATGGCGGCGCAGCAGGCGCGGCTGATCGGGATGGCCCCCGCGGCGGCCCCTGTGATGCTGGCGCTGAATGCGGCGGGCATCTATGTGGGCGCGGCATTGGGATCGGCCCTTGGCGGGCTGGTGCTGGCCGGGGTCGGGCTGGCACCGCTGGGTCTGGTGGCGGCGGCGCTGATGGGGCTGGCGCTGGCGCATTTGCGGCTGTCGGTTCGGCTGGGGTGAGGTCCGGATTTCGCCTATTTGACGAACGGTGAGGGGGCGGGCGCTGGATTTGTGGCTGCGGTTGCGGCAGTCTGGCGGGATGTGTGGACGTTTCGCCCTGACCCTGCCCCATGATGCGATGGCGCGCCTGTTTCAGGCGCAGCCTGCCAATGACCTGCCGCCGGTACCGCGGTTCAATATCTGTCCCACGGTGCAGGTGCATGTGGTGACGACGGCGGGCGAGGGGGGGCGGCGCTTGCGCGGGATGCGCTGGGGTTTTGTGCCGCAGTGGTACAAAAGCCCGACGGATGGCCCGCTGCTGATCAATGCGAGGGCCGAGACCTTGGCCGAGAAACCCGCCTTTCGCGCGGCGGCGCGGGCCCGGCGCTGTCTGATCCCGGCGGACGGGTTTTACGAATGGACCAAGGGCGCCGGGGGCGCGCGGCTGCCATGGTATATCCGGCGGCGGGATGAGGCGCTGATGGTGATGGCCGGGATCTGGCAGGACTGGGGGCCCGAGGAGGCGCGGATGGCCACCTGTGCGGTCGTGACCACGGCGGCGGGGCCGGATACGGCGGCGCTGCATGACCGGGTGCCGCTGATCCTTGGGCCCGAGGACTGGCCGCTCTGGCTGGGCGAGGCGGGGCATGGGGCGGCGGCCTTGATGCGGCCACCCGGCCCCGGTCTGCTGGAGGCGTGGCGTGTGGACCCGGCGGTGAATTCCAACCGGGCCGAAGGAGAGGGGTTGCGCGTGCCGATCGACGCCTGAGCGGAATCAGTCCAGCGCGCCCTCGGACCGCATGTCGTCCAGCACGGTGCGGGCGACGCGGAAGCTGTCGATCATCGCGGGCACGCCGCAATAGATGCCGACCTGAAGCAGGACTTCCTTGATCTCGTCCGGGGTCATGCCGTTGTTGATGGCCCCGCGGACATGCGCGCCCAATTCGTGGGGGCGGTTCAAGGCGGCCAGCATGGCCAGATTGATGGTCGAGCGTGTCTTGCGCTCCAGCCCGTCGCGGCCCCAGACCTCGCCCCAGCAATAGGTGGTGACCAGTTCCTGAAGCTCGCGGGTGAAATCGTCCATATTGGCGATGGCGCGGTCGACATAGGCGTCGCCCAGGGTGGCGCGGCGGATCTCCATTCCCTTGTCATGGGTGGCCTTGTCCATCGGTCTGTCCTTTCATGCGGCTGAAGCTGTGGTGCGGGGCAGACTGTGGCGCAAGACGCGCGACATGCAAGCGGCATTCGTCAGGCGGCGCTGATGCGGACGACCTTGCTGTCGGGTTGCCAGATGGCGCGGAATTGGCGGTCCAGCATCAGGACCTCGGGCATCGCGGCCTCGTTCGGGGTCTGGAAGAGCGGACTGCGCGCGGGCGCGGAGGACCAGGCGATGATGAGGGGAGCGGCCATCATGGGCAGCAGCACCGGGGCCAGCCAGGGCAGCAGCGCGGGCGAGAGCCATGCCGCGAGGGCCGCGCCCAGGACGCCGCTGATCACGATCCAGCGGCTGGCGGCCCATGACTCGGCCACCGTCATCGTGCCGTCGCCGCGTGTCTGTGCGGGCCAGCCACCATCGACCCCGGCCACGACCTGCAGGACCGAGCGGGTGTTGAACATCAGAAAGACCGGGGCCGAGAGGGCCGAGAACAGGAGTTCCGCCCCGACGGCGCGGGCGGCGGCCCCGGCCCCGCCGAAACCGCGGGCGCGGCCGCGCAGGGCCGCGTCGATCAGGATCAGGATCTTGGGCAGGAACAGCAGGCCCACGATGCAGATCGCCAGCGCCAGCGCCTTGGAAGCATGCGACACCGGGATGACCGGCCAGCGCCAGCCTTCGATGGGGAAATAGTCGATGGGCGGGGCAAAGACGGGGGCCGCGATGGAGCAGAGCAGGAAGGCCAGCCAGATCACCGGCGAGAGATAGGCGAGGATGCCCTGGACGAAGACAAAGCGGCTCCAGGGTTTGAGGCCGGGCGCGGTGAGCAGACGGGAATGTTGCAGGTTGCCCTGACACCAGCGGCGGTCGCGCTTGGCGTGGAGCACCATGTTTTCGGGGCCTTCCTCGAAGCTGCCGGTCAGATCGTCATCGACGCGCACGGTCCAGCCTGCGCGGGCCAGAAGGGCGGCTTCGACATAATCATGGCTGAGGATATGGCCGCCGAATGGCGGGCGGCCCGAGAGTTCGGGCAGTCCGCAGCTTTCGGCGAAGGCGCGGACGCGGACGATGGCGTTATGGCCCCAGAAGGGGCCGGTGCGACCCTGCATCATGGCAAGGCCACGGCAGAAGATGGGTGAGTAGAAAGCGGCGGCGAATTGCTGGATGCGGCCAAAGCGGGATTGCGCATTCACGATCTGCGGCAGGGTTTGCAGCAGGCCCAGCTTGGGGTCGGCTTCCATCCGGCGGACCATCTCGACCATGGTCGCGCCTTCCATCAGGCTGTCGGCGTCAAGGATCACGGCCAGATCATAGGCGGCACCCGAACGGGTGATGAAATCCTCGATATTGCCGGCCTTGCGGCCCCGGTTGTTGTCGCGGCGGCGATAGAAGATGCGGCCTTCGGCCCCGGTCAGGTTCAAAAGGCGCAGGAAGCCACGCTGCTCGGCCTCGGCCACCGTGTCGTCGCGGGTATCGGAGAGGATAGCGATGTGAAACCGCTCGGCAGAGCCGGTGCGGCGCAGGGATGCGTCCATCGCCGCGATGCGGGGAAAGGTGGCGGCCGGGTCCTCGTTATAGACGGGGACGAGGATGACGCAGCGCGATGTGATCGGCCCGTCATGGCGCGGCACGGCGGGGGGGCGCGTGGTCAGACCGGCGAATGCCTGCAATGCGCCCCACGCCAGCCAGAAGGTGGAAATCAGGATCAGTGCGGCGCGCACCAGATCCATGGCGTCCAGCCCATCGGCCGCGCCATAGCGCAGGAAGAGCAGAAACCCGCCCCATCCGATGAGCACGCTGCCCATCAGCAGACCGGTGCGGATCAGGAATACCCGCCGGTCAGAGGGCAAGGACATGGGTCAGACCCCGCGAGAGGGTTGCCGGGCTGGGCGGAACGCGGCCAGAACGAAAGACAGCACGCTGCGCGGGCGCTGCTCCAGCACTTGCGGCGGCATCGCCATGGGGGCCTCGGGCGGCGTCGATTGTTGCAGGGCCAGGCTGTCGGGATCGGCCTGGAATATGCCTGAAAGGTCATTCATCTTGCGTTGATCCACTGATAAAGCCAGTTTTCCGTCAATTTGCGTCCGTAACCCGCGAGATGGGCTGACAGTTCCACGACCGCGTCATCCTCGGCGCGCACGTCGATGAACAACCGCCAGACACCGTTCTGCGGCACCCGCTGCAACACGTTGCTGATCACCTCGCCATTGGCGACGGTCACCACCGGGGCAATTTCGGCCTCGGCTCCGAGGCGGTCAAGGAAGCCGCCACGGAAGTCGATCACGAATTTGCGCAGGCCGTCTTCGATCTCGACGCCCGCAACACCCCCATGACCGGCGCGGGTGACTTCCACATGGGCGATGGGGTCGGCGGGATCAAGCGGCAGGTCGCCCCAGTGCATTCTATAGGCGAATTCACGCGAGTCTCCGGCACGGGCCGGGGCTTCGGGGACCCAATAGGCGACGATATTGTCATTGGCTTCCAGATCCGAGGGGATCTCGACCAGACGCACATGCCCGTTGCCCCAGTCGCCCATCGGTTCGATGTCGAGCGAGGGGCGGCGGTGGTAATTCGCCTCGGTGTCTTGAAACTGTTCGAAATCCCGCTCGCGCTGGTGCAGACCGAAACTGCGCGGGGCGGTTTCGGGGAAATAGCTGCCCGACAGGCGCGGCGGGTTGTTGAGCGGCCGCCAGATCGCCTCGCCATCGGCGCGCAGGATCCGCAGGCCGTCGCTGTCATGCACCTTGGGGCGGAAGTCGTCGAACTGGGTGTGGTTCTTTTCCGAATAGAGATACATCGAGGTGAGCGGGGCGATGCCCAGTTCTTCGACATCCTCGCGGAAGAAAAGCCGCGCGGTGACTTCGATCGTGGTCGTAGCGCCCGGGAAGAAGACGAAGCGGTAGGCCCCTGTCACCTTGGGGCTTTCCAGCGCGGCGTAGATCGTGATCAGGCCGGGGCCGGTGCCGCGTTCCATGTAGAAGCGCGAGAAGCGGGGAAATTCCTCGCCCGTGGCGGTGGCGGTGTTCAGGGCAAGGCCGCGGGCCGAGAGACCATAGGCCGAGCCGCGCCCGAGCGCGCGGAAATAGCTGGCGCCGACAAAGGCCACCAGTTCGTCCATCACATCGGGGCGGTTCAGCGGGTGGTGCAGGCGGAAGCCTGCGACGCCGGGCATGTCGGTCATCGGCGGGATCCGGTCGCCCAGATCGTTCAGATACTCGAAATCCTCGGTCGTGAAGCGCATCTCGGTGGCCATGCCGCCTGCCACTTCATAAAGGATGACGGGTTCCTTGAAGAGCCAGCCCATCGGGAAGGCAGCGAGCGCCAGCGTGCTGGTCTCGGAGGCCCAACGCATGCGGTCGGGGCGGAAGCGCACGAGGCGGTAATCGTCGTAATCCAGTTCGGCCAGAAACCCGCCCACGGGTTCGGGCACGCGGTGCGGTTCGGTCGAGAGAAGCCGCATCTCTTCGGACAGGATGTCGAAGGAAAATTGCTGCGGCGCAGCATCGGCGGGAGTGCCGCTTTCCTGTGCGGAAAGCCGCAGGGGAAAGGTGCTGGCAATGGCCGCCGTCGCGGCCAGGAAATGGCGGCGCGAGAGTGCGGGTTTCAGATCGGCAGAGACGAACATTTCGCGTTTAAACCCAAGCATTTCCGGCGCCGAACGCCGGCACCCGTTTCTGCGCATATATGGGCTAGCGGGGCTGCAACGCAAGTCCGCTTCGCTTGCGCTAACGATATGCGCGGGAAAGGGCCAATAGGGCCGTTCGGGTGCTGCCTAATTTTCGGGCAGAGCGGATGCTGCGGATGCAAAGGCGGGCATCAGGCATCCTGCGGGGCGGCATGGAGGCATCGGGGCGACCTTGGAGCGGGGGGCTGCGGTGTCCGTTCCGGGGCGCATTGGTTGACACCGGGGCGCTACGCAACCAATAGGGCGCTTCGTTATCAAATACACCATCTATAGGAGAGCCGGATGCTGAGAGCCCTATCCCAACCCGCCGTAAAGCTGATGGAGCGGTATCTGCCCGATCCTTTCATCTTCGTGGTGCTACTGACCCTGATCGCTGCTGCGGCGGCGATTCTGTTCGAAGGCACCCATCCGGTCGCGGTCGCGCAGATGTGGGGCGACGGGTTCTGGGCGCTGCTGGCGTTCTCGATGCAGATGTTGCTGGTGCTGGTGACGGGGTTCATTCTGGCCTCCTCGCCGCCGGTGAAGAAGGTCCTCGCGCTGCTGGCCGGGCTGGCCAAGACGCCCGGGGCGGCGATTCTGCTCGTCTCGGTTGTGTCGTTGCTGGCGTCATGGATCAACTGGGGATTCGGTCTGGTGGTGGGCGCATTGTTCGCCAAGGAACTGGCACGTCAGGTGCGCGTGGATTACCGTTTGCTGATCGCAGCGGCCTATTCGGGTTTCGTGATCTGGCATGGGGGCGTGTCCGGGTCGATCCCGCTGACGGTGGCGACGCCGGGGCATTTCACCGAAGGCCAGATCGGCGTGATCGGCACGGGTGACACGATCTTTGCCGGGTTCAACCTGATCATCGTGGCGGTGCTTTTCGTGGTGATCCCGTTGGTCAACCGGCTGATGCTGCCCACCGAACAGGACAGCGTCTATGTCACGCGCGACCAGTTGGGCGAGGATGAGAAGCCCGTCTTCACGCCGACCCGTCCGGCGGAATACCTTGAGAGCAGCCGGGTGCTGATGCTGCTGATCGGGGTGCCGGGGTTGCTGTTTCTGGGGCACTACTGGTTTGTGCGCGGTGGCGCGATCAATCTGAACATCGTGAACTTCATGTTCCTGTTTCTGGGGATCGTGATGCATGGCACGGCGCGCAATCTGCTGGATGCGCTGAACGATGGCATCAAGGGAGGCGCGGGTATCGTGATCCAGTTTCCGTTTTACGCGGGGATCATGGCGATCATGACCCAGTCGGGTCTGGCGGAGAGCCTGTCGGAAGGGTTCGTGAGCATTTCGACCGCCGCCACGCTGCCGTTCTGGACCTTTCTGAGCGCGGGGATCGTGAACCTGTTCGTGCCATCGGGCGGCGGTCAATGGGCGGTGCAGGCGCCGGTGATCCTGCCGGCGGCGCAAGCGCTGGGCGCGGATATCTCGCGCGTGGTGATGGCGGTGGCCTGGGGGGATTCCTGGACGAACCTGCTGCAACCGTTCTGGGCGCTGCCGATGCTGGGGGTTGCCGGGTTGAAGGCCAAGGACATCATGGGCTTTTGCCTGATCCATCTGGTGATCACGGGGACGATCATCGGGACCTTGCTGGTCGTCCTGTAAACCGATTGCGCTGAGAGCGATTGACCCCGTCCGCCGTTCTGCGGGCGGGGTTTTCCTTTGTCTGCGCTGGGGGGGGCGGGGCTTAGCGTTCCGCCTGCGCCACCATCCCCTCGACCTTGTCGCCATAGGGCAGGGGCGCGGGCTGTGCCAGACCGTGGCGGGCCAGCCATGCCAGCACCGGGCCTGCGACGAAGAGCGACGAGGCCGTGGCGATCACCACGCCCGCGATCATCGGGGCGGCAAAGCCCGCCACCGCCGGACCACCCCAGAGCGCCATCGGCAGAAGCGCGGCGATGGTGGTGCCCGAGGTGAAGAGGCAGCGGCCCAGCACCTGATTGAGGCTGCGGTCGATCACCTGTGACAGGGGCTGATCGCCGCCGTCGTGCAGATGTTCGCGGACGCGGTCATAGACGACGACCTTGTCATTGACCGAATAGCCGATCAGCGTGAGCAAGGCGACGATGGTGGTCAGGTTCACTTCCCATCCCATCAGGGCGATGAGGCCGAAGGTCTTGGTCACGTCCAGAAACAGGACGGCGATGGCCCCCAGCGCGAAGTGCCACTCGAACCGGAGCCAGATATAGGCGAGCATGGCAAAGACCGCGAGGGACAGGGCCAGCGCGCCCGCCCATGCCAGATCGGCGCTGAAACTGGGGCCGACAAGGTCGATCTGCGGAAAGCTGATGCCCGGCACGACGCTGGCGGCGGCCTGTTCGACGGCCTGAACGGTGTCGGGTCCGGCCGCGCCCTGCACGCGCAGCAAGACTTGCGTCGGATCGGCGAAGGCTTGCAGGCTGGCATCGCCCGGCAGGGCAGTTGCCAGGGCGGTGCGCATCTCGGCCAGAGGCACGGGGGTGGGGGATTGCAGCACCATCTGCACGCCGCCGGTGAAGTCGATGCCCAGCGTGGGGCCGGGCCAGACCAGCGCGCCGATGGCCCCGAGGGACAGCAGCGCCGAGATGGACAGGGCCAGCGCGCCCTGCCGCATGAAGCCGAAGGCGCCGGGTGCGGCGATGCGGCCGATCAGGGGCGCGATCTCAAGCCGGCGCATGGCGCGCCAGTGCAGGATGGACTCCATCATGGCCCGCATCAGCACGATGGCGGTGAACATCGAGATCACGATGCCCAGGCTCATGGTCACAGCAAAGCCCCGGATCGCACCGGCGCCGAACCAGAACAGGACAAGCATCGCCAGAAGCGTCGTCAGGTTGGCGTCGAGGATCGTGGCCCAGGCGCGCTCGTAGCCAAGGCGCAGCGCCTTGGTGGCCGACGCGCCGCCCGCGGTTTCCTCGCGGATGCGGCTGAAGATGAGGATGTTGCTGTCCACCGCGATGCCAAGGCACAGGATGATGCCCGCGATGCCCGGCAGGGTGAGGGTCGCGCCCAGCATCCCCAAGGCCGTGAGGGTGAGCATCACGTTCAGCCCCAGCACGGCGCTGGCGAGCAGGCCCCAGCCACCATAAAGCGTGACCATGATCGCCACGACCAGCGCCAGACCCAGCGCACCGGTGATCAGGCCGGTGATGATGGAGTCGCTGCCAAGGGCGGCCCCGACGCTGCGTTCCTCGATCACTTCGAGCGAGGCAGGCAGGGCGCCGGAGTTCAGCAGCACCGCGAGGGTCTGGGCCTCGTCCACGGTGAAATCGCCGGTGATCTGGCCCTGACCGCCGGGGATGGCCTGCTGGATGACCGGGGCGGTCAGGACCTGACCGTCCAGCACCACGGCAAAGCGCTGGCCCACGTTCTCGGCCGTCAGCTCGCCAAAGCGGATGGCCCCGGCGCGGTCGAAGCCGAAGCTGATGACGGGGCGTTTTGTCTGTTGGTCGAAGGCCAGTGCGGCGCGGTCCAGCCTTTCGCCGGACAGGGCGACGCGGTCCTCGACGGGCAGGGTGCCCGTGCCGTCGCGCATCGGCAGGGCGCTGACGCCCGGTCCGGTGGCGGGGGCGACCATGTGAAAGCTCATCTTCGCGGTCGATCCCAGAAGGTCGCGCAATTGGCCGGGGTTTTCCACACCGGGCATCTGCACAAGGATGCGGTCGGCCCCGACGCGGCTGATCACCGGCTCGGACACGCCGACCTGATCGACGCGGTGGCGGATCACCTCGAGGCTGCGGTCGGCGGCGTCGGTAGCGGCATGGTCCAGCCCGGTCTCGGTCAGGGTGAGGGTGAGTTGGTCACCGGTCCGGTCCAGCGTCACCGCGATGGGCGCGCCGGGAATGGCGGCTTGCGACAGGGCGGTGGCGATGGTCTGTTCCGCGGCGGGTGAGGCGGGCAGGGTGATGCCCTGGTCGGTCATGGTGGTCCGGGCCGGGGGCAGGTCCGCGTCGCGCAGCGCCTCGGCCACGAGGGCGCGCAGGTCGTCGCGCCGCGCTTCGGACAGCGCGGGGCGGTCCACCGCCAGCAGCAGATGCGCGCCGCCTTGCAGGTCGAGACCCAGCGAGACGGTCTGCGCCGTGGCCCATTGGGGCAGGCGCGCGCGTTGGCTGTCGGTCAGGAAGTTGGGAATGGCCGTGGCCACTGCGAGCAGCAGCAGCACGGCATAGGTCATGACGACCCATGGTGATCTTTTCATGTGGAAACGGTCCTTGATGTGTTGCGGTTGTCTGGCGTCGAAGGCTCAGACCGCGGGGGGACCGTGGGGATAGGGGCGCAGATGGGCGGCGCGGGGTGGTGTCGCGATGCGAAGCGCGGGGGCGATGGTCTGCGCGGTGGCGCGCTGCGGTGGCAGGGTCGAGGGCCGCGCCGTCACGGCATCGGGGGTGTCGTCCTGCGGCAGGGCGGCGATCAGGCGCGCGCTGTCCGTGGGCAGGATCGCAGGCGTCGCATCGGCCATGAGGTCCGCCGCCCCGGTGGGGGCGACAGCGGCTTGTGCGGCACGCGGGTCGGGGATCAGATCGCCCAGCAGCAACCCCAGAACCAGGAGCAGCCGCGACAGGATCGCGGCGGCACTGGTTCTGAACAGGGTTGCGGGCATCTTCATCCCTGTGCTGCTACCACATAGGCGACATAGGCCACCAGCATCATCAGACCGATGCCGCGCCCGATGCTGGGGCGCGTGACCAGCAGAAAGGTCAGTACGGCCGAGACAGCGATCATGATCGGCACGTCGAAGGTCAGGAAGCGGGTCGAGACCGGGATCGGGGCGATCAGGGCGGTGACGCCGAGGATGCCCAGAATGTTGAAGATGTTGGAGCCGACGATATTGCCGATGGCGATTTCAGACTGACGGCGGAAGGCGGCGATCAGCGAGGTGGCAAGTTCCGGCAGGGAGGTGCCGACTGCGACGATGGTCAGGCCGATGAACGCCTCGGACACGCCGAAGTCGCGGGCGATGGACACGGCCCCGTCCACCAGAAACCGGGCACCGACCATCAAGGCGGCCAGACCGCCCGCGACCCAGAGCAGCGAGATCAGCATGGTGGCGGGGGGCTTGGCGCCGTCCTCTTCCTCGGGGGCGGAGCCGGACTGGCGGTAAGCCCAGACCAGATAGGCGGCAAGGCCGGCCACCAGCAGGGCGCCGGCGGGGCGGCCCATCACGCCCATGGCGAAGATCGGCACCAGCGCCACGGCTGCCGCCATCATCACGGCGGTGTCGCGGCGCAGCGTGTCGCCCAGCACGCGGATGGGCCAGACCATCGCGGACAGGCCCACGATCAGCAGGATATTGGCGATGTTGGAGCCCACGACATTGCCAAGCGCGATATCGGGCACGCCGCGGAGGGCGGCATCGACCGAGACCAGCAGTTCGGGGGTTGAGGTGCCGAAGCCGACCACGGTCAGGCCGATCAGCAGGGGAGGGATGGCCAAGCGGCGGGCGATATCGACGCTGCCGCGCACGAGGGCTTCGCCGCCGAGAAACAGTCCGACGATGCCACCAAGCAGATAAAGATAGTCCAAGATCAGGGTCCTTTGCGCCGGGTCGTCCGGCCATGTTGCGTGAGGTGTAGATGAAGGTTCAAGCCTGCAACCCCCGCCTGAAAATAATCCTGCCGCTGTGTGACTCCGACCCGTCACGGTTGCGTCTGTTCCGCGCGCCTGCCTTCCTGATCGGTGGATCACATCTTGACGCGGGGACGGCTGCATCCAACCTGTGACATGCATATATATATGTAGCATGCCGCCGGATCGCGGCGGATCGCAGCGGAACACGAAAGTCATGAGCAGGATCATCACGCGACCCATGGCGGGCGCGCCGACACGGTCAGCCAGAGGGGGCGATCCGGTGCGGGCGCAGGCGGCGCAGCAGATCCGGGCGCGTGCGGCGCTGGTCGATGGCTTTGTGGCCCGTCATTTTCGCTTGCGCGGCACCTTGCATTTGCATGGGGCGGCATTGGGCGGTGATATCCTGCGCGCCCCCGTCAATCTGGTGCTGGCCCCGGTCCATGCGCTGATCCGGTTGCTGGCTCTGGTGGCGGCTGTGCTGGGCGCAAGGCGGGTCGCAGCGTGGTTGCGCGGGCGGTCCATCCTGTTGCCCACGCGCGTGGGCGCGCGGGTCGAGCGGGCGGTGGTGACCGAGCTTCTGGGGCTGCCCTGGCCGCAGCCTGCGCCGGATCATGATGCGGCGGTGCTCCAAGCGATCCTGTCCGCGCCGCAGTTGCGCCCCGTGCTGCGCCAGCAGGGAGATCCCGCAGAGGCCACGGCGCAGGGGCGCCGGCTGGCGGGCATGGTGTCGGGCTATTCCGGCACGCGGACTGCCGTGGCCGAGATTGCGACGGCGCTGGTCCTGCTGTTGGTGGGCGCGCTGGTGTTTCGGGCGCTGACGCCGGGGATGATCTCGATGGCGCCAAATCTGGCCGGTGTGGTGGCCCATGGCGCGGCGGTTGCGGATTTTCCCTTGGGCCAGACCTTGGGCGGGGTCTGGTATGGCCTTTTTCCTGTAGGCGTGTCGCCGTGGTTGATGGCTGGGGTAGTGGTCGCGCTGGTGATGCTGGGCGCGGTCATGGCGGCTTTCGCCGGTATCCTTGCCGATCCGGTGCAGGCGCGTCTTGGTCTGCATCAACGCAGACTGGAACGCCTGATCGCGGCCATGGCGGCGGAGGTCGAGGACGGTCAGGGCAAGGGCTTTGCGGCGCACGAGCATGCGCTGGCCCGAGTCATGGATGTCTGGGACGCTGTGGTCAGTCTGCTGCGGGCCTTGCGCGGTTGATGTTCGTCGCGGTCACGTCACCTATATTGTAACGCTGAACCAGTCGCGCCCGCGTCATGGCCGCCCATTGAGGACATATATGTATATCGAGATCGGAATTGTTCTGTGCCTGACCCTGCTCAACGGTCTTTTGGCGATGTCTGAGCTGGCCATCGTGTCGGCCCGGACCGCGCGGCTGCAACTGATGGCGGATCGTGGCAGCAAGGGAGCAGTGACGGCCATTCGCCTTGCCGCGGATCCGGGGCGGTTCCTGTCCAGCGTGCAGATCGGCATCACGCTGGTGGGCGTGCTGTCGGGGGCCTTCTCGGGTGCGACTCTGGGCGCGCGGCTGTCGGATTTTCTGCTGGCGCAGGGTGTCTCGTCCGGTGTGGCGCTGCCGCTGGGGGTGGGCTCGGTCGTGGTGGCGATCACCTATCTGTCGCTGATCGTGGGGGAACTGGTACCCAAGCAGATCGCGTTGCGTGCCCCCGAAGCGGTGGCCGCACGGGTGGCGCCGATGATGCAGCTGGTGGCGACTGTGGCCGCCCCGCTGATCTGGGTGCTGGATCGCTCGGGCAAGCTGGTGCTGCGCCTGTTGGGGCAGTCCGGTGATCAGGCACAGCAGGTGAGCGATGAGGAAGTGCGTCTGATCATTTCGGAAGCCGAGTCGGCGGGGGCGATGAAGCCTGCCGAGACCCGGATGATCGCCGGGGTGATGCGGATCGCCGATCGTTCGGCCCGTGGGTTGATGACGCCGCGCAGCGATGTGGAGATGCTGCCCCTGGATCTGGACCGGGCGGGGCTTCTGGAGCGGCTTGACCGGCTGACCCGGTCCAAGCTGCCCGTGTGGGAGGGGGAGCCGGACAATATCGTGGGTGTGCTGGTGGCGCGTGACCTGCTGGTCGCCGACAGGGGGGGCGACGGATTCGATCTACGCGCCGTGCTGCGCGAGGCCCCCGTGGTGCGGGACGGGCAGGGCGCGCTGGATGTGATCGAGAACCTGCGGCGCGCGCCCGCGCATATGGTTCTGGTCTATGATGAATACGGCCACTTCGAGGGGATCATCACCCCGATGGACGTGTTGCAGGCGATCACCGGCGATTTTCATGAGGATGGCGAGGCCGAGCCCAAGATGGTGACCCGGAAGGATGGCAGCCTGCTGGTGGCGGGATGGATGCCGGTGGACGAGTTCGCCGATGCGCTGGGCCTGCAACTGGAGACGGACCGCGACTATCAGACCGTGGCGGGGATGGTGCTGGACCGGATGGGCCGTCTGCCGCAGGTGGGCGAGACGCTGGAAGAGGGCGCCTGGCGGATCGAGGTGGTCGATCTGGACGGGCGGCGGATCGACAAACTGCTGGTCGCGCGTCGTGACGGGAGCGGGTGACCCACGCGGTGGAGGTGAATCGGCGGCCCGACTCGGACTGCGATTCCGGATCTGGCCTGCTGGCCGGCGAATCCAGGGACAGATTCGCCGGAGCGGGCACCGGGGAATCGGTTGTCACCGTTCGCTGATCCGCGAGATGCGCGTTGAAACGGACTGCGGTCGCAGGCGGCTGGGCCAACAGGGCAAGGGCCTTGTGCCGCTCTGGCAGGCAGTCCGGCAAAGAGTTGCACAGCATTTTCGATTTTCGTGAATTTTCCTCTTGCGGCCAGATCAGCTTATCCCTAAATAGCCCCTCACGGCGACGCAGAGACGCGGCGCTGGGGACCGGACGGAACGTGGTAGCGGTGCTGCTGAGGGAGATCCGGGTGAGAATTTGGGGATAGATTGAGCGG
>JAMWZC010000012.1 GCA_024304985.1 Paracoccaceae bacterium
AATCGTGCCGATGTTAACGTGCGGTTTGTTACGTTCAAACTTTGCCTTGCCCATCAGGGAACTCCTTGTTTTGTCGTCGGTGGTGGGCGCATGCCCACCCTACGGGGTTGTGGTAGGGTGGGGGTGACCCCCACCAACCGTTATGCGTATTTCTTCTGGATCTCGTCCGAGATGTTCTGCGGCACGGCCTCGTAATGGTCGAACTGCATCGTGAAGTTCGCCCGGCCCGAGGACATCGAACGCAGCGTGTTGATGTAGCCGAACATGTTGGCCAGCGGCACGAAAGCGTCGATGACGTTCGCGTTGCCGCGGCTGTCCTGCCCGTTCACCATGCCGCGACGGCTGGTCAGGTCGCCGATGATGCCACCGGTATACTCTTCCGGGGTCACCACTTCGACGCGCATGATCGGCTCAAGCAGCTTGGCGCCGGCCTTCTTCAGACCTTCACGCATCGCGGCACGCGCCGCGATTTCGAACGCCAGAACCGAGGAGTCGACGTCATGGTAGGCACCGTCCAGCAGGGCCACCTTGAAATCGATCACGGGGAAGCCTGCCAGCGGACCGGAATCCATGACCGACTTGATGCCCTTTTCGACGCCGGGAATGTACTCCTTCGGCACCGAACCACCCACGATCTTGCTTTCGAACGAATAGCCTTCGCCCGGCTGGGTTGGCATGATGACCATCTTGACGCGTGCGAACTGACCCGAACCACCCGACTGCTTCTTGTGGGTGTAGTCGATCTCGGCTTCACGGCTGACGGTTTCACGATAAGCCACCTGCGGCGCACCGATATTCGCCTCGACCTTGAACTCGCGCTTCATGCGGTCCACCAGAATGTCGAGGTGGAGTTCGCCCATGCCGCGCATGATCGTCTGACCGGATTCGAAATCGGTCTCGACGCGGAACGAGGGGTCCTCGGCTGCCAGACGTGCAAGCGCGATGCCCATTTTTTCCTGGTCGGCCTTGGTTTTCGGCTCCACGGCGATCTCGATCACCGGCTCGGGGAAGGTCATGGTTTCCAGAACCACCGGATCCTTTTCCGAGCACAGCGTATCACCGGTCGTCGTGTCCTTCAGACCAGCCAGAGCGATGATGTCGCCTGCGAAGGCTTCTTCGATCTCTTCGCGGTTGATGGCGTGCATCATCATCATCCGGCCAACGCGCTCTTTCTTGCCCTTGGTCGAGTTCAGCATCGAGTCGCCCTTTTTCAGGACCCCCGAATAGATACGCGTGAAGGTCAGCGAGCCGACGAACGGGTCGTTCATGATTTTGAACGCCAGGCCCGAGAAGGCCATGTTGTCGTCCGCACGACGCGGAATGTTGCGCGTTTCGGTCTCGTCACCGGGTTTGAAGCCCATGTAATCGACCACGTCCATCGGGCTGGGCAGGAAGTCGATCACGGCGTTCAGCAGCGGCTGCACACCTTTGTTCTTGAACGCGGAGCCGGCCATCACGGGCACGAAGGACAGCGACAGCGTGCCCTTGCGGATCAGCTGACGCAGGGTGGCCTCGTCGGGCTCTTTGCCCTCGAGATAGCCTTCCATCGCCGCATCATCCATTTCGACCGCGACTTCGATCAGGTTGGCGCGCCATTCGTCGGCCAGATCCTGAAGATCGGCACGGATCGGCTGACGGACCCAGGACGCGCCCAGATCTTCACCTTTCCAGACCCACTCTTCCATCTTGATCAGGTCGATGATGCCTTCCAGCTGGTCCTCGGCGCCGATCGGCAGAGCGATGGGCGCAGGGATCGCACCGGTACGGTCTTTGATCATCTTCACGCAGTTGAAGAAGTCGGCACCGATCTTGTCCATCTTGTTGACGAACACGATGCGCGGCACCTTGTAGCGGTCAGCCTGACGCCACACGGTTTCTGTCTGCGGCTCGACACCGGCGTTGGCGTCCAGAAGGCAAACAGCGCCGTCCAGAACGGCCAGCGAACGCTCGACTTCAATGGTGAAGTCCACGTGGCCTGGGGTGTCGATGATGTTGAAGCGGTACTTGGTGTCCGACGTGCCCTCGAGACCCGGGTCTTCCTGGCGCTGCCAGAAGGTCGTGGTCGCAGCCGAGGTGATCGTGATCCCGCGTTCCTGCTCCTGCTCCATCCAGTCCATCGTGGCGGCGCCGTCATGGACTTCGCCGATCTTGTGGGACTTTCCGGTGTAGAAGAGGATGCGCTCGGTCGTCGTGGTCTTGCCCGCGTCGATATGGGCCATGATCCCGAAGTTGCGATAGCGCGTCAGCGGATATTCGCGTGCCATGTAAGGTGCTCCTCTTACCAGCGGTAATGGCTGAACGCTTTGTTCGCGTCGGCCATCTTGTGTGTGTCTTCCCGCTTCTTCACGGCAGAACCGCGGCTGTTGACTGCATCAAGCAGCTCGCCGGCCAGGCGCTCTTCCATGGTCTTTTCGTTGCGGGCGCGCGAGGCGTTGATCAGCCAGCGGATCGCCAGGGCTTCACGACGCTCGGGGCGCACTTCAACGGGGACCTGATAGGTGGCACCACCGACGCGGCGCGAACGCACTTCGACGGAGGGTTTGATATTGTCCAAAGCTTCATGGAACACTTCGATCGGCGCGCGCTTGATCTTGTCTTCAACGCGGGACATCGCGTTATAGACGATGCGCTCGGCGGCGGATTTCTTGCCGTCGATCATCAGGTTGTTCATGAACTTCGTCAGAACCCGGTCACCATACTTGGCGTCGGGCAGGATTTCGCGTTTTTCAGCGGCGTGGCGGCGGGACATCTGTCAGATCCTCTTACTTCGGACGCTTCGCGCCATATTTCGAACGGCGCTGCTTACGGTTCTTGACGCCCTGGGTATCCAGAACACCGCGCAGGATGTGGTAACGGACACCGGGAAGGTCTTTTACCCGGCCGCCACGGATCAGAACCACAGAGTGCTCCTGAAGGTTGTGGCTTTCACCGGGGATATAGCTGATGACTTCGAAACCATTGGTCAGGCGCACCTTGGCAACCTTCCGCATGGCCGAGTTCGGTTTCTTCGGCGTCGTCGTGTAAACGCGCGTGCAAACGCCACGTTTCTGCGGGCACTGCTCGAGGTGCATCGACTTGGACCGTTTGACTTTGGGCTGCCGCGGCTTGCGGATCAGCTGTTGGATCGTTGGCATTGGGCTTCTTTCCCCGTCTATCAACACATGTGTCTGCGCGGGCATCCCCGCGGGTTAATCTCACGCACTTTGCGCGTCCACAAAGCACAATCACCGCCATCGTTCCCATTCCGAGGTAAACGACGCGGTGGGTTTCCAGAGGATCGAGGCAGCATTAGCCCGGATCGTGTCCACTACAGTTTTGAATTCGGCAAAAGGACAATGCCCGAGCCGGATGTGGGGCGTATAGGGGGAGTCGCAGGGGTTGTCAACACGCCGGGGACGCAGCTTTCAAACCCGTTGAAACGCCCGGCGGACGTCAGTCGCCGATACCGGTCCGCAGCTTAGCCTCGGTTGCGATACGGCGCTTCAGCTGACCCTCCCTGTAGATCATGAAGACCCCGCTCCCGACCACGATGACGGCCCCCACCAGCGTCAGCGGCACGGGCCAGTCGCCGAACACAAGCCACCCCAGAACCAGTGCCCAGATCAACCCCGTATAGCGGAACGGCGCGACAAAGCTGATCTCGCCCACCCGCATCACCATGACCGAAAACACATAGCCAAAGACAACCATCACACCGGCGCCCAGAGTCATGCTGGCGCGGTGCAGTGTCAGCGGCACCCAGTCCACGCTCATGCTGGCAAAGCCAAAGGCGATCAGCAGGCCCAGAGACGTGATGAAGGTCACCATCATCGAATGGGTCGCCCCCGATACGCGCCGCGTAACCAGATCACGCACCGTGACACAAGCGACCGCGATCAGCGCATATACTGAAAAGATCGTGAATCCCTCGGTCCCGGGCCGCACGATCAGCAGCACCCCGCACAGCCCCACAAGAATCGCGGTCATCCGCCGCCACCCCAACGCCTCACCAAAAAACAGCGCGGCGGCCAGGGTGACCACCAGCGGCAGCGACTGCATGATCGCGCTCACATTGGCCAGCGGCATGTTATACAATGCCGTCAAAAAGAAATAAGCCGACCCGATTTCGGCCACCGCCCGGATCACGATCAGCTTGCGATCCCGTGGCGGAATCCGCAGATGCAGCGCCCCCACATACCACGCCATCGTGCCGATCGCCAAAGTTGTCAGGATGCTGCGTAGAAAGATCAGCTGAAACAACGGCATGTCACCCGCAAGGGTCTTCATGAACGCGTCATTCATGGTAAAGGCCGCCATGCTGGCCATCATCAGCAGCGCGCCGCGCATATTGTCTGTCAGCATCGGTCTGCTCCGGAACCAGTCCGCCCGACGTTATCCGCGCCCGCAGCCACCGCAAGGGCAAAGCATGAAAAAACCCCCGCCGATCAGCGGGGGTTTTTCCGTCTCATCAAAAGCGCTCGATCTTATTCGTCGCGGCTCTCCGGTGTTTCCACCAGCGTGTCGAACTCGTCACCGCCGACATAGTCATCCACCGGCGCGGCCAGTGCTGCGGCGGCTTCGGCCTCCTCGCGGCGGGCCTCGATCACCACATTGTCACGCTCGGCAGCGATGCGACGCACGCGAGCCGTGGCGCCACCGGTCCCGGCCGGGATCAGACGACCGACGATCACGTTCTCCTTGAGGCCCACCAGCTTGTCGCGCTTGCCCTGCACCGATGCTTCGGTCAGCACGCGGGTGGTTTCCTGGAAGGACGCCGCCGAGATGAAGCTGCGCGTTTGCAGCGACGCCTTGGTGATGCCCAGCAGGATCGGCGCGCCCGTTGCCGGACGGCCGCCCTTGGCCATGATCTTCTCGTTGACCAGATCGAACTCGGCCTTGTCCAGATGTTCGCCCTTCAGCAGCGTGGTATCGCCGCTTTCGTCGATCTCCCACTTCTGGAGCATCTGACGCACGATCACCTCGATGTGCTTGTCGTTGATCTTCACGCCCTGCAGACGATAAACGTCCTGCACCTCGTCGATCATGTAGTCAGCCAGCGCTTCGACACCCAGAATGGCAAGGATGTCATGCGGCGCCGGGTTGCCATCCATGATGTAGTCGCCCTTCTGCACGAAGTCGCCTTCCTGCACCGGGATATGCTTGCCCTTCGGCACCATGTATTCGACCGGGTCCATGCCTTCGACGGTGGGTTCGATCGTGATACGACGCTTGTTCTTGTAGTCCTTGCCAAAGCGCACGTAACCATCGCATTCCGCGATGATCGCGTGATCCTTGGGACGACGGGCCTCGAACAATTCCGCCACGCGGGGAAGACCCCCGGTGATGTCCTTGGTCTTGGCACCTTCGCGCGGAATACGCGCCACCACGTCACCAGCCTTGATGTCCTGCCCTTCTTCGACGGACAGAATGGCGTCCACCGACATCGGATAGGTCACAGGGTTCCCGGCCTCGTTGCGAACGGGCTCGCCATCGGCATCGACCAACAGGATCTCGGGCTTCAGCTCGTTGCCCTTGGGGGCCGCGCGCCAGTCCATCACGATCTTCTGGGTCATGCCTGTCGCATCATCGGTCTCGTCACGGACAGCAATGCCCGAAACCAGATCGATATACTTCACCTGGCCTGCCTTCTCGGCGATGATCGGCAGGGTATAGGGGTCCCACTCGAACAGCTTGTCGCCACGCGCAACCTTGCCGCCTTCCTTGACGAACAGCTTGGAGCCATAGCCCAGCTTGTGGCTGGCCCGCTCCTCGCCCGCATCGTCGCGGATGATCAGCTTCATGTTACGGCCCATGACCAGCGTCTCGCCATTCGAATTCTCGATGGTCGAGGCGTTCTCATAGGTCACGGTCCCGGCCTGGCTCGCCTCAAGGAAGGACTGCTGGCCACCCTGCGCCACGCCGCCGATGTGGAAGGTCCGCATCGTCAGCTGCGTGCCGGGTTCACCGATCGACTGCGCCGCGATGATACCGACGGCTTCACCGACGTTCACCATCGTGCCGCGCGCCAGATCGCGACCATAGCAGGTCGCACAAACGCCATCCTCGGCCTCGCAGGTCAGCGGGCTGCGGATACGGGCACTTTGCAGGCTCGACACTTCGATCAGGTCCGCCATACGCTCGTCGATCAGAGCACCTTTCGGCACCATGACCTCGCCGGTGGCGGGGTTCACCAGATCCTCGGCAGCGACACGACCCAGCACACGCTCGGCCAGCGAGGACACGACCTCACCGTCGTTCACGGCGGCTTCTGCCGTGATCGCGCGGTCAGTGCCGCAATCCTTCTGACGCACGATGCAATCCTGCGCCACGTCGACCAGACGACGGGTCAGATAACCCGAGTTCGCCGTTTTCAGAGCGGTGTCCGACAGACCTTTCCGCGCGCCGTGGGTCGAGTTGAAGTATTCAAGAACGGTCAGACCTTCCTTGAAGTTCGAGATGATCGGCGTCTCGATGATGTCACCGTTCGGCTTGGCCATCAGGCCGCGCATCCCGCCCAGCTGCTTCATCTGGGTGACCGAGCCACGCGCACCGGAGTGGGCCATCATATAGACCGAGTTCGGTTCCATTTCGGACCCGTCCGTGTCGCGCTTGTTGGCAGAGATGGTGTTCATCATCGCCTCGGTGACCTTGTCGTTACACTTCGACCAGGCATCCACGACCTTGTTGTACTTCTCACCCTGGGTGATCAGACCGTCCATGTACTGCTGTTCGAAATCCTTGACCTGGTCACGGGTCTCGTCAACGATCGTCCACTTGTTGTCCGGCACCACCATGTCGTCCTTGCCGAAGGAAATCCCGGCCTTGAACGCTTCACGGAAGCCCATGGTCATGATCTGGTCACAGAAGATGACCGACTCTTTCTGACCGCAATAACGGTAGACCGTGTCGATGACCTGCTGCACCTCTTTCTTCCGCAGAAGACGGTTGACCAGTTCGAAAGGCGCCTTGGCGTTCATCGGCAAAAGCGCACCCAGCCGCACGCGGCCCGGAGTGGTCTCGTACCGTTTGACGATCTCGTTGCCTTCCTCGTCGATCTGGGTGACCCGCGCCGTGATCTTGGCATGCAGGTGCACAGCACCGCTGTCCAGAGCGTGCTGAACCTCATCGATAGACGAGAATGCCATCCCCTCGCCCTTCATGCCTTCACGCATGATGGTCGTGTAGTACAGACCCAGGATCATGTCCTGCGACGGCACGATGATCGGTGCACCGTTGGCAGGCGACAGAACGTTGTTCGTGGACATCATCAGAACGCGCGCTTCCAGCTGCGCCTCAAGGCTCAGCGGAACGTGCACGGCCATCTGGTCGCCGTCGAAGTCGGCGTTGAACGCCGAACAGACCAGCGGATGCAGCTGGATCGCCTTGCCTTCGATCAGGATCGGCTCGAACGCCTGGAAACCCAGACGGTGCAGCGTGGGTGCCCGGTTCAGCATCACGGGATGCTCGCGGATCACCTCGTCCAGAATATCCCAAACCTCGGGACGTTCCTTTTCCACCAGCTTCTTCGCCTGCTTGACGGTCGAGGACAGACCCTTCGCCTCAAGCCGCGAATAGATGAACGGCTTGAACAGTTCGAGCGCCATCTTCTTGGGCAGACCGCACTGATGCAGCTTCAATTCCGGGCCGGTCACGATGACCGAACGACCAGAAAAGTCGACGCGTTTCCCCAGAAGGTTCTGACGGAAACGGCCCTGCTTGCCCTTGAGCATATCCGACAGCGATTTCAGCGGGCGCTTGTTGGCCCCCGTGATCACGCGGCCACGACGGCCATTGTCGAACAGCGCATCAACCGATTCCTGCAACATCCGCTTTTCGTTACGCACGATGATATCGGGCGCACGCAATTCGATCAGACGCTTCAGACGGTTGTTCCGGTTGATCACCCGACGATACAGATCGTTCAGGTCAGAGGTCGCGAAACGGCCCCCATCCAACGGCACCAGCGGGCGCAGTTCTGGCGGAATGACCGGGATCACCGTCAGCACCATCCACTCGGGACGGTTACCGGATTCCAGGAACGACTCCACGACTTTCAGACGTTTGATGATCTTCTTGGGCTTCAGTTCGCCAGTGGCTTCCTTCAGCTCGGCGCGCAGGGTTTCGGCTTCCTGCTCAAGATCAATCGCGGCCAGCATTTCGCGGATCGCTTCGGCACCGATATTGGCGGTGAAGGCGTCAGCACCATACTGGTCCTGCGCATCCATGAACTCTTCTTCGGTCAGCATCTGGCCATAGGTCAGATCTGTCAGACCGGGTTCGATCACCACATAGTTTTCAAAATAAAGAACCCGCTCCAGATCGCGCAGGGTCATGTCCAGCATCAACCCGATGCGGCTGGGCAGCGACTTGAGGAACCAGATATGCGCAACCGGCGAGGCCAGCTCGATATGGCCCATCCGCTCGCGGCGGACCTTCTGCAGCGTGACTTCCACACCGCATTTCTCGCAGACGACGCCGCGATATTTCATGCGCTTGTATTTGCCGCACAGGCATTCGTAATCCTTGATCGGGCCAAAGATACGCGCGCAGAACAGACCGTCACGCTCAGGCTTGAACGTACGGTAGTTGATGGTTTCGGGCTTCTTGATCTCACCATAGGACCAAGACAGGATCCGCTCGGGCGATGCCAGCGATACCTTGATCTCGTCAAAGGTCTTGATCGGGGCAACCGGATTGAACGGGTTGTTCGTGATTTCCTGGTTCATTTTCAAATCCTTGATTTGGGGCAGAGGCAAAGGGGAAAAAGGGGCGCGCGGGTCATGCCGCGCGCCGCCCTATTCACTCGTCCTCTGCATCCAGGAGTTCCATGTTCAGGCCAAGGCCGCGCACTTCTTTCACCAGAACGTTGAACGACTCGGGCACACCGGCCTCGAAATTGTCCTCGCCCTTGACGATCGACTCGTACACCTTGGTCCGGCCTGCCACATCGTCCGACTTCACCGTCAGCATTTCCTGCAGGGTATAGGCGGCGCCGTAAGCTTCCAGGGCCCAGACCTCCATCTCACCCAGACGCTGACCACCGAACTGCGCTTTACCACCCAACGGCTGCTGCGTGACAAGGCTGTACGGCCCGGTCGAACGCGCGTGGATTTTCTCGTCCACAAGGTGATGCAGCTTGAGCAGGTATTTCACACCCACGGTGACCGGACGGATGAACTGCTCGCCGGTACGGCCGTCGAACAGGACCGACTGGCCCGAAGTGTCAAAGCCCGCACGTTTCAGCGCATCGTTGACATCGACTTCCTTGGCACCGTCGAAAACCGGCGTGGCGATCGGAACACCCTTGGTGATGTTGCTGGCCGCTTCGATCAGATGATCCTCGTCCATGCCTTCGATACCTTCGTCATAGACGTCGTCACCGTAAGCCTGACGCATCGCATCGCGCACCGGGGTCAGGTCACCCGACCGGCGATACTCTTGCAGCGCATCATCCACCCGCAGACCCAGCGTACGCGACGCCCAGCCCATATGGGTTTCAAGGATCTGACCGACGTTCATGCGCGACGGCACGCCCAGCGGGTTCAGACAGATATCGACCGGCGTGCCATCCGCAAGGAAGGGCATGTCCTCCATCGGGATGACCTTGGACACCACACCCTTGTTGCCGTGACGACCGGCCATCTTGTCACCGGGCTGCAGCTTGCGCTTCACCGCGATGAACACCTTGACCATCTTCATCACGCCCGGGGGCAGATCGTCGCCACGACGGACCTTCTCGACCTTGTCCTCGAACCGAGCATCGAGGGTCCGCTTCTGCACTTCGTATTGTGCGTTCAGCGCCTCCATGATCTGTGCGTCGGCCTCGTTCTCCAGCGCCAGCTGCCACCACTGACCGCGGCTCAGCTGACCCAGAAGCTCCTCGTCGATGACGACGTTCGGCTTCACGCCCTTCGGCCCTTTGACAGCCACCTTGCCCAGGATCATGTCCTTCAGACGGGCATAGATGTTGCGGTCAAGGATCGCCAGCTCGTCGTCACGGTCACGTGCCAGACGTTCGACTTCCTCACGCTCGATCTGAAGCGCGCGCTCGTCCTTCTCCACACCGTGGCGGTTGAAGACGCGCACTTCCACGACGGTGCCGAAATCGCCCGGCTTCACCCGCAGCGACGTATCGCGCACGTCCGAGGCTTTCTCACCAAAGATGGCGCGCAGCAGCTTTTCTTCCGGCGTCATCGGGCTTTCACCCTTGGGCGTGATCTTGCCCACCAGAATGTCGCCCGGCTCCACATCGGCCCCGATATAGACGATCCCGGCTTCGTCAAGGTTGCGCAGGGCTTCCTCGCCGACGTTGGGAATGTCGCGGGTAATCTCTTCCGGCCCCAGTTTCGTGTCACGGGCGGCGACTTCGAATTCCTCGATATGGATCGAGGTGAACACGTCGTCACGCGCGATCCGCTCGGAAATCAGGATCGAGTCTTCATAGTTGTAACCGTTCCACGGCATGAACGCGACGATCACGTTCCGGCCCACGGCCAGTTCGCCCATGTCGGTGCAGGGACCATCGGCAATAACTTCGCCTTTGGCCACCACATCGCCCACCTTCACCAGCGGACGCTGGTTGATGCAGGAGTTCTGGTTCGACCGCTGGAACTTGCGCATCCGGTAGATATCCACACCGGCATCGCCCAGTTCCAGATCCTCGGTCGCGCGGACCACGATCCGCATGGCGTCAACCTGGTCGATGATACCAGCCCGGCGCGCCATGATGGCCGCACCGGAATCGCGGGCCACGATGCCCTCGATCCCCGTGCCGACCAGCGGCGCCTCGGTCTGCACCAAAGGCAGCGCCTGACGCATCATGTTCGAACCCATCAGCGCGCGGTTGGCGTCGTCATTCTCAAGGAACGGAATGAGCGAGGCCGCCACCGACACCAGCTGCTTCGGGCTCACGTCGATCAGATCGACCTGCTCGCGCGGGGCCAGCGTATAGTCGCCCGACTGACGGGTGGTGACCAGATCGTTGACCAGATTGCCCTCGGCATCCAGCGTCGCGTTGGCCTGCGCCACGGTGTGGCGCATTTCCTCGGTTGCCGACAGATAGACAACCTCGTCGGTCACCTTGCCCTCTTTCACAAGACGGTAGGGTGTTTCGATGAAGCCATACTTGTTGACGCGGGCATAGGTCGCCAAAGAGTTGATCAGACCGATGTTCTGACCTTCCGGCGTCTCGATCGGGCACATCCGGCCGTAATGGGTCGGGTGAACGTCGCGCACTTCGAAACCTGCACGCTCGCGGGTCAGACCGCCCGGCCCCAGCGCCGACAGGCGGCGCTTGTGCGTCACTTCGGACAGCGGGTTGGTCTGGTCCATGAACTGCGACAGCTGCGACGAGCCAAAGAATTCACGCACCGCAGCCGCAGCCGGCTTGGCGTTGATCAGATCCTGCGGCATCACCGTGTCGATCTCGACCGAGGACATACGCTCTTTGATCGCGCGCTCCATCCGCAGCAGGCCGACGCGATACTGGTTCTCCATCAACTCGCCCACGGAACGGACGCGACGGTTGCCCAGGTGGTCGATGTCGTCGATATCGCCCTTGCCGTCGCGCAGTTCGCACAGCGCCTTGATGCAAGCCACGATATCCTCGCGGCGCAGCGTGCGCATGGTGTCAGCAGCGTCCAGATCCAGTCGCATGTTCATCTTCACACGGCCCACAGCGGACAGATCATAGCGATCCGCATCGAAGAACAGCGTGTCGAACAGGGCGCTCGCAGCCTCGACCGTCGGCGGCTCACCGGGGCGCATCACGCGGTAGATGTCCATCAGCGCGCCATCGCGGCCGATGTTCTTGTCCACCGTCATGGTGTTGCGGATGTAGGGACCAACGTTGATGTTGTCGATGTCCAGAACCGGAATGTCGGTGATACCGGCATCCATCAGCTCTTTCAGCGAACCACCCGTGATCTCGCCATCCTTGTCGCGGGTCAGGGTCAGTTCATCGCCGGCCTCGACATAGATCGCGCCGGTGTCCTCGTTGATGATGTCCTTGGCGACAAACTTGCCAAGGATATGCTCGAACGGCACCAGAAGCTCGGTGACTTTGCCCTCATCCTTGAGCTGCTTGACAGCGCGCGGCGTGATCTTCTTCGTCGCCTCGGCGATCACTTCGCCGGTGGCGGCATCGACCAGATCAAAGGTCGGACGCGTGCCACGCACACGGTCGGGGAAGAACTTGGTGACCCAGCCCTGCCCGGACCCCTTGGTCTTGGACAGCTTGTAGTTCACGGTATCGTAATAGGCATCCATGATGCCTTCCTGATCCAGACCCAGCGCATAAAGCAGGGTCGTGACCGGCAGCTTGCGGCGACGGTCGATCCGCGCAAAGACGATGTCCTTGGCGTCGAATTCGAAATCCAGCCACGAGCCGCGATAGGGGATGATCCGGCAGGCGAACAGCAGCTTGCCCGAGCTGTGCGTCTTGCCCTTGTCATGGTCGAAGAACACGCCCGGCGAACGGTGCATCTGGGACACGATCACACGCTCGGTGCCGTTCACGACAAAGGTGCCGTTGGGCGTCATCAGGGGCATGTCGCCCATGAACACATCCTGTTCCTTGATATCCTTGACCGACTTCGCGCCGGTATCCTCGTCGACATCGAACACGATCAGGCGCAGCGTCACCTTCAGCGGGGCTGCATAGGTCATGTCGCGCTGCATGCACTCGTCAACGTCGTATTTCGGCTTTTCCAGCTCGTATTTCACGAATTCCAGCACGCTGGTCTCGTTGAAATCCTTGATCGGGAAGACCGACTGGAACACGCCCATGATCCCTTCGCCATCGGCGGGGGTCGGCGCGTTGCCGGAATTCAGGAACAGATCATAAGAGGATTTCTGCACCTCGATGAGGTTCGGCATCTCCAGCACTTCGCGGATCTTGCCGTAATATCTGCGCAAACGTTTCTGGCCGAGGAAGGTCTGAGCCATGGTCGATGTCACCTTTCGTTTCTCTTTGGTCACGCATGTCGTCGGGCCACGACAGCGCAACACTTTGAAACAGGACTGTTCTGATCCATTCGCGGCCCCTGTCCCACCAGAGGCCTCCCGATCCTTGAACCGCACCTTGGAAAAGGCTTGTCATCAAGCCCTTTCCGAGACGGGTTAGGCTGGGCCCGGAAAACCGGACCCAGCCATAACAGATTGCCGGGTTTCCCCGGAACCGATTACTTCAGCTCGACGGTGGCGCCAGCTGCTTCCAGCTTTGCCTTGATGTCGTCGGCTTCGGCTTTCGAGACTTGCTCTTTCACAGCCTTGCCGCCGGCATCGACCAGGTCCTTGGCTTCTTTCAGGCCCAGACCGGTGATGGCGCGCACTTCCTTGATCACGTTGATCTTGGATGCGCCTGCGTCTTTCAGGATGACGTCGAATTCGGTCTGCTCTTCAGCAGCTTCGGCAGCGCCACCAGCGGCGGGGCCAGCCATCATCACAGCGCCGCCAGCGGCGGGCTCGATGCCGTATTCATCCTTCAGGATGGTTTTCAGTTCTTGTGCTTCGAGAAGCGTCAGACCAACGATCTCTTCTGCCAGTTTCTTCAGATCAGCCATTTTACTGTTTCCGTTCGTTTAAGATGTGTTCCAACGTGCGGGGTGTTCCACACGCAAATCAAAGGTTGCTCACGCGGCCGCCTTGTCCTCGATCGTGGACAGGATGGACGCGATATTCGAAGCAGGCGCGCCAATCGCACCGGCGATGTTCGCAGCAGGCGCCGCAATGCAACCCACGATCGAAGCGATAAGCTCCTCACGCGACGGCATTTTCGACACAGCTTCGACACCGGCCCGGTCCAGAGCCGTGCTGCCCATAGCCCCGCCAAGGATTTCGAACTTCTTGTTGTCCTTGGCAAAGTCCTCGGCCACCTTGGCTGCTGCCACGGGGTCCTCGGAATAGGTCAGTACGGTCATGCCCGTCAGAAGATTGGCGATGCTTTCGCAAGGCTTACCCTCAAGGGCGATCTTGGCGAGCTTGTTCTTGGCGACGCGGACAGACCCACCATTTTTGCGCATACGCGCACGCAGGTCCTGCATCTCGGCAACCGTGAGACCTGCGTAATGGGCAACGACCACAACGCCAGAGCTTTCAAAGATCTGGCCGAGTTCCTCGACCACTTTCTCTTTTTGTGCTCTATCCACAGTTTCACTCCAAATTTGGGAGGGAAGACCCTCCGGCTCGTCTACGCCGGACAAAAGGTGCCCGGCATTCGGGTCCTTACGGGTCTGGCCAAGCTAGCCTCGGGAGCGCAGTCGAACGCCCGAAGAAATCTGGTCTTATCCCGTCTCAGGCAGGATTTATGGCTAGGCCACCCACCTTCTCGGACGAATCGGAAGGCCGCCACGACAGGGTCGGGCGACCTAACGAGGGGTTGTCTAGTCTCTTGTGCAAGAAATGTGAAGCCCCCGTTCGCACTTTCACGCAAACGCGACAATTCACACCGTCACAAGCCATCAACACCAGCCAGAAACACATTGAACTTGCGGCGCGCGGCGTTCCACGGAAACTTGAAATATGGATCGGGTGACTGCCAACCGCTTCCGTAGTTATTGGCCAGCATCCTTGCCGGATCTGCCGGAATCATATGCCCGGAATGCGCGCAGGGCGACAGCGGCAGAACGTCCTGCCGCGTCAGATCGCCATAGGAATGCGGATAGACAAAAAATGCATCCCCCTCAAACCAAGCCGGGAACAGATCGAAAGCAACCCCATCCGCACCCGTCAGTTTGAGGATGGCATTGCTGTCCATCTGCTCCTCGTCCAGATGCCCCTCCTCTTTCAAGAACGCGCGAAGTTCGGTCCATTCCTGAACCGCCGCCTCTGCTGACTCTGCCCGCAGAATGATTGCAAGATCAATGTCGTCATCATGGTCGATCAATCGACCATCCCGTACCACGCCCAGCAACGTGCCCGAGTTGAGAAAGACCTGATAGCCCTTCCGCGTCAGAAAACCGATATGTTCGCTGACGCGGTTCCAGATCGGGTTGTGGTCCATTTCGCCAAAATTCTTTTGATTGTAACCGTGGTTGGACAACCGATCATCTTTCAGGGCGGTTTTGAGCAGCCCTTCAAAAGCGTTGAAGTGGTGCAAGGCATTGCTGCTCTCCCGATAGCTGCGCAGCAGCTTCATTGTGCGAACGACAATAGCCGGGCGAATGCGGCCCGCGACGCAGGTCGCGATCCGCGCCTCCAGCCACTCGCCGCGCATCCGCGCACTGGTCAGTTGCTTGAGTTCCGCGAAATAGCGGAAGGCATCAAACCCCTTCTCCTCAAACAGCAGGGCATACAGCGCAATCGCTCTTATCTCGCAGATGCGTCGCTCTTGATCTGAAAGGTCATCGCGGAACGTCCGTTCCAATACCGGAACGACAACAGGTTGCTGCATGCGCCACTCTCGAAAAATAAACACCGGAAATGTTCTGTGCTGCAAAAGCATAGGAGAATGACGGCAAGGGGAAAACAGGTTTCTTGCGGTCACAATGAAAAACGCCGGCCCAAGGGCCGGCGTTCCACCTGGTCGCTTTGCAGCGTCAGATCACTCTGCGTTGGCCGAAGCCAGATCAACAGACACGCCCGGGCCCATCGTCGACGACAACGAGACCTTGCGCAGATAGGCACCCTTGGCACCCGCAGGCTTGGCACGGGACACGGCACCGACGAAGGCGCGGATGTTCTCGACCAGCTTGGCCTCGTCAAAGGACACTTTGCCGACGCCTGCATGCACAACACCGGCCTTCTCGACCTTGAACTGCACTTCACCGCCCTTGGCAGCTTGCACGGCGGTGGCGACATCCATCGTCACAGTGCCGACCTTGGGGTTCGGCATCAGGTTGCGCGGACCCAGCACCTTGCCCAGACGACCGACGACCGGCATCATGTCGGGGGTAGCGATGCAGCGATCGAACTCGATCTTGCCGGACAGGATGGTTTCCATCAGATCCTCGGCGCCAACGATATCGGCACCGGCTGCAGTGGCTTCATCAGCCTTGGCACCGCGGGCGAAGACAGCGACGCGCACGTCCTTGCCGGTGCCGTTGGGCAGGCCGACAACACCACGGACCATCTGATCCGCGTGACGCGGGTCAACGCCAAGGTTCATCGCGATTTCGACGGTTTCGTCGAACTTGGCCGAGGCATTCGCCTTGATCAGCGCGACGGCTTCTTCAACGCTTAGGTTTTCCTTGCCGGCAACGGCTTCGCGAGCGGCGCGGGTACGTTTTCCAAACTTCGCCATCTTACTTCACCTCAATGCCCATAGAGCGGGCGGAGCCCAGGATGATCTGCATTGCGCCTTCGATGTCATTGGCGTTCAGATCGACCATCTTCGCTTCGGCGATCTCTTTCACCTGTGCGACGGTCACGCTGCCTGCGGTGGCGCGGCCGGGAGTCTTGGACCCGGACTGCAGCTTGGCGGCTTTCTTCAGGTAATAAGACGCGGGCGGCGTCTTGATGTCCATGGTGAAGGACTTGTCCTGATAATAGGAAATCACGACCGGAGTCGGCGCGCCGGGCTCCATATCTGCGGTCTTGGCGTTGAACGCCTTGCAGAATTCCATGATATTGATGCCGCGCTGACCCAGAGCCGGGCCGACGGGCGGGGAGGGGTTGGCTTGCCCGGCTTTCACCTGAAGCTTGAGCTTGCCGATCAGTTTCTTGGCCATATGGCCTCTCCTTTTGTCCAACGCCGGGCTGACGCGTCAGCCGGCACTTCGTGGCGTGGTCCGGTCTGGCGGTCGCGACCGCCGCGCCTCCCACGTGTGCACACTCAGATCTGCTTGGAGACCTGCGTGAATTCCAGTTCGACCGGGGTTTCCCGGCCAAAGATCGAAACAGCCACCTTCAGGCGCTGGTTCGCTTCGTCGATTTCCTCGATCATGCCATCGAAATCCTCGAAGGGACCGTCGTTGACCTTGACCTTCTCGCCGATCTCGAAGTGGATCAGGGTGCGCGGGCTTTCCTCGCCCTCCTGCACCCGGCCCAGGATCGCCTGCACCTCGGCATCGCGCATCGGCATCGGGCGGCCCTGCGGACCCAGAAACCCGGTGACACGGTTGATCGAGTTGATCAGGTGATAGCCCTTGTCGGACATCTCCATCCGGACCAGCACGTAACCCGGCATGAAGCGACGCTCGGTCGTCACCTTCTTGCCGCGACGCACTTCAATCACTTCTTCCGTGGGGACCAGAACCTCTTCGATCTGATCCTCAAGACCGTTCTCGATGACGGCTGTTCTGATCTGTTCGGCGATCTTCTTCTCGAAGTTCGACAGAACACTCACCGAATACCACCGCTTCGCCATCGCTGTTCCAGTCCTCAACTTCCGGCATCTGCCGGCATTTTCCTTATAGTCCAAAGGCTTGATCGCCCCGGCCCGAAAACAAAAATCGGCGTGCAACTCGAATCGCCGCACGCCATTTCCGGATCAGGTCTGCCCTCTACAAAGGAAACTGTCCGGATTCAAGGGCAAGCGGCGTTTTTGATCCGTATTGGATCAGCCGAACATCCCCAGAACGCTGCGCAGACCGAACTGGATCGTCAGGTCCACCAGCGAAAAGAAAAGCGCCGTCAGGGCCGCCAGAATGAAAACCATCACGGTCGTCAGCAAAACCTCGCGGCGGGTCGGCCAGACCACTTTGGAAACTTCCGAGCGGACCTGCTGAATATACTGGATCGGGTTAGTGCGTGCCATGGATGCATCTTTTCTGTCAGGATCAGCGGATCACATACGCGGGTCGCCTGACGAATTCAAGGCCCGGCGCGGGTCGGATCGTCGCTGGAAAGGAAGATGGCAGGGGCAGCAGGGTTCGAACCCGCGACCTACGGTTTTGGAGACCGTCGCTCTACCAGCTGAGCTATACCCCTAAGGCCGGTGCATCCGATACGATGCACAGCCCCCAAGATCAAGGGTGATTTTGCCCTGCCCCACCCGGAAATGCAAAACGCGCGAGGGTTGCCCCCCCGCGCGTCACATGCAACGATCCTAAGATCTATTACTTCAGAATTTTGGACACGACACCCGCGCCGACGGTGCGGCCGCCTTCACGG
>JAMWZC010000013.1 GCA_024304985.1 Paracoccaceae bacterium
TCTCCTGCTTTCCAGCAAGATAGGGGATTTGTCGCAACCCAAGTTAGAATGTGCCGGCATGGCATTCAATTTACGCATAATCAGTATTATGTTAAATATTCAGATACCGTGATGAGGACCCCTAAGATCTTGCCTTGCCCTGTTATCAAGGGTTTGTGTGGTGTTTCATGCGACCTATGGTTTTGTTGCCCAAAGGGCCCTTTCATCCGCAAGCTGAACTGACCCTCTCGACATTTCGGATGTTCAGGCGCTATCACTGTTCAGGTCAAGAACACCCGAGGATTCATGACGTCTTTGCTTATCCTGAACGGCCCGAACCTGAACTTGCTGGGCACGCGCCAGCCAGAGGTCTATGGTCGCACCACCTTGGAGGATGTCCGGCTTCTTTGTGAGGCCGAGGCGCAGCGGCATGGCATGACGATCGCCTTTGCGCAGTCCAATCACGAAGGCGCGCTGATCGACGCGATCCACGCAGCGCGTGGCGTGCATGCCGGGATCATTCTCAATGCCGGTGCCTATACGCATACATCCGTGGCCCTGATGGATGCGATCTCGTCGGCTGCCGTGCCGCTGATCGAGGTGCATCTGTCCAATATTCACGCACGCGAGGCGTTCCGGCACAAGTCGTTCATCGCGCCGGTGGCAATTGGCCAGATCTGCGGTTTCGGCGCGACGGGCTATGCCTTGGCGATCCGTGCCTTTGCCGCGCATCTTGGGCTGCAATCCGGTGAGCCTGACACATGAGCCTGAACCGTTATCTTGAGGCATTGACGAATGCCCAGAGCCTTGAAGAGCTCTGGGACATGCACTGCCGCAAGATGGCGAGCTATGGGTTTGATCGGCTGCTCTATGGGTTCACCCGTTATCGCAGCGGCACCTCGCTTGGGGATCCCGAGGATTTCGTGATCCTGACCAACCATCCGACCAGCTACGCGGAGTCGTTCATCTCGGAAGGATTCTATTTCCACGGGCCCATGGTCCGCTGGGCGCTGGACAATGAGGGGGCCTGCAGCTGGAGCGTGATCGGCGACATGATCGCGACCGGCACGATGAGCGCCAGCGAGATGCGGGTGATCCAGTTCAACAAGGCGCATCAGGTGATTGCCGGCTATACGATCGGGTTCAAGTCGATTTCGCCCCGCGCCAAGGGGGGCATTGCTTTGACGGCACGGGCCGAGATGCCGCAGGATCAGGTCGATGCGGTCTGGGAGCGGCATGGGCGGGACATCCTTGTGATGAACAACGTGGCGCATCTGAAGATCCTGACCCTGCCCTATACCTCGCCGGGGCGTGGTCTGACGCGGCGGCAGCGCGAGGCGCTGGGTTGGGTCGGCGATGGCAAGACCACGCAGGATATCGCGGTGTTGATGGGGCTGACACCGGCGACGGTCGAGAAGCACCTGCGGCTGGCGCGGGAGGCCCTGAACGTCGAGACGACGGCGCAGGCCGTGCTGAAGGCGGCGCTTCAGAATCAGATGTTCGTGCTGGACGCCTGACCCCCCTGCCCCTTCTCAGCCCCCTCGATTGATCCGGAAAAGCAAGGTCTGACGCTGCGTCCCATCGTGGGACATGATCCTAAGGTATGGAATACCAGACCTTTTTTCAGCGGGGTTCACCATTTTTCAACGAAGTTGAATGCAAAGGTAGGGAAAACCAGACTACCTTAACGCAAGGTAAATTTGCATCCTGATCTTGTTCCGTGAGTGGTGGCTTTGGCCAGGGAACATCAGGACGGATCTTTGCGATACCAAAGCTCTGCGTTCTGCCGGGAAACCGGACCGTCGGCCTGCTTGCGTATTGATCCGTTTGCAGGTCGGCACCTGAACCGCCCGTGAATGTCATCCCCATTTGCACAGGGGCGGAAAAAAGACGGTGCCAACCTTGGGGGTGGCACCGTCGCTTTCTGTCAGACACAGGCCCGCAGGCCCATGGGGATCACGTCAGGATCAGGCGCGGCCGACCTTGGCGACTTCGGCGGCGAAGTCTTCCTTCTCGACCACGATGCCTTCGCCGACTTCCAGACGCAGGAAGCCGGTGATCTCGACGCCGGCTTCTTTCGCGGCGGCTTCAACGGTCAGGTCGGGGTTCACAACGAAAGCCTGACCCAGCAGGGTGACTTCGGCCATGAATTTCTGCATCCGGCCCACGATCATCTTTTCGATCACGGCTTCGGGCTTGCCCGATTCACGCGCGATCTCCATCTGAACGTGCTTTTCCTTCTCGACCACGGCGGGGTCCAGATCGGCCTGGCTCAGCGAGGCGGGGTTGGCCGCGGCGATATGCATGGCGACCTGACGGGCGAAGCCTTCGTTGCCGCCCTTCATCGCAACCAGCACACCGATCTTGCCCATGCCGTCGGCGGCTGCGTTGTGGACATAGGACACAACGGTTTCGCCTTCGATCACGGCCATGCGGCGCACGGACATGTTCTCGCCGATGGTGGCGATCTTCTCGGTCAGAACCTCTTCGACGGTCTTGCCGTTCACATGCGCGGCCTTCAGCTCTTCCACCGAGTTCACGCCCATCGCCGCCTTGGCGAAGCTGGCGACCATCGCCTGGAAATCGGCGTTCTTGCCGACGAAGTCGGTTTCCGAGTTCACTTCGATGGCCACGCCGCGGCCACCTTCGACCAGAACGGCCACAAGGCCCTCGGCCGCGGTGCGGTCGGATTTCTTGGCGGCTTTCGCCAGACCCTTGGTGCGCAGCCAGTCAATGGCGGCTTCCATGTCACCATTGGTTTCGGTCAGCGCTTTTTTCGCGTCCATCATGCCTGCGCCCGTACGGTCGCGCAGATCTTTTACCAGTGCAGCTGTGATCGCCATCGCTCGGCTCTCCTCGGATGAATGAAATGGATCTGCGGGCGGTTATGACCGCCCGCATGTGTCAGGGATGTGACGGGATCAGGCCTGGCCGGTTGCTTCGGCCAGCAGTTCCTCGACCGGGGCGTCTTCCAGTGCGCCCAGATCGACGCCAGCGGCACCCATCTGTGCGGTCATGCCGTCCAGAGCGGCGCGGCTGACCAGATCGCAATAGAGCGCGATGGCACGGGCCGCGTCATCGTTGCCGGGGATGATATAGTCGATACCATCGGGCGAGCAGTTGGTATCGACCACGGCCACGACGGGGATGCCCAGCTTGTTGGCTTCGGCAATCGCCAGCTGCTCTTTCTTGACGTCGATGACGAAAAGCAGGTCCGGCACGCCGCCCATTTCGCGGATCCCGCCAAGGCTGGCCTGCAGTTTGGCCTGCTCGCGTTCCATGTTCAGACGCTCTTTCTTGGTCAGACCTTCGGCGCCGCCTGCCATCTGCTCGTCGATCGACTTCAGACGGTTGATCGACTGCGACACGGTCTGCCAGTTGGTCAGCGTGCCACCGAGCCAGCGGTGGTTCATGTAGAACTGGGCGCATTTTTCGGCGGCTTCGGCGACGGGCGCGGCAGCCTGACGCTTGGTGCCCACGAAGAGGATGCGGCCGTTCTTGGCGACGGTGTCACGGATGACCTTGAGCGCCTGGTCCAGCATCGGGACGGTCTGGGTCAGGTCCATGATGTGGATGCCGTTGCGCGCGCCGTAGATGAAGGGACCCATGCGGGGGTTCCAGCGCTGCGTCTGGTGGCCGAAGTGAACGCCTGCTTCGAGCAATTGGCGCAGAGTGAACTCGGGAAGAGCCATAAATCGTTTCCTTTTCCGGTTTTCGCCTCGGCGGGGGTGTAAGAGCGGATGCTCCAACCGGCGGACATATGGGGATGTCTCCCCCATAGGCCCACCCCGCCTGCGGGATTTCAGTGGCGCGCGTATAGACGGGATGTGGCCGGGGTGCAAGGGGGGCAATCCCTGCGCGTGTTGCAGGCGGTGCATGGATATTTGGGGCAAGAAGAAGCAGGCGGGTTTGCCGACTTGTGCAGGCGGGGTGTTTCGGGGCAGGAAGAAGCATGAGCGGAACGCATGACATCTTGTGTATCGGGTCGGTCCTGTGGGACGTGATCGGGCGCGCGCCGAGCCATATGCGGCAGGGTGCGGATGTGCCGGGGCGGATCACCCGCCTGCCCGGCGGCGTGGCGATGAACATCGCCATGGCGCTGGCGCGGTTCGGGTTGCGCCCGTCGCTGCTGAGTGCGGTAGGGCGCGATGCAGAGGGCGATGAGCTGATCGCGGCCTGTGCCGCTTTGGGCGTGGGGACGGAACATGTCTATCGGTCCGACGATCTGCCGACCGACCGTTATATGGCGATCGAGGGGGCCAACGGGTTGATCGCGGCGATTGCCGATGCCCATTCGCTGGAGGCGGCGGGGGCCAAGATCCTGCGGCCCCTGATGGGCGGGGCCTTGGGCGATGCGGCGCGGCCCTATGCGGGGTTGGTGGCATTGGATGGCAATCTGACGCGCGCCTTGCTGGACGAGATCGCGACGCATCCGGCCTTTGCGGCGGCGGATCTGCGGGTGGCGCCGGCCAGTCCCGGCAAGGCGGACCGGCTGGGGCCGTTCCTGAGCCATGGGCGGGCGGTGCTTTACGTGAACATTGAGGAGGCGTCGATCCTGTGTCAGCAGCCCTTTGCCGAGGCCACGCAGGCGGCGGCGGGGCTTGTGGCGCGGGGGGCGGCGCGGGCGCTGGTCACGGATGGGGGGCAGCCGGCGGCGGATGCGACGGCGGAGGCTGTGGTCACCCTGCCCTGCCGCCAGGTGCTGGTGACGCGCGTGACCGGCGCGGGCGATACGTTCATGGCGGCGCATATCGCCGCCGAAGTGGCGGGTCTTGCGCGCGAGGCCGCCTTGGCGCGTGCGCTGGAGGCTGCGGCCACTTATGTTTCAGGAGAGATACCGTCATGATGCTGTATACCCATTCGCCCGAGGTGGCGGCGGCTTTGGATGCGGGGCGGCCCGTGGTGGCGCTGGAAAGCACGATCATCACCCATGGCATGCCTTGGCCGCGCAACCTTGAGGTGGCGCGGATGGTGGAGCAGGTGGTGCGGGATGCGGGGGCGGTGCCTGCGACGATCGCGGTGCTGGCGGGGCAGCTGCATATCGGGCTGACGGCGGCGGAGCTGGAGGCGCTGGCGCAGGCGAAGGGGGTGGCCAAGCTGAGCCGGGCTGATCTGGCGGTCTGCATGGCGCAGGGCGGCACGGGGGCCACGACGGTGGCGGCGACGATGATCGCGGCGGAGCTGGCGGGAATCGAGGTCTTTGCCACGGGGGGCATCGGCGGGGTGCACAAGGGGGCGGAGGAGACGTTCGACATCTCGGCCGACCTTCAGGAACTGGCGGCGACGCGGGTGACGGTGATCGCGGCGGGGGCGAAGGCCATTCTGGACCTGCCCAAGACGCTGGAGGTGCTGGAGACGCTGGGCGTGCCGGTCATCGCCTATGGGCAGGATGATTTTCCGGCCTTCTGGTCGGCGCGGTCCGGGATCAAGGCGCCGCTGCGGCTGGACAGTGCGGAGGCGATTGCGCGGGCGCATCGGATGCGGGCGCGGCTGGATCTGCCGGGCGGGCAGCTGATCGCCAATCCGATCCCGCAGGCGGCCGAGATCAGCCGGGCGGAACTGGCCCCGGTGATCGCGCAGGCCACGGCCGATGCCGAGGCGCTGGGGATCGTGGGCAAGGCGGTGACGCCCTTCCTGTTGCAGCGGATCTTCGATCTGACGGGCGGTGCCTCGCTTGAGGCGAATATCGCGCTGGTACTGAACAATGCGCGGCTTGGGGCGGCGGTGGCCTCTGCGCTGGTGGTGGAAAAACTGGGAGGCGGGTCGGTGACACCCGGACGGTGAGGACGCTGCCCATTGTGGCGCGCTTTCCGACCGCTTAGATAGTTGGGGGCAAACCGCCCCCGGACATGAGAGATGACCAAGCCATTCGATCCTGAACAGACTCCGGCGCCGCGCCGCACTGGCCCGTTGTCGGGCCTGCGGTCCAGTTTTCTGACCGGGATCATCGTGATTGCGCCCATTGCGCTGACGATCTGGTTCATCTGGTCGCTGATGGGCTTTGTGGACAGCGTGGTGCTGCCGCTGGTGCCGGACCGGTTCAATCCCGGCAATTACTTTGACATCAACCTGCGCGGTCTGGGTGTGGTGATCTTCCTGATCTTCACCGTGATCGTGGGCTGGATCGCCAAGGGCCTGATCGGGCGGTCGTTGATCCGCTTTGGCGAGTCACTGGTGCACCGGATGCCGGTCGTGCGGTCGATCTATTCCGGGGTGAAGCAGATCGCCGAGACAGTGTTCGCCGAATCCGACCGCAATTTCGAGAAAGCCTGCCTGATCGAATATCCCCGCAAGGGGATCTGGGCGATCGGCTTCATCTCGACCGAGGCCAAGGGCGAACTGGCGCAGCGCATCCTGTCGGACCGTGGGCCGCTGATGAGTGTCTTTCTGCCCACAACCCCCAACCCGACCTCGGGTTTTTTGCTCTATGTGCCGCGCGAGGATCTGATCGTCCTTGAGATGAGCGTCGAGGATGCGGCCAAGTTGATCATCTCGGCGGGGTTGGTCTATCCCAATCCCAAGGACCCCAGCCGTCCGGCCGAGGCGGCCTGACCGGAAACGCGCCGGGGCCAGACGCCCTCAGGCCAGCATCTGGGCCAGATCGACGGTCCCGCGCTGGTTCAGGTCATCCTTGTGTGCGGCCAGAAACCCATCGGCTGCCGCGCGCCCTGCCGCCTTGAGCCGCGACAGCAGCACCGGGTTGGGCAGGATCTTGGTCGCGACGGACAGATCATTCATCAGCGCATCATCCGAGATCATGTGCACCAGCACATCCTTCATCGTGCCGGAGGTCAGCGCGCCGGTGGCCAGCAGACGCTTGACGAAGGCGATGGCGCGCAATTCGCGCAGCAGCGAGGCGTTGAAGCTGATCTCGTTGATCCGGTTCTGGATCTGGTTGGGGCTGCGCGGCAGGTCATCGCGGATGATCGGGTTGATGTTCACGATCATCACGTCCGCAGGCAGGTCAGGCTCGAAAAACGGAAAGAGCGCAGGGTTGCCGCTATAGCCGCCGTCCCAATAGGCCTCAAGCCGCCCGGTGGCTGGATCTTCGATCTCGACCGCCTGAAACAGCGTGGGCAGACAGGCGGAGGCCAGCAGCGCGCCGGTGCTGATGTCATGGCCGGTGAACACGCGGATCTTGCCGGTGCGCACATTGGTGGCCCCCACGAAGAGGCGCGGGCCGTCACTGGCGCAGACCGTATCATAGTCGAATGCCTCGGCGATCTGGGTGAGTGGATTGGTGTAGAACGGCCCCAGCGCATAGGGCGAGGTCATGCGCGTGATCGCATCGGCCATGCCATAGACGACCGAATTCTCCAGCGCGGAACTGACGGCGGCTGTGGTGGGCGAAAACTCGGTCAGCCAGCGGGTGACGGGGGTTTCCTGCAGCGCGCCCATTTTGGACCAGAGCCAGTCGAGATTGGCCCGCGCGCCCTCGCGCCCTCCCTTGAGCCAGCCCGATTTATAGGCCGCACCATTGAGTGCGCCCGCCGAGGTGCCGGAAATGGCGGCGATCTCGATATCGTCCTCGTCCAGCAGGCGGTCGAGGACGCCCCATGTGAAGGCGCCATGCGCGCCGCCACCCTGCAACGCGATATTGATCTGTTTCACAGTCATAGCTGGTGCCTTTCATGGCATCCGGGGGAAACGTGAGGGGGCGCTGCCCCCTGCGTCGAACGGTGTTCGACGCTGACCCCCGGGATATTTCAGGCAAGGAGAAACGGTTTCAGAGCGCGGTCCAGCCGCCATCCACGCTGATCGTGGTGCCGGTGATCTGGGCCGCCGCATCCGAACAGAGGAAGACGGCGGTGCCGCCCAACTGTTCGACGGTGGCAAATTCACGCGAGGGTTGGCGTTCGAGCATGACCTTCTTGATCACCTCGTCGCGGCCCATGTCGTATTTCTTCATCGTGTCGGGGATCTGCGCCTCGACCAGCGGGGTCAGGACGTAGCCGGGGCAGATCGCGTTGCAGGTGATCCCCTGCCCCGCGGTTTCCAGCGCCGTGGTCTTGGACAGGCCGACAATGCCATGCTTGGCCGCGACATAGGCGGATTTGTAGGGGCTGGCGGTCAGGCCATGGGCAGAGGCGATGTTGACGATTCGGCCCCAGCCTGCCTTGCGCATCATGGGCAGGGCGATGGCGGTGGTATGGAAGGCCGAGGTCAGGTTGATCGCGATGATCGCGTCCCATTTCTCGGTCGGGAATTCGTCGATCGGGCAGACATGCTGGATGCCCGCGTTATTGACGAGGATGTCGCAGGTCCCGGCCTGTGTGATCAGGGCACGGCAGTCATCACCCTTGGACATGTCAGCCTTGATGTAGCGGGCGGTGACGCCGAACTCGGCAGCGATGTCGCGGGCCAGGGCGTGATCCTCGTCCCGGTCGGTGAAGGAGTTGAGCACCACATCGGCACCCGCGCGGGCCAGCTCGCGCGCGATGCCCAGACCGATGCCGGAATTCGATCCGGTGATGATGGCGGTTTTTCCGTTCAGCGACATGCGTGTCTCCCTGTGCAGTGACGTGGTCTCGCCGGTGGCGATGATGCAGTTGCAGCATAGCATGGTCGGGATGGGAAAGACGAGGCGCTGGCGGGTGTCATTTGGCGGGCCAAAAAAAAACGCCGGCGCGAAGCCGGCGTTAAGTTATTGAGGCAGGTTTCATACAGGCAAGAAACCTATCGAGCAGTGCCTTCGTTATAAGCAATCCTGTTTCAGCTTCCAAGCTAAAAGTTTGAAAAGACGGGAAACGAGCGTTACCCTGCATGGCAACAATAGATGGCCAGAGCAGGATAGGCGTCAGCATGGACCGCGATTTTTTCCGTCGTTTTCGTCGGGGGGCTGCCGTTTGCAGCCTTGTTTTTCTTGGCCTGTCACAGCCTCTTCTGGCGGATGGGACGCCACGCCATGGCATAGCTATGTATGGGGAGCCTGCCCTTCCACCTGATTTTGTGTCCCTGCCCTATGCGAAGCCGGATGCGCCCTTTGGCGGGCGTCTGGTCGAGGGGGCGACGGGCGGGTTTGATTCGCTCAACCCGTTCATCCTGAAGGGCACCGCGCCGTGGCAGTTGCGGTTTCTGGCTTATGAGTCGCTGATGGCGCGGAATTGGGACGAGCCCTTCTCGCTTTACGGGCTGCTGGCCGAATCGGTGACGGTGGCCGAGGACCGGTCCTGGGTGGAATTCACCCTGCGCGAGGGGGCGCGATTCTCGGATGGGAGTCCGGTCACTGTCGCAGATGTGATCTGGTCCTATGAGGTGTTGGGGACGCAGGGGCATCCCCGCTATCTGGGATTCGCGGCGCAGACCGAGAGCATCACGCAGACGGGGCCGCGCAGTCTGCGGATCACGTTCAACACCGCAGACCGGGAGCTGGCGCTGATCGCGGGGCTGCGGCCCATCCTGAAGAAGGCGCAATGGGAGGGGCGGGATTTCACGGCCTCGACCATCAATGACGTGCCGGTCGGGTCGGCCCCCTATGTGGTGGCGGGCTTCGAGCAGGGCCGGTTCGTGACGCTGCGGCGGAACCCGGACTATTGGGGCAAGGATCTGCCGATCCGGCGGGGGACCAACAATCTGGACGAGATCCGGATCGAGTATTACGGCGACGATTCGGTCATGTTCGAGGCGTTCAAGGCGGGCGCGGTCACGGTCTGGCGCGAGACGAATGCCGAGGATTGGGAGACGCGGTTCGATTTCGACGCGGTGCGGCGCGGGGATGTGATCCTGTCCGAGATCACGCATGAGCGGCCCACGGGGATGACGGGGTTTGTCATGAACACCGCGCGACCGCATCTGTCTGACTGGCGGGTGCGCGAGGCGCTGATCCTTGCGTTCAACTTTCCCTATATCAACGGGACCGTGACGGGCGGTAAGCAGCCGCGCATCACGTCCTATTTCTCGAACTCGGAACTGGGGTTGGAACCGGGGCCTGCGACAGGCCGGGTGCGCGAATTGCTGGAGCCTTTCGCGGCCGATCTGCCCCCCGGTACGCTGGAGGGATATGCCCTGCCGGAAGGAGACGCGTCCGAGCGAAACCGCGCTGATCTGCGGCGCGCGGCGGCGCTGCTGGAGGAGGCGGGCTGGCGGATTGAAGGCGGGCGGCTGGTGGATGACAGGGGCGCACCCTTCACGCTGGATATCCTGCTGCGCCAAGGGGATCGCGGCAATCTGGCGGTGATCGAGATCTATCGCACGGCGCTGGAGCGTCTGGGGATCACGGCGGGGATCCGGCCGGTGGACAATGCCCAATATGCGCAGGCCGAGGCGGCGCAGGATTTCGACATGATGCCGTTCCGGCGTGATCTGTCCCTGAGCCCCGGCAATGAGCAGCGGCTGTACTGGGGCGCGGCAGGCGCAGGCACGCCGGGCACGCGCAATGTGATGGGGATGCAGGTGCCAGCCGCCGATGCGATGATCGACCATATGCTGAGCACCGACAGCCGCGAGGAGTTCATCGCCGCCACGCGGGCGCTGGACCGGGTGCTGATGGCGGGGCGGTATGTCATTCCGATCTGGACAACCAATGTTGATCGTATCGCCCATGCGAAACAGTTGAAATTTCCCGCAGATACGCCGATTTATGGCGACCGGATCGGGTGGATGCCCGATGTCTGGTGGTTTGAGGAGTGAGCAGAATGAAAAAACTGGCGATCATCGCGCTGGGGCTGGGCTGTCTGGCCCTGCTGGCGGGCTGTGCCACGGTGGAAGGTGTCGGGCAGGACATCTCGGGCGGGGCGCGCACGGTCCGGGGGTGGTTCTGAGCCGCGCGACCGCGTCAGACCAGTGACGTGACCCAGAGGATCGTCGCATCCTCGGGGCTCACCGAGACGACATTGTGCCCCATGGCGGCGTCGTAATAGGCGCTGTCGCCCCGGCGCATTTCGACGGGCTCATAGAATTCCGTAAAGAGCCGGATCACGCCGGTGAGGACATAGAGAAACTCCTCGCCGTCGTGGCGGACCCAACCGTCGAACTCCTCCATCCGGCGGGCGCGGACGCGGGCGCGGTAGGGCAGCATCTGCTTGCGTGTCAGACCTTCGGCAAGCAATTCATGTTCATAGGTGGTGGTGGCATGGCGCGCGCCTTCACCCGAGCGCGTGACGATCCGCCGTCCGGTGATCTGTCCCGCCGCGGGTGGCGTGAACAGCTGCGGCACGGAGATATCCAGACCCGTGGCCAGTTTCTTGAGCGCATCATAGGTGGGCGACATCTGCCCGTTTTCGATCTTGGACAGGGTCGAGCGCGCGAGACCCGCCTGCCGCGCCGCCTGTTCGAGTGTCAGGCCCAGATCCTTACGCAGGCCGCGCACGCGCTGCCCAAGGTCCAGCGGTTCGGCCACGGCCGAGCCGCCATCGGCGCGGGCAATGCGGATCAGGGATCTGGGATCACGGTCGCTCATGACCTGTGGATATAGAGCCAGCCACTGACGCATGCAACGCAGGGATATGGCCCGCCACAGGGTGACTTGCAACTGGCGCGGCACGGGCCTAGCAAGGGCGCCATGCAAGCAATATTCGACATGGGCCCCCCTGCCCCCTGCCCCCGCCCGTTCAACATGGCCGCCCATGTGTTGGCCCATGCGGCTGACCTGCCGGACAAGGTCGCGCTGTCCGTCATCTCGCAGGATGGGGCGGATAGCTGGACCTACGCCCGTCTGGCCGCCGCCGTGCGTGGCACGGGGACGGGCCTTCTGGCGGCGGGGTTCCAGCCCGGTGACATCCTGTTGATGCGGCTGGGCAATACGGTGGATTTCCCCCTGGCCTATCTGGGCGCGATTGCGGTGGGGCTGGTGCCTGTGCCGACTTCGTCGCAACTGACGGCGGTCGAAGTGACCAAGATGGTGGCGCAGTTGTCGCCGCGCGGGATTCTGCGTGATCCGCGTGTGGCCTGCCCCGAGGAGACGGGGCTTCCGGTGATCGACACGGCGGCGCTCGCCATGATGCGCGACCTGCCGCCCTGTGACTATGCCATGGGAGACCCGGACCGGCTGGGCTATATCATCTATACTTCGGGCACATCGGGCATCCCGCGCGCGGTGATGCATGCGCATCGCGCGATCTGGGCGCGGCGGATGATGCATCAGGGCTGGTATGGCTTGGGCCCGCAGGACCGCTTGCTGCATGCGGGGGCGTTCAACTGGACCTATACGCTGGGGACCGGGTTGATGGACCCCTGGTCGGTGGGTGCGACCGCGCTGATTCCAGCGGAAGGGGTTGCGATCGAGGCCTTGCCCGCGCTTCTGGCGGACCACCAGGCTACGATCTTTGCCGCGGCGCCGGGAGTCTATCGCAAGATCCTAAGCCATCCCATGACGATCGACCTGCCTGCGCTGCGTCACGGGCTGGCGGCTGGTGAGAAGCTGTCGGACCGCGTGCGCCAGCACTGGAATGAGGCCACCGGCACGCCGATCTATGAGGCTTATGGCATGTCGGAATGTTCCACCTTCATCTCGGGCAGTCCGGCGCATCCGGCGGCCCCCGGCACGCTGGGTCGACCGCAGGATGGGCGTCGGGTGGCGATCCTTGGGCCGGATGGCCCCGTGGGGCTGGGCGAGGAAGGCACGATTGCCGTGGCGCGGCGCGATCCCGGCCTGATGCTGGGCTATTTCGGGGCCGAGGCCGAGACGGCGGCCCGGATGCAGGGCGACTGGTTCCTGACCGGCGATCAGGGGATGATGGATGCCGACGGGCAGATCACCTATCTGGGCCGGGCTGATGACATGATGAACGCGGGCGGCTATCGTGTGTCCCCGATGGAGGTCGAGGCGGCGCTGCTGACCCATCCGGCGATCCGCGAGGTGGGCGTCACCGATATCGAGGTCAAGGAGGATGCGCGCATCATTGCGGCCTTCTATGTGGGGGATGCGGTGGATGAGGCCGATCTGAAAGCCTTTGCCGCCGCGTGTCTGGCACGCTACAAACAACCGCGGGTATATGTCCGCCTTGATGCGCTGCCCTCCGGGGCCAATGGCAAGATCCTGCGCCGCGCCCTGAAACCGATTTACGAGGCCCGCCATGGTCAAGCTTGATATCCTGTCCGATCCGATCTGCCCCTGGTGCCTGATCGGCAAGGCGCAACTGGAGCGCGCGCTGGAGGCGCGGCCCGACCATCCTTTCGTGATCGAATGGCATCCGTTCCAGTTGAATCCCGACATGCCGCCCGAGGGGGCGGACCGGCGGGCCTATCTGGAGGAGAAGTTCGGCGGCAAGGAGCGGGCTGTGCAGATCTATGCGCGGATCGCGGAACATGCCGAGGCCGCCGGGATCGAGATCAATTTCGAGGGGATCAAGCGCACGCCCAATACGCTGGATGCGCATCGCCTGATCCATTGGGCGGGGATCGAGGGGGCGCAGAGCCGCGTCGTCTCGGCGCTGATGCGGGGCTATTTCCAGGAGGGCCGCGATATCGGCGACCGCGACACGCTGGCCGACATCGCCGACAGTGCCGGTCTGGATGCGGCGGTGATCCGCAAGCTTCTGGACAGTGATGCGGATATGCAGGAGATCCGCGACCGCGATACGGCGGCACGCGAGATGGGGATCTCGGCCGTCCCCACCTTCATCGTGGCCGGCAAACATGCCGTGCCCGGCGCGCAACCGACCGAGGTCTGGTTGCGGGTGATCGACGAGATCATGGCGCAGGACGCGGACGAGAGCGAAGGCTGATCCCTGATGTCCCTTGCCGGTGCCAGTGACCTGCCCGGAAAGGGTCTGCGCAAGATGCCATCGCGAGGCGAGTTCATCGCGCTGATCGCGATGCTGTTCGCCATCATCGCCTTTTCCATCGACGCGATGCTGCCCGCCCTGCCCCGGATCGGCGCGGAGCTGAGCCCCGCCGATCCCAATCGCGCGCAGTTGATCGTGATCGCCTTCGTGCTGGGCATGGGGGCGGCCACATTGGTGACCGGTCCGATGTCGGATTCCTGGGGCCGCAAGCCCGTGATCCTTGGGGGAGCGCTGCTTTACATGATTGGGGCAGCGCTGGCCTGGGCGGCCCCGACGCTGGAATTGCTGCTGCTGGCCCGGTTCGTGCAGGGTGTCGGGGCGGCCGGGCCGCGTGTGGTGGGCATGGCGATCGTGCGCGACATCTATGGCGGGCGCGAGATGGCGCGCATCCTGTCCTTCATCATGCTGGTCTTCATGCTGGTGCCTGCCGTGGCGCCGCTGGTGGGTAGCTGGATCATCGCCGCTGCCGGCTGGCGCGCCATGTTCGGGGCCTTCGTGATCTTTGCCGCCGTGGCGAGCCTGTGGCTGATGCTGCGCCTGCCCGAGTCCCTGCCCCGCGCCGCGCGCCGCCCGATGCGGGCCAGCGTCCTGCGTCAGGCCGTGGGCGAGGTGCTGACCCATCCAGTCGTGCGCCTGTCGATCATGGCGCAGAGCATGGGCTATGTGATGCTGTTCACCACGATCAGCCTGATCCAGCCGGTCTTTGATCAGGTGTTTCAACGCGGCCCGGAATTCCCGCTATGGTTCGCGGGCATGGCTGTCGTCACGGGCAGCGCCTCGGTTCTGAATGCGGCGCTGGTGATGCGGCTGGGAATGCAGCGGCTGGCCATGGCGGCCTTTGGCGGACAGATGATCCTGTCGACCCTTATGACCCTGTGCTGGCTGGCGGGTTTGCGCGGGGATGCGATGTTCGCGGTCTATGTGGTCTGGCAATGCACGGTGCTGTTTCAGTCGGGGCTGACCGTGGGCAACCTCAATGCCATCGCGATGGAGCCGATGGCCCATGTGGCGGGCACGGCGGCCAGTGTGATCGGGGCGATTTCCACCGTCTCGGGCGCCTTGATTGCCGCCCCCATCGCGCTGGTCTTCAATGGCACGCCCTTGCCCATGACTCTGGGCGTGGGCGGTGCCTCGGCGGTGGCCTTTGCGCTGCTCTGGCGTCTGGGGCGGCTGGAGCGGCGCTTGCGGCGCGCGGGACGCGACGATCCGTTCAAATAATTTCTGTATACAGTCGCATACCGTCTTTGCAGATAGCGCGCTTTGCGCTATGACCCGGCCCGAGAGCCGATTCACCAAAAAAGGGGATATCCCACATGACCAAGATCAAGGTAGCCAACCCGGTCGTCGAACTTGACGGCGATGAGATGACCCGCATCATCTGGGATTTCATCAAGCAGAAGCTGATCCTGCCCTATCTGGATATCGACCTGAAATACTACGATCTGGGGATCGAGGAGCGCGACCGCACCGATGACCAGATCACCATTGATGCGGCCCATGCCATCAAGAAATACGGCGTCGGCGTCAAATGCGCGACCATCACCCCCGACGAGCAGCGGGTCGAGGAATTCGGCCTCAAGCAGATGTGGAAATCGCCCAATGGCACGATCCGCAACATCCTTGGCGGCGTGATCTTCCGCGAGCCGATCATCTGCCGCAACGTGCCCCGCCTTGTGCCGGGCTGGACCCAGCCCATCGTGGTGGGCCGTCATGCCTTTGGCGACCAGTACCGCGCGACCGATTTCCGTTTCCCCGGGCCCGGCAAGCTGACGATCAAGTTCGTGGGCGAAGACGGCACCGTGATTGAACGCGACGTGTTCGACGCCCCCGGCGCAGGCGTGACCATGGCGATGTATAACCTGGACGAGTCGATCATCGATTTCGCCCGCGCGTCCATGAACTATGGTCTGGTCAAGGGCTGGCCCGTATATCTGTCCACCAAGAACACGATCCTCAAAGCCTATGACGGGCGCTTCAAGGACCTGTTCCAGAAGGTCTATGACGAGGAATTCGCCGACAAGTTCAAGGCCGCTGGCATCACCTATGAGCACCGCCTGATCGACGACATGGTGGCATCCGCGATGAAATGGTCGGGCGGCTATGTCTGGGCCTGCAAGAACTATGACGGCGACGTGCAGTCGGATACCGTGGCGCAGGGCTTCGGCTCGCTTGGCCTGATGACATCGGTGCTGATGACGCCCGATGGACAGACGGTCGAGGCGGAAGCGGCCCACGGCACCGTGACGCGGCATTACCGCGAGCATCAGAAGGGCAAGGAAACCTCGACCAACTCCATCGCGTCGATCTTTGCCTGGACCGGTGGCCTGAAGCACCGCGCGAAACTGGACGATAACGCCGAACTCGCGCGTTTCGCCGAGACGCTGGAGCGTGTGACGGTGCAGACCGTCGAGGATGGTTTCATGACCAAGGACCTCGCCCTGCTGGTCGGCCCCGATCAGAAATGGCTGAGCACCATCGGCTATCTGGAGAAGGTGGACGAGTATCTGAACAAGGCTCTGGCCGGGTGATTGACGCCTGAGGTTGGAGTGGAGGGGGTCGCCGAGAGGCGGCCCCTTTTGCGTTTGGGGGGATTAGTCAATCTGGAGGGATTCCCTAAATGCTTGACTTGTCGCGGGATGATGGAGCTACTATTTGAGAATCTTGATATGTTGAAGGGCAAGTGAGGTCGCATGTCAAAAGTAAACACGGTTTTCAGAGTTCAGAAGAACGGAAAACTCTCGGGTCTTTCGGCGTCCAATTCTCGTGAACAGAAAACGCCATCGGGAAATACCGTCATTACCGTGAGCCGAGAATCCTATAACTCTGCGCTTTCAGCCGCTTCCAAAGTGATTGCACGGGTCGGGCGAGCGAATTCCAAATAAATAGTGGCAGGTTGTTAGTGTCGCGGAATCCTATTTTCGACAGATTGGTTGGTGAGAATGACACCGACCTTGAGGCTTTGACAGCCTATGCTTTGTACAAGAAGCATAAAAGGCAATGGGCCAAAGAAATCGAGGCCGAGACCGGGTCTTTACCAACGACGGCGCAAGATATTGAATTTTACAAAGCTGTTGGTACGTCTGATCAGCTTGATAGATATCGAAAGGATGCACAGGATATATTGCTGGCCTATGCGAACCAGATGGTAGAGTCTGCGGTACCCGGTATCAGAAGCGATGCCGTTTCAGGTCGGATTGAGCAGGCTGCTGCGAAAATTGAAGAGTCAGCGGGCATATGGCGTTCCGTGAAATCCGGGTTTGTCTCGACGTTGATCAGCACAGCCGTTTTGATCTTGCTTGCCGTGGGTATTCGGCTGCTTGGGATCGACATATTGTCGGCATATAATTCCCTTGGGACAGTTCCGGGCGTCGGCAACTGAGCCATTGTCAACGGGTTGTGCTTTTCGGAAGTCCCCTTCCCTCCCCACGCCTCCCGGTCCATCCTCTCCCCCTGCCCCGACTCACAAAGGACCGCCCACATGCCCTACCTGCTCCTCCTTCTCGCCGTGGTGGCGGAGACCATCGGGACCTCGGCTTTGCAGGCGAGCCAGCAGTTCACGCGGCCTTGGCCCTCGGTTCTGGTGGTGGTGGCTTACGGGATCAGTTTTTACCTGCTGGCGCAGACCTTGGCCTTCATGCCGGTGGGCGTGGTCTATGCGCTGTGGTCGGGGTTGGGGATCGTGCTGATCGCGGTGATCGGCTTTGCCGTGTTCGGGCAAAGGCTGGACCTGCCTGCGGTGATCGGGATGGCGATGATTCTGGGCGGGATCGTGGTGATCCATCTGTTCTCGAAAGCCTCGCCGCATTGAATGTGCGGCGAGGTTTTTTGAGTATTTATGGCAAGATGAAACGGTGGTTCAGCCCGCGGCGCGCAGGCGTTTGATGAGGGCGGAGGTGTCCCAGCGGCCG
>JAMWZC010000002.1 GCA_024304985.1 Paracoccaceae bacterium
CCGCTCAATCTATCCCCAAATTCTCACCCGGATCTCCCTCAGCAGCACCGCTACCTCGTTCCGTCCGGTCCCCAGCGCCGCGTCTCTGCGTCGCCGTGAGGGGGGTTCTACGGTTTGATGCGGTGGGCCGCAAGTGCTTTTTTCACAAACGTCATAATTTTTTCATCGAGGCGTTTTTCCAAGGTATTTGAGAGGGTTAGATTGCAGGAGTTGCGCCGCGCGGCCCGCTGGGGCAACTTTCTTTCCCGCCTCTCGCAGGGTCAACGACTAGATGTTGCGTTATCCACAGACCTGTCCACAAACGGCCCGCCATCGGGCATGGACTCACAGGTCGGAACACCCCCCGAACGGTCACACGACGCCCTCTTGCGACACATCAGAAGAGTCGTTCTGGCCGTAGAACCGACTCAAACACCCGAACAGCGCGACGCGGTTTTCACAAACTGCCCGGATTTCATGCAAGGATTCGCGTCACCCGCTCATGAACCTTGCAGGTCTTGTCTGCGGTGAACCCGGATCAGGCCCGGTTCACGCGGCGTGACACGGCCCTGAAGGGCAGGCGCAGCGCCAGCAGGATCACGATCGCGGCCAGATAGGCCAACGGTTCAAGCTGAAACCCTTTGCGCAGCATCACGAAATGCACCGCCCCCAGAAGCACCACGATATAGGTGAGCTTGTGCACCTGCCGCCAACGCGGCCCCAACCGCCGCACCGACCAGTTGTTCGAGGTCAGCGCCAGCGGGATCATCGCCAGAAACCCGATCATCCCGATGGTGATATAAGGCCGCTTCGCGATATCGGCCCAGATCCGCGCGGGGGCCTGCACATCCAGCACAAGCCAGACCAGAAGATGCAGCGCGACATAGGTAAAGGCCAGAACACCGATTGCACGGCGGAACCGCAGCAGGTTGATCCCGGCGAACCGCCGCAAGGGCGTGATCGCCAGACCCGCCACCAACAGCTGCAAGGCGAACAACCCCAACTCATGTTCCAGCGCCTTGATCGGCTCGACCCCCAGACCCCCGGTCAGGCCCAGATACAGAAACCATGGCGCAGGCAGCAGCCCCGCCACATAGATAAGCCACACAGGCACGCGGCGGACCGCGCCATTCACACGCTCCGCCAGCATCGCTCAGAAATTCTCGGTCAGGTTCATGCCGGCATAGAGGCTGGCCACCTCATCGGCATAACCGTTCATCATCAAGGTCGGCTCGTTGCGCGCAAACAGGCCACCGCCCACGCGTCGCTCGGTCGCCTGGCTCCAGCGCGGGTGATCCACCTCGGGGTTCACATTACTATAGAAGCCGTATTCGCGCGGCGCCGCCTTGTTCCAGCTTGTCGGCGGCTCCTTGTCGGTCAGGGTGATCCGCACCACCGACTTGATCGACTTGAACCCGTATTTCCATGGCACCACCAGCCGCATCGGCGCGCCGTTCTGGTTCGGAATATCGCGGCCATAAATCCCCGTCGCCATGATGGTCAGCGGATGCATCGCCTCGTCCAGACGCAGCCCCTCGACATAGGGCCAGTCCAGCACGGGATAGCGCACGCCCGGCATTTCCTCGGGACGCAGCAACGTTTCAAACGCCACATATTTCGCCCCCGACTGCACGCCCGCCATCTCCAGCAGATCGGCCAGTTCGAACCCGTTCCACGGAATCACCATCGACCATGCCTCGACGCAGCGGAAACGGTAGATCCGCTCCTCGATCGTCATCCGCGCCATGATGTCCTCGAAGGCATAGTCTCCGGGCTTGTCCACCATCCCGTCGATCTTGACCGTCCATGGCGCAATCGTCATGCGCCCGGCATTCTTGACCGGGTCACCCTTGTCGCTGCCGAACTCATAGAAGTTGTTATAGGTGGTGATCTCTTCCCATGTATTGGGCTTCAAGCCACCATCCTGCGCCCGGCCCGGCCCGGCCAGACCCGCCAGCCCAAGGCCAGCCACCCCCGCCAGCAGCGTGCGGCGGTTCAGATAGACGCTTTCGGGCGTCACATCGCGTTCGTGCAGATCGGATTTCCAACGATAGGCCATGCGCCCCTCCTATGACTTTATATACAGGCATGTATCCCGGCTTTGCCGTTTGGCAAAACCACATTGCCTCACAATGGCGTGGCCGGATTGTAACTTGGACGGATCTTGTTCATCGGGATCGACTCGCCATTGGCCTGCACCAGCCGCACATGCCGCCGCCGCATCAGGCGCGGCTCGGACACGCCGACGGAATGGGCGATGGTTTCCACCTCCTTGATGATCGAGGTGGCGTAATTGGCGACCTTGAGGAACTTGTCCTCGACCACCAGACCGCGCTGCAACTTGGGGTCATGCGTCGTGATCCCCGTGGGGCAGGTGTTCTTGTTGCACTTCAGCGCCTGGATACAGCCCAGAGAGAACATGAACCCCCGCGCCGAGGTGACGAAATCCGCGCCTGCACAAATGGCCCAGGCCACATCGGACGGGTTCACCAGCTTGCCGCTGGCGATGATGCGGATGCGTTCCTTCAACCCGTGCCGGTCGCGCAGATCGACGACCCGCACCAAAGCCTCGCGCAGAGGCATCCCCACAAGGTCGATCAGGGGCATGGGGGCGGCCCCCGTGCCACCCTCGCCGCCATCCACCGCGATGAAATCGGGGGCCGACTCCGCTCCGCGCGCATTGATCAGGGTGAACAGATCCTCCCACGCCTCGGACGAGCCGATCACCGTCTTGAACCCCACCGGCTTGCCCGTCACCTTGCGGATATGGCCGATCACGTCCAGCAAGCTCTCGAAACTGTCGATATCCAGATGGCGATTGGGCGAGACACTGTCCAAGCCCATCGGAATCCCCCGGATCGCCGCGATCTCGGCATTCACCTTCTCACCGGGCAGGATACCGCCCTTGCCGGGCTTGGCCCCCTGCGCCAGCTTCAACTCGAACATCTTCACCTGCGGATGATCCGACACCGCGCGCAGCCTTTCGTCGCTCAGGTTGCCATGCTCGTCCCGCACACCGTATTTGGCCGTGCCGATCTGATAGACGATGTCGCAGGCCCCGGTCAGATGAAAGGGCGACAGCCCGCCCTCGCCCGTATTCAGCCAGATCCCCGCCTTGGCCGCCCCCCGGCTCAGCGCCTCGACCGCCGGGCGGGAAATCGCGCCGTAACTCATGCCCGAGATGTTGAAGATCGACTTCGCACGATACGGGATCGCCGCCGTCGGCCCGATGATCATCGGCTGCGTGACGGAAAACTGGTCATCCAGCGGCGGGAACACCGCGTTCACGAATATCGGCGTGCCGGGGATCGACAGATTCCGCGTCGATCCGAAGGCCACCGTATTACCCTGCCCCTTGGTGGCGTTGTGAACCCAGTCCCGCTGCGCCCGGTTGAAGGGCATCTCCTCGCGGTCCATGGCAAAGAAATACTGCCTGAAGAACTCGCCCAACGCGGTGAACAGATGCCGGAACCGCCCGATCACCGGATAATTCCGCCGCACCGCATCCCCGGTCTGCACCTTGTCGGCGACAAAGAAGATCATCGCCATCAGCACCGCGATACCCAGAACCAGAACGAACAGCAGCGCCAGCAGCAAAAGCGCATTCATCGCGAAATCCATATATTCAATCCTTTTGATTTGTATCAAGGTAGCAGGTGGCACAGGCTCTAGACTGATGAGATAATGAGTCCGCGGCAAGACAGGTTCCTGCCACATACCGGCATGGCCGGACAGGTTCATGCCGAACAGGGGCCTTGCCCCAAACAGGAGGAGACCACGATGAGACAGCTCATGATCGGGATGTGCCTTGCGGCGCTGACGGCAACGACGGTTCAGGCCCAGGACATGGTGACCTATACCACGGACCAGCCCTTTGAAGACGTGATCTTCGGGCTGGAGAATGCGATCATCGACCAGGGTCTGGTGATCGACGCCACATCGCATGTGGGCGACATGCTGGAACGCACCAAGGGCGATGTCGGCTCGGATGTCACCATCTTCACCAAGGCGGATGTCTACAGCTTCTGTTCCGCCGCTGTGTCCCGCAAGGTGATGGAGGCGGACCCGATGAACATCGTCTTCTGCCCCTATGACATCTTCGTCGCCGTTTCGCCCGACACGCCGGATCAGACGATGATCGGCTATCGCACCTATCCCGAAGGCCCGATGCAAGAGGTGCAGGCCCTTCTCGACACCATCGCAAAGACCGCGATCGGGCAATGACGACCCACCCGTCAGGGGCGTGTTGATCACGCCACACTCGCGCGGGATCACAAGGTTATCACTGGAAATCGCGAAACGCCGTGGCTTAGCGCTGCGGCGTTTTTCGTCAAGCAGGACAGGCGGAAATCCCCGCTGAACCAATGTCGGATCTGGCGAGTAGTCCTAGTGTTGCCAATGCAGGCATCGACGACACATATACTGGAGATCATCATGTTCCGCAGAACTTATCTTGCCATGACCGCAGCCGCGCTGATCGCGACCCCGGCCTTCGCTGACACCCATTCCAAGGATATCGTGGACACCGCCGTCGAGGCTGGCAGCTTCACCACGCTGGTCGCCGCCGTCGAAGCCGCCGGTCTGGTGGACACGCTCAAGGGCGAAGGCCCGTTCACCGTTTTCGCCCCCACGGACGAGGCGTTCGCCGCCCTGCCCGCCGGCACGGTCGAAGACCTGCTCAAGCCCGAGAACAAGGACCAGCTGACCGCGATCCTGACCTATCACGTCGTGCCGGGCAAAGTGATGTCCACCGACCTGACCAACGAGATGATGGCAACGACCGTGCAGGGCGGTGATCTGACGATCATGACCGAAGGCGGCGTGACCGTGAACGGCGCCAATGTGACCACCGCCGATATCGAAACCTCGAACGGTGTGATCCACATCATCGACACCGTGATCATCCCCGAGTGATCGCACCCTGATCTCCCTCTCAGGGTGACCGGGAAGGGCGGGCCGCGATGCCCGCCCTTCTTGCTGCGCACCCCACCGCGCGCCGCTTGACCACAAACCGCAACACCCCGTCTCCTGCCCCATACTGCCCCCAGCCGCAGGAGATGCCGATGAAGTTGACCGAAATCCCGCTCCGCGACATCGCGGCCGATATCCTGCCCCGCGACCGGACCCTTGCAGACCCGACAGCGCTGGACGATCTGATCCGCTCGATCACCGCCATCGGCCTGCGCCAGCCGATCGAAGTCTTCGGTCTGGTGCAGGAGGACGATCAGCCCCACCCCTATGGCCTGATCTCCGGGTATCGCCGCTTCATGGCCTTCCGCGCGATGGGGTATGAGACGATCCCCGCGCTGTGTTGCAACCCCGGCGATATTCCCGCAGCCCTGGCCGCCATGGTCACCGAGAACGAGGTGCGCGCCCAGATCTCCCCGTGGGAAAAAGGCCGCCTGATCCTGCGCCTGCTTGAGGAAGGCACCTTTCCCGATGCCGCCGGCGCTGTCGAAACCCTCTACCCCGCCGCCAGCCGCCAACAGCGCGCCCGGTTGCGCGGCTTCTTTCTGGTGGTCGATACACTGATCGACTCTCCCCTGCGCACGCCCGAGGCGCTCAGCACCGCGCGCATGGACCGCCTCGCCACCGCCCTGCGCCTTGGCGGTGGGCCTGCGATCATCGCCACGCTGGCCGCCAATGCCACCCCGGCCCATGGCCTGCCCCAGCAATGGGAGGCGCTGCGCCCCATCCTCAACACCATCCTGACCGAGCCGGACACCGGCCCCGACCGCAAACCCAACCGCCCGCGCCATAGCCTCACCCTGCATCAGGGCGTCACCCTCACCCGCGTGCGGGCCCCGAACGGCTGGATCATCCGCCTGACAGGACCGATGGCCAAGTCACCGGGTCTGGTCGATGACATCTTCGATCTGGTGGAACACTGGTTGCAACCCGAGGGGTAGAGGGGGCGTCAGACAGCCTCAGGATGAACACCGCATATATCCAGGCCCAGCCCTTTCCGTACCAGCATCGATTGAAGCAGAAGTATCGCGACAGGGGCGTGTTGGGACAGATTGATCTGCACGGGCTGTCCCGTTCTACTCCGAACATGGACGTGCGTTTCATCATATGACGCAATCAATTTCCAGAACCCGCCATCCGGGTCTACTGCCCCGACCGCTCCAGCCCTCACCGCGCGGATCAGACTGACGGCACCAGTTCCGCCAGTCGTGCCGGATCGTTGGCCAGCAGCCGCAGCGCCGAATCCGCCGCCTTGCTGATCAGAACATCCCCCGCCTCGTATTTCTGAAAGGCATTTGGCCCCCCGCCAATGATCCGCCCTGCATCGCGCTGTGTCAGGCGCAACCGCTTGCGAACCTGCCGGATCTGGTCCGGCGTCAGCAATCCGGCCTCGCGCGCCTTCATCCGTGTGATAGCCCGGTCGGACACCTGCATATCCGCCGGATCATGAAGACCATTCTCTGCCGTCGGATAATCCGCAGGATACCAGCCGGGAAGGTCGATCACCTCTTGCTGCGACCGGAACGACAGCGTGACGCGGCGCACCCCGCGCAGCAGAACAGCGCCTGTTTCGGGATGCCGGCGCGGGCTTGCATCGCTGGACATGTCATTTCTCCTTGAAGGACGTGCAGGTGAAGGCGGTCACCACATCCCGCACGACCTTGATATAAATCTCATGGCCATCCGCCCGCCCGTGATAGACATCCATCCAGACAGAATGATCCTGATGGGTCGTCACCGACTTGTAGAAATCCCGGCGGGACAGCCCTTTGATGACGCGCATCATATCGGCGCGTGTCATCCCCATTTCGGCAGCACCACGCAAAGCGCCACTTGTAACACTCATCGTCGCCCCCGCTGCGGACTGGATCGCTGCAAGATCATAGGACGGTTTCTTCTTTTCCGTCATTTAACACCATAATGGTGTATTTTCAAGCGATGCCATCGCAGGTATCCGCATCTCTCTGGATCAATGAAACCCGCCACCCACAGCATCCCGTTGTCATTCATTCCCAAGTGATCAATACCCGCGCCCAGGCGATGCGCCCTGGCGACGCTAGCCCCCAATTCATTAAAATTTCCCTAAGTTGGGCGTGTAACCCACTGAAATAAAACAGTCTGGAAAATGTCCCACGGTGGGACAGACCCAAAAGAAAGGGCCGCAGGGTCTCCCCTGCGGCCCCTGTTTCAGGTCGGATGACGGGCGTCAGTGCAGCACGGCATCATCCGGTTTGGGTCGGTTCGACGCGGCGATGCGGTCCCCGATGATCAGCCCGTCCGGCCCAGCGGACACGGGCACGGTAGCCCCGTCCTTGACGTCACCCGCCAGCAGCATCTCGGCCAGAGGGTCCTGCAGCGCCCGCTGGATCACCCGCTTCAAAGGCCGCGCCCCGAACACCGGATCATAGCCTTCATCCGCCAGCCATGTCTTGGCGCTCGCGTCCAGCTCCAGCGCGATCTTGCGCCCCGCCAACCGCTTGAGCAGGCGGCGCAGCTGGATCTCGACGATCCCGTCCATATCCTTGCGCGACAGGCGGTCGAAGATGATCGTCTCGTCCAGACGGTTCAGGAACTCCGGCCGGAAATGCGCCCGCACCGCGTCCATCACGTCCCGCTTGGCCTCGGAAGCGTCTGACCCGTCGGGCAACTGGCTTAACGCCTGCGCCCCAAGGTTCGAGGTCAGCACGATCAGCGTCTGCTTGAAATCCACCGTGCGGCCATGCCCGTCGGTCAGCACCCCATCGTCCAGCACCTGCAACAGCACGTTGAAGACATCGGGATGCGCCTTCTCGACCTCGTCGAACAGCACCACCTGATAGGGGCGGCGACGTACCGCTTCGGTCAGCACCCCGCCCTCGTCATAGCCGACATAGCCCGGAGGGGCACCGATCAGACGCGCGACCGAGTGTTTCTCCATGAACTCGGACATGTCGATGCGGACCATCGCGCTGTCATCGTCGAACAGGTATTCGGCCACAGCCTTTGTCAGCTCGGTCTTGCCCACACCCGTCGGCCCGAGGAAGAGGAACGAGCCCAGCGGGCGGTTCTCATCGTTCAGCCCCGCCCGCGCGCGCCGGACAGCGTTGGCCACGGCCTTGACGGCGGTGCGCTGGCCGATCACGCGGCGGCCCAGTTCTTCTTCCATCCGCAGCAGTTTATCCCGTTCGCCTTCCAGCATCTTGGTGGTCGGAATACCCGTCCAGCGTTCGACGACCTGCGCGATCTGTTCGGGGCGCACGGCCTCTTCGACCATGACGCCATCGGCACCGACTTCCTCGGCCTCGGCCAGCTTTTTCTCAAGCTGGGGGATCACGCCATAGGACAGCTCGCCCGCCTTCGCCAGATTGCCCTCGCGCTTGGCGATTTCCAGATCGGCACGGGCGCGGTCCAGCTGCTCCTTGAGGTCGCGGGCACCCGCCAGCTTATCCCGCTCGGCCTGCCATTTTGCCGTCATTTCGGCAGAGCGTTCCAGCAGTTCGGCCAGATCTTTTTCCAGCGTCGCCAGACGATCCTTTGAAGCCACGTCATCCTCCAGACGCAATGCCTCGGCCTCGATCTGCTTTTGCAGGATTTCGCGGTCCAGCGCGTCCAGTTCTTCGGGCTTGCTGTCCACTTCCATGCGCAGGCGGCTGGCGGCTTCGTCCATCAGGTCGATCGCCTTGTCGGGCAGGAAACGGTCGGTGATATAACGGTGCGACAGGGTCGCCGCCGCCACAAGGGCCGAGTCGCTGATCCGTACACCGTGGTGCAACTCATACTTTTCCTTGATGCCGCGCAGGATCGAGATCGTATCCTCGACCGTAGGTTCCGAGACCATCACCGGCTGGAAACGCCGGGCGAGGGCCGCGTCTTTTTCCACGTATTTGCGATATTCATCCAGCGTGGTGGCACCGACGCAGTGCAACTCGCCCCGCGCCAGAGCGGGCTTGATCAGGTTGGCCGCATCCATAGCACCGTCGGATTTACCGGCACCGACCAGCGTGTGCATCTCGTCGATGAAGAGGATGATCTCTCCGGCCGCCGCCGTCACCTCGTTCAGGACGGCTTTCAGACGCTCCTCGAACTCGCCACGATATTTCGCACCTGCGATCAGCGCGCCCATATCCAGCGCCATCAGGCGTTTGTTGCGCAGGGATTCCGGCACGTCGCCGTTGACGATGCGCAGCGCCAGACCTTCGGCGATGGCGGTCTTACCCACGCCGGGCTCGCCGATCAGGACCGGGTTGTTCTTGGTGCGGCGGCTGAGGACCTGCATCGCGCGGCGAATTTCCTCGTCCCGGCCGATGATCGGGTCGATCTTGCCCTCCTCGGCGGCCTGCGTCAGGTCGCGCGCGAATTTCTTGAGGGCATCATAGCCTTCTTCAGCACTGGCCGTATCGGCGGTGCGCCCTTTGCGGATGTCGTTGATCGCCTCGTTCAGCTTCTGTGCGGTGACGGCACCTGTATCCAGCGCGTCCTTGGCGGGCGATTTGACCATGCAAAGCGCCATCAGGATGCGTTCGACGGGCACGAAGCTGTCCCCGGCCTTGGTGGCCAGTTTGGTTGCCTCATCCAGAACCTTGACGGTGATGTTGTCCAGATAGACCTGCCCGGCATCGCCCGACACTTTCGGGATCTTGCCAAGGGCCAGCGCCAGCGCCTCGGTCACGCGGGCGGGATTGCCGCCGCTGCGCTTGATCAGGTTGCTGGCCAGACCCTGATCGTCGTCCAACAAGGCTTTCAGGATGTGTTCCGGTGCCAGACGCTGGTGATTTTCGCGCATGGCTATGGTTTGGGCGGCTTGGATGAAACCGCGCGACCGCTCCGTGAACTTGTTCAAGTCCATGGTCTTTCTCCTTTGTTCAAGCGCCCGTGTGTTGCGGTGCCCGCCCCTGCGGCACACCCTGATCCGGGCCTCGGATCAAAGATGGTTGCGCAGCGCAACCTGTTCAAGTCCAAAGCGGGGGCAAATCTTCAGTCCCCGAAAAAGTCCGCAATTCATCCGTTCCGCGCCCCACTTCTGCCCTTTGCGGGCGATATGCAAAGGGATAGGGACAGAAATGGAGAAGCCATGTTCATCACGCAGATCGACATCACCGCATTGAACACCAATGATCACGACAGTCTGACGCGGGCCCATGTGGCGATTACGTCGGACAGCGGGCGCGTGCTGGTGGATTGCCATCTGCCGCTGGCGCAGATCGAGCCGACCGAGCACAGACATGCGCTTATGCATGAGGCGATAAGGCAACTACGCCGAATGCCCGAGTATCGCAGCGGCAAGCGCGAGATCCTGCTGGCAGACGGGCTGCTGGCCTGAGGATAGCACGTCTGGCGCTGGAGCGATTGGCAATCTCAAGTCTTGCCGGGGGGCGGGGCAGCGGGTAACACCGCGCGACCCCCCGGACCAGAGGATGCCCTGTCATGACCACAGCTGATGACCGCCTGATCGTTGCCCTTGATGTACCCAACGCGCTGGAGGGCCTGGCCTTGGCCGAGACGCTGGGCGATGCGGTCGGGTTCTATAAAATCGGGCTAGGGATGCTGACGGGTGGCGGGCTGGCACTGGCGAATGAGCTGAAGCAAGAGCACGGAAAGCGCATCTTTCTGGATATGAAGCTGTTCGACATCGGGGCCACGGTCGAGGCTGCCGTGCGCGGTCTGGCACACTATGATCTGGATTTCCTGACGGTGCATGGCGATCCGCATGTGGTGCGGGCGGCGCGGGCCGGTGTTGGTGGCAAGGCGATGAAGATTCTGGCGGTGACGATCCTGACATCGCTGGACCGCGCCGATCTGGATGCGGGGCTGATGAAGGCGGGGGATGTGACCGATCTGGTGCTGGAACGGGCAGCGCGGGCCTTTGAGGCGGGGGCGGATGGTGTGATCGCCTCGCCCCAGGAGGCGGCGCTGATCCGGGCCTTGCCGGAGGCGGCGGGGCGGTTGATCGTGACACCGGGTGTCCGGCCTGCGGGGGCGGACAAAGGCGACCAGAAACGGATCGCCACGCCCGCACAGGCGGTGACGGATGGGGCCGATCACATCGTGGTCGGCCGCCCGATCTGGCAGGCGGCCGATCCGCGACAGGCGGCGCTGGATATTCTGGAGCAGTTGCGCGGGGCGTGAACCGCCCCGAGCGTTTCAGTTGTCGTTGATATCGCGGTCCCAGATTTTGACCTGACCTTTGCGCACACCCATCAGGCGGCGCAGCGCGATCCATGAGATCAGCGAGGCAATCGCGAAGATCAGGATCAGCACGAAAAGATTGCCGCCCAGCACGCCGATCAGCAGCAAAAAGCCGACGAGGGCTGCGCCGATGGCAAAGCCCAGAAGGATGAAGCCGGGCAACATCACCTCGGCCACGGCCAGCGTCACGCCGATCACGATCCAGACCCACCATTCCTGCCAGAGGATCATCAGCTACGCCCTTTCAGCAGGCCGAAGGCATTGCCGAAGGCCTCGAACGCGGAGGCAGGCATCAGGATCGTCTGTTTGCCTTCACCCACGGCGACGGCTTGCAGGGCTTCGACCTGTTTGAGCGCAACCTGATATTGCGCGGCTTCGATCCCGTTTTCCTTGATCGCATCGGCCACGACGCCTGTGGCATAGGCTTCGGCATCGGCCAGAACGCGGCGGGCCTTGGCCTGCTGTTCGGCGGCATAAAGATCGGCATCGGCAGCCAGTTCGACGGCGCGCTTGCGCCCTTCGGCCTCGGTCACCTGCGCGCGGCGGGCACGTTCGGCGTTGAGCTGTTGCAGCATGGCCGAGCGCGTGGCGGCATCAAGGTTGACGTCCAGAATTTCGGCCCGCGTCACCTCGATCCCCCAGTCATCGACCATGGCGACGACCTGATCGCGGATCTTGAGGATCAGATCAGCGCGGTTCGACTGCACCTGATCCAGTTCGATCTTGCCGATTTCAGAGCGCACGATCCCGGCGACGGTGGTGGCAATCGCGCCGTCCACGTCACGGATTCGGTAGACGGTCTTTTCCGGTTCGGTGATGCGGTAGAAGACAGACGTTTCCACCTTCACCAGCACGTTGTCCGATGTGATGGCGTCCTGTTCGGCGTTGGGAAGCTGGCGTTCCAGCACCGAGATGCGATGTGCCACGACATCGAGGAAGGGCACGATGAAGTTGATGCCCGGCCCCAGCACGGTGCGCAGACGGCCAAAGCGTTCGACCACATGCTTTTCCGATTGCGGCACGATCTTGATCGCCTTGTAGAGCGATACGATCACCAGAACGGCAAAGGCCAGAGATACGGCGTTGCCGCCCAGAAGGTCTGTCAAATTGTCTTCCATGAAATCCACTCCCAAAGATGCCGGCACAATAGCCTGATGTCCGGTCCAGGGGAATCCGTGATTTATCCCGTGTCACCGAGATAAAGGCGTAGCCTGTCCTGAAAATGCGGGATCGCCAGCCTGTCGGTCAGATAGGCCTGCGGCGTTATCAGCCGCCAGCCCTGCCCTTCGTTGCCGAAGGCCACATCGCGCGCCCGTCCGGACTCCAGATGGGCGGCGAAGAACCAGACCGGGCCGGACGTGCCCGCAAAGCGCCGTGCCCATCGTAGGGCATGGGGTGCGATGACCAGACCCAGTTCTTCATGTGTTTCGCGCAGGACACATTGAACGAGGCTTTCGTCCCCGTCGCGTCCGCCGCCGGGCAGGTCCAGACGGCCCGGCCATGGGATATCAGGGCGCGCGTCGCGCAGGATCACGGCCAGATGATCCCCAAGGAACAGCGCCAGCTTGGCCCCGACGAAATGGGGATCGGTGATATCGGTTTCCTGTGTCATTCCGCTTCTATATGATGAAACTTATCGCCTACCCATCCCCGTGTCCGGAATTTCCCCGATGTCCAGCCTGTGCCGCGACTGCCTGACCCGGTTCGACGCAGCCCCTCGCTGCCCGGCCTGTCGGAGTCCGCGACTCGTCAGTCACCCTGAACTGGAGAGCCTGAGCATCGCGCATATGGATTGCGATGCCTTCTATGCGTCGGTCGAGAAACGGGACAACCTGGCGCTGGCGGACAAGCCCGTGATCATCGGTGGCGGGCGGCGCGGCGTGGTGTCCACGGCTTGCTATATTGCGCGGATCAAAGGGGTGCGCTCTGCGATGCCGATGTTTCAGGCGCTGAAGTTGTGCCCTGAAGCGGTGGTGATCAAGCCACGGATGCAGGCCTATGTCGATGCATCGCGCGCCATCCGCGCGATGATGGAGGAGTTGACGCCCGCCATCGAGCCCCTGTCGCTGGACGAGGCGTTTCTGGACCTGACCGGCACCGCGCGGCTGCATGGCGCGCCGCCTGCGGTGATGCTGGCACGGCTGGTGCGTCGGATGAAGACGGAGCTGGGTTTGACCGGGTCCATCGGCCTCAGCCATAACAAGTTTCTGGCCAAGGTCGCGTCAGACCTGAACAAGCCGCATGGGTTTTCGGTGATCGGGCAGGCCGATACGATGGCGTTCCTGCGCGGCAAGCCGGTCAGGATGATCTGGGGCGTGGGACAGGCGACGCAGGCGGCGCTGGAGGCAGCGGGTATCCGCAGTTTCGACGACCTGCTGCGCTGGGAGGCGCGGGATCTGACAGCGCGGTTCGGCACGATGGGGGACCGGCTGTGGCATCTGGCGCGGGGGCAGGACAATCGCCGCGTGTCGCGCGACAGCCCGATGAAATCCATCTCGAACGAGACGACCTTCAACGAGGACACGTCAGATCCTGACATTCTGGACGGCCATATCTGGCGGCTGGCGGAAAAGGTCGCGGACCGGGCCAAGGCCAAGGCCATTGCGGGGCGTGTGGTCACCTTGAAGCTGAAGCGCGCGGATCACCGCATCCTGACCCGCCGCCATGCGCTGCGCGATGCGACGCAATTGGCGGATCGGCTGTATCGTGAAGCGCGGGCGTTGTTCGATCAGGGACCCGAGGCAGGGCCTTATCGTCTGATCGGCGTCGGTCTGTCCGATCTGGTGCCCGAGACGGCAGCCGATCTGTCGCAGGACCTGCTGGACCCACAAGCCGCGGCGCGGCAGAAGGCCGAGCGGGCCACGGATTCGATCCGCGCCCGGTTCGGCGAGGAGGCCATTCTGAAGGGCCGTGCGTTGCGGTGATCCGCGCTATTCCGCCGCCAGTCGCTGTTCGCGGGCACCGATCTGGACGATGCGGGCGATGACGCCGGTCAGGATTTTCTGGAAGGTGGCAAAATTGCCATTCGGGCGGATCAGCTGTTCGTTCATGTAGAGCGAACGGTCCACCTCGATCTGAACCACATGTTGTTGGCGCGCGGGGCGACCATAATGTTGCGCGGTATAGGCCCCGGCAAAAGGCGCGTTGCGCGCGACGATCAGACCCGTGCCCTCGAACGCGGCTTCGATCTGGTCAACGACCCAGCCCGAGGCCGAGGCCCCGAAGCGGTCGCCCAGCACCACATCGGGCCGCCGCGCCCCGGAGCGGGCGATGCCGTCCATTGCCTCATGCGGCATGGAGTGGCAATCGATCAGGATCGCCTCACCGAAGCGGCCATGCGCCTCGTCCAGCAGGCGTTGCAGGGTGGCGTGATAAGGGCGCCAATAGCGGCTGATGCGGCCCTGCACCTCATCCAGATCAAGTTTGCCGCGATAGATGGCACGGCCACCTGCGACGACGCGCGGCACGACTCCAAGACCCGAGGCAATACGGGGATTGTGCGAAAGTCCGCGCACCCCGTCGATCAGGGCCGGGTCCAATTCATCCGCGCTGCGGTTCAGGTCGATGAAGGCGCGCGGTGCGCCGGCCAGAAGAAGCGGCGCGCCGAAACCGGGGGCTGCTTCGTAAAGACGGTCGACAAAGGCATCCTCGGACGTGCGAATCGTATGTTCATTCAGGACGGTACGGCGCAGAAAGCTCCAGCTATAGTCGCGCCCACTGTGCGGCGAGGCAAAGACGACGCTGCTGCGGGTCTGTTCGGGCCGGATCAGGTGATAGGCAACCGCTGTCATGTGATATCCTTGTTTCGGGTTCATCATAGCGCGATAAATCGGTTTGCCAAAAGCCCTTGATCCCGCTTCCGACTCCTTTTATAGACCACGAACCGGCGCGGAAATCCGCGCCCCTCTTCGTTTGGGGGGCAAGGCCTCTGTCCGGTATCATGGGTGATTAGCTCAGTGGTAGAGCACTTCGTTGACATCGAAGGGGTCACAAGTTCGAACCTTGTATCGCCCACCATGATTTCTCCATTCCGGTGACGGGATGTTTCGCTGGCCCCTCCGGGGGCCATTTCACCGTCCCGTCACAGGGGCATGGCTACCACAAGGCGCAAGGCCCGCGCCGCGACTGATAGGAGAAGACCATGAAGGTCAAGAACTCGCTCCGCTCGCTCAAGAACCGGCATCGCGACTGCCGTGTCGTGCGCCGCAAAGGCCGCGTCTACGTCATCAACAAGACACAGCGTCGGTTCAAAGCCCGTCAGGGTTGATCGAAGCGCGATCCAAATGAAAAGACCGCCCTTCGGGGCGGTCTTTTCATTTGTGCAGGGGCGTGGTGCGGATCAGTCGTAAACGCGCTGATCCTCGATCACCTTGCCGTCATTGGGCAGGCTGCCGGGGGTCAGCAGTTCGATCTTGCCCTTCAGCTTGAGCACCTCGGCGACGGAGCTGGCGTAAGCGTCGGCGCTGCCGCCTGCGGCTTCAATCTGCACGGTCATCACGTCCATCTCGCCCTCGCGGCTGGCGATGACGCGGGCGCGGCTGATCTCGGCGTGTTTGGCGACAAGCTGCGCCACCTGTTCGGGGCGCACGAACATCCCCTTGATCTTGGTGGTCTGATCGGCGCGACCCATCCAGCCCTTGATGCGTGTATTGGTGCGTCCGCAGGGGCTGATACCCTCCATGACGGCGGACAGGTCGCCCGTGGCGAAGCGGATCAGCGGGTAGTCGGGGTTGAGCGTGGTCACCACAACCTCGCCCACCTGACCGGGCGCGACAGGATTGCCGGTGCCGGGGGTCACGATCTCGACGATGACACCTTCATCGACGATCATCCCCTCCTGTGCGGCGCTTTCATAGGCGATATTGCCCAGATCGGCGGTTGCATAGCATTGCAGACAAAGGATGCCGCGATCGGCATATTCCTTGCGCAACGAGGGGAAAAGCGCCCCGCCCCCGACCGCGGCGCGGGTAATGGCCAGCGTCACGCCCATCTCATCCGCCTTGTCGAGGATCACCTTGAGGAAATCCGGCGTTCCCGCATAGGCGGTCACACCCACGTCGCGGCTGGCGGTCACCTGCAATTCGGTCTGGCCGGTGCCGGCGGGCAGGACAGCAGCGCCGACCGCGCGCGCGCCGGATTCGAATATCATCCCCGCAGGTGTCAGGTGATAACCGAAACAGTTCTGCACGATATCGCCACGCCCGATGCCGCAGGCATGCAGGAAACGGCCCATCCGCCACCAGTCATGCTCGGTGCCGCCGGGTTCGTAGATCGGACCGGGGGACTGGAAGATATGGGCAAAGCCGCTGGCGGGCCGTGTCGTCAGCCCACCGAAAGGAGCGGCCCCGGCCTGCGCGCGGCCCAGATCCGATTTCCGCAGCACCGGGAGCCTTGCCAATGCCTCGACCGAGGTGATGCTGGAAGGATTCACCCCATCCAGCGCACCGGCATAGCCGGGCAGCGCCTTGGCCCGTGCGATCTGGTCCGGCAAGGCCTTGGCCAGTGCCGCCGCGCGCTGATCAGGGCTGCGGGTTTCAAGCTCATCAAAATAGCGGGTCATGGCAGACCTTTCGCAAAAGAACCAATCTGTGGAGTGCCGCCCGAGTCGTCAGCTCAGCCAGCGTTTGCGGCGGCGGTAGGAGCGCACGTCGCGGAAGGATTTGCGGCCCTGTTCAGAGACACCCAGATAGAACTCCTTCACATCCGGGTTCTCGCGCAGATCGGCGGCGGGGCCGTCCATCACGACGCGGCCCGATTCCAGAATATAGCCGTAATGGGCAAAGCGCAGGGCCACGTTGGTGTTCTGTTCGGCCAGAAGGAAGGTATTGCCCTCTTTCTCGTTCAGGTTCTTCACGATGGTGAAGATCTCTTCGACCAGCTGCGGTGCAAGACCCATGCTGGGTTCGTCCAGCAGAATCGTCTCGGGGCGGCTCATCAGGGCGCGGCCGATCGCCGTCATCTGCTGCTCGCCACCCGAGGTATAGCCTGCCTGGCTTTTGCGCCGCTCTTTCAGGCGGGGGAAATAATCATAGACCATCTGGAGATCCGCCTCGATGGCCCCTTTGCCGTCCTTGCGCGTATAGGCGCCGGTCATCAGGTTTTCCTCGACGGTCAGGTGTTCGAAGCAATGCCGCCCCTCCATCACCTGGATGACGCCTTTCTGCACCAGATCGTTCGGGCTCAGATCCTGCACGCGTTCGCCGCGATAGGTGATGCTGCCCTTGGTCACCTCGCCGCGTTCGGAGTGCAGCAGGTTCGAAATGGCCTTGAGCGTGGTGGTCTTGCCCGCGCCGTTGCCACCCAGAAGCGCGGTGATCCCGCCTTTGGGCACCTTAAGCGACACGCCCTTGAGCACGAGGATCACGTGATTGTAGATCACCTCGATATTGTTGACCTCAAGAAGGGTCTCGTCGGTCCGGCCTGCGTCCAGCATCATTCACGCTCCGTTAAGGTTAACGCGCCCACCTTTTGGAAGAGCAGCGTTCAGGCTTCTTCTTGCTTCAAATATCCGGGTCCTGCGGGCAGCCGAGAGAGCTGCCCGCAGTTCGTCGCGCTTATTCGCAGCGCGGGGTGATGTTGGCTTCGGCGGCGTAAGCAGCCGAATCTTCCTCGATCAGCGGGTTCAGGACGTCCTGATCCGACTGGAAGAAGTCGGTGATCATCTTCCACTCGCCAGCAGCGGCATCCCACTGCTTCACGGCGCCAAAGCCGTCACCGCCATGGTTTTCACAGGAGACGCTGAAAGTCGGGCCGAAGTTCGGCAGGCCGAGCGCGGCCATCTTTTCTTCGGTGATCTCAAGCGCTTCCATACCGTCACGCATCATCGCAGGGGTGATCTGCGCGGTGCCATGGATGCCCTGTGCTGTCTTGGCAGCCTCAACCGCCAGCATTGCAGCATACAGACCACGGTTGTAGAGCACCGTGCCCATCTGGTCGCCTGCGCCGGCCGCTTTGCCTGCGTCCTTCACGTATTTCTGAAGGTCGGCATAGAGCGGATAGTCAGAGCCGAGGTTGTGGAAGGTCAGCGCCTTGTAGCCGTTGGCACCTTCACCAGCGGGCAGCACGTCGTTTTCCGAACCCGACCACCAGATGCCGATGAAGTTCTCCATGGGATAGCGGATGTTCACGGCTTCCTGGATGGCGACCGAGTTCATCACGCCCCAGCCCCACATCAGGACATAGTCCGGACGCTCGCGGCGGATCTGCAGCCACTGGCTTTTCTGTTCCTGGCCTGGGTGATCGACCGCCAGCAGGGTCAGCTCATAACCGTGCTTCTTGGCCAGTTCTTCCAGCGTGCGGATCGGTTCCTTGCCATAGGCCGAGTTGTGATAGACGAGCGCGATCTTCTTGCCGCTGATGTCGCCGTTGTTCACATCGAGGATATGCTTGATCGCGATGGAGGCCCCATCCCAATAGTTGGCGGGATAGTTGAAGATATGGCTGAAGACCTTGCCGTTCTTGGCGGAGGTCCGGCCATAGCCCATGGTGTGCATGGGGATGTCATCGGCGGTTGCCTTGGGGATCAGCTGATAGGTGATCCCTGTGGACAGCGGCTGATACACCAGAACGCCCTGGCCCTTGGTGGCCTCGTAGCATTCCACGCCTTTTTCGGTGTTATAGGCGGTTTCGCATTCCACCAGGTTGATGCGCTCGCCGCCGATGCCGCCGTCACGCTCGTTCATCAGGGTGAAATAATCCTGATAGCCATCGGCAAAGGGGATGCCGTTCGCCGCATAGGGTCCTGTGCGATAGCTGAGCGCCGAGAAGGTCAGGTCGGCCATCGCCGGGGCCGCGGCCATCATGGCCGCGGTTACCGCAGTGATCAGTTTCAGTTTCATCGGGTTATCCTCCCTTGGTTTTTCCGATGGTGGTGTCCGAAGGCGAGCCTTCGAATAGATTGCCTTGCCCCCGCCCTAGTGCGGGAAGGGCCAAAGCCGCAATTTTTCCTTGGTCACGCGCCAGAGCTGCGCAAGGCCGTGCGGTTCCGCGATCAAAAAGATCACGATCAATGCGCCGACGATCATGAATTCCAGATGCGCGGCAAGGTCGGTGGGCCAGCCGAGGCCACCCACGAGGAAGTTCTTGAGGAACACCGGCAAGAGCACGAGGAAGGCCGCCCCTGCGAACGAGCCGAAGATCGAGCCAAGGCCGCCGATGATGACCATGAACAGCACGAGGAATGATTTCTGGATGCCGAAGGCCTCGCCCACCTCGACCGCGCCGAGGTAGATCGCAAAGAACAGGGCGCCCGAGATGCCGACGAAGAAGGACGATACGCCGAAGGCGCTCAACTTGGCGCGCAGCGGGTCCACCCCGATGATCTCGGCGGCGATGTCCATGTCACGGATCGCCATCCATTTGCGCCCGAAGGAGCCGCGGGTCAGGTTGCGTGCGATGATTGCGCAGGCGGCAAGGAAGACAAGGCAGAAAAGATACATCGCCCAGGCCGGTGCGTTGGGTCCCGAGATCGCCACGCCGAACAGGCCGCGCTCGGGGGCCGAGATCTGACCCGAGGCCGAGTAGTTGTAGAACCAGGACACGCGGTTGAACATCCAGACCAGGAAGAACTGCGCGGCCAGCGTCGCCACGGCCAGATAGAATCCCTTGATCCTGAGCGACGGCAGGCCGAACAACAGCCCCACCAGCGCGGTCATCACGCCACCCATCAGCACGCTGAAGAAGATGTTGAATTCGGGCAGGCGGAACAGCAATTCGCCGCCCCACCAGATATCCACGCCGGTCATGAACTTGTAGCAGGAATAGGCGCCCACGGCCATGAAACCGCCGGTGCCAAGGCTGACCTGTCCGCAATAGCCGACAAGGATGTTCAACCCGATCGCCGCGATGGCATAGATCAGGAAGGGCATGAAGACCGCGTTCACCCAGTAATCGTTCAGCACGAAGGGGATGATTGCGAAGGCGATGAACAGCACCGCGTAATAGCGGTAGCGGTCGAATTTGATCGGGAAGGTCTGGTTGTCATCCACATAGGATGTCTTGAAGTCGCCTGCCTCACGGTAGAACATCTGCCCTTACCCCTCTTCGCGGATTTTCGACATGTGGCGCACGGACGGCGTCGCATGTGACAGTTTCAGATAGGCGATGACGCCCGTGACGAAGCCCAGTCCAGCCAGAAGGCTGGCGGTGGTGATCTGCGAGGTCGTCAGGTCCCCGGCGGTCAGGGCCAGATATCCAAAGGCCCAGAACCCCGACCAGGCGACGACATTGATGATGGCGATCAGCTTGCGCATCGTCAGACCCTTTCGATGATCTTTTCGCCGAACAGACCCTGCGGCCGGAACACGAGGAAGATCAGCGCCAGCACATAGGCGAACCAGTTTTCGGTGGCGCCGCCCATCATGCCGCCCAGCGTGAATTCGAACAGCTTTTCACCCACGCCGATGATCAGCCCGCCCACGATGGCACCCGGGATCGAGGTGAAGCCGCCCAGCATCAGCACGGGCAACGCCTTGAGCGCCATCAGCGAGAGCGAGAATTGCACCCCTGATTTCGCGCCCCACATGATGCCTGCGACTAGCGCCACGAAGCCCGCGATGGACCAGACGAGGATCCAGATGAAGTTCAGCGAGATTCCCACGGACAAAGCGGCCTGATGGTCATCGGCCACCGCACGCAGAGCGCGACCCTGCTTGGAATACTGGCTGTAGAGCGTGAGCGTGACCACGAGGATCAGCGCCACGATCGAGGCCACGATATCGAGATTGTCGATGAAGAAGCCGTAGCCGAAAAGGTTGAACGTCACTTCATCCAGCGTGGCGTTCATGCCTTGCGGCAGGCCGACATCCAGCGTCTTGAGCTGACCGCCCCACATCAGATCGCTGAGACCTTCAAGGAAATAGGCCAGACCGATGGTCGCCATGAACAGGATGATCGGTTCCTGATTGACCAGATGCTTGAACACGAAGCGGTTCACGGCCCAGGCCAGGAAAACCATGACCCCCATGGTCAGCAGGATCCCCAGAAGGGCCGGAATGTGCCAGCCGAAATGATGCACATTGGTGCCGAAGATCGCGTTGATCAGGTGGCTGAAGGGCACCTGACCGTCCATGATCCCCACCAGCGTGGCGGCGGCGAAGAGGGCCATCACGCCCTGAGAATAGTTGAAGATGCCGCTGGCCTTGTAGATCAGCACGAAACCCAGCGCCACCAGCGCATAGAGAACCCCGGCCATCAGGCCGTTCAGGATCACTTCCAGCGCGAAGAAAAGTTGTTCAGGCATGGGGCACACTCCCTGCGAAACCGTGGATCGTGGTGACGGGTTTGGTCGTAAGGGGCTCAGTCATGGGCCACCCCCAGATAGGCATCGATCACCGCCTGATTGTTGCGCACCTCGTCGGGTGTGCCATCGCCGATCTTCTTGCCGTAATCCATCACGACGACGCGGTCGGACAGGTCCATCACCACGCCCATATCGTGTTCGATCAGCGCGATGGTGGTGCCGAATTCGTCATTCACATCAAGGATGAAGCGGGACATGTCCTCTTTCTCCTCGACGTTCATCCCTGCCATGGGTTCGTCCAGCAGCAGAAGCTTGGGCTCGGCGGCCAAGGCGCGCGCCAGTTCGACGCGCTTCTTGAGACCGTAGGGCAGACGCGCCACGGGGGTCTTGCGGATCGCCTGAATTTCCAGAAAGTCGATGATCTTTTCCACAACTTCGCGGTTCTCGACCTCTTCCTTCTCGGCGGCGCCTTTCCAGATCGCCTGCGCGACCATGCCCGTTTTCATATGCGTCAGACGGCCGGTCATCACGTTGTCCAGAACGCTCATCCCTTCGAACAGGGCGATGTTCTGAAAGGTGCGGGCGATTCCCTGCTGGGCCACCTGATAGGGTTTCATCGGCGGGCGCTTTGCACCGCGAAACCAGACCTCGCCTTCCTGCGGGACGTAGAAGCCCGAGATCACGTTCAGCATCGAGGATTTGCCCGCACCGTTCGGGCCGATGATCGCGCGGATCTCGCCTTCGCGGATATCGAAGCTGATATCGGTGATCGCCTTCACGCCACCAAAACGCAGCGTGATGTTCTTCATCTCCATCAACACGCCACCGATCTGGCGGCCGTCAGCGGTGGTGTAACCTTCCGTGCTCATCTGGTTCATTCTGCTGCCATCTTCTGCGTGGTGTCCGGTTGCACCGCTGCGTCGCGGATTTCGAGCGTCGCGCTGATGTATCCCTTGCGCCCGTCCTCATAGGTGACTTCGGTACGGGTGCTGATCCGCTCTGATCCGTCATACAGCGCGGTGATCAGATCGTTATACTTGTCCTCGACGATCCGGCGGCGGACCTTGCGGGTGCGGGTCATTTCGCCGTCATCGGCGTCCAGTTCCTTGTGCAGGATCAGGAAGCGGTGGATCTGACAGCCCGACAGGATCGGATCTTCGGCCACCGAGCGGTTGACCTCCTCGACATGGCACTGGATCTGATCCAGCACCTTCGGGTGACCGGCCAGTTCCTGATAGGAGGAATAGCCGATGTTGTTCCGTTCGGCCCAGTTGCCTACGGCGCTGAGGTCGATGTTGATGAAGGCCATGCAACGATCGCGGCCATTGCCGAAGACCACGGCTTCAAGGATGTTGGGATAGAACTTCAGCTTGTTCTCGACGTATTTGGGCGCAAACAGGCGGCCATCGGCCATCTTGCCCACGTCCTTGGCGCGGTCGATGATCCGCAGATGCCCTGAACTTTCTTCGATGAAGCCCGCATCGCCCGTGGCGACCCAGCCTTCGGCATCCTTGGTATCGGCGGTGCTTTCGGGGTTCTTGTAGTAACATTCGAAAACGCCGGGGCTGCGGTAGTAAACCTCGCCATTGTCGCCGATCTTCAGCTCGACCCCCGGTGCTGGCACACCCACGGTATCCGAGCGCACCTCGCCATCGGGCTGCATGGTGATGAACACCGTGGCTTCGGTCTGGCCGTAAAGCTGCTTCAGGTTGATGCCAAGGCTGCGGTAGAAATCGAAGATCTCGGGGCCGATCGCCTCACCGGCGGTATAGCCGATGCGGACACGACTGAACCCGAGCGTGTTCTTGAGCGGGCCATAGACCAGGATGTTGCCCAAGGCATATTTCAGACGGTCCATGAACCCGACGGGCTTGCCGTCCAGAATCGACGGGCCCACCTTGCGGGCATGGGCCATGAAGGTGTCGAACAGCCATTTCTTCATGCGGCTGGCGTCTTCCATCCGGATCATGACGCTGGTCAACTGGGTTTCGAACACGCGAGGCGGGGCGAAGTAGTAGGTCGGCCCGATTTCGCGCAGGTCGGTCATCATGGTTTCGGCGCTTTCGGGGCAATTCACGCAGAAGCCCGTCCAATAGGCCTGCCCGACCGAGAAGATGAAATCGCCCACCCACGCCATCGGCAGATAGGCCAGAATTTCCTCGCCCGGCCCGAGATTGTCGAACTCGGAAGAGTTCTGAGCGCTTTCGATGATGTTGCGATTGCTGAGGACCACGCCCTTGGGTTTGCCCGTGGTGCCCGAGGTGTAGAGCATCACGCAGGTCGAGGTCAGGTCCAGCTTGGCGCGGCGCCGCTCGAGTTCGGGCGTCAATTCATCGCGCGCGGCATGGCCTTGTTCCTGCACATGTCTGAAGTCATGCAGGTGGGAGTGGTCGTATTTCCGCAATCCGCGGGGATCGAGATAGATCATATGTTCGAACTGGTGCAGGCGATCCTGAATCTCGATCACCTTGTCGACCTGTTCCTGATCTTCGGCGATCACGAAGCGCGCGCCGCAATGGTCCAGCACATAGGCCATCTCTTCGGCGGCCGAGTCCTGATAGAGCGGCACGGGAACCGCGCCCACGGATTGCGCCGCGACCATCGACCAATACAGTTGTGGCCGGTTGCTGCCGATGATGGCGATGAAATCACCCTCATTGACACCAAGGTTGATCAGGCCGCGGGCCAGATTGTTCACTTCGCGTTGAACATCCTTCCACGTCCATGTCTGCCAGATGCCGAATTCCTTTTCACGGTAAGCGGGCTTGTCCGCGAACCGTTGGGCGTTGCGCTGCAACAGCGCCGGTATGGACGTGTGTCCACCGGTCGCCTGTGACGACTGTGCCAAATCTATTCCTCCCTTGTGCCCGTTCTCCCTCCGGGCCGGTGACCACCTTGAGCGGCGATTCTTTACCGATCTTTGATGGTGCACCCCTTACGCTCTACGTCAACTTTTTCCTGATGATTTCCCAATTGTTACGAATTGTAACAGGACGATTCGCGGCCCTTGGCCCTAGGCGGGCGCGTCGCAGGGTGTTAGCCATGTCCCACCAGAGGGATGATCATGAGCACGGGACAGATTGATACATCGGCAATGACCATGGCCGGGCTGAACCTGATCCAGCAGGCCCTGTCGATCTATGACAGCGATTTGCGGCTTGTGGTCTGCAACCGCCCCTTCCGCGAGATGTTCGGCCTGCCTCCGGAACTGACCACGCCGGGGGCCGCCTTCGAGGACACGATCCGCTTTCTGGCCAGCCGGGGTGAATATGGGCCGGTCGAGGATCTGGACGCTGCGGTGCAGATGCGTGTCGAACAGGCCCGCGCCTTTGAGCCGCATTACATGGAGCGCCTGCGCCCGGACGGCCGCAGCATCAGCGTCGAAGGCTCGCCCCTGCCGCAGGGGGGCTGGGTGACGGTCTACACCGATATCACCCGCACCAAGCAGCAGGAGGCGTTGCTGCGCGCCCGGTCGGCCGAGTTGAGTGACAAGGTGCTGTCCTATGCCGAGGAACTGAGCGCGACCAACCGCAAGCTGGAGGCGACGGTCACGGCACTGGAGGAGGCCAAGCGCCAGCTGACCGAAACCGAAGCGCGCACCCGTCTGACGACCGAGATGATGCCGGCCCATATTTCGCATGTGGGACGTGACCGGTGCTATACGTTTTCGAACCGCAAGCTGGGGGTGGTGATGCCGGGGCGTCCGGCAAATATCCTTGGTCTGCCGATCCGCACCGCCTTGGGCGAGTCTGCCTATGCCGCGATCCAGCCGCATCTGGATGCCGCCTTCTTCGGCACGCCCTCGGTTTTTGAGTTCAACGACGAGGAAAGCTCGCGCCGTATCCGCGCGGCCTTTACCCCGGATCGTGCCCCGGATGGGCAGATCAACGGGGTCTATATCCTGTCGATGGACGTGACCGAGGAAACGCAGGCCCGCAGCGCCCTGCAACAGACACGGCGGCGGGAGATGGCGGCGCAACTGACCAGCGGGATGGCGCATGATTTTTCGAACCTGCTGACCATCATCCTTGGCAGCCAGTCGCGTCTGCAACGGATGAGCCTGCCGCCTGATGCGCGCGATCTGGTGACGGCAACACTATCCGCAGCCCATCGCGGCGGCGCGCTGCTGAACCGGATCGCCGATATCACCGGCGCGCGGGAATGGCACCCCGCACCGGCCGATCTGCGCGCGGTGCTGGCTGATCTTGACACGCTGGCCGCCCCTGCGCTGCCGCCGGGGATCACCCTGACCATCCGCAATGACATCGCCCATGACGCGCTGATGCTGGATACCGGCATGTTGCAGGATTCGCTTCTGAACCTGATCCTGAACGCGCGCGACGCTTGTGGCGCGGCGGGTGAGATCATGCTGGATGTCACGGCGCTGCAGGATACATGGGCCGAGTTCACTGTCAGCGACACCGGCCCCGGATTTTCCGAGGCGGCGCTGGAACATGCCTTGGAGCCCTTCTTCACCACCAAGGGCGGCGAAGGCACGGGTCTGGGGCTGGCCATGGTCTATGACATGGTCAAGCTGGCCGGAGGCCGTGTCTGGATCGGCAATACCGAGAGCGGTGGACAGGTTCGGCTGCGCTTGCCGCTGCGCCCCTCGGCCCTTCCGCTGGTGCCGGGGCTGGTGCTGCTGGTCGAGGACAGCCCCGACCTGCGCGCGGGCATCCGCGAGATGCTGCGCGATCAGGGGCATGCGGTGATCGAGGCCGCGACCGTGGAGGAAGCACTGGCCCTGTTGGCGCAACTGCCTGATATTTCGCTGATCCTGTCGGATATCACGCTGGAAGGGGATGCCACCGGACTGGACCTTCTGGGCCGTCTGCCCGAGGGGCATCCACCTTGCCTGCTGATGACCTCCTTGCCGCCCGATCATCCCTGTCATGTCGCCGCGAGCGCGCAGGTTCCGGTGCTGACCAAGCCCTTCACAGCCACAGGCCTGCATGCCTTTCTGCAAAGGGGGGCTACGCCGGAATGACCGCGCCTCTTGTCACGATTCTGGACGATGAACCGGCGATCCGGAACATGCTGGCCCATGCGCTGACCGAGGCCGGGTTCCGCACGATGAGTTTTGGGCGCGCCACGGAGTTCGAGGCGGCATTGAAAACCGCGACGCCGGATATCTGTCTGGTCGATCTGTCCCTGCCTGACCGGGACGGGCTGACGCTGGTGCATCGGCTGGCGCTGGAACAGGGGGCGGTTGTCATCATCATCTCGGGACGCGCGCAGGTGCAGGATCGCGTGACGGGGCTGGAACTGGGGGCAGATGACTACATCATCAAACCCTTCGATCCTGCCGAGGTCGTGGCCCGTATCCGCGCCCGCCTGCGCCGCGGGCAGGTCACGACCCAGACCGGCCAGACCGCGCGCTTCAACGGCTGGACCGCGCATTTCGACAGCTACACGCTCAGGGATGAGAGTGGAGCCGAGACACCCTTTTCCCATGCCGAGGGCGAGGTGCTGCGCCTGTTTCTGGAGCGGCCCAAGCGCTTGATCTCACGCGCGATGATGCAGGAAATTCTGGGCGGGGCGGCAGGCGACAGTTTCGACCGGGCGATGGATGTGCGCATCTCTAGGCTGCGCACCAAGCTGCGCGAGGACCCCAAGAACCCGCGCCTGATCAAGACGATCTATGGCGCGGGCTATATCTTTGTGGGTGATGTGGTCTGGACCGGATAGGTCAGGACCGGGGTTCCACCCCGGACCCCGGGATATTTCCGGCAAGAAGAAGCTTCAGCGGGTCTTTGCCAGATCGGGGAGCGCGGCAGCCATGACGTGAAGCCCGGTCAGCAAGTCGTCTTCTGCTGTATCTTCGGCGAAGGCGTGGCTGATCCCATTGATGGACGGCACGAACATCATCGCGGCGGGCATCAGGGCCGCGACATTGGTTGCGTCGTGCAACGCGCCGGATTGCATCTCGCGCCAGCGGCCGGGAACGTGGGATTCAGCGGATTTGCCCAATGCGGCGCGGAAGGACGGGTCCATCGCCACGGGTTCCAGCCCCAGCATGTCCGAGAAGGACAGGCTCATGCCATGGGCGGCGGCGATTTCGGCAACGGTGTCGCGGATCACATCCTCCATCCGCTTGAGGCGCGCCGTGTCGCCGTCGCGCCATTGCATCGAGAATTCCACCCGCCCCGGCACGATGGAATGGGCCCCGGGATGCAGGCTGACATGACCGATGGTCCAGACGGACTGCGGTGTCACGATGTTGCGCAGACGGTCGTTCAGCGCGGCGTTGAAGGCCGAGAGTGCCTGAAACGCGTCGCGGCGGCGGTGCATAGGTGTGGTGCCCGCGTGGTTCTGCTCGCCCTCCATCGTGATGGTCATGTCGCGGATGCCGACGATGTCGGTGACCACCCCGACGGCCTGCCCGGATTCATGAAGCCACGGCCCCTGTTCGATGTGACATTCGACAAAGCCGGTGAAGCGTTTGGGGTCGATGGGTTCGCCCGTCAGATGCGCCATCGCGGCCCGCGCCGCCGCAAAGGTGACGCCTGCGCTGTCGGTCAGGGTATCGGCACGCGCCAGCGGAAGTTGCCCCGCCCAGATCGCGCTGCCGGTGGTGACACCGAAGCGGCCTTCTTCGTCCTGGAAATTGGCGACCGAGACAGGCGGGCCGCCAGCCTCCTGCGTGGAACGGGCGATTTCGAGGGCGATGACGACACCCAGCGCCCCGTCGAGCCACCCGCCTTCGGGTTGGCTGTCGCTATGCGATCCCATCAGAAGGGAACGTCCGGGGGCAAGACCGAAGAGGTTTCCCACCGCATCGAAGCGCGGCTCCAGCCCTGCGTCGCGCATCCGCCCTGCCAGCCATTCGCGCGCAGCGATATCGGCTGCGGAATAGGCCGGGCGGACCACGCCCTTTCCGATTCCTGATGCCCCGAACTGCCGCAGATCATGCAGATCCTTGAGAAACCTTTCGCCATTCACCTGCATCCGACGCCCTTTCCTGTCTGTCGGCTGTTACACAATCTTCATCCGCCGGGGATGTCCAGTGCGCGGCTTGGCGGTTGCGCTGCCGCCGGTGCTGGCCTAGGTCTGCGGCGCAGTCAGATGGAGAGGCGGATGTCGCAGATCACCCTTGTCCGGCATGGACAGGCCCAAACCGGGGCACGGGACGAACATGGCTATGACAAGCTGAGCCCCCTTGGCCATCAGCAGGCGGCGTGGCTGGGCGAGCATCTGACCGAGACGCGCGAGCAGATCAGCCGCGTCTATTGCGGCACGCTGATCCGGCATCTGGAAACAGCCGCCGCCATGGGGGCTGGGCAATATGCCGAGATCGTGCAGGACCCGCGGCTGAACGAGATGGAATTCTTCACGCTGGCGCAGCTTTACGGAACGCAACATGGCGCGGCCCTGCCCGACTCGCGCGAGGGTTTCGTCAGCTACATGCCGCGTCTTCTGGCTGCGTGGGAGGCGGACGAGATCGACAGCCCGCCCGAAACATTCGCCGATTTCACGGCACGGGCGACCGATGCGATCACCGAGATTTCGGGGGGACGTGGTCCTGCGCTGGTGGTGACATCGGGTGGATTGATCGGGATGGTGCTGCGGCAAACGATGGGGTTGGGCACGCCTGCCTTTGCGCGGGCCTGCATTGCGATCATGAATACATCCGTGCACCGCTTGCATCGGCTGGGCAGTGATATGGCGCTGACCCAGTTCAACGCAGTGCCGCATCTGGACCGGCCCGACCGGCAATACGCACAAACGCATCTTTAAGACGCTCTTTGCCTTGTCTATGGTGCGGGCCAATTCACCTGCTGAAAGACCTGAACATGACACATCTGTGGGTGCGCGCCGAACAGCGCGCCAATGAGGAACGGGTCGGCCTGACTCCCGAAGGTTGTGCCGCGCTGATCAAGGCCGGTGTGCGGGTCACGGTCGAGGACAGCGATGTCCGCGCGATTCCGATCGAAGGGTATCGCCGCGCTGGCGCCAATATTGCCGCGCAGAACGCATGGCCCGGTGCGCCTGCAGATGCGATCATCTTCGGCCTGAAGGAACTGCCCGAGGATGGAACACCTCTGTCGCATCGTCACATCATGTTCGGCCATGCCTTCAAGGGACAACCGGCCGGGCAAGAGTTGCTCAAGCGGTTCAAGGCCGGGGGCGGCACGCTTTACGATCTGGAATATCTTGTCGATGCGAACGGCCGCCGGGTCGCGGCCTTTGGTTATTGGGCGGGATTCGCGGGGGCTGCTGTCTCGCTGAAATGCTGGATCGCGCAGCAGAGGGGCGGAATCTGCGGGCCGATCGGGGTTTATGCCGGGCGTGACGCCCTGGTGGCGGACCTGACCCAAGAGATGCGCAGCATCGCGCAGGACCGTCCCCGCGCCATCGTCATCGGTGCGCTGGGGCGTGTGGGCACCGGCGCATCCGACCTTTGCGAGGCGATGGGACTGCAAGTCACGCGCTGGGACATGGCCGAGACCGCCAGCGGTGGGCCGTTCCCGCAGATCATGGAGCATGAGATTTTCCTCAACTGCATCCTCGCCCGGCCCGGCACGCCCGTGTTTGTGCCCGCGAGCGCGCCGACCGATCCGCGCAATCTGACGGTGATCGGCGATATCGCCTGCGACCCGACCAGTAATTTTTCTCCGATCAAGGTCTATGATCGCACGACAACATGGGCGGAACCCGCCTTGCGCGTGCATGATGCGCCACCGCTGGACGTGACCGCGATCGACAATCTGCCCTCGATGCTGCCGGTGGAAAGTTCGCAGGATTACGCGGACCAATTGCTGCCGACCCTTCTGGAACTGCATTCTCTTGAAACCGGCGTCTGGGGGCGTGCGCGTGACACGTTCCTGACCCATCTGGCAAAGGTCTGACATGACGCCTCTTTACATCGGCTATGCCGCTGCCGTCCTTGGGACGATCTGCTGGATCCCGCAGGCCCTTCAGGTCTGGCGGACACGCGATACGCGCAGCCTGTCGCTGATCGCGCAGTTGCTGTTTCTGGCCACGGTCTCGCTGTGGCTGGTCTACGGGATCATGATCGTCGACTGGCCCTTGATTCTGGCCAATATCGTTTCGGTCACGGCGATGATCGCCATCGTCACAGCCAAGCTGAAGTTCAAATAAGGAAAGGAACACCCATGACCATTCACTGGTGCGGCACCGGCCTCTCGGCCATCCCCGGTCTGCGCCGCCTGATCGAGGCGGGGCATGAGGTCGCTGTCTGGAACCGGTCGGTTGAGAAGGCGCGCAAGGCGGTGGGTGATCTGACCGACCGGATCGAGGCTTTCGACATAGACGCCCTGGGCGCGGCGCTGGCCAAGGGTGATGTCGTCGTGTCGATGCTGCCTGCTGACTGGCATGTGCCGCTGGCCAAGCTGTGTCTGGAGAAGGACGCGCATTTCGTGTCGTCGTCCTATATCGCGCCCGAGATGCGCGCTTTGGATGAGGCGTTCCGGGACAAGGGGCTGCGCTCGGTGAACGAAGTGGGGCTTGATCCGGGTATCGACCATCTGATGGCACATCATCTGGTGGCGGAATACCGCGCCTCGGACGCCTACGATCCGCAGAATGCGATTTCTTTCCTGTCCTATTGCGGGGGTGTGCCCAAGATCGCCAATGCCTTCCGCTACAAGTTCAGCTGGTCGCCGCTGGGGGTGCTCAAGGCGCTGCGTTCTCCGTCGCGGTCGATCCGCAACTTTTCGGAACTGCGGGTGGACCGCCCGTGGAACGCATTGAGCAGCTATGACGCGCCGCTGCGCACGCCCGAGACGTTTGAAGTCTATCCGAACCGGGATTCGGTGCCCTTCATCGCGGATTATCGCTTTGATCCCGCCTGGCCGGTGCGTGATTTCGTGCGCGGCACGCTGCGCCTGAATGGTTGGTCTGATGCCTGGGCCGGCGTGTTTTCCGAGATCGAAACCCTGAGCGGACCAGAGGGTGACGCACGGCTGAAGGAAATGTCGGATCAGTTCTGGTCCGAGAACGCCTATGACGAGGGCGAGCCGGACCGCGTAGTTCTGTGTGTCGAACTGAAGGCCGAGAAGGACGGCAAGACCGTCTGGCACAAGTCATATGTCATGGATGCCTGGGGCGATGCGCGTGGCACGGCGATGGCACGGCTGGTCTCGGTGCCCGTATCGCTTGCGGTCGAATCGGTTCTGGCGCGCGAGATTCCCGCCGGTGTTTCGGCCGCGCCGCATGATCCGCGCCTTGTGGACCGCTGGATGGCCGAGATCGACAAGCTGGCGCAACATCTTCAGATCGTGGACCGAACCGCCGCCTGAACCGCGAGAGCGTATCGGATGAAAATTGAAAACCCCGCCTCGGGTAACCGGGGCGGGGTTTTTCCGAACAACGGGGAGCTGTTCAGACAGACGCGTGGGAGGAACCGCGTCTGAAGTCAGGGCTTAGCGCGGCGAGAAGGTCACGGCGCTGTTGTCTGCCGGAGCGGCAAAGCTGTAGACAGTCACTTGGCCGTCTTCTGCAATCGCCTGCTCGCGGGGTTCGAGGACCAGACCAGCGTCGACCATCGAGGGCACGCCAGCGGTTGCGGCGATGGTGTCGCTGCCGGAGATGCCGCGGTCACGCTCGAACACGGTGACGGATGCGGGCTCGGAACGGGTTGCGAGCGTGTCGTTTGCGGCCATGTCGCCAGCATAGGCAACGGATCCAAAAGTGGCGGCGGCGATAGCGGTCATGATAATACGGTTCATGGTGTAACTCCTTGGTATCTGGTTGCGATCGTTCTTGATCTGCACCCAATATGACCCTGCATGAGCGCACATTCAAAACACGCCTGCTCAAGGGAACGTGTGAACTTGCGATCTTGAAAGGTGAAACTTTTGCCCAAGATGCACGTACTTCAAAAATTAATATTTATTTTCAATAAGTTATTTCTTTACCCCTTGGTGGACTCTGAATTGTTGCTCACGCATGACGCTTCTGTCATCGCCACGTCAGGGAATTCGTGATGGCTGACGCGACGTCGAAATCGGGTCGAAATGCGAATGGCTGCACGATCTTGGTGCAAAATTGCACAACTGCAGACCAAAAGGCACCGGAAGACATCCGTCAAGGGTGCTAACCGCCTCGAATCAAATCATCTTCTTCGTCGATGGCCGACATGCCCAACGCGTCCAGACCGTTTTCCAGGTGGTCGGACAGATGGGGTGTTCCCAAAAGGTAATCTGCGGTGGGTGTGGTTGCCTCTTCGGCGGCCGTCTGGATCGCTTCGGCCAGCTCTTCAGGTTCGAACGTGCCGCGACCGATCCACATCAGCGCAACAAGGCTGATCTGCTCGTCATCGCTGAGTCGTTCGATGAAGGCACGCAGCTCTCCCTCGGCCCGGTCCAGCTCTCGCGACATCAACACGACCTGCGCAACTTTGTTGACGGAAATTTCCAGCATGGCGGGGTCCTCCTGTTGGCACTATGCCAGACAGAGATGATCCCTCCAAATGGAAGCGTCCTTGATCTCAGGCAAAGAGCCGATAATACATCCAGTCCGGCATGAACTGCGACAGGCGGAACAGCCAGCTGAATACACGGGGAAAGCTGCGCTTGAACGTGCCCTGATCATTCATCAGCTCGAACATCTCTTGCGCGGCCTGATCAGGTTCCATCAGGAAAGGCATCGAGAAGTCGTTCTTGTCTGTCAGGCGTGTGCGGATGAAGCCGGGATTGGCTACCTGCACGCGAATGCCGGTCTTGCGCAGATCGGCGTAAAGGCTTTCGGCCAGTGACATGGTGCCCGCCTTGGAGGCGGCATAGCCGATGGCGCCGGGCAGACCACGGAAGCCGGACAGTGAACCTGTGATGACGATATGTCCTGCATCGCGCGCCACCATCTGCGGGATCACGGCGCCCACCGCGCGGACTGCACCGGTGAAGTTGATGTCGGCCATCGCTTCGGCCTGCTCGGCATCCCAGGCCTGCGCCCTCATCGGCCAGTAGACACCCGCCAGATAGATCATCCCGTCGATCTGGCCGACCTGTTCGGCGGCAGCCTCCACGCTGGAACGATCGCTGACATCAACGGTAACATAGGACGCCTTGCCCGGCAGTTCGGCCACCAGCGCCTTGAGGCGATCCTCGCTCCGCGCAGAGACGACGACTTCGACCCCTGCTGCGTTCAGCTTGTGGGCGAGGGCCGCGCCCAGCCCCTCGCTTGCGCCGATCAGCCAGTAGCGTTTGCCTTGCCAGTCATTCATGACGCATCCACCTTTCGCATCGTGGCGACCAGTTCCGCCACAGGTATCCCGAACTTTCTAAACTGGCTGCGGTTCATGACGGTTCCATTCGGCGCAAGATACATCCAGTCCACCGTGTCCAGAACATGCCCCCCCGAATCTTCGGGCAGACGGATTCGATACTTCAATTGCACCGCCGAGCCGGTCATCTGGCCGCTTCCCGGTCCGACCAGATCATCCGCATCGGCCTTGATCCGCCCGTCATTACCCAGTTCCAGCCGCCATTCGCGATCCTGCGTCGCACCGCTGTCATAGATGAAATGCTCGCGCATGACGCCGCGGTTGCCGTCCCAGCGGGCATCGAACTTGCCCACGAAACGCGAGGTCACACGGCCCAGCGGACCATAGATCACGCCCTCGCAAAGGATGGGGCCGTTCAGATGTTCGCGCAGGTCGAATTGAGGGATACCGCTGGCGTAATCCTCGGGTCGTTGGGAGAGAAAGGACCAGAACCGGGTTTTTGCCCAGATCAGAGCGAGCACACACAGAGCGCCCAAAGCCATGAAAAGGATAGGATCCGTCATCTAGTCCTCCTTCCAGTTGGTGGTGGCCAGCAGGCCGATGGCCAGCAGCTTGAGCAGGCAGGGCACCAGCCCGTAGGCGAGGCTGAGCGCCCAGAGCGCGCTTTCGGAATTGTCGGTCCCGGCGCGGAACCCCGCTGTTTCCAGCGCGGGCAGCAGCGCGATGGCCGCGAAGGCCAGAGAGAGTTTCGACACGAAGGACCACAGGCCGAAGGCACCCGAGGCACCCGGCGCGATTCTGGCCATGCGCGTGGCGAAGATGGCGGGCAGCAGGGTCATGTCAGCGCCCAGTGCGGCACCTGATGCGATGCAGATGAGGGCGAAGGCGATGGTATCGCCCGCTTGCAGCGTGATGGCGAAAGCGAAGGCGGCGATGGCAAGGACCATGCCCGCCAGAAGCACGCGTTTCGGCCCGAAACGTTCGGCTGCACGGCTCCAGAAGGGGGCCGCGATGGCGGCCGACAGAAAGAAGAGCAGCAGGAACGGGCCTTCCCATCCGGGGGCGGCAAGGCGGCTTTCCACGAAGAACAGGAAAAGCGTCGAACTGACCGCGACGGGGGCCGCATTGACCAGTGCGATCAGCAGCAGGCGGCGTGCTATCGGATCGGCCAGCACCGGAGCAAAACCCGCTTCGGGGATGGCGCCTTCGCTGCCCCATTCGTTCCGCATCAGCCAGAGTGCGGTCAGACCCAGCAGGGCGAAACCCAAGGCAAAGCCGGTGAAACCACCCAGCATCACAGGCGTCACCGCTGCCACGCAGACTCCCAGCAACGCACCGGTTTCACGCCAGCGCGCCAGTCGCAGATGGCCTGCACCCTCCAACCGGTCGGCGGTCTGCACGCCTTGGGCGTAAAAACAGATGGTCAGGAAACTGAACGCCGAAAAGACACCGGCCAGCATGATGGCGAACCAGATCAGGGGGGAGATGGGCGGGGTAACGGCGAACAGGCCCAGCATCGAGGCGACCATAAGAATCACGCCCCCGGTGACGGCCAGCGCACGCTGGTTGCGCAGAAATCCAGCCAGACGGCCCAGCAAAGGGTCTTGCACCACGTCGAACAGGCGTAGCCCGAACAGCACCGCTCCGAGGGCGGCGAGCGACACGCCGTAGTCATCGACATAGGCCTTGGGTGCGTGGATATAGATCGGCAAACCCGCCGCCGCGAGCAGGGCGGCGAAGACACCGTAAGCCGGAAGCGAGACCGACCGCAGGCTGACCGAGCCTGCCGCTGTCGTCGGTGTGGTTGCCGCCTGTGATGTCACCGGCTGACCTCCTCCACCGGCGGTTCAGGACGGGGGCGATAGGCGGCACCCTTCCACCAGAGTTTGAGCGCCTGCCAATGGATCAGCGCCAGCACCCGACGCGATCCGAAGGGACGACGGAGGGCCCCGCGCAGGATACCGGCATTCGTCAGGGGCTTGCGCGCCCCCACCAGCGTGGCGATCACCCCGCCATTGCCGCTAGTATAGTCGATCCAGATCCCGATCCGGTCCGGCTTGATGTCGAAGCGGAATTCATAGCCACCTTCGACCGGCTGAAAGGGGCTGACATGCATCAATTTAGTCGCGCGCATCCTGTCCTGCGCGGTGATCGGTTCGTGATCGTCGCGATGCACAAGATAGGAATGACGGTCGCCGAAGGTATTCGTCACCTCGGCTATTACCACACGCAATCCACCTGTCGCGTCATGGCACAGCCAGAAGGATACGGGGTTGAACACATGACCCAGCACGCGCGGTTGCGTCAGCAAGTCGATTCGCGCTGGCGCGTCGATCCCATTGGCGGCCAGCACGTCGCGCACCCAGGGGGCGCCGCGCCCCTGCCTGGGCGCACCGCCATGATCGCTATCCCAGACCGAGGTCAGATTGGCGCGGTTGCGCCCGAACAGAGCGGGGGCCTGCTGCGGACGTTCTGCATCCAAAAGGACGTAGTCCACGCCATAGCGAAAGGCATTCTCGACCTCGCCCTTGCGGCCATGCCATGTGTGGCCTGCGATATGGTCGATCCGGCTCACTGGGCAGCCACCAGTGACACATCGGTGCGGCGCAGCGCCTCGACGACATCGACGGCACTGGCCAAGCCATCCTCGTGGAAGCCGTGGCGCATCCATGCGCCGCAGAACCATGTGTTGCGCGTCCCGTTGGACAGGCGCACGCGGTCCTGAGCGGCCAATGCGGCCAGATCATAGACCGGATGGCGCAGTGTCACCTGATCATAGATCAGATCCTCGCGGATCGGTCGGGTGCTGTTCAGCGTCACGAAATGCGGGTCATCCTTGGGGATGGGCTGCAAAGAATTCATCCAATAGGTCAGATCGATCTTGTCGGATTGTTTGCCCATGATCTCGGTATAGTTCCACGAGGACCATACGACCTTGCGCTGCGGCATCACGGCGGGATCGGCATGTAGCACGATATCGTTGGGCTGATAGGCGATGGCGCCCAGATTGGCTTTCTCGTCCGGCGTCGGATCAGCCAGCAGGCGCAGGGAATCGTCGGAATGCGTGGCGAAGATCACTTCGTCGAAGCTTTCCCATTCGCCGCCCTTGACTTTGATCTCGGCCCCCAGATGCGGGCGCCGGACGGCATCGACGGGTGTGCCCAGTCGGAAGGTGACGCCCTGTGCGCGCATCGCATCGCCAAGACGGCGAACATATTCGACCGACCCACCTTGCACCGTATACCACTGATGCTGCCCCGTCGTGTTCAGCAGGGCGTGGTTCTCGAAGAACTGGATCATGGCATGGGCGGGGAATTCCATGATCTGTTCGACGGGGGTGGACCAGATCGCGCCCGAAAGCGGCAAGAGGTAGTAGTCGCGGAACCAGTCGCCCGTGCCCAGTTTCTCAAGAAACTGTCCGGTGGTCAGGCTGCGATCCTGCGCGATGATCAGGGCCTGTGCGTTGAATTTCAGGATGTCGCGCACCATGCCGATGAACCTGGGATTCACCAGATTGCGCTTTTGCGCGAAAAGGGCCGAGAGGCTGGTCAGCGCATATTCCAGTTGCCCGCCTTTGAGCGAGGCCCCGAAGCTCATGTTCGATTTGGTCACCGGCACGTCCAACCGATCAAAGAGCGCGGCCATGTGCGGGTAGTTGGCATAGTTGAACACGATGAAGCCGGTATCGACCGGCTGATCGCCGTTCTTGCCGGCAACGATGGTGCGGGCGTGACCACCCAGACGCGGCTCCGCTTCGAACAGTGTCACATGATGGGTTTCGGCCAGCATGTGCGCCGCCCCCATGCCCGAGATTCCTGCTCCGATGACGGCTATTTTTCTTGGGGCAACGCGGCCCGCTTCGAATGGCATGAGGTGTTTGCTCCGATAGGCTGGGGTAGGTCTTGTGTGGAAATACGCAGTAGATCGCGATTTGGATGATTTACAGAAAAATCAGATCGTCGGTGATCCGGTGACGGTATGCCTGCGTATTCCTCACCATGTTCAACCTTGTTGATCCTTCGGAGCCAAATGTCGCCTCGTCCCCGCGCGCCCTGCGTGGTAGGACAAGGACCACGACAGATTTGTCCGCGAAGGCGCAGCCGTTGGCCATGAAGACCAAATACGATCCAACCGACTGGATCAGCCATATGACCCGTATCCGGGATGCTCAGGATCAGGCCGCCTTTGCCGAGCTGTTCCAGTATTTCGCACCGCGGGTGAAAGCGTTCCTGATGAGGTCCGGGGCAGACGCAACCCTGGCCGAAGAATGCACACAGGAGGTGATGGCGACACTCTGGCAAAAGGCGCATCTGTTTGATGCCTCTCGCGCCTCTGTCGCCACCTGGGTGTTCACCATCGCACGGAACCGCAAGATTGACGCGCTGCGCAAGCAACGCCGCCCCGAACCCGAAGATCTGGTCTGGGGCCCCGAAGAAGAACCTGATCAGGCCGATATCCTGAGCCTGCAACAGGAAAGCGAACAACTGGGGCGTGCCATAGCCGCCCTGCCCGAGAAACAGCGGGACTTGATCGAAAAGGCCTATTTCGGCGATCTGTCGCATAGCGAAATCGCGGAACAGACGGGGCTTCCCCTTGGCACGATCAAATCCCGCATCAGATTGGCGTTGGACCGGCTTCGCCACGCAATGAAGTGAATACGCATATGCATAACGTGAAACATCATCTGACGGACTCGCTGCTGATGGCCTATTCGGCCGGCAACTTGCCCGAGGCGTTCAACCTGATCGTGGCCGCGCATATATCGATGTGCGACGAATGCCGCGCGCGGGCAGCCAGCTTTGACAGTGTTGGCGGTGCCTTGCTGGAGGACACGGATATGGTGGACATGGAGGATGGCAGCTTTGCCGAAACCATGCGCCTGATCACATCGGGTGCCTTGGCCCCGATACCTGCTCCGATCTGCACAGCTGCACGTGGATCAGTGCTGCCGGCACCGGTGCGTGACTATGTCGGCGGCGATCTGGAGAAGGTGAAGTGGCAATCCATCGGCATGGGCGTGAAACAGTCGATCCTGCCCACGTCCAAGGATGCCTCGATCCGCCTGCTGTATATCCCGGCCGGGACGGCCGTGCCGGATCACGGCCATCGCGGGATGGAATTGACCCTGGTGCTGCAAGGCGCCTTTGTCGATGAAACCGACCGTTTCGGCCCCGGCGATATCGAGATTGCGGATGAAGAGCTGAACCATACGCCGATCGCGGATATTGGCGAGGATTGCATTTGTCTGGCGGCCACGGACGCGCGGTTGCGGTTCAACAAGCTGATCCCGCGCATCGCGCAGCCATTCTTCCGGATCTGACAGAATCGCAACGAAAGATCAGCGGGGCAGTCCATGGGGCTGCCCTTTCGCATTGCGCCGCTCAGGTCTCGCGCCGCAATCCCTGAGCCAGGATCAGGGGTTCGGCAACGGGGTCAACCTCGGGGACGACATCCTCGAAATCGAAATTGTCCAACCGCTTGGCACGGCGCCCCGCCTTGTCGGCGCTGATCTTGATATCGGCAATGTCGCGGCTGGCCTGTCCGAAATGGCGATCAAGGTTCTCGACGCGCTGGCCCAGCCTGTCCATGTCCTGCGCCAGCAGGCCCAACTCGCGCCGGATCGCGCCCGCTTGTTCGCGCATCCGTGCATCCTTGAGGATGGCGCGCATCGTGTGCAGCGTGGCCATGCAGGTGGTGGGCGACACGATCCAGACCCGCGCGGCAAAGCCGTCGCGCACCAGTTCGGGGAAATTGGCGTGCAACTCGGCATAGACCGCTTCGGAGGGCAGGAACATCAACGCGCCATCGGCGGTTTCGCCCTCAATGATATACCGCTCGGCAATCGCCTTGATATGGGCGCGCACGGATTGGCGCAGCAGGCTGGCGGCGCGGGTCAGGTCGTTCGGGTTATCGGCGCGGCGCAGCGCCTCGTAGGCTTCAAGGGGGAATTTACTGTCCACCACGATGGGGCCGGGCGGATTGGGCAGGTGAATCAGACAATCCGCCCGCCGTCCGTTGGACAGCGTCGCCTGCATCTTGTAGCTGTCCGTGGGCAGCGCCTTGCTGACGATGTCGTGCAACTGGATCTCGCCAAAGGCACCACGCGTCTGTTTGTTGGACAGGATGTCTTGCAGGGACAGCACGTCGCCCGAGAGTTTGGTGATATTGTCCTGTGCCTTGTCGATTGCCGCCAGCCGTTGCTGCAACTCGCCCAGCGACTGTGCGGTGCGGCGGGCGGATCCGTGCAGGGTCTCGGTCATCTGCCCGGTGACATGGGCCAGTCGCTGCTCCATCAGGCGGATCATCTGGGCCTGAGAGGCGGCCTGCGCCTCGGCCACATGGGTGAGGCCGCCGGAGAGTTGCTGTTGACCATCGCCCAAACCCTGCACCCTTGCGGCGAGATAGGCCATTTGCTGTGCCAGCGGTTCTGTCACCCGGGCGGAACGTGCAGCGGCGCGCAGGGCGAGGATGAGCAGAAACACGATGAGCAGGGTCAGCCCAAGCCCCGACAGCGTCAGCAACACCGCCGGATCATCCAGCGCAAAGGTCTGACCGCCAAGGGTGATCATCGGCGTCCGAACAGCCGTTCGATATCGGCTAGCTTGAGTTCGACATAAGTGGGGCGGCCATGGTTGCACTGGCCTGAATGAGGCGTGGCCTCCATCTCGCGCAGCAGGGCGTTCATTTCCTCGGCCCGCATGCGACGACCAGAGCGGATGGACCCGTGGCAGGCGACGCGACTGAGGATGGCGTCAAGGCGGGTCTGGATGCCCGCGCTTTCCCCCTGATCGGCCAGTTCGTCAAGGATGTCGAGGATCATCGCCCGCGCATTGACCGCGCCCAGCAGCGCCGGGGTTTCGCGGATGGCGATGGCCCCACCGCCGAAAGGCTCGATCCCAAGGCCGAGGCGGGCCAGATCTTCGGCATGATCCAGCAGACGCGCGCAATCGGTGGGCGAAAGTTCCACGATTTCGGGGATCAACAGGGCTTGGGCTGCAATGCCGTTCTCGGCCATCTGGCGTTTGAGGCGTTCATAGACCAGCCGTTCATGTGCGGCGTGCTGATCGACGATCACCATGCCGGTATCCGTCTGGGCGATGATATAATTCTCATGCACCTGCGCGCGCGCCGCCCCGAGGGGTAGCGCGGTCTCGTGACCCTCGGGCGCGGTTTGCTCGATCCGGGCCGCGTAGGTTGCGGGCATATCGGCAAAGCCGGGAGCTTGAGCGGTATAGGCAACCTGCCGCGCACCGAGGCTGGGACGATCCATCTGATAGATGCGCGCGGGTTGATCCGGCTGACTTTGTTCCGGTCGGAACGCACCAAGGGTGGCTGTCGCCACGGTGGTCGCGGCGCGGTGCCCGGCTTCGGCGAGGGCGTGGCGCAGGGCGGTCACGATCAAGCCGCGCGCCGTGCCGGGGTCGCGGAAGCGCACCTCGGATTTCGCGGGGTGGACGTTCACATCCACCATCTGCGGATCGCAATCCAGAAACAGCGCTGCGGCGGGGTGACGGTCGCGGCTGAGGAAATCGCTATACGCGCCGCGCAACGCGCCGATCAGCAGGCGGTCCTGCACCGGACGACCATTCACGAACAGGAATTGCGCCACGGACGAGCCACGCGAATAGGTGGGCAGGGCGGCATAACCCGTCAGATGAAACCCCTCGCGCTCGGCATCGACGCGCAGGGCGTTGTCGGCGAAGTCGGTGCCCAGAACACGAGCGAGCCGTCCGTGCAGCGCATCGAAAAGATCTCCGGTTTCGGCATCAGCGCGGAACAGGACCCGCCCTTCTCCACCGCCCGAGACATCGCGCAGGGTGAAGCTGACGAAGGGTTCGGCCATCGCCAGACGTTTGATCACATCGCTGACCGCCTGCTGTTCGGCGCGGTCCGATCGCATGAATTTCAGCCGTGCGGGCGTGGCGTAGAACAGATCGCGTAATTCTACCACAGTGCCAGCGGTCAGGGCGGCGGGCTTCACTGGCCCGGCCTGCCCCCCTGCCACGGTGATCTGTGCGGCATCATGGCCTGCGGCGCGGCTGGTGATCGTCAGGCGACCCACAGCGCCAAGGGATGGCAATGCCTCGCCGCGAAAGCCAAAGCTGTTGATGTTGAGCAGGTCGCTGCCGTCGATCTTGGAAGTGGCATGGCGCGACAAGGCCAAGGGCAGGTCTTCGGGGGACATGCCGCATCCGTCATCCGTGACGCGGATCAGGGTCTTGCCTCCGTCTGCCATGGCGATGTCGATGCGCCGCGCGCCTGCATCCAGCGCGTTTTCCACCAGTTCCTTGACGGCCGAGGCGGGGCGTTCCACCACCTCGCCCGCCGCGATACGGTTGATCGCGGCTTCATCCAGCTGGCGGATAATGGGGCGGTTGTCGCCTATCTTGGGGTTCGGATGTGCCATGCCGCTAGACCTAGCATGGGTTGCTGCGATTCGACCACCTGTCAGATGGGCAGACGGCGTTCAACCGCCCGTGGCCGTGCGATACCATGCGACGATGGCGGCGCGCTCTTCCTCTTCCATATAGGACAGGTTCGCGGGGGGCATGGCGTGGCTGATGCCCGCTTGCAGATAGATCTCACGCGCTGCCCCGGCAATATGCGCCGGCGAGTCCAGCCGCACACCCTTGGGTGCCCAAAGCAGCCCCTCCCAGAAGGGTTCGGCAGCGTGGCACATGGAGCAGCGGCCCATGACGATGTCATGCACCTGCTCGAAACCCTCAGCCTCGGCAAACCGCAGCGCGTTGCCCTGCGCCGCCTCGGGCGTGTCAGCGCGGAACATCGGCGCGGTGCTGAGCCACATGATCGCGATGAAGATCAGGACGGTGGCCGCCCATGCCCATGTGGGGTTGCCGGTGCGGGCATGGAGCGAGTTGAAATAATGCCGGATCGTGACGCCCATCAGGAAAACCAGGCTGGCGATGATCCATGTATTTTCGGTCCCGAAGGCCAGCGGGTAATGGTTCGACAGCATCAGAAAGATCACAGGCAGCGTCAGATAGTTGTTATGCGTGCTGCGCTGCTTGGCGATCTTGCCGTATTTCGGATCGGGTTTGCGCCCGGCGATCAAGTCGGCAACCACGATCTTCTGGTTGGGGATGATGATGAAAAAGACGTTCCCGCTCATGATTGTGGCGGTGAAGGCCCCCAGATGCAGCATCGCGGCACGGCCCGAGAAGACGCTGGTGTAGAACCAGGCCATCGCCACCAGCACAACGAACAGGGCCAGCATAAGCCCGGTCTGGTTGGCATCAACGAACACTTTGCACAGTGTGTTGTAGATGATCCAACCGAAGGCGAGAGAGGCGAGCGAGATACCGACAGCCTGCCACGTAGCCAGTTCCATCACGGCGGGGTCGATCAGGTAGAATTCCGCACCCAGATAATAGACCAGAACCAGCAGGGCAAAGCCGCTCATCCATGTCCAGTAGCTTTGCCATTTATGCCAGATCAGCCCATCCGGCATATTGGCGGGGGCGACCAGGTATTTCTGGATGTGGTAGAAGCCACCACCATGAACTTGCCACTCTTCTCCATCCGCGCCGCTGGCCAGGTTGCGGTCACGGTGCAGGCCCAGATCAAGGGCGATGAAGTAGAAGGACGACCCGATCCACGCGATGGCCGTAATCACATGCAGCCAGCGGACGGCAAATTCGAGCCATGCGCCCATTGCGGCCAGATCATACATCGCGGTCTCCTTCGGACAGGGGTTTCAATCAGGCTACCCTTGCGGTGACTTGTTTGTTAATCCTTCCAATCACGGGAAGAGTTTCAAGCAAAGACTGATAATGGCCTATGTGAACAATATCCGTATGTTCCTGCGTGTCTATGAACTGGGCAGCATGAGCGCGGCGGCGCGGGATCAGCGGACCTCGCCCGCTGTTGCGTCGTCGCGGATTGCGGAGCTGGAGAAGCATCTGGGTGTGCGCCTGTTCAACCGGACGACGCGGGCGCTGAACCCGACCGAACATGGGCGGCTGTTCTATGACGGGGCGGCGCGCATCCTGCAGACCATCGACGAGGCCGAGGCCGAGGTCATGGCCGCGACTCAATCGCCGCGCGGCACATTGTTCGTGGCCGCCCCTTTGGGCGTGGGACGGCGGTTCATTGCGCCTGCGGTGCCGGGGTTCAAGCGGGACTATCCGCAGATCGACATCCGGTTGCGCCTGTCCGACCGGGTGATCGACGTGACGGGCGAAGGGCTGGATCTGGCGTTCCATCTTGGACCGCTGACGGATAGCGACCTGAAGGTGCGGGTGATCGCGGATTGCCCACGTGTTCTTTGCGCGGCCCCCGCCTATATCGCCGCGCGCGGCATGCCTGCAGATGGGGCGGCGCTGATCCGCGAGGGTCATGATTGCCTGAATCTGCGGTTTCCCGGTGCCAAGGAGTTTCAGTGGACCTTGCAGACAAGGGACGGCCCGAAGCGGTATGAGATTACTGGACCGCTGGAATCCGACGATGGCGATGTGTTGACGGGTTGGGCGCTGGATGGTGCCGGGATCGTGATGAAGCCGATATTCGAGGTGGCCGAGCATCTGCGCGCGGGCACTTTGGTGCCCGTGGCCACCGCGACGCCGCCCCTGCCGACGCAGTTGGCTTGCCTCTCGCCCAGCCGCAAGTATCGTGACCCCAAGGTGCAACGGTTCACCGAGGTGATGATCGCCCATTGCAAGGAGGCTTTGGCCGGCCTTGATCCACGTCCTGTTGCGTCCCAAACCTGAAAGGACCTTTTGATGAAGACCGAAACCATTGGCGATGCCACCTTTGAAACCTGGACGGCCACAGAGTTGGCCGAAGCCTTCGATCGCAACGAGGTTGTGGTGATCGACGTTCGCACACCGCAGGAGTTCATGTTCGAACACATCGAAGGCGCGCTACTGATGCCGTTGGCCTTCTTCAACGCGGCCAAGTTGCCGGGACAGTCCGAAAAGCGGATCGTCTTCCATTGCGGATCGGGCGTGCGCAGCGAGCGTGTCAGCCGCGCCGCGATTGCTGCCGGGTTCACACGCATCGCCCATCTGGAGGGCGGGTTTGCCGCGTGGAAGGCCGCCAAGTTGCCTTATATCGGCACGAACATGGCGACCGGCGCGCCACAACCTGTCAGCTGATCCAAAGCATCGGGAACGCGGGGAATACCCCCGCGTTGTCCGGCTTCAGGTCGTGTCACCAAAGGGTTTCGAGGGTTGTTCGCGTATTTGCGACGCATAGAGCCAGGACACGGGCTTATTGACCCGACGTCAAATATTTAATTTCAGTCATATCTTTTCCTGTTTCCATCTGATTTCAAATTGTTTTCGCCATTCCTTAATTGAAACGTGGCAATCTGATTCAGAATTTCTCTGGAACTATTCCCAATCCGGCTTGTTGGTTATGCAGAGCCTGACAATAGGTTTGGAATACTGAAGGAGAGATCAAATGAAAAATCTCATGCTGACGACTGCTATCGTCGCTGTGACCTCGATGGGTGCTATCGCACAAACGGCTGATGCGCCCGCGCCTTCGGCCAATGCCGAAGCAAGCGCCACGTCGCAGACGGTGCCCGCTTTCGTGTCCTCGGACTTCAACGACAAGGAACTGTATACGCTGAACAGCGACGATGCGCGCGCGCTGCGCGATGCCCGGTCGACTGATGGCGAGCAGGTGCGTTGGGAGAGCAGCCCCACATTCATCGAGAACCGTGACGCGTGGGAAAACGTCGGGAACATTTCTGACATCGTGATCACCCAGGATGGCGATGTGCAGGGCGTTCTGATCGACGTGGGCGGCTTTCTTGGACTTGGCGCACGCACCGTAATGATCGATATGAACGAGCTGTATTTCGTGACGAATGATGCCGAAGCGGAAGGCGAAGACCGCTACTCGGTTCTCGTATCGCTGTCCAAGGAACAACTGGAAGCCCTGCCCGCTTGGGATGAAGCGCAGTTGACCTCGGGATTTGGTGCCGAAAGCCCTGCAAACGCGCAGGATCGGGCGCAGATGTCCGCACCTGCGGATAATGCGGCGGCGACCCCGGCCACGGGTGATTCGACCGCGGCAGAGGCTGGCTTTGCCCCCATGCCCGAGCAGGACCGGACCGCTGATCGTCTGACGGGTGCCAATGCCTATACGCCCGAGGGCGAGGATATCGCCACGGTCAGCGAACTGGTTCTGGATGAAGATGGTGTCACAAGCCAACTTGTCATGGATGTTGGCGGATTCCTGGGGATGGGCAGCCACACGGTTGCCATCGACATCGACCAGGTCGACATCCTGTGGAATGACGCCGAAGACGAAGTGCGCGTCGAAGTTCCGCTGAGCGAAGACGAGCTGCGCGCGATGCCTGAGTATCAGGAAAGCTGATCGGTGATGTCGGACCACGCCTGTCACCCAACGTGACGACGCGATGAAGAAACCTGCCGGTTCTGCCGGCGGGTTTCAGTGCGCGAGATCGGGCACAGAATCGCTCACCTGGCATCGCGATCCGTGTCGGGGTCCTGTTTGTTGGAACCAGAGTGACACGCGACGCGTTGTATTGCTGTAACACCAAGCGAAAAGGAAAATGCTATGAATTGGGATATTATTGAAGGCAAATGGAAGCAATTCACCGGCTCCGCAAAAGAGAACTGGGGCAAGTTGACCGATGACGATCTGGATCAGGCATCTGGCAAGCGCGATCAACTGATCGGCAAGATTCAGGAGAAATACGGTATTGCACGGGACGAGGCTGAAAAGCAGGTCGATGAGTGGTCTGCCAAGATGTGATCCGATCAGGATCGCGGAATGGCCAGACGCCCGACCTTTCCCTTGAAAACAAAGAGACCCGGACGGAAACCGCCCGGGTCGCTTTTTGACTATCGTCGGCTGGATCAGCCCTTGGTGAACTCGGGGTAGGCTTCCATCCCCAGTTCGGACACGTCCAGACCGTTGATCTCGGCTTCTTCGCTGACACGGATGCCCATCGTTGCCTTGAGGATGACCCAGACAATCAGGCTGACCACGAAGACAAACGCACCGATGATGGCAAAGCCGATGATCTGCGTCACGAAGGACGTGCCTTCGGTGTAGAAGGGAACGGCGAGCGTGCCCCAGAAGCCTGCGATCAGGTGAACCGGGATTGCACCGACCACGTCGTCGATCTTGAGCTTATCGAGGAACGGCACGGCCAGAACCACGATCACACCACCGACGGCACCGATCCACAGCGCGCCGAACAGGGTCGGGTCAAGCGGACCTGCGGTGATGGACACCAGACCGGCCAGCGCACCGTTGAGCACCATGGTCAGGTCGACCTTCTTGTAGAGGATCTGCGTCAGGATCAGGGCTGCGACGGCACCTGCTGCGGCGGCCATGTTCGTGTTGGCAAAGATGATCGCTACGGCATTGGCGTCAGCCTCGGTGCCCAAAGCCAGCTGCGAGGCCCCGTTGAAGCCGAACCAGCCCAGCCACAGGATGAACGTACCCAGTGTTGCCAGCGCAAGGTTGGAACCGGGCATCGGGTTGACGCGGCCATCCTTGTACTTGCCCAGACGCGGGCCCAGGATGAATGCACCGGCCAGAGCGGCAAAGCCACCTGCGGCATGGACCAGAGTCGAGCCTGCGAAGTCGGAGAAGCCCATCTCGCTCAGGAAACCACCGCCCCACTGCCACGATGCTTCGATCGGATAGATGAAGCCTGTCAGGACCACAGTGAAGATCAGGAAGGGCCAGAGCTTGATCCGCTCGGCCAGGGTGCCCGACACGATGGAGGCCGTGGTTGCACAGAACATCAGCTGGAAGAAGAAGTCCGAACCCGTGGCATAGCCGGTTTCAAGCGCGGGATCGCCGGTGATATCCGCCGTCGCGAAGATCGGTCCCAACATGCCGGTGATCAGCCAGCCATCGCCGGGATACATCAGGTTGTAGCCGACCAGCCAGTACATGATGGCCGCAATCGAAAAGAGGGCGATGTTCTTGGTCAACTGCGTGGTCACGTTCTTGGACCGCACCAGACCTGCTTCGAGCATGGCGAAACCAGCCGCCATCCAGAACACAAGGAAACCGCCGATCAGGAACAGCAGCGTGTTGAAGATGAAGGCGTTGTCCACCGCGGGCGCTGCCTCGGCCGTGTCCTGGGCGAAGCCCATCACGGGCACAACGGCCAATGCTGCGGCAAGTGGCAGCAATTTAAGAGATTTCATGTCCATGTATCCTTTCCCCCGGCGCGGTTCAGACCGCGTCCTCGTTTGTTTCGCCGGTCCGGACGCGCACGGCTTGCGCCACATCCAGCACGAAAATCTTGCCGTCACCGATCTTGCCGGTCTTGGCTGTTGCGGTGATCGTGTCGACGACCTGATCGGCCATTGCATCGTTCACCACGATTTCCAGTTTCACCTTGGGCACGAAATTCACGGCGTATTCGGCACCACGATAGATTTCGGTATGCCCCGACTGCGATCCGAAGCCCTTGATTTCAGTGACCATCATGCCGCGCACGCCGATGTCGGTCAGCGCTTCACGGACCTCCTCGAGCTTGAACGGCTTGATCGTTGCAATGATGAGTTTCACCTTGGTCCCCTTCGTCTGGAGCGGGATGAGGCCCGCATGTTGCAGTTGCAGCAAAACGGGCAAGACGCTGCGAATGAAAGTCTGCGGCGCGGATTCTGACTGGTGCCTGCGGTGAATTGCACATAATTTGTGCTTCAGTATTTTTTTGCTTATTTTTTTTGCTAAACAAAAAGACGAAAGCGCGGCGGGAAGGGTCAACATTTGGCCCGGCCATCGCTATATTCACCAAAACAACAGATGCCGGGCAGAACAGAGCATGAGTGATTCAGGTCGCAGGAAACCACCCTTGGTGGCGGACAGACGCGTTCGCGCAAAGAAGCCCGCTCCGGCGGCCAAACCCGCATCCGCGAAACCGGCCCGGCGCAAGGCGGCCCCGCGTCGTTCCCGCAACCCGGTAATCGCGCTGATCCAGGGAATATTCTCGATGATCTGGCGCCTGGTCTGGGGCTTTACCTGGCGGATCGGGTTGATCGGCGGCTTGATCCTTGCGGGAGCTGTCGGGTATTTCTACACCACCCTTCCCGAGGCCAGCGCCCTGCTGGACGGGCGGCAGCGTGGTTCGGTCACCCTGCTGGATGCGGACGGTCGTGTCTTCGCTTGGCGCGGTGACCAGTTCGGCGGTGTGGTCAGCGCCGATGCCATCTCACCGCATCTGAAGAACGCGGTGATCGCGACAGAGGACAGGCGGTTCTATCGCCATCTGGGTGTATCGCCACGCGGGATCGCCAGCGCCATCCGCATCAACCTGCGCGAGGGGCGCGGCCCCCTGTCGGGCAACGGCGGCTCGACCATCACGCAACAGACGGCCAAGCTGCTGTGCCTTGGCGTGCCCTATGATCCGCAGCAATGGAAATCCGAGGCCGATTACGAGGCCGACTGCCGCCGTGGATCGCTGTCGCGCAAGATCAAGGAGGCGGTCTATGCCTTCGCGTTAGAAGCCAAATACACCAAGGACGAGATCCTCTCGATCTATATCAACCGCGCCTATCTGGGCGGTGGGGCCTTTGGGGCAGAGGCGGCGGCGCAACGGTACTTCGGCAAGACATCGGGTCAGGTGAACCCGGCCGAGGCGGCGATGCTGGCGGGTCTATTGACCGCGCCCACTAGCCTTGCGCCGACCAACAATCTGCAACGCTCGCAAAACCGGGCCGCCACTGTGATCCGCCTGATGGAGGAACAAGGCTATCTGTCCGAAGCCGAAGCGCGTGATGCGCTGGACAATCCCGCGCAGCTGTCCGAGGCGGCGGAAGCGCGGGCGGGCGGTTTCTTTGCTGATTGGGTGATGTCCTCGGGGCCCGAGTTTTTCACCCGCAACACCACAGAGGACGTGGTGATCCGCAGCACACTGGACCCGCGCATCCAGAAAGCCGCCGAAGAGGCGATGGCCTTCATCTTCGAGAACAAGGTGCGTGAAGGGTCCAAGGCGCAGGCGGCGATTGTCGTGATGTCCTCGGACGGGGCGGTGCGGGCGATGGTCGGAGGGCGCGACACAAAGGTTGTTGGTGCCTTCAACCGGGCGACACAGGCGCGGCGTCAGACCGGATCGGCCTTCAAGCCGTTTGTCTATGCGGCGGCGTTGGACCTTGGCTACTCCCCCAACGACGTGATCGACGATGCACCCTATTGCGTGAACATTCCCGGATCGGGTGAATGGTGCCCCAACAACTATGATCGCACCTTCAATGGCCGGGTCACGATGACCGAGTCGCTGACGCGGTCGCTCAATATCCCTGCCGTGAAGGTGGCGCAGACCGTGGGGCTGGAAACCGTGCGCAAGGTGGCTTCGCAGTTCGGCATCCAGTCGGATCTGGCGGCCGGGCCTGCTTTGGCCTTGGGTGCGTCCGAGGCGACTTTGATCGAGACGACGGGCGCCTTTGCGGGCATCCTGAACGGCGGGTCGGCTGTGACGCCCTATGGCCTGATCGAATTGCGGATGCAGGGCGAGGACGAGCCATTGATGACAGCCACGGGCGGCATGGGTGAGCGCGTGATCCGCCAGGAGGCGGCCGAGCAACTGACATGGATGCTGCATCAGGTCACAACGCGCGGCACGGGCACCCGCGCCAATCTGAAGGATCGCGAGGTAGCGGGCAAGACCGGCACGACGCAAGCCGCGCGGGATGCGTGGTTCATCGGCTATTCCGCCGATTATGTAGCCGGGGTCTGGATGGGATATGACGACAACACGCCGCTGACCGGGGTCACGGGGAGTGGTCTGCCGTCCGAAATCTGGCACGAGGTGATGGTGCGCGTGCATGAGGGCCTGCCGCCGCGGCCATTGCCGATGCAGGCGCCTGCGCAACTGGCGCCCCCCGCACCGCAACCCGGCGAGGGTCAGGGATGGAGCCAGAACCAGGGAGGTCAGGGTCGCGGCACCAACAATGGCCAACCCGAAACGCAGACAGCGATTGAACAATTGTTCCGCGATCTTTTCGGCGGTGGGCGGAACTGAATCTTCAACAAAGAAAGGCGCGCCACGATCGGCGCGCCTTTCTGCAATCCGGGATCAGGTCAGGTTTCAGGCCGAGGCGCGCAGATCCGCGATCATCGCGTCGATATTCCCGCCGCGTCGGTCCAGCATCGCGCCGATCTCGGTCCGTTCGGTCAGAAGCATGTTGATGCCTTCGATGAACAGGTTGAAGAACAGGTCCTTGCCGCTGCGGTCCGACACAAGGAAGGTTACTTCGAACGGTGCCTGTCCGCGCAGCTTGGCAAGGCTTTTGACCTCGTAGAAGTTCTTGACGGCACGCGCCTCCTGCACCTCGATCCGGCCACCGATGAATTCGCGGAAGCGCCGACCGTATTTGACCGAGATGTAGCGCTGGAAAACGGTTGTGAACTCGCGCATCTGCGCGGGCGTGGCGCGGCGGCTGTCGACGCCCAGCGCATAGCTGGCAATCGTCGGAACATCGGCATAACGCGCGAAAATCCGTTCGAATTCCACATACATGGCGGCTTCGGATTTGCCTGAGGCGATGACGTCGTTGATATCGGCAACCAGTGCATCCACCAGTGTTTTCGCGCGTGCCTGTGTCATCGCTTGGGCGGGCATCGGAACAACCGACCCCATGACAGCCAGACCCGCCCCTGCGGCGAGGGTGGAGAGGGCGAAACGGCGTGTCACATCATTCTTCATAGGGGTCCTCATAAGGGTCGTCATAGGGATCGGTCGTCCCCAGGTCATATGGGTCATCATAATCTGCTTCGCCAGACCGTCCCAAGGCAAACCGTCTGCTTTGCAGGTAAATCAATCGCGACTGGGCATAGCTGTCGGCACTGTCATAGAGCACCGAGTCGACCGTCTGACCGAAACGGGCACGGTCGCCTACCACATCCACGACCTGAGCGCCGATGCGAATATCGTTCTGTGTGCCCGACAGCGCTTCTGGCAACGGATTCAGGAACAGATCGACGATCCGGCCCACGGCATCGCGCTGGGTCGAGGGGCCGCGGAAGGGGGTTTCCACGTAATAGCCTTCGCTGACGCCCCAGACATGAAGGGTCTCTCCGAAATCGGTATCAACTTCATTCAGTCCCGCGATCTCTCCCACATCTACAAGCCCAGCAAACCCGATGGTGCTGTTCAGCAGAAAGCGCGTCGTATTGGTCAGGGCGCCTTCGACATTGCCCTGCAACAGATTGTTCACCACAAGACGCGGCGTCGAGAGGTTGCCGGCGAAGTTGTTCACCATGACCTGCATCTCATCCGGCACGACCTTGTCATAGCCGCGTGACAGCGGTCGCAGAACGCCGCGGTCGACGCTTTTGTTGAAGGCATGGACCTTGCGGTTCTGTTCTTCGAAGGGATCGTTGACGCCATCACGCGCCACATAGCCTTCTGGCACGGTACAGGCTGCAAGGATCAGGACAGCGACCAGTGGCAAAGCCCGGGTCAGAATGCGTCCAACGGACCGTGTGCTGTGAAACTGCGTTGCTTGAGGCACTGGGTTTCCCATTTTCAAATGCTTGTGTTCAACAGTCCGGTCAGTCGATCCGGCCAACGGAAAAAGCGCAAACCCCGTCCAGCTTGGCGGGACAGGTTAACCCGAATTTAGGATGGGTTCATATAACGTCCAACCCGTCGGCGAAAGGGTGCCATCGGCCTGTCGGGCAAATTTGATGGTAACAGTGACAAGTTTGGGGGTGTGGTGACAAAGGTGGCAGAGCCGGGCTTGGGTGAATTGCTGGCCGAACGGCGCAAAAGCCGAAACCTCTATTGGGCTGTAGGTCTGTTCAGCGTTTTTGCAAATCTGCTCATGCTGACCGGACCCATCTACATGTTGCAGGTCTATGACCGGGTGCTTGTCAGTGGCTCGATCGCGACTCTGGTGGCGCTGACCGCGTTGGTCGCGTTTCTCTATGGGATCATGGCACTGCTGGATCATGCCCGTGCGCAGGTCATGGCGCGTGTCGGCGCGCGTTTTCAGACCGGTTTGGACCGGCGGGTCTTTGAAGCGACGCTGCAGCGCGCTGCGCGGCGATCCGGAGATGATGTCGCAGTCAACGGCCTGCGTGACCTTGAAGCCGTGCAACGACTGATGTCCTCGCCCGTCGTGATGGCCTTGTTCGACATGCCATGGGTGCCTTTGTTTCTTCTGGGAATCGCCCTGTTCCACCCATGGCTTGGCTATCTGGCCCTGTGCGGCGGTGCGGTTCTGGTTCTGCTGACGCTGGCAAGCCAGATTGCAACCCGCCGAGCCTTGACGCAGACACATGAGGCGCAGGCAAGTGTCGACGCGCTCGCCAGCCAGTTCCAGACAGAGGCCGAGATGGTGAAGGCGCTTGGCATGCGCGATGCCGCCTTGGCGCGATGGCAGCAGTCCCGCGACGGTGTGCTGACCGGGACTCTGCGGGTAACTGATCTGAGCGGGCGTTTTGCCGCTACAAGCCGGGCCCTGCGGTTGTTTCTTCAGTCCGCGATGCTGGGCATGGGGGCCTTGCTGGTGATCCGAGGAGAGGTGACGCCCGGCGCGATGATCGCCGCCTCGATCCTTTTGGGGCGTGCACTCGCCCCGGTCGAACAGGCCATCAGCGGCTGGCCTCTGGCCAGCGCGCTATGCGCGGTTGGGCGGATCTGTCGCAGCTTCTGTCCGACCACCCGCCAGACGCCGCCCGAACGCCGCTGCCCCCACCGCGCGCCCGCCTGGAAGTGCATAATCTGGCCGTGGTCCCACCGGGAGAAAGCCAAGCGGTGCTGCGGTCGCTGAACTTCACCCTCGCGCCGGGTCAGGCCCTTGGCGTGATAGGGCCCTCGGGCGCAGGGAAATCCGTGCTTGCCCGCGCATTGACCGGGTCATGGCCCCCGGCAGGGGGCAAGATACGGCTGGATGGAGCCTCGCTGGATCAGTATGACCCCAAGGCGCGCGGCAGGCATATCGGCTATCTGCCGCAGCGGGTGTATCTGTTCGACGGCACCATTGCCGAGAATATCGCCCGCATGTCGCTGATACCCGACCCGGCAGGGGTGGTGGATGCCGCGCGCAAGGCTGGCGCTCATGAGATGATCCTGAAACTGCCGGATGGCTATGATACCCGCGTGACGCATGCGGGTGGACGGCTGTCGGGCGGGCAGATCCAGCGGATCGGACTTGCGCGGGCAATCTATGGGGATCCGGTAATCCTAATTCTGGATGAACCGGACGCCAACCTTGACACCGCGGGGTCGCTGGCCCTCAACCGCGCGATCCGGGCAATGAAGGCAGAGGGGAAATCCGTGCTGATCATGGCCCATCGGCCAGCGGCCATTCAGGAATGCGACATGATCCTTGTGATCGAGGCGGGAAGGGGCGTGGCCTTCGGTCCCAGGAACGAGGTGTTGCAAAAGGTTCTGAGCAATCATGATGCTGTGCAAGCCGGTCTGGCATGGGGTTCGGGCGGGGCTGTGCGATGACCCATGATGCAGCCCGCTTTTCCGTCAGGGGGCCAATGCGGTTGGGGCTGGCGGCATTGATCCTGCTGCTGGGCGGGTTCGGGGCCTGGGCGACGCTGGTCGATCTCTCGGGTGCGATCGTTGCAAGCGGCAGGATCGAAGTCGATAAGAACCGGCAGGTCGTTCAGCACCCCGATGGCGGTGTCGTCCACGAGATCCTGGTGACCGAGGGGATGCGGGTGGCCGAGGATCAGGTTCTGATACGGCTTGATCCCGCAACACTCCAATCGCAACTGGCGATTATCGAGGGGCAGCTTTTCGAGTTGATGGCCCGCCGTGGCCGCCATGAAGCCGAACGGGACGGGCGCCGCGAGGCAATGTTCGACCCGCTTCTGATGAAAGCGGCGGCGGAAAACCCAGAGACAGCCCTTCTGTTGCAGGGGCAAAGGCAGCTTCTTGACGCAAGGGGTGCCTCTTTGGCCAGCCAGGTCGAACAGTTGAACAAACGCAGCCAGCAGATCGAAACACAGATTGAAGGGATCGCGTCCCAAAGGGCGGCGCTGGTGCTGCAATTGGGACTGATCACGCGCGAACTGAGCGATCAGCAAAGTCTGCTGAACCGTGGCTTGGCGCAGTCCAGTCGGGTTCTGGCGTTGCAACGCGAAATGGCCCGGCTGAACGGTCAGATCGGTGCGCTGACGGCAGAGGCCGCCACCGCCGAGAGCCGGATCACCGAAACCCAGATCGAGATCCTGCGTCTGTTCGATACGCGCCGCGAAGAGGCGATCACACGCCTGCGCGACCTGCAGTTTCGCGAGATGGAACTGGGCGAACAGCGCCGCGCCCTTGCGCTGCGTCTGGAACGGCTGGACATTCGTGCGCCTGTCGCGGGCCTTGTCCACGGCTTGCAGGTCTTTGCCCGCCGCGCCGTGCTGCGCCCGGCTGATCCGGTGCTTTATATCGTGCCGCAGGACCGCCCGCTGGTGATCATGGCAAAGGTCGATCCGATGCATGTCGATCAGGTTTATCCGGGGCAGGCCGTGACGCTGCGCTTTCCCGCGCTGGATCAGCGCCGCACGCCGGAACTGACGGGACGGGTGGTGCAGCGGTCGGCGGATACGTTTGAAGATCCCGTAACTGGCGCCACCTTCTACCGGACCGAGATCGTTCTGGCCGAGGGTGAAGTGGACCATTTGCCGGAGGGCACGACCCTTGTCCCCGGCATGCCGGTCGCGGCCTTCATCCGCACGGGCGACCGCACCACGCTGGAGTATCTGGCCAAACCGCTGACAGATTTCTTCAGCACCGCCCTGCGCGAGAACTGATCCGGGTCAGACCCACCGGGACCGCTTTACTTTGCGGTTCCAATCCGGCCCGAAGCCCGATAGCGTCCGGCGCAAATCACCTGTCAGACAAGGAGCACCGCCATGACCAGTGCCATTGAAACCCGTCTTGCCAGCCTTGGCGTCACCCTGCCCGATGCGCCCGCGCCCGCCGCGAATTACGTGCCCTTCGTGCAGTCGGGCGATCTGGTCTTCGTGTCAGGTCAGATTTCGAACGGACCGGACGGCCTGATCACGGGCAAGCTGGGCGACGGGATGGATGTCGCGGCCGGGGCTGCCGCCGCCAAAGCCTGCGCGATCAGCCTGCTGGCGCAACTCAAGGCCGCCTGTGGCGGTGACATCGATCGGCTGGTGCGGGTCGTGAAACTGACCGGTTTCGTCAATTCGACCCCGGATTTCACCGATCAGCCCAAGGTGATCAACGGGGCCTCGGATTTTCTGGTCGAAGCGCTGGGTGACATGGGGCGACATTCGCGTTCCGCCGTGTCGGCAGCTTCCCTGCCGCTGGGTGTAGCTGTTGAAATCGAAGCGATTTTCCAGATCAGATGAGCCGCCTGCCCGATGCCTTTCTGAAGGCCCCGATTGCGCACCGCGCCTTGCATGACATGGAGTCGGGTCGTCCCGAGAACTCGCCCGCTGCGATAGAAGCGGCCTGTGCGGCTGGCTATGGGATCGAGATCGACCTGCAACTGTCCTCGGACGGGCAGGCGATTGTCTTTCATGACTATGATCTGAAACGTCTGACCGCCGAAACCGGCCCTGTACGCCAGCGCAGCGCAGCGGAACTGGGTCAGATCACGCTGAAAGACGGCACCGACACGATTCCCACGCTGACACAGGTTCTGGCGCAGGTGGCGGGCCGCGTACCTTTGCTGATTGAAATCAAGGATCAGGACGGGGCAATGGGGGGCAGTGTCGGCGCGTTGGAGGCCGCAACTGCCCGCGCCTTGCAGGGATACGATGGTCTGGTGGCTGTCATGTCCTTCAACCCCCATTCGATGATCGCCATGGCGGGGCTGGCGCCTGACATTCCGCGCGGCCTGACCACCTGCGATTACACGCAGGAGGACTGGCCCCTGCTTCCTGCGGGCACCCGCGCACGGTTGCGCGACATTCCGGATTATGACGCAGCCAAAGCCTGTTTCATCAGCCATGATGCGAGCGATCTGGACGCCCCTCGCGTAGCGGATCTGAAGGCGCGGGGGGCGGCCATTCTGTGCTGGACCATCCGTTCGGCCGAGGCGGAGGCTGAGGCACGTCGGATTGCGCAGAATATCACCTTTGAGGGCTATGCCGCCAAGATCCCGGCTTGATCGACCCTGTCACCGCTCCAGATAGATCGGTGCATGAAGAGGGCGCGCCACAATGACGGACGACACGATCGAGATTGCCATGTTGGGCAGCCTGACCGAGGTGGCGCAAGCGGAGTGGGACGCCTGCGCCTGCCCCGAAGTGGCGGATGGTGGGCGTCCGTATGATCCCTTCACGACCTGGCGTTTTCTCAAGGCGCTGGAAGAGAGCGGGTCGGTCGGAACCGGCTCTGGCTGGCAGCCACGTTACCTGACGGCGCGACAGGACGGCCAGCTTATCGCCTGCGCGCCGATGTATGCCAAATCGCACAGTCAGGGCGAGTATATTTTCGATCACAACTGGGCCCATGCTTATGAACGGGCGGGCGGGCGCTATTTTCCCAAGCTTCAGATCGCGGTGCCCTTTACACCCGCTACGGGGCGCCGGTTCCTGACCCGACCGGGGTTTGAGGAGACAGGCACTGCGGCACTGGTGCAGGGGGCGGTGGAACTGACTGCCAACAACAGCCTGTCCTCGCTCCACATTACATTTTGCACACAGGCCGAGGCAGAGGCGGGCGAAGCGTTGGGATTGATGCGCAGGGTCACGCAACAGTACCATTGGGAGAATGACGTTTACGCGGATTTCGACGGGTTCCTTGCCTCGTTGTCGTCGCGCAAGCGCAAAATGATCCGCAAGGAGCGCGACCGGGCCAATGCCTTTGGCGGGCAGATCGAGATGTTGACAGGCGAACAGATTAAGCCTTGGCATTGGGAGTATTTCTGGCGCTTCTATCAGGATACCGGGGCGCGGAAATGGGGCACACCCTATCTGACGCGGCGCTTCTTCGACATCGCGCAAGACACCCTGCGCGAGGACATGCTGCTGGTTCTTGCGATGCGCGATGGTGCGCCAGTGGCCGGGGCGTTGAACTTCATCGGGCGTCAGGCGCTTTTCGGCCGGTACTGGGGCTGCGTCGAGGATCATCCCTGCTTGCATTTCGAGGTCTGCTATTATCGTGCGATGGACTTTGCGATCGCCAAAGGTCTGGCGCGGGTCGAGGCCGGCGCGCAGGGAGAGCACAAGCTGGCGCGCGGCTATCTGCCGGTGCCGATCCATTCGCTGCACTGGATGCGCGAGCCCGGCTTTGCCGAGGCGGTCGCCAACTATCTTGCTGCCGAACGCCGCGCGGTCGAGGAAGACATCGAGGTTCTGACGGCCTATGGTCCGTTCAGAAAGACACATATGGAGGAACAGGAATGACCGAACGCCTCAGCGATACCGGCCGCAAGACGATGCTTGAGCCTTTGTTCGAGACCGGCTGGAGCATGGTCGAAGGCCGCGATGCCATCACCAAGACATTCCAGTTCAAGGATTTCACCGAAGCCTTCGGCTGGATGACGCAGGCCGCACTTTGGGCCGAGAAGTGGAATCATCATCCGGAATGGTCCAATGTCTACAAGACAGTGACCGTTTTGCTGACGACCCATGACGTGGACGGCTTGTCCGCGCTGGATGCCAAGCTGGCCCGCAAGATGGACAGCCTTTGAACAGTTTCGACGAAAGGACCAAGACGGACTCATGCAAGAACTGATGACAACCGAACTCTGGAACGGAACCACGCTGGCCGATGTGCTGACCCTTCAATTTCTGGCCACGCTGGCCGGATCAGTCATCGGAGCGCTGGCCATCGTGCTGGGCGGCTTCATCATCGCGGGCTGGGCGCGCAACCGCGTCGTCGGATTGACGCGGCGCTATCGGCGTCTGGACGCAACGCTGTTCAGTTTTCTGGGCAATATCCTGCGGTATGTGATTCTGGCCTTTACCGCCTTGTTCGTGCTGAACACCTTCGGGATTCAAACCACCTCGATCGTGGCGGTGATCGGTGCGGCGGGTCTTGCCATCGGTCTGGCATTGCAGGGGACGCTGTCCAATGTGGCGGCCGGGGTGATGATCATCCTGTTTCGCCCCTTCAAGAACGGCGATTTCGTCGAGGTCGCGGGCGAGATGGGAACGGTGCAGGAAATTTCGCTGAACTTCACCGAGTTGTCTTCCTTGGGAAATGTGCAGGTCATCATCCCTAACAGTCAGATCTGGGGCAATGTGATCACCAATTATTCGGCCTATGACACGCGCCGGGCCGAATGGGTTTTCGGCGTGTCCTATGGGGCTGATCTGAAAAAGGCCGAAGCCATCATCCGCGAGACAATCATGGCTGATCCACGCTCCATGACCGAGCCTGCGCCTTTTGTTCAGGTCAACAACCTTGGCGACTTCTCGGTTGATTTCCTTGTGCGTGTCTGGTGCGCCTCGGGAGATTACTTCCAGTATCAGGCCGACATGAAACGCGCCGTGAAAGAGGCGCTGGATTCAGGCGGGATCGAAATCCCCTTCCCTACAAGGACGATGATCAACGCAGCCTGACGTGGATCGGGACATCCGTCGCGTTATCGTGACTTGAATCATTTATATCGCGTGCGATATAAGCGCTGACGATATAAATGCGAAGGAGCGATAAGATGTCTGTCGATGTGAAGTACCGCACGAAAGCCACCGCAACCGGTGGCCGCGATGGCCATTCCGCGACGCAGGATGGCGCGGTCGATGTCAAGCTGGTGACACCCAAGGAACTGGGTGGCGCTGGTGGTGATGGGGTCAACCCAGAGCAGTTGTTCGCAACGGGTTATGCCGCCTGCTTTCTGGGCGCGCTGAAATTCGTTGCAGGTCAGGCCAAGGTGAAAGTGTCATCCGAAGCGACCGTGACCGCAGATGTCGGTATCGGGCCGCGCGCAGATGGCGGTGGCTTTGGTCTGGATGTGGCGCTGACCGTGACATTGCCGGGAATTGCAGATGACGTAGCGGATGACCTGATCGCCAAGGCGCATGTGGTCTGCCCCTATTCCCATGCAACGCAAAACAACATCGCGGTCAGCCTCAACCGAGGCTGAGCTCGACTTCTTTGATACCTCAAATGAAAACCCCCGCTGTCTCAGGACGACGGGGGTTTTCTTGTCGTTATCGCGGATCGAATCAGATCGCGGCCAAAAGTGCCTCGCCACCGGAAATATCGCAGGTGCCGGGGCTTTCCTCGGGATGGAAGACCGAGACGACACCATCCTCGACCAGCATGGCATAGCGCTTGGAGCGCGCCACCAAACCGGCGGGCGGTGCATCGAAATTCATGCCGATCGCCTTGGTGAATTCGCTGGATGCGTCCGAAAGCATGGTGATTCCGGCAGCGGTGGCACCTGTCGCCTCGCCCCATGCCTTCATCACGAAGGGATCGTTCACACTGATGCAGATGATCTCGTCCACACCTTTGGCCGCGAATTGATCCTTGGTGCGGATGAAGCTGGGAACGTGAGCCGAATGGCAGGTGGGCGTGAACGCGCCCGGCACCGCGAAAAGTGCCACCTTGCGGCCCTTTAGCTTATCGGCCAGCGCCACGGCTTCTGGTCCTTTTTCACCCATCTTCACAAGTGTCGCGTCGGGCAACTTGGCCCCTGTCGAAATCGTCATTGAGTCCCTCACCTTGGGTTTGCGTTTTCTGGTTCCATGGATATAGGGTGCCGCGCAACGCGAAACCAATACTTTCAAGAAGGAGTGTCCATGACGCATGTTGTCGTGATCGGCGCGGGGCAAGCCGGGTCATCGCTTGTTGCAAAACTGCGCAACTCCGGTTTCGACGGGCGGATCACGCTGATCGGCGCAGAACCTGAGCCGCCCTATCAACGCCCGCCACTGTCCAAGGCCTATCTGCTGGGCGACATGACGCTGGACCGCCTGTTTCTGCGGCCCGAGAGTTTCTATGCCGAACACGATATCGACCTGCGGCTGAACACACGCGTGACAGGGATCGACCGTGCCGCACGGATCGTGCGCCTTGGGGATGAGGTGATCCGCTATGATCATCTGGTGCTGACGACCGGTTCCGATCCGCGACGCCTGCCGTCCAGTATCGGTGGTGCGTTGGCCGGGGTGTTCGTGGTGCGCGATCTGGCCGATGTGGATGCGATGGCCCCGCATGTGGTGGCGGGCCGGCGCGCGCTGATCGTGGGCGGCGGCTATATCGGGCTGGAGGCGGCCGCCGTCGCGGCCAAGCGAGGGTTGGAGGTGACTTTGGTCGAAATGGCCGACCGTATCCTGCAACGTGTCGCTGCTCCGGAAACATCGGCATATTTTCGTGCGCTGCACCAGGCGCATGGCGTGACGATCCGCGAGGGCGTGGGGCTGGATCGTCTGTTGGGGGAAGGTCGCGTCACCGGCGCGCGCCTGAGCGATGGTACCGAACTGGCAGCGGATCTGGTCATCGTCGGCGTGGGGATTGCGCCTGCGACTGCTCTGGCCGAGGCTGCGGGACTGGAGATTGAAAACGGCATCAAGGTGGACGCGCGCGGCCAGACATCAGACCCGGCGATCTGGGCGGCTGGGGACTGCGCCTCCTTTCCGTGGAAAGCCGGGCGCATTCGTCTGGAAAGCGTGCCCAATGCCATCGATCAGGCTGAATGCGTGGCCGAGAACATTATGGGAGCCGCCAAGGATTATGAGGCCAAGCCGTGGTTCTGGTCTGACCAGTATGACGTGAAACTGCAGATCGCCGGGCTGAACACAGGATATGACCACACCGTTGTAAGGCCGGGCGACAAGCCGGGCAGCCAGTCGGTCTGGTATTTCCGCGGGGATGCGTTGCTGGCCGTGGACGCGATGAACGACCCGCGCGCCTATATGATCGGCAAGCGGCTGATCGAGGCGGGGCAATCGCCGTCACCCGCCGTGGTGGCCGATCCAGAAACGCCGCTGAAATCCCTGATGCCAGCGTGAGGATCGTCGCGGGCCGCTTCCGGGGCCGCGCGCTGGCCGCCCTGGGCAAGGGCGATCCGGCAGCGCATCTTCGCCCGACCAGTGACCGCACCCGCGAAAGCCTCTTCAATATCCTCGCAGGAGGACGCTTCGGCGACCCTGTCACGGATGCAAGGGTGCTGGATCTGTTCGCAGGGTCCGGCGCGCTCGGTCTTGAGGCTTTGTCGCGTGGGGCGGCATTTGCCACCTTCGTGGATGACGGACTCAAGGCGCAGGCACTGATCAGGCAGAATATCGCGCTCTGCGGCGCGGAAGGCGAGACCCGTATCATCAAGCGTGATGCGCGACGGCTGCCACCAAATGACGATGGCCCTTACGATCTGGTTTTTCTCGACCCCCCTTACGGCAAAGGACTGGGTGAGCTGGCGCTGACACAGGCTTTGTCACAAGGCTGGGTCGCGCCCGAGGCACTGATCATCTGGGAAGAGGGGGCCACCATCACCCCCCCCGAAGGGGTGACCTTGCTGGACAGTCGCCGCTATGGCGACACGGTCATCAGCCTGTTGCGCGCCTGATCCCGTGTGAGGGGCGAAAGACGACTCGCGACAGGGTCGGAAATGGCAAAGCAGCAGAAACCGCCCGGGTCCAGCTTGACCGGAGACTGATCCGGAAGACCCATGGCCACCCGTTACATTCCCCTGTGGACCCGTTTTGCCCCTGCGCCGGGCGTCCGGGGTTTCGCCACCCTTCAGGGGTTCGAGGCGATCACGCGCGGTATCCTCATCTCGGTATTTCCGCTGGAAATGTATCGTGCCCTGCAAGACGCGCAGACGGTCTCGCAGGTCTATTTCATGATCGGGATCACCTCGCTTCTGGCGGGGTTGATGGTCCCTTGGTTGAACCGGTTCCTGCCGCGCCGCTGGATGTATACGACGGGTGCCTCGCTCTATGTGATCGGCTCCAGCATCTCGATCTTTGGCGGCACCGAGATGATCATGTTCGCTCTTTTGTGCAATACGCTAGCGACAGTCATCACCTTCGTCTGCTTCAACGCCTATGTGCTGGACTATATCGCGCGCGCGGATCTGGGGCGGGCGGAATCGATGCGCATGTTCTATTCCGCGCTGGGCTGGACCGTTGGGCCAGTGCTGGGAGTGACACTGATGGCGATGTGGCGCCCCGCGCCTTTCGTGGTGGCGGGGATTTCGTCGCTTTGCATGCTGTCTGTCTTCTGGTCGATGCGATTGGGCAATGGCAAGCTGATCAGCCGCGCGCGCGCGCCTGCCCCCAATCCGCTGGCTTTTCTGGGCCGCTTCTTCGCGCAACCGCGCCTGATCGCAGGCTGGCTTTTTGCGGTGATACGGTCCTGCGGATGGTGGGTCTATGTCGTCTACCTGCCGATCTTCGCCGTCGAATCCGGTCTGGGCGAGGCGACGGGCGGGATCGTGCTGTCGATCACCAACGGCACCCTGTTCCTGACTCCGCTCATGCTGCGTTTCGTGCAGGCCAGTTCGATCCGCACCGCGGTGCGCTTCGGGTTTTTCGCTTCGGGCGCGCTGTTCTTTGCGGCGGGCATCGGACAATGGCTGCCGTGGGGGGCCGTCGGGGCCCTGATGGCCGCATCCTTCTGCCTGATCCTGTTGGATGTTTGCGGCGGGCTGCCGTTTCTGATGGCTGTCAAACCCTCGGAGCGGACCGAGATGTCCGCCGTCTATTCCAGTTTCCGTGACGTGTCAGGTATCCTGACGCCCGGTGTGGCCTGGCTCGTATTGCTGGTGGCGCCTTTGCCGGGTGTGTTCATGGTCTGCGGAGCAGGGCTCTGGTTGGCATGGGGAATTGCAGGAAGCCTGCACCCGCGTCTTGGACGCGGCCGCATCCGTCTTCCGGCTGTATAGACTGCGTTGCGCTTCTTCTTGCCTCAAATATCCCCGCGCGGAGCGCATCCTTCGGGTGCAAAAACGCTTCAGCCGTATGTCGGGTGGAACCGTCCCGCAGGAGAGAGCGTGAAGATCTCGCAGCCCGTAGCCGTCACACCGACAGAGTGTTCGAACTGTGCGCTCAGGGATTTGTCACGGGTCACGGCTGTCCAGTCATCGGCCAGAACCTTGGTCTCGGGGCGCCCGATATTCACCATGGGTTCGATGGTGAAGAACATGCCTTCCTCCAGCACCGGTCCCGTTCCAGGGCGGCCATAGTGCAGCACGTTGGGGGGTGCGTGAAAGACGCGGCCCAGACCATGACCACAGAAATCGCGCACGACGCTCATGCGGTGCGCCTCGACAAAGCTTTGAATCGCATGCCCGATATCGCCGAAAGTATTGCCGGGTTTGACCGCTTCGATCCCCAGCATCAGGGCGTCATGGGTGACCTCGATCAGACGCTCGGCTTTTCTCGGCAAGGTGCCGGCCGCATACATCCGACTGGTATCGCCGAACCACCCATCGACGATCACTGTCACGTCGATATTGAGGATGTCGCCGTCCTTGAGCTTTTTGTCACCCGGAATCCCATGGCAGACCACATGGTTCAGGCTGATACAGCTGGCGTGCTGATAGCCTTTGTAGCCGATTGTCGCCGATTTCGCACCCGCTTCGGCGACCTTTGCTTCGATGATCCGGTCAAGTTCCCCTGTTGTGACGCCCGGCTGCACATGTGCGGCGATCTCGTCCAGAATCCGTGCCGCGACCTGCCCAGCCCGGTGCATCCCGGCGAAGTCGCCGGCCTCATGAATGCGGATGCCATCCCGCGTAAGGCGGCCGCGATGTTGATCGTTCAAACCGGGACTCCGTCCTGCAAATCCGTTTTGCCTTTATTTAGGCCGATTTAGCACAACTTGCCAGTGCCCCCGCACAAGGCTGTCATCGGATGTGACAATTGGATGCCTTCGGGGCCAAGGTGGCAGGCATAGCAGATCACCTCGACACCTGCGTCTGATGCGGTCCGGGCCGCTGCTGCGTAAGCTGGATCAAGATCCGCAGCCAATGCAAAGCGGGTGCAATCGCTGCGTTGCACAAGGTAAAAGAGAACGGCGCGGTGTCCCTGCCGCACAACCTCGGCCAATTCTGCAAGATGCCTTGCTCCACGGGCAGTCACGCTGTCGGGAAACTCGGCCAGTCCCGGTGCGCGTGACAGGGTGACGCTTTTGACCTCGACATAAGCGTCGGGCAATCCGGGGCCACGCAGCAGGAAATCCACGCGACTGGCGCTGCCGTAGCGCTGTTCCGGCAGCACGCGGTCATAAGTGGCCAGTTCGGGCACGGCCCTCGCCTCAAGGGCTGCGCGCAGCATCCGGTTGGGCCAACCCGTGTCGATGCCCGTGAAATGCCCGTCCGCATGTTCGACCAGACGCCAGCCATAGCGCAGCTTTTTCTTGGGGTCTTCATTGCGTTCAAGCCAGATCCGTGTACCGGGCTCTGCCAGCCCCAGCATCGAGCCGGGATTGGGACAATGCGCGACCACCTCGACCCCGGCATCGGGTCCGGTCTCGGGGATCACATCCGCCAGAAACCGCTTGTAGCGGCGGATCAGGCGAGCGGGCAGCAGAGGGCTTGGAAAGCGCATGGTCTTGGGCCTATACCGTGGCATCACAGCAATCAAGGACAGCGCCATGACCAATCCCACCGCCGCCATGATCGTGATCGGGGACGAGATCCTGTCGGGTCGCACCCGCGACAGCAACATGCATTACTTGGCCGGCGAGTTGACCAAGGTCGGCATTGATCTGCGCGAGGTGCGCGTGGTCAGCGATGATGCCCCGGCCATCATCGCCGCCGCCAAGGCGCTAACAGCAGCCTATACCCATGTCTTCACCTCGGGCGGGATCGGGCCGACCCATGACGACATCACCGCCGATTGCATCGCCGCCGCCTTTGGCCGGTCGATCGATGTGCGCGATGACGCGCGTGCCTTGCTGGCCGCGCATTATGCCCGCACCGGAGGGGAGTTGAACGCCGCCCGTCTGCGCATGGCGCGTATTCCCGAAGGTGCCGCGCTGATCGAGAACCCCGTCTCGACCGCACCGGGTTTTACGTTGGAGAATGTGCATGTCATGGCCGGTGTGCCGACCGTGTTTCAGGCCATGGTCGCCTCGGTCTTGCCGACGCTGACAGGGGGCAAGCCGCTTTTGTCGCAGACCCTGCGCATCCAGCGGGGCGAGGGCGACATTGCTGGGCCTCTGGGCGATCTGGCCGCGCGTTACCCTGATCTGTCCATCGGGTCCTATCCTTATCAGATCAACGGTGCATTTGGTGCGAATATCGTGATCCGGGGGCAGGACGGTGCCCGCGTTGACGCCGCAATGGCCGAACTGTCGGCGATTTTCCCGGCATGATGCCAGACGCCACGCGCCTTTACGATGTGATCGACGGCACTTGGCCCACCGCCGAAGCGCGGCAACAGGGACCTTTCCTGCTGCGCCGGGGTGATGGCGGTGGCCAGCGGGTATCTGCGGCCACAGCGATGGGCCCGGTCGCAGCAGCGGATATCGACGCGGCCGAAATCGCCATACAGGCGATGAATCAACCCCGGCTTTTCCAGATCCGCGAAGGGGATGCGGCATTGGACAGGATGCTGGCCGAACGCGGTTACGCGGTTGTCGATCCGGTCAACCTTTATGTGGCGCCTGTGCAAGGCGTGGCCACGCGCCGCCCGCCGCCCGTCACTGCCTTCTGCGTATGGGAACCGCTGGCGATCCAGATCGACATCTGGGCCAAAGGCGGGATCGGTCCGGGGCGGCTGGCGGTGATGCAGCGGGCGAAGGGGCCAAAGACTTCGATCCTCGGACGGTTGAACGATCATCCGGGCGGCACCGCTTTCGTGGCGATCCATGACGGTATCGCGATGGTGCATGCGCTTGAGGTTCTGCCGCATCAGCGCAAGCAAGGAATGGCTGGCTGGTTCATGCGGATGGCGGCGTTCTGGGCACAGGACAACGGGGCCAGTCATCTGGCCGTGGTCTGCACACAGGCGAATATCGGCGCAAACACCCTCTATGCTTCCCTCGGGATGGCGCTTGTGGGACAGTATCATTATCGCAAGCATCCAGACGACATGGAATGAACACCTGATGAGCAACGCCGACCAGCCCACCGCCCTGAACCTACCGCCCGTCGATCCTCTGCCAGCGGCAACGCAGAAATATTTCGACATTTGTCAGGACAAGCTGGGGATGGTGCCCAATGTGCTGCGGGCCCATGCCTTTGACATCGACAAGCTGAACACGTTCTCGGCGCTGTATAACGATCTGATGCTGGCCGACAGCGGCCTGAGCAAGCTGGAGCGCGAGATGATCGCGGTTACTGTGTCCTCGATCAACCGCTGCTTCTATTGCCTGACAGCGCATGGTGCCGCCGTGCGGCAGTTGTCGGGTGACCCGAAACTTGGCGAGATGCTGCTAATGAACTACCGCGTCGCGCCTCTGGATGCGCGGCAGCGCGCGATGCTGGATTTCGCCGCGCTTGTGACCACCGCATCCGCCACGGTCGAGGAACATCACCGTCAGGCGCTGCGCGATGTGGGTTTCAGTGACCGCGACATCTGGGACATCGCGAATGTGGCGGCATTCTACAATATGACGAACCGGGTCGCTTCGGCCACCGATATGCGTCCGAATGACGAGTATCACGCGCAGGCCCGGTGACTCATCGGGATGTGGATCAACACCCCCTTGAACGTGATTGCCCGCTGCTTTGGTCTGGTATTGGTGCTGGGCGCTGCGGATCAGGCTCGCGCGCTTGACCTCACCTTGCCGTTCAGCGCCCAGATGACAACGCGGGTGGTTACTGCGCCGGACAGTCACGCTCTGGCCACCGGTCCCTTTGCCGAGGGGCGTCTGCGTGTTCTGGATCTGGAAGGGCAGGTCGAGAGGCAGGTGTTCCGGTTTCCCGGGCAAACCCTGACAACCTTGCAACTTCTCACGCCACTGCGCGAACAGCTGGCCGCGGTGGGATACGAGCTTTTGTTCGAGTGTGACGCCAGCGCCTGCGGTGGTTTTGATTTCCGCTTCGCGACCGAAGTTCTGCCCGCGCCCGACATGTATGTCGACCTGACGGATTTCCGATTCTTTTCGGCCCGGCGCGGGCCACAGGATCACGTCGGCGTCCTGGTCAGCGCTTCGGCCAATGCGGGTTTCGTGCAGATGATTCGTGTGACCTCGGACCCTGATGCCGAAAGCCTGCGCGTGAATACGCCAGGCGACAGTGCGACAACGGACGAACCAGAGCCAGTCGTTGCACCACCGAACCCGGTCACTCCGTCGGTCGGCCCGCCCGCCTCCGAGGCCGCAGGTGAACCGCTTCCTTTGAGCGACAGCCTGAAACTGCATGGCCATGTCATCCTCTCGGACCTCAGCTTCCAGACCGGATCATCGGAACTGTCTGACGGCCGCTTTCAGACGCTTGAGGCGCTGTCGGCCTTCTTGCTGGCTGATCCGTCACTCCGCGTTGCTTTGGTGGGCCATACCGATGCCGTAGGCGGTCTGCCCGTCAACATCACCTTGTCCCGTCAGCGCGCCGCATCGGTCAGGGAGCGGTTGATCTCGGAATACGGGGTGCCTGGTGGCCAGCTTGACGCTGAAGGGATGGGCTATCTCTCGCCAATCGCGCCCAACACGACACCTGAAGGCCGCGAAGCAAACCGCCGTGTCGAGGCGATTCTGCTGAATACCGATTAGATCACGTCCGGATCAGGATCGCGCGCAGGTCGTTGACATTGGTTCCCGTCGGGCCTGTCACGAAAAGCTGACCCACCGCGTCAAAGGCGCTCCATGCGTCATGCCCCGCCAGCAGCGCCGCAGGATCCAGCCCTGCCGCGCGCATCCGTGTCACGGTCTGCCCATCTGCAAATGCGCCCGCGTTGTCCTCGGACCCGTCGATACCATCTGTATCAGCGGCAAGTGCGGATATGCCCGCGCAGCCCTCGATCTCCAACGCCAGCGAGAGCATGAATTCGCTGTTGCGCCCGCCGCGCCCGTGATCGCCCTTGATCGTCACAGTTGTTTCGCCACCTGACAGCATCACCACGGGGGCCGCAAAAGGTCTGCCGCGCTGCGCCACCTCACGGGCCATGGCCCCATGCATCCGCGCCACTTCGCGCGCCTCGCCCTCGATGGCGTCGGACAGAATCACCGCCTCCACCCCTGTTGAACGCGCAACATCCGCTGCCGCCTCGAGTGAGCGCGCGGCTGACGCGATGACCTGCACGACATTCCCGGCAAAGCGCGGATCGTCCGATTTTGGCGCATCCTCGGGGGCGTCCTGCAGATGGCGCACAATTCTATCTGGCAGGTCTATCGCGTGATCGCGCACCGCCCTAAGCGCCTCGGCCCGGCCGACATCATCGGGGACAGTCGGGCCAGATGCGACCTGCGCCGGATCGTCGCCTGGCACATCCGACACGATCAGGCTGACCACCCGGGCGGGATGCGCCGCTGCGGCCAGCCTGCCACCCTTGATCCGGCTGATCTGCTTGCGGATCGCGTTCATCGCGCCAATCGGCGCGCCAGAAGCCAGCAGCGCCTTGTTCAGCGCCACCTCATCCTCAAGCGTCAAACCCGCGGCAGGGGCGGCCAGCAAGGCAGAGCCGCCACCGCAAATCAGTGCCACCACCAGATCGTCCGGACCCAGACCCGAAACAGCCTTGAACAGTGCGTCAGTTGCGGCCAGACCCGCCTTGTCCGGCACCGGATGGGCGGCTTCAAGCACACGGATCTGCCGGGTCGGGCAGGCATAGCCGTAGCGCGTGACAACCACGCCCTCCAGTGGCCCGTCCCAGAGATCCTCAAACGCTGCCGCGAGTTGCGCCGCGCCTTTGCCCGCGCCGATCACCACCGTTCGCCCCTTGGGGCGTTCCGGCAGGGTTGCTGCAAGCGCGCGCCGTGGATCGGCGGCGGCGACCGCCGCCTTGAACAGGGACGCCAGAAAGGCGCGGTCATCAGAAGTCATCGGATCGCCTTTGTCAGAAAATCAGACGCGCCCTTTCCAGGGCACAAGCCACTTTTCCGCGATCCGCATCAGGATGTCGATGCCATAGCCGATGATCCCGATCAGGATGATCCCCATGATCACGACGTCGGTCAGTTGGAACCGGCTGGCGACCATGATCATCATGCCTGCGCCCTTCTCCGCAGCCACAAGTTCGGCGGCCACGACGGTGCCCCAGCACACGCCCATGGCCACCCGCGCGCCGGTAAAGATCTCGGGCAGGGAATTCGGCACGATCACATGGCGCAGGATCTGCCATTTGCTGGCCCCCAGCGAATACGCAGCGTGGACCTTGGAAATCGCGACACCGGAAACCCCCGCCCGCGCTGCAATCGTCATGATCCAGAGGGCGGCCAGGAAAAGCAGGATGATCTTGCCTGACTCGCCGATCCCCGCCCAGATGATCACCAGCGGGATCAGGGCCAAAGGCGGCACGGGGCGCATGAATTCGACGATGGGATCGAACCATCCGCGGAACCAGCCCGAAAGGCCCATTGCATAGCCCAGCGGGATGCCCACCAGCGCGCCCAGCACAAAACCCGCAATAACCCGATAGAGCGACCAGCCCAGATGTTCCCACAGGGTGAAATTCTGATAGCCGCTGGCCGCAATTTCGGACACGCGCGCCACCACCGCTTCGGGCGGTGGAAGCCAGATCGGCTCCATCTGCATCCCCTTGGAGGGCGAGAAGTTCAGCGTACCGCGCGCTGTAAGGGTCACACGGCCCGCTGGGGTATCGACGCTGTCACCGGGCATGACGGGTTGGCCCTCGATGGCCACGACCTTGACCCCATCCGCGCGGGACAGGGCGTCATTATCGTCCCATGTCACCAACACTGACCGCCATGCTCCCACGGTCACGGCATCGTTCCTGGCAAAGCCTTCGCCAGGTTCGACCTCGGGGGGTGCGGCGGTCTCACCCGGCGGTGCCACACGGGCAAAAACGGTGGCGTCATCACGTGCGCCGTCCGGGCCTTCGACCGTGTAGGTGAACCGTGTCTCGCCGATGAAAGGGCCGGGGACATGGAAAGGTGCCCATTTGCTGCCGGTAAAGGCTCCCCAGATCAGAAAGATCGTCAGCACAGAAATGAGGCTGGCCGCACGATCCGGTCGGACCGCGCTTTCGTCGCCGAAGGTCACGGTCTTGAGCGAGGTGAAGTCATGGCTTTCCCGCAGCCGCCGCAACCCCATCCGGATCACGACGAAACTGCCCACGAAGATCGCCAGATAGATCAGCAGAAGCGGAATCATGCGCCCGCCTCCACGGATCTGCCCATGATCTCTTCTTCCATATCCCAGATCATGCCCAGGATCTCTTCGCGTCGTGTTGCGAAATCGGGATGGCGCTTCACGCTGCGCAGGTCCTGACCCACGCCCATCTCGGCAAAGGGCAGGCGATATTCGCGATGGATGCGCCCCGGACGCGGCGCCATGACAAGAAGCCGCTCGCCCAGAAGCAAGGCCTCCTCGACCGAGTGGGTGATCAGGATGATAGTCTTGCCGGTTTCCTTCCACAGCTTCAGGACCAGACCCTGCATCTTCTCGCGCGTCAGTGCGTCCAGCGCGCCCAAGGGCTCGTCCATCAGGATCACGTCGGGATCATTCGCAAGGCAGCGCGCCAGTGCCACGCGCTGCTGCATCCCGCCCGACAACTCGTAGACGGCCTTGTCCTTGAAATCGCGAAGCCCCACGACGTCCAGCAGGTGATCCACCGTGCCTTTCCACTGCGCTTCGCGCTGGCCCGCCATCCGGGGGCCAAAGCTGACATTGTCGCGCACGCTCATCCATTCGAACAATGCGCCCTGCTGGAACACCATCCCGCGTTCCGCAGCGGGCCCCGTGACCCGCGCGCCATTCAGGGTGATCTGGCCTTCGGTGGGGGCCAGGAATCCCGCCACAATATTCAGAAGCGTAGTCTTGCCACAGCCTGAAGGGCCCAGCACGCTCAGCAATTCACCGGTGTTCAGTGTCAGGCTCACATCCCGCAGCGCCTGCACATGGCTGCCATTCGGCAGATCGAACCGCATCGATATCTTGTCGATGGAAAGTGTCGACACGCCCCACCCCTTCCTGTTCCCGGGTCCGGCTTTGGCCCGCGCGCCTGACATCAGGCCTTGGGACAACCGGCTTCTTCTTGCCCAAAATATCCCCGCGCGGAGAGCATCCGCCCGCGCAGCCGGCAGGGCCGCCCGTTGGCAGCCCTGCCGATGATATCTACATCCCCTTCGCGGTCGTCAGAGGCCCGGTGTTCACCCGGTCGGCATAGCTTTCCAAGGCCGAAGGGATACTGCCCGCATCCACAAAGACCTGCGCCACGCCCAGCATGAAATCCTGCGCGCCGCCACCCAGCCATTTGGCGGACAATTGATCCTCGATCGAGGGGAAGACGAACGTGCTCATGTCACGTTCGGCTGCTGCTTCGTCCATGCCGGCGTCCTTGGCGATCACGGGCAGCATCTCTGCCTTTTTCGACCCTTCGTTCCACATCGCGTTGGCATCCGCCGTCACCTTGACGAACGCCGCCACCAGTTCGGGGTTTTCTGCCACGAAGGACGCGGGCGAGGATGTTACGTCAAAGACGAGGATCCCCAACTCTTCCTTTTCGGCCCCGGTCAGCAGGACATTGCCGTGCTCTTTCATACGGTTGAGGCCACCGCCATAGCCGCAGGCCATGTCCACGGCACCTTGTGCCAGCGCAGCCGCACCTTCGGGCGGAGCCATATTCACGATCTCGAGGCTGGCCAGATCAATGCCGAAATGGTCCATCTGGCGCAGAAAACCATAATGCGCGGCGGTGCCCAGCGGGACGGCGACCTTCTTGCCCGCCAGTTCGGCGGCATTTGTCTTGTCGATCTCAAGATCCGTGCGCACGACGCAGTTGTCATTGTCCGAATAGGACACGGCCACGTCGATGATCTGAAGATCCTGTCCGGCGCTGGTGGCCACAACGAAGGGCGGCACACCTTGGCTGACCGCAATATGCACATCACCCGATGCCATGGCGGCGCTCATGGCGGTGCCGGTGTCGAAGGCGCGCCAGTTGACCTTGACGCCCAGCGCCTCGTCAAAGGTGCCCATCTGCTTGGCATATTGGAAAGGCATGGGCCATTCGGTGAAATAGGCCACAGTGATTTCCTGGGCTGTAGCGGCAGTCGCAACCACAGCCATGGCAAGGCCAGCAACGGCCCCCATCAGTCTTGCTTTCGGTGTCATCCATATCTCCCGTCGGTTAACGCCACCTGTTGCGGTGGTCTGTCGATTCTGACGGTGCAACCCGTGCCATCCATGACGGCGCCGTCCGACCGCTGCGAATATCGGACCGGAAAAGCCGATTCCCTTCAATGATTTTCTATCCGCTCCGATCCAACCCGGTGGCAGGCGCCTGTCTTTTCACAGGATCTGAACAAGGTTTTCGGTTTATCTTCAGCCGTTTGATCGGCTCGCCCAAAAAGAAGGCGCCGCGCCGTCATCTGGCTGGCCTTAATGAAGCAGGCGATCTGGCCCTATTTCTTTGCCCTTGGTTGCATGTGATACTACGGCGCAATGCTTGCCGAACGGCGGGCCAAATACCTTTGCATTCAGATGGAGCGGCAAAATGATGGACGGCAAGTTCGACAATGACATTCAGGCTGTTGTGGACGCCGACCGCGCCCATGTCTGGCACCACCTGAGCCAGCACAAACCCTATGAGACGACCGATCCCCGCATCATCGTCGAGGGCAAGGGGATGCGTGTCTGGGACCAGAAAGGCAAGGAACATCTGGACGCCGTGTCGGGTGGTGTCTGGACCGTGAACGTCGGTTATGGCCGTGAGCGGATCGCAAACGCCGTGCGCGACCAGTTGATCAAGCTGAACTATTTCGCAGGCTCAGCCGGGTCGATCCCCGGGGCGATGTTCTCGGAACGGTTGATCGAGAAGATGCCGGGCATGAGCCGGGTCTATTACTGCAACTCTGGCTCGGAGGCGAACGAGAAAGCCTTCAAGATGATCCGCCAGATCGCGCACAAGCGCTATGGCGGCAAGAAGCACAAGATCCTGTATCGTGACCGCGATTATCACGGCACGACCATCGGCTGTCTGTCGGCCGGAGGTCAGGATGAGCGCAACGCGCAATACGGCCCCTTTGCCCCCGGTTTCGTCCGCGTGCCCCATTGCCTTGAATACCGCGCCGCCGATCAGGGTGCCCCGGTCGAGAATTACGGCGAATGGGCCGCCAACCAGATCGAAGCCGTCATTCTGGCCGAAGGTCCCGAAACCGTGGGCGGCATCTGCCTTGAGCCTGTCACCGCCGGCGGCGGTGTCATTACCCCGCCCGAGGGTTACTGGCAGCGCGTTCAGGAGATCTGCCGGAAATACGATGTGCTGCTGCATATCGACGAGGTTGTCTGCGGCGTCGGCCGGACCGGCACTTGGTTCGGCTATCAGCAATATGGCGTGCAGCCGGACATGGTTACGATGGCCAAAGGTGTGGCATCCGGTTATGCCGCCATCGCCTGTCTGGTGACGACCGAAGCGGTGTTCGATATGTTCAAGGATGATGCGACCGATCCGCTGAATTATTTCCGCGACATCTCGACCTTCGGCGGCTGCACCGCTGGCCCAGCTGCGGCGTTGGAGAACATGGCCATCATCGAGGAAGAGGGTCTGCTCGAGAACACCACAAAGATGGGCCATTACATGCTGGACCGTCTGGCCGAGCTGAAAGACAAGCACGCGGTCATCGGCGATGTCCGTGGCAAGGGTCTGTTCCTCGGCGCGGAACTGGTAGCGGATCGCAGCACGCGCGAGCCTATGGCGGAAAAGCGGGTGCAGATGGTCACGGCCGATTGCATGGCGCAGGGCATCATCATCGGGGCGACCAACCGCTCCTTGCCCGGCCTGAACAATACCTTATGCTTCAGCCCCGCGCTGATCGCCACGAAGGACGATATCGACCAGATCATCGAGGGGGTCGACGGGGCGCTGACCCGCGTTTTCGGCTGATCATCACCCATATCTGAGAAAAAGGCGCGGGGGAAACCTCGCGCCTTTTTCAGTTGCCTACCCGTGCAGCGCCTTGCTGTCAGCCGGTGCCTGATCCCGTTCGGTCATCCCGTAGTCGCGCAATACATGCAGGACCTTCAGCTGGTAATCCGCGAACATCTGTCCCCGCCCGGCCTTTTGCGCGCCACGATGCTCTGGCAGTTGCCGCCAGCGATCCAGCGCCGCTTCATCCTCAAAGAACGAGATCGAGAGCAGCTTGTCAGGGTTTGTCAGGCTTTGGAACCGCTCGACGCTGATGAATCCATCCATCCCCTCGACCAAGGGACGCATCTTGGCGGCCATGTCCAGATAGGACTGTTTCATACCCTCTTTCGGGGTGACTTCGAATATCACGGCAATCATTGCGCGCTCCCTTTGTGATCCCTGTGCCGCAGAAACATCGCTGCAGCCGTGGACAGGAACAAGCCCTACACGCAATAAGACCAGTTTACGCGAGCCTTAGGGCCAGCATAGAGTAAGGTCATGGCCATACCCGTCGAGACCTTTTTTCTTGATCCCGCAGCGCAGGGCACGTTGCAGGCGCGCATCCAGCAGATGATCGCTGGCGGTATTCTGTCGGGCCGTTTCCGGCGTGGCGAGAAGCTGCCCTCCACCCGCCGTCTGGCGCTGCATCTGGGAATCAGCCGCATCACAGTGACACTGGCCTATACGGAATTGCTGGCCAATGACTACCTCGCCGCCAAGGGGCGGTCGGGTTACTATGTCTCTGACAATGCACCGGAACCGCCACCCGGCCCGACCACCGTGCCCCGACAAGATGCGGTGGACTGGACGCGCGCCATCGGGCAGCGCTTTACGGGGGGATCGACCCCGGTGAAACCACAGGATTGGGCCAGTTTCCGATATCCCTTCATCTATGGTCAGGCGGACCCCACCCTGTTCGATCATGCCAACTGGCGGCTTTGCGCCGTGCAGGCGCTGGGGGCGCGGGATTTCACCGCACTGACAACCGACTACTATGATCAGGACGACCCGCAACTGATCGAATTCATCACCCGTCACACCCTGCCCCGGCGCGGAATCGTGGCGCGACCGTCCGAGATTCTGGTAACGCTCGGCGCGCAGAACGCGCTGTGGCTGACGGCTCAGGTTCTTTTGACACAACGTCGTCTGGCCGCGATCGAGGACCCTTGCTACCACGCGCTGCGCGATATCCTCATGCAGTCGCGTTGCCGTCTGGCCCCTGTTCCCGTGGACGCGGACGGTCTGCCGCCTGATGCGATCCCGGATGGCACGGATGTCATCTTCACCACGCCCAGCCATCAATGCCCCACCTCGGCCACCATGCCGATGGACCGTCGCCGGGCTTTGCTGGACCGTGCGCGCGCATTGGATGCGATCATCGTCGAGGATGATTACGAGTTCGAGATGTCCTATCTGTCGCCACCCTCTCCGGCGTTGAAGTCGCTGGATACGGACGGGCGCGTGATCTATGTGGGCAGCTTCTCGAAATCGCTGTTTCCGGGGTTGCGGCTTGGCTATCTGGTGGGGTCCGAGGCGTTCATCCGCGAGGCCCGCGCCCTGCGCGCCAGTGTGCTGCGCCATCCGCCGGGGCACATTCAGCGCACGGCGGCCTATTTTCTGTCGCTGGGCCATTACGATGCACAGATCCGGCGTATGGCCCGTGCCCTCTCGGACCGCCGCAAGGTTCTCGAAGAGGCGATCCAGCAGCACGGATTGACCATCGCCGGACGTGGCACCTTCGGTGGATCAAGCATCTGGATGCGCGCGCGGGACGGGGTGGATACCGGGCAGGTGGCGCTTGATCTGCGCGCCAAGGGAGTGCTGATCGAACCGGGTGCACCTTTCTTCGCGGCCGACACCCCTCCCGCCCATTTCTATCGTCTGGCATATTCCTCGATCCCATCGACACGGATCGGCGACGGGGTCCGGTTGGTCGCGGAAGCGATGCGCTGATGCAGTAAGCGGTTTACTCTGGCCCTAGTGGCATAGATCAACTGGCCCTATTGTCAAAGGTCGGTGGCCCCTAATCTGATCCTTGCCCGGCTACGGGCCTTTTCCCCTGACCGGAGCATTCCCCATGAAAATGACAACCGAAGAAGCCTTCGTGAAGACCCTTCAGATGCATGGGATCGAACATGCCTTCGGGATCATCGGTTCCGCATTCATGCCGATTTCCGATCTGTTCCCGCGCGCGGGCATCACCTTTTGGGATTGCGCCCATGAAGGCTCGGGCGGGATGATGGCGGATGGGTATACTCGCGCCACGGGCAAGATGTCGATGATGATTGCGCAGAACGGGCCCGGCATCACCAATTTCGTGACGGCTGTGAAAACCGCCTACTGGAACCACACGCCGCTGCTTCTCGTCACGCCGCAGGCCGCCAACAAGACCATCGGCATGGGCGGTTTTCAGGAGGTCGAGCAGATGGCGCTGTTCAAGGACATGGTCGCCTATCAGGAGGAGGTGCGCGACCCGTCCCGCGTGGCTGAGGTATTGAACCGGGTTATCCTGAACGCGCGGCGGATGTCGGCCCCGGCACAGATCAACATGCCGCGCGATTACTGGACGCAGGTGATCGATATCGAGTTGCCCGAAATGGTGACCTTCGAGCGCCCCGGAGGCGGCGAGGAGGCGGTGCAACGCGCCGCCGACCTTTTGTCATCTGCGCGTTTCCCGGTAATTCTGAACGGCGCGGGCGTGGTTCTGGGCGGGGCAATCCCCGCGTCCATGGCGCTGGCCGAACGGTTGGATGCGCCGGTCTGCGTGGGCTATCAGCACAATGACGCCTTCCCCGGCTCGCATCCGTTGTTTGCAGGGCCGCTGGGATATAACGGGTCAAAGGCGGGGATGGAGTTGATCGCCAAGGCAGATGTGGTGCTGTGTCTTGGCACGCGGCTCAATCCGTTCTCGACGCTGCCGGGCTATGGCATCGACTACTGGCCGAAAGAGGCCAAGATCATTCAGATCGATATCAACCCTGACCGGATCGGCCTGACCAAAAAGGTAACGGTGGGGATTGTGGGCGACGCGAAGAAGGTCGCCACCTCCATTCTTGAAAGGCTTTCGCCGACAGCAGGCGATGCCGGTCGGATCGAGCGGAAATCCCTGATCGCACAGACGAAATCGCAATGGGCGCAGCAACTCTCCTCGATGGATCATGAAGAGGACGACCCCGGCACCACATGGAATCAGCGTGCCCGCGCCGACAAGCCTGACTGGATGAGCCCCCGGATGGCCTGGCGGGCGATCCAGTCCGCGCTGCCACGCGACGCGATTATCAGCTCGGATATCGGCAACAACTGCGCCATCGGCAACGCCTATCCCAGCTTCGAGGCGGGGCGGAAGTATCTTGCACCCGGTCTGTTCGGGCCCTGCGGTTACGGTCTTCCGTCCATTATCGGTGCCAAGATCGGCTGCCCCGATACGCCGGTGGTGGGCTTTGCGGGGGATGGTGCCTTTGGCATCGCAGTCACGGAACTGACAGCGATCGGCCGCCCGGAATGGCCCGCCATCACGATGGTCGTGTTCCGCAACTACCAATGGGGCGCGGAAAAGCGCAATTCGACCCTGTGGTATGACGACAATTTCGTGGGCACCGAACTGGATGAACAGGTCAGTTATGCCGCAATCGCGCGCGCCTGTGGCTTGCAGGGTGTGCAGGCGAAAACGATGGAGGAATTGCGCGCCGCCCTGACCACTGCGATCGAGGATCAGATGCAGCATGGCAAGACCACGCTGATCGAAGCCCTCATCAACCAAGAACTGGGTGAACCGTTCCGCCGCGACGCCATGAAGAAACCGGTTCCGGTCGCAGGCATTTCCGCCGCCGATATGCGCACACAGCAGCCGCTCTGAACCCGGTGGGTCCACAGCGCCGCCATGTTTCTTCTTGCCGGAAATATCCCCCGCGCGGAGCGCATCCGCCGGGAAGGATTGTCCTTCAGCAAAGGCAAGGCCGGAACGCTGATCCTTCACCCTTGCCTAATGTCTGAACCCGTGGTCGATTGAACCGGTCATGAGAGAACCCTTTCCCTTCTTGTCGCAAGTGACCGCAGAGGCTCCGCGGCGACTTCTGGATCAGGCGCGTGGCCTGCCGGTGCCGCGCGTCGCGCTGGTGAATGCCGGCAGCGTGAATGCGCTTGAAGGGATCCGCGAGGCCGCCGACGCGGGGCTGGCCCACCCTGTCCTGATTGGGGATGCGCCAAAGATCAGGACTGTGGCAGATGAAATCGGCTGGGATATCGCCGCCCTGCGCCTGATCCACGCCCCCGGGGCCGAGGCGAGCCACCGGGCCGCCGAATTGGCCCGCAAGGGCGAGGTCGACGCGATCATGAAGGGGCAGGTGCATACTTCGGTCTTTCTCAAAGGTCTGTTGCCGCGCGCGGCCGGACTGCGGGACGCCGATACGCGCTGCGGTCATGTGTTTCACATCACGGCGCCCCATTCCGACCGTCCGCTTCTGCTGACCGATGGTGCGCTGAACGTGGATCCGGATATCGCCTGTCGTCAGGCCTGCCTGACCCACGCCGTGCGTCTGGCACAGCAGTTGGGGATCGCGCGTCCCAAGGCGGGCATCCTGTCGGCGAATGAGGATCCGCTTCCCTCGCTTCAGAATTCGATGGATGCGGCTGTGATCTCTGCCTGGGCCAAAACCGCCTTGCCACAGGCAGATGTGGCCGGACCGATGGCGCTGGACCTGATCTTTTCGGCCGAGGCGGCGGCGGCCAAGAACTATGTCTCGCCCGTCGCGGGGGACGCGGACATCATCCTGACGCCCAACATCACAACGGGGAATGCGATCTTCAAGCTGATGTCGCTGGGGATGGGGTGCTGTGCCGCCGGGGTCGTGCTGGGATTGAAGGTTCCGGTCCTGCTGACCTCTCGTGCGCAGGGGGCACCAGCGCGCATAGCATCGGCGGCGCTGGGGGTCATCGCGGCGGGGGTGCGGCGATGATCCTGGTCGTCAATGCCGGGTCCAGCTCGATCAAGGTCGAGGTGTTCGACAGGGATCTGGTGTCGCTTTGCCATGCGGCTGTGTCCGAGATCGGCAGTGCCTCAGCCCGGTTGCGGATAGGTGACCGAGCCGAGGCCGTGCTTGCTGCGGATCACGGGTCGGCACTGGCGCATCTGCTTGGGGCTTTGTCCGGAGAGGGTATCACGCTGGACCGCTTGACGGCTGCGGCGCATCGGATCGTGCATGGTGGCGCGGATCTGACGGCCCCCGCCCGGCTGACGCCGGAGGTGTTGGACAAAGTGGCCGCCTGCAATGATCTGGCGCCGCTTCACAACCCGCATAACCTGTCGGGAATCGCAGCCTTGATGCGGCTGGCCCCGGATCTGCCGCAATTCGCCAGCTTTGATACGGCTTTTCACGCAACGAATCCAACGCTGGCCGTGACCTATGCCATTCCGAAGGCCGAGCGTGACAAAGGCATCCGGCGCTATGGCTTTCACGGGCTGAGCTATGCGGGACTGGTCGAGAAGCTGCGCCCGGCCATGCCGGGGCGCTTGCTGGCGCTGCATCTGGGCAACGGCGCCAGTCTTTGCGCGATCGTTGAGGGGCGCTCGGTTGCGACCTCGATGGGGTATTCGCCGCTGGATGGTTTGGTGATGGGCAGCCGTGCGGGAAGTATCGACGGGATGGCGGTGCTGCGGATGGCTGCGGATCACGGGATCGAGGGGGCGGCACATCTGTTGAATCATGACAGCGGGTTGCGCGCGGTTGGCGGCACAAATGACATGGCAGAGCTTCTCGCCACCGATACGGAGCGGGCACGCTTTGCGGTGGATCATTTCTGCTATTGGGCCGCGCGGCAGGCGGGATCGGCCATTGTCGCCATGGGCGGTCTGGACGCCATCGCCTTCACGGGTGGCATTGGCGAGAATGCAGGGGCGGTGCGTGACAAGATCGTTGCGCATCTTGCCTGTTTCGGGCCGGTGCCCGTCCATATCGTGCCTGCGGATGAGGAACGGCAGATCGCACGCGATGCCCTGTCGCTGATGCAGGGGGTGACGGCATGACCCAACCATATCTGGACACTTCTCCCCCTGTATCGGACGAGATCCGCAAGACCACCTGCTACATGTGCGCCTGCCGTTGCGGGATCAACGTGCACATGAAAGGAGACAAGGTCGCCTATATCGAAGGCAACCGCGATCATCCTGTGAACAAGGGTGTTCTCTGTGCCAAGGGCTCGGCCGGGATCATGCAGGTCAACGCACCTTCGCGACTGCGCGCGCCGTTAAAGCGGGTTGGGCCGCGCGGATCCGGGCAGTTCGAAGAGATCAGCTGGGACGAGGCGCTGGCGCTCGCGGTATCGTGGTTGAAGCCATTGCGCGAAACCGCCCCCGAAAAGCTGGCCTTCTTTACCGGGCGGGATCAGTCCCAAAGCTTCACCGGTTGGTGGGCGCAGCAATTCGGCACGCCCAACTTCGCGGCCCATGGCGGGTTTTGCAGCGTCAACATGGCGGCGGCGGGCATCTACACGATGGGCGGGGCCTTCTGGGAGTTCGGCCAGCCCGATTGGGAGCATACGAAGCTGTTCATCCTGTTCGGCGTAGCCGAGGATCATGACAGCAACCCGATCAAGATGGGGATCGGCAAGCTCAAGGCGCGCGGGGCGCGGATCGTGGGGGTCAATCCGATCCGGTCTGGTTACAACGCCGTGGCCGATGACTGGCTGGGGATCACTCCGGGCACTGACGGGCTGCTGATTCTGTCGCTGGCGCATGAGTTGCTGCGCGCGGGCAAAATCGACGTGGATTACCTGTCGCGCTATACCAATGCTCCCGTTCTGGTGAATGGCGATCCGAAATCGCCGGAATACGGGCTTTTCCTGCGCGATGACGCGGGCAAGCCCTTGGTCATCGACCGGGCCACTGGCAAGCTGACCGCCTTCGATCAACCCGGCGTGCGCCCCGATCTGGCGGCAAGCCACCGCCATGCGGGTGAAACCCATCGGCCGGTGATGCATCTGCTGGCCGAACGGTATCTTGATCCGCAATATGCGCCCGAGGCCGTAGCGGCACGTACCGGAATTGCCGCGGCCAAAATCCGCGCCCTGGCAGCACAGATTGCGCATGCCGCCTTTGACGCACCCGTCGTACTGGAGCGGCAATGGACCGATTTCCGGGGCGAGAGTCATGAAACCATGGTGGGCCGCCCCGTCGCCTTTCACGCGATGCGGGGGATCTCGGCCCATTCCAACGGGTTCCAGACCGCCCGCGCGCTGCATATGTTGCAAATCCTGCTCGGGGCGGTGGAAACCCCCGGCGGGATGCGCTTCAAGCCACCCTATCCCAAGCCTGCGACCGCCCATCCCAAGCCGCATTGCAAGGTGACGCCCGGCGCGCCGCTGGATGGGCCGCATCTGGGCTATGTGCAAGGGCCGGATGACCTGTGCCTCAAGGATGACGGCACGCCTGCGCGGATCGACAAGGCGTTCACATGGGAAAACCCCATGTCGGCCCATGGGTTGATGCATATGGTCATCAGCAATGCCCATGCCGGCGATCCCTACCGGATCGACACGCTGTTTCTGTATATGGCGAATATGTCGTGGAATTCGTCCATGAACACGGGCGGCGTCATCAAGATGCTGACCGATACGGACGAGAACGGCGATTATGTGATCCCGCGCATCATCTATTCCGATGCCTATAGTTCCGAGATGGTCGCCTATGCCGATCTGATCCTGCCCGACACGACCTATTTGGAGCGGCATGACTGCATCAGCCTTCTGGATCGCCCGATTTCCGAGGCCGATGGCGCCGGGGATGCAATCCGCTGGCCGGTGGTTCAGCCTGACCGAGATGTGCGCGGGTTCCAGTCGGTGCTGCTGGATCTGGGGGCACGGTTGAACCTGCCGGGTATGGTGAACCCGGATGGCAGCGCGCGGTATGCCGATTACGCCGACTATATCGTGAACCACGAACGCAAGCCCGGCGTCGGTCCTTTGGCCGGGTGGCGCACAGGCGAAAAGGGTCTGACCCATGGGCGCGGCATGCCCAACGCGGCGCAACTGGATGAATACATCCGCAACGGCGGCTTCTTTGTGGCGCATGTGCCGGAAGATGCCGCCTATTTCAAACCGTGGAACCGCGCCTATCAGGATTGGGCCGTGGGCATGGGCTTTTACGACAAGCCCGAACCCTATCTGTTCCAGCTTTACGTCGAGCCGCTGCGGCGGTTCCAACTTGCAGCCGATGGACATGGGACACGCCAACCGCCCGACCATCTACGCCAGCGGATCAAGGCGACGCTTGACCCACTACCCGTCTGGTATGCCGCGCTGGAAGACGGCCATGCCGACCCTGAGGAATTCCCGATCCATGCCCTGACGCAGCGCCCAATGGCGATGTATCACTCATGGGGCACGCAGAACGCATGGCTCCGCCAGATCCACGGGGTTAACCCACTTTATGTGCCGACAAAGCTCTGGGTGCAGCATGGCTTTGCCGAGGGGGATTGGGCGCAGGTGACCTCGGCGCATGGGGTGATCACTGTGCCAGTCTCGCATATGGCGGCGCTGAACGAGAACACGGTCTGGACGTGGAATGCCATCGGCAAACGCAAAGGTGCATGGGCACTGGATGAAGAGGCACAGGAAGGCGAGAAGGGGTTTCTGTTGAACCATCTGATCCACGAATTGCTGCCGCCGCGCGGGGATGGGTTGCGCTGGTCGAATTCCGATCCAGTCACAGGGCAGGCAGCGTGGTTCGATCTGCGCGTGAAGATCGAGAAGGTGCCCGCCCCGGCGCGAAGTCAGCCTGCCTATCCTGCGATCAAGTCTCCTGTCGGAAAGGGTCCGGATTCAATGGCATGGAAGGTCAGTCGATGAGTCCCCAGCAGCGCACCCTTTTGTTGATCGCGGTTTTTGTTGCTTTGATCATCGGCAGTTTCATCTGGTTCATCGCCACGTGGGATCCGGCACAGGAGCAGCCCGTATCAACCATAATCGAACCGGATGAGGTGCGTCAGGTATGACCACCCTGCCCTCTCATACCGAGCGCAAGCTGGGGCTGGTCATTGACCTTGATACCTGCGTCGGCTGTCACGCCTGTGTGGTGTCCTGCAAGGGGTGGAACACCGAAAACTACGGCGCGCCTCTGTCGGATCAGGACCCCTACGGGGCCGAACCATCCGGCACCTTTCTGAATCGGGTGCACAGCTATGAGGTGCAGCCCGCATCGGGCGCGGCGCAACTGGTGCATTTCCCGAAATCCTGTCTGCATTGCGACAATGCCCCTTGCGTGACGGTCTGTCCCACGGGTGCAAGCTACAAGCGTCAGGAGGACGGCATCGTTCTGGTAAACGAGGATGCCTGCATCGGATGCGGTCTATGCGCCTGGGCCTGCCCTTATGGCGCGCGCGAGATGGATATGGCGGCCAAGGTGATGAAAAAATGCACTCTTTGCGTCGACAGAATTTATAATGTGAACCTGCCAGAGGAGGACCGCGTGCCCGCTTGTGTGCGGACCTGTCCCAGCAATGCGCGCCATTTCGGGGATCTGGCCGACCCAAACAGCGATGTCAGCCAATTGGTCGCGGCACGCGGTGGAATGGACCTGATGCCGGAGCAGGGCACAGCTCCCGTGAACAAGTACCTGCCGCCCCGGATCAAGGACAGGCTGGACCGGGCGGAGGAGATCGATATCCTAGCCCCCTTCCTTGAACCCGTAACAGATCAGCCCAAGGGTTTCCTTGGTTGGCTGGACAAGGCATTGGACAGGTTCTGACATGCATCCCGCACCGTCCATCATTGCCTTCACAACCCTGTCCGGTCTGGGCTTTGGCCTGATGGTCTGGCTGGGGCTGGGAATGCCAGGATCAACCGGGCTGGTGGCCTTTGTGTTCTTCGCGATCGCCTATGCTTTGGCGGGGGGCGGGCTGATCGCGTCGGCCTTTCATCTGGGGCATCCCGAGCGCGGGCTGCTGGCCTTTACGCAGTGGCGGTCAAGCTGGCTAAGCCGCGAGGCAGTGCTGTCTGTGGCCACGCTTGGCGTGATGGGGGTTTATGCCATCGGACGGATCTTCTTTGCTGCCGATTGGGTGCTTCTGGGCTGGTTGGGTGGCGCGCTGGCGCTGGGCACGGTTTTGGCGACCTCGATGATTTACGCGCAGATGAAAACTGTGCCGCGATGGCGCAGCCCACTGACGCCTGCACTGTTCCTGTTGTTGTCGCTGGCTGGAGGCGCGCTGTTGGCCGGGCAGGTCAGTTGGGCGCTGATCCTGCTGGCCCTCTCGGCCGTCCTTCAACTGGCGTGGTGGCGGCAGGGCGACCACGCCTTTGCTGCGTCAGGCACGACAATGGCCAGCGCCACGGGGCTGGGTCCTATCGGGCAGGTGCGCGCCTTCGAGCCGCCCCATACTGGGCCAAATTATCTGCTGCGCGAGATGGTGCATATCGTGGGACGCAAACATGCGCTGAAGCTGCGGGTGATCGCATTTGGACTTGGTTATGTCCTGCCGATTGCGTTTCTTCTGGCACCATTCAGCCATGTCATGGGGATGCTGGCCGTGATCAGCCATATCACCGGCATTCTTGCCTCGCGCTGGTTGTTCTTTGCCGAGGCCGAACATGTGGTCGGCCTCTATTACGGCAAGCGCTGATCAGCGGGCGGGGGTCTTGCCGCGCACGCCATCCCACCAGCGGCGGACCTTGCCACGTCTGTCAATGACGTGATCAGTCGCTGCTTCAAAGCTATCACCGATATCTTCCAGCACGGGATCAATGCGGGCCTGACGGAAGCGCCGCCAGCGGACCCAGATCGCCCAGAACACAGCCGCCAGAAGCGTCAGGATCGTGATGTTGATCCACGGGATGTTCGTCACATCGGGGCTGTCCACGCGCCAGATCTTGATCGCGTTGGGATAGATCGACAGAAATTCGTTGCGCCAGCCATAGTGGCGGATCACCACCCATTGCGCCTGCTGGCCGCTGGTCGAACGGCTTTCCAGATCCGCCGCCTGCGCCTGCAGGTTTGAGGTGTTGAACTTGAAATAGGGCGGCCAGCCCCAGCCGGTATCCTCGTTCCGATAGATCATCGGGCGGTCATTGGTGCGGAAAGTCTGAATGAAGAATACATCGCGATTCTGCGCATTCACGGCATCGCCAGTGGGCGCATTGGCCCAGAAGATCGAATTCTCGCCGAAATCGATCCGCTCAAGATAGGTGTCGGTGATGCGCACGACATCGTGCTGCGGAAGGGTGTAGTGAAGAAAAGCGGCGATAAGCAGCCAGAAGGTGCCGATAAACGTCCATTTCACATAGGCCATGTTCCCGTCCCCTTCGCGGTCAGTGGAAGTTCACCAGATAGATCACCACGGCAATACCCACAACAGGCACGATATAGACGCCCCAAAGCAGTTTGCGCCTGAGCGAGCGGTCGTAGATTTTCAATCCGCGCTGGACAAATGCCTCTCTGTCGCCACGGCGGATATCCTCGTCCCATTTGCGGCGCAGCTTGGTGCGGCGAACAGACCGGGAATAGAAGGACAGCGAGACATAAATCACGGTAAGGACGATGAACCCCACGATGATCAATCGCGCCAATGCCAGAACCATTCCCGAAATCTCCTTGCTGTGCGGCCATCATGCCCCATGCGGGCGGGCCATGCACTTGCCAATTGAAAATGTGGGCCATTGGCAAAGGTTTCAAGCCTTTGGATTGTTTGCCGCTTCTCGCTTGCGGACGACGCGCCTCGCGCATTAGCCTGCGCGCAACCCGCGAAGGAGGTAGCGATGCCCGATCTGTTTTTCCCCGTCATGCCATCTGGCAACGCCGAGGTCGAGCGTCCCGCCCCTGATCGTGTGATTGCCGGTGATCCGGTCTTTACCTCATGGACGCTGGAGGATCGCGACGGGCTCTACTGCGGGATCTGGGAATCCACACAGGGCGCGTGGCGCGTATCCTATGACGAATGGGAATATTGCCGCATCCTGTCAGGTGTCAGCATCCTGACCGAGGAGGGCGGCACGCCGATTACCCTGCGTGCAGGCGACAGTTTCGTATTGCGTCCCGGCTTTCGAGGGGTTTGGGAGGTTGTGGAAACCACCCGCAAGGACTTCGTGATCCGGCTCTAACACAGCCTGTTTTGTGCAGATCGCTCCCTCGACTGGAAAGGCCGACATGACTGTCACCACACGCACCGGGCCGTTGAACCTGATCACCGATGTCGTGGGGCTCAGGGTTGGCAACGCCACCGATCTGACGGTCAAAAGCGGAACGACCGTTCTTGTTGCAGATGCCCCCTTCACGGCCGGTGTGCATGTGATGGGTGGCGCTCCCGGCACGCGCGAAACGGATCTGCTGGCTCCGGACAAGACCGTGCAGCAGGTGGACGCGCTGGTTTTGTCAGGTGGGTCCGCATTCGGCCTTGATGCCGCGTCAGGGGTGGCGGATGCCCTGCGGCAGATGGGGCGGGGTTTCCGCGTTGGCGCGCAAATTGTGCCCATCGTGCCCGCGGCGATCCTGTTCGATCTGAACAATGGCGGTGCCAAGGAATGGGAGCAAAATCCCTACAATGCGCTTGGCCGTCAGGCGCTGGCCAATGCGGCGACGTCTTTCGACATCGGCAGTATTGGCGCAGGGGCGGGCACGATCACCGCCAACCTGCGCGGCGGGTTGGGATCTGCGTCAGTCGTGCTGCCCTCCGGCCACACGGTCGGCGCACTGGTTGCGGTCAATGCTCTGGGGTCGGCCACAGTTGGGGAAGGTGCGCATTTCTGGGCCGCTCCTTTCGAGATGGGCGATGAGTTCGGCGGGCATGGCGTGGCGCATCACTACCCCGATCCCCATATTGCCGTGACCAAAATTGCCAGCCATGCCAATACCACCATCGGGATCGTCGCCACGGATGCCGATTTGACTCAGGCGCAGTGCACGCGCATGGCGACCGCCGCCCACGACGGTTTCGCCCGTGCGATGGTGCCTGCGCATACACCGATGGATGGCGATCTGATCTTCGCCGTCTCGACCGGAGCGCGGCCTTTGGGGCACCCGATCATCGACACGCTGGATCTGGGCCATGCCGCCGCCACCTGCATGGCGCGGGCCATCGCGCGCGCGATCTTCGCTGCCGCAACCTTGCCGGGCGATGTCAAACCCAGTTGGCAGGCCCGCCACGGCAAATAGCCGGATCAAGCCGCCTCTTCATCTTGGCAGAACTCCTCAGAGCACCAAAGCGCGCTTACCCAAGCAGGCGGCGGACCATGGTGCTGTCCGCATCGGCCAATGCGTCGATCACATCGAAGTGGTGCTTGCCCTCGTCCACCACATGCCCGCACCCCCAAGCCTCGGCCAGCCAGCGCGCCTGATCCAGAAAGACCGGACGCTCATCCGCGCCGACCCAGACGGTGACGGGAACGGGCAAACGTTCGACCGTCAGGGCGGGGCTTTCCGCGATGGCCGTTACCTCATCCAGTTTGAAGTCGGCATTCATGCTGGTGCGGAGCAGGGGACGCAGGTCGGACACAGGTGAGATCGGCATGACATGTCGGAGCCTTGCTGCGACCGCTTCGGGAAGCAGGCCGGGTTGCAGCATCCGTGCCACAAGATGCCCGCCCGCCGAATGCCCGGCCAGTGTCACAGGCCCGGCGACCATACCTGCTGCGGTCGTGACCGCTTGGGCAATCTGACGCGTGATGTCGGCGATCCTCACCTGCGGGCAAAGGTCATAGGACGGCATCACTACGGCCCATCCATGGGACAAAGCCCCCACCGCCAGATGGGACCAGACGCTTTTGTCAAAGCGCAACCAATAGCCGCCATGGACAAAGACCATCAGACCTTTGGGCGTGCTGCCCGGATGAAACAGATCGAACCGCTGGCGCGGACTGTCGCCATAGGGCTGGTCCAGATCGGCCAGTCCCTGCTCCAGCAAACCTTCCCGCAAGGCCGCCGCCGCGCGCTCCCATCGGGGCGGAAAGTCAGCCGCGCCCGGTATGTAGGCGGCATTGGCATAGGCATCGTCAAGCTCGGCCATCGGTATTCTCCCCTCCTGCTCTGGACAAGAGTAGCCCCAGATGGTTTGCCTATGCCATATGTGAATTGGAGGATACGCCATGCTGGACAGCAAGACAGACCTGAAATCGCTGCTCAAGGACCCGTCGCTGCTGGCCGAACAGGCCTATATCGGCGGCAAATGGGTGGACAGTGCCAATGGTGCCATTTTCGAGGTGACGAACCCCGCGCGCGGAGATGTTATCGCCCGTGTCGCGGACGTAACCCGCGCGCAGGTGGCCGAGGCGATCAAGCACGCGGAAGCCGCGCAAAAGGAATGGGCCAAACAGACAGGCAAGGAACGTGCCGCGATCCTGCGCCGCTGGTTCGACCTGATGGTCGAGAATACCGATGATCTGGCGGTGATTCTGACCGCCGAACAGGGCAAGCCGCTGGCCGAGGCCAAGGGTGAAATCGCCTATGGCGCCGCTTTCATCGAGTTTTTCGCCGAAGAGGCCAAGCGCATCTATGGCGAGACGATCCCCGGCCACCAGCGCGACAAGCGCATCACCGTCATCAAGCAACCCATCGGGGTGGCCGCGTCGATCACACCGTGGAATTTCCCGACCGCGATGATCACCCGCAAGGTGGCCCCCGCTCTGGCCGCCGGTTGCGGCTTTGTCGCACGGCCTTCCGAGCTGACGCCGTTGTCGGCGCTGGCCATGGGTGTGCTGGCGGAACGCGCCGGTATTCCTGCGGGTGTTCTGAACATCGTGACAACCACCGATGCGTCCGAGACCGGCAAGGAGTTCTGCGAAAACCCCACGGTGCGCAAGCTGAGCTTTACCGGATCGACCAATGTGGGACGCATCCTGTTGCGTCAGGCTGCGGATCAGGTGATGAAATGTTCGATGGAACTGGGCGGCAACGCGCCGTTCATTGTGTTTGACGATGCCGATCTGGATGCCGCCGTCGAAGGTGCCATCATGTGCAAGTTCCGCAACAACGGGCAGACCTGCGTCTGCGCTAACCGGATCTATGTGCAGGCCGGTGTCTATGATGCCTTCGCCGCCAAGCTGAAAGACGCGGTGGCCAAGCTCAAGGTCGGGGACGGGCTGGAGGCGGGCACCACCTTGGGTCCGCTGATCAACCCTGCAGCCATCAAGAAGGTGCAAACCCACGTGGCCGATGCGACATCCAAGGGCGGCACGGTGATCATGGGGGGCGAGGCTCTGCAAGGCCCGGGCAATTTCCTGACACCGACAATCGTGACGGGGGCGACCCGCGACATGCTGGTGGCCACCGAGGAGACCTTTGGCCCCTTTGCGCCGCTGTTCAAGTTCACCGATGTTGATGAGGTGATCCATCTTGCCAATGACACGATCTTTGGTCTGGCGGCCTATTTCTATGCCCGCGACCTGAGCCGGGTCTACAAGGTGGCAGAGGCGCTGGAATACGGAATCGTCGGCGTGAATACCGGCATCATCTCGACCGAGGTGGCGCCTTTTGGCGGGGTCAAGCAATCGGGTCTGGGTCGCGAGGGCAGCCGCCACGGGATCGAGGATTACCTTGAGATGAAATACATCTGCATGGCGGTCTGACGGCAGGTCATCAGATCGACGACAAAGGCGGGCCGCGCATGGCCCGCCTTTTTTACATTCATCCCGCCGCGATCAGGCGACCCAGTCGCGCCAGACCGTCCGCGATCATCGCTTCGGTCGGGCTTGAGAAGTTCAGCCGGATCGTGTTGCGTCCTGAACCATCAGGGAAAAAGGCAGCGCCAGGAACGAAAGCCACTTTTTCTTGCGCAAGCGACCGCTCCAGAAGCGTGGCGCCGTCCATCCCCTCCGGCAAGGTAACCCAAACGAACATGCCACCTTCGGGCTGGGTCCATGTCACGCCCGCGGGCATGTGCTGCACCAGTGCCGCCAGCAGCGCATCGCGCCGCGCGCGATACAGGGCGCGCACGCGGGTCACATGGCCATCAAAGCCCTGCGCCACGTCCAGCATCGCGATCTGGTTCAGCGTGGCACTGTGCAGATCGCCGGCCTGTTTCAGCAGCACCATCTGACGGATCACCGGGGTCGCAGCACAGACCCAACCCAACCGCAGACCGGGCGAAAGGGTCTTGGAGAAACTGCCGCAATAGATTGTCCGGCATGCCTCGATATCGCCTTTGCGGGCGATCTCCAGCGCGAGGATCGGCGGCACAGGCTCTCCGTCATAGCGGAGCGCCTGATAGGCGGCGTCCTCGATCACCGCGCAGTCAAGGGCATCGGTCAGGTCCAACAGCGCTTCGCGTCCGGCGCGGTCCAGTGTGACGCCGGTCGGATTGGCAAAATCCGGTGACAGATAGGCGAACTTGACGCGCCCCCCGGTGGCAGATGCCGCTTGTGCGTAATCGGCGGGGGCGCGGTTGCTGCCTGCGTCCAGCCGGTCATAGCGCGGCTCATAGGCGTTGAAAGCCCCCAGCGCCCCCAGATAAGTAGGCCAGCCCACCAGCGCGGTATCGCCAGGTGACAGGAACAGCTTGCCCAGATAATCCAGAGCCTGTTGCGACCCCGAGGTGATCAGGATGTTGTCACGTCCGCAGGCAACACCAATCGCGGCCATTTGTCCCGCGATCCAGTCGCGCAGGCCAGCGTGGCCTTCGCTGGCCGAGTATTGCAACGATTGTGCGGCCCGACCGTCGGACAGGGCGCGGGTCAGGGCAGCTGCGAATTCCGTCGCCGGAAAAAGCGAGGGGTCAGGGATCCCCCCTGCAAATGAGATGATGCCCGGCTGATCCAGCAGTTTCAGAAGCTCGCGGATCTCGGAGGCTTTCATGCGCGACGCGCGGGTGGCGAAAATCTGGGTCAGCGACATCGGGTCCTCCTGCCTGTTCGCGTCGCAAGCTGGCTTGGCGGTTTCCTTCCGTCAATATAGGGCAGCAAATCTGACATGAATCGTGAAGGATTGCGCTTGCGGCACCTGATGCCTATCTGGCGGGGATGCAGGGTTGCGCCACCTCTTGGCAAGGCCCGTGACACACGGGTTTTCCATGACGCCTTTCACTGCCTATGCCACGCTTTTCTTCAGCGCATTTACATCGGCCACGATCCTTCCGGGCTCGTCAGAGGCTGTTCTGCTGGGATTTCTTGTGGCCGGTGTGGGTGACCCTGTCACGCTGGTCGGTGTTGCAGTTGTCGGGAACCTGCTGGGCTCGATCCTGACCTATGCGATGGGTCGCTATGCGGTCGCGTTTCGGGACAAACGCTGGTTTCCCGTTTCCCCCGCTCAATATGATCGCGCGCAGGCATGGTATGACCGATATGGCTGGTGGTCACTGCTGATGGCCTGGGTGCCACTGGTTGGGGACCCGCTGACTGTTGTGGCCGGGGCTATGCGGGCCAGACTGGCGCTGGTGATCCTGCTTGTCGGTCTTGGCAAGTTCGGCCGCTATGTTTTCGTCGCGGGCGGCTATGCGCTGTGGTCCACATGAACGAAAAGGCCCGCGGGCTTTCATCCGCGGGCCAGTGCGTCAGGGCAGAGGGCGTGCCCTTCAGTTGACGGCTTTGGCGTCAACGACGTCCTTGTCGGTGCCATGGTTGGCAGCGGAGCTTGCAATCTGGATCCGGCGGGGCTTGAGAACCTCGGGGATCTCGCGCACGAGATCGATGTGCAGCATTCCGTCAGCATGAGTGGCCCCTGTCACGCGCACATGATCGGCCAGCGTGAAGCGCCGTTCGAACGCGCGGGTCGCAATCCCACGATGCAGATAGGTCCGCGTCTCTTCCGCTTCATCAGCCTTGCGAGCGGCGACAACCAACGCATTCTCCTTGACCTCAACGGTCAGGTCATCAGCGGCAAAGCCTGCCACGGCGATCGAGATGCGATAGGCGTTCTCGGCGGTCTTTTCGATGTTGTAGGGCGGATAGGTCGGCTGCGGCAGGTCGCTGGCGAATACGCGGTCCATCAGGTCTGCAATCTGGTCAAAGCCGACGGTTGCACGGTAGAGCGGTGCAAGGTCAAAGTTTCGCATGGGTCATCCTCCATCTGAGCGATACCGTTTCATGCCTTCCCTCAAGGGACAGGCGGTCAGGCGAGGCCCTCTTGTGGCACCCCGCTCATTCAGATGTGGGTAGCGTTTCTCACGCTTTCAAGATCATGAAATACGGGTTGCGATAAGCGTTCAGGGACGCACGAACTTGGCCCCGGTATCGCGTTGCACGCCGCCCGGCGTGACCCGGTTCACATCCGGCGACGCATGGAGGAACACGCCGTCTCCGGCGGCCAGTTGCGCCTTGAGGCGGCTGAGCGGTTCCAGCAACTGTGTGCCCAAGGCGACCTTGGTGCCGCGCACCTCGGCTTTGGCGGACACGACCGATACGATCCGCACGCCGTCCTGGCCAAAGGAAAAGATCGGCGCGCCGGAGGATCCGAAATCGACCGAACAGGACATGATCAACACGCCCTCCTGTTGACCCATCACCCCGCACATTTCCTGCAAGGAGGGCGCATCGGCGCGGTCATAGGCATAAGAGACGACACCGACACGATCACCTGTGCGGGGACGAACATCGGTTTCGAAGGGCACGACCGACGTGGTGCGGATCGGTTGCTGCAATTCCAGCAGGGCCACGTCATTGCGCACGCGGGTCGATACGACATCACCGTCAAAGGAGTAGTCCGGATCAATGACCGCCCGGCGCACCCACCGATAGGCTTCGGCACGACCATTGCGCCAACCGGCCCGGAATTCAATCTTGCCGTGATCGATCCTGTCACCCGTCGCCTTGTCAAACAGGCAATGGGCTGCTGTCAGAACAAGGTCTGGCGCAATCAAGGCCCCGGTGCAGAAGCCGCGCCCGTCGATGTCCAGCCGACCGACAGCTTCCCAGCCGCGTGTCTGGTCACCCGTATCCAGACGGGTAAGGCGTGCGTCCTGCGCCTGCGCTGTTCCAAACATGACCACCAAAACAGTGCACATCAGGCCGGTGGCCAGTGTCAGTCCGCGTCGCATCGCATGTCCCCTAAATTCACCACCAGAGATAGGCGCAGATTAAGGCGAAAATGCGTCACGGGTCAGCGCAGAATCGGGACTTGTGGTGGTCTTTTTCCCGGCGCGCTCAGGGCCGGCGGTTGCGGGCCACCCGTCGCCCAATCCAGAAGCTCGACCGTGTGAACGATGGGAATCTGCGTGGCAGATCCGATCTGCATCATGCAACCGATGTTTCCGGCGGCAATCAGGTCGGGATTACGTGCCTCAAGCGTCTGGACCTTGCGGGTCTTGAGCTGTTTCGAAATCTCGGGCTGCATCAGGTTGTAGGTCCCGGCTGATCCGCAGCACAGGTGGCTGTCGGCGGGTTCAACCACGGTGAAACCCGCGCGCTTGAGCAGATCCTTGGGGAAGGACTTGATCTGTTGACCGTGCTGAAGTGAACAAGCCGCGTGATAGGCAACCGTCAGGCCCTTGTCCTCGCCCTTGGGCAGATCGAGGGTCATCAGCACTTCGGACACATCCTTGGCGATCGCCGAAACCCGCGCCGCATCCTCTGCCAGATCGGTATTGCGGAACATGTGACCGTAATCCTTGACCGTCGTGCCGCAACCGCTGGTATTGATCACGATGGCATCCAGACCGCCGCGATCCATCTCGGTGACCCAGGCACGGATGTTGCGGGCGGCCGTGGCGTGGCTTTCCTTTTCCTTGCCCATGTGATGGGTCAGCGCTCCACAGCAACCCTGCCCTTCGGCAATCACCACATCGCAGCCATGTCGTTGCAACAACCGGATCGTGGAATCGTTGATGTCCGTATTCAGTGCCCGTTGCGCGCAACCCGTCATCAGCGCCACACGCTTGCGCCGTGTGCCCTGCGCCGGGAATGTCTGCGGGTCATCATTGCGGCTGACGGGCGGGATTTCTTTCGGGGCCATTTCCAGCATGGCGCGCAAGCGGGCATCCGGCATCAGGAAGGCAAAGGGCCGCCCGATCTTGGCCCCCAGAAGGGCGACGCGAAACCGCATTGGATAGGGCAGAACCCGCGCCAGCACCCAGCGCAGCAGCCGATCAGTCAGCGGGCGTTTGTAGTTGTCTTCGATATAGGCGCGGGCATGATCAACCAGATGCATGTAATGCACACCCGAAGGGCATGTGGTCATGCAGGCCAGACAGGACAGGCAGCGGTCGATATGCTTGACCGTCTTTTCATCCGGCACCCGGTTGTTCTCCAGCATGTCCTTGATCAGGTAGATCCGGCCACGCGGGCTGTCCAACTCATCCCCCAGCACCTGATAGGTGGGGCAGGTCGCCGTGCAGAACCCGCAATGCACGCAAGACCGCAGGATCTGGTTCGACCGCGCGATGGCCGGGTCCTTGAGTTGTTCGGGCGTAAAGGTCGTCTGCATGTCAATTCCCCGCCAATGCGCGCAAGAGGGCTGAAAGTGCGATAAGAAGAATGACAGCCACAAGGGCATAGCCCCAGACTGGCAGGCGCGGCCCAAGAATCCGGTGTGTCAGATGGGCCAGCGCTGCGAGTGCGACGCCGGGGGCGGCCATCATGGCATAGGTACTGGTCAGCCCGTCATCCTGCTCCCCTCCTGACGCGAACCAGAGCGCGGCGAGTAGTGCCGCAGAGATACCGATACCTAGAGCCGCCTGCCGTCCCGGAGGCAGCAGACAAAGGGACAAGGCCACCACCACGGGCACGATGATCAACACGATCATGATGCGGCGGCCCGGAGGGGATCGGTCTCGGTCGCAAAGATACCGCGCGGATCGAACTTGGCGCGAAGACCCGCGGAGAGCGTAGCCAGAGATTCCGTTTCGGGCTGTTCCAGGGGAAACTTCGCCAAGGTCGAAGCATCGGCCCGCACTAGCGTTGCATGCCCCTGAAACGGCGCAATCCGCGCACGAAGATCTATCCCCGGAGCCATGCGGAGCCAGATCAGCCCGCCGCCCCAATCATAAAGCACCGCCTCAGCCCCGGCACGGGCCACGATACCCGGCGCGTCCGTCGGTTTGACCGAGATGCGCCAGATATCACCCTTTCCCGCGTGGAAAGGGGCCACATCGCGGATCTCGGCCCAGCGTTGCGCGCCTTCCTCGATCTCGCCGCCCAGCATCTCGCGCAATTGCGCAGCGCGATAGGTGACGGATCCGGCGAAGCCCTCGATCCTGAGGAAAGTCCCCTGCCCCGGCCAATGCGCCGCACCGGTCACCTCAAAGGGCGAAGCCAGCGCCTGCGACATGGCCGTGACCGCCGCCGCATCGTTCAGCCCTTTCAGGACCAGCGTCACTGACACTTCGGGCAGGGGCAGGACCTTGAAGGCAACCTCGCTCAGAACGCCCAGACGGCCACGCGATCCTGCCATCAGTTTCACCAGATCATAGCCGGTCACGTTCTTCATGACCCGCCCGCCATTCTTAAGGATGCGCCCCGCACCATCGACAAACCGCACGCCCAGCAGGAAGTCCCGCGCCGCCCCCACCTGTATGCGGCGCGGACCGCTCACATTGGCGGCAACCACGCCCCCGATCGTCGGCGTCCCGCTGGTCCCCAGCAGGCCGCGATGATCCATCGGTTCAAATGGCAAACGCTGACCTTCGGCGGCGAGGGCCGCATCGATCTGTTCCAGAGGCGTGCCGGCCTGCGCCACAAGCGTCAGAGATCCGGGTTCGTGCAGGGTGATCCCCGAAAGGCCACTGGCCGACAGAAGGGTCGCATTGCCCATTGGCACCACTGACCTCGTGCCCCCGCCGATGATGCGCAGAGGCTCCTTGGTCGCGGCAATCACTTCGGCCAGCTCGGCCTCGCTTTGTGGTGTGATCATCTTCATCGTTCCCAAAATACTCCGGGGGTCCGGGGGCAGCGCCCCCGGCACTGGATCAGGCCGCGCGGCGCGCTTCGGATGCAGCCAGCGGGAACACCTTGGCCGGGTTCAGCAACCACTGCGGATCAAACACGTCCTTGACCGCCATCTGGATATCCAGATCGTCGGGTGCGAATTGATTAACCATCAAATCGCGTTTTTCGATCCCCACGCCATGTTCGCCGGTCAGGCAACCGCCCACTTCGACGCAAAGCCGCAGGATGTCGGCACCGAATGCCTCGCACAGTTCCAGATCACCGGGCTTGTTGGCATCGAACAGGATCAGCGGGTGCATGTTGCCGTCGCCTGCATGGAAGACGTTGCCAACATCCAGACCGTATTCCCTGCTCATCTCACCGATCCGGCGCAAGACGTAAGGAAGCTGGCTGACCGGAATCGTACCATCAAGGCACATGTAATCGTTGATCTGCCCCATGGCGCCAAAGGCCGATTTGCGACCGAGCCAGATCCGGGCACTTTCATCGGCAGATTTGCTTTCGCGAAGTTCGACCGGATTGTGTCGCCGGGCAATGGCAACGATCTTTTCAAGCTGCTCGTCGATCTCGGCGTCCGAACCCTCGACCTCGACGATCAGCAGCGCCTCGCAATCAGGATAGCCCGCCTTGGCAAAAGCTTCGGTCGCGCGGATGCAGGGGCGGTCCATGAACTCGATCGCGACGGGCAGCACGCCCGCCTTGATGATGTCAGAGACACATTCGCCCGCCACCTCGTTGCTGTCGAAGCCCATCAGGACGGGCCGCGCACCTTCGGGCTTGCGCAGGATTCGCAGGGTGGCTTCGGTCACCACACCCAGTTGGCCTTCTGACCCGCAGATTACGCCCAGAAGGTCCAGGCCCGGAGCATCCAGATGTGCTCCGCCAATTTCGACCACGGTGCCATCCATCAACACCATCGTCACACCCATCAGATTATTGGTCGTCACCCCGTATTTCAGGCAATGCGCGCCACCCGAGTTCATCGCGATATTGCCTGCAATGGCGCAGGCCAACTGGCTGGAGGGATCAGGTGCATAGAAGAAATCGTTCTCCTGCACAGCGCCGGTCACGCTCAGGTTCGTACGGCCCGATTGCACGCGGACAAAGCGGTTCTCGTAATCGGTTTCAAGCACGGCATTCATGCGCGCCACCCCAAGGATCACGCAATCCGCCGTCGGTAGCGCACCCCCCGCCAATGAGGTGCCGGAACCGCGCGGCACTACCGGCACGCCCATCTCGTGGCAGATTCGCAGGATGTCCGACACTTCCTGCGTGGTCGAAGGCAGCACCGCCACCATGGGCGGGCAGCGATAGGCCGTAAGGGCATCACATTCATAAGCGCGGGTTTCGGCCTCAAGATGGATGACCGCATCGTTTGGCAGGACGTTCAAGAGCCGCTCGACAAGCCGGGGCTTCTTGGCCAGAATCGCGGGATTCGGGGTCGGCATGTCCATCGGGGCGCTCCTCCTGCGTATTGGTAAGAAAATATAACCAATTTATGCCATATGGCAAGTCCTCATCTGACAGTCTAGGAGAGCATCATGACATGGATGGATCGCCTTGGATTGTTCGGGCCGCTGGATCTGGCGGGTTTGACACTGTTGTTCATTGGCTGGCTGTTGATCGGATGGCGGATCGAAGCCAAGGGCCGATGGCGTCCGTCCGTCTCGATCCTGATGGCAGAGTATCGGCGCGACTGGATGCGAATGATGGTCATGCGCCAGACGCGGATTTTCGATGCGCAGGTTCTCAGTACATTGCGGCAGGGTGCGTCCTTCTTCGCTTCGGCCACAATGATCGCCATCGGCGGCGGTTTGGCCCTGATCGGCAATGCAGAACGTTTGCAAGGTGTGGCAAGCGACCTGACGATGACCAGCGATCCGATCTTTGTCTGGGAGGTGAAGCTGCTGGTCACGCTGATCTTTCTTTCCAATGCCTTTCTGAAATTCGTCTGGTCGCACCGCCTGTTCGGCTATTGTGCGATCCTGATCGCTGCCGTGCCGAACGAAGCGGATGATCCCTATGCCTTGCCCCGTGCGGCAAAGGCGGCCGAGGTGAACATCTCCGCTGCGCGCAGTTTCAACCGCGGACTGCGCTCGGTCTATTTCGCGTTGGGAAGCGCGGCATGGGTGCTGGGTGCCTGGCCTTTGATCATCGCCACCGTGATCACACTTTCGGTTCTCTGGCGGCGCGAGTTCGCGTCGCAATCGCGGGCTGTGCTGATCGCTGACACTGATGGAAGCCGGCACACGCAGACGTGAGGGCGCTGAGGGTCAACGTCCTGTTAGTGTTTCGGAATGAGTATCTCCCGCAGCACAAGCCCCGCCATCGCCCTTCTGGTCGCCTGCCTGCCCGCCATGGCGGAGCCGCCGCAAATTCTGGACGTGGAGACTGGCCTTGCCGGGATGGGGTGGCGCTTTGATGTGACGCTCTCACATCCTGACAGCGGTTGGGACCATTTTGCCGATGGATGGGAGGTGCTGGATGCGGCAGGCAATCGCCTTGGCTATCGCGAGCTGTTCCATCCACATGTCGATGAACAACCCTTCACGCGAAGCCTTCGCAACGTGATGATCCCCGATGGCACGACCGAAGTGTTCATCCGTGTCCGTTGCAACCGCGACAACTGGTCCGGCGCCTTGCACCCTGTGGCGTTGAAACGCTAGGGATCAGCGGCGTCCTTCACGCAGCCAGGCACCGACAATCAGACCCGACGCCAGAAGCAATACCAGCCAAGCAGGCAGCAACGGGGTCTGCCGCAGGTCACGGGTTTCGAAAGCCTCGCGAGGGGTCAGGCCGATCCAGCCGCGCCCTGCTGCGGGACGTCCCTGGCTGACATTGCGGATAGCAGGGATGCCATCGACCAAAGGCAGGACTCCACCACGCAGCGAGTCGATGGCGGGCTGCATCACCTCGCCCGTGGCAATGGTCTGCTCGAATTCGCGCGGCGCAGCGGGTCCAAGTCCTATCACTGAGGACTGATCGCCATCCGTCAGACGGTAAAGTCCGATCTCTGGTCCCTCATAGATCGCTTCGAACCGTCCGGGGCTGACCTCGGTCAGGGGCAGTTCCACTTCGTCGCCGCTTGGCGTTGTCACCGTGACTGGCCCTGCGCTGTCTTCCAGCGTGCGGCGAATGATCCGCATCGTCTGACCCGTGGGTTCGGCCCAGATCGCCTCTTCCTCAAGCTCGGGTTCCTTCATCATCCAATGGGCCAGTCGTCGCAGCAATTCCAGTTGCGGGCCGCCCCCTTCATAGCCGCGATCCCAGAGCCACGCCTGATCCGACGCCAGAAGCGCGATACGGCCCTCATCCACACGGTCAAGGATCAGCAGAGGTCGATCCTCTACACCCGACATCACGACATTTCCACGCTCTGTCTCAAGGTCGATCTGACGGAGCCACCGACCCCAGGCATCCTCGCCCTCGGGCGCCAGTCCCGCAGTCACCGGATGCCGTTCGCCCAGATCGGTAATCTGGGGCACGAAGCCCTGTTCGATCACGCGGGCGGTGGGGCGGGCCGGCAGGACCGTGGACAAGGGCGAGCGATACAGCGACGCTGCGGTCGCAAAGTCCGGTCCGGCGGCCACCAGTACAGCCCCACCGTTGCGCACATAGGCGGCCACGTTTTCAAGATAGAGCGAGGGCAGAATGCCGCGCCGTTTGTAGCGGTCGAAGATGATCAGGTCGAAATCCTCGATCTTCTCCATGAACAACTCGCGCGTGGGAAAGGCGATCAGCGAAAGTTCCGACACGGGCACGCCGTCCTGCTTGTCTGGCGGGCGCAGGATCGTGAAATGCACAAGATCGACCGAACTGTCGGATTTCAGCAGGTTGCGCCATGTCCGCCCACCCGCATGGGGTTGACCCGACACCAGCAGGACACGCAGACGGTCGCGCACCCCGTTGATCTGCACCAGCGCCGTATTGTTGCGGTCGGTCAACTCGCCCTCAGCCTCGGGCACCGTGAACTGGATCACGTTGCGCCCACCATGCGGCAGCGTGACGGGAAGGTCGAAGGTGCGACCAATCTCGACCTCGTAACGCTGCGGTTCTCCGCCATCGACCGAGATTTCAAGCGGCGCGTTGGTCATGCCTTCGGGCACGGCCCCCATATCCTCGATCCGCAGGGACAAAGTCACAGGCTCCCCGAGGATGGCAAAAGCCGGAGCGTTCTCGATGATCAGACGGCGGTCCCAATCGTCTGGCAGACCCGTGTGCAGCAGATGCAGCGGTGCCGGGAGATCGGGCGCGCGGTCCATATCGTGAATGCGCCCGTCGCTGAGCGCCACGATCCCTGCAATACGGCCACGCGGCTCCTGCGCCAGAGCTTCGTTCAGGGCGGTCATCATCTGCGTGCCGGTATCGCCTTCCCCATCGGGCACTTCGATGCGGCGCACCTCCGTATTGGCGCGAGCAGCCAGTTCGGTTTCCAGCCTGTCCGCCGCCTCAACTGTGCGGACTGCACGGTCGCCCAGCGCCTGACTGGACGAGCCGTCCACCAGCATCAGCACGATGTCGGACAGAGGGGTGCGATCTTCCTCCTGCCAGCCGGGGCCGGTCAGGGCGGCGAGCACCACTATCCCCGCAAGCAGGCGCAACGGCCAGCCGGACAAGCCGCGAACCAGCGCCAGCAAGCCGGCAACCACAACGATCCCGCCCAGAACCGCCAGAACTGCCCAGGGCAGCAATGGGTCAAATATGATCTGCCCCGTCATTGGCCCAACCTGTCCAGAAGTGCGGGCACATGGACCTGATCGGATTTGTAGTTTCCGGTCAGCACATGCATCACCAGATTGATACCGAAACGAAACGCCAGTTCCCGCTGCCGTTCGCCCCCGAAGCCACGCCCGACGGGGTAAAGCGCATTGCCGCGGTTGTCGATCGCCCAGGCTGCGGCCCAGTCATTGCCGCCGATCACAACAGGTGTGACCCCGTCATTGAGATTACGAAACGGCATCCCCTCGATCTGTTCGGCATCGGCAGGGGCGGCTTCGACCCAGACGTCACGGGCCGTATGGCGGCCGGGAAAATCCTGCAAAAGATAGAAGGTGCGCGTGATGACGTGATCCTCGGGGATCGGCTCCAGCGCGGGAATGTCCAGTGAGGCGGCCAGTTGTTGCAGCTTGCGTCCATTGGGGCTGGCTGCGCCGAAACCGGCCACATCTGCGTCGCGTGTATCGAACAGGATCATGCCACCCGATCGCAGGTAACGGTTCAGTTTCTCATAAGCTTCAACCGAAGGAGTCGGCTGATCCGGAGTGATCGGCCAATACAGAAACGGAAACAGGCCAATTTCGTCAGTTTCCAGATTGACGGCCATCGGTTCGCCAGGTTCGACCGAGGTGCGGAAGAACAGTGTCTCGGACAGGCCGCGCAAACCAGCTTGCGCCATCTCGTCCAGTTGGCGGTCGCCCGTCACGATATGCCCCAGTTTCAGTTCTGTCGTCGCGGCTATGGCAAAGGCATCATCGGCCAAGGCATCGCGCGGCATGGCGGACAACGCCGCCACGACGATCACCGCGGCCCGCGCGCCAAGCAAACGACCCGACAGCGCAAGCGAGGCGATCACGTCAGCCAGCAACAGGGCTAGGGCACCTGCCAGCAGCCAGCCCGCCAAAGGGGTTTCCGCCGGTCGGGACAACCCTTCCACCGGGATACGGGACGGCCAGCTTGCAGGTTCCAGCACGGTATCCGCCGACATCGTGTTGCGTGCGACGCGGCGGTCGCCACCATCGTACAGACCGGGGCGCAGGTCAGGGCCGAGCGAGTCGGAGAGAAGCGCCGCACCATCAACGCCAGGCAGGGTCTGCGCATCCTGCACCCGGCCTGCGCCATCCAGAACAGTCACGGGTTGCCACGTCGTGCCTTCCATATCCTCGGCATCCAAACCTTGCCCCAGTGAGGATACCGCGAGACGATCCAGCATCCGCACGAACAAGCCAGAGAGCGGAAGACTGGACCATTCCGCATTGGCGGTCACGTGGATCAGCACGACCTGCCCTTGTCCGACGGGTTTGCGTGTTACCAAAGGCGTGCCATCGGTCAGTTGCGCGATCACACGGTCGGCCAAGGTCGGGTCGGGCTGCGCCATGACCTGGGCGGTCACGGTGACGTCATCCGGGATCGGGAGGCCGAAAAAGGGGCTGTCCTCGCTAAAGGGTGCCAGCGTCTTGGGATCGCCCCAACTCATCGCGCCGCCAACCGTGCGACCACCGGCCCGCAAACGGACGGGCATAAGGGGATGTTCCTCGGTCCGGCTCACCTCGCTTGCAGCAAGGCGGGGGCCTGCAAAGCGCAGCAAAAGACCGCCAGCTTCGGTCCATTCCATCAACGCGTCTTCTTCGGACGGTGACAAAGTTGCCACATCGGCCAGAATGACGACGTCGGGATTGGCCGGCAGCACATCGGCCAGACCACCCTCCAGCAAATCGGCGTTTGGTGCCAAGGCCTGCCGCAGGTAATGCAGCGGAGACAGCAGTTCCAGCCCCTCGCGGTCATCGCGCCCGGCAATCAGCGCCACTTCACGGCGGCTGAGGCTGTCGTCGGACAGCGCCACAGCACCGGCGCTGCGGATGCCTTCGATCTCGAAACGTGTGATTCTGGCGCGCAATTCCGCAGGCAGGCTGGCTTCGGTCAGGGCTTCAGTCTCGCCCGCCTCGAAACGCAGCGGCAGCGTAGTCAGGATACGCGGTGTCCCGGAAGGGTCCAGACCATGCGCCGCGATCGTGAATTCCTGTGCACCACCGGCCGCAGCCCGTCTTGCCGCCAGTTGCAGCACACCATCCTGATAGACAGCGGGCAAAAGCGCCACGGGTGTACGACCCGACGCAAACACACGCACCGGGCCACGAGATTCAAGCGCCTCCAGCATAGTGTCGCGGCCATCCATTGTCAGACCGTCCGTGAACCAAAGCGTCTCGAACCCGCCTTCTGGCAACAATTCAACTGCGCGGGCAATCATGTCGGAGGTGGCTGTCCACGGCTGCGGGGCCAGCCCTGCGATGCGAGATCGCCACAGATCTGCGGACTGAAACGCGGCCTCCTCGGGGGCAGTCAGGCGCAAGACGGCCGCTGTGCGTCCCTCGCGTCCGGCTTCTGCCAGAAGCCGATCGGCCAGCTCGGCACGGCTGGTCCAGTCCTGCGCTCCCGGCCAGCCGCCGTCCATCACGATCAGAACCGGGCCCGTGCCCGGCTGACGATCCTGCTGCGGATTCAGGACAGGGCCCGCCAAACCGATGATCACCGCCGCCACAGCCAGCATCCGCAGCAACAAGAGCCACCAAGGCGTGCGGTCCGTGACGCTGTCATCATCCTTGAGGCCCAGCAGCAAGGCTACGCCGGGAAAGCGGCGGCGGATCGGTGCGGGCGGGACCGCGCGCAAGATGATCCAGAGGATCGGCAGCGCCAAAAGCCCCAGCAGCAACCACGGGGCCGCAAAGCCTATGGGACCGAGCATCATGTCCTAGCCCCCCGTTCCAGCGCGCGCCAGATCCACAGCAGCGCTGATTGCGCCGAGGCATCAGTGTGATGGCACTGATATTGCCAACCGGTCGCGGCGCAGAGATCGGACAGTTCCGCCTTGCGTTCTGCCAGCCGTTCCAGATAGCGCCCGCGCAGATCACCAGCCTTCAGGGTTTCATGGGCCAATGTGCCGCCCATGCTCTGGAAAATCGTGCGGCCTTGAAAGGGGAATGCTTCTTCGGTGGGGTCCAACACTTGTAGAAGAATACCACGCACACCACGATCAGCGGCTTTGGTCAAAGCAGCCTGCACGGGGGCAATATCCGAAAGGAAATCAGACACAAACATGGCCCGCGCCTGCGGAATCATCGCCCGCGCTTCGGGAATGCCATAGTCGGTTTCGTCATCGCGGCTGAGCATTTCGGCGAGGCGCAGAAGTTGAGCATTGCCCCGGCGCGGAGGCAGGGTCGTGCCGGTCAGACCCACCCGTTCGCCACCGCGGACCAGAAGCACCGCGACCGACAGTGCCAATAACCGGGCGCGATCGGCCTTTTCAGGCAAGTTAGGGTCTGATGTGAAACGCATCGAAGCGGCCTGATCGACCCAGAGCATGACACTTTGCGCGATTTGCCATTCCCGTTCGCGCACGAATTGGGTGTCGCCTCGTGCGGAGCGGCGCCAGTCGATTGTCCGGACCGGGTCACCCTGCTGCACTGGCCGGTATTGCCAAAAATCATCCCCCTGTCCGGCGCGGCGGCGACCATGTTCGCCCATCAGCACGGTGCCTGCCAGATGCTCGGCCCGCGCCAGAAGCGGGGGGAAGCGGGCGGCCTCGGCCTCGGCTCTTGCGCGCAGGGTCAGGGGTTGGGTTTGTGTCACGCCGCCGCCTCGATCCGCGTGATGCGGGCGGCGGTGTCGGTGATCAGGCCAGTCAACGTATCGCCACGGGCACGGGCGGCGAAGTTCAGCGCCATCCGATGCGTCAGCACGGGCCGCGCCATCGCGACCACATCTTCGACAGAAGGAGCAAGCCGTCCTTGCAGCAGCGCCCGCGCCCGCACCGTGAGCATCATGGCCTGCGCCGCACGCGGACCGGGACCCCACGCCACGGTCTGACGCACACGTTCATCAGCCGTGGCATCATCAGGGCGGAAGGCGCGGACCAGATCAAGGATCGCCTCGACCACGGCGTCACCCACGGGCATCCGCCGCAGCAGGGTCTGCGCCGCAAGCAATTCGCCATCGGTAAAGACCTGGTGCGCCTCTTCCTCGACCACGCCGGTGGTGGCGATCAGAATATCCCGCTCGGTTGCGCGGTCGGGATATTGTACGTCGATCTGCACCAGAAAACGGTCAAGCTGCGCTTCGGGCAGCGGGTAAGTGCCTTCCTGTTCGATAGGGTTCTGCGTTGCCAGCACATGGAACGGCCTGCCAAGCGGGCGATCCTGCCCGGCGACGGTGACGCGGCGTTCTTGCATCGCCTGCAACAGCGCGGATTGCGTTCGCGGGCTGGCGCGGTTGATCTCATCCGCCATCAGAAGCTGACAGAAGATCGGGCCTTCCACGAAACGAAAGGCACGGCGGCCATCGGCATCGGTTTCCAGCACCTCGGACCCAAGAATGTCGGCAGGCATCAGATCAGGCGTGAATTGCACGCGGTTGCCATGCAGACCCATCACGGTCGACAGGGTTTCCACCAGACGGGTCTTGCCCAGACCCGGCAGACCGATCAGCAGGCCATGCCCGCCGCAAAGCAGCGCCGAGAGCGTCAGGTCCACGACCTGCTCCTGCCCGATGAAACGGCGAGTGATTGAGGAGCGGGCCTGCGCCAGCTTGTCCTCAAGCACTTCGATACCGGCAACCAGATCGGCGTGATCGGACATGGCAATCCCTCCTTTGAACCCTAACTTGTTATGATGATAGTATCGCGCGAAAGGGAAATGGCAAAAGCAATGAGCGGACAAATGATCGTGACCCCGTCGGCAGAGGGTATCGCTGCCTCTGTCAAGGCAGCCAAAGGGCGGGGACTGCCGCCTGTGCACCTATGGGACCCACCCTTCTGCGGCGATCTGGACATGAGGATCGCGCGCGACGGCACATGGTTCTATCAGGGCACACCGATCGGTCGCCCCGGGCTGGTACGTCTGTTTTCGACGATTCTGCGCAAGGATGGGGATCAGTACTTTCTGGTTACTCCGGTCGAGAAGGTTGGGATCACGGTTGACGACGCGCCTTTCGTGGCAGTGGATTTCGATGTCACGGGCGAAGATCGGGGCCAGCGTCTGACGTTTCACACCAATGTAGGCGACAGCGTGACGGCGGGCCCCGCAACGCCGCTGCGTTTCGTGCGAGATCCCGAAACTGGTGAGCCATCGCCTTATGTGATGGTCCGCGCCGGTCTGGAGGCTCTGATTGATCGCAAGAGTTTCTACCGGCTTGTCGAGCTTGGAACCGAACATATGGTCGATGGGACGGAATGGTTCGGCATCTGGTCTGATGGTGCGTTCTTCGGCATCATTCCTGCAGCGGACCTACCCTGAGACAGAGCCGCTTTCGGCCGTCTCCGGCTTGGGCTGCATAAGCAGCACGAAAACACCGGGTAGAGTGCTGAGCAGGAACATAAGCCCGAAGGCAAGACTCGCAGCGAAACCTTCGGTCGCGCTGGCGCCTATCACTGGGAAAAGGGCTGCCGCGGCGCCCTCGCGTAGACCCCAACCGCTGATCGAGACGGGGATCAGCATCGTGAAGAGGATCAATGGCACCACGATCAGCACTGCCGTAACGGCCATAGTCGTACCTGTGGCACGCGCGCACAGGGCAAAAGCCAGCAGGTTCAACGCGGTGGTTCCAAGGCTGAGAAGCACCTGATGCGGCAGAACTGCGGGTGTCAGAACAGCGGTCCTGAATGCGGCGATCCAGTCCCTGATATGGCCCTGAATGCCCCTATTGCCGCGGCTGACTGCCAACAGAATACCCCCTGCCAGAACCAGAGCAAGCATGGAAACCGCCACCAAACGCAGCACCCAATCAGGTAGAGAGATGCCACCGGGGCTGATCCAGACCATCAGAACTGCTGCCGCCGTCACCACGAACAAGACAAGTTGTCCGGCCAATCGTTCGAACACGACCGCCTGGCCGGCACGTTTCAAACCGGCCTCATGTCGGGCACGGACAGCGCGGCCCGCGTCGCCCAGCACACCGCCCGGCAAGGACTGGTTCACGATCTGAGACAGATAGTATTCGCGCATTGCCCGCCCGACCGGAATGGTCTGACCCAAGGCGCGGGCCGTCAGCCGCCACCGCAAGGCTGAAAACAAGGTCTGCGCCGTCAGCGCCACAACCGCCGCCAGAAGCCAGCGAGGATCGGCGGCAAGCAGCAGCTTTAGCGCGGCAGGACCATCCACCGCTTGCCAAAGAAGCGCTAACAAGGCCAGCGTTACGGCAAGGCGGAGAAGTCTCATCATCACGGGGCGCGAGAACATGGGCTCAGCCTCCGTTCATGGATGTGACGGGCAAGGACGCCCCGGTGGGCGGCGCGGTGCTGAATGCCTCAAGCAAGAGGTCGCGCATCGCCTCCATCGGCAGGACGGGTGAGGCCTGCTCAGGTATCATGCCACGCGCCCAGCCCCAATCCGCCACATGTTCCAGCAGATCAGGAGGGCCGATCAGGTGGACGGGAACATCGCTTCGCTCGTCCAGCGCGATGAAACCTGCGGCCTGATGATCGCCCAGAACGATCATCAGCGGCGGGTCGTCAGCGTGGCGCAGAGCATAGTCGACGATCACCTCCATCGCATAGGTGATCGACATCCGATATTGCGCACGGACGCGGTCATGGTCGCGCCAGACAACATCAGGACGATCGTCCGACATGGCCATATCGTTGAAGACAGACCCGTCGCCCAGATCCTCCCACGGGATCAGGCGCGGGATCGGCACCCATGGGGCATGAGAAGAGATCAGGGCCACCTGCGCGAACAACCGTTGGTCGGAAGCATCATTACGCAAAAGTCGGTCCAGCGCGGCCAAGGTGAACTGATCCGGCATGGTGACCCAGTTGAAGGGGAGCCCGCGATAGCCAAGGTCGGCAGCGGGCAGCACCGTATCGAAACCCATAAAGTCCGCTTCGGGCCAGTCCAACGTGATGGCAGGCATAGCGGCGGCGGTATGAAAGCCTGAGCGCGCGGCGATGTGAAACAGCGTCTCGCGTCCACTGGCGATCGCGGCCTGATAGCGAGCCTGCCCATCAACTCGCATCCCGTTGGCAAAGGTGGCATGCGCGAGCCAGCTTTGCCCGCCGCGTGTAGGAGAATCCAGATAGGCCGACCGCATGGCAAGACCGGCTTGTTCAAGGCGCTTGGTCGCCTTGGCAAGCAACGGTCGGTGTTCCTCGGCGTAGAACGGAGTGTCGAGGCTTGTCCGCCCATAGCTTTCGACAAAGATCACAAGTACGTCGCGGTCGATCCGGTCCAGTAAACCGGACTGCGCTGCGAAGGGATCCGCGCGAGCCAGTTCATTGAAAGCGCGCAGATCAGCTATCGTGTCGCGAACCAGCACCGCGCGCTCGACCCCGACACGCGCGGTAAAGGCGGCTCCCGGTGCGTTGAAGGGCAAAGGCCAGCGCGCCATGATCGCGCCGACATCCATCACGGCAAGACCCAGTGCGAGCACAGCCCCGCCGCCTGCGAAAAGATGTGCCGGTCTTGGCAGGGACAGCCTGGCCCATACGCTCATTGCCCACCACAGGCTTGCGGTCAGTCCAAGAATCACGACGACCGCGCCAATCACTGCACCGATCGCGGCCCAAAGGCCTACAGAGCCCCAGAGCAGACGAAACGCCGCCTCCATCAGCGGCAGGTCACCCACAGGATTGAAGCCGCGCATGAAGGAGGTGAACATCGCGAAATCGGCGGTTTTCAGCACAACGATCACTGAGAGGACGACGACGAGGACCCCACGCAGCAGGCGTCCGGTCCGCCCATCGCCGATCACCGGCAGGGCCAGAAGCAGCACAACCCATTCCAGCGAAAGAACTGCAAGAGCCGCCCATGTCATGGCGGCCGGGTGATTGGGCTGAATCAGAACCACATGGAGTAGAGTGGCGGCCAGAACAGCAGCACCTGCGGCGCGCAGGAAGGGCAAGCTCACGTCCGATGCCTCCAGAGCCAGAGGATGTCGCGCCCGAAGGACCAGATCAAGGCCAAGGCCGCGCCCAGGGTGACAGAGAGAGCTATCCCCCCGCTGACGACAGGGGCTTGCAACGCAATCAGGGCCGCAATCTGGATCACGCAGACAACCTTGCGTCCGAACCTGTCAGGAAGAGGTGCCGCCATCCATGGCAGACTCCAGGAGGCCGCGACAAATCCATAGCGCATCACGCCCAACAACAGCACCACTGGCCCCACGCTGCCGTCGGCAAGTGCCAGCAAGGACAACTGCAGGGCAAGCGCTGCGTCCACCTCCATATCGAAGCGTGCGCCGAACTGCGACGAAAGCCCGCTCCGCCGCGCGAGAAAGCCATCCACACCGTCCAGTGACAGAGCCGTGGCTGCAACCAAAGCGACACCCCAGCCATTCAGGACATCATCGCTCAGCCCGGGTGCCAGCAGCGGAGTCAGAAGTGTTGTCCCCAACCCGGCGCGCAGCAGGGTGACCGCATTGCAAAGACCGAACCGTGGATGGGGATAGTGATGGGGAAGTTGACGCCAGAGAAATCCGACACCCAGAACGAACAGCGTGACAGAGGCCAGCGCCCCCATTGCAGAGGGAAGAACGAGCAGATGCAAGCCCAGTATCGCGGTCAGCGTCACAACCGCCGACGTCAAAAGCCCCGCACGCGGCGCCATCGCACGCGTCGAAGCAGCAGGTATGGCATCTGGCGGCATCAAGATCATCCAGCAAAGATAGTTTACATCGCGGGCAGTCAAGGAAGGTGGGGACACACAGCGAAACACGGGCGGCATCTTGCCTTGAAGGCGGGTGTCTGGACAGGAAACTTGACCGACACCGTGATCCGACTACGTCTGGAGAGGTCCATATCGGGGGAGCCATGAAGCCGCAACTGGATCATTACAAGGCACCTGCACGCTGGTTGCACTGGTCAGTGGCGCTTCTCGTTCTGGGGATGCTGCCGGTCGGTTACTTGATGGTGCAGGAAGGATTGAGCCGCCCGGTTCAGAATGCCCTGTTTCTGTTCCACAAGAATACCGGTGTGATCGTGGCGCTTCTGGTGGCTGCTCGCCTGTTCTATCGTTGGCGCAACCCGCCGCCACCGCTTCCACGCAGCTTGCCGCTTTGGCAAAAGAGAATATCGGCCTGGACGCATGGCCTTTTGTACGTGCTGATCGTGTTGATGCCTGTCTCGGGTTATGTGCGCGTCAGGGCGGGCGGATTTCCCATCGAGATGCTGGATGCGATGGGGATCGGGACTTTGCTGCCAAAATCCGATGCCTTGGCCAACTCTGCCAAGTCGCTGCACTACGCAGGGGCCTGGGCGCTGGCCGTTCTGGTTGCGCTGCATGTCGGAGCAGCCTTGCACCATGCGCTGATCAAGCGCGACGGGATCCTTCAGCGGATGTGGCCCGCGCGCGATTGAACCGACAAAGCCTGATTGAACAAAAGGACAGACCCTGCCCGTGACCTATCAGGCCCGACAGTCGGATATCTTGCGCGCGTATCGTTTAAGCCGTGCAGACCCTGCACGTCCCGCGATACCGTGGGCCCGTCCTTTTTTTGCTGTGCTGACCCTTGGCATCACCGTGATCACTGGTCTCGCTGTCGCGGCTTTCGTGTCAGAGTGGACGGCTTGGGCCGTTCTTGCGATGGCCTTGATCCTGCCCAGTCTTTTGTGGATTGCAGGCGGGGCGGCAACTGCGCTGACCGGATTGATCTGTGCGGCACCGGCCAGCCCCAAACCACCGCATGGGTGGGTGCCAAGTGGGCTTAGTGCGATCCTGCTGCTCCTGTGCCGTGAAGATCCCAAGGCAGTCGCCTCACGTCTGATCGCATTATCCCGACAACTCAAGGACGCAGGGTTAGAGACACATACACGCCTGATCGTCCTGTCCGACACGTTCGGGGAGGACGCGGTTTCGGCCGAAGAGGCCGCCCTGAGACCATTGATTGCCAATGGATTGATCCGATATCGACGCAGGACCGACAACACGGGCAGAAAGCCCGGCAATATCGCCGAATGGTATGACCGGGAAGGCGGCGATTACGCTACCATGCTTGTGCTTGATGCGGACAGTCGGATGAGCGGGGCACGGATCGCCCGGATGATCTGGAAGATGGAGAGCACACCATCGCTTGGCCTTTTGCAGGCGGGAATGACATTGGCGCCAGCCCGCAGCCGTTTCGGACAGGTGCAACGGACAGCGTCGCGCCTGCTGGGGCCACCTTTCGCAACAGGTCTGGCTGTATGGGCTGCGGATACGGCAAACTACTGGGGCCATAACGCGCTGATCCGCACCGCTGCCTTTGCCAAGGCCGCGCATCTGCCACGTCTATCGGGTCGCGCGCCTTTTGGTGGCGACATCCTGAGTCATGATTTCATCGAGGCCGCCATCATCCGCGGCACTGGATGGACGGTGGAATTCGACCCCGATTCAGCGGGAAGTGCCGAGGACGGGCCGCAGGAGCTGGCCGAATTCCACCAACGGAACCGGCGCTGGTGCCAGGGGAATCTGCAACATATCCGTCTGATCGGGTGGCCAGGGTTGCATCCTCTCAGTCGATTGCACATTGCCTCGGGGATCTTCAGCTTTCTGGCGGCTCCTGTCTGGCTTGCATTGGTTGTTCTGATGGGATCGGGCCTTGTGATGATGGAAAGCGGGCTTCCCTTTGCCATGATCCTAGGTGTTCTGATGGTGCCGAAGTTCTGCGGTGTCTGGCGACTGATGGGTCCCCGCTCGACTGTGTGGCGCAGGCGCATCGCGCTCAAAGCTTTTGCCGGAGAACTGGCGGTGTCGAGCCTGCTTGCCCCGATCGTGATGCTGCATCACACCGGTGCCGTTCTGTCGGTTCTGGCGGGGCGGGACTGTGGGTGGAAGCGACCGGACCGGGTCGGGATCACTCTGCCACAAGGATTGCCCGAGGCAGTGGTCGGGCTGACGCTGACCGCCCTCGTCGTCACTCTGAACCCGGTGGCGGCCGTCTGGATTGCCCCGGTGGCCGGACCGATGATCGTCGCTCCTGTTTTGATCCGCTGGATGAACGGTGTCAGGCCCCGTCGGATGGAGCCGACCCCCGCAACCTGACATTGGCTGCGACAGGCCGGTGGTCCGAGGCCGCGCGGATGCCCGGTCCGTCAAGGGCGCGCATATCTTCGACCCGACCGGGTGCCGTCGTCAGAATGCGGTCCAACGGCAGAAACGGGCGTCCGACCGGAAAACTCGGGCAGGCAGGTCCCAGAAGCGCTTGCCCCAGAAGGCGTGGTGACAGGGCCAATCCGCCCCAAGGCCGCCATTCGTTCAGGTCACCGATCAAGACTGTTTGTCGGTCTGACCGGCGGCGCAGATGCTGTCCGATCACCCGCATCTGTGCGATCCGCGCGGGCTGACCCAAAGACAGATGCGTGCCGATCACGCGAAACGGTCGCCCGTGATGCATGGCGTCGATCACGACAGCGCCCCGGTGGCAGTGACCGGGCAGGTCCAGAAGAACGGCATCCTCGATCTGGATATCCGGGGCCATGAACAGAATGATGCCCAGAAACCCGTGACTTTCAGGTCCCCAACGCAAGTGCAACGCCGCATGGGCGTGGCGCAGACCGGTGGCAGCCTCGATCCTTGGTATGTCCAGAAAACCGCGATGAGGGCGGACGTCCTCATCAGCCTCCTGTAGCACAAGGATACCTGTTCCCGGCAGTGCCACCTCTGACAGCAGCACATCTGCGGTGCGTACTGGATCGACGCGTCCATCATTGCCCTTGCCGCGATGGATATTCCAACTGACGCAGGTCAGCGTGGGATCGGTATCCGTGTTCATCCGTTCATCAGGACAGAAACGACGCTGCGCGGCGTGGCACCGCTTGGGTGGTGTCATGAACGGGCAGCAGGGCCGCGCTGGCCTGCGGTGAGAGGCCACAGTCAAAAAGAACATCCGTGCCCAGCGCAAAAACACGCATATCCGGGCGGATGCAATCAGCCAGTTTCAGACGCGGTGACGCTGTGGTCAGCGCCGCAGGCCCTGCCCCGATCAGCAGGGGCGCGACTGCAACCTGCATCCGCGTCAGTAACCCGGCCTCGAGAAATGTCGAAATGGTGATACCGCCACCTTCGATCAGCAGGGTTGAAAGACCCGCGTCATGCAAGGCGCTCAGAATGGCGCGCGGACGGAATGTGCCGTCGATCAGCGGCAGACGGATCACCTCTACCCCTGTGGGGCGGGGACGCTCGACCGCCTGGATCACGAAACGGCGCGTGCCATCCGCACGAAGAGCGGGGGCGTCATCCGGCAGGCGGCCCTTGGGGTCGATCACGATCCGCGCCGGGTTCGGGCCGCTGCACAGTCGCACGGTCAGACGCGGATTGTCATGCAGGGCAGTTCCTACGCCGATCACCACGCCATCGACCAAGGCGCGCATCCGGTGCAGATGGGCCAGTCCGTCGGGGCCCGATACGTCGCGCGCGTCACCCGCCACCGTCGCCACACGCCCATCAAGTGACTGGCCGATCTGGGCCACCGTCACAGGACCAAGATCACGCCGGGCAAGCGGCCCATAGAGGGCCAATGCCGCACGTTCACCGTCGGACCAGTCACCACAACAGGGACAAGCCCGACCGGCACGGACGGCAAGGATACGGTCCCAGACATCGGGGGTCACGGTCACGTTGTGCATCGCTGTCCTCCTTGGTTGTGGGTCATGCCGTTCCCTTCGGCAAAGCCAGAAGGTCACGGTGGCCAATATGGCAAATCGCGGTATCCGCCGCGCTTGTTCGCGCGGCCCCCCATGTCTTGGCCGCGGATTCACCGGCCTCTTGCGCGGCCTGTGCGATACCCTGCAGCAGTTCGCGTTGCAGGGCGGCGTGATTCTTGGTCAAACGCCACGGGCTGTCAGCTTCGACAATGTCGTAGCCAGCCGCTCCGAAGACTTCGGCGATCACGGCGGCAGCGTCAGGGCCGAGGGCCGGACCGAAACCCTTGTCGCCGCGTTGGTGGCGATTGAACGCAAGCGTGACCGCAGCGTCATGGGTGTCGGCAGGAGACCACCGCATGATACCATCATAATTGAGTGCCGCGTAGAAAGGCAGGCCATGTGCGGACAGACGCTCTGCCAGCCTCGCTACCCAGTTGCGCGAGCACAGGTCCAGCAAGGCCGAGGCGGTGACTAGGCTTGCTCCCTCAAGCGGCAGAGAGTCCAGATCGCGCAGGTCGATCCGATGGGTCGTGGCCCGCTGACCTGCAGCGTCGGCGGCAATGGTCAGAAGTTCGGGGTCGTTGTCCACCAGTCGCCAGCTTGCCGGTGCCGCCAGATGCCCGGCAAAGGCGCGGATCGTCGATCCGGTGCCGCAGCCCAGATCAACGATCACAGGTTTGAGGCCCGCTGCATCCGCCGCTGCCGACAACAAGGAGGGGTCCCGCGCCGCATGGTCGGCGGGTTCACGCAGGGCCAGCCAGTCGGCGGAAAAGCCCATGGATCAGATCTCCGCCTCAAACCAGCCGCGCGCCAAGTGGCTTTCGTGAAGGGTGATACGCAGTTTCTTGACGCGGCCCGCGTCCTTGAGCGCACCGGCGCGCACCTTGGCGGCCATCTCGCGGAAGATGTGCCCTGACAGGAACTCGGTCGTCGTGAAGATGTTCTTGAACTGTGGCACCTCGTCCAGGTTCTTGTAGCGCAGCGGTTCCAGAACGGCGGCCAATGCTTCGATCGCCAGCCCGATATCGACGACCAAGCCATGCTCGTCGATGTCATCCGCGAAGAAAGCCGCGTCTACAGTGAATGTCGCGCCGTGCATCCCCTGAGCTGGCCCGAACAGAGGCGAGGGAAATGAATGGGCGATCATGATATGGTCACGGACTTCGACGGCGTACATTTGGGCTCCTTCGGGGGACGTTCGGTAGTTGCGTTCAATAACGGATGCGGTGGCAAAGAGTTCCCGGCGCGGCCAGAATGCCGGCGTAGGAGTCGGGCAGCTCGGCAAAGTCGGTCTCTCCGGAAATCAGTACGTCAAGGCGATCATCGCACAGAAGGTCAAGCGCCTTGGCAAGACGGCGGCCATAGCTCCAGCGTGGAAGGCGCTGGGCCGGGATGTTCCCGACTTGTGAACTGATCAGACGCAGGCGGCGACTGTGGAACGCCCCGCCCAGCGGCACCGATACCGGCCCGTCGCCGTGCCAGCTGGCCTCGACAACCGTGCCTTCCTGCCCGGCGAGGGACAATGCCAGCGTCAGTCCAGACTCGGACGCGCTGGTGTGAATGACGACATCACAGTCTTGCGGTGCGGCATCCGGCAGGGCGAAGTCTGCGCCAAGTGACTTTGCAAGACCGGTTCGGTCTTGGTTGATATCCACCAAGGTGACCTCGGTCCCCGGCAAGCGCGCGGCAAGGCTGGCCACCAGCGCGCCGACCACACCGGCACCGATCACGGCGATACGGTCCCCGGCACCTGCGCCACTGTCCCAAAGGATCGTGAGCGCGGTTTCCATATTTGCAGCAAGCACCGCCCTTTCAGGTGGAAGCTGGTCCGGCAGCGGAGTCAGTGCGGTCTCGGGCAAGCGATAACGTGTCTGATGGGGAAACAGGGCAAAGACTGCGCGCCCCTTCAGCGGTCCTTCGACAACACGTCCGACGCTGCAATATCCATACTTGACCGGATAGGGGAAATCTCCCTCCATCCCCGGACCGCGCATGCGGCTGTATTCCGATGCCGGAACGCGGCCCGCCGCTACAAGCCGTTCGGTGCCCCGACTGATGCCCGAGAACAACGCCTCGACCAAGACCCCCTCACCGATCTGGCCGGGTCTGATCTCGACCCTGTCCGGGGCCACGCACCATAGAGCTTCGGCGGTCATTTCAGCAGATGTCCCGACTTCGCGGCCTTGGTGGCCAGATAACGCGCGTTCTGCGCCGTCTGCCCCACCTGCAACGGCACCCGTTCCGCCACGGTGATACCCTGCGCCTGCAACATCGCGACCTTGGCCGGATTGTTCGTCAGCAAGCGGACCGCAGCAATTCCCAACCGCGCCAGAAGGGCCGAACCAATGCGGAAATCGCGTTCATCGTCATCAAAGCCGAGGTGGTGGTTGGCCTCTACGGTATCAAAACCCTGATCCTGAAGGGCATAAGCGCGCATCTTGTTCGCCAGACCGATCCCACGCCCTTCCTGATTGAGGTAGAGAAGGACCCCGCCTCCCTCGTCGGCCATGGCGGCAGTGGCGGCGTGCAGTTGCGGGCCGCAATCACATTTCAGGCTTCCCAAAACGTCGCCCGTGAAACAGGCCGAGTGAAGACGGACCAGAACCGGCGCGGTCCGGTCGGGTGTGCCGATCTCGATCGCATAATGCTCGATCCCGCCATCATCCGGGCGATAGACGTGCACGCGTCCGGTTTCATGCGCGGCCATCGGCAGCCGGGCGGAGGCGACAGGATGTTGCACGCGAGCCCGGGTCAGTTCGGCCAGGATCACGCCTGCCTCCATGATGGAGAGACCGTGCCGCACAGCCTCGGCCAATCCATCTTCGACCGAAAGCACCAAGGCTGCGGGCAACAGCTGAGAGGATTTCGCCAAGGCGATGGCCGCATGATGGATCGTGTTGCCCGGCATCAGGCAAGGCCGGGATCTTTCCACCGGATGGACCATGCCACGCGGCGCGGCGCGTGCCGGATCAGCCAAAGCCAGCACCCCTTCAAGCCCAAGCTGCACGGGCAAAGGAAAGGCCACCACATCCGTCTCGGGCAGATCGGTTATATCCAGTGCTGCCGCTCGGTTGCGCGTCAGGATCACCTGTGCAGCCGCGCCACCCGCCATCAAGGCCGCGTAGCGATCGACACTCAGCGTTTCGAGGGGGACAACAAGGCAGGCCATACTGTCCCCCGTCAGGACAACAGGAAGCCCCAGCCGGAGATCACCCTTGAGGCGCATCAGACGTTCGAGGGCGCTGGGCGCCAGAAGGGACGTGGCAGGATTTTCCGCCACGCGAGCAGGTCTCAGTGCATTCATGTCGTAACCAGGATTCCAGATATCACCGTCAACGTAGTGTTACAAAACCGCAGACAAGCCCATGCGTTGTATTTCGGCGGTTATCCTCAGGTCGTGCGCGATCTTATGCTTACACGGTCTGGACCTTGGCTAAGTTGCACTATGTGAACACTTCTTGAGTTTTTTCCACATCACCAGAGGAGACGTGGCTTGGCCCTGACAACTTGGCTTGGTTTGTTGCGTTCACTCGTGATCTATCACAATCCGGTGAGGACGGGTCCGTTGCGTCGCTTCTATCGCGATCTGCTGCGCCCCGGTGATCTTGTCTTTGATGTCGGCGCACATGTCGGCACAAGAGCGCGGGCCATGCGCGCCGCAGGGGCAAGGGTCGTGGCGCTGGAACCGCAGGAACCTTTCTCGACATTTCTGCGCCGGACCCTGCCGCGTGATATCCGTCTGGTCGAAGCGGCGGCCGGCGGCGTGGAGACCGTTGCGGAGATGGCGGTGTCTTCGCTGCATCCCACGGTTTCGTCTCTGAAGGCGGGCTTTGCGGATGAGGCCGGGTCTGCCCCCGGTTTTGGTCATGTCCGGTGGGACCGGGTTCAACGGGTGCAAGTGACAACCCTGGACCGATTGATCGCCGCGGAAGGTCTGCCACGCTATGTCAAGATCGACGTGGAAGGCTTCGAGCTTGAAGTGCTGTCCGGCCTCAGCCAACCGGTCGAGATGGTCTCGGTCGAATATCTGCCCGGACTGCCTGATCTGACCCTGTCCGTGATCGACCGGCTGCAACAGCTTGGGTCCTACAGGTTCAATCCGGTCCGGGGTGAATCGGGTCGTTTTCTGTGGGATGACTGGCGCGATGCGGAATCGACGCGGACCTGGTTGAAGGGTCTGGCTGCCGATGGTCCATCAGGTGATCTTTACGCGCGGCTTGATGGCTGACCGCGCAGTAGTTCCGCGAATGCGTCGAACACGACAGGATTGGCCGTCAGCACAGTGCCGGACCGTTCGGGCCGATCGTGGGGATCAAGGGCGGCTGTCCGCGCACCGGATTCATGCAGGATGACCAATCCAGCAGCGATATCCCATTGTTGCAGGCGGCGCTCCCAGAAGCCGTCCAGCCGACCGGTGGCCACATAGGCCAGATCCAGCGCCGCAGCCCCCATACGGCGCACTCCGGCGCAATGCGGCATCAGTCGGCCAATATCGGCGGCGTGGTCGTCGATATGGGCCATGTCCCCAAAGGGTATCCCCGTGCCGAACAGGGCCGAAGACAGGCTTTCGGTTCTTGAAGCGGAGATAGGTGCACCGTTCAGATGCGCGCCTTGACCGAGACTGGCCGAAAAGGTCTCGGCCTTCACCGGATCGTGCACAACGCCAATGCGGCGCAGGCCATCGACCTCAAGCGCGATGGACACGGCCCAATGGGGAATCCCGCGCAGGAAGTTTGTGGTGCCGTCCAGCGGATCGACGATCCAGCGACGGCTGGCGGGGGCAGAGGCACCGGTTTCTTCACCCAGCCATCCATCCCCCGGACGCGCCCCCAGCAAGGTGGTTTTCAGGCAAGCTTCCGCCTCGAGATCGGCCTGAGACAGAAAGTCGCCCGCTCGTTTGGTCTGGACAGTCAGGTTGGCTCGGTCGGACCAATGGCGCATCAATATCTGACCAGCGTCATCAGCGGCTTTCAGAGCGAGCGTCAGATCAGCGGCATCTTGCGCAACTTCAATCATGTGCGACTCCGGGCTGCGGCATCAATGGCATTGCCCGCAACGCGCGCGGTGTCGGCCCATGAGGCAAGAGAGGCACCCTTTTGTCTGGCGGCTGTGGCCATTGCGGCGTGCCGGGCGCTGTCCGACAGAAGGGTTCTCATTGCTGCGGCAAAAGCAGTGGGATCGTCACGCTCAACCAACAAGCCTGCGTCCGCCGGCACGGTGTCCGGCACTGCTCCCGTTCGGCAAGACACGATGGGCAGCCCATGGACAAGCGCCTCGTTGAACACGATCCCATAGCCTTCGTAGCGGGTCGCCAATGCGAAAACCTTGGCCTGCCGATAAAGCCTGTCCAGTTCCTCAGGCGAGACCCGTCCTGCAAGACGAATCCGCGCGGCCAATCCGAAAGTGTTGATCCTGTCCTGAAGCGCGGCAGAATGGCCCTTTTCCCATGGATTGCCCACGATGACGGCCTGCCAGTCCAGATCCGCAAGCCGCGCCAGTGCGTCGATCAGCACATCATGTCCCTTGCGGGGATGCAGGATACCGACCGAAAGGATCAGCGGCGGGCCATCATGCGCCTCGGGTGTGATCGATTGATGTTTTGGCTGTGCGATTCCCGGCAGCGCGACATGGACGCGGTCGGCGGGAACATCATACCGCTCGATCAGGATGGCGCGGGTGTGCGGGCTGGGGACAAGAACCTGTGCCGCATGGCGCAAATTATCCCGCTCGGTTTGCCAGAGCATCCGTTGCTGATCCTCGGGCAGCCCGCTTTCCAGCGCCAGAGGATGATGGACCAGTGCCACGATGGGTGCCTTGATTCTTGCAACCCCGTCAGTGGTCAACGCGCCAAAGGCCAATCCGTCGATGATGACAGGGCAATCGGCGGGCAGTTCTTGCAGCGCATTCAGCGCCTCTGTCATCGCGCGGTCTGTGGGAAATGGAAACCCATCCGGCAATTGCACCAGTGTCATATCGCGCCCCGCCGCGCGCAATTCCTCGAGCAAAAGCCGGTCATAGATATACCCGCCCGTCAGCGTGGTGATGTCACCCGGCAAGGCCAGGGCTGCGGATGGGGCCTGCATTGTCATGAAAATGGTGCCGATCTTGGTGTGCGTCAGGGATGCGGAGCCTAGGGCCTGCGCGCTTGCAGGCAAGTCCTGTCAGACCCGTGTGACGAAAATCAACTCGGACCGCATTGTCATAAAAGGTTTACAAAAGGTTCATAGAAGCGTTGTGCCGGGTGACTAGGCACTGGGCCGAGATCGCCGATCGGGTGATCGAAACCCAAAGGTATCAGGAGTTTTCCATGACCGTCAAACTGTCCGCCTCCGTGCTGGCCATCGCTGCCGTCTCGGCAACCACCGCCATGGCACGCGACAATGTGCAAGTCACCGGTTCATCCACCGTTCTGCCTTATTCGACGATCGTCGCCGAAGCGTTTGGCGAAAACTTCGATTTCCCGACCCCGGTCGTGGAAGGCGGAGGCTCGGGTGCAGGCCGCGCCAAGATGTGCGAAGGCGTGGGCACCAACACTGTCGATATCGCCAACTCGTCCTCGCGCATCACCCAGAAAGACCTGGAAACCTGCGCAGCAAATGGTGTGACCGAGGTGATGGAAGTCCGCTTCGGCTATGACGGAATCGTCTTTGCATCCGATGTGAACGGCCCCGCGTTCGCTTTTACCCCGGCTGACATCTATAACGCTTTGGCTGCACAGGTTGCGGTCGACGGTGCCATTGTCGCGAACCCCTATTCCCAGTGGTCCGATTTCAACAGCGCGATGCCCGCGCAAGAAATTCTGGTCCTGTCGCCCGGCACCAAGCACGGCACCCGTGAAGTGTTCGACGAGCGTGTGATTATTGCTGGCTGCAAGGAAACAGGCGCTTACGACCTGTTCCTCGCAACGGCAGAGGGCGACGACGATCGCGCCAAATCCCGCGCCGCCAATGGCGAATGCACCAAGCTGCGCACCGATGGCCGCAACGTGGACATCGACGGCGACTACACCGAAACCCTGGCCCGTCTGGAAGCCGACAAGAAAGCCATCGGCGTGTTCGGTCTGTCCTTCTACCAGAACAACACCGACAAGCTGCGCGTCGGCACCATGGGCGGCATCACGCCGTCGACAGAATCCATCGCTTCGGGTGAGTATCCGGTATCCCGTCCGCTGTTCTTTTATGTGAAAATGGCGCATCTGGATGTGATCCCCGGCCTGCAGGAATATATCGAGTTCTTCGTGTCCGACGACATGGCTGGTCCCGATGGTCCGCTGGCCCAGTACGGTCTTGTGTCGGACCCCGAGCTGGCTGCGACACAAGAGATGGTCGCCAACCGCACTCCGATGGGTCCGCTGAACTGATCTGACACTTCTGCCAGCCTCCGGATCATGGTCCGGGGGCTGGCGCTACCTCTGCCTCTCATCTCCGGGAACCACCATGCCAATCCTGTTGCTGATCATTGTTCTTGGGGTTCTCGCGATTGCAGGTTTCGTTCTGGGGCGACGGCGTGCCCTGGCTTCAGTCGAGGGGAATACCCGACGCCTCCATTCACTTCCGAACTATTACGCCTGGCACGGGGCCATCATGGCCTTTCTGCCGGCGATTGCCGTTCTGACGCTCTGGCTGATCGCTCAACCGCTTATCATCGAACGCCAGCTTTCGGGGTATTTCCCTACCGAGCAATTCGAGAATAACAGCCAGCGTATCCTCTTGATGGCCGATGTGCGTCGCGTCGCCGAAGGGCTTGATGTCGCCGTGGCCGCAGGGGCCTTGAGCGAGACTGATGCTGCAAGCTTAAGTGCGGACGGATCGATCCGTGAACGCCTGGCCGGCGTTGGCGTGGCCCTTGGCGCCGACGTGACCCCGCAGGTTCTGGAAGCGTCGCAAGCCTATCGGCAGCTTGCTGCAAACGGCGGCCTATGGCGGAGCGTTTTGACGCTGATCGTGGCTGTAGCGGGACTGCTCTATGCCTTGCGCATCACCAATGGAGATTTCCGCGCGCGCAACCGTGTGGAAGGTGTGATCCTGGGTGTTTTGATCATGGCTTCGACCATCGCGATCCTGACGACGATCGGGATCGTTTTGTCGATGCTGTCCGAGACGATCCGCTTCGCCTCGATGTATCCATTCAAGGATTTCCTTTTCGGCCTCACATGGCAGCCCAGTTTTCAGGGCAACAGCCAGCTTGGCCTTTTGCCGCTGCTTTGGGGCACGCTCTACATCAGCCTTGTGGCGATGATCGTCGCGGTCCCCACCGGTCTGTTTACCGCGATCTATCTGGCCGAGTATGCCAGCCCGCGTGTCCGTTCGATCGTCAAGCCGCTGATCGAGGTGATCGCGGGCATCCCAACCGTTGTCTTCGGCCTGTTCGCGCTTGTGACCGTTGGCCCCTTCCTGCGCGACTGGTTCGCAGTGCCAACGGGGCTTGGGTCTTCAGGCTCGTCGGTCATGACGGCCGGGTTGGTGATCGGTGTGTTGAACATCCCGTTCATTTCGTCACTTGCCGACGACATCATTAACGCTGTGCCGCAATCGCTGCGTGACGGCTCTTATGGCTTGGGCGCGACCAAATCCGAAACCGTGCGGCAGGTGATCCTGCCTGCGGCCCTTCCAGGAATTGTGGGGGCCATCCTTCTGGCCGCCAGCCGCGCCATTGGCGAGACCATGATTGTGACGATGGGTGCTGGGGCCGCTGCCAAACTTGACCTCAACCCGTTCGAGGCGATGACGACGATCACCGTCAAGATCGTCAGTCAGCTGACCGGCGATACCGAGTTCAATTCGCCCGAGACACTGGTGGCCTTTGCCCTTGGCATGACGCTTTTCGTCATCACGCTGGGCCTGAACATCTTTGCCCTTTGGGTCGTGCGCAAATACCGGGAGCAATACGAATGACCGACGCCACTTCCGCCAATGTCCCGGCATCCGCACCGGTTCCGCACGCATCCTCATTGCTGACGCAGACCGCGTTGATGAAAAAGCGCAATGCCGCCGAGACGCGGTTCAAGGCCTATGGGATCGCCGCGATCTGTGTCAGCCTTTCGGTTCTGGCCGTCATGCTGTGGACAATCTTCAGCGACGGGGTTTCGGCCTTCAAGCAAGCCACTTTCACTTTTCCCGTGACGCTGGACCCCGAGCGACTGGACCCCAAGGGGAACCGCGAACGTGACGAAATGATGCGTGTGACCACAATTGGCTACACCAACCTTCTGAACCAGCAACTGGTCGCCTATCTGGCGGAACGCGATATCTCGACCGAGGGGGTCGATGACAAGGACATTGCGGCTTTCATCTCACGCGACACCCCGGCGCGTCTGCGGAACATGGTGTTGGATAACCCTGACCTGTTGGGCCAGACAATCCGTTTCGAGGGCTTCGCGACGGGACGAATCGACGGCTACATCAAGGGTCGCGTGACCCGTGACACCGCCGAACGGGACACGAACATCTCGGTGGCACAGCTTGATCTGGCTGACCGCATGATCGACGAAGGCATCCTGTCGGCCAAGTTCAACTGGAGCTTTCTGACCGCGCCCGATGCCTCGGACCAACGGCCCGAGGCGGCCGGTCTGGGTGTGGCCATGATCGGTTCTGCCTATATGATGTTTCTTGTGGTGATCATGGTGTTGCCGCTTGGCGTAGCAGCCTCGATCTATCTCGAGGAATTCGCGCCGAAGAACCGCTGGACCGACCTGATCGAGGTGAATATCTCGAACCTCGCTGCGGTGCCTTCGATCGTTTATGGTATCCTTGGTTTGGCGATCTTCATCAACTTTGCCAAGTTTCCGCAATCAAGCCCGCTGGTGGGTGCGCTCGTGCTGACCTTGATGACCTTGCCAACGATCATCATCGCAACCCGTGCTGCGATCCGTGCCGTGCCGCCCTCGATCCGCGACGCGGCGCTGGGCGTGGGTGCATCGAAAATGCAGACCGTGTTCCACCATGTGCTGCCGCTTGCCGCGCCAGGCATCATGACCGGAACGATCCTTGGCCTGGCCTCGGCACTGGGAGAAACGGCACCGCTTTTGCTGATCGGCATGGTCGCCTTTGTGGCTAACTATCCCGCTGGACCGCTGGACGGAGGGATGCTTGACCCCGCCACCGCCCTGCCTGTGCAGGTCTATTCCTGGGCCTCACGCTCGGATCCCGCCTTTATCGAACGCTCGGCAGGTGCGATCATCGTCCTGCTGGCCTTCCTCGTCGTGATGAACATCGTCGCCATCGTATTGCGGCGCAAGTTCGAGCGGCGTTGGTAACCCATCGGACAGGACAGACAGCCATGTATGACGCGCCAACACCGGAGACGAGATTGACCCAGAATACCACCAAAATCACCGCACGCGGCGTGCAGGTCTACTACGGCGACAAGCAGGCGCTGAAAGATGTGAATGTCGACATCCTCGACAATACCGTGACTGCCTTCATCGGGCCTTCGGGTTGCGGCAAATCCACCTTCCTGCGGTGTTTCAACCGGATGAACGACACCGTAGCCAGCGCGCGCGTTCAGGGCGAGATCCTGTTGGACGGCGAGAATATCTATGACAAGCGCGTCGATCCGGTGCAGTTGCGTGCCAAGGTGGGCATGGTGTTCCAGAAGCCGAACCCGTTCCCCAAGTCGATCTATGACAATGTATCCTACGGCCCCAAGATCCACGGGCTGACACGCTCCAAAACGGAACTGGATCAGGTCGTCGAAGAAAGCTTGCGAAAAGCCGCATTGTGGAACGAGGTCAAGGATCGTCTGAACGAGGCGGGCACCGGCCTGTCGGGTGGTCAGCAACAGCGACTTTGTATCGCGCGGGCTATCGCCACCTCGCCCGAGGTGCTGCTGATGGACGAGCCCTGCTCGGCTCTCGATCCCATCGCCACCGCGCAAGTCGAAGAACTGATCGACGAACTGCGGGCCAGCTTCTCGGTCGTGATTGTCACCCACTCGATGCAGCAGGCTGCCCGGGTCAGCCAGAAGACAGCCTTTTTCCATCTGGGCAGTCTGGTGGAATATGGCGACACCAGCACAATTTTCACCAACCCGTCCGATCCGCGCACCGAAAGCTATATCACCGGCCGTATCGGCTGATCCCGAGATCACGCCCTGCGAGGGGCGATCCAGAGAACAGGAAGACTGATCCCATGTCCGACAGCACGCAACATATCGCCTCGGCCTTTGACCGCGACCTGGAAGGTATTCAGGGCCAGATCATCAAGATGGGCGGGCTGGTCGAGGCCGCGATCCTTGATGCCGCCCAATCGCTGGCTGATCGGGACGAGGAACTGGCCGAGAAGGTCCGCGCTGGCGACCGCGCCATTGATGAGCTGGAAGAGTTGATCAACGAAACCGCCGCCCGCGTGATTGCCTTGCGTGCGCCAACTGCGATAGACCTGCGCGTTGTGTTGTCGGTGATGAAGATCAGCGCCAACCTTGAACGCATCGGGGACTATGCGAAAAATATGGCCAAACGCACCTCGGTTCTGGTGCAGATGAGCCCGATCAACGGCAGTCACGCCGCCCTGCGCCGCATGGCCCGCGAGGTGCAGATGATGCTCAAGGACGCGCTGGACGCCTATATCCACCGTGATGCCGAGCTGGCACTTGACGTGATTCAGCGCGACCGCGACGTGGACCAGATGTATAACGCCCTGTTCCGCGAGTTCCTGACCTTCATGATGGAAGACCCGCGCAATATCACGGCCTGCATGCATCTGCATTTCATCGCCAAGAACACCGAACGCATGGGGGACCATGTCACCTCGATTGCCGAGCAGGTCGTCTATCTGGTCACCGGCGACATGCCCGAGGATCAGAGACCCAAGGGGGACAATGTGTCCTTCACCATGCCGGATGTGAAAGGCTGAAACGATGGCCGCCGATCAACCCACCGTCCTGATCGTCGAAGACGAGCCTGCGCAACGCGAGGTTCTGGCCTATAATCTTGAGGCGGAAGGTTTCCGGGTCAGCCGTGCCGAAAACGGAGAGGAAGCCTTGCTGCTGATCGCCGAGGAAGCGCCCGATCTGATCGTTCTGGACTGGATGCTGCCCAATGTCTCGGGGATCGAGGTGTGCCGCCAATTGAAGATGCGGGCCGATACGCGCGGCGTGCCGGTCATCATGTTGTCGGCGCGGTCCGAAGAGGTGGACAAGGTTCGCGGACTGGAGACCGGTGCCGATGACTATGTCATCAAGCCCTATTCCGTTGTCGAACTGATGGCGCGGGTGCGTGCCCAGTTGCGCCGGACCCGTCCTTCAACGGTGGGAGGGCGGCTTGAATATGAAGACATCGTGCTGGACAGCGAAACCCACCGTGTCACACGGTCAGACAAGCCTCTGAAACTGGGGCCGACCGAGTTTCGCCTGTTGTCCACATTCATGGAGAAACCAGGCAGGGTCTGGAGCCGCGAGCAGCTTCTGGACCGCGTCTGGGGACGAGACATCTATGTCGATACGCGCACGGTTGATGTCCACATCGGACGGTTGCGCAAGGCCCTGACCATCCACGGCGGCACTGACCCGCTGCGCACCGTGCGCGGTGCGGGATATGCGCTGGGCTGACGGCGTCCTTGTCAGTTCGGCCAGAAAACCCGGTAGGACATCCAGAGCGCCATGACGATCATCATGATATTCTCGGTCAGCGAGACAAAGCCCAGCGGGACGTTGCTTGAACCACCGACGCAGGCGCATTTCAGGGATCTTTTGTCGATGTAGACGGCCTTGAATACAGATACTGCACCGACCGTCCCGATGAACAACGCCACGGGTGCGGCAATCCAGATCAAAGCCCCTGCGATCATCAGGATACCGGCCAGCGCTTCTCCGAAGGGGTAGAGATAGGCATAACGCACCCAGCGGCGCGCCAGCAGGTCATAGTTCAGAAACATGGTTGAGAACGCTTCGACATCTTGCAGTTTCTGAATGGCGAGGATGCACATGCTGATGGAAATGAACCACTCGACCACGCGCATGTTGAAAACCGTGCCGAAAACAAACCAAGTAACTGCCAAGGCCATCAACGCGGCGACCAGAAAAATCGCAATGACCGGCTCATAGGACGTGTCTTCGTCGGTCTTGACCGCTTTCCCGAAATATGCGCGCAGAGCGTCGTGGCCACCGATCCGGTCCGTGCCAATGAAGGTTTGCGGCGTTGTCTCGACATCATGCTTCTGCTTGAAAGCCTCGGTCTGCTCTCGCGTCTCAAGGTGATGATCCTCGACCGTGAAACCGTGCCGTTCAAGCAGATCCTTGGACTTGAGACCGAAGGGGCACAGATGATCAGGCATCACCATGCGGTAGAGTATGGCTGTTCGGTCGGAGTTCTGAGCGTTCATTCGTCTTCCTTTCAGGACAGCTTTTGCAGGTTATCCCGGCTTGCAGGCAAAGAAGCCGCGGTAGCCAACGCGCAAACCCTCCGCGAGGGTGAACACCAAATCGGCATTCTGGCGCCAGTCCGCCTCCTCGCCCAAAGGCTGAACTGCGACTGAAATACCATCGGAAGCAAACGCGGCCGCACCCGCCTGCGGATCATCTCCGGGGTCCAGACCGATAAGGACGCCGTTCAGCTTGATGGCGGCCGGGCCAGCCTTGTCGCCCCACAGGATCGGATCGGATTCGGGACTGCGATTGAATGTGCAGGATGCGCGGCTTGAAAGCACCTGTTGCGCCTCAGCCTCTGAAATCGGTGCAAGATCAAGTTGGCTGATCAACGTATTTGACAATGCGTCGGACAGGCTGCCGGGTTTGGCTTCCGGGTCCTCATAGACACTGTCGGTCACTTCACCAGTCACGGTTTGTCCGATGAGATAGCGCATTTCGGCGATCTCTCGGCGCTGCGCCTCAATGATTTCGTCGGCCATCTTGCGCACACGCGCATCCGTGATTCCTGCCCGTTCCGATGTCATGACCGCAATGGAGTGATGCGGAATCATGGCCCGCATATAACTTGCCCCCGAGACCGTGACCTGACTCCGCACAAACCAGAGAGTCGCGCCGAACAGGATGATCGCCGCCGCGAAGATCGCGATGTTCAGACCTTTGTTTTCGTACATGCCCAGCATAAAGGCCAGCATGATGACAGCCATGACTGCCCCCATCATGATCGCCATGTATGTTCTCGTCTCCGAGAAGAAGACGTGCTCCCACGCGTAGGTGTTCAGATACATCAGCACGAACATCACGACAGTGGACGTGAAGATCATCAAACCGAAGCGGGCATAGGACATGTCATCGTCCCTCCTTCGAGGCTATTCCAACACAGGACAAACGCCCTCCGCCGCCATGGGTTCCAAAGAGCCTGGACTATCGGTTGAATTCACATAAGCCCGGGGTCCATGCAGCACCCCAGGAAAAACAAAAGGCTCGGGCGTTTCTGCCCAAGCCTTTGAATTTAGTGGTGAGCCGTGCAGGATTCGAACCTGCGACCCACTGATTAAAAGTCAGTTGCTCTACCAACTGAGCTAACGGCCCACTAGAGCGCGCTTCTAGAAAGACCGGGGCAGAGGGTCAACCCCGAAAATCCACCTTTTGCTGCGTCATACTGGATAAACCCGCAGGGGCGGCGTATATGCGCGCCATGACACAGGAAAACCGGGCGGATCTGCCCTTCATGAAGATGCACGGTCTGGGCAACGACTTTGTCGTGCTGGATGCGCGTGCGCGCCAGTTTGATCTGTCAAAGGCTCTGATTGTCGCCATCGCGGACCGTCACCGCGGGATCGGCTTCGACCAGTTGGCTGTGATCACCAGAACGGACAAGGGTGATGCGCATCTGGTCTTCTACAACGCGGATGGATCCACATCGGCGGCCTGTGGAAATGCCACACGCTGTATCGCCCGGTATCTGATGGACGAGTCTGGACGGACGGAACTGACATTGACCACGGACCGGGGCACCTTGCAGGCCGTCGATGCAGGCGGTGGGCTGACCGCGGTCAACATGGGCCAGCCGCAGTTGGATTGGGCCGAGATTCCCCTTGCCGGCCCAATGGATACTCTGAAGCTGCCGATCGAGGGTGCTCCTACTGCGACTGGGATGGGCAATCCGCATTGCACTTTCTTTGTCGATGACGCCGAAGCGGTCGATCTGGCCGGGCGCGGTGCGCAGATGGAGCATCACCCGCTGTTCCCGCAGCGAACCAACGTCCAATTCGCAAGCATCATCAGTCCGGATCACCTGCGCATGCGCGTCTGGGAGCGCGGTGTTGGCGTGACGCTGGCCTCCGGCTCCTCCTCCTGCGCCACAGCGGTGGCAGCGGCGCGCAGGGGCCTCACAGGGCGGCAAGTCACGATTACGCTTGACGGGGGCAGCTTGCAGGTTGACTGGCGCGACGACGGCGTCTGGATGACCGGGACCACAATGCATGTCGCCTCAGGTCATTTCACGCAGGCCTTTCTGGAGAGCGCCAGATGACCCTGCAACCGCCGAAGTTCACTACGCTGGGCTGCCGGCTGAACGCCTATGAGACCGAGGCGATGAAGGAACTGGCGGCCGAAGCCGGACTGAATGGCGCGGTCGTGATCAATACCTGTGCCGTCACATCCGAGGCGGTGCGCAAGGCCCGGCAGGAAATCCGCCGCTTGCGTCGCGAAAACCCGGATGCACGTTTGATCGTGACCGGATGCGCCGCGCAGACCGAGCCTGAAACCTTCGCCGCGATGCCCGAGGTCGACCTCGTCATCGGCAATACCGAGAAGATGCAGCCCGAAACCTGGGCGCGTCTGTCGCCCGATTTCATCGGTCAGACAGAGCGCGTGCAGGTCGATGACATCATGAGCGTTACTGAGACGGCGGGGCATCTGATCGACGGATTCGGCACGCGGTCCCGCGCCTATGTTCAGGTGCAGAACGGCTGCGATCACCGCTGTACTTTCTGTATTATCCCGTTTGGACGCGGCAATTCCCGTTCGGTCCCCGCAGGCGTGGTGATTGATCAGATCAAGCGATTGGTGGATGCAGGCTATAACGAGGTGGTTCTGACAGGGGTGGACCTGACCAGTTGGGGCGCCGACCTGCCTGCAGCCCCCAAGCTTGGCGATCTGGTCATGCGCATCCTGCGTCTGGTGCCGGATCTGCCGCGTCTGCGGATCAGTTCCATCGATTCGATCGAGGTGGACGACAACCTGATGCAGGCCATCGCGACCGAACCCCGCCTGATGCCGCATCTGCATCTGTCGCTGCAACATGGCGACGATCTGATCCTCAAGCGGATGAAGCGGCGGCACCTGCGCGACGATGCAATCCGCTTCACCGAAGAGGCGCGTCGCCTGCGGCCCGACATGACCTTCGGGGCGGATATCATCGCGGGCTTCCCAACCGAAACCGAGGCTCATTTCCAGAACTCGCTGAAGCTGGTTTCGGAATGCAGTCTGACTTGGCTGCATGTCTTCCCCTATTCGCCACGGCCGGGCACGCCAGCCGCACGCATGCCGCAGGTCAAGGGGGATGCGATCAAGTCCCGCGCAGCCCGGCTGCGTGCGGCAGGGGAGGCGCGTGTTGAAGCGCATCTCGCTGAACAGATCGGCCGCAGCCATCATGTTCTGATGGAAAACCCGCATATGGGCCGGACAGAACAGTTCACCGAGGTTACCTTTGTCACGCCTCAGCCAGAGGGACGGATCGTCACGGCTGCGATCACCGGCACCAACGGCACGCAACTGACCGCGCAAACCTGATCTGCCAATTCTTCTTGCGGCAGATATCCTCGGGGGAGTCGTCGAACAAAGTTCGACGACGGGGGCAGACAGCCCCCCTGATGCCCGTTTACAGCCCCGTGCCGCGCCCCTAGTGTCGCGCCGGAATGTCAGGGAGGACAATCATGCAACTCATCTCATCCGCGGCCTCGCCTTTCGTGCGCAAGGTTCATGTGGTCCTGCACGAAACCGGGCAGATTGCCGACGTCGAGGTTCTCGGCGTCAAGACGTCGCCTGTGGCCACGGCGGCAGAAGTGGCGGCGGCGAACCCGCTGGGCAAGATCCCGGCGCTTCTGCGCGACGATGCACCTGCGATTTATGACAGCCGGGTCATCACCCGGTTTCTGGATGCCCGCGCCGGCGGCAAGCTATATCCCGAAGCGCGGATCTGGGATGTTCTGACGCTGGAGGCCACGGCGGACGGGATCATGGAGGCTGCCGTTCTCATGACCTACGAGCGGCGCATAAGGCCGCCCGAAATGGTCTTCGAGCCCTGGATCGAGGCACAGTGGGCCAAGGTGTCGCGCGCGCTCGACACCCTGAACGACCGCTGGATGAGCCATCTGGAAGGGCCGCTCTGTATGGGACAGCTCGCCGTGGGATGTGCTCTGGGCTATCTGGATTTCCGTCATGACGCTCGCCAATGGCGCAAGGATCGGGGCACGCTGGATGACTGGTATGCCGCATTCTCGCAGCGTCCCTCGATGGTTGCGACCGCGCCCACTGATTGAGCAAGTAGCTGCAATCCAGCCAGATACGAAAAGGCCCTGCGTAACATGCGCAGGGCCCTTGCGATCTCGGGATGAATGGTCAGAAGCGGAAGGACAGACCCACATTCAGCGCGTTGCTGATCAGTCTGGTATTCAGGGTGCCGCCACCCTCGAGATCGGCTTCATTGTCAGAGACCGTGAACTGATACTCGCCAAAAGCCGACCAGCGCGCGTTCAACTCATAGGATGCGCCAGCCGTCAGGCGCAAAGCTGGGCCAGTATATTGGTATCCATACGTGCGGTTCCCGCCTTCGGTCACATCAACATGAGGAACCGCGATACCAAGACCCGCGCCGACATAGGGTGAAAAACGGTCTGCCCAAAGCCCTGGCCACCGCTTGGCCACATTGGCCGTGACGATGTTATGCCCGTCTGTAAACTCCAGACGCGAAAACCCTGCCGGCATGTCGCCCAAGGGGGCATAGAACTTGGCATGGGTCACTTCGATCCCGTAACCGATGTTGTTGGGCTGCCACCACATCGCGCGCACACCGTAGTAGGGGGGCATATCGAATGACTTGCCGTCCCACCCGATATTCTCGTCAAAGCTTGAGCCATCGGCCCGTGTTCCGCTGACACTGCTGTGTGGTCCGGTCTGCCACCCACCATAGACGCTGATCTCTGTTTCAGCCAGGGCCGGCAGAGCCGACATCGTCAATACTGCACAAGCGGCGAGGGTGCGGGTCAGCATGAAGCTTGCCTTTCGAAATGTGGCCCAGCTCGCAAAGAAGCTGGTTCATGGCGTGTCAAACATTTTGGCGACACTATACACACCCGACCATAGTCCAGCCGCCGGTGGACGACAATATCAGCGGTGATGTACCAAAGGTCGCAGTTTGCATCTGAGGGGCATTGTCCGCTGGACGAGTCGGGGTTGCCCCGCTACATACCCCCTCGGAATGGTTGCGCTTGTCGCGGCCGAGACCCGTATTTGGCCAGCTTCGGCCCAGGAATGGAGAAAACCTCGTGTCCCACGCAGAAGATCACGAAGGCACCCGCAGAGATTTCCTTTATTACGCCACCGCAGGCGCTGGTGCCGTGACCGCAGGTGCCGCCATCTGGCCGCTTGTGAACCAGATGAACCCTTCGGCCGATGTTCAGGCGCTTGCTTCGATTCGCGTCGATGTTTCGGGTGTCGAACCCGGGACTCAATTGACGGTGAAGTGGCTGGGCAAGCCCGTGTTCATCCGTCGTCGGACCGAAACCGAGATCGAAGAAGCGCGCGCCGTGGAACTGAGCCAGCTTCCGGATCAGAACGCGCAGAACCGCAACGATATGACGCTGGACGCGTCGGACCAGAATCGCACACTGGACGAGGCGGGCGAATGGCTGGTCATGATCGGCGTCTGCACGCACCTGGGCTGCGTTCCCATGGGTGACGGTGCTGGCGATTTTGGCGGGTGGTTCTGCCCCTGCCACGGTTCCCACTACGACAGTGCAGGCCGTATCCGCCGCGGACCCGCACCTGAAAACCTGTGGATCCCCGTCGCCGCCTTCGAAGACGAAACCACGATCAAGCTGGGTTAAAGGAAACGCACCATGGCTGGAATTCCTCACGACCATTACGAACCAAAATCCGGTGGAGAGAAGTGGCTGCATTCGCGCCTGCCCATCCTCGGTCTGATCTATGACACGATCATGATCCCCACGCCCAAGAACCTGAACTGGATGTGGATCTGGGGCATCGTGCTGACCTTCTGTCTGGCGATGCAGATCGTGACCGGCATCATTCTGGTGATGCACTATACCCCGCATGTGGATTTTGCCTTCGCCTCGGTTGAACATATCATGCGAAACGTGAACGGCGGCCATATGCTGCGGTATCTGCACCAGAATGGTGCATCGCTGTTCTTTGTTGCCGTCTACCTGCACATTTTCCGGGGGCTCTACTACGGCAGCTACAAGGCACCGCGCGAGATCACCTGGATCATCGGCATGCTCATCTATCTGCTGATGATGGCGACAGCCTTCATGGGCTATGTTCTGCCATGGGGTCAGATGTCCTTCTGGGGTGCAACGGTGATTACCGGTCTGTTCGGTGCCATTCCCTTCATCGGCGACGCGCTTCAGACTTGGCTGCTGGGCGGACCGGCCGTGGACAATGCCACGCTGAACCGCTTCTTCTCGCTGCACTACCTGCTGCCCTTTGTGATCGCGGCGCTGGTAGCCGTGCATATCTGGGCCTTCCACACGACCGGCAACAACAACCCGACCGGGGTTGAGGTGCGCCGCACCTCCAAGGAAGACGCGCAGAAGGACACCCTGCCCTTCTGGCCCTACTTCGTGATGAAGGACCTGTTCGCACTGTCGCTGATTCTGGTGATCTTCTTCGCGATTGTCGGCTTCATGCCCAACTATCTGGGCCACCCGGACAACTACATCGAGGCAAACCCGCTGGTGACGCCGTCGCATATCGTGCCGGAATGGTACTTCCTGCCCTTCTACGCGATCCTGCGCGCCTTCACCGCTGATGTCTGGGTCGTGATGTTCGCGAACTGGATCACCGGTGGCCTGATCGACGCCAAGTTCTTCGGCGTCCTGGCGATGTTCGGCGCGATTGCCGTGATGGCGCTTGCACCTTGGCTGGACACCAGCCGTGTGCGCTCGGGTCGCTATCGTCCGATGTTCAAGTGGTGGTTCGCCCTTCTCTGCGTGGACTTCGTGGTCCTTGCATGGGTTGGCGCGATGCCTGCGGAAGAGCCCTATGCCACGATCTCTCTGATCGCATCGGCTTATTGGTTCGCTTACTTCCTGGTGATCCTGCCGCTGCTGGGCGTCATCGAGAAACCGCAGGCTGCGCCCGCGACGATCGAAGACGATTTCAAGGCGCATTATGGTGCGTCCTCCGGCGCCCCTGCCGAATAAGAAAGGAAACGGGACTATGTTTAAGAAGATTGCGATTGCCGCAGTTGCTGCCCTGACCCTTTCGGGCGGGGCGGCCATGGCCGCGGGAGCTGAGGGTCACGTCGAGAATGTCGACTTCTCGTTCCAAGGGCCTTTCGGATCGTTCGACCAGAACCAGCTTCAGCGTGGCCTTCAGGTCTATACCGAAGTTTGTGCCGCCTGCCACGGGCTCCGCTATGTGCCGCTGCGCACACTGGCCGATGAAGGCGGTCCGCATCTGCCGGAAGATCAGGTGCGCGCCTATGCTTCGCAGTTCGAGATCTTTGATCCCGAACTGGACGATTTCCGCCCACGGGTGGAGACTGATCCTTTCCCGATGTCGAACCTTGAGAACGCGCCCGACCTGTCCTTGATGGCCAAGGCGCGGGCTGGTTTCCACGGCCCCTATGGCACCGGGATCAACCAGTTGTTCAAAGGCATCGGCGGACCCGAGTATATCTACTCGCTGTTGATGGGCTATACCGGTGAAGAGAAAACCGAAGCAGGCGTGACGCTTTACGAAAACACCGCCTTCCCGGGTGGCTGGATCGCGATGGCCCCACCCCTGTTCGAGGATCAGCTTGAGTTCGCGGATGGTCACAGCAATTCGATGGAATCGGTGGCTGAGGATGTTTCTGCTTTCCTGATGTGGACAGCCGAACCCAAGATGATGGCCCGCAAGCAGACTGGCCTTGTCGCCGTGATCTTCCTGTCGGTTCTGACGGTCCTGCTGTACCTGACCAACAAGCGCATCTGGATGCCCGTGAAGCGCAAGGAAAAGAACGTCTGATCCTGAAAGTGCAGAATGTTCGGAAAACCCCGCCTCGTGCGGGGTTTTCTTTTTGGATACGTCGGCTACTGACCCAGATAGTCCCGTAGAGCAGGGGGCGGGTCGTCCAGCATGGCCTTGGTCGGCTGCGGAGGCAACGCAACGCCATCGGCGACAAGTATCACGACCGGCGCAATACGCCGCGCATCCGCAGGATCGTGGCTGACCATCAGAAGGGTTGCGCCGGTTTCTGCGGCCAAGGCGGCGACAAGATCCAGCATCTCGGCCTTTAGGGCAGGCCCAAGAGCCGCAAATGGCTCGTCCAGAAGGATCAGGGGTCGTCGCTGCACCAGCACACGCGCCAGCGCCACGCGCCCTTGCTGCCCGCCTGACAGGGCCGCGGGCTTGCGCGCGTCAAGACCCTCCAACCCGACACGGGCCAGCGCCTGCGCTACGCGTGTGTTGTCGTCAGGGCTCAGCCGCAGGTCCGGCCTTATCCCCAAGCTGACATTCTGCGATACGGTCAGATGCGGAAACAGGTTGTTGTCCTGGAACAGCATCGCCACAGGTCGCTTGGCCGGCGGCATGATGGTGATGTCACGCCCTTCCCACAGCACGCGGCCCGCGACGGGCGCAAAGAAACCGGCAATGACGTTGAGCAGGGTAGACTTGCCGGCGCCTGAGGGCCCGATGACAGCCGCGACCGTTCCTGTTTCAAGGGCGAAATCAGCGTGCAGCTCGAAGGAATCCTGCCGAATCTCCAAACGGTCAAGCGTCAGCATCGCGTCGTCCTCCCCTGTCGAACAACCAGAAAAGCCCAAGGCTCAAACTCAACAATACCAGAGCCGCGCCCGCTGCGGCGTCCATCCGATAGGCCCCCATCAGCCGCAGGATCTGCAACGGCAGGGTTGCGCGTTCCGGATCGGCAAAGAGTGCGATGACGCCAAGATCCCCCATCGACAATGTGGCGGCCAAGCCTGCGGAAAAGCCCAGAGGTCGGCGCAGGCGCGGCAGTATCAGCCACCGCAGACGAGCGGCACCCCTCATTCCCAGACTATCGGCCAGAGGGCCGAAATCTTTTTCCAGATCACGCAAGGCTGGGGCAAGAACCCGCAACGCGAAGGGCAGCGCCGCCATGGCATTGACAAGCGCCGTCACCGCAAAGGCCCAGCGCGACGGATCACTAAGCGGGTTGAGCAGCAGAAAGATGCCCGTCCCAATCACCAGTGGTGAGGCCGCAATGCCCAGAAGACCGACCGCCTCGATCCCGCGCCACCGCCGCGCGAGATGGGCAAGCGCAAGCGCCAGCCCCACGGCCAAGACGGTGGAGACCAGCGCCATCACGATCGACACGGCTGCGGCACGCCACACTGGCGGCGGCAACCCTTCCAGCCCCGCAAGACCCCGCCAGATCACAGCGCCAAGAGGCAGCATCAGAAACAGTGCAACGAGTGCAAGGGTCACGATATCGAGCAGGCGCAGGGGCCAGGTCTCAGCCTCCCAACGTCGCGGAATACGATCCAGCCCGCGCCCGAACCCGTCCAGCAAGCTAAAGCGCAGCGCCAACATCGCGGCCAGAGTCACAAGGGCGATCTGGATCACCGCCAGAACCGCAGCCCGACCCAGATCGAAATCGAAGCGAAAGGCCTGATAGATCGCCAATTCCACCGTCGTCGCCCGCGGACCTCCTCCCAGTGTCAGCGCCACGGCAAAGCTGCTCAGGCAGATGGCAAACACCACCATCGCCACGCCAGGAAGGGTTGCACGGAGCATGGGCCACTCCAGCAGATGAAACACGTCACGCGGGCCAAAGCCAAGGCTGGCTGCAAGGCGGAAACGTTCAGCCGGGATGGATTGCCATCCTTGCAACAGGATGCGCGTTGCCAATGGCAGGTTGAAGAACACATGCGCCAGCACAACACCATGCAGACCATAGATCTGCACAGGCGGGAGACCGACCCACGCCATGGCCTGATTGACGATCCCGCTGCGTCCGAACACGGCCAGAAGACCCAGAACGCCGACGATCACGGGCAGAATGAACGGGGCCCCCAACAAAGTGATCATCAAACCACGGCCTGCAAACTGCCTGCGCGCCAGGGCGCGAGCCACGGGAACGGCAAGGGCAATACTGAAAAAGGCAGATAGCACTGACTGCAGCACTGTGAAGCGCAGAGCGGACCAATCCGCAGGGCCGGGCAGGCTTGCCCCGCCTGCACGCCAAAACACCGCAAGCAAGGGAAACAGGATGAAACCTGAGACAAGTGCGACCGCAACCCAGCCCAGCGCGTCCGAGAATGCCGCCCGCCTCAGCGGGAAAGGGCGCGCAGCCATTCGTCCAGTGCCAGATCACGCAGCGCATCGGCCTGATCGATCGGGGCGAGAATGGCCTTTTCTGGCTGGATCAGTGTCGAAAACGCCTTGGGCAAACCTGCCTCGGGCATCACGGCGGGATACATCCAGTTGGTCGTAGGAATGATGGCCTGGAACGCGTCGCTGATCATGAAGCGCAGGAACTGATCGGCCAGTTCAGGCTGATCTGTTGCGGCAAGTTTGCCCGCCACTTCGATCTGCATGTAATGTCCTTCACGAAATGGAAGCGCGACCTTGCTGTCATCCTCTTCAGCAATCATGTGATAGGCCGGAGATGTCGTATAGGACAGGACCAGATCAGCCTCGCCTTCCAGAAACAGGCCGTAAGCCTCGGACCATCCGGGGGTGACGGTTACGATATTGTCCGCCAGCCCCTCCCAGATCGCCGCAGCCTCGTCGCCATAGGCGGACTTGACCCACATGAGCAGACCCAAACCGGGGGTCGAGGAGCGGGGGTCTTGAATCACGATGCTCAAGTCGCTCGCGGCCAACTCCCGAAAATCGGCTGGTTGCGCGGCTCCTCGATTGCCGACAAATGCGAAATACCCCCAATCATACGGCAAGAACAAGGGATCGTTCCATTCCAGCGGAAGGTCCAGATCGGCGTCGATCGTGTGGGCCATGAACAGGCCCGTTTCCAGCGCGGCAGAAATCAGCCCGGTGTCGAGCCCAAGAACTATGTCCGCCTCACTTCGCGCGCCCTCAAGCCTGAGCCGCCCCAGAAGCGCAGCCCCGTCACCAGCCCCGACAAGATTCAAGGTGCACCCACATTCCGCCTCGAACGCCTCTTTGACCGCAGGGCCGGGCCCCCAGTCTGACACGAAACTGTCATAGGTATAGACCGTCAGTTCGGGCGTCTGTGCCAGTGCCGGTCCAGCCGCCAATAGGGCAGCGATCATCAGGTGTGGCTTCATTCAATCCTCCAACGATCCGGGCAAAGGGCAAGTCTGGAGGCTGTCCAACCTTCCCTCCGCCGGGGCTAACCGGGTCAGGTTCAACGGGTTTGCCTTGCGGCATCTCAGCGTGGCACAAGGCCAGGCACCCCGAGGTGGGTAGAGCCTAGTGCCCCATCCCAGCCCCTTCAAGGCAAAACCGCTTGAGGCAGGGGCACGGCCCCGCTAGACCAACCGCAAAGGAGTGCTGCGCATGAGCATGAACAGCTTTGGCCATCTTTTCCGTGTGACCACCTGGGGCGAAAGCCACGGGCCTGCCTTGGGGGCTACCGTGGATGGATGCCCGCCGGGTGTACCGATCACCGAGAGCATGATCCAGAACTGGCTGGACAAGCGCAAACCGGGGCAGAGCAAATACACGACCCAGCGGCGCGAAGCCGATGAGGTGCGCATTCTGTCCGGTGTGTTTGAAGGACAGACAACCGGCACGCCTGTGCAGTTGATGATCGAGAACACCGACCAGAGGTCGAAGGATTACGGCGACATCGCCGAAAAGTTCCGACCAGGCCATGCTGATATCACCTACTGGCAGAAATACGGGATACGGGATTATCGCGGCGGCGGTCGATCCTCGGCCCGCGAGACAGCGGCGCGGGTCGCGGCCGGCGGTCTGGCGCGGGCCGCGCTGTCCATTCTGGCACCGCAGGTTAAGATCACAGGCTACATGACGCAGATCGGCCCGCACGGGATCGACAGGGATCGGTTCGACTGGGACCAGATCGAGCAGAATCCATTCTGGACACCGGATGCGGTCGCTGCTGTCGATTGGGCAGAGTATCTTGACGGGTTGCGGAAGTCCGGAAACTCTGTCGGTGCTATTATCGAAGTCGTTGCGCGGAACGTGCCTGCCGGGCTGGGAGCACCGGTTTATGGCAAGTTGGACACTGATCTGGCTGCCGCGATGATGTCGATCAACGCTGTCAAAGGTGTTGAAATCGGCGAAGGTATGGCCGCGGCGACCCTGACAGGCGAGGAGAATGCGGATGAGATCTTCCTTGGGAATGATGGCAAGCCGGTTTATTCGTCGAACCATGCGGGCGGCATCTTGGGTGGGATCTCGACCGGGCAGGACATTGTCGTGCGGTTTGCCGTGAAGCCTACGTCGTCCATCCTGAAGCCGCGCCAGACGATCACCAAAAACGGGCAAGCGGCCGAGATCATCACCAAAGGTCGCCACGATCCTTGTGTCGGCATCCGCGCCGTCCCGGTGGGTGAAGCGATGATGGCCTGTGTTATCCTTGACCATATATTGCTGCATCGTGGTCAGATAGGTGGTGCCGTGGGCGAAACACGCGGTCACATCGGCTGATCCTTGGGCGCGATCCTGACCATTACCTTTCCGATCTTTGCCTTGATCGGGATCGGCTATGGCGCGGTTCGGGCTGGTGTCTTTGCGCCCCCGGACATGAAGGTTCTGGGCAAGTATGTTCTGAACATCGCGCTACCTGCGTTGCTCTTCAACACGGTTGCCACCCGCGATCTGGGCGAGATCCTGAACCTTGGCTATATCAAGGTCTTTGCGTTGGGTGGCCTTTTGACCATCTGCGTCACCTGGCTCTGGTTCACCCTGCAAGGCACCGGCCCCGCGCGCCGCGCGATCGCAGTGATGGGTTCGACCTGTCCGAACTCTGGTTTCGTGGGCTATCCCGTGATGCTTCTGGTCTTTCCCGATCTTGCGGGCGTGGTGCTGGCCCTGAACATGGTGGTCGAGAATTTTCTGCTGATCCCGCTATGTCTGATGCTGCTGGAGGCGTCACGCGACCGGCAAGACAAGTCGCTGTTGCGGATCGCAGGGCGGATCATTCTTGGCGTTCTGAAGCGGCCCATGGTGATCGGATTGATGCTGGGTTTGCTGGTGATGCTATCAGGCATACCCCTGCCACAGATGATCACGCGATTGATGGAGGTTCTGGCCGCCTCGTCCAGCGCGCTTGCCCTGTTCGTGATCGGTGGCTCGTTGGTAGGGTTGCCCATCATCGGCCAGAGGGCGCTGGCGGCGCAGATCGTTCTGGGAAAACTGTTGATCAGTCCGGCGATGACAGCGCTGGTTCTTGTCGTTTTACCCTTGGTCGGACTGCCGCTTCTGTCAGGCGACATGGCTGTAGCCGTGATCCTGACAACGGCCATGCCGATGTTCGGCATCTACACGCTGCTGGCACAGGATTACGGGCATGAGGGGATCGCCTCGATCGCGCTGTTGGGCGCCACAGCAGGGTCTTTCTTTACCCTCAGCCTGCTTTTGGCCCTGTTGACCTAATCGGGTGAGGACACAGGCTTCTGTCGCGACAACTGCACGGCAAGGATTCCCGCCGCGATGATGACCACGCCCACAACATCCAGCACACCCAGCGCCTCGCCCAGCAGGACGGCTGCGATGGCCACGCCGAAGAACGGGTTGAGGAAGTGGAATGTGGCTGCCTTGACCGCGCCAATCTGGTTGACCAGCGTGAACCAGACCCATGTCGCTGCAAGTCCCGGGATCAGCGTGGTATAAAGGAAGGCCACCACCAGTTTCCAATTCCATGTGACTTCGATCGTCTCGAACATGGCGGAACCCACGGCAAGGACGGCAGAGCCTACGAACATCTGCAAGCCCACGATCATCATGACGTTTCCGCCCGACGAGGCCCCACGCACCGACAGCGTGGCCACCGTCAGGGCCATTGCTCCCAGAACGCAAAGCATCAGGCCGTAGAGATCGACACCGGCCCCCAGACGCGCGCCCATGATGAGCCCCACTCCCAGGAAACCCAGAACCAGCCCGATCAGACCAAGACGCGGCAAACGCTCACGGAAGATCGCCCAGCCGGCGAAAGCAACCATCAGCGGCATGGAGGATGCAATGATCGAGGCCAAGGATGCCTCGATCGTCTGCATCGCCACAAAGTTCAAACCCAGATAAAGCGCGTTCTGGCATACCCCGAAGATGATCGTGGCCTTCCACTGTGCAGGCGTCAGTCGGAAGGTCTGACCCAATGCCAGCGCGATGGCGACACCGATGATACCCGAAAGCAGGAAACGCAGCGAAAGTGACGCCATCGGCGGGGCGTATTCCACGATGATCCGCGCCGAGGTAAAGGCCGATGACCACATCAGGGCGAACAGAAGCCCCATCCCGATTGCGCGAATATTCAAGTCTGTCTCTGCCTGTCTGCCGGGGGTTTCATGACCCCCAAAGCAAAAGGGCCGCCACTGGGGCGACCCTTTCGGAAATTTGTGCGGGATGCAAGATCAGCCGTTCACGCTGTCTTTCAGCGCCTTGGCGATGGTCATCTTGACGACCTTGTCGGCGTCCTTCTGCATCTGCTCGCCGGTGGCGGGGTTGCGCACCATGCGCGACGGACGCTCGCGGCAGTAGATCTTGCCGATACCCGGCAGGGTCACGGCACCGCCGGCACCCACTTCACGGGTGATGATCGCAACAACGGCGTCCAGTGCGCTGCCTGCGGTTTTCTTGTCTGCGCCCATTTCATCGGCCAGAGCGGCAACAAGCTGGGTCTTGGTCATCGGTTTTGCCATTTCTTGGTCTCCTTCAACTGCCCGATCTGTTGGGGCTCATTTGCTAGATTTAACTGTATCTCGTGTCTAAACACAACGAATAGTGGCTCAACACAAGATGAAAACGTGCGGAAAGTGGCATTTTTCGCTGCTCCGGCGGTATTTCGCACCCTTTACAGGAAGGCCGTCTCCTCAAAACTCCTTAGTTTCCGGCTGTGGATACGCGCAAGCGGCATGTCCCGCAAGCGTTCCATTGCACGAATTCCGATCATCAGATGGCGGGCCACCTGCGTTTTATAGAAATCCGAGGCCATGCCGGGCAGCTTCAACTCGCCATGGAGTGGCTTGTCCGAGACGCAAAGCAGCGTTCCGTACGGCACCCGAAACCGGAACCCGTTGGCCGCGATCGTGGCACTTTCCATGTCCAGCGCAACGGCGCGGCTCTGGCTCAGGCGTTGCACCGGGCCGGTCTGGTCGCGCAATTCCCAGTTGCGATTGTCAACTGACGCGACGGTTCCGGTCCGCATGATCCGCTTGAGGTCATAATCCTCAAGCTGCGTTTCCTCTGCGACGGCCTGTTGCAAGGCGATCTGGATTTCCGCCAAGGCCGGAATCGGCACCCAGACGGGCAGATCGTCGTCCAGAACCTTGTCCTCGCGCAGATAGGCATGGGCCAGCACGAAATCCCCAAGGCTTTGGGAGTTTCGCAAACCGGCACAATGGCCAACCATGATCCAGGCATGCGGGCGCAGCACGGCGATATGATCGGTCGCCGTCTTGGCGTTGGACGGACCCACTCCGATATTGACCAGAGTGATCCCCGAACCATCCGCCCGCTTCAGGTGATAGGCCGGCATCTGCGGCACCTTGTCGACAAGGGACAGCGGTGTTTCCGGATCGGTGATCTCTACATTTCCGGTGCTGACGAAGCTGACATAGCCACTGTCTTTTTCAGCAAGAACCTGTCGGGCATATGCCTCGAACTCCGAGACATAGAACTGATAGTTGGTGAAAAGGACGTGGTTCTGGAAATGGACGGGGTCGGTCGCCGTGTAATGGGCCAACCGCGCCAACGAATAATCCACGCGCTGCGCTGTAAAAGCAGCCAGCGGCTCTGTCCCGTCGGGGGGCAGTTTGAATGTGCCGTTGACGATGTCATCGTTCATTGTGTTCAGGTCAGGCACATCAAACACATCACGAAGAGTGAAAGTCGCCGCCCCTTCCTGAGGAACGGTCATGCCGGGATCATTGGCAACCGCGAAATGCACCGGGATTGGGGTCTCGGACAGTCCGATCTGCACGGGCACCTCGTGGTTCAGGATCAACAAACCGATCTGCTGTTCCAGATAGTTCCGGAACAGGTCTGGCCGGGTGATCGTCGTCGCATGCGTGCCGGGACGCGAGACATGTCCAAAACTCAGGCGGCTGTCCACCTTGGCATGACTTGTCGTGGTGATCCTGATCTCGGGATAGAAGGCACGGTAGCGACAGTCCGGATGGCCGCTCTGCATGGTTTGCGCGAAATGTTCACAGAGAAAACCGGTCGCGCCCTCATACAGCAGAACAAGACGCGCGACGGCCGCTTTGGGGTCGGTGAAAAACTCGGGTCCCGGTTGGTCGGGTGACATCACCTGAAGGTCGTTCTGGTTAGGCCGCATCGGGTGTCCTGTGTGAAGCGCCCTAGATCCGGGCTATGTTTGCGCATCACGTTGACACCCTGCCGGGCCGGGATCAAGCTGCGACCGGGCGTCAGGCAGGACCACCACGATTTTCAGAGGGCGCAATGGATTTTGACAGCGTCACAGCACCAGAATTCGGACGCAGTCTGACAGGGTTCGGGCTCAACCTCCTTGTCCGGGATGTGCTGCGCCATGCGGCCTTTCTGGAACAGATGTTCGGCATGCAGGCGCATCGTGTCAACCGCGATTTTGCTATCCTCGTCTATCAGGAGCAGGTTCTCCAACTACATGCGGATGGCACGTACCATGCCAATCCGATGTTGTCCCTGCTGCCGGAAGCCGGACCGCGCGGTGCCGGGGCAGAGCTGCGCCTGTTCGGGTCCGACCCGGATCAGGCGGCACGACTGGCGACAGAGCTGGGTGGACAGATCCTGCAACACCCATCGAACAAGCCGCACGGGCTGCGAGAGGCGTTCATTCTTGATCCTGATGGCTATGTCTGGGTGCCATCCGTGCCATTGCCTGAATGATCAGGCGGCGTCGAAATCCAGAACCAGCCGGTCACTTGTGGGTCTCGCCTGGCAGGCCAGCGTGAAGCCAGCCTCCAACTCCCAAGGCTCCAGCGAATAGTTCACCGCCATCTCGGCGCTGCCCTCGGCCACTTTGCAGCGGCAGGTGCAACACATGCCACCCTTGCAGGAATAGGGCAGTTCCAGCCCCTGCCGCTCGGCAGCAGCGACGACATTGTCATCGCCCGCCTCGACGGTGAACTGTTTGCGCGCGCCATCCAGAACCACCTCGACGGTGACACCATGGGCGGCGGCGGCCTCTGCTGCCGCTGATCGGGGGGCGCGCTGCACTTCCCCTGCCTGGAAGAAGCGTTCAAAATGCACGCGTTCTTTCGGAATGCCATGCCCCTCAAGCATCGCGGCGACATCGTCGATCATGTCACCCGGACCGCAGATGAATACCCCATCGGCGCCCCTAAGATCGACAGCACCGGCTCGCGCCAAAGCCGCGATCTTGTCGCCCGTGATCCGGCCGTTCAGCAACGCGACATCCTGCGGTTCGCGGCTGAGGATATGAATCAGCGTGAAACGATCCACGTAGCGGTCCTTCAACCCCTCCAGCGCCTCGCGGAACATGATCGACCCGGTATTGCGGTTGCCATAGATCAGCGTGACCTCAGCCTCCCGCGCCAGCGCATCCGCCGCCATCGCCACCATAGGCGTGACGCCAGATCCTGCAGCAATCAGCACCAGACGGTCCTCGGTCTTGCACGTAAAACGCCCCTCCGGCGGCATCACCTGAAGGCTCTGCCCGGACGTGAGGGCTTGGGCAAAGCTTGAGAATGCGCCCCCTTCCACATGCTTGACGCCGACGGTCAGCGGCTTACCCGGCAAACTGGCGATGGAATAAGAACGCCGGATATCCTGCCCGTCCACAGTGGCGCGCAGGGTCAAATACTGACCCGGCACCCAAGCGAAGGCGTCGATCAGCGCATCGGGCACATCAAAGGAAATCGCCACAGAATCCGGTGTTTCGCGGCGCACCTCGCGGATGGTCAGGTCGTGGAACATAGGCGTGGTCCTTTGTGTCGTCAGATGCATTTGAAATAGTCGAAAGGTTCAGCACAGGCGCAGCAGCGGTAATGCGCCTTGCAAGCGGTCGATCCGAACTCGCTCAGCTTTTCGGTATTCGTGCTGCCGCATTTGGGGCAGGCCACCGTCACCTCACCGAACAAGGATCGGATCGACCCAGAGGATTTCGCGGGCGGCGCAATCCCGTATTCGCGCAGTTTTTCACGCCCTTCGTCCGTGATCCAGTCGGTCGTCCAGGGTGGCGTCAGCACACGTTCGATCCGCGCGTCAAACCCCGCGTCCCGCAAAGCGGCCTCGACCGCCAGTTCAATCGCCAACACGGCGGGACAGCCAGAATAGGTCGGAGTGACACCGGCCACGGCCACCCCATCCTCGACCCTGACCCAGCGCAGGATGCCCAGATCGGCCACGGTCACGCAGGGCACTTCGGGGTCTGGCACGGCTGCTGCCGCGTCCCAGGCCGCCTCAGCGCTGCCCTGCCAGCAAACGCTCACCAGCGCGCCCCGGGATAAGCGCGGTGCACCACCTGCATCTCGGCCAACAGATGGCCCAGCGTTTCGTTGTGGATACCCTGCCGCCCGCCGCGCTGCGCATAAGCGGCACTCGGCTGTTCCAGCAACGCCTCGGCAAAGACATCAGCCACGGTGCGGTCCCATGCGGCGCGCATATCGGCCCTTACGGGTAGAATCCCAGCCGCCTCGGCCTCCTGCGCAGCGTCGGAGCTTTCGAACAGCTCATCCACATAGATGTGCAGCCCTTCGACCGCGTCGCGCATCCGCGCGGCGCTTTCTGCGGTGCCATCGCCCAGCCGGATCACCCATTCGCCTGCATGACGGATGTGATAGGCCATTTCCTTTTCTGCCTTGCCCGCGACACCGCGCACCACCTCGTCTGTGCTGGTGAGCGCCGCCAGCCAATAGGGGCGCATGAAGGCCGCGAAATAAAGTTGCCGCAGCATCGTGTGGGCGAAATCCTCATTCGGGCGCTCGACCAACAGACAATTGCGATACTCCCGCTCGCCGCGCAGATAGGCCAGATCATCCTCGGACCGGCCCTTGCCTTCCAGCTTGCCAGCTTGGTCATACAGCGTGCGCGCCGTCCCGATCAGATCCAAACCCATGTTTGGCATGGCCAGATCTTCTTCCAGCATCGGCGCATGACCGCACCATTCTGACAGGCGGTGGCCAAGGATCAGGTGATCATCAGCCAGTTCAAGCAATGCTTCGAATACGGCCATCACATATGCCCCACTTCGTCGGGGATCTCGTAAAAGGTCGGATGGCGATAGATCTTGTCCGCCGTCGGCTCGAAATTCTCGGCCGTCTGGTCGGGGTCAGAGGCCGTGATCGCCGCCGATGGCACAACCCAGATCGAGTTCCCCTCGCCGCGCCGCGTATACACATCGCGCGCCGCTTGCAGCGCCATCACCTCATCAGAGGCATGCAGACTGCCGACATGCTTATGCGCCAGACCATTGCGCGGACGGATGAACACTTCCCAAAGCGGTGTTGTCGCGGTCATCGCCTTCTCCTTCATTGTTCTTAAAATACTCCGGGGGTCCGGGGGCAGCGCCCCCGGCCTGACCCGCGATTACTCGGCTGCGATCTTGCGCGCGCGGCGCTTCTCGGCATGGGCAAGGGCCGCTTCGCGCACCCAGGCGCCATCATCCCAGGCTTTCTTGCGGGCCTTGATCCGGTCCTTGGCCATTGGCCCATGGCCCTTGACCACGCGCCAGAACTCGTCCCAGTCGATGGGGCCGTGATCGTAGCCGCCCTTGTCCTCGTTCCATTTCAGGTCCGGGTCGGGGATCGTCAGGCCAAGGTATTCCGCCTGCGGCACTGTGGCGTCGATGAATTTCTGGCGCAGCTCGTCATTGGTGAAACGCTTGATCTTCCACGCCATGGATTGATCCGAATGCTGGCTGTCGGCATCATGCGGGCCGAACATCATCAGCGACGGCCACCACCAACGGTTCAGGCTGTCCTGCGCCATCGCCTTTTGTTCAGGGGTGCCCTGTGCCAGGGTCATCACGATTTCGTAACCCTGACGCTGGTGAAAACTCTCTTCCTTGCAGACCCGAATCATGGCGCGGGCATAGGGGCCAAAGGAACAACGGCAGAGCGGGATCTGGTTCATGATCGCCGCGCCATCGACCAGCCAGCCGATCGTTCCCATGTCCGCCCAACTCAGCGTGGGGTAGTTGAAGATCGACGAGTACTTGGCCTTGCCGGACAGCAACTCCTCGGTCATCTCCTCTCGGCTGACGCCCAGTGTTTCGGCGGCAGAGTAAAGATAGAGACCATGGCCACCTTCGTCCTGCACCTTGGCCAACAGGGCGGCCTTGCGGCGCAGGCTGGGCGCGCGGGTGATCCAGTTGCCCTCGGGCAGCATCCCCACGATCTCGGAATGGGCGTGCTGGCCGATCTGGCGGACCAGCGTGCGACGATACCCTTCGGGCATCTCGTCCTTGGGTTCGATTTTTTCCTCGGCATCGATGCGCTTCTGGAAGCGGGCCAGAAATTCGGGCGTTTCCTCGGTCCGGTTGTCGGCACCGATCAGTCCTTGAGAGTACATGGAAGGCTCCTCCGTTCGCTTCACATGTTATAAGTTACAAAAACAGAATCTCAAAGCGTTTTTTGTAACACTTGCTTTCCACAAGATGCAGACACATTTATCGCGGATGGACAAAACACTGCTTTCCTTTGGACATGGTTACTCGGCCCGTGCTCTTGCGCGGCGGCTGCTGCCGCAGGGCTGGACCGTGTTTGGCACGACCCGTAACCCCGACAAGGCGCGCGCCTTGAAGGCCGAAGGGATCACCCCGATTCTCTGGCCGAATGGTGATTTGCGCAGCGCTCTTTCGAAGGCCAGTCATATTCTGACCTCCGCAGGCCCGGAAGCCGAGGGCGATCCGGTGCTGGCGCTACTGCGCGACCAGATCAGCCGCGCCGCACCCCGTCTGACATGGGTTGGCTATCTGTCCACGACCGGCGTTTATGGCGATCACGCCGGCGATTGGGTGGATGAGGAAACGCCCCTGACCCCATCGACCAAACGCGGCCTGATGCGGCTTGAGGCCGAACAGGCATGGCAATCCATTCCCGGGTTGCCGCTGCACATCTTTCGGCTTGCGGGGATCTATGGCCCGGGTCGAGGCCCGTTCGAGAAGGTCCGCAACGGAACCGCCCGGCGGATCATCAAACCTGGTCAGGTGTTCAGCCGGATCCATGTGGATGACATCGCGCAGGTTCTGGAAGCCTCGATCAAAAAGCCCAACCCCGGCCGTGCCTATAACCTCTGCGACGATGATCCTGCCCCACCGCAGGACGTGATCAGCTATGCCGCTGAACTGCTGGGCCTGCCCCTGCCACCCGAAGTGCCCTTCGACCAAGCGGAACTGACTCCGATGGCCCGCAGCTTCTATGCCGAAAGCAAAAGGGTGCGGAACGACCGGATCAAGACTGAACTTGGCGTGAGTTTGATCCACCCTGATTATCGCCACGGCCTGCCCGCCCTTCTGTCCGAGGAAAATGCGTGAACTCGCTTTCGCCACTGACGCCAGCACCCGATGACACTGTGACCGCCGTTCCGCTGTCGCTTACCGGATTGCTCGCGGCGATCCGTCCCCAAGATCATGAGGACGCGGTGACACTGGGAGAAATCCTGTCACGCATCGGTCAGCGATCTTTTGCGGCCACGTTGATGGTAATCGGATTGCTGATGGTATCGCCCCTGTCTGCCATCCCGTTCCTGCCTTCGTTGGTGGCCATCGTGATCCTGCTGATTGCGGGGCAGGCCATCATTGGACGTCATCACCTGTGGCTTCCCGAGTTTCTGACCCGGCGCCGGATCTCGGCTGAAAAACTGCGGCGGGCGCTTGATACCTTGACCCGGCCTGCGGCATGGATCGACGCGCATCGTAGCGGGCGGTGGGTGATCCTCACACAATGGCCGATCTCGTCCCTGGCCTATGTTGTGATCATCGTCATCGCCTTGACTTGGCCGCCGCTCTCCTTCGTGCCCTTCTCGACCACGCTCAGCGCAGTGGGCATGTCGCTGTTGGCCGCCGGACAGACCCTGAAGGACGGCATCTTCGTTTTGCTGGGCTATGCCTATCTTGCACTGCTTGTGACGGGGGTCAGCGTGGCGGTCGCCGGCGTGCTCTGAACGGGTCAGCCGCGACGTGCCAGCACCTCGACCCCCAGCACGTGCAGAACCTTTGCCTCGATATCGGCGGCGTTCAATCCAGCGGTGGCATACATGTCCTCTGGGCTGGACTGGTCAATGAATGTATCCGGCAGAACCATCGACCGGAAACGCAATCCCGTGTCGAAGACGCCTTCATCCGCCAAAAGCTGCGCCACATGGCTCCCGAAACCGCCGACCGCGCCCTCTTCGATCGTGATCAGCGCCTCGTGATCTGCTGCCAGTTGCAGGATCAGGTCGCGGTCCAGCGGCTTCGCAAAGCGGGCATCGGCCACAGTAGGCGTGATGCCCCGTGCGGACAGAGCCTCGCAGGCGGTCATCACCTCGGAGAGACGGGTGCCGAAAGACAGGATTGCCACGCGCTTGCCTTGCTGGATCATGCGGCCCTTGCCGATCTCCAGCGGCTCGCCCCGTTCCGGCATGGTTACGCCTGTGCCGTCGCCGCGCGGAAAGCGGAAGGCTATGGGGCCATCGTCATGCGCGGCGGCGGTCGCGACCATATGGACCAGTTCCGCCTCATCCGCAGCCGCCATTACGACGAATCCCGGTAGATTAGATAGAAACGCCACATCAAAAGCCCCGGCATGCGTGGCTCCGTCGGCGCCCACCAGACCCGCCCGGTCGATGGCAAATCGCACAGGAAGCCGCTGGATCGCCACATCATGCACAACCTGATCGTAACCGCGTTGCAGGAAAGTGGAATACATCGCACAGAAGGGGCGCATTCCCCCCGCGGCCAATGCGGCCGAGAATGTCACGCCGTGCTGTTCCGCGATTCCCACATCGAAGCACCGCGAGGGGTAACGTTCGGCGAACAGGTTCAGCCCGGTGCCATCGGGCATGGCCGCCGTGACCGCACAAATCCGGCTGTCGCGCGATGCCTGATCCAGCAAAGCCCGTGCGAACACCGAGGTGTAGCTGGGTGCGTTCGATGGTGTCTTCTTCTGCTCGCCGGTCAGCACATCGAACTTGGCAGTGGCGTGACCTTTGTCCCGCGCCGCTTCAGCCGGGGCATAGCCTTTGCCCTTCTTGGTAATCACATGGATCAGCATCGGCCCGGTCGCGCGCGCCTTGACCGTCCGCAGCACAGGCAGAAGCTGGTCCAGATCATGCCCGTCGATGGGGCCGACATAGGAAAAGCCCAGCGCCTCGAACAAGGTGCCCCCGACGGCAAACCCCTTGAGAAGATCCTTGGCACGTTTCGCACCGTCACGGAACGGTGGCGGCAAGAGGCTTACCGCGCCCTTGGCGGCGGCCTTGAATTCCTGAAACGGTTCGCCTGCGTAAAGACGGCTGAGATAGGATGACAACGCGCCGACGGGCGGGGCAATCGACATCTCGTTATCGTTCAGGATCACGAAGAGCCGCTTTTTCAGGTGGCCCGCATTGTTCATCGCCTCAAAGGCCATGCCCGCCGACATCGACCCGTCACCGATCACGGCAATCGCATCGCCCAACCCGCTGTCGATACTGCCGCCCAGATCACGCGCCACTGCAAAGCCAAGCGCCGCGCTGATCGAGGTGGAGCTGTGGGCCGCTCCAAAGGGATCGAAGGGGGATTCGCTACGCTTGGTGAAACCGGACAGCCCACCCTTCTGACGCAGAGTACGGATGCGGTCGCGCCGTCCGGTCAGGATCTTGTGCGGATAGCATTGATGCCCGACATCCCAGATCAGCTTGTCGCGCGGTGTGTCGAACACAGCATGAAGCGCCACAGTCAGTTCAACCACACCCAGCCCCGCGCCCAGATGGCCGCCAGTGACGGACACGGCCGACACAGTCTCGGCGCGCAATTCGTCTGCGATCTGATGCAACTCGGCATCCGAAAACTGCTTGAGGTCGGATGGCAGGTTCACCTGATCCAGCAGGGGAGTATGGGGTCTGTCGGTCATCTTTGACCCCTCCGGGGGTGTCACGTCTCAGCTGTCGCGCGAGATAACGAAGCGCGCCGCATCCCGCAAGTTCTCCGCACTGACGCCGTAAGGGTCCAGCGCGACAATCGCCTCATCCACCAAGGCCTGCGCACGGGCCTTTGCTCCGTCCAGCCCCAGAAGCGAGACGAACGTGGCCTTGCCGGCCTCGGCATCCTTGTGCAGGCGCTTGCCTGCGGCACCCTCGTCTCCGGTGACATCAAGAATGTCGTCGGCAATCTGGAAGGCAAGGCCAAGGGCCTGCGCATAGTGCCGCAGCGGTCTTGGATCGGCCCGCGCCATCAGCGGTCCTGCCGTGGCGGACCATCGGATCAGCGCCCCTGTCTTGCCGTCCTGCAAGGCGATGATCTGATCCAGCGTCAACGGTGTTTCAGCGGTCTCGGCGGCAATATCCAGAGCTTGCCCCAGCACCATACCCTGCGCTCCCGCCGACTGTGCCATGGTCAACACAAGATCGGCGCGCACAGCCGCATCTGGGTGGCAGTCCGCGCGGGCCAGACATTCGAAAGCCAGTGTTTGCAGAGCATCGCCCGTCAGAACGGCTGTTCCCTCGTCCCATGTCACATGCACTGTGGGGCGCCCCCGGCGCAGGTCGTCATCATCCATACAGGGCAGATCATCATGGACAAGGCTATAGGCGTGGATCATTTCGATCGCCGCCGCAGGCCATATCGCATGGGCCGCGTCCACCCCGTGGAGCCGGGCGCTTTCCATGACCAGAAAGGCGCGCAGACGTTTACCCCCCTGACAGGTATAGCGCATGGCATCCGCAATCTGACCCTCCAGCGGGGCCATGACGGCATCCAGATGCGCCTGCACCTGTGTTGCCACCTCATCCAGTCTGGCGCGGAACACTTACAGACCTTCGACCGGCTTCACGCCCACAGGCTGGCCGTCGCCATCCAGTGTGATCGCGGCGACCTTCTCCTCGGCTTCCTTGAGCTTGGCCTCGCAGCGCTTCTTCAGTTCCGCACCACGCTCATAGAGTTTGATGGACTGTTCCAGCGCCACGTCGCCACGTTCAAGCTGGCCGACCACGGTCTCCAACTCCTTCATCGCCTCTTCGAAGCTCATCTCGGATACGGGCCGTTCGGTCATGCAATCCTCGCTCTGTCTGCTTGCCAGGACCATAGCGACGCGCCGGGGCCTGTTCAACCGCGCAGCATGGCGTCCGGGCCCATGATTGCCGTTGACCGTCAATGGGCTTGCCAGCATCTTCGGGTCATGCATCACCTGACCCCGAAAGCACAACAGGACCCGGCCGCCGCCACTGCGGCGCAACAGTATCTGGCGGCTCTTTTAGCGGCTGATCCTGTTCTGGTGGGCAGTGCCGCGGCGGAGGTATTGCGTCTGGTGCCCGGACGGCGGGCGATTCTGTCCGGGCAGTTCAACGGTCAACCCGCCGTGTTCCGCCTGTCGCTGCATCCCGAGGAAACCAAGGCTTTTGCCACCGCATGGCAGGAGCTGACCCGCGCCCACGCCCATATGTCCGATGGCACGCATCGCACTGTCACGCCTCTGGCGCTGGCAGCAGAGGGTCAGGTCATGGTGCTGGAACAGGCGCCGGGCACGCCGCTTCTGGATCTGCTCTGGTCGCTGGAGCCTGAAGTGCGAACAAGGCAGATGCAGCCCGCCGCCATCTGGCTGCGCCGCTACACCGCCCCGACCGAGGCGATGACGCCAATCAATCGTGGCCCGTGGCGCAACTGGGCCGAGGCTGCGCTGGCCAAGCAGACACATGTCCCGCTGATCGCTGTCGAGACGCAGGTGTTTCAGAAGATGAAGCACCTTTCGCGGCAGCTTCGGGACTATACGGACTGGCGCACGGCCATCTGCCATGGGGATTTCCACCCCAACAACCTGATCGTCGCGGGGGATCGCCTGACCGGGATCGACCTTGGCGGGTCGAACCGCACGCCCATTTACCGCGACATGGCACGGTTCCTGACCCATATGGCGCGGCGCGGGATGGTTCCATCAGGCCAGCGCCGATTTGGTGTGGATGCCGTGGCCTTTGATGCCTTTGTCAACGCTTTCGATCTCTCACCGGCTGAGGCGACGCTGCATCTGCCCTACTTGATCTGCTACGAAACTCTGGTCCGCGTCGAGCATCCCGATATGCCCGCCGCCCGTATCAGGCACGGGGTCGCTTTGGCGGAAACGCTTCTTGAGGATCTGCGGCAGGTCGTGTGACCCTGATCAGGCGCTGTGCTCCATCAACACCTCGACATGGGCCGCGACCGAGGCTGCCAGCGCGTCAAGATCATAGCCCCCTTCAAGCACCGACACGAGCCGCCCTTGGCACATCTCATCCGCAAGATCGCACAACCGCGCCGTCAACCAAGCGAAATCCGCGGTCTCCCAGCGCAACTGTGCCAAAGGGTCGGCGCGATGCGCGTCAAATCCCGCCGAGACAAGGATCAGATCGGGCTTGAGCGCCCGTAAGATCGGAAAGACGCGCCCTTCATAGGCGGCGCGCATCGTTGCACCTCCGCTGTCGGGCTCCAGCGGGATGTTGAAGATCGTATCATGGGCGCCCCGCTCGTGTTCCGCGCCAGTGCCCGGCCAGAGTGGCGACTGATGCGACGAGAAAAACACGGCGCGCGGCTCATCCCACAACAGATCCTGCGTGCCGTTGCCGTGATGCACATCGAAATCCACAACGGCGACGCGCGCGAGACCGTGATGATCCAGAGCATGTTTCGCGGCGATTGCAACCGTGCCAAACAGGCAAAAGCCCATCGGTGTCTCACGTTCCGCATGATGTCCCGGCGGGCGCGCCGCGACGAAGGCGTTGCCAACCTCTCCCCCCACGACGGCATCAACAGCCGCAATGGCACCGCCCACGGCGTGGCGCGCGGCGGCGACAGAGCCGGGGGACATATGCGTGTCGGCATCCAGTTGTCGCCAGCCCGTTGCAGGTTCTGCTGCCACGATCCGGTCGATATAGGCTTGCGGATGACAACGCCGCAGCGCCACATCATCAGCGGCTGGTGCCTCTGCCCGCGCGAGGGTCGAAAAACGAGCGTCGGCCAAGGCGCGCTCGACATAGGCGATCCGCGCCACCTGTTCGGGATGGCCCGGCGGGGTGACATGCCCCGCGAACGCCGGATGTGTCCAAAGTCCCGTTGTCATCGCCCGCAGCGTCCTCTCATCGTTCTGCAAATACTCAAGAGCTACAGATCCTGTGGATCAATCCGGTGCCAGCATATATCCAGCCCCACGCACGGTCTGAAGATAGCGGGGTTGTTTCGGATCAGCCTCGATCTTGCGGCGCAGGCGGGTGATCTGCACATCCACGGCGCGTTCCTGGGCTTGATCGCGGTCTCGACCCAGATCCTCGACCAGTTGCATGCGGCTGACGGCTTCGCCGGGTCGGGACGAGAAAATCCGCATCAGCTGCGCCTCGGTCGCAGTCAGACGGATCAGGCTTTCGCCTTGCCACATCTCGCCGCGCTCGATGTCATAGCGCACGGCCCCCATCTGCAACACCTTGGGCGCAGTGTTTACGGGCGCGGCCTCTGGCATGCGGCGCAGGATGGCATTGATCCGCAACAGCAGTTCTTTCGGCTCGAAAGGCTTGGCCAGATAGTCATCCGCACCCGCCTCAAGCCCGGTGATGCGATCTGCCGTTTCACCCTTCGCCGTCAACAGCAGGATAGGGGTCTGCATTCTTTCACGCAGAGACCGGGTCAGGCTGACGCCATCCTCGCCCGGCATCATCACGTCCAGAACGATCAGGTCGAACTCAAGCCCGGACAGGATACGCCGCGCATGGGAGGCATCACGCGCTGCCGAAACCATGAAACCCTGTCGCATCAGGAATTTCTGCAACAGACTGCGAATTCTTTCGTCATCATCGACGATCAGCAGATGGGCGTCCTGACGACTCATGTCCCACTATCCTTCAAGACCTGATACTTTCGCCGCAGATCGTTATCCATCATGGCCTCAAGCACCTGCCGGAATCCTGCCACCGCCTGCGGGCCTGCAGCGCGATAGGCCGCGCGCATCCGGGCGCGCTGGGCGTCGGACAGTTTGCGCTCCAGCGCCTCACCCGCCTCGGTCAGATACAGATGCCGTTCGCGCTTGTCGGATTTGCCTACCTTGCTCTCGACCAGTCCGTCCTCGACCAAGGTTCTCAAGACGCGATTCAACGACTGCTTCGTGACACCCAGAAGGATCAGCAGATTGTTCACTGTTGTCCCCGGCGCACGGTTGATGAAATGGATGGCCCTGTGATGGGCGCGACCATAAGCCATGCCTGCAAGGATCCGATCAGGGTCGGCGGTAAATCCGCGATAGGCAAAGAACATTGCCTCGATCCCCTGCCGAAGTTGTTCGTCCGTGAGAAACAGAAGAGATTCACCGCCCGGCGCGTCTGACATCATGCCTTCCCCCTTCGGTTCGGTATGGTAATGTTGCGTAATCCGCCACAGCCCGGGTTATCAGACTGCCCGCTATTAGGGCAGTTTAAGTCAGTCTTGTTGACATTCCAAGACGTAACTGGTAGCGAATCGCAGTTTCCGCGCAACTTTATGTCCGAACCGGACATTTTTGGCGCAACAAACGCAAAGGGCGCAAGGTAGGGGAATGAAGCATGGCTGGCTATGACGACCGCGACGGCAAGATCTGGATGGATGGCAAACTTGTGGACTGGCGGTCGGCCAATGTGCACATCCTGACCCATGCGATGCACTATGCCAGCTCGGTTTTCGAGGGGGAGCGGTGCTACAATGGCAAGATCTTCAAAAGCCGCGAGCATTCCGAACGGTTGCACTATTCTGCAAGCTGTCTTGATTTCGAGATCCCCTTTTCGGTGGACGAGATCGAGGCCGCCAAGAAAGCCACGCTCGAAGCAAACGGCCTGACCGATGCCTATGTGCGCCCGCTGGCCTGGCGCGGTGCTGGCGAGGATATGGGCGTGTCCTCCGCACGCAACCCGGTCCATCTGGCCATCGCTGTCTGGGGCTGGGGCAACTATTATGGCGACGCCAAGATGAAGGGTGCGAAACTCGACATCTCGAAATGGAAGCGCCCCTCGCCCGAGACGATCCCCGTCCATGCCAAGGCAGCGGGCCTCTACATGATCTGCACCACGTCCAAGCACGCCGCCGAGGCCAAAGGCTGCTCGGACGCGCTGTTCATGGATTACCGCGGCTATGTCGCCGAGGCGACGGGGGCCAATATCTTCTTCGTCAAGGATGGCGAGGTGCATACCCCGCTGGCCGATTGCTTCCTGAACGGCCTGACGCGGCAGACCGTGATCGGGATGCTCAAGGAAAAGGGCATCACCGTGCATGAGCGCCACATCATGCCCGAGGAGATGGAAGGTTTCCAGCAGTGCTGGTTGACCGGCACAGCCGCTGAGGTGACACCCGTGGGGCAGATCGGAACCTACAACTTCGAAGTGGGTGCCCTGACCCGCGACATCGCGGAAAGCTATGAAAAACTGGTCCGCAGTTGAACATTGGACGATCTTCTAAAGTAGGGCCGCCACTGGGCGGCCCTTTTCGTTTCAAAAGTCGACGCCACGCTGCGCCTTGATCCCGGCCTGATAGGGGTGCTTGACCTCGCGCATTTCGCTGACCAGATCGGCGTAGTCGCAGACAGCCTGCGGCGCATCGCGCCCGGTCAGGATGACACCGCAACGCGGGTGCCGCGCCTCCAACCCCTTGATGACGGACTCGGCTGTCAAGTAATTATAGCGTAAAGCGATATTGATCTCGTCCAGAACGACCAGATCGAAATCGCCGCTTTCCATCATCTCACGCGCCTTGCCAAAGGCGGCCTCGGCAGCCGCAACATCCCGGTCGCGGTCCTGCGTGTCCCAAGTGAACCCTTCGCCCATCGTATGCCAGGTGACGCCGCCCAGCCGGTCGAAAAACTGCTTCTCGCCAGTGATCCATGTGCCTTTGATGAATTGCACCACGCCCACGGCTTGCCCCCAGCCCAGCGCCCGGATCACCACCCCGAAGGCCGAGGATGACTTGCCCTTGCCGTCCCCCGTATGCACAAGCACCAGACCACGCTCAGGATCGCCCGCTTCCGCGATCTTCGCGCGCTGGGCCTGTTGCAGCGCCTTCATTTCCGCCTTGTGTTTTTCCGCGTCAGACATGATCTGCAAATTCCCTGCTTCTTCTTGCTGCAAATATCCGGTTCTGCCCGGCCGGCTGCGCAGCGGTCAGCGAGGTTTCATCGCCCGTTGCAACTTTGCCATGCCACCGATCCAGCGGTCATAGTTCTCGACCTTGGCGCGCATATACTCTGCCACGGCGGGATGAGGAAGGATCGCGAAGCGCTCGGCGCGGATACCCTCGACCGCGGCGTCGGCCACGACCTCGGCGCTCAGCACCCCATCGCCCAGTTGCGGGCCTTCGGGGATACCGTCCAGCATCGGTGTTGCCACGCCCTGCGGGCAAAGCATGGACACGCGGATGCCGTCGTCACGATGTCCGATGGCAAGGCTTTCGGCAAAGCCTACGGCGGCGTGTTTGGTTGTGGAATAGACTGCCGACCCTACCTGCGACAAAAGCCCCGCAGCCGAAATCGTGTGCAGGAAATAACCACCGCCCCGCGCTTTCATCCGGGGGATCAGAATCCGCGCTGCATGGACATGCGCCATCACATTCACCGCCCAGGCCCGATCCCAGACCGCCGGATCCGCAAAGGCGATATTCTCGAATGTCGTGTCCATGCCCGTCGCAATCCCCGCGTTCGAGCACATTATGTCAACAGGGCCGTGCGCGGCCTCGACATGGTCGATCAGCGCGGCGATCTGTCCCGGATCAGAGACGTCGCAGTTCATCGCTTCATCGATGCCCGGAGGGGTCACGGTAGGCAAACGCAAATCGGCGGTGATGACCCGCGCAGCGCCAGCAGCCTTCAAAGCCTGCGCCAACGCCAACCCAATTCCCTGTGCGCCGCCCGTGACAAGGGCGACCTTTCCCGCGATCTCCATGATGTCAGCCCGGGCTCATCCCGCGCAGACGCTCGGATCGGCGGCGCAGCAACTCCACCGTCGTCAGCAACGCAATCGATATGACAACGAGGATTGTCGCAACGGCCAGAATCGTGGGGCTGATCTGTTCGCGCAGTCCGATGAACATCTGCCATGGAAGCGTTTTCTGTCCGGCAGAGCCGACCAGCAACACAACGACCACCTCGTCGAACGAGGTGATGAAGGCAAACAGCCCGCCGGAAATGACCCCCGGCAGGATCAGCGGCATCTGCACCCGGAAGAAGGTCGTTACCGGATCGGCCCCCATGTTCGCAGCTGCCCGCGTCAACGAGTTATCGAAACTGGACAGCGTGGCCGTCACCGTGATGATGACAAAGGGAATGCCCAGTGCGGCATGGGCCAGAACAACGCCAGCAAAAGTGCCTTGCAAACCCAACTCGCTGTAACCAAAGGGGCGTGAGTAGAAAAAGAACATACCTGCAGAGGTGATGATCAGCGGCACGATCATCGGCGAAATCAGCAGCGCCGTGATCTGTTTGCGAAACGGCACATGCGGCTGCGTCAGGCCAATGGCTGCCAGCGTACCCAGTGATACCGCCAGAAGCGTCGCCAGAGGCGCAATGATCAGCGAATTGGTAAATGCCTGTAGCCAAGAGTAGTCGCCATTCGCGCCCAAAAAGTCCTGATAGTGTTTGAGCGAATATCCCTCAGGGTCCAGCCGCAACATGGCCGGCGTGAAGGTGAAGAAGTTCTCGGCGTTGAAGGACAGAGGGATGATGATCAGGATCGGGAAGATCAGGTAGAAGAATACCAATCCACAAAGCACGCGAAACGTATAGAACCAGATCCTTTGTCCGGTCGTGGCATAGGGTGGAAGTTTGGATGCCATGTTCTTACCCCAGCTTCACATTGTCGACGCCGACAAGCTTGTCGTAGACGTAATAAAGGATCAGGACGACCACCAGCATCAAGGTTCCAAGGGCCGCTGCCAGACCCCAGTTGCCGGATACGGCAAACTGGAAGTAGATCCGGTTCGAGATGAATGTTCCGTCAGCGCCACCCACTAGTTCCGGTGTGATGAAGTAGCCTACGGCGAGGATGAAAACCAAAAGCGCCCCTGCCCCGATCCCGGCGGTGGTCTGCGGGAAATAGACCCTCCAGAAAGCCGTCCAGTTCGACGCGCCCAGAGACTTGGCGGCGCGCAGATAGGACGGAGGGATGGTCTTCATGACCGAGTAAAGCGGAAGGATCATGAACGGCAGCAGGATATGCGTCATCGCGATGATAACGCCCAACTGGTTGTTGATCAGGGACAAACGCTCGGTAAAGCCCAGCGCGATCCAGAAATTGTTGATCACACCCTGTTCCTGCAGAAGGATCTTCCACGCTGATGTTCGAACCAGAAGAGAGGTCCAGAAAGGTAGCAACACAAGGATCAGAAGCAGGTTGGACGTCCTGAGGGGCAGATCCGCCAGCAACCAAGCCACGGGATAGCCCAGCGCCAAAGTGCAGAAGGTGATGAGAAGGCTGAGGCCCAGAGTGCGCAACATCAGCTTCTGATAGATCCGCTGATCCGGCTCTTTCATCGAGATCCCGTCGACCCCGCGTTGCGCATCAAAGGCAGCAAGGAAATAGCTGCTGGTATAGTAACCTGAATTGGCCTTGATCGCTGCCCAGTATTCTATGTTGCCCCAGCCACTGTCGATGTCGAGGAACTTTTCCTTGAAGGGGCCATCCGTCTCGATGTCCCAACTGGATGCGGGACGTCCTGATTTGCGAAACAGCGACGAAATGCCCGGCGCCTCATAGTTGAAGCGGCGGCCAAGTTGCGTGTGGGACTTGCTTTCGAAGGCAGTCGCCATGTCGATGGCCATGGCACGATAGACATCCTCGGGCGGGGCCTCACCGGACGCGGGGTCCCAAGCCTCAATGGCTACAACGACATTGGGCATGAGGTCGGGGATATAGTCCGTGCCGGCCGTATTCTGAACCGAGCGCATCAGCATGGATCCGATCGGCGCAACAAAGGTGACAAGCACGAAGACAAGAAGCGGAGCAATCAGGATCAATGCCCGAATCTTCTGCCGGCGAAGGGCCAGATTCAGGCTCTGTTTCAGCGGTTTTCCGTCAGCGGACAGAACCGGGCCGTCAAGCGTGGCGTCAGACATGTGTTACCCCGTCGGTATGAGTGGCACCTGTTGTCCGATGCCTTGCTTGGCCTTGGTGAAACCGACCTGTCGTCGGCTTGGCGAAGGCCCCGCGCAGATGACCTGCGCGGGAATCGGGAGAGGGCCATAGGCCCGCTCCCTCGGTTCTTGCGATTACTGCAGCAGCCATGCCTGGAACTGTGCATCCAGATCATCGCGATAGCTGGCCCACCATTCAAAGTTGAACAGGAAGGTGTTGACCGCATTGGCCGGATCGGTCGGCATGTGCGGAGCCATTTCGACGCCCAGATCAGCATGCTGTCCCACCAAAGGCGCAGAAGAGGCGCGTGCCGGACCATAGGAGATATATGCCGCCTGATCCGCCAGACGCTGCGTGTCGGTCGCGAACATCACGAAATCCATCACGCGCGCCAGACGATCTTCGGGCAGACCGGCGGGAATGATCCAGCCGTCCAGATCGAACATCTGCCAATCCCACAGCATCCCGATGGGCTGGTTCTGCTCGACGATGGCCGAGAACAGACGACCGTTATAGGTCGAGCCCATGACAACTTCGCCATCCGCCAGAAGCTGCGGGGTTTCTGCACCCGCCGACCACCAGATCACATCATCCTTGATCGTGCCCAGCTTGGCCAAAGCGCGATCAACGCCTTCTTGGGTTTCAAGGGTGTCATACACTTCCTCGATCGGAACACCGTCGCAGATCAGCGCCCATTCCATGTTGCCGATCGGGCGCTTCTCCAGCGAGCGCTTTCCGGGGAATTTCTCTGTGTCGAACACATCGCACACTGTGGTCGGAGCCTCGGACACCAGATCGGTGCGATAGCCGAAAGTGGTCGAGAAAACGATCTGCGGGATGAAGCAGTCGCCTACCAGTGTATTGCCGAAATCCTCGGAGGCGGGAGTGCCGTCGGGGGCTGCGGCCAGCATCGTGTCGGGGTCGATCTCCATCGCAAGACCTTCGTCGCACAGACGCAGGCCATCCGCGGCGGTCACGTCGACGATATCCCAGGTGATGTTGCCTGCCTCGGACATTGCCCGCAACTTGGTCACAGCTTCTGCAGAGCTTTCGTCCGTGATGACATTCAGACCGGGGTTATTCGCGACATATGGTTCGATATAGGCCTTGACCTGGCTATTTTGGTAGGCACCGCCCCAGGACACGACAGTCATGCTGTCGGCCATGTTGCTCTGCGCGAAGGCTGCGGCGGCGATCAGAGTCGCCCCTGTAGCCATGAGAGTTGTCTTGAGTTTCATATCTCACTCCTTGTTGCACCCGTTGTTACGCGCGTCTTCACCCACGGGCTGAGCGAGGACGCCTTTCCAGCGCTCAAGCGTCGAGCGCGCGGCAATCTTCCGGAAGCCAGCCGATCTCGATCTGCTGACCCGGCTTCAAGCGCACCTGATCCGGTGCGTTTCTCGTCTTGACGACGAATTCCTCATTTCCAGCGACCCGCAACCGTGTGCGGAAGATATCGCCCATGTAGATGAACTCGAGCACTTCGGCCTTGAGGGTATGAGCCCCGGGCTGCAGACGGCTCTTGTTGAATTCGACCCTCTCAGGACGGATCGAAACGCGTGTGCGCTCACCGACCTTGCTGACATTGACGGGCTTCGCGTCAATCACCTCGCCACCGTCCAGCCTGACGATGCAGGTGTCTCCCTTGATCTCCTGCACCACGCCTTCCATCGTGTTGTTCTCGCCGATGAACTGCGCAACGAAACTGTTCTGTGGCTGCTCATAAAGCACATCTGGTGGGGCAAGCTGCTGAATGCGGCCATCGTCGAACACCGCGACACGGTCCGACATGGTCAGCGCCTCGGTCTGGTCATGTGTGACATAGACCGTGGTAATACCAAGGTTATGCGCCAGCCGTGTAATCTCGAACTGCAAGGTCTCGCGCAGCTGTTTGTCCAGCGCGCCAAGGGGCTCGTCCATCAAGACTAGCTCGGGCTCGAACACCAAAGCCCGTGCCAAGGCGATCCGCTGCTGTTGTCCACCGGAAAGCTGTGCCGGACGACGACCACCAAAGGCCCCCATCTGCACCATCTCAAGCGCGCGTTTCACCTTTTCCTCACGCTCGGATTTGCCGAACTTGCGGACTTCCAACGGGAAAGACAGGTTTTCCGCCACCGTCATATGCGGAAACAGCGCATAGTTCTGAAACACCATACCGATCCCACGCTTGTGAGGCGGGATGTTGTTGATCGGCTTGCCGTCCAGAAGGATTTCGCCATGTGTGGCGGTCTCGAAGCCGGCCAGCATCATCAGGCAAGTCGTCTTGCCTGATCCAGATGGTCCCAACATCGTCAGGAACTCGCCCTTGGGCATGGTCAGGTTCAGGTCTTTGACGACCAGTGTTTCACCATCATAGCTTTTTTGCACACGCTCAAAAGCCACGAACGCATCGTTCGCACTTGATCCGGCCAAGGTCGGCTCCCCGTTTGTTGTGTCACACGATCTGCGCCGCGTATTGACCCAAGACTAAAACCCGACGTCCTGCGGGTTGCAACCCTTTTGCTGCCTTAAATGGCCATTACAGGATTTTGCGGGCGAAATGACTTTGAGTGGCCGCACTTGCAGGACAACTTCCCGACACCCCTGTCAGTCTAATGCCTCAGAAATGGACTTTGCCGTTTTTTCAACCACCTCATCGGCCTCGGCATGAGTCAGGCAGAAGGGCGGTGCGAATCCCAGAATATCGCCCTGCGGCATGGCGCGACCGATGACCCCATGTCCAAGCAGCGCCGCCGCGACACGAGGTCCGACCTTTTCGGAGGCATCAAAGAACTGGCGCTTGTCGCGGTCCTGAACGAACTCGACCGCACAAAGCATCCCTTCGCCCCGCACCTCGCCGACATGCGGATGTTCGGCCAACGCCGCGCGCATCTGCGTGTTCAGATATGCCCCGACATGGCCTGCGTTCTGGATCAGGTTCAATTCGTCCAGCAACTTGAGGTTGGCCACACCGGCCGCAGCGCCCACAGGATGCGCGGAATAGGTCCAGCCATGGCCGATGGGCCCGTTCTCGTCGGTGCCCTGTTCAAGCACTTTCCACATGCGATCACCGACGATCGACCCCGACAGCGGCGCATAGGCCGAGGTCAGACCCTTGGCGATCGTGATCAGATCAGGCGTGATGCCATAGTGATCGGACCCGAACATCGACCCAAGACGGCCGAAACCTGTCACCACCTCATCGGCAATCAGCAGGATATCATGCTTGCGAAGAACCTCCTGAATGGCAGGCCAATAGCCTTCGGGCGGCGGAACGATCCCTCCGGTCCCCAGTACCGGCTCACCGATGAAGGCAGCAATCGTATCGGCCCCTTCGCGTTCGATCAGCGCTTCAAGCTCGGCCACCAGATGGGCCGTGAACTGCGCCTCGGTCATGTCGCTGTCGGGGCGACGGAAGTAGTAAGGCGCCTCGGTATGGATCACTTGTGCCAGCGGCAGGTCGAATTTCTTGTGAAACAGCTCAAGCCCGGTCAAAGAGCCTGTCACAAGGCCTGAACCATGGTAACCACGCCAGCGGCTGATGATCTTTTTCTTCTCAGGCCGGCCCAGAATGTTGTTGTAGTACCAGACCAGCTTGACGTTGGTCTCATTGGCATCAGAGCCTGACAGGCCGAAATACACCTTGGACATGCCCTTGGGTGCACGGTCCAGGATCATCTTGGACAGGGTGATGCTCGCCTCGGTGCCATGGCCGACATAGGCATGGTAATAGGCCAGCTCGCGCGCCTGATCGGCAATCGCCTCGGCAATTTCCTGACGGCCATAGCCGACGTTCACACAGTAGAGTCCGGCGAAGGCATCCAGCAGACGGGTGCCATCGCGGTCCGTAATGTGGCAATCCTTGGCCGTCGTGATGATCCGCTGGGGCGCGTTGCCGCGCGCAAACTCTGCCAGATGGGTCGAGGGATGGAAAAAATTGTCGCGGTCCCACTGGGCCAGTTGGTCATTGGTCAGCATCGGCACCCTCCTTCGGCGGTGATGTGAATCTTTATGTTGTGCACAACCTTGATGCGGCCGTGACTAGCGTCAACCATATACCGCTAAAAATTCAGCTTAATTCCTAAAAGCGACAAGGGAATTCGCTTTTGGAACGGAAGAGATGTGCACAATTTTGCTGAACTCAGCCAAACGCCAGCAAGGAAGCCGTCTATGTCCGTTCCTCCGATTCCCTTTGCAGACCTGCCCTTCACCAAGGCCGAGTATGACCGGCGCCTCGAACTGACACGCACTGCCATGGCGGAACGCGGCATCGACGTGTTGTTCGTCGAGGACCCGTCAAACATGGCATGGCTGACTGGCTATGACGGCTGGTCCTTCTATGTGCATCAGGGCGTGATCGTGACCCATGACCGCGACCCGGTCTGGTGGGGGCGGAACATGGACGCGAACGGCGCCAAACGCACCGCATGGCTGCCGCATGATCACCTGCGCCCTTATGATGACACCTATGTGCAATCGAACGAGCGGCACCCGATGCAGCATCTTTCAGCGCTTCTTTGCGAAATGGGGTTTGAGGCCGCCTGTATCGGCGTTGAAATGGAGAACTACTATTTCTCGGCCAAGGCCTATGTCACGATGATGACGGAACTGCCGCGCGCCACGCTGGTCGATGCCACGGTGTTGGTGAACTGGCAGCGGGCGATCAAGTCACATGAGGAAATCGCGTTCATGCGCCGCGCCGCGCGGATTGCCGAGAAGATGGTCGATACTGCCATTGAACGTGCGAGACCCGGTGTGCGCAAGAACGATCTGGTGGCCGAAGTGATGCGCGAGGCGATCATCGGCGTGGGCGAAGACTGGGGCGACTACCCCGCCATCGTGCCGATGTGCCCGTCAGGTGCCGATGCTTCGGCCCCGCATATCACATGGAATGGGGGCGAGTTCGAGCATGATCAGTGCACCTTCTTTGAATTGGCGGGTGTCTATCGGCGTTATCACACACCCTTCTGCCGGACGGTCTATCTGGGCACCCCACCGGATGAGGTGAAGCGCGCCGAAGCCGCCCTGATCGAAGGGCTTGAAGCCGGCTTGCAGGCCGCCCGCGCTGGAAACCGCGCCTGCGACATCGCCGACGCCCTGGCCCGCCCTCTCGAGGCTGCAGGAATCCAGCGCGGTGCCCGCTGTGGTTATCCCATCGGGATCAGCTATCCGCCAGACTGGGGCGAGCGCACGATCAGCCTTCGCTCCGAAGATCAGACCATGCTGCAACCTGGCATGACCTTTCACTTCATGCCCGGCCTCTGGATGGACACATGGGGAATCGAGATCACGGAATCCATCCTGATCACCAATGACGGTCCGGCGGAAACCTTTTGCAATCGCCCCCGCCGGATCTTCGTGAAGTCATGACAGATCTGTCTCGAACGCAGGCCATACTGGCGGATCTGATCGGTTTTCCGACAGTGTCATCCGACAGCAACCTTGCCATGATCGACCACATGGCCAACAGACTGGCAGATGTCGGAGCGCGCGTGGATCTGTTTCACGACGATAGCGGAACCAAGGCCAATCTGTTCGCCACCATTGGACCGGAGCGTGAGGGGGGTATCGTCTTGTCGGGCCATTCCGACGTGGTCCCGGTTGCGGATCAGGACTGGAGCAGCGATCCCTTCCGCATGGTCGAGCGGGACGGCAAGCTTTTCGGGCGCGGTGCCTGCGATATGAAGGGGTTCATTGCCGCCACACTGGCAATGGCCCCCGACTATGCTGCGCGCAATCTCAAGCGGCCCATTCATTTCGCCTTCACCTATGACGAAGAAGTCGGTTGTCTGGGTGCGCGGTCCCTTGTTCCGGCACTTCAGGCCCGTGGTATCCGTCCGGCTATGGCCATCGTGGGCGAACCCACGGATATGCGCATCATCGAAGGGCACAAGGGATGCTGCGAGTATACAGTCGAATTTCGCGGGCTGGAGGGCCACGGCTCGAACCCCGACCGTGGCATCAACGCGGTGGAATATGCTGTCGCCTATGTGGCGAGATTGATGGATCTGCGCCACCAGCTTCGCCATCGTACGCCCGTGGGCAGCCTGTTCGAGCCGCCATGGACCACGATCAACATCGGCCGTCTGTCCGGTGGAGTCGCCCATAACGTGATTGCCAGCCGGGCCGAACTGGACTGGGAAATGCGCCCGGTGCAGGACAGTGACGCCGAGTTTGTCCGGCAAACGCTGGCGGAATACTGCAACGATGTATTGCTGCCGCAAATGCAGGCCGTCTGTCCCGATGCAGGCATCACTACCTATGTCATAGGGGAAGTCTGCGGGCTGGAACCGATGGAGGATAACGCCGCGCGCCGCCTTGTCGCAGAACTCACCGGGGCGAATGGCGCAGATGTGGTGGCCTTCGGCACCGAGGCCGGGTTGCTCCAGCAAATGGGTATGTCAGCGGTGCTTTGCGGTCCCGGCAGTATCGAGCAGGCCCACAAGGCCGATGAATATGTGAGCCTGTCACAGCTTGATCAGTGCTTGTCCATGCTGCATGGCCTTGGCGAAAGGCTGACGCGTCATGTCTGAACCGTCCGACGCCCGGACCCGCTTTCTGCGCCTGCATGACGCACTGCGCACGCGGATCTGCCTCTTGGACTACCCGCCGGGCTCCCGTCTTTCCGAAGAGGCACTGGCCGCAGAGTTCGGAACCTCACGTACACCCTTGCGTCGCGTTCTGGCCAAGCTGGAAGACGAAGGGCTTGTTGTGTCGCAGCATGGCGTGGGAACGATCGTCACCGATGTGGATCCGGGTGAGATGGCCCGCACCTACGACCTGCGTCGCGAACTGGCGGGCCTTGTGGGACGCTTGTCACCTGTACCGATCACCGACCAGATCGTCGCGGATGCAGCGGGTTTTCTGAAACGCGGCGAAGCATTGCTGACCCGTCCCGACACCCGGTCACTGGCCCGGCTGAACATGGAGTATTTCCACTTCGGCACATCATTGACCCGCAACGAGGCGCTACGCGAGATGTCGGAACGGCTCTATTACCGGACAGCCCGGATCTGGCTGACCGCGACAGCACGTCTGGATCTGGCGGATGAAACCGCGATCTTCGTGTCCGAACTGCGCGACAGCCTGCAAGCCCTGAAGGCAAGAGACGGGCAGGCGGCCGCCGATGTGCGAAGAACACATATCTCACTGTGCATTGCGCGGGTGAATGTGCTGCGGGACTAACACCGCCCTGCTTCTTCTTGCTTCAAATATCCAGATCCGGCCCGGTCATCTTGTGATCAGGCTGGAACAGTGTCGAGAACGCTCAGCTGGCTGCAACCATCAGCCCTTCGGCCTTCAGCTGCTGATGCGCCTCATCCAGCGACTTGCGCGCGCGTTCAATCAGAATATCGGCCTCGTCGCGGGTCATGACCAGCGGCGGGCTGATGATCATCCGGTCGCCGACATGGCGCATCACCAGGTTGTTGGCAAAGCAACGCTCGCGCACGATATAGCCCACAGTGCCAGGTTCCGACGCGAATTTGGCGCGGCTTTCCTTGTGCGGCGTCAACGCGATAGAGCCCATCATCCCCACGATCTTGGCTTCTCCCACCAGCGGGTGATCAGTCAAACCGGTCCAGAGCTCTTTCATATAGGGCCCGATATTCGTGCGGACGTGGTCAATGATGCCCTCTTCCTCGATGATGTTGAGGTTTTCAAGAGCCACGGCCGCGGCAACCGGATGGCTGGAATAGGTATAACCATGATTGAACTCGCAGGCGCCGATCACCGAGGCGACCTCGTCACAGACAATCGAGCCGCCGATCGGTTGGTATCCGGACGACAATCCCTTGGCGATTGTCATGATATGCGGGCGGATGTTTAGCGTCTGGCTGCCAAACCAGTTTCCGGTACGTCCGAAGCCGCAGATCACCTCGTCGGCGATCAACAAGATCTCGTACTTGTCGCAGATCCGCTGGATTTCTGGCCAATAGGTGTCAGGGGCAACGATCACCCCGCCCGCGCCCTGCACGGGTTCGGCGATAAAGGCGGCCACCTTGTCCTCGCCCAGATCGTGGATCGCCTGTTCCAGCTGACGTGCGCGCTCCAGACCGAATTCCTCGGGCGACATGTCACCGCCTTCCGCCCACCAGTTTGGCTGGTCGATGTGATGGATATCAGGGATCGGCAAACCACCCTGCGCATGCATGCCCGACATGCCACCCAAGGACGCACCGGCCATGGTCGAGCCGTGATAGGCGTTCGTGCGGCTGATGATCACCTTCTTGTCGGGTTTGCCTTTCTGGGCCCAGTAGGTGCGCACCATGCGGATGTTGGTATCGTTCGCTTCAGACCCTGATCCGGCGTAAAACACATGGTTCAGGTCACCGGGTGCCACTTCGGCCAACTTCTGGCTCAGCGCGATGGCCGGCACATGCGTGGTCATGAAGAAGGTGTTGTAATAAGGCAATTCCTTCATCTGGCGCGCAGCCACATCGGCCAGACGGTCACGCCCATAGCCCACATTCACGCACCACAGACCGGCCATTCCGTCAATGATCCGGTTTCCGTCGCTATCGGTGATCCAAACACCGTCGGCCCGCGTGATGACACGGGCGCCACGTTTGGCCAGAACGTCCTGCGTCGAGAAAGGGTGCATGTGATGCGCGGCATCCAGCGCCTGCAATTCATGTGTCGGCATATGGTTGGTGATCACAGTCATGGCGGACCTCGTTCTGGTGATTCATGGCGTGCGGGAATGGGTCACCAAAAGGCGACTCCCGTTCGTCCTCAAGAATATGATCAAATTCTTGAGTGTCAATCGAATCAGTGTGCAGAGGTGTCGAGGTCCAGCATTTCGCGGATCTGTTCCATCCCCTGAAGCATATCCTCTCGCATGGCCCTTGCGGCCCCTTCGGAATCACCTGTCCGCATGCAATTCAGCATATCCTTGTGCTTGTCCGGCAGGTTCTGGGTGCCCACCCGTCCAATCACGACACGCAGCGAAGGGCCAAAGCGCAGCCACAGCCGCTCGGCCATTTCCGCAAGGATCGGCGCATCGGCAAGATCGTAGAGCTTGGCGTGAAACAGGTAGTTGTTCTCAAGATAAGCACGCAGGTCACCTGCGGCGATGGCGCGGTCCAGCGCCGTGTCGATCGCTGTCAGACGGGCCAGATCCGCGGGGGTCGCACGCTCGGTTGCCCGCAAGCCCAGATGCGATTCAAGCCATTGTCTTGCATAAACAATTTCCGAAATGTTCGCAGCCGTCAACTGCGGCACGCAGACCCTGCGATTGCCCTGAAAGACCAGGGCGCCTTCGGCCGTCAGCCGCCGGATCGCCTCTCGTACGGGGGTCATACCTGCGTTCAAGCGATCGGCCAGCCCCTGGATTGTCAGAGCCTGTCCGGGCGCGATCTCTCCGAACAGGATCTGATCCCGCAATCTGCGATAGATCACCTCGTGCGCCGGAGGGTTCGCCGCCGCCTCGACAAGGGTGGTCATTTTTCGGGCACCGTCGTCCATTTTGCCGCTTTTCCCTGCGTTCTACCAAGACACCTGCTTGCGAGTTTAGCGGCATCGTGAAAACATTGCCATATTGCCTTGCGGCAGAAAACTTGATCAAATTCCGGAATGGGGACGGAAGATCCACAATTTACCAAAGGGAGTATCCTGATGAGACAACACCTGGTGACCATGACCGCAACACTCGCGCTCATGGCAGGCGCTGCCGCGGCACAGGAAGTGCGCGTGTACAACTGGTCGGACTATATCGACGAGGAACTGCTTGCCAAGTTCGAAGCAGACACCGGCATGAAGCTGATCTACGACGTGTTCGACAGCAACGAAGTGCTTGAGACAAAGCTGCTGGCTGGCGGGTCGGGTTACGACGTGGTGGTGCCAAGCGGCACCTTCCTGCAACGCCAGATCGAAGCAGGTGCTTTCCAGAAACTCGACAAGTCGAAACTGCCCAACATCGAAAACATGTGGGATGTCGTGTCGACGCGCACTGCGCAGTATGATCCGGACAACGCTTATTCGATCAACTACATGTGGGGTACCACAGGTATCGGGGTGAACGTCGGCAAGGTGACGGAGATCCTTGGTGAGGATGCACCGATCGACAGCCTTGCGCTGGTGTTCGATCCTGCCAATGCCGAGAAACTGGCCGCTTGCGGCATCATGATGCTGGACGCCCCGGCCGAGATGATCCCGGCTGCGCTCAAGTATCTGGGCGAAGATCCCAACAGCCATGACCCCGAGGTGATTGCCAAGACCGAAGAGGTCTTTATGGCGATCCGGCCGTATATCCAGAAGTTCCACAGCTCGGAATATATCAATGCGCTGGCGAATGGCGACATCTGCGTCGCTCTGGGCTGGTCGGGTGACATCCTGCAAGCGCGTGACCGCGCTGCCGAAGCCGAGAATGGTGTCGAGATTGCCTACAACGCCGCCAAGGAAGGTGCGCAGATGTGGTTCGACCAGATGGCAATTCCTGTCGATGCGCCGAACGTGGAAGGGGCACATGCTTTCCTGAACTTCATCATGGATGCGCAGAACATGGCAGCCGCCTCGAACTATGTCTATTATGCCAATGGCAACAAGGCATCGCAGGAGTTCCTGAACGAGGACGTGATCGGTGATCCGGCGATCTATCCGTCGGAAGAGGCGTTGAACAACCTGTTCACCACCACACCCTGGGATGCAGGCGTACAGCGGACTGTGACCCGCTTGTGGACCAAAATCAAATCGGGCACCTGAGACCCGGTGACATCGGCCCGCGCGAAAGCCGCGCGGGCCTTTCAATAATGAATGACAGGGACCGACATGGCACAAACCGTTTTCGCCCCGTGGGATGATCCGCAGGCAAAGCCTCTCATCCAGTTCAAGAACGTGACCAAACGGTTTGGCGATTTCACGGCGATCGAGAATCTGACGCAGGATATCTACGAGCGCGAGTTCTTTTCGCTTCTTGGTCCGTCAGGCTGTGGCAAGACAACCCTGATGCGGATGCTGGCCGGGTTCGAGAACGTGACCGAGGGTCAGATCCTGATTGCGGGTCAGGACATGGCGCATGTGCCGCCAAACAAACGGGCGGTGAACATGATGTTCCAGTCTTACGCCCTCTTTCCGCATCTGAGCGTGTGGGAGAATATTGCTTTCGGCTTGAAGCGAGAAGGCAAGCCCAAGGCCGAGATCGAGGCCCGCGTCGACGAGATGCTGCGCCTCACGCGGCTGGTCAAATTCGCCAAGCGCAAGCCCCATCAGATTTCCGGTGGACAGCGGCAGCGCGTGGCGTTGGCGCGCAGTCTTGCGAAAGCACCGAAACTGTTGCTGCTGGATGAACCGCTGGGGGCCTTGGACAAGAAACTGCGGCAAGATACGCAGTTCGAGTTGATGGACATTCAGGAGAAGACCGGCACGACCTTCGTGATCGTGACACATGATCAGGAAGAGGCCATGACGGTCTCCAGTCGGGTCGCCGTGATGGACGAGGGGCGGATCATTCAGGTCGCAACTCCCGCGCAGATCTACGAAGCTCCGAATTCGGTCTATGTCGCGGATTTCATCGGAGACGTGAACATCATCGATGGTATCGCCACGCGTGATGGCGATGGCTATCGCATCACATGGGCTGAAGGGCAGGACCCGTTCATCGCCAAGACGCAGAACAGTTTTGCAGATGGCCAACGCTGCCATCTGGCAATCCGGCCCGAAAAGGTTGCGATCTTAGCCGAACGACCCGATGACTCCGCCAATGCGATCGAAGGCCAGATCATCGACATTGCCTATCTTGGCAACATCTCGACCTATCACGTCAAACTGGTCAACGGTCAGATGATCAAGGCGCAGGCAGCCAACACGCGCCGCCTTTCGCGTAGGACCTTTACCTGGGAAGACCGCGTCTGGCTGTCCTGGACAGATACAGCCGCCGTCGTGTTGGAGCGCTAGGGATGCGTCGCTTCATCCTCATCGCGGTTCCCTATCTTTGGCTGATGGCCCTGTTTCTTGTGCCATTCCTGATCGTGCTGAAGATCTCTCTCTCGGATATTGCGCTGTCGATTCCGCCCTATACACCGCAGCTGGACCTGACCGAAGGATGGTCCGGGATCAAAGCCTTCCTGTCGCAGCTTGATTTCGAGAATTTCACCTTTCTGACGCAGGACCCGCTTTATTGGCGGGCTTATGTCTCATCGCTCCAGATCGCGCTGATCTCGACGGTTTTGACGCTTCTTGTGGGATATCCCATCGCCTATGCGATGGCGCAGGCCCCCGATGAATGGCGCGCCACCTTGCTGCTGCTGGTGATCCTGCCATTCTGGACCAGTTTTCTGATCCGAGTCTATTCCTGGATCGGCATCCTGTCGAACGAAGGCTTCCTGAACCAGTTCCTGTTGTGGACGGGGATCATTTCGACCCCGCTGACCATCCTGAACACGAACACGGCCGTCTATATCGGGATCGTTTACACCTATTTGCCCTTCATGATCCTGCCCATCTATTCGGCGCTTGAGAAAATGGATGGCTCGCTTCTGGAAGCGGCCGAGGATCTTGGATGTTCGCGGCTGTCCGCTTTCTGGCTGGTGACAGTTCCACTGTCCAAAGCAGGGATCGTCGCAGGTTGCTTTCTGGTGTTCATCCCGGCGCTTGGCGAGTTCGTAATCCCCTCGCTGCTGGGCGGGTCCGACACGCTGATGATTGGCAAGGTGCTGTGGGAAGAGTTCTTCTCGAACCGCGACTGGCCGGTTGCGTCCGCTGTGGCGGTGATCCTGCTGCTGATCCTTGTGGTGCCGATCGTGCTGTTCCAGCGCAATGAGCAGAAGCAGCGGGAGTTGGACCAATGAGACGATTTTCCTGGTTCAATGCGACGTCCCTTACGGTCGGTTTTGCATTCCTTTACCTGCCGATGCTGATCCTGATCATCTACAGCTTCAACGAGTCACGTCTGGTGACGGTCTGGGCTGGTTTTTCGACACAATGGTACGGCTCGCTGTTGCAGAACCAGTCCTTCCTTGATGCGGCATGGGTCACGATTCAGGTCGCCGTGGCGTCATCCACCATTGCCACGATCCTTGGCACGATGGGCGCCTATGTTCTGGTGCGCGGCGGCCGTTTTATGGGGCGGACACTGTTTTCCGGCATGATCTACGCCCCCTTGGTGATGCCCGAGGTGATTACCGGTCTGTCGCTGCTGTTGCTTTTCATCGGGATCGGGCTGGATAGGGGTATCTTCACCGTCGTGCTGGCGCATACGACCTTTTCGATGTGCTTCGTCTCGGTCGTCGTATCGTCGCGGCTGGTCAGTTTCGACAAATCGCTGGAGGAAGCGGCGCTTGATCTGGGCTGTTCTCCTTTCGATGCGTTCCGTCTCGTGACGCTGCCGATCATCGCGCCTGCGGTGATTTCAGGGTGGTTACTGGCCTTCACCCTGTCGCTGGACGATCTGGTGATCGCCTCATTCACCGCCGGACCATCCGCGACAACATTGCCGATCCGCATTTTCTCGGCCGTCAGGATGGGTGTGTCGCCCGAGATCAACGCCCTGTCCACGATCATGATCGCCATCGTGACGGTAGGTGTGGTCACGGCCTCGATCATCTCGAAACGCAGCAGCCTTGCCCAACAACGCGATGAACAGGCCGCAGCGCGCGCAACATGACCCGTATCTTTCCGGCCTTCGCCTATAGCAACGCCCCGGTTGCAGGCTGTTTTTGGGCAGGAACAGTGCCTGATGACGCAGACGGTTTTCCGCCGGTCACAGGGGATCACACGGCGGATGTGGTCGTCATCGGCGCGGGTTTCACCGGCCTGTCGTCCGCCCTGCATCTGGCGCGGGACGGTGTTGATACCATTGTTCTGGACGCCATGCACCCGGGATGGGGCGCTTCTGGACGAAACGGGGGATTCTGCTGCCTCGGCGGGGCGAAAGCCAGCAGTGCAGATATCGCTCGCCGGTTCGGGCAAGAGGCGCTTATGGGCTGGCGGCGTGCAGAGCAGGACGCCGTGGCGTTAGTTGCAGGATTGTTGGAGGAGCACGGCATCGACGCCGATACTCATTCGCAGGGCGAGACGATTCTGGCCCATAACTCGCGCAACGCCCGCGGCCTTCAAGACGATATCTCGCGGGTCAGGCGTGAATACGGGTTGGATGCCACATGGCACACTCCGACCCAACTGGACGATCTGGGTATGTCTGGGCCGTTCTTGGGGGGGCTGACCATCCCCGTCGGTTTCGCCCTGAACCCGCGCAAGTATATCGCGGGGCTGGTTCAGGCGGCCCGCAGTCTTGGCGCGCGTATCCACGGGCACAGCCCGGTCGCCGCAATCACCCAGATAAGCAACGGGATCGAGGTTCGAACGGGCAAGGCCACGATCCGTGCAAAGCGTCTGATTCTTGCGACGAATGGCTATTCATCAGATGACCTGCCGCCCTGGATGGCTGCGCGCTATATGCCCGCGCAATCCAATGTTCTGGTGACGCGCCCATTGACGCAGACCGAACTTGACGCAGCGGGCTGGAACAGCCGGCAGATGGCCTACGATACGCGAAACCTGTTGCATTATTTTCGCCTGATGCCCGACAATCGCTTTCTGTTCGGGATGCGTGGCGGTCTTTTGGCGTCTGCGCGCGCAGAAGCGGGTATCACCACCCGCGCACGCGCGCATTTCGATGCGATGTTCCCGGCATGGCGCCATGTCGACACACCACATGGCTGGAGCGGGATGGTCTGCTTCAGCGCGAACCGCGTGCCCTATTGCGGGCCAATCTCCGGAATGCCCGGTGCCTTTGCCGGCTTTGCCTTTCATGGAAACGGCGTGGCGATGGGCAGCTATACAGGCGCACTGCTGGCCGATCTTGCGCAGGACAAGCCGACAAGGCTCCCCCATCCTGCAATTATGCGTGCCGATGCCCCCCGATTTCCCTTGGGCAGGTTCCGCAGGGCGCTGCTGCCGGCGGGTTATGCCTTGGCCGGTTTGCGGGATCTGTGAAACCGGCGTCACCCTTGCGGGGTCATGCCAGATCGCGCCTTTTCCCGCTTCAGGCCGAGCGCATGTTCGCGCAAGATGATCATCACGCCGGCCAGTATGACCAGACCAGCACCGATCAACATCTGAACCGTCGGCACTTCATCAAAGATGAAATACCCGATCAGAATCGCGAATAGCATCGAGGCGTAATCGAAGGGCGCCACGACGCTGGCATCGGCAAAGCGATAGGCGGAGGTAAGGAAAATCTGCCCCAGCCCCCCGAGTAGCCCTGCCACGATGAGTAATGCCGCCTCGAACGGCAGGGGGATCACCCATCCGAAGGGGAGTGTCAGCAATGACAACCCTGTGGCCGTCATCGAGAAAAAGAAAACGATGGCCGAGGTCTGTTCGGTCTGCACCAACTTGCGAACATAGATCTGTGCAAGCGCCGCACAGACTGCACCCATCAGCACCAGCATCGCTCCCAGAGCGGCCGCTGACTCAACCGTCGGCCCCGACAGCAGTGTCAAACGCGGCGCCAGCACCACCATCACGCCCACCATCCCCAGCGCGACCGCAAAAAGCCGGAAGGCACGCACTTCTTCATTCAAAAACATCGCAGCAAAAACAACGACTAACAGCGGCGCCGCATAACCGATCGCCGTAACTTCCGGCAGGGGCAAAAGGCCCAATCCCGCGAATCCAAGACCCATCGCAGCAGTTCCTACAAAACCGCGCCAAAAATGTCCCAGTGGTGACGTCACTTTGAGCCCTGTCCGCAGGTCTCCTCGCATCCAGAGCCACGCGAGGATGACAGGCATGGCAAAAAAAGACCGGAAGAAAACGGCCTGACCCGGTGGCACATGATCCGCCGTTGCCTTGATCAGGGATGCCATTGTGATGAACAGAATGACCGAACAGAGTTTGAGGATAATCCCCCGTAATGGCTGCATAATTCCCGCTTCCCTGCGACCGCATCGTGATGCTGACGGGTGTAGGTGTAAAGGTCAATGGTCACCACGCAACGCGGGTGAAAGCACTCGATCAAACCAAGTCAACCCAGGATGGAAAACAGGATCGGCGGAAAAACTCAATCAAATAGGCTATTTTTTGCCAATTTTCCTCACGTTTTGTTGTTCCGAAATCTAATGCTCAACTCTTGCGATATAGGCGGTTCAAGAGCATTTCTGCCGGGATCGTTGTTGTGATGGCTTTTCGCATTTTGCAGTAACGACCCCGTAACGAAAGGATGGGACTATGAAACTTACACATACACTTCTGGCAGCTCTGAGCGTCTCCGCACTCGCAGCTCCCGCATTCGCCGGTTCGGCTGCGCCCGCAGCCATGGAGCCGATGATCGAAGCACCCGCACCCGTCGCAATGACCATGGGCCGCGACTGGACTGGTGGCTACGCCGGTCTTCAGCTGGGTTATGCTGACGTCGACGCCGGTGGCGCGCTGACCGGTGATGACGTCATCGGCGGTCTGACCGCTGGTTACGACTGGGATTTCGGCAACTTCGTGCTGGGTGCCGGTCTGGACGCAGACATTGCTGATCTGGACGTCGGTTCGCCCGCTGCAGCTACGCTGGAGCGTGTGTACCGTCTGAAAGTGCGCGGTGGCTACGATCTGGGTAACGGTCTGCTCTACGCAACCGCAGGTGGCGCCGGTGCAGACGTTGATGGTCTGGGCTATGACACCGGTTACTTCGTCGGTGCCGGCTACGAGCACATGGTGACGGACACGATCTCGCTGGGCGGCGAAGTGCTGTACCACGAGTTCGACAACTTCAATGATTCCGGCCTGGACATTGAAGCGACCACCTTCCAGGTGCGTGCGAACTATCGCTTCTGATTGATCTGATCCTTCGGGATCACATCGGAAAAGGGCGCCCCTCCGGGCGCCCTTTTTTCTTTCGCACTTATGGGTATGGCGTTAACCCCGCACGACCCAGAGGCCGTACATCGTCACAATAAACCAGATCACATTGATCAGGATCATCAGGAACACAGCCGCTGATCCCACATCCTTTGCCTGCTTGCCGAATTCGGACCACTCCGGCGACAGGTGATCCACGATCACCTCGATCGCCGTGTTCAGCGCCTCGACCGTCAGAAGCGCCAGAAGCATCATCAGATAGATCACAACGCTTTGGCCCGGTGCGCCGCTGATCAAAAGCACCACCAACGCCGCCAGACCTCCCGCAATCTCTTGTCGAAAAGACGCCTCTTGCCACATACGCCGCAGGCCAGCCATGGAATAGCCCGTCGCGGCAATCAGATGCACAAGGCCGCGTGTCCGGGCCGGCTTCTGCGGGATCATCGGTTGGTCGTCACGCACGCCTGGGCAACACCCAATGTGGTCGCGGGAAATGGCAGGTATAGCCATTGGGGCGCTTCTCAAGATAATCCTGATGCTCCGGTTCGGCCTCCCAGAATTCTCCGACGGGTTCGACTTCCGTCACGACCTTCCCCGGCCATATCCCGGACGCTTCGACATCCGCGATAGTGTTCAGTGCCTCGTCCCGCTGAGCTTCATCTGCATAGTAGATGGCAGACCGGTAGGACAGGCCGATGTCATTGCCCTGACGATTCATGGTGGTGGGGTCATGGATCTGGAAGAAGAACTCCAGAATGCGACGATAGGTGATCCGCTCTGGGTCGAAAATGATCTCGATCCCCTCGGCATGGGTGCCGTGGTTCCGATAAGTGGCGTGGGGCACATCTCCCCCGGTATAGCCGACCCGCGTGCGGATCACGCCGGGCAGCTTGCGGATCAGGTCCTGCATTCCCCAGAAGCAGCCACCTGCCAGAACAGCACGTTCTTCAGTCATCGGATATCCTCCACCTGATCCAGATAGTCGCCGTAACCCTCGGACTCCATGTCATCACGATGCACAAAGCGCAGAGAGGCCGAATTGATGCAATACCTTAGCCCACCCTTGTCTCGCGGCCCATCTGGGAAAACATGCCCCAGATGGCTGTCCCCGTGGGCGCTGCGCACTTCGACACGTACCATCCCATGCGTTGTATCGGTCAGTTCCCGCACATGCGCGGGCTCGATGGGCTTGGTGAAACTCGGCCAGCCGCAGCCGCTGTCATACTTGTCCGACGAGGCAAACAGCGGCTCGCCCGAAACGATATCCACATAGATCCCCGGCTCCTTGTTCCGCAGAAGCTTGCCTGAACCGGGCCGCTCGGTGCCGCTTTCCTGCGTCACCCAGAATTGCTCGGGCGTCAGATTGGCCACCACATCGGGGTTTCTCTCATATTTCGGCATGATAGCCTCCGTCCTTGCGTTGTCTGCGCTCAACCTGCACCTTCCGGCCACGCTTTCAAGGCGCGTGCAAGCATTCACCGTTCTGAAAATACTCAAATCACCGTCAGCGAAACCTCTGCTCCGCTACCAGTCCATGACCACTTTGCCTGCATCGCCCGAAATCATGGCCTTGAAACCCGCCTCATAGTCGTCGATTCCGATCCGGTGGGTGATCAAACCCGAAAGGTCCAGCCCACCGCGAACCAGAGCGATCATCTTGTACCATGTCTCGAACATCTCGCGCCCGTAGATGCCCTTGATATGGAGCATCTTGAAGATCACCTCGTTCCAGTCCACTGCAAAGCCCTGTGGTGCAATCCCCAAAAGCGCGACTTTGCCGCCGTTGTTCATGTAGTGGATCATGTCCCGCATGGCTGGCGGCGCGCCTGACATCTCCAGCCCGACGTCGAACCCTTCGGTCATCCCGATCCGGGCCATGACCGCGTCCAAACCTTCCTCGTCCGCCTTGACCACATGCTGCACACCCAGACGCCGGGCCAGATCCAGACGGTAAGGGTTGATATCCGTGATGACCACGCGCTGCGCCCCCGCACGCTGCGCCACCAGCGCGCCCATGATCCCGATGGGACCAGCCCCGGTGACCAGTACGTCCTCGCCCACCAGATCGAAGCTTAGAGCCGTATGAACGGCGTTGCCGAACGGATCGAAGATCGCTGCAATCTCATCGGGGATCTCAGGCGGAATAGGCACGACATTGGCCTCGGGAATACACAGGTATTCGGCAAAACTGCCGGGCCGATTGACCCCGACGCCTTTCGTATTGCGACACAGATGTCCGCGTCCGGCGCGGCAGTTGCGACAGACACCACACACGATATGCCCCTCGCCCGACACACGCATGCCCACGGTGTATTTGGTAGCGGCCGCCCCGGTTTCGACGATCTCGCCCACGAATTCATGCCCGACAACCATGGGCACGGGAATCGTGGCCTGGGCCCAGTCATCCCACTTCCAGATATGCACGTCCGTGCCGCAAATGGCGGATTTCCTGACCCTGATCAACACATCCGACGGCCCCGGTTCCGGCACCGGGACCCGTTCCATCCAAAGGCCGGGTTCGGCGCTGGATTTCACCAGCGCTTTCATCTGGTTGCTCATCAGATTACCCCCATGTCACGGCCGACCACATCGAAGGCGTCGATCGCCCGGTCCAGCATGTCACGGCTCAGGGCTGCCGACATCTGAGTGCGGATGCGGTCCTGTCCACGCGGCACCACCGGGAACGAGAAAGCCGTCACGAACACGCCTTTTTCATGCAAGCGCGCCGCCATGTCGCGCGCCAGTTTTGGATCGCGCAGCATCACGGGAATGATCGCATGTTCCCCCGGCAGCAACTCGAACCCCAGCGCGCCCATGCGCGCCCGGAAATAGGCGGCATTTTCCCAAAGGGTCGCGCGCAGAGCGTCGCCTGACTCCAGCATATCGAACACCTTGAGACTGGTGGCCGCAATTACCGGGGCCAACGTGTTCGAGAAAAGATAGGGGCGCGACCTTTGCCGGAGCCAGTCCACCACCGGCGCAGACGCCGCCGTATATCCGCCCGAGGCACCCCCCAGCGCCTTGCCAAGGGTGCCTGTAATGATGTCCACCCGGTCCATCACACCGCAAGCCTCGGCCGTGCCGCGCCCGGTCGGGCCGACAAAACCCACGGCATGACTGTCATCGACCATGACCATGGCGTTGTAGCGGTCAGCCAGATCGCAGATCTGCTCCAGCTTGGCCATGTAGCCATCCATCGAAAATATCCCGTCGGTGGCAATCAAACGATGCCGCGCACCGGATGCCGCCTGCAACTGCGCCTCAAGATCGGCCATGTCCGAATTGGCGTAACGCAGGCGCTGCGCTTTGCACAGACGTACACCGTCGATGATGCTGGCATGGTTCAGCGCGTCCGAGATGATCGCGTCCTCCGGCCCCAGAAGCGTCTCGAACAAGCCTGTATTGGCATCGAAACAGCTGGAATAGAGGATGGAATCCTCCATTCCCAGATAGGCCGCAATCCGTGCCTCCAGTGCCTTGTGCTCTTCCTGCGTGCCACAGATGAACCGGACCGAGGCCATGCCGTAACCATAGCGCTCCAGCGCCGCGCGCCCGGCTTGGATAAGGTCAGGATGATCGGCCAGCCCCAGATAGTTATTGGCACACAGGTTGATGGCCTGCCCGTCACCTTCCAGAACCACCTCGCCGGACTGAGGCGAGGCAATGACACGCTCGATCTTGTAAAGCCCTTCGTCCCGCAGCCCGTCCAGCCGCTCTGCCATGTCCGCGTCAAATCTGTCTGCAGCGCGCATTGCTTTCTCCTTCATCCACAGTCAGCCCAGCATAACACGCCGCTGTCCGGCCCTCATCCTGCTTTCACCCTTGCAGGACGCCTCATGCCGGATCAACGGCCACGCGCGGCCGACCGCTTGCCTCGACTGTCAGGACGGCTTCAATGAACACATCTCGCGCTTCGACCTGCGCGCGCCTGATCTCGCGGTCACATGTCACAAGGATCTCACCCGCCCCTGCGCGGCGCGCTTCTGTCGCTGCTTCGGTCCTCAGCACTGCCTCTAGCCTGGACATGGCCTTTTCCGGGTCCGGGAAATCCTCGGGTCCGGTTTCAAGATGAACCCTGTATTTTCCCTCGGATGGTGCCGAAACAGTGCCGCTTTTGCGGAATGTCACCTGCCCGACCACCGCCCCGATCGCGTTGGCGACTCCTGCGTGTTCAGGCAGGATCATCCGCGTATTCAGGCGCAATCCAACCGCGGGATAGTAGCTGGCAGCCGACGCCCCCAATCCGATCACGTCGACGGCCAATCCGGCCTGCAGCGCAATCAGCCCGCGATGCCCGGACAGCGCCCTTTGCATCAAGGGATGGCGCGCAAGATCGGATGGGTTGGCGTCAAATGTGCTGCCTTCCTCTGCAAAAGCAGACTCTAATAAAGCCAGAACCGTCTGTTCGGTCAGCCTGTCCACAATCATGCGGGCCAGCGTCATTGCATCGCGCGCCAGAACCTCGCCCGCGCCGGTTCGCCTGCGCCCGAGCAAAAGCAATGCCTTTTCAGCTGCGTCGCGATCCCATGCTGTCAGGCCCCCCAGAACATGGCTTGCGTCTGACGGGGTTACCCCTGCCACCTGGACCAACCCCCGCCCAACAAGACGTTGCAAGCCCTGCCCTTCGATCCGTGTCTTCAGAACCGCCGCCAAAGGCCGCACCGCTGCGCCGATCCTTTCCAGTAAAACCATGTCGCGGTCAGACAACCCGCCTGCATCAACGCCGGCCACTGCCTTCACAAACCGCCCGTCATGCTCACCGGGAACAGCGGTGCGCAATTGTGCGTCCAGCGCATCGTGGACCGCATCGGGCGCGTCCAAAGCAATCAGGCTCACCGGCAAAAGCCTGCGTGGTCCGAGGGTCACACCGCCCTCCAACCCGTCGGCGATGAAATGCACTTCGCTGTCACCCCCCAATCCGTGGGTGCGCATCGCCACAGCTTCGACCATCGTTCTGTAGGGCCCGACCTGCGCGCCATTGGGATCAATCGCGGGCCTCCCATGGCGCAGAACGGCGATATCGGTCGTTGTCCCTCCGATGTCGGAAACCAGCGCCTCGTCGGCACCGGTCAACCAACGGGCACCAACAATACTCGCGGCAGGTCCGCTCAGGATGGTCTCGATAGGCCGTGCCTTGGCTTGGGCCGCTGACATCAGCGCACCGTCTCCACGCACGACCATCAACGGGGCATTGATCCCAACCTCCTTCAGCACGTCTTCCGCCCGCCCGATCAGGCGATGCGTCATACCGATCAGCCGCGCGTTCAGAACGGCGGTCAGGGCACGTTTCGGTCCGTTCAGTCGCGCCGACAAATGATGGGAGCAACTGACAGGCCGTCCTGTCATCCGGCCAATGATCTCGGCCGCCCGATTCTCGTGCGCCGGATTGCGCGTGGCAAACTGTGCCGCGACCGCAAAGCCCGAGATGCCTGAAACAGTCTCTAACCAAGCCTCAAGCGTGGCAGTATCTAGCGGAACCACCTCACCCCCGGCGTGACTGTGACCCCCTTGCAGGACCAGAACCGGATCTCCTCGCAACGCATTCGACAAGCCATGCGTCTCAAGATCGCGCGCATCGAAGCCGATATAGACCAACCCAAGGCGCCCGCCCTGCCCCTCGACCAGCGCATTTGTTGCCAGCGTCGTCGACAGCGAGGCCATAGCGACCTTGCCCGGCGACACGGCGGCCTGCGTCAGCACGGCACGGACGGCCGAACCGATCCCGATCGCCAGATCTGTTCGTGTGGTCAATGCCTTGGCACTTGCGATCACCTCGGTCTCATTGTGAATCAACACGGCGTCCGTAAAGGTTCCGCCCGTATCCACCCCCAGTAGCAGCGCCATGGGTTTCTCCTTTGCATGTTCTGGTGAGGGTGTAGCCCGCCGGGTCGCCTATGCCATCCTGTTTGCGGCACCTTTCAGTCGCATCACCGCCCACCGCGCGGCATCGGCGACCTCTTCCGCCGGATCGTCGCTCAGGGGCTGTGCTGCGGCTATGAGCCCCGGATCGCCGGAGTTGGCGATAGCATAGAGCACATTGCGGACAAAGCGGTCTCTACCGATACGCTTGATCGGCGACCCGGCGAAAAAAGCACGGAAGCCCGCATCATCCAATTTGACCAGATCGGCCAGCGGTGGCGAGATCAGATCCGGTCGGGCGTGATATCCTATGTGGCGCGCCGCAACGGCGAACTTGTTCCACGGGCAAACGGCCAGGCAATCGTCACAGCCATAGATCCGGTTTCCCATCAAGGGCCGCAATTCGGGATCAACCGGGCCTTTGTGTTCGATCGTAAGATAGGAAATGCAGCGCCGCGCATCCAGTTGGTAAGGTGCCGGAAATGCCTTGGTCGGACAGATATCAAGACAATTCCGGCAAGATCCACAATGATCAACCTCGGGGGCGTCCATGGGCAAGTCCAGCGTGGTGAAGACGGACCCGATGAAGAACCAGCTTCCCAATTGGCGGCTGACCAGATTGGTATGCTTGCCTTGCCATCCCAGACCTGCCGCTTGACCCAAGGGTTTCTCGGGCACGGGTGCCGTATCAACGAAAACCTTGACCTCGCCACCGCCTGCGTCGATCAACCAGCGCGCCAGTCGTTTTAGCCGCTTCTTGACCAGATCGTGGTAGTCCTTGTTCTGCGCATAAACAGAGACTGTTCCGGCGGTTTTTCGCTCCAGCGCTGCCAACGGATCTGTTTCAGGCCTGTAGCTTTCAGCCAGTATGATCACGGACCGGGCATCAGGCCAAAGCGCCGCCGGATCACCACGCCATCCACTGCGTTCCGCCAACCACGCCATCTGGCCGTGATATCCTGCCGCCAGAAAAGCCGCCAGCCGTTCAGGAACCTCCGGCACATCCCACGGTCTGCATATGCGACACGCGTCAAACCCTTCGGCCCGCGCCTGAGCAATCAATCGTTGTTTTAACCCTTCCATCACGCGCCCGTTTCTTCTTGCGCGAAATACCCTTGGCGGAAGGCGGCAGGTCGAGGAGCTGGCAGCACCCCTTGCGCAACGGGTGTCTCAGAAATCCAGATCAGCATAGTGACCCGGTGGGGGAAAACCTGGAACCTGATCGGCCAGGATCGACCGAAACGCCGGGCGAGACTTGATCGTGGCATACCAGTCCTTGACCGACTGCGAGCGGTTCCAATCAACATCGCTGATATAGTCCAGCGAGGACAGATGGGCCGCGGCGGCGAAGTCGGCAAGGGTCATAACATCACCAGCAAGCCAGCGTCGATGATCCAGAAGCCATGCCATGTAGTCCAGATGAAACTTGATAGCCTTGGCACCATCCTTGACGTTGCGGCTGTCGGGAAAACCGCGGGACATGATCTTTTTGTTCACCCGTTCGTAGAGAAGCTTCGACGTCACCTCGTGGTGAAACTTGTCGTCGAACCAGGCCACCAACCGTCGCACCTCATAGCGATCGTCCCGTCCGCGTGGCATCAACGGAGGTTCGGGATAGGCCTCTTCCAGATACTCGCAGATCGCGGCACTTTCCGACATCGTCTTGCCGTCGATCTTGAGCACCGGAACCTTAGCCGCGGGATTGCGACGCAGAAAATCAGGCGATGGCTCCCAGTATCGCTCTTCGACCAGTTCACATTCGATGCGCTTTTCCGCCAGACTCAACCGGACTTTGCGGCAGAAAGGGGACAGGGGAACGTGGAATAGCCGCGCCATGGAACAGATTTGCCTTCAATTACGGGTTGCCCCCCTGCATGCCTTGCTGCGCGCGGATTTTCAATCCTCGAAACAGGCGGCTCGTCCATCGGTGGCGATCAACTGCGCTCCGTCTTCAATCACCGCGATGCGGCGACGCTGAGATGCTGTCGGCGATTCCGCCGACCTTGCCTTGGGAGCAGGCAGCACCATCGCCAGTCGCGCGGCCTGTGCCGATGACAGGCTTTCCGATCCAATCCCGAAATAGTGTCGTGAGGCCGCCTCGACGCCAAACACACCCTCGTCGAACTCGGCGATGTTCAAATAGACTTCTAGGATGCGCCGCTTGGGCCATGTCAGCTCGACCACAGGAGTGATCAAAGCTTCAAGCGCCTTTCGGCCCCAGCTTCGACCGTGCCAAAGGAACGCATTCTTGACAACCTGCTGCGTGATCGTAGACGCCCCGCGGTTCGCGCCCGAGTCGATAGCTGTCTTGATAGCGTCCAGATCGAAACCCATGTGGAGACAAAAATTTGCATCCTCCGCCGCGACGACGGCACGCAACATCACCGGGGCCACCTCATCGGCATCTACCCATTCACGGCTGATCTCACCCAGATACCGCTTTTCTGACTGCATGTAGAGCGTGGTAGGCGGGTTGATGACGCGATAGGACAGCACCCAGAGCAGCATCAACACAACAGACCCCAAAAGTCCGCGGAGCAACCAACGCCGTAGGGTTCGCAGAGGAGCCAGTCCTGCTGCGCTGGATGAGCGTTTCGCGCGTGTTGTTTTCGTCTTGCGTGCCACGCTGTCAGCTATAGGCAAGCAGCGGCACTTGGGAAAGCCCAGTCATGCAACCAGAAGCGTCGCCTCGCGGGACTTTGCGATACTGCGTATGGGTTTCCATCTGTCCCGACCGGATTCTGTCGCCAGTTCCGGGAACAAGGCCAGAATCTCGGCACGTGTTTCGCTGGCCCCCGCCATCAGATAGTCACCTGGATGCAGGCTTTCGGTGGCGGCCCCTTCCGCAAAAATCACTTCGTGATGATCCATGAGGATGTGGACATAGGTGACCTGCGCGCAGGGTGCCACGCTGATCGTGTCACCATTAACCAGTGTCTTTGCAGGGACAAGAACTTCGCTCTCGCCGAAATACATTTCGGCTTTCCAGCCGGTCATCAGCATACGATGGTTGGGTGAGACAAGCAGAGCGCGTGTGTTGCCCTGCGTATCCGGCATGAATCGGATCGGGGCAAACCGGCCGGTCCCGTCAACGGTGATCTGACCAACCCAACGGACCGGGCGCATGCCGCTGTCGCGTGTCAGCAAGAGATCCCCAGGCTGCAAGGATTCGACCGGCAGCGCCCCTTTCGCCGTGAAGATCATCGTTCCCGCGACGAAGCAAGGAACCGGTGGCAGGTCATATTGCGTTGAAGTGTTCACAAAGGTCGAAGAGCGGAAGCTTGACGGAACAAGCACCGTGCCATCCGTCGGCATGAAGACGGCAGACGCCCCAGCGCGATAATAGGTCACGCCTGTCATGGTCACGTTCTGACCATTGATGCGAACGGTTATCGTATCACCCACCCAGACACTGGTGACAGCGAATCCCCCGACCGTATCGCCCTGCGATGTGCCCAGTGATCCGTTGTCATTCTGATCGACAGCGGTCAGCGTTACAGGAGTCAAGCTTGTGCCAAAAAACGGCGGGTTGCCGGGGGCCATGGTGTAGAACGAGAAGCTATATTCGGTGGGCATTGCGCAGCTCTAACTGTCAAACATACTCAACCCTAACGCGCGAATGAGCCAAAATTTTTCAAAGATAATGTCTTAAAAAAGAAAAACCCGGCGAAAACACGCCGGGTTTTCAATAGCTTGGTAAGGTTGGTCCCGAATATGACTTATTCGGCGGGCATCGCCTGCTTTTCGATCGTCAGGGGGTGCGGAATATGGATCAGCATCTCCTTGGGACAGACTTGGATGAAGTTGGCGCGTTCTGCCTCCCAGTGCTGGAGAATGTCCGCAGCACGCCGACTTCCGGTTTCGTCCAGATGGCGCTGGATCAACGATTTGAGCTGATCTTCCCAATAAGGGACGGTCACCGGGCAGGTCACCAATGTCTCCATGTTCATCATCTTGGCTGCAACGCCTTCTGGGTCATAGAGATACGCCATGCCCCCGGTCATCCCTGCGCCGAAATTGGCACCGATGCCGCCCAGAATCACGGCAACGCCGCCGGTCATGTATTCGCAACCGTTGCTGCCGCAGCCTTCGACCACGACCTTGGCCCCCGAGTTACGCACAGCAAAGCGTTCACCCGCGCGGCCGGCCGCAAACAGATAACCATCCGTCGCACCGTAAAGCACGGTGTTGCCGATGATCGTGTTCTCCGACGCGACCAGCGGGCTGGCCATTGGCGGACGCACCACGATGGTTCCCCCCGAAAGGCCCTTGCCGACATAGTCATTCGCATCGCCCGACACTTCCAGCTTCAACCCAGGTGCCGCAAAGGCCCCAAGGCTTTGGCCCGCTGATCCTGTCAGTTTGACCGTCAGGTGGTTGGGTTGCAGCGCATTGCGCATCCCGAACCGCTTGACGATATGGCTGGAGACGCGGGTGCCGACGGTCCGATGGGTGTTCTGCACCGCATAGGACAGTTGCATCTTCTCGCCTTCCTCAAGGAAGCGCGCGGCGTCGCGGACAATCTCGGCGTCCAGCGTGTCGGGCACAACATTGCGCGGCTTGGCACGATCATAGACGATGTCACCCGCGCCATCGACGGTGATCAGAAGCGGGTTCAGGTCCAGATCGTCCAGATGCGCGGAACCACGGCTGACCTGCGACAGAAGATCGGCGCGACCGATCACCTCATCCATGCTGCGCGCACCGATGCTGGCCAGAATCTCGCGCACTTCCTGCGCGTAGAAGGTGATCAGGTTCACCACCTTGTCAGCATTGCCGGTGAATTTGGCGCGCAGCGCCTCGTCCTGCGTGCAGACGCCGACAGGGCAGGTGTTCGACTGGCACTGACGCACCATGATGCAGCCCATGGCGATCAGGGCGGCGGTGCCGATCCCGTATTCCTCGGCCCCCATCATCGCCGCCATGACGATGTCACGTCCTGTGCGCAGACCGCCATCGGTGCGCAGCGTGATCCGGTCGCGCAGGTTGTTCATCGACAGAACCTGATGCGCCTCGGTCAGGCCCATTTCCCATGGCAAGCCAGCATACTTGATCGAGGTGGCGGGGCTGGCACCGGTGCCACCGTTATGGCCTGATATCAGGATGATATCGGCCTTGGCCTTGGCTACGCCTGCCGCAATCGTGCCAACACCCGACTGAGCCACCAGCTTGACGGTGACCTTGGCGCGCGGGTTGATCTGCTTGAGGTCATAGATCAGCTGCGCCAGATCCTCGATCGAATAGATGTCGTGATGCGGCGGCGGGCTGATCAGCGTCACGCCCTTGGTCGAATGGCGCAGACGGGCGATCAGGTCCGTCACCTTCATACCGGGCAACTGACCACCCTCGCCGGGCTTGGCACCTTGGGCGACCTTGATTTCCAGTTCTTCACACTGGTTCAGGTATTCAGCGGTTACACCAAAGCGACCCGAAGCGACCTGCTTGATCTTGGCGCTGGGGTTGTCACCATTCGGCTCGGGCACGAAATGCGCCGGATCTTCGCCACCCTCGCCGCTGTCGGACTTGGCACCGATACGGTTCATCGCGACGTTCAGGGTCTTGTGCGCCTCGGGCGACAGTGCGCCCAGCGACATGCCGGGTGTCACGAACCGCTTGCGGATCGAGGTGATGCTCTCCACCTCTTCGATCGGGATCGCTGCGCCCAAGGGTTTGATCGCCAGCAGGTCGCGCAGATGGATCGGCGGCATGGCTTGCATCTTGGCCGAATACTGCTTCCAGATCTCGAAGCTGGCCTTGTTGCAGGCGGTCTGCAGCAGGTGCATCGAGGTTGCTTCCCACGCATGCGTCTCGCCGGATCGGCGGGCCTTGTAGAAGCCGCCGATAGGCAGAACATCGGTCCCACCCAACCATCCCTTGGCATGAACTTCTTCGGATTTGCGCTGGATCCCCGTCACGCCGATGCCACTGATACGGCTGGTCATGCCGGGGAAATACTCGGCGCACATGGCGCGGGACAGACCGACCGCCTCGAAGTTCAGGCCGCCGCGATAGGAGGAGACGACAGAGATGCCCATCTTCGCCATGATCTTGAGCAAACCCTGGTCGATCGCTTCCCGGTAGCGGCGCATAGCCTCGGTCAACGTGCAGTCGATCAGGCCGCGCGCGATCCGGTCTGCGATGCTGTCCTCGGCCAGATAGGGGTTCACGACGGTAGCCCCGCAACCGATCAGCACCGCAAAGTAATGCGGGTCGATACATTCAGCCGAGCGCACATTCAATGAACAGAAGGTCCGCAGACCTTTGCGGGTCAAATGCGAATGAACAGCGCTTGTCGCAAGGATCATCGGCATGGCAACGCGGTCTGCGTTCTGCTTGTGATCGGTCAGCACCAGATGCCCGGCACCCGAGCGCACAGCGTCCTCAGCTTCGGCGCGGATCCGCTCCAGACCCTTGCGAAGCGCATCGTGATCTTCGCCCACGGGGAAGGTGCAGTCGATCTCGACCAACGGCGCATTGAAGTTGCGCGTGACCTCATCCCACTGTGCGTTGCCGACAAATGGGCTGTCCAACACCAGAATCTCGGTCTGGGCAGAGCTTTCGTCCAGCACGTTCTTGAGGTTGCCGAACCGCGTCTTGAGGCTCATCACGCGGAATTCACGCAAGGAGTCGATGGGCGGGTTTGTGACCTGACTGAAGTTCTGGCGGAAGAAATGCGACAGCGGGCGGTACTTGGTGGACAGAACAGCCGCGGGCGTGTCGTCCCCCATGGAGGCCAGCGTTTCCTTGCCATCCTCAGCCATCGGCGCAAGGATTTGCTCCAGCTCTTCGATGGTATAGCCGGCCGCGATCTGGCGCTTGCGCAGTTCAGCGCCGCTGAACAGCGGTGCTTCCGTCACACTGGCCAGCGCATCGTCCAATTCGTTGATCTTGCCGACCCATTCCCCAAAAGGCTGGGCAGCAGCCAGACGGTCCTTGATCTCGGAGTCGTGGAAAAGCTTGCCTTCCTTCATGTCCACCGCGATCAACTGCCCCGGCCCCAGCGCGCCTTTTTCGCGCACGGTGGCTTCCTTGATCGGGACCATCCCCGCCTCGGACCCGGCGATCAGCAGACCGTCACCTGTCACGACATAGCGCATCGGACGCAGACCGTTGCGGTCCAAACCAGCGCAGACCCAGCGGCCATCGGTCATCGCCAAGGCGGCGGGGCCGTCCCACGGCTCCATGACCGAGTTGCAATAGGAATACATGTCACGCCAGCTTTGCGGCAGTTCCACCGCCTGCTTGGACCACGATTCCGGCACCAGCATGGTTTTTGCCATCGGCGCCGAACGGCCCGCGCGAACCAGCACCTCGAACACGGAATCGAGCGCGGCAGAGTCAGACGACCCAGCCTGCACGATCGGCTTGATATCTTCTGCCAGATCACCAAAGGCACCCGAGGCCATGCGGATCTCGTGCGATTTCATCCAGTTGACGTTACCGCGCAGCGTGTTGATCTCGCCGTTATGCGCCAGCATGCGGAAGGGTTGCGCCAGCCACCATTGCGGGAAGGTGTTGGTGGAATAACGCTGGTGATAAATGGCGAAAGCCGATTCAAACCGAGGATCCTGAAGGTCGGGATAGAACTCGGCCACCTGCTCGGCCAACATCATACCCTTATAGATGATCGAGCGGCAGGACAGCGAACAGATATACATCCCCTGAATGCCTGCAGCGATAGCAGCCTTCTCGATCCGGCGACGGATCACGTATAGCTCGCGCTCAAAGGTTTCCTCGTCCACACCCTTGATGTTGGAAATCAGAATCTGCTCAATCTCGGGGCGGGTGGCGTTCGCCTTTTCGCCAAGGCACGAAATATCGACCGGCACATGACGCCAGCCATAGATGTAATAGCCCATCCGCAGCACTTCGGTTTCCACGATGGTCCGGCAGGTTTCCTGCGCACCGAAATTGGTACGCGGCAGAAACACCTGACCCACAGCCATCAGTTGGTCCGTCTTGGGCTCGTGCCCGGTGCGCCGGATCTGATCATAGAAGAAGGGGACGGGAATCTGCACATGGATACCGGCGCCATCGCCGGTCTTGCCGTCAGCATCGACGGCCCCGCGGTGCCAGATCGCCTTGAGCGCGTTAATCCCGTTCTCGACGACCCGGCGCGACGGCTTGCCGTCGATAGAGACGACGAGGCCAACACCGCAGGAAGAATGCTCTTCCTCTTCGGCATAGAGACCGTTCTCGGCCATCCACTTGCGCTTGGCTTCCTCGGCGACAGCCCAGCTTTCATCATACTTGGTCATGGGTTCAACCTTTCATTCTGTGCCGGGTCGGGCGTCCTGCCCTGTCGGAAATCAATCTGCTGTGGCGTGACTTGCGTGACGCCGCATTGTCATTCTGCTGCAACGGCGCGCGCGCCATTGTTGAGGTATTCCAGAACCGCCTGCGCGGAATCGCGTCCATCACGGATCGCCCAGACGACGAGGCTGGCACCGCGCACGATATCACCCACGGCATAGACGCCATCCAGGCTGGTCTTGCCTGTGGTGTATTCCGCGCGAATGGTTCCCCAACGGGTGACATCCAGACCCTCAACACCCCAAAGCTTCGGCAGATCCTCGGGCTCGAAGCCCAGCGCCTTGATGACCAGATCCGCCTCTTCGATGTAATCTGCGCCTTCGATCACCTCGGGTGACTGGCGGCCGGTTGCATCAGGTGCGCCAAGGCGCATCTTCTGCACCATCACACCAGTGACAGGCTCACCCACGAAACCCTTGGGCGCGCTCAGCCATTCAAAGATCACGCCCTCTTCCTCGGCGTTCTGCACTTCACGCTGACTGCCGGGCATGTTGGCGCGGTCACGACGATAGAGGCACTTGACCGATGTCGCGCCCTGCCGGATCGCAGTGCGCACGCAATCCATCGCCGTGTCGCCACCACCGATCACGACGACGCGCTTGCCCGCTGCGTTCAACTCGCCACTGTCATACTCGGGCACATCATCGCCAAAGCTTTTACGGTTACTGGCGGTCAGATAATCGATGGCGCGCACAATCCCCTCGGCATCCGCACCTTCGCCATCCAGGTCGCGGGTCTTGTAGACACCGGTCGCAATGACAACGGCATCATGCTTGCCGCGAATAGCGTCAAAGCTGATGTCCTCGCCCACATTGCAGTTCAGCACGAATTCCACGCCGCCCTGTTCCAACTGGTCATTGCGACGCATGACCACGTCCTTCTCCAGCTTGAAGCCGGGAATGCCATAGGTCAGCAATCCGCCGGCGCGGTCGTAGCGGTCATAGATCGTAACCTGCACTCCGGCGCGGCGCAGCACATCGGCAGCAGCCAACCCGCCAGGACCAGCGCCAATGATGCCGACCGACTGGTCCCGTTCCATCGCCGGGATGATCGGCTTGACCCAGCCCTGCTCCCATGCGGTGTCCGTGATGTATTTCTCGATCGAGCCGATGGTAACTGTGCCGTGCCCGGACTGTTCGATCACGCAGTTGCCTTCACACAGACGATCCTGCGGGCAGATGCGGCCGCAGATTTCCGGGAAGGTGTTGGTTGCCTGGCTGATCTCATAGGCTTCCTGCAAGCGGCCCTCGGCAGTCAGGCGCAGCCAGTCAGGGATGTTGTTGTGCAACGGGCAATGGGTCTGACAATAGGGCACGCCACATTGGCTGCACCGACTGGCCTGCTCCTTGGCCTTGGCATCCGCATATTCGGCATAGATCTCGTTGAAATCCTGACGGCGCGACTCGGCCTCACGCTTTTCGGGCATGTCGCGTTCGACAGAGATGAATTTCAGCATCGGTTGCTTGGCCACAAGGAAACTCCGATCAAATCTGGTTTGGCACCTTCTAAACCAAGGCAAATCCGTTTAAAAGTCAGTCTTACTGACCTATAATACGATTTTTGACGCTGCTTTGCGGCATTGGCGGGAATTTTCATCCTACTTTATGTCCGTATCGGACCTAAATCGAGTCTTTCCCCTTTCTGACAATACTTTATAGGGTAGCTGAGCAAAGCCGGAGCAAAGCCTGATGCCGCTTTTCCATCTTTTTCTTGTCGCCGTGATTCAGGGCCTGACAGAGTTTCTGCCGGTTTCATCCTCTGGTCACCTGATTCTCTTGCCGGCGCTGACGGGTATGCAGGATCAGGGACAAGTGATCGACGTGGCCGTGCATGTGGGCACGCTTCTGGCCGTGATTCTCTATTTCTGGTCGGACGTCCGGATGGCGCTTCTGGGGATTCCCCGGATGTTGCGGGGCAAGATCGACACGCAGGGTGCTTGGCTGGCCATGTGCCTGGCCATCGCGACAGTGCCTGTTGTGATCGTGGGCCTTATCCTGAACCTGACCGGACTGGACGATATGATGCGCGGCGTTGCCGTGATCGGGTGGACGATGCTGATCTTCGGTCTGGTCCTTTACTGGGCCGATCAACGCGGACCAAGCACCAAGACGGCCGCGCAATGGTCGATCCGCGATGCGGTCATCATGGGGCTGTGGCAGGTCGTGGCCCTGATCCCAGGCACGTCACGATCGGGCATCACCATCACAGGCGGTCGCCTGCTGGGTTACGCACGACATGATGTGGCCAAGCTGTCGATGCTGATGTCGATCCCGACGATCATGGCCTCGGGCGTCCTGCTGGGGGCCGAGGTGGCCGTGAAGGCTGACGGAGCGGCAGCGCGGGACGGCGCGATAGCCGCCGTCTTTGCCTTCTTCGCCGCCCTTCTGGCGCTGAGCCTGATGATGCGTTTGCTGCGCAGCGTCAGTTTCACACCTTATGTGATCTACCGCGTCATCCTTGGAATTGTGCTGTTGGTCTATGCCTACAGTTGAACGCGATCAACTCTGCCGCAGGTTCCGCGCCGAAGCCTTGATCGACGCATACTGACCAGAGGGGCGATAGGGCCAAAGGTAATCCGGCAGAACCGATTCCAGCGAGATCGGCGTTATGCCCAGATCTGCAAACCCTTTCGCGCCTTCGGATACAACATTGTCCTGTGCCAGATTGCGCACCTGATCTCGAGTGATCTGTGCAGGCACCAGTCCCAATGTGACCTTGTTCAGCATATCAAAACCGAATGCCATCATGCGCGCCACGGGGAAGGGAATGTTCACGATCATGCGGCGGCGTTGGATCACATCCAGCATTTGCCCCATGAGCGCGCGGAAAGTCGAGACATCCGGCCCGCCCAGTTCATAGATCCCGGGGGCCGCCTTGCCTTGCACCGCCAGAAGGGCAGCGCGTGCCACATCGTCCACGTAGACCGGCTGGAACCGCGTTTCCGCGCCGACGACAGGCAGGATCGGCCCAAGTTGTGCCATGCGGGCAAAGCGGTTGAAAAACTGATCTTCGGCTCCGAACACGATCGAGGGGCGCAGGATCACGGCCTGCGGCATATGCTCAAGCACCGCTTGCTCGCCCAGCGCCTTGGTGCGGGCATAGTCGCTCTTTGACTCGGGATCCGCACCGATGGCGGAAATCTGCACCATCCGTGCAATACCCATCTCGGCGGCGATCCGCGCCACGCGTGCCGGCCCTTCAGCCTGCACAGCGTCAAAGCGGTTCTTGCCGGTCTCGGAAAGGATACCCACGCAATTCACAACTGCATCGGCGCCCTGCATGACGGCGCGCACGCTGGCGTCGTCACGGATGTTGCACAAAACAGGCTCGACCTGACCGGGCGTACCATAGGGTTTGACATGCATCGCCTCGTTGGGGCGGCGTACGGCCACCCGCACACGCCAACCCTCTTGTGCCAATCGCCGTGCGATATAGCGGCCCACAAAGCCTGATCCGCCGTAAATGGTGACGAGTTTCGACATGTTGCAGCCTCCGGCCCAATAAATCCTGCCCGTTCCTAAACCCAGTCAGCGGCTGGGACAAGGCGTTACAGAGCCGCAGCCCTCACCAGAACACCGGGACAACGGCACGGCGCGAAAAAATCTGACGAATCCTCGTTGACACCCATTTGCCGCAGGGATAAACGCCGTCTCCACGACACCTGTGCCCAGGTGGCGGAATGGTAGACGCGCTAGCTTCAGGTGCTAGTGTTCGCAAGGACGTGGAGGTTCGAGTCCTCTCCTGGGCACCATTCCCTCCGCGAAGGGAATGACATGACAAACTACCTCTACAAGAACGATTTGCCCGCCGATCTGGACCTTGGTCCGGTCGTCGCGATTGACTGTGAAACGATGGGTTTGAACCCGCATCGCGACAGGCTGTGTGTCGTGCAACTGTCCGGCGGTGACGGCCATGCCCATATCGTGCAGATCGCGAAGGGCCAGACCGAAGCGCCCCACCTTGCCGCTCTTCTCGAGAACCCGGATGTCCTGAAGCTGTTTCATTTCGGACGTTTCGACATTGCCGCGATGTATAACGCGTTTGGCGCACTGGCGCAGCCGGTCTATTGCACCAAGATCGCCAGCAAGCTGATCCGGACTTTCACAGACCGGCATGGCTTGAAGTATCTGTTGCAGGATCTGGTTGGCGTGGATGTCTCAAAGCAACAACAGCAAAGCGACTGGGGCGCGGTGGAACTGTCCACGGCGCAAATGGACTATGCCGCGTCGGACGTGCTGTATCTGCATCGCCTGAAAGAGGCGCTGGACATGATGCTGGCGCGCGAAGGCCGGGTCGAGATGGCGAAGGCCTGCTTCGATTTCCTGCCGATGCGTGCCAAACTCGACCTTGCCGGCTGGCCCGAACAGGACATCTTCGCACATTGATGGACAAGGCACAGATATTCCTGAGCATCGCCCGCCGCGTGATCCGCGCCGAGGCTGACGGGCTCGTCCAATTGGCGGATGGGCTTGGTGGCGAATTCGCCGAAGCGGTCGAGTTGATGCTTGGCGCGCGTGGCCGTGTGATCGTATCCGGCATGGGCAAGTCCGGCCATGTCGCGCGCAAGATCGCGGCTACTCTGGCCAGCACCGGGACGCCCGCACAATTCGTGCATCCAGCCGAGGCCAGTCACGGCGATCTGGGGATGCTGACACCGGATGACGTTCTTCTGATGCTGTCGAATTCCGGCGAAACGCCTGAACTGGCCGACATGATCGCCTATTCCCGTCGCTTCGGCATCCCGATGATCGGCGTTGCCAGCCGGGCGGGCTCCACGCTGCTCAAGCAATCCGATGTGGCGATTACCTTGCCCCGCGTTGATGAGGCTTGTGGAACGGGTGTCGTTCCCACGACATCCACCACCATGACCCTCGCGCTTGGCGATGCGCTGGCCGTGGCCCTGATGGAACATCGGCAATTCCAGCCCGAGGATTTCCGCAATTTCCACCCCGGAGGCAAGTTGGGCGCGCAACTCAGCCGCGTGCGTGATCTGATGCATGTTGGCGATGCACTGCCACTGGTCAGCGGGACAGCCCCGATGGGCGACACATTGCTGGAAATCAGCCGCAAGGGATTTGGCGTGGTCGGCGTGACTGATGCGGCCGGTTTGCTGACGGGAATCATCACAGATGGTGACCTGCGGCGACATATGGACGGTCTTTTGTCCCTGACCGCCGCGGATGTGATGACCCGCAATCCCCGCACCATTGGTCCTGATGCGTTGGCCGAGGCGGCTGTTGGCGTGATGAACGAACGCAAGATCACCTGCCTTTTCGTGATCGACAAGGAACTGCCGGGTCGCGCGGTCGGCTTGCTGCATATCCATGATTGCCTGCGCGTGGGTCTGGGCTGAGACATGGCCCTGCGCACCAGTCTTCGGTCCCGTGTCATCAACTGGCTGAAGATCCTTCTGCCACTGACAGCGCTGGCGCTGTTGTCGACATTGTTTCTGCTCTCTCGCACGATTGATCCGACACGCCCCATTCCTGCCGACAGGGCTGATCTGGAAAGCCGCACGGGCAGCCAGCAGATCACCGAGCCGACTTTCGCGGGCGCGACCGAGGACGGGCATCTTGTCTCCTTCGTTGCCACAAGTGCCCGCGTCGACCCGGACCAACCCGAGCGCGTGATCGCAGACAGTATGGCCGCACAGATCGACCTGAGCGAAGGCGGGCGGATCAACATCACCTCTCTGCTCGGTACCGTGAACGATATCTCGGGCATCGCCGTGCTGGAAGGCGACGTGGTTCTGATCAGTTCCACCGGCTACCGGATCGAGACCGAAGAACTGACGACCAGCATGCGCGAAATCGCGGCCGAATCCGACGGACCTATTACCGGAACCGGACCGCCCGGCCAGTTAGATGCGGGAAAAATGACGATGACATCAGATCCTGAAACAGGTGACGTCCATTTGTTTTTCACAAATGGCGTCAAGCTGATATATGATCCGGAAAACTGAGAAAGACCAACCCGTGCCGCTCGGACACTCGCCCCTGACCGCCCCTTCCCTGCTATGTGCTCTGATCCTTGCCCTTGCGATGCTGGGGCCGGCCACGCAGGTGCGGGCACAGACCACGAATCTGGCCTTCGGTGCAATCCAGCAGGACACGTCCCTACCCGTTGAAGTGACCGCCGATAGCCTTTCTGTCAGCCAGCAGGATGGCACGGCCATTTTTACCGGAAATGTCATCATCATTCAGGGGGAAATGCGACTGGCCGCGCCGCGCGTGCTGGTCGTCTATGCCGAAGCCTCGGAAGGGCAGCAGGCGCGGATCGCCCGGTTGGAAGCCACAGGTGGAGTCACGCTGGTCAGCGGCCCCGATGCCGCCGAGGCAGAGAGCGCCGATTACAATGTCGATGACGGTTTTGTCGTCATGCGCGGCAATGTCCTTCTGACACAAGGCGCAAGCGCACTTACCTCGGATCTGATGCGGGTCAATCTTGAAGACGGTACGGCGCAGATGGACGGTCGGGTCAAGACGATCCTGCGCGGGGCGGATTGAGCATGGCCAAACCTCAATTGACCGTCACCGATGGGAATTCGGGTCTACGGGTCCGACATCTCCGCAAGAGCTACAAGAAACGCGTTGTGATCCGCGATTTCAGTATGGAGCTGAACCGCGGCGAAGTGGTCGCCCTGCTGGGTCCCAATGGGTCCGGCAAGTCCACGACCTTTTATGCCATAGCCGGCTTGGTCTATCCTGAAGGTGGCGAGGTCACTATTGACGGGCAGGATGTGACCAATCTGCCGATGTATCGTCGCGCAAAGATGGGGATCGGTTACCTGCCGCAGGAGATGTCGATTTTCCGCGGCCTGTCCGTCGAAGACAATATCGGGGCTATCCTCGATATCTCGATCAAGGATAGCCACAAACGACGCGAACGACTGGAAGAGTTGCTCTCCGAGTTCTCGATCGAACATCTGCGCCGCGCTCCGGCCCTGGCGCTGTCGGGTGGTGAACGGCGGCGGGTCGAGATTGCCCGGTGTCTGGCTGCCAATCCCAAATATCTGCTGTTGGACGAACCCTTCGCCGGGGTCGATCCCATCAGCGTGGGTGATATCCGCCATCTGGTCGCGGATCTCAAGAAACGTGGCATCGGTGTTCTGATCACAGATCACAACGTGCGCGAAACCCTCGAGATCGTGGACCGGGCCTATATCCTGCATGATGGCAAAGTCCTCATGTCCGGTACCCCCGACGAAGTCGTGCGCAACGAGAACGTGCGGCGCGTCTATCTGGGCGACAGTTTCCGCATCTCGTGACATCCGTCCCCCGTGGAAACGGTCTTGTGCCCGCAAGCATCCGCTCGCGCATTTGTTCTGATTGACAGACCCCCATACCTTCCTCTCCAATAGAAGAATGACAGTCGTGTATGCAGCTCCCGTTTCATTGGTCGCCTTTCCATTATGGCAAGGCCGGGGTCGAACTGCACGAGGGTCGCAATCCAGCATTCGGGCGTGACGGAACCGCGGCGGCACAGCCACGGACGCACCCCGATTTGTCATGCAAAGGAGACATGATGCGCTATCAGATCAGTGGCAAGCAAATCGACATCGGCGAGGCCCTTCAGACCCATGTGAAGGATGAGATGGGGATCGTGATGGCAAAGTATTCGCAGCGTCCCACCGATGCGACTGTCGTTTTCTCGAAATCCGCACATGAATTCGTCTGCGAGGCGACCGTCCATCTGTCCAGTGGCCTGACCGCTGCTGCCAAGGCCCATGCCACCGAAATCTATGCCGCTTTCGACGCGTGCAATGAAAAGATGGACAAGCAACTGCGCCGCTACAAGCGTCGGTTGAAAGATCACCACCGCGAATGGACCGAGCCGGTTGAAATCATGGAGGCGTCCTCGTATATCCTCGCGGCTGAGGGGAATGACGAGGATTCGGAGCCTGCGACGCTGCAACCGATGATCATCGCCGAGATGGAGACGAAAATACCGTCTCTATCCGTGGGTGAGGCGGTCATGCAGATGGAGCTTGCAGGAGCACCGGTTCTGGTTTTCCGAAATGAAGGAAAAGAAGGGGTCAATGTGGTATACCGTCGTGAAGACGGCAATATCGGATGGATTGACCCGCGATAGCAACTGTCGCGGCCCCCGCAACCGGAGCGTTGAGCGAACATGAAGATTTCGACCATCCTCAGGCCGGAGGCCGTGAAGGTGATTACCTCGGCCACCAGCAAGAAGCGCGTTCTTCATGATCTCGGTGACATGGCGGCATCGGTCTACAAGATCAATGCCGCCGCCGCCGTCGAGGCGCTGATGGAGCGCGAGACGCTGGGACCAACGGGCGTGGGCCACGGTGTGGCCCTGCCCCACGCCCGCATCGCCGGGCTGGATTCGGTGCAAGGTGCCTTCATGCTGCTGGAAAAGCCGATCGACTTCGACGCGGTCGATCGTGCGCCGGTGGATATCATCTTCGCCCTGTTTGCACCTGAAGACGCGGGGGTGGAACACCTGAAGGCGCTGGCGCTTGTGTCACGCACCCTGCGCGAAGCGTCCGTTTGCACCAAGCTGCGGGCCAATACCGATCCCGGCACACTTTACACCATTCTTACCGAAGCGCCCGCAGTTCAGGCGGCCTGATCCGCTCAGTCAGGACGTGGCCGCCCACGGCCCGAAGCCGAAGGCGATGTAGTCGCGTTGATAGATGGTGCTAACCAGTTCCTCGATCTCGGAATCATGGATGTCGGCCAAGGCAAAGGGCTGATCCGGCGGCACCTCCTGCGGGGTCGCAGGATCTGGATGCCCCAATTGCTGTGCCAGAGCCGGAAGATACACCTCGATCTCATTCTCGCGCAGGATCATGTCAGGCAGGGCGAACTGGGCATAACCCTGCAATACCTGCATCTGCGTGGCCCAGGCTGCATCTACCCGCACCGATGTCTGACCCGCCAGATTGACCTTCAGAAACTCCAGAAACGCCATAAATGCGTCGCGATGCGCTTGCCTGTCATAGTCCGGGCCGGGTGCATCCTTGGGGATCGGCACAGCGTATGATTTCCTCAGGATCTTGCGGATTTCAGCATAATGACCCGGACCCGTCATCAAGATGCGCTCGCAGAAAGCGGCATGAGCCCGCGCTACCGGATGACGCAGGACGGTAAAGCTGCGATGGCCGGTATGGCCGCGCATCCACTGACGCAGGGTTTTCTGCGTAAAACCACTGTTCAGACTATCTGGGTTGATCCCGTCCAGATCGGCCATCCACTGCAAAACCTGCGTCTCTGGGCCAGAGCGGATCGGCAGATACAGCAGCGGCGTGTGTTTTGCCGCGACATATCCCGGCACGGCCGCCCCGCGGCGTGGCTCGAAGTTCGGGGTGCGTGTCAGGTTGAACCGATCCAGCCGCGCCAGCGCATCGGCCATCTGATCAAAGTTCCGCACCTTCTCGGACAATGGCTCGGGGTTCTGCTTCTTCAGGCTTTCATCAAGGCTTTCAAGCTGATGATCTATGCCCAGAAACCGCGCCAAGCCGTTCATCACAGACACGTCCTGCAGATCCTCATAGGCAACATAGAAAGCCGTCTGCCCGGTGGTCTGCAAGGCGTGCAGCAATCGGACTTGAAACTCTTGCAGGGCAGTCAGATGCGCTTCGAACTCGGCCCGGTCAAAGACGGCCATCGCATCCTTGCGCTTGCTCACATTGGTCAGCTTCCACTGACCCGTGGCCTGCGCGATCTTCCATGAAACATAGCTGTCCACGGGGTTTCTTGTCAGGATGATCTTGGCACAGCGTGGGTCCGGCAGCGACAGATCAAGAACCCGCGGGTCGTGGTCGTGGAAAAAACGGAATCCGCCAAGTCCATCGCTGCCATGCTTGACCGCTTCGATCAGCCGGGCAGGATTGGCATCACGCATGGGCTGCGTGATGCCCAGAATCTCGGTCCTGTTGGGATAGCCGATGAAATGGGGATTGAATGCTTCTCCATGACAGGCCAGCCCGGCATAGGCATTCAGGTTCGTCTCAAGGAAATTCGAACCCGTCCGCATCTCGGCAAAAACGATGAAATAATCGAACCGATCTGACATCTTCATCGCACCAGATAAGGTTTGCGCGAGGACTGTGTCGGCGGCTGTATGTCACGCGCCACAGGGAAATCGCCCATCAGATAGGGGTGCATCCCTTGGTTCTTGAGATTTTGCAGAAACTGTCCGAAACCTTCAAGGTCTGCCATCTTGGGCACTTCGGACAGCCGGCGCAGACCACGGTTCCCGATTTCATCCAGGATGGTTTGCAGTGGCTCCATCGGGGCCTCGATGAACTCGGCCATGGTCCAGATCCGCACACGCGCCTTCACATAAGGTGAACGCAAAATATCCAGATGATCGCTTTCCACCTTCTGAAGAAGGGCTGCATCCTTGCGGATATCCGCGAAATTCCGGTTGGACCGAAACAGCGGCACCGCCCAAGCCCCCGAGATGACCGAGATCTGCGCGTTCGGGTCCTTGGCGATCTGCCAGCTGATCGCCTGCGTGTCAGCAGGTCCGAACTGGAAACACTGACGCTCGCCCCGGGTGTTCCAGATCAGATTGCAAAGAAAGGACCGCGGATTGTAGTCGCGCAGCTTTGCGCTGTCAGACAGGCCACCATTCATGACACTGTAACCACCGGCGAATTCGACGCGATCAGGTGCGAACAGATGGCCGTGGACCCGTGCGCCCGTTGCCTTGGTCAGCCAACTCTCGAAATCCTCGAAAAGGTCCGAGAAACCTTCGAACACCGAATAGGGGCCCGAAGTGACGCCATTCTCCCAACCTTCGTTTGGAAAGCGGCTTTGCATATAGAGACCCGCACGCCCGCGCGTCCGCCTGTCTACGGCCTTGGCGAAGATCCGGTCAATCTTGCCGGGGTTCGGTTCCGTCCTCTTCATTGCTCCTGCGGCATCTGTCAGGAACACTTCATAGAGGCGATTGGCATGTGGCCAGATCTTGCGCGCCACGAAACAGTCCGAGCGGCGCAGCAACTGCAAGTGATCATCATAGAAGATATGTGGCTTGCCCTGAAAATCGAACTTGCTCAGCGTCAGGGATCGGCTTTCGATCTGGCTGGAATAGAGCCTTGCGAGGGACTGGAAATAGCTTTCATCCGGGATCCACACGCGTTTGAAGAACCTGTCATAGGTGGCACGCTCAGGGTCCTGCAGAATGGCGGACAGCGTCTGTCGTGTCAGGCACCACCATTGGCTGCCCATATGAGGGACAAGACCGTTCGGCATCTTTCGCTTGAGGCCAAGCCTGCGTTGCAGCTTGACGAAACTGTCGAACAGAAAGCGATGACGTTTCCAAGAGAACGGAAATCGCAGGGTGAAGCGTTCCTGATCAAGACCGCCGACAGTCCAGGGAACATCCGCTGTCGTGGCGCTCTCGATGAAATCCGTCCGGGGGCGCGCTGCAAGGTAATCAATCAACTCCTGCACCGGGCGCAGCGGAAGGCAGGAGCCAGACGCGAGATAGACATGCCGCACGTCCGCAAACTCAGCCAACATCAGTTCCGATGCAGCCTGAGAGGCGGCCACGATCCCCCATGTGCCCCATTCACACCGGTGCCGTTTCGAGAAACGCACACGCGGTAGATCGGACAGGGATTCGACAAAAGCCGTGTAGGTCTTTTTGGGGACTGACCGATCCACATGGATAACCACCGGGCACCCGCTAGCCGACCAGTGCCGTGCCACCTGCTCGGCCCGGCCCAGCGCCGTGTGTACCAGCATCACGATCCCGACGGTCATGCCCAGTTTCCTTTGGACATGAGCCCCAGAATTTCAAGCTGGCGCCAGTTGATGTACTTCTCGGACCACTTGCACCACAGATCCGGGTTTGACTTGAGGTTTTCCGCATAGGCCTTGTATTCGACCGAAGCGGCATAGTGCTGTTTGCGCGACAGTTCCTCTGCCGCCTTGACCGAGAACGTGTCCAGGAACTTGGCATGCAGCAACACACCGCTGGCCTTTTCGCCACCCCATTCGTCATAGACAAGATTCAAGCCCCGCGGCAGCAACATGTGGGTCGAACTCACATAGGCGTAGCGCCGATCCCACTTCACCAGCGGGATCTTGTTCAGAGCGGGTGCTTTTTCCGGTTTGTCGGGAAAGAAGACACGACTGCGCGGCCCGCCCTGAATCCACAGGTTGCCGAAGCGCTTGTTCCGCGAGATGCTGTAATTGCCCGCGTCGAACCAGTTCGCGATTTCCATCGGGTCCTGGCCTGCCTGATAGGGTTGCGCGTCCAGAGGTCCCTTGGGATACATGTCCAGAAGCATGGCCGAAAACGACTTGATGGATGAGGCATCAAGCCAGTCCGTCAAAGCCCTGAGCGGTCGTGTATCGCAGAACGGATAGATCAGGAATTCGTCAGGGTCTACGACCAGCGACCAATGCCCGTGGGCATGGCGGGTCTGTAGCCAGTTGAGCCAATCCACCCCGAAACGCGCGCGCTTGTAGCTGTGCCGCGTGTGCCAGAGCGAGACATCTGGCTGATCCGCCAGATAATCATAGGAACCGTCCGTGCTGTCGTTGTCGACCAGCAGGAAGTGGTTCACCCCCATATCTCGGTAATATTGAAGGAAATACGGCAGACGGATCTGTTCATTCCGCATGGTCGAGAAGAGCAGGATATCACCTGGCTTGATTTTGCCTGTCCGGTCCGTGACAGGGCGCAGTTCCCGCCGCTTGCGCCAGGCACGCAACAGCCAGCGCTTGCGCTGAAGCCGCAGACGATATGACTGCCAGACGCCCAAACCGTGCCTTCCCTACCTCGACGTTGCCCATGTGGGCTCACGCCACTCAATCACAACCGGCTTAACACGGCCTTGAAGTGGGATCTCCAGCACGGCGGCTGGAACCCTTTGCCTGTGACCTGCCTGCCATTCTGGCCAATAGCCAGACGTTCTGTTTCTTGCATCCAAAGATACCTGTCATCGACGCTTGCGTAAACGGGATAATCACCAAGAATTTCAGTATAGATTTCAAGGTGATTGCAGATCACTGGCACACCCAGAGCCAAGGCTTCGGCAGGCGGCAGCCCGAAACCTTCCGCATGACTTGGAAACAGGGCGCCATGCGCGCGTTGCAATAGGGTCGCAATCTGCCCATCGCTCAGGTTCGGCATCTCGAACACATGGCGACCCATCATCGGATCAGAGTCGAGCCGCGCGAAGACATCTTCATTGTTCCAGCCACGCGCGCCGCAGATCAGCAGGTGTGGCACTGCTTCAGGCGGTTGCGTCCTGACCATGTCAGACCAGAGATCCAGCAAGAACATATGGTTCTTCCGCGGCTCTATCGTGCCAACAGTCACGAAATAGGGTCTGCTCCGGTCAAATCCCTTTGGCATTTCAACGGTGGGATCTGGTGTCATGCCCTCGATCCCCAACCATGACACCAGCGTTTCAGGAACTGGACCGCGCGGGGTCATATGGCGGAACACATCGGCGCGCGTGCAAGCAGAGTTGCACAGGATCAGGGTCGCATGACGCTGCACGCGGCCCAACATGGCACGAAAGGCCTCGACAGTGCCCGGTCGCTGATACTGCGGATAATCCAGCGGAATCGTATCGTGCACCATCACCACGATGCGCGCCGCGATAGCTTGTTCAAGGGCACCCAGCACGCGCTCCGTCAGATTTGTGTGCCCGACATTGACGTAAGCCGTGCCCCTCGGCATGTGCTGCTTCAGCATCCGCGCCAGCCCCGCAGGCAAGCAACGCGCTATGGCCACCCGCCGCAGATCAGATTCAGCGCACTGTCTTGCCGGGGAAAGATTTCTACGCAGACGCGACAGCAGATCAGCCTGTCCCCAAGACACATGCCCCGACACACGGTCCAGCAGGGCCTGACACCCCTGCCGGTCTAGCAGCAAGAATCCCCAGGCTGACCGGATCAAGCCGAAAACAGGCACTGTGTCTGCCAGAAACGCTTTCAGATAAGCGAGTTCGACCCGATCAATTCCTGTCGGGCGACGGCCAGCGCGACTGACAAGGCGCGACAGATCAAGAAGTCGCGCGGGGGCGGGATCACGCACTATAACGCCCGGACTGGTGCCAGCGCCAAGCATCGGCGATCATTGTCTGGAGGGTCGAGCGGGTCGGAGTCCAGCCCAGTTCTTCGTTTGCGCGGGAGGATCCTGATACCAATTTGGTACAATCACCAGCGCGACGCGGACCTTCCACGAAAGGGACATCGCGATTGGTCACGAAACAAGACTGCTCGATCACTTCCCTGACCGAAAATCCGGTGCCCGTACCAAGGTTGAATACCCTGCTGCCGTGCCCTTGCTCCAACCATGCCAAGCCCAGGACATGGGCCTCCACCAGATCGCACACATGCACATAATCGCGGATACAGGTGCCATCCGGGGTCGGGTAATCCGTACCATAAATGGTCAGCGCCGCCCGCTTGCCATCAATCGCATCCAGCATCAGGGGAATGAGATGGGTCTCGGGTTGATGAAACTCTCCGATCTCGGCCTCGGGATCAGCACCTGCCACGTTGAAATAGCGAAAGATCACATGGTTCAGACCATAGGCGATGCCGAAATCGTGCAGAATATCTTCGATCGCACGTTTGCTGGCACCATAGGCATTGATGGGACGCTGAATGCTGTCCTCGTCCAGCACGACGTTGTCCTGATCGCCATAGGTCGCGCAGGTCGAGGAAAAGACGAAATTCATGCATCCGGCCGAGACCGCGGCCTCAATCAGGCACAAGGACCCCGTGACATTGTTCGACCAGTACTTCCCTGGGTCTGACATGCTCTCGCCCACCTGACTCAGGGCGGCGAAATGCATCACCGCCACCGGCCTGTGCGTGGCAAACACCTCGTCCAACCGGGCCCTGTCGCGCAGATCACCCTGTTCGAAGGGCCCAAACTTGACGGCATCTCGCCAACCGGTGCTCAGGTTGTCAAAGGTCACGGGCAGGTATCCTGCCTGTCGTAGCGCCTTACACGCGTGCGAGCCGATATAGCCCGCACCACCCGTCACCAATACTGTCTTCACCCTGACTCCCCCCGGCCGCGTCTACTCTGCGGCCAGATCTTGCGAAATGATCTCGCGCAGGTAGCGCGCCAGATCGTCCCGCAGATCATCGCGTGACAGACCAAAGGACACGGTCGCCTGCAAGAAGCCAGCTTTCGACCCGCAGTCGAAACGCTGACCGCGGAAGCGATAGCCATAGACCTTGCGACCGGCCTCGATCTCCTGCGCGATGGCGTCGGTCAACTGGATCTCTCCGCCCGCGCCGGTCTTCATCTTGTTCAGGTTGTTGAGGACATGCGGCGACAAGATATAGCGGCCGATCACCGCCAGGTTCGAAGGCTGGGTTCCGGCGGCAGGCTTTTCGACCATGCCTTTGACCGAAACGACCGACCCCATGTCCTCATCAATGTCCAGAATGCCATAGGACGAGGCTTTCTCGGGCGCGACTTCCATCGCTGCGACGATATTGCCGCCAGTTTCCGCGTAGGCTTCGACCATCTGCTGAAGGCAGGGTTTTTCGGCGGCGATCACGTCATCCGGCAGGATCACGGCAAAAGGCTCGTCCCCGATCAGACGCCGGGCGCACCATACCGCATGACCAAGGCCAAGCGCCTTGTGCTGACGGATATAGGCAATCGCGCCGCTGTCCATGTTGGTGGTCTTGAGGATATCCAGAAGCTCGGTCTTGCCCTTCTTGCGCAGTTCCGATTCAAGCTGGGGCGCGTGATCGAAGTAGTCCTCAAGTGCACCCTTGCCGCGCGATGTCACGAAGATGAATTCCTTGATCCCGGCGGCGCGCGCCTCGTCGATCGCGTACTGGATCAGCGGCCGGTCCACCAAAGTCATGATCTCTTTCGGGACCGACTTGGTCGCGGGAAGGAACCGTGTCCCAAGTCCGGCAACTGGAAAAATGGCCTTCGTTACTTTCTTTCTCATTACGCAATCCTCAGATCAAACCCGCATTCGCATGAGCGGTATGAGTCTGCCAATACCACTCTTTAGGAGAGGAAATCACGTCAAAAGGTAAAAAATAAAGCTGTCACCGGCGGATCTTCGTCGTTCAGCCGGAAACCGCCTTGTCAGGGTCCTCGAAGCGGACAGCGCCGATCCGTCGAACCTCATGCATGACCCTGCGTTTCAGTGTCCAGACCTGAAAAAACCGATCCTTTCTGTCGCTGCGCCCCCAAAGACCACCTGTCTGTTCCCAATATCCATCAGGATGAAAACGAACATGATGATAAAGCGTGCTATGCGACAGAAGAAACAACGAAACGGTCCGACCTTCGGCAGCGGCACGGGCGGCGTGATCCCGCATCTTGCGCGATTGGATCGCATGGCCGCTGATCACCACACTGTCGCCCGAACACAGACTCTGAAATGGCAAAAACTCTGATTGTGCCGACGGCAGCGGCAAGGGTTCTGTCAAAAGTCTGGCCCGTCCCTCCTCCAGTCCCGCTGCCCAACCGCGCAGCAGCCGTTTGACATCGCTGGGCTCCTGCAAACCAGCCACCATTTGCCTCAACAAGCGCGCCTTCTGCTCCTCGCGGGCCGAAGTCAGAACAGCCGCATGACGCGTGGCAGGACAGTGTTTGCGCAGGAATACGACAGTCGAGGCAGCGATCTGGTGCAGATCACGAACAGCCCTGTCGGGCCGACGGATGGCACTGGCGGCATAGCCATGATGCACCACAGCCAATGGCACGATAGCCGTGGCATAGCCAAGCCGCGCCAGACGCATGTTCAGATCCGTCTCGTCCAAATAGAATCGGAAAGCCGGATCGAAGCCACCGATCCCTGCCAGAATGTCACGGCGAACGGCCATGTTGGTGCCTTCGGTCTTGACCGCACGCCCCGGCGGTGGGGTCAGAACCGTCGGTTTCTGCCGGGATAGAGCCACAAACCGGGCATCGCCGGTATTGTCCACGACCCGGCCGGACCATTGGGTTGAAATGCCGTTGCGGCCCAGAACATAGCCGCCTGCTGCGGCGACACCGGTGTCCGCAAAGACACCCGCCAGATGATCCAGCCACCGTGTTTCCGGAACGGCATCGTCATCCAGAAAGGCCACGATGTCACCTGCGGCCTGCGCGATTCCACGATTCCTCGCCGCCGAAATATTAGCCTCATCAAAGGGAACGGCCTTGATCCGATCGCCAAAGGGAAGATCCTCGATCTGGCGCAGACCGGCAGGGTCGGCAACGACGATAACTTCGTATCTGGGATAGGACAGCCGGGCGACGGCGGTCAGACACAGCTTCAAGGCAGCGGCGCGATGTCGGCTGACTATGACGATGCTGACCGAGTTTTGGGTCATTCCATGCCCATTTCCGCCATCATCGTCTCTAGTCGCGCGACATCCTCGGGGTTGTTCAACTCCCAGAACTGACGTCCGCGCGCCTCAACCTCGACGCACAGAATGCTGTGGTTGTTCTCGAGAAAGCGAAGCTGCTCCAGACCTTCAAGCATTTCCAATGGGCCAACCGACCAGCCCGTATAGGCGGCCAGTGCCGACGGTCGATAGGCATAGACACCAACATGGTGGAACACGGGCGTCTCATCATGATCCTCATAGCGTCGCGAGGTGAAGGGGATCACTTCCTTCGAGAAGTACAATGCGTGCCTGTTGCGGCTGAAAACGGCCGTTGTGCCACCAACCCGGCCATCCTTGCGGTCAGCCAGAAACCCGTTCAGCGCGCGCCCGTCGCAGCGCAACACGGGCGTCGCCACTTGTGCAGCCATGTCTGCGTCCAGACCTGAGATCAGGTCTTCGACGAACCACGGTGGGGTCAGTGGCGCATCACCTTGCAGGTTCACCACCATGTCGAACTTGCCGCCCAGCGCGGCATGCGCCTCGGCGCAGCGTTCCGTGCCGTTCTGGCAGGTGGTCGAGGTCATCACCACCTCGGCTCCGAAGCCCTCCGCCGCCTCACGAATACGGTGATCGTCGGTTGCTACCACGACCCGGTCCACGCCGCGCACCTGTATTGCAGCCCGCCATGACCGTTCAATCAGACTCTGTTCCTGCCCATTTGCCCCCGTGAGCAGAACAAGTGGTTTTCCGGGATAGCGGGTCGAGGCATAACGCGCGGGAATGACGATCAGAACAGACATCAGGGTTTCTTAAGCTCCACTCCGGGCGCATAGGCGATGAAGAACGGGTTGCCATATCCCGGCTTCCCATAAATCAGCGGGCTGTGATCATCGAACCGCACCACGCGGCCACCAGCACCGGACAGAACCGCATGACCGGCTGCGGTGTCCCATTCCATCGTGCGTCCAACACGCGGATAAAGATCAGCCTCGCCGGTTGCCACAAGGCAGAACTTGAGCGACGAGCCTGCGCTTTTCATGTCCCGGACCGCGTATTTCGCGATGTAGTCATCAGTTGCCTGATCACGATGGGACTTTGACGCAACAACCATGAGGGCCGTGTTGTCCGGGGTCGAGACTTTGATCGGGGTCAATGCGCCCGCAGTTTCAAGGTCCAAGGCGCCCGTTTCCTCGACCGACTGACCATCGGCAAGCGTATAGAACATACGGCCCTGAGCAGGGGCATAGACGACACCACGGACCGGCACACCAGACTCGACATAGGCGATGTTCACGGTGAAATCGCCACGCCGGTTGATAAACTCCTTCGTTCCATCCAGAGGGTCGACGATCAGGAATCTGTCGGCCTGCGAAAGATGCGAGGCGGCCTGCTCCTCGGTCACAAGTGTCACGTCCGGAAAGGCGGCCTGCAAGCCAGCCGAGATGAGGGCATCCGCCGCCTCGTCCGCCTCTGTCACCGGGCTGGAGTCCGATTTCACCTTCACCTCGAAATCGTCAGCATCATAGATCTGCATGATCCGGGACCCGGCTTCGATCGCCAGTCGGCGCATGACATTGGTTAGTTTCTGGTAATCCAATCACATTCTCCAAGGAATCCGAGGGCGGGCCAGTTGAATTGTTGTCCTCTTAAGGTCTGACACTTATGGTCAACGAAGGGCAAAACGGCAAGTGTCCCACGATGGGACAAAGCCGGATCAGGCAGGCAGTAGCGCGGCGATGTTTCAGCAGTCCACATTCAGAAGTACGGGCCTTGGCGCGGCGGTCACCATCGCAGAGCTGATTTATCACAGCATTGTCCGCAACATCAGAAAGACCCATGGCAATGCGGTCCTGTCGATCCTGATGAACATGGTGCAAGCCGCGATTTTCGTGCTCGCCTTCTATGTCATGTTCATTGTCCTTGGCCTGCGCGGCGCGGCGTTGCGGGGTGACTTCCTGCTTTACATCATGTCCGGCATCTTTCTTTTCATGACCCATACCAAGACGCTGGGCGCGGTGGTCGGATCAGAAGGACCCGCCTCACCGATGATGCAACATGCTCCGCTCAACACGATCATCGTGATCGCAGCGGCGGCGTTGGGAACGCTCTATATCCAGGTGCTGTCTCTTTGCGTGATCCTGTTTGTCTACCATGCACTCTTTACACCTGTGGTGATCGACCAGCCCATTCCGGCCTTCGGAATGTTGCTTGTCGCTTGGTATACCGGGTTGGGTATGGGTGTTGTTCTGCTTGCGTTGAAACCGTGGTTTCCCACGGCCGTCAACATGTTCAGCACGATCTACCAGCGGGTGAACATGATCGCGTCGGGCAAGATGTTCGTGGCCAATACCTTGCCAGCCTTCATGCTGGCCATGTTCGACTGGAACCCGCTGTTTCACGCCATTGACCAGTCGCGAGGCTTTGTGTTCATCAACTACACGCCACGCTACAGTTCTTATGAGTATGCGATAATCGTCGGAACGGTGCTTTTGATGATCGGACTTATGGGCGAGTTCTACACGCGCCGTCATGCCTCGGCCAGCTGGAGCGCGCGGCGCTGATCATCCCACGACACGGAGGGTCAGGTTGATGCGCCCACCACGCGGCAAGAGACGGGAAGATCCGAAACGGATCCTGTCCACGCCGTGATAGGCCAGCCGGGCATCGCCGCCCATCCGCAGAACATCTCCCGATTTCAGCCAGACCGAGGATGTCGAGCCACCCTTTTCGACACCTCCGACTCGAAACAGCCCTTCATCCCCCAGCGACAGCGACAGAACCGGCCAGGAAAAATCCACCTCGTCCCTATCCTGATGCAGCCCCATCCGCGCACCCTCTCCATAGAAATTGATCAGGCAACAATCAGGACCCCGCGTCTCGCTGACCAGCTTGCCCCACAAGCCAAGGACAGCCGCCGGGATCGCCGGCCAAGCAATCCCGTCGGGATGCCGCTCCTGATAACGATAGCCTGCCCTGTCCGACACCCAGCCAAGTCGCCCAGCGGATGTCATTCGGACCGACATGGCCTTGCCGCGCGCCGTGACTGGCGCGAAAAAAGGAGCCGCGCAGATCACCTCGCGCAAATCATCCACCAGCGCAGCCTGCGCCTGCGCATCCAGCAGCTCCTGAAAAATATCGATTCCACGCAACGTCATGCTGGGCTGAATCATCTTTTCTCCTTTCAACGGGCGACAGTTCCTAAAATTACCCGTGGAATCCTTAAAACGCTTCAGGTCCGGTGCTTGCAGCGTCTGTGACCCCTCCTTATATACGCTCGGAAGCGCGATGGACGAGCCCTGCCACAGGGTGCGGACATCGCTAACAGGATCGGGGTGCGGATGCCGGAACGGGTCTGAACCTCGTGTCATCGCCTTGAAGTCAGAAGGGATCGAAAAACATGGCCAAAGTCATTGGTATTGACCTGGGAACCACCAACAGCTGCATCGCCATCATGGATGGCAGCCAGCCCCGCGTGATCGAGAATTCGGAAGGTGCGCGCACCACGCCATCGATCGTCGCATTCACCGAAAATGAGCGTCTTGTCGGCCAGCCGGCCAAGCGTCAAGCCGTCACCAACCCCGACAACACGATTTTTGGCGTCAAGCGCCTGATCGGTCGCCGGTTCGATGACGCGGATCTGGCAAAGGACAAGAAGAACCTGCCTTTCGCCGTGATCGACGGTGGCAATGGCGACGCATGGGTGAAAGCACGTGGCGAGAAGTACAGCCCCTCGCAGATTTCCGCCTTCATCCTTGGGAAGATGAAGGAAACCGCCGAGTCCTATCTCGGCGAAGAGGTGACGCAGGCCGTCATTACCGTGCCCGCCTATTTCAACGACGCCCAGCGTCAGGCCACCAAAGACGCAGGCAAGATCGCCGGTCTGGAAGTGCTGCGGATCATCAACGAGCCGACAGCCGCCGCGCTGGCCTATGGTCTGGACAAGAAAGACAGCCAGATCATCGCCGTCTATGACCTTGGTGGCGGCACGTTCGACGTCACGATCCTCGAGATCGACGATGGTCTGTTCGAGGTGAAATCCACCAATGGCGACACGTTCCTTGGTGGCGAAGACTTCGACATGCGGATCGTCAACTATCTGGCGGATGAGTTCAAGAAAGAGCACGGCGTCGATCTGACCCTCGACAAGATGGCGCTTCAGCGCCTGAAGGAAGCGGCCGAAAAAGCCAAGATCGAACTGTCCTCTTCCAGCCAGACCGAAATCAACCAGCCGTTCATCTCGATGAACAGCGCTACCGGCCAGCCGCTTCACATGGTGATGAAGCTGACACGTGCCAAGCTGGAAAGCCTTGTGAACGACCTGATCAAGGCGTCGATGAAGCCTTGCCAGGCCGCGCTCAAGGATGCGGGCCTGACCACGGCGGATATCGACGAAGTCGTTCTGGTCGGCGGTATGACCCGCATGCCCAAGGTCGTGGAAGAAGTGACCAAGTTCTTCGGCAAGGAACCCCACAAGGGCGTGAACCCTGACGAAGTCGTGGCCCTTGGCGCCGCCATTCAGGCCGGCGTTCTGCAAGGCGACGTCAAGGATGTGGTCCTGCTGGACGTGACCCCGCTGTCGCTGGGGATCGAGACGCTGGGTGGCGTATTCACCCGCCTGATCGACCGCAACACCACGATCCCGACCAAGAAAAGTCAGGTCTTCTCGACTGCCGAGGACAATCAGAACGCGGTGACCATCCGCGTGTTCCAGGGCGAGCGGGAAATGGCGGCAGACAACAAGATGCTGGGCCAGTTCAATCTTGAGAACATCCCCCCGGCACCGCGCGGCATGCCGCAGATCGAGGTGACCTTCGACATCGACGCCAACGGTATCGTGTCTGTTTCTGCCCGCGACAAGGGCACCAATAAAGAACAGAAGATCACGATCCAGGCTTCTGGTGGCCTGTCCGATGAAGACATCGAGAAGATGGTCAAGGACGCCGAGGAGAATGCCGAGGCGGACAAGAAGCGTCGCGAGCTGGTCGAAGCCAAGAACCAAGCGGAAAGCCTGATCCACTCGACCGAAAAGTCGGTGGAAGAGCACTCCGACAAGGTTGACCCGACCACTGTCGAAGCAATCGAACTGGCCATCGCCGCACTGAAAGACGAGCTGGAAACCGACAACACCTCCAAGATCAAGTCCGGCATCCAGAACGTCACCGAAGCAGCCATGAAACTGGGTGAGGCCATCTACAAGGCAAGCCAGGACGCCGAAGAGGAAGATTCGATGTCCTCCAAAGGTCCGCGCAGCAGCGACGATGACGATATCGTCGATGCCGACTTCGAGGATCTGGGCGGCGACAAGCGCGCGTAAGCGTTTTACGGAACCTCTGGGGCCGGTCCCGACCGGGCCGGCCTTCACCGTTCCACATGAGGGGGATCCCCAATGGCAAAACGTGACTACTACGACGTGCTCGGCGTTGCGCGCGGGGCCTCTGCGGACGAGATCAAGAAAGCCTATCGCACCAAGGCGAAAGAGCTGCATCCGGACCGCAACGCCGACAATCCTGAAGCAGAGTCGCAATTCAAGGAAGCCAACGAGGCTTATGAAGTCCTGAAGGATGCCGAGAAGAAGGCAGCCTACGATCGCTTTGGCCATGCTGCGTTTGAAGGCGGCATGGGCGGTGGTGGAGGTCGGCCCGGTGGCTATGGTGCCAATCAGGGTGACTTCGCCAGCGCCTTTTCCGATGTGTTCGACGATCTTTTCGGCGACTTCATGGGCGGGCGTGGCGGTGGACGTGGGCGTGCCGCACGTGGTGCGGATCTGCGCTACAACCTGCGCGTGACGCTGGAAGAGGCTTATTCCGGGCTTCAGAAGACGATCAATGTGCCGACATCGGTGTCCTGTTCGTCCTGCAGCGGGTCAGGTGCCGAAGGCGGAGCCGAACCGCAGACCTGTCCAACCTGCTCGGGCATGGGAAAGGTCCGTGCGCAGCAAGGTTTCTTTACGGTTGAGCGGACCTGTCCGACCTGCGGCGGTCTGGGCCAGATCATCAAGAACCCCTGCAAGGCATGTGCGGGGCAAGGGCGTGTCCACAAGGACCGGGCCTTGTCCGTCAACATTCCGGCAGGTGTCGAAACGGGCACGCGGATCCGTCTTGCCGGCGAAGGCGAAGCGGGGATGCGGGGTGGGCCTTCCGGCGATCTGTACATCTTCATCGAGGTGACCAAACACGACCTGTTCGAGCGGGAGAACACCAATCTGTTCTGCCGTGTGCCTGTCTCGATGACGACAGCGGCCTTGGGTGGTGATATCGAGGTGCCGACTATCGATGGTGGCCGCAGCCGCGTGAAAATCCCGGCAGGGAGCCAGTCGGGCCGTCAGATGCGCTTGCGGTCCAAGGGGATGCCGGCGCTGCGCGGTGGGCAGGAAGGTGACATGTTCATCGAACTGGCCGTCGAAACGCCTGTGAACCTGACCAACCGCCAGAAGGAATTGCTGCGCGAGTTCGAGGCGTTGTCCGAAGATAACAACCCGGAAAGCAAGAGCTTCTTCTCGTCAGTGAAAACATTTTGGGACAGCATGAAAGGTTAAAGCCTTTCGCAATCCTTCTGTATGGGCGCGCGACCTTGGGTCCCGCGCCCTTTTTTGTGTCCCACCGGTTTGGTTTAACTGTTCGACAACCTTTTCCCGCCATTCTGGCAGAATGCCCAGGTTTTCCACCTTTTCTGAATCCCCTATGCCGCTGTTTGACACTGATGAGGTGCATACAGTTGACGGACTGCCCAACGGCAAATTGCCGTCATATATCGCGGATCATCGCAAACGGTTGAGAGAGCGTTTTCTGACCGGCGGGGCAGCAGCCCTACCGGATTACGAGATGCTGGAACTGATCCTGTTTCGCGCGATCCCAAGACAGGATGTGAAACCTTTAGCACATCAGTTGCTTGATGTTTTTGGTGACTTCAATCGCGTTCTGTCAGCACCCACGTCACGGCTGGCCGAGGTGAAAGGCGTGGGCGACGCTGTCATTGCCGAGTTGAAGATCGTCGAAGCCGCTGCCCAGCGGCTGGCGCGCTCGCGTATCCTGCAACGCCATGTCATTTCAAGTTGGGATGCCGTGCTGGACTATTGCCACACGACCATGGCGCATCGCGACACCGAGCAGTTTCGCGTTCTGTATCTCGATCGGAAAAACGTCCTTGTCGCCGACGAAGCGCAAGCGCAGGGCACGGTGGACCATGTCCCTGTCTATCCACGTGAGGTGGTCAAACGCGCGCTGGAACTGAACGCCTCGGCACTGATCCTTGTTCACAATCATCCGTCGGGCGATCCGACACCATCCGAGGCCGATATCGCCATGACGCGTCAGGTCCAGATCGCCGCCGAAGCACTGGGGTTGACCCTGCATGATCATCTGGTGATCGGTAAATCGCGCGAATTGAGTTTTCGTTCGCAAGGGCTTTTGTAGCCCAGCCGGGTTGAAGAGCTACCGCAACCAGACTTCAACCCGGCGATTGACCTGCCGACCCCAAGCCGTATCATCGCAGGCCATCGGCATCGCCTCGCCAAAGGCTTCAGTCGTCATCTCAACCTGCGTGAAATCGGCGGTTTCAGCCGCCGTCATCACGGCCTGCCGGACAGCTACGGCGCGACGTTCCGCGATCATGCGATTGGCTGACGCCGCACCGTTACCATCGCTGAAACCGACAAACATCAGCTGACGACCATCATAAATTCCCTCTTCAAGGCGGCGCGCCAGTTGATCGACATTGGCACGGGACTGCGCATCCAACCGCGCGGACCCGGCTTCAAACCGAAAGGTCGTGCTCAAGCGCTGCATCTGGCCAAGTACTCCCACCATACGCTGCAACTCGCTCAAGCCCGTTTCCGTCCCAGCTTGCGCAATCGCGTTGACGAAACGGTCGCCCTGGGCTGCAACCGGAATAGCCTCAGGTGCGAGATCGACGAAACCGGCTCGACGCACCACAAGCTGCGCTGGCGCGCTTTGCGTGTAGAACAGAAACTCGCGCGCCAGACGCGGAAGCCGGCGGGCCGGGACATAAAGGAACATGGGCGCGGTTAGTGGATAGTCCTCGGTCTTGACGGTTTGCCGCGTCGCGCGCAGCGCAAAACCACACTCCCCGGACAACCCAAGGCGCCGGGCGGGCCCTGTTTCCGCGGCGCTGGCCAGTCCGATGCCGAAAGGGTCGGCAGCCACGGCAAGCGCGAGGCTGATATCCGTATCATGCCGCTCGATCGTATCGCTTAGACCCTGACCCAGAGGTAGAAGGAGCTTGTCCACAGCAGCCTGTGCCAAGCCCGAATCCGCATTGCGCAGATGAAGGCTGATCGGCGCATCGGGGCCACCCAGCGCCGACCAGTTGGTAATCTGACCGGCGAACACCCGCGCCAGATCTGCTGTGGCGATCCGATCCAGCGGAATGGTGGCCGGAACAATGGGCACCAGCGCATCAAGCGCCAGAACGCGAAACCGACCGCGCGTACGCAGGTCGCCAAAGCCTGCATCTCTGGCCCGTTGCGCTTCTTCGGGACGAATCTCGCGAAGTGACATGGCGATGTCGGCTTCATTGGCCAGAAGATCGGCAAAGCCCTCATCCGAATTCGTCACCCGGAAGAGGAAACGTCCCAGATCCCGCCCGGTTTGGCGATCAAAGAGAAGATACTCGAAGTGACTGGCATCCAGGGATTCGCGCCGCAGGCCATAACCCTCACGCAGGGCAAACCCTTCGACAAGGGCGGGCATCAGCACCTCGGCCATGCTGGCCGCGCCAGAGATGGACAGGCGGGCTACATAGTCCTCAAGACTGGGACAGGCTGGCCCATCGCAGAGCACGCCGCTGCCATCAACTGTCAACTCACCATAGACTGTCTCGATGCGGTAATATTCACCATCAAATCCGAGCAGCGTTCCTGTCAGGGCGACCGCCCCATCCCGCGAGGTGAGGGTGATATCCTGCGCTGCCACAGCTCCCACCATGCCAAGCCAGAGCCAAGCAGATAGTGTGAGACGAGCCGCAGATGCAAAAAGTGCGGCTGGTTTGGCCGCACAAACCTTGTACATGGAACTGCCCCGAATTCTGCGCGCTAGTTGCGCGCGATCTTCAGGTCTTGAAGCAGGTTTTTCAACACAAGAAAACCGCCAGCGGCATCACATTCGGGAATATCAATGGTCAGATCCTTGACGCTCAAGGCACCTCCGCCAGTAATCTGCAGCGCCTGACCCTCCAAGCGGCGTCCGCAGATCTCGGATGTGACTTCGGTTTCGACGGTCAAAGCGATATCTCCGGTCTGAGCCGTAGTACCCGAGGGAAATGTATAGACCTGCGCGCGCAGATCCTGATCCGGCATCGTCCGGCCATGCTCTGTGACAAAGCCTCCCTTACCGAGTGCGGCTACATCCATGCTGCGAGGTGCCTCAGACCAGACATGCCCTTCATCGCCGTAATCAGCGCCAAACTCCAGCGCGTGAATCTGCATTTTGCCCGGACCTTGCCATTGCACGACAACACGGTCGTAGATGTCCAGCGACGTCACTTCGGTCTGCGCCATGGCGGTCATGCCACTGTCGAAGGCTGCCATGAAGATCGCGGTCTGAGACAATACCGGAAGTTGCAGGGTCAACTTGCCGTTCGGATCCATTTGCTCGGTGATCATCATGCCATTGTGGTGCAGGGTTACCCGCGCATTCGCCTCGCACGGGGCGGAGAGGGTCAGGTCCACCATCGCCGCCGCCATCGGGCGCGCGGCCAGTTCCGCCGCACAGGTCGCCGCATCACCTTCCGTAAGCTCTACGGGTGCGGAGGCGCGGGTCACCGTATCGGCCGGGTTTTCATACCTTGCAGTGTCATCCACCAAAAGATCAGGGGCAACCCGCGGCAGAACAAGATCTGTTCCCGCTGTCAGCGCCCGCTGAACAGGTGCCGACGTATAGGCAATGGATGTCAGCTCAAGCGATGTGATCCCCGAGAAGGGATTCACGCCCGAATAACGCGGCTCGACAGGCGTGGGCGATGTCGTCGCCATATTCTTGGACGGCGCGCCATATCGTAGCTCGGCAACGGGTGAAGATTGCATCACAAAGCCTGTGCCCAAAGCGGCAAACATTGTCGCACTCGCCAGAAGCGTATTCTTAAATCGTGCCATGGAACTCTCCACAATCACACAAGGATTGCTGAATTCATGACAAATCAAGCTGGCATCACTGTGGCCAAGGTCTGGTCAGTTTCTGTCTGACGGCCTCATTTGACCCCAAACATCAAGAATGACCTTAAAACACGCCAAACATTGCGGCGGGAGTATGACCAATCAAGCGAGACGACCGTGGCAATGTTTGAACTTCTTTCCAGAGCCGCAAGGACACGAATCGTTCCGACCGGGGTTACCCCAGGTCGACGGGTCGGCCTCGTCAAAGCCTTCCAGAGCGGTTCCAGCCCCCTCTGACTCTGCCTGCGGCATCGTTGCGGCGTCCTGTGCTGCCTTCATCTGAGCGGCAAGCGCCGCCTGCTGAGCCGCGTACTGGCGAACCATCTCCTGCTGTTCTTCTTCGGTCAGGGGACGGATCTGGGCCAGTTTGCGGGTCACATCCTCGCGCAGGCTGTCCAGCATCGACTCAAACAGTTGGAAAGCTTCGTTCTTGTACTCGTTCAGCGGATCGCGTTGCGCATAGCCGCGGAAGCTGACGACCGAGCGCAGATGTTCCAGCATCAGCAGATGCTCTCGCCATTTCGCGTCGATAGTCTGCAACAGGATCTGCTTTTCGATCTGGCGCATGTTTTCCGCACCAAAAGCTGCGGCCTTCTCGTCCATCGCCTTTGTGGCGGCGGCTTCAAGGCGCTCGGTGATCTGCTCGTCGTCGACGCCTTCCTCGGCAGCCCAATCGACGACGGGCACATCAACACCCAGCTTGTCGATGCAAGCGGCGTGAAGACCCTCGACATCCCATTGATCTGCATAGGTCTTGGGCGGCATGAATTCTTCGATCAGGTCGTCGATCACCTGACTGCGCATGTCGCTGATCGTGTCGGACAGGTCCTGCGCTTCCATGATCTCGCGGCGCTGGCCAAAGATGACCTTGCGCTGCTCGTTCATGACGTCGTCGAACTTCAAAAGCTGCTTGCGGATATCGAAGTTGCGGCCTTCAACCTTGGCCTGCGCGCGTTCCAGCGACTTGTTTACCCACGGGTGGACGATCGCCTCACCTTCTTTCATGCCAAGGCTGGACAGAACCTTGTCCAATCTCTCGGACCCGAAAATACGCATCAGGTCATCCTCAAGGCTGAGGAAGAAGGAGGACCGGCCCGGGTCACCCTGACGGCCCGAGCGGCCGCGCAGCTGGTTGTCGATCCGACGGCTTTCGTGACGCTCGGTGGCCAGAACGAACAGGCCCCCGGCTTCTTTGACGCGGGCTTCCTCGTCGGCGTGCTCAGCCTCGATCCGGGCGCGCAATTCGTCGGGATGCGCCTCGGGATTGGCGGCCAAAGCCTCCATGACCTTGAAGTCGACATTGCCACCCAGCTTGATGTCGGTTCCGCGGCCCGCCATGTTGGTGGCGATGGTCACTGCGCCGAACTTGCCCGCATCAGCGACGATCTGGGCTTCTTTCTCGTGCTGGCGCGCGTTCAGGACGTTGTGCGGAATGCCCGCGTCCTTGAGCAGATTGGAAAGCGACTCCGATTTCTCGATCGAGGTGGTGCCGACCAGAACCGGCTGACCCTTGGCATTGGCCTCGCGGATGGTTTCGACGATGGCATCATACTTTTCACGCGCCGTCCGATAAACCGCGTCATCCTCGTCCTTCCGGGCGATGGGGCGGTTTGTCGGCACTTCGACCACACCCAGACCGTAGATTTCCGCGAATTCATCGGCTTCTGTCAAGGCCGTGCCGGTCATGCCGGCAAGCTTGTCATAAAGACGGAAGTAGTTCTGGAATGTCACCTGCGCGAGTGTCACGTTTTCGGGCTGGATCTTGCAGCCTTCCTTGGCCTCGATCGCCTGATGCAGACCGTCCGACAAACGCCGTCCAGACATCATGCGCCCGGTGAATTCGTCGATCAGGACAACTTCATTATCGCGAACGATGTAGTCCTTGTCCTTGGTGAACAGCTTGTGCGCGCGCAGGCCCTGATTGACGTGGTGCACGATGGTCGTGCTTTCGGGGTCATAAAGCGATTGATCGGCGGGCAAGATACCCCGTTCGTGCAACAGTTGCTCCAACGCCTCGTTGCCCTCGTCGGTGAAGGTCACGTTGCGCGTCTTTTCATCAAGCGTGAAATGCTCGTCGTTCAGCGTCGGGATCAGCTTGTCCACAGCCTGATAGAGTTCGGATCTGTCCTGCGATGGTCCCGAGATGATCAGAGGAGTCCGCGCTTCGTCGATCAGGATGCTGTCCACCTCGTCGACGATGGCATAGTAGTGTTCGCGCTGGTTCATCTGATCCAGGCTGGATTTCATGTTGTCGCGCAGATAATCGAAGCCAAGTTCGTTATTGGTGGCATAAGTAATATCCGCACCGTAGGCGATCTTCTTGTCAGCTTCGGGCTGCTGGGGATAGACCACACCTGTCGTCATGCCCAAGGCACCATAGACCTTGCCCATCCAGTCTGCGTCGCGGCGGGCCAGGTAATCGTTCACGGTCACGATATGCACACCGCGCCCGGTCAGCGCGTTCAGATAGGCCGGAAAGGTCGCGACAAGGGTCTTGCCCTCACCAGTCTTCATCTCGGCGATATTGCCTTGGTGCAGGAAAATGCCACCCATCAACTGCGTATCGAACGCACGCAGGCCCAGCGCGCGGCGGGCCCCCTCACGGCAGTTGGCAAAAGCTTCGGGCAGGATCGCATCAAGCGTTTCGCCCTGTGCAATCCGGTCCTTGAACGCGGCTGTCTTGTCGATCAGCCCTTGATCTGACAGGGCCTGAAACTCTGGTTCCAGCGCGTTGATCTTTTCGACAAGCGGACGCACCGATTTGATCTTGCGGTCATTGGGGGTGCCGAACACCTTCTTGGCAAGAGTTCCGAGTCCCAGCATATCAGTTCCGTTCCGCTCATTGACAGAGTTGTGCAAGCCATCTGCTTGCCCGCTCTTTCCGCAGCACATATGAAGAGGCGGGAAAAGACAGCCAAACCTGGCCTCAGGGCGATGTAAGGGGCGGCTTCATGACTGTCAACGCCGGGGGCCGGATGCGCCCGTTACAAAGGACGAATCCATGCGGAAACCGAACCGAAACACCTTCACTTCATTGTCAGCGGCCATTTTCGCGGTCTGGGCCGCAAGTCCAGTGCTGGCACAGGACACACCGGATGCCGATAGCGTGGTCGCAACCGTAAACGGAACCGAGATTACACTTGGTCAGATGATCATGGCGCGCACGACCTTGCCACAGCAGTATCTGTCGCTGCCTGACGATGTGCTGTTCAACGGGATCCTCGATCAGTTGATCCAGCAATCCGTTCTGGCCCAGACCATAGGCGAAGCAGCCCCCCGCCGGGTCGAGATCGCGCTTGAGAATGAGCGGCGCGCGCTTCTGGCTGCCGCTGTGGTCGATGACATCCTGGAAGGTGCCGTTACGGACGAAGCCTTGCAGAAGGCCTATGACGAGACTTTCGCGAACGCAGAACCTGCCCGCGAATGGAATGCCTCGCATATCCTCGTCGAGACCGAGGAAGAGGCGACCGCCCTGATTGATCGGCTGAACGCTGGCGAAGAATTTGCAGCACTTGCGCAAGAGGCATCCAGCGACTCCTCGGCCGCCAATGGCGGCGAGTTGGGCTGGTTCGAGTCCGGCATGATGGTGCCTGATTTCGAAGCGGCTGTCGTTGCTTTGGAGGTCGGTGCCGTTTCTGCTCCTGTGCAGACACAGTTCGGCTGGCATGTCGTCAAGCTGAACGAGACGCGCCTGCGCGACGTGCCGACGCTGGAGGAGGTGCGCGACGAACTGCGCCCACAAGTTGAACGTGCCGCTGTGCAAGCCCGTCTGGACGAGCTGACAGCCGCCGCAACCGTGGACCGGGCAGATGCCGAGATTGATCCTGCCCTGATCAAGAACCTCGACCTGCTGGAGAATTGAAGCATGGGAAAGATCACCAAGGTCTCACCGTTGGCGCCTAAGGCCTTTCCGAGCCTTCCGGTGATCGAAGGCGTGGCATTTTCTGCTGCGCAAGCCGGTGTCCGCTATCAGGGGCGGACCGATGTGATGTTGGCACGGCTTGCGCCGGGCACTACCATGGCGGGCGTGTTCACACGCTCGGCCACGCGGTCGGCTCCGGTGCTGGATTGTCAGGCCAAGATCGGTCTGGACAGCGCAGACGGGGCCGCGATCATCGTGAACTCCGGCAATTCCAACGCGTTCACCGGCAAGAACGGCGTGGTGTCGACCCGCGCTGTCACCTCTGCCGTAGCCGAAGTTCTGGGTCTGCCCGAGACGCGGGTGTTTTCCTCGTCCACGGGTGTGATTGGCGAGCCGTTGCCACATGAGCGCATCACGGCAAAGCTGGCTGAACTTGCAGGCGGGCTGGACAAGGGGGCCATTGCCTCCGCCGCGCGGGCGATCATGACGACGGATACCTTTCCCAAGGGGGCTTCGGCCGAGGTCGTGATCGACGGAAAACCCGTCAAGATCGCAGGCATCGCCAAGGGCTCGGGGATGATTGCGCCAGACATGGCCACGATGCTGGTCTACATTTTCACAGATGCGGCGGTGGAACGTAGCGATCTTCAGGCCATGTTGTCGGAGCTGACCGATGTGACCTTCAACTGCATCACCGTGGACAGCGACACCTCGACCTCGGACACACTACTGCTGGCGGCAACAGGGGCATCCGGTGTGCAGGTGACACAAGAGTCCGGCGCATTCCGAGAGGCGCTGCACAGCGTGATGCTGGATCTGGCGCATCAGGTGGTGCGGGATGGCGAGGGTGCCACCAAGTTTGTGGAAGTGGCCGTGACCGGCGCGGCATCGGATGCTGATGCCAAGACTCATGGCATGGCCATTGCCAATTCTCCCCTCATCAAGACGGCCATTGCAGGCGAGGATCCGAACTGGGGACGTGTTGTCATGGCCATCGGCAAGTCGGGTGCTGCGGCTGACCGTGATCTCTTGACGATCCGCTTCGGTGATCTGCTGGTGGCCGAGAACGGCTGGGTGTCACCCGCCTATGACGAGACGAAGGCTGCGGCTTATATGAAAGGTGAATACCTGCGGATCAGTGTCGATTTGGGACTGGGGCAAGGCAAATGCACCGTTTGGACCTGCGACCTGACGCATGGCTACATCGACATCAACGCAGACTACCGGTCCTGACGGGTGACGGCGGTGAAGGTTGTTCTTGTTTCTGCGGTCGCGCTGATTGATCCAGACGGACGCGTGCTTCTGGCGCAGCGTCCCGAAGGCAAATCCATGGCCGGCCTGTGGGAATTTCCGGGCGGGAAGGTAGAGCCTGGCGAAACCCCCGAGGCGGCCTTGATCCGTGAATTGCACGAGGAGTTGGGGATCGACACCTGGGCCAGTTGCCTTGCCCCGCTGACCTTTGCCAGTCACAGCTATGACGACTTCCATTTGCTGATGCCGCTGTTCGCCTGTCGGAAGTGGGAGGGGATCGTCACTGCGCGCGAAGGGCAAGGCTTGAAATGGGTCAGGGCCGCAGACCTCAAATCCTATCCGATGCCCCCTGCCGACATCCCTCTGATTCCCATTCTTCGGGACTGGCTTTGATCGAAAACACGCTTGGGTTGGGCGCATCGAGCCAAAGGCCACCGTTCGCAGCAACTGCTTCAAGCCGAGACGCAATTTTCGGTCAGTTTCCGGTTACAATGCATAAATTATATTACACATTGTTAACAAAAGTGATGTAGCTTTCAATTGTGCATTCTTGGGAGGATGTGAATGCTGCGTACAATCATTTTGGGAAGCTGCGTCTCGGTTCAGGGCACCTATGTCCGCACTTTGTCGGATGGTCGTGTCTTGGTTCGCGTCGGAACGCGTGAGTTTGCCGGTCTTCCGGTGATCAAACAGGCGGCCTGACAGGCTGGTTCGAAAAAGAAAAAGGGGCAGCTTAGGCTGCCCCCCTTTTTTTGTTCGTGCGCTGTGGGCTCTGACTTACGTCAGGTTCCGCACAACTTCCTCGCGCTCGAAAATCTCGATGACGTCGCCAGGGCGCACATCTTCGTAATTCTCGAATGCCATACCGCATTCCTGGCCGGAGGTAACTTCCTTGACCTCGTCCTTGAAACGCTTGAGCGTCTTGAGGTTGCCTTCGTGGATCACGACATCGTCGCGCAGCAGGCGCACGCCTGCGGACCGGCGCGCGATGCCTTCGGTCACCAGACAGCCGGCAACCTTGCCAACGCCCGAAACCTTGAAGACTTCCTTGATCTGCGCATAACCGATGAACTTCTCGCGGATTTCGTTGCTCAGCAGACCGCTCGCGGCCTTTTTCACATCATCCACAAGATCATAGATCACCGAGTAATAACGGATCTCCACACCCTTCTGGTTCGCGGTGTTGCGAGCCGACGCATTGGCACGGACGTTGAAACCCATGATCGGCGCACCTGACGCTTCGGCCAGACCGACATCGGTTTCCGTGATGGCGCCGACACCGGAATGAAGCACCCGAACGCGTACCTCGTCATTCCCGATCTTCTCCATCGCCTGCACGATCGCTTCGGCAGAACCCTGCACGTCGGCCTTCACCACGATCGGCAGTTCGGCCACCGACTGATCCGCCTTGGCCTTGGCCATCAGCTGATCCAGAGTCGTCGCAGCACCCACGGCGGCGCGCTTCTCCTTGGCGGCATTGGCCCGATACTCGGCGATTTCACGCGCCTGGGCTTCCGTCTCGACCACGTTCAACACGTCACCGGCTTCAGGTGTGCCGTTCAGGCCAAGAACCTCAACCGGAACCGATGGGCCGGCTTCGGTGATCCGTTCGCCCTTGTCGTCGATCAGCGCACGCACCTTGCCCCACTGTTCGCCGACAACGAAGATATCGCCCTGCTTGAGCGTGCCTTTCTGGACCAGAACCGTTGCCACGGGGCCACGGCCAACATCCAGCTTGGCTTCGATGACGGCGCCTTCGGCAAAACGGTTCGGGTTGGCCTTGAGTTCAAGGATCTCAGCCTGAAGCGCGATGGCCTCCAGCAGTTCATCCAAACCAAGCCCGGTCAGCGCGGACACTTCAACATCCTGCACATCGCCCGACATCGCCTCGACGACGACCTCGTGCTGCAACAGGTCTGTGCGCACCTTGGTTGGGTTGGCTTCCGGCTTGTCGATCTTGTTGATCGCCACAATCATCGGGACCTTGGCAGCCTTGGCGTGATTGATCGCTTCAACCGTCTGCGGCATCACAGCATCGTCCGCTGCGACCACCAGAACCACGATATCTGTCACATGCGCGCCACGCGCCCGCATGGACGTAAAGGCCGCGTGTCCGGGCGTATCAAGGAAGGTCAGCAAGGCACCCTTGTCGGTTTTCACCTGATAGGCACCGATATGCTGCGTGATCCCGCCCGCTTCCGAGGCAACCACCTTTGCATTACGGATGGCGTCCAGAAGGCTGGTCTTGCCGTGATCGACGTGACCCATGATCGTTACGACCGGGGGACGCGGTTTCAGGTCTTCGGAACGATCCTCGACCGATGCGATCACGTCCTCCACATCCGAGTCAGACACACGGACGGCACGGTGACCGAATTCCTCGATGATCAGTTCGGCGGTATCAGCGTCGATGGTCTGGTTCTGCGTGACCATCATACCGTTCTGCATCAGCGCCTTGACGACGGCACCCACACGCTCGGCCATGCGGTTCGCCAGTTCCGACACCATGATGGCTTCGGGCAACTGGACATCGCGCACGATCTTTTCCCGCTCGACATTGCCACCCATTGCCTTTTGACGCGCACGCTCCTGCTTGCGCTTCATGGCGGCCATGGACTTCGTGCGACCGCCTTCACCACCAGACAGAGCCTGGTTGAGGGTCAGTTTGCCCGAGCGGCGGCTGTCTTCACGCACCTTGGCGGCGCGTGCGTCACGCTCCTGCGCCTCGGTCTCGCGTTCCTTCTTGCGCGGCGCAGCGGCCGGCGCCTTGGAGGCAGCACGGCCGACCGGCGCGTCGTCTGCCGGAGCAGCCGCAGCAGCGGCGGCGCGTTTGGCCGCCTCTTCGGTTTCACGAGCCTTGCGCTGCTCTTCCTCGGCCTTGGCCTTGAGGGCTTCCTCGCGCTCGCGCTCTTCGCGCTCCTTGGCCTCGGCCTCCTCGCGGCGGCGGGCGCGCTCTTCTTCGCGGGCCTTCTCTTCGGCTTCGCGTTGAATGGCTTCCTCGCCTTCACGGGCCTTGGCGGCCTGAAGTGCCTTCAGGCGGCGCTCCATCTCGGCGTCAGAGATACCCGCGGGACGCTTTGCCGGATCGCCCAGCGCCGGGTTGGGCACCGCTCCGCCAGCCGCGGGCTTGCCCGCGCCGGGTTTCGGCACCACAACGCGCTTGCGCTTGGTTTCCACGACGACATTCTTGGTGCGCCCGTGGCTGAAGCTTTGCTTCACATTACCCGGACGCGCGCCGGGGCCTCGTACGCCCAATGTCTTCTTACCGTCGTTGTCGTTCATATGGCTCTTCTATCCTTCTTGACGGTCTTGCCGCCTTCCGGGGCGCGCAGACCTTTCAGTCTTGCCGCCTCCTCTACAACACGCGGGGCCAAACCTCCAGCGGCAAGCACAACGTGTATGACAGTTTGTCGGCCAAAGGCCAAACCCAGTTCATCTGCTGTAAGCCACCCGATAAACGTCCCATCGGATGGGGTACTCAGTTTCGACTTGCCACGCTCGGACCCGTCGCTGGCCTGGATCAATACCTCGGCATAATCCTTGACCAGCCAGTCCTTCACCTTCTCATAACCGCTGACAGCCTCTCCACCCTTGCGGGCCAAGCTGATCAGTTCGACGATACGCCGCACCAGCTGCGCCTCGACCTGAGCGAGCAGATCATCGGGCACGATCACAGCCTGTTTCGCGGCGCGGGCAAAGAGACCCTTTTTCACCGCTTTCTCAAGCGCCGACCGTTCTGCCGACACCCAGATACCACGCCCAGGCAGCTTGCCCATGATATCGGGCACGACCTGCCCATCCGGGCCAATGACAAAGCGGATCAACCCGAACTTGGGCTGCACCTCGCCCGTGGCGATACATTTCCGTTCTGGACCGTCTTCCCGATCCTTGGTGTGTCCGCCACGTGTCATTCCGTCAACCGGACGCCTGATATCAGGCGTCCGCCTCCTCTTCGTCGCTGCCGTCAGCGTCCGCATCACCTTCAAGCTCGGTCGGGTCGACCCAGCCCAGCATCACGCGCGCCGTCATGATGAGGCTCTGCGCCTCGCTCAGGGACATGTCAAATTTCTCCAGCAAGCCTTCGTCCTTGACGCGCTCGCCGTTCACCGTGGTCCAGCCACCGGCAAGTTCCCAATCCGCGCAGGTTGCGAAATCTTCCAGCGTTTTCACGCCATCTTCGGCCAATGCTTCGATCATTTGGGGTGTCAGACCCTCGAATTCAACCAGGCTGTCCTCGACGCCCAATTCGCGGGCGTGGTCAAGGGCGGCCTTGGCGGCGGCTTCCAGATACTCGCGGGCGCGCATCTGCAACTCTTCGGCGGTGCTTTCATCCACACCGTCGATCACCAGAAGTTCGTCGCGGTCCACATAGGCCACTTCTTCAAGGTTCGTGAACCCTTCAGCGACCAGAAGCTGTGCAAAGAACTCGTCCAGATCCAGCGTGTCCATGAACAGGCGTGTGCGCTCTTCGAATTCCTTCTGGCGACGCGACGATTCCTCGGCTTCCGTCAGGATGTCGATGTCCAAACCTGTCAACTGGCTGGCCAGACGCACGTTCTGACCGCGGCGACCGATGGCAAGCGACAGCTGCTCGTCGGGCACGACGACTTCGATCTTGCCGGCTTCCTCGTCGATCACGACCTTGGACACTTCAGCGGGCTGTAGCGCGTTCACAAGGAAGGTCGCCTGATCCTCATTCCACGGAATGATGTCGATCTTTTCACCCTGAAGCTCGTTCACGACGGCCTGCACACGGCTGCCGCGCATACCGACGCAGGCACCCACGGGGTCGATCGAGTTGTCATAGGAGATCACGGCAATCTTCGCACGCGAGCCCGGATCACGGGCCACGGCCTTGATCTCGATGATGCCGTCATAGATCTCGGGGACTTCCATCTTGAACAGTTCCGCCATGAACTGCGGGTCGGTCCGGCTAAGGAAAATCTGCGGTCCGCGCTGTTCGCGGCGCACATCCTTGATGTAGCAGCGGATACGGTCGTTCGGGCGATAGGATTCGCGGCCGATCTTCTCGTTCCGGCGCAGGATGGCTTCGCCACGGCCCACATCAACGATGACGTTGCCGTATTCCTCACGCTTGACCACGCCATTGATGATGGTGCCCTTGCGGTCCTTGAATTCTTCGAACTGGCGGTCACGCTCGGCTTCACGCACCTTTTGCAGGATCACCTGCTTGGCGGATTGCGCGGCAATCCGGCCCATGTCCACGGGGGGCACTTCCTCCACGAACTCATCACCGATCTTCGGGTCGGCCATGTATTGCTTGGCCTGCTCCACGGTGAACTGTGCCTGATAATTCTCAAGCTCGTCATCAGCCACGACGGTGCGCACGCGGGTAAAGGTGGCGCGACCGGTCTTGCGGTCGATCTTGACCCGGATGTCCATTTCCGAGCCGTAGCGGGACTTGGCCGCGCGGGCGAGGGACTCTTCCATCGCCTCGACCACCAGACCGGGGTCGATCATCTTTTCACGGGCAACGGCCTCTGCGGTCTGCAAAAGCTCCAGCTGGTTGGCGGAAGTGATTGCCATTGTCTCAGTCCTCCTCGGAACCGGTGTCGGTGTCTGTTTCTATCTCGTCAAATTGCTCTTCATCGATGATGCCGGCCGCCTTGCGCTGCCGCAGCATCTCACGGATCAGCTCGTCGGTCAGGATCAGCTTGGCGTCGGACAGCCAGTCGAACTTCAACCCGACAGTGCCTTCTTCGATGTTGATAAGGACTTCATCACCCTCGACACCCGCCAGGACGCCTTTGAAGCGGCGGCGCCCGTCGATCAGCTCATCTGTCTCGATCCGCGCTTCATACCCTTCAAAGGTCTCGAAATCTTTCAGGCGGGTCAGGGGGCGGTCGATGCCGGGGCTGGACACTTCAAGCGTGTACTCGTCCACGATCGGGTCCTCCACATCCAGAATGGCGCTGACGGCGGTGCTGATCTCGCCGCATTCGTCGACGGAAATCCCGCCTTCGGGGCGCTCTGCCATGATCTGCAGGGTCGAGGTCTTGCCACCCATCAACCGGATTCGCACCAGTTCGAACCCCAGATCCTCGATCACGGGGGTCACGATCTCGGCCAGACGTCGGTCTATGGCGGCTTTGGCGATCAAGTCGTTGGTCATCAGTCAGGCTTGCCTTTCAGGCACAAAAAAACGGGCGCGCGGCCCGTTGATCTTTCCCGGTGGTACGGTGGGAGTGGACCCCAGCGCGCCGCTGTTGAGGGCCATATACGCCGCATGGCCCGAGTCTGCAAGGGGCAATGGGTGCGGCGCAATCAGCCTTCGCCGATGCGGTCCATCACGCGGACCAGTTCGGCGCTGATACCCGGCTCGGACAGCGCGTGGCCCGCGTTGCGGACCATGTGCAACTCGACGTTGGGCCAGCGCGCGGCAAGGTTCCACGCAGATTCCGGCGGGCAGATCATGTCATAGCGACCCTGCACGATAGCGCCGGGGATATGGGCAATGCGATCCACCCGGTCCATGATCTGGCCGTCATAGTCCAGAAAGGCACCGTTCATGAAGTAATGGTTTTCAAGCCTTGCAAAGGCGCGGGCATATTCGCCGGGACTGTCTCCACCGACGCCGTTGGAGTGGAACGACGCCAGCGCATTCTCCCATGACGACCAGGCGCGGGCATATTTCGTCTCGACCATCAGGTCGCCGGAAAACAGGCGCTTGTGATAGGCGGCGATCAGGTCGCCGCGCTCGTCCTCGGGGATCAGGTCCACGAAACGGGCCCAGGTTTCGGGCCAGAACTTTCCTGCACCGCCCCCATAGAACCAATCCAACTCGGCCTTTGTCGCCAGAAACACCCCACGCAGGACAAGCCCTGCCACGCGGTCCGGGTGTTCCTGCGCATAGATCAGGGCAAGGGTCGCCCCCCAGCTACCACCGAAAACCGTCCATTGGTCGATGTCCAGATCGCTTCTGATCCGCTCGATATCGCGGACCAGATGCCATGTGGTGTTGTCCTTGACCGAGGCATGAGGACGCGAGCGCCCACAGCCGCGTTGGTCAAACAGGATTACCCGGAACACCTTGGGATCGAAATACCGCCGCATCGCCGGGCTGCATCCGCCACCCGGCCCGCCATGCAGAACAACGACCGGCATTCCTTGAGGATTGCCAGACTGCTCCATATAGACGGTATGGCCATCGCCCACGTCGATCATTCGCTGGTCGAAAGGATCGACCGGCGGGTGCAGATAGTGGACTGCGCTTTTTTGGCCCAAGTATTTGTCCATGACGATCCTATATACCGGATGGAGGTAAAAGAGCACATGGAGAGCAGAATGCAAGCCGGTCAGACCACAGTTGATCCTGCGGAAGTCGCCAAGTTCGAGGCAATGGCCGCTGAATGGTGGGATCCGAAGGGCAAGTTCAAGCCGTTGCACATGCTGAACCCATGCCGTCTTGACTATATTACCCGGCAGATCGCGGGCGAGTTCGGGCGCGATCTGAATGGACCGGCGCCTTTCAGCGGACTCAGAATTCTGGATATCGGCTGCGGTGGAGGGCTTTTGTCGGAACCGATGGCGCGACTTGGCGCCGATGTGGTGGGCGCGGATGCCGCGCCGCGCAACATCCCGGTGGCGCAGGTGCATGCGGAACAATCCGGCCTGACCATCGACTATCGTCACACGACGGCCGAAGATCTGGCTGCCGCCGGCGAACAGTTCGACGTGGTGCTGAACATGGAAGTGGTCGAGCATGTCGCCGATCCGCTGGCCTATCTGACTGCCTGCCGGGAATTGCTCAAACCCGGTGGTCTGCACATCTGCTCGACCATCAACCGCAACCCGAAAAGTTTCGCCATGGCGATTGTCGGGGCGGAATACGTGATGCGCTGGCTGCCCAAGGGCACGCATGAGTGGAACAAGTTCATCACGCCGGATGAACTGTTCGATCTGCTGCGGAACGCGGGTCTGGATCCGGTGGATCGCAAGGGCTTTGTCTTCAACCCGATCCTGTGGACATGGTCTCTGTCCGAGCGCGATCTCAGCGTGAACTACGTCACGGCCAGCCTGAAACCGGCCTGAGCATGAGTATTTGGGGAACGATGAAAGGCAGGTTCAGTCTTCTTCCAGTTTGAGCCTTAATTCGCGCAGGATCGGAATGGCGGCGCGGACCTTTTCGTCACCCAGCTCCGAAATCAGCTCGGCAATCATGGGTGAAATCGCATCCAGTGCCGCATCCCGCGCGCGTCGTCCGGCCGGGCTGATCGCCACCATCTTGCGGCGCGCGTCATCCCAATCGGGGCGGATATGGACATATCCGGCCCATTCCAGCTTGCCCAATGTATTGGTCATGGCACCGCGCGTGACGTGAAAACTTTTCGCCAATTGCGCGGGCGTCCTTTCTGCACCGTAACGGGCCAGATGGTTCAGCACCGAGAAATGCGAAATCTCCATCCCTTTGGGCAATACCTTGGACAGACGATTCCGGACCAGTTGATCTGCGGTCAGGATCTCGCTGAACAGGGCTACGGCAAGGGAATTGCTGCTGTCAGACATCTGGCGGAGTGAACTTTCGGTCATGCATCAGCGCAGGAACGCGCGCCCGTGCTTGTGCCACGGTGTCCATGTCCAGATCAACAAATGTGATGCCGGGTTTCGTTCCCGCATCAATCAGAACTTCGCCCCAGGGCGAAATCGCCATACTGTGCCCATAGGTGCGGCGAGTCCCGCCAGTTGCGGAGGGATGCTGCCCGGTCTGCGCGGGGGCCAGGACATAGCAGCCTGTCTCGATCGCGCGGGCGCGCAGCAGCGGCTCCCAATGGGCGGCACCTGTCACCGGCGAAAAGGCGGCTGGCACCGTCAGGATCTGTGCCCCGGCCTGCGCCAGCCCGCGATGCAGGTGAGGGAAGCGGACATCATAGCAGACGGTCATACCGATCCGGGCGAACCCGGCATCCGCCAACACCGCGCGTTCACCGGGGCGAAAGCCTGCGGATTCGCGATAGGTCTCGGTCTCAGACACCTGCACATCGAACATATGGATCTTGTCATACCATGCCCGGATGGTCCCATCCGGCCCAATCAGAAACGAACGGTTGGCAAATCGCCCGTCCGCATCTGTGGTTTTGAGCGCAAGAGACCCGATCAACAGCCACAGGCCCAAGCGCGCCGCCTCGTCACGCAAACCGGCCAAGGTTGGGTCATCATCTTGCGTGGAAAGCACGCGTGCCTGATGCGCGCGATCGGACGAGACGCAGTTCGTCACTTCAGGAGTGAGCACGAACCCTGCGCCCTGTTCCGCCGCCTGCCGCATCATCTTCTGCACGATCCCGAGGTTCTCGGCCGGATCGTCGCTTGACGTCAGTTGCAGCAAGGCAGCCTTCATCGGGTGTTATCCTTTGAGCAGCGCGTCAAGCTTGCCCGCGCTTTCCAGCGCAAAAAGATCATCACAGCCGCCCACATGGGTGGTGCCGATAAAGATCTGCGGCACGGTGCGCCCGCCATTGGCGCGCTGGATCATCTCGGGTTTGCGATCAGGCTGGGCCAGAACGTCAATCTCGGAAAAGCTTACACCTTTCTGGGTCAGCAGGCGTTTGGCCGCGTGGCAATAGCCACACAGCGGCGAGGTGTAGATTTCAACGGATTGCATTTTATTGGTTGTCCTTTGATCACGTCCAACTTGTCCGTGATTTAAGCGTCCTTTGCAACGCGCGCCAGTGTAAGCACGAAAACTTGCGCGGCTCCGGACGCCAGACACGCCTCCGCACAGGCGGCCAGAGTCGCGCCCGATGTCATGACATCATCCACAATCAGGACCTTGCGACCGATGACCCGGTGTCTGCGCGCGGGTGTGACGCTGATTGCTGCATTCAGGGTGGCAAAGCGGGTGTCCCGGCTGGCCCCGTCCAGCGATGGTGTCCGGCGAATGCGTGTCAAAAGATCGGGGCAATGGGACAAACCCGTTGCACGCGCCACAGAATCTGACAGCAGTACAGACTGGTTGTAGCGTCGCTTGAGAAGCCGCATCCAGTGCAGCGGTACTGGCGCGACCAGCATGTCAGGCAAAAGAATGGGCCGCGCCGCTTTTGCCATCCATGCGGCCACGGGTTTTGCAATATCAAGTCGGTCCCCATGTTTCAGAGACAGCACCAGTTTGCGCGCCGTATCGCGGTAAAGGAACGTGGCCCTTCCGCGCGACCAAGGGCGTGCGATGGTCATGCAATCGTCGCAATGCACGACATCGGTCGGATGCGCCTCACCGGGCAGCGGCGTGCCGCAGAGATCGCAGACCAGCCCGGTAATGAAAGCCGCGTCACGCCAGCATGTGGCGCAGAGGCCGAACTCGGTCTCCACAAGCCCGCCACAGCACAGGCAGCGCGGCGGATAGACAAGGCGCAGTGCCGTTTGAAACTTCGCCACCATCCGCTTATATGCCGCCCATGACCCAGACTCCCAAGTTGACCGACCGCGCAGCCCTGATCCGCAACCGTGCCCGCGCGGCGCGGGCACCTGCATTGTTCTTGCAGGAAGAAGCTGCCCTCGAGGTCAAGGATCGTCTGGAACTGGTTAACAGGTCATTTACGAAGCCTGCCGTGGTGACCGGATTTCCGCAGCTTTGGAAATCCGTTCTGCCGGATGCGCAAATTGTCGCGGATAACGAGGTTCTGGAGCTTGAGGAAGGTGCCCATGATCTTGTGATCCATTCGCTGGCATTGCACTGGTCCAGCGATCCGGTGGGTCAGCTTATTCAGGCGCGCCGGGCTTTGCGACCTGATGGATTGTGTCTTGTGTCGCTGTTTGGCGGGCAGACCCTGCACGAGTTGCGCAGCGCCCTCGCCGAAGCCGAAGTGCGTGTGACTGGCGGCCTGTCGCCGCGTGTCCTGCCGATGGGCGAAATCCGGGATCTGGGCGGTCTATTGCAGCGTGCGGGCCTTGCTTTACCTGTTGCCGACAGCATCAGCCTGACGGCGAGCTATAGCGATGCCTTCGCTCTGATGCGCGATCTGCGCGCGATGGGCGAGGGCAATGCCCTGCACGCACGCTTGCGCCGCCCCACAGGTCGCGGTGTCCTGCATGAAGCGGCGCGGATCTATGCCGCCCAGCATGCCGATGCCGATGGTCGTATCCCTGCGACCTTCGAAATGATCTTTCTCAGTGGCTGGGCACCTGATGCCAGCCAACCCCAACCACTGCGCCCAGGATCTGCACAGACACGGCTTGCAGATGTTCTGGGAAGCGTCGAATCGAAGCTGCAAGATTGACGATCCGTTCAGAACCTTTATGTCCCGTGCTGACCCATTCAAAAAACACTATGAACGAGGGCCCAGATGCTGGATGCCACCGCGACCGAAACGACTGATGCGAACGCCGTAAGACCACCCATGTCGCAGCCCGACCATCCCCGCGTTGCGATGGGTAAAGTGGGTATCCTGCTGGCCAACCTTGGAACGCCGGACAATTACGACTACTGGTCGATGCGCCGCTATCTGAACGAGTTCCTGTCGGACCGCCGGGTGATCGACTACAGCCCGTGGCTCTGGCAGCCACTGTTGCAGCTGATCATTCTCAGCAAGCGGCCCTTCAGCAGCGGCAAGAACTATCAATCGATCTGGAACCACGACAAGGGTGAAAGCCCCTTGATGACGATCACCAAGGATCAGACCGCCAAGATCACCGAGACGATGAAGGCGCGTTATGGCGATCAGGTCGTTGTGGATTTCTGCATGCGATACGGCAATCCGTCCACCAAGTCGAAGGTGCGCGCGATGGTGGATGCCGGTTGCCGCAAGATCCTGTTTTTCCCGCTTTATCCGCATTATGCCGGGGCAACGTCCGCCACCGCGAACGATCAGTTCTTCCGCTCCCTGATGGAGGAGAAGTGGCAGCCGACCGCCCGTGTCGTCGATCCCTATTACGAGCATCCGTTGTATATCGAGGCGCTCGCGCAGTCGGTCGAACGGGCCTATGCCGCCGAAGAACACAAACCCGAGGTTCTGGTCTGCTCTTACCACGGGGTGCCCAAGCGCTACCTGCTGGAAGGTGACCCCTATCATTGCCAGTGTCAGAAAACGACACGCCTTTTGATGGAGCGGCTGGGATGGGACAAGACGCAGATCGTAACGACCTTTCAGTCGCGTTTCGGCCCTGAAGAATGGCTGAAACCCTATACGGTCGAAGAAGTGGCGCGTCTGGCCAAGGAAGAGGGCAAGAAGCGCATCGCGGTCATCGCGCCAGCCTTTTCAGCCGACTGCATCGAAACGCTGGAAGAGATCAACGAAGAGATCAAGGAAAGCTTTGAAGAGGCGGGTGGTGACCATTTCACCTATATTCCCTGCCTGAATGATGACGATGCGCATATCGCGGCGCTCAGTGCGGTCATCGAGGACAACCTCAAGGGGTGGCTGGACTGACAGCCTCTCTTCGTAACTGTCTCGGTGCATGAGACAATCGCAGACATAAAAAAAGGCGGTGAAACATCACCGCCTTTTTCTATTACACGTTGGTCAGATCAGCTTGCGACAGCTGCTGCAACCACTGCCAGGATCAGCAGGGGAATCAGAACGCCGCCACCGGACGAACCAGCGGTTTCTTCAACAACAACAGGTGCTTCGATGACGGGCTCAGCCAGGTTGCCAGCGTAAGCGGTCGAAGCGGCAGCAGTCACGGCAGCTGCGAGAACGAGTTTCTTCATATTAACCTCCAGATATTCGGCCGGCGTGTCACCAGTACACGCCAAGCGCCCAAGACGTACCTCGTATTATTGTCTAAAGCAGTAATCCGAAGCAAATGCAAATCCACTCGCAAGCGTTTTTCCCACCAGCGAGAGAATGTCGTCAAATTAGCAACACCTGCGTGCCGACCTGCGTCATTGCATACAGTTCAGCGATATGTTCGTTGTACAAACCGATGCATCCGTTGGAGGATCGCCGCCCGATTTTGCGCGTGTCATGAGTCCCGTGGATCCGATAATAGGTCCAGCTCAGATACAGGGCATGAGTGCCAAGCGGGTTGTCCGGCCCCGGCGGCACGAAGTCCGGCCATTCGGGATTGCGCTCCTTCATCGAGGGCGTGGGGGCCCAACTTGGACCCTCAACCTTGCGAATCACCGACGTGCGCCCGCGACGTGTCAGGTCCTCGGAAAGAGGAACGCTGGACGGGTAAAGCTTGTAGGTCGAGCCGTCCGCAGACCAGTAGTGCAAGGCGCGCGAATCGATATCCACTAGGACCGCGCCATTGCGCAGATCCGAGAAATAGGGCCGCCAATCCAGCGTGCGGAAGCTGGAGGCGTTGCGCCGCACAACCTGCGACAGGTCGCGTTCAACCTCGACAGTATCGGCTCCGTTCACATTCTGGGCGAAGGCCGGTGCCGCCAGAACCGCAGCGCTTCCGGCAAGGAATGCACGCCGATTGAAGGCATTGTTGTATTTATCAGTCATCGTACTACTCCACGACAGGGCTACTGCCAATCGGACTCGAATTTATTGCGTGAAAGACGCAGTCGCAAATCAAACCGGCGTCATTTGGCGTACTCACGCCGAAGTGGGTTTAATATAGCACCTGACCGGGATAAAGCATGCTCAACTGACCAGGATTATGCCAAATGCTTCGAATTCCCGCTCTTTTTGCCGCAATTGCACTTGTGCTCGCAGGGTGCGCGACCCCTCCACCCCCGACCATGGGTCCAGATGGACGCCCGTTGCCGCGAGTCTATCGCATTTCAGCAGGCGAGACGGCTGAAGTTCAGTTCCGCATGCTCGATTCGGTCAATGCGCTGCGGCAGGCTGCCGGTGCCGCACCTGTCGAGTTGAACGCAAAGTTGACGGCAGCGGCCGCAACGCATTCTCGTGACATGTCGGTGCAGAACCGGCCTTGGCACTTCGGTTCGGATGGCTCTTCGCCGATCGACCGGGTGCAGCGCTCCGGATATGCCGGGCAACTTGTGGGTGAGACGATCTCGGAAACCTACGAGACCGAGCTTGAAACATTGGCGGCCTGGATGGACCAGCCCGACACACGCCGTGTCATTCTTGACCCTCAGGCGCGCAGTATGGGTTTCTCCTGGTATCAAGAAAACAATGGCAAGCTGTGGTGGACTCTGATCCTGGCCAAGTAAGCCCAAGAACTCTGTGATCTACAAAAACCCCGGACGCTGATCCGGGGTTTTGTGTGCCGCCAAACCCTTCAGGGAAAGATCGAGATCGGCGTGCCGTCCTGCACCATCGAATAGATGACCTCCATTTCCGCGTCAGTCACCGCAATGCAGCCCCAGGTCCAGTCTCTTTGGCCGTTTTGATACAGGCGCGGACGCCCATGGATGAAGATGTCACCGCCAGGTTTCTTGCCTGCGGCCAGCGCACGGGCGATGTCTTCCTCGTTGGGATAAGAGATGCCCAGCGACAAATGAAAACGGCTGTTCGGATTGCGACGGTCGATCAGATACTCACCTTCGGGTGTGCGCCCGTCACCCTCAAAATTCTTGTGACCGACCGGCGCGAAACCCAGATCAATCTCGAAAGACGCAAGTGCTCGGTCGAAATGCATCAGATGCATGCGCCTGGCCTCCTTGAAGACCAGAACACGAGTCACCTGAGGCCCCCTGTAGACAAGGAACTTGCTCGGGGTGCGCCCGCACGCCGCCGCCACCAAAGGCAGCGCGAGTAAAAGAAAACGCCTGTTTATCATGTCCGCTCGATCATGTTTTTTGTCCATGGAATACACGGAAAACGATCAGGCAGATAGGTTAAACTTCTCTCTTTGAAGAATCCGTTACACCTTGTCGCGGGCGTTCATGCGCTCTTCGATCGCCCTCAGTCGGGCCAGAACCTCTTCGCGGTAGACATCCGTCTTCTCGTTGCTTTCCTCGGCATGGGCGTCCTGCATCGAGTTCACGACCAGACCGACCAACAGGTTGACCACCGCGAAAGTCGTCACAAGAATGAAGGGCACGAAAAAGGCCCAGGCATAGGGGTAGACTTCCATCACGGGGCGCACGACCCCCATGGACCAGCTTTCCAAAGTCATGATCTGGAACAGCGAATAGGCGCTGGCACCCAGAGTGCCGAACCATTCGGGGAAGCTGTCACCGAACAGCTTTGTGGCCATGACAGAGCCGATATAGAAGATGATCGCCATCAGCAGAAAGACACTGCCCATGCCGGGCAGCGCGGTAATGAACCCTTCCACGACCCGACGCAGACGCGGCGCGACCGAGATGACCCGCAGCACCCGCAGGATCCGCAACGCCCGCAGAACGGACATGCCCTGGGCATTGGGAACAAGGGCGATACCGACGATCACGAAATCAAACAGGTTCCACGCCGACCGGAAAAAATGTCGTCCGTGCGCGATCAGCTTGAGGATGATCTCGACCACAAAGATCGACAGGCAGATACGGTCTATCATCAGGATCATCGGGCCCGCCGCAGCCATGGCCGTATCCGAAGTTTCAAGTCCCAGCGTGACAGCGTTCACAAGAATGACGGCAATCACAAAATTGGTCACAATAGGGCTGGCCAGCCAATCGGCCAGACGGGTCTGAAAAGTCATCACATGCTCCGGTTGGAAACGATCCTGCGCGGCGTCAGATATGTGGGGCGGCAAAGAAGGCTGCAAGCTCTACATGCGTGGACCAGCGAAATTGATCCACAACCTGCACCCATTCAAGGCGATAACCTGCGTCCAGCAGGATTTTCGCATCTCTGGCGAACGTCACGGGGTTGCAGGAGACAAAGGCAATCCGCCCGATCCGGGCCTTGGCCAGCTCGGCCACTTGCGCCTCGGCCCCGGCGCGGGGCGGGTCAATCACCGCAGCGTCAAAGCGCTTCAACTCGTCCGGCAGCAGGGGCCGGCGGAACAGATCACGCGTCTCGGTCGTCACGCGCTTCAACCCTTCGGCCTGCCGCCAGCCCTGATCCAACGCCTTCAGCATGGCTGAATCGCTTTCCACGGCAAGAACTTCAGCATTTGACGCCAATGGCAACGCAAAGGTGCCACAGCCCGCGAACAGATCCACAACCCGTGCGGCACCGCCGACAGCTTCGGTCACGGCCGCCAGCAAGGCCGCCTCGCCCTCGGCCGTGGCTTGCAGAAAAGCACCAGGCGGCGGCACGACACGGGCTGCACCAAAGCGCTGCACCGGGGGTTGGCGCATCCCGACCAGCTCATCCTCCCAGACCAGACGGGCCAGGCGAAAACGCTCCGCCTCGGCGGCAATCGCGATGCGCAGGGGTCCATCCAGCGGCTTGCCGCCTGTGACCAACACATCCAGACCATTGTCGCTCTGCGTGACTTGAACCGTTAGCTCACCCTTGCGGCTGCCGCCCGCCACGGCCAGTGCTTCGGCCAAGGGCAGGGCGACCATCAATTCAGGCAACAGCAACTGGCAATCGGGGATTTCGATCAAAGTGTCCGAGGCGCGGGCATGAAAACCAGCCATGGCGCCTTTCTTGGTGCGTCGCACGGACAGGGACGCGCGCCGTCGCGACCTCGGAGAAGAGGTCAGGATCGGACGAAACTCCGCCTCGATCCCCTGCGCGAACAAGGCCGCCCGCACCACATCGGTTTTCCAGCTGGCCACGAAGTCGTCAGAGGCATGCATGACCTGACAGCCACCACAGGCCTTGTAGTGACGGCACGGCGGGGCGACGCGTGACGAAGACGGTTTGACGATCCGCACCTCGCTCAGCCGGTCACCGTCAAGCGTGCCAGTCACAACCTCGCCGGGCAGGGTCAAAGGGGCAAAGACCGGACCTTGGGCGATCCCGTCGCCCTGATGTCCCAGCCTGATGATGCGATGCTCTGTCATGTTGCGGGGGATCCCCCGCCGCAGGGTCTGCATAAAGCCCTATTCGGCGGCATCCTTGAGGCCGATGAACCCACCTGACTGCCGATCCCAATAGCGCGCATAAAGCCCGCCTGCCGCCAACAGGTCATCATGAGTGCCCTGCTCGACGATCCGGCCCCGGTCCAGCACCACGATCCGGTCCATCTGACTGATGGTGGACAACCGATGCGCCACGGCCAGAACGGTTTTGCCTTCCATCACGCGCTCCAGCGCCGTCTGGATCGACGCCTCGACCTCGCTGTCCAGTGCGCTTGTCGCCTCGTCCAGCACAAGGATCGGCGCGTCCTTGAGGATGGCGCGGGCCAGTGCGATCCGCTGGCGCTGACCGCCCGACAGTTTCACACCACGTTCGCCCAGATGCGCGTCATACCCGCGCCGGCCCTTGTGATCCTGAAGCTCCTTGATGAATTCATGCGCTTCGGCCTTGGTCGCAGCGGCGATCACCTCATCCTGCGTGGCATCAGGGCGCCCATAGAGGATGTTGTCGCGGGCCGAGCGATTGAACATCGCGGTTTCCTGCGTCACCATCCCGATCTGGCGGCGCAGGCTTTCCTGCGTCACGTCGCGGATGTCCTGCCCATCAATGGTGATCCGCCCTTCTTCGGGATCGTAAAGCCGCAGCAGCAAAGCCACGAGCGTGGATTTCCCTGCCCCCGAAGCCCCCACGATGCCCAGCTTTTCCCCCGGCTTCACCTCCAGATCAATGCCACTGATCCCGCCCGCATCACGGCCATAGGCAAATCCAAGACCTTCAAACCGGATACGGCCCTCAGGCACCTGCAGGGCGGGGGCTGTTTCTGCATCATCGACACGGGTCCGCGGCGTCAGAGTGCGGATACCGTCCTCGATCTCACCGATGTTGGAATAGATGGCCATCAGCGTGAAACTGACCCAGCCGGTCATCTGCGCGATGCGGATCGACACGGCCCCGGCGGCGACGATATCGCCTTCCGTCGCTGTGCCTTGGGACCAGAAGATCAGCGTGCCACCGATCAGCAGAACCGGCAGAATACCGGCCAGCGTCATCAGGGCCACCCGGAACACCGCTGACAGCTTGCCGAAATGCAGCGAGCTGTCCCTGAACTTCTGCATCGCGCCCAGTGCTGCGCGATCCTCGTGGTCGGCATGGGCGAACAGTTTCACTGTCTTGATGTTGGTGATCGTATCCACAACCTGCCCCGACACCATCGCCCGCGCTCCCGCGCGCTTCCCCGCCAATGCGCGGATTCGCGGCAGGAAGACGCGGATCAGAATAAAATACGAGGCAAGCCACAGCACGAACACCAGTGCGACACGGGTATCAATGGCAAGCAAAAGGAAGATCGACCCGATTAGCGAGGCCAGCGCAAAGGCAACGACGTTGATCATCTCGACAGCGACATCCGTGATCGCTCGGGCCGTCTGCATCTGTTTTTGCGCGATCCGCCCCGCGAAGTCATCGTCGAAGAACTTGACCGACTGTCCCAATGTCCAACGATGCAGACGGCTGAGGACCAGCGGATTCACGTTGGGTTGCACGATGATCGAGTTTGCCGCCGAAGACAGACCAAAGGCCAGTGGGCGCAGGATGATGAAAAAGCCCAGCGCAACAAGGATCGTCACCACATTCGACATCGAAAAGAAGGCATCGGGTCCGCTGGCGATCGCGCCGTCGATCACCATGCCAAGGATCAGAGCCGTCCCTGCCTCCAGCGCCCCGGCTGCGGCCGACAAGACTGTCGCCAGCCACAGCGCAGGCCATGATCCAGAAAGCGCCCAACGGAAGAATGCGCCCAGCGATTGCGGCGGCGGACCCTCGGCAGGGCGAAACGGGTCGATATGGGTGGCGGCGTTCATCATGGGTCTTTCTGGATCTGTCATGTCCTGGGTCTGAACCTAGCCCGCAGGAGTGGTGGTCAAGAAAGACCCGATTGCCCCGGACCGCAAGGGCAGGGGAGGCATCAGCAGTCTTTCAGCAGATCTTCGCGTGAAAGGCGGAAACCCGACTCGATCCAGAGGGACTTGAGCCTCTCAAGCTCGCGACCCAGCGCGGGTCCGGTAAAGCCGGGCATCAGATCGGCGGCGGCAACAGGAAAAACAGCCGCCGCGCCCTCTTCAGCAGCGTGCAGGCTGGACGGATCAATCGGTATGCCCATCACGGCTGCGCGCAACAGAAGAACTGCACGCGCATCATCATACCCCAGACGGAAACCCAGTTCACCCGCCCCGCGCATCGACCCGATACCGTCGCGTAACGTGCAAAGCCGGGCTTCCTCTGATCGGGACAGCCGCAACCGGGGCGCAGCCTCCGGACCGGACAGCGCGGCCAGCCGTGCCAGCCAATCCGGCTGAAGGCCGCTCTCGACCTCAAGATGAATCAGGGGCGCAAGCGCGCGATCATCTGCGCCCGGCAGGATACGGGTCAGAACCCCACAGGCCCGCATCGCCGCAACGGATGGCGCGGGATCGGGTGCCGCCAGCAATTTGCGAACCTCTGCGCCGACCCTTTCGCGTGACAGTTGGGCCAGACCATCGGTGGCCGCAGCAATCGCAGCAAGCGCCTGCGGATCAAGCCCTTCTGCCTCGTCACCATACCACGCGTGAAACCGGAAAAAGCGCAGGATACGCAGATAATCTTCCGCAATGCGCGCAGAGGCATCCTCGATAAAACGGACGCGACGTGCCATCAGGTCAGGCAGCCCACCCAGCGGATCAAGCACCGTTCCAGCCGCATCCGCATAGAGCGCATTCATGGTGAAGTCACGTCGACGCGCGTCATCCTCGACCCGAGTCGAAAATGCGACCACCGCGCGGCGTCCATCCGTTTCCACGTCGCGCCGAAAGGTCGTGACCTCATGCGGCACACCGCCCGCAATGACTGTGACGGTGCCATGTTCTATTCCGGTCGGAACGGGGCGCAGTCCCGCGTCCTTGGCCAGTTCCATCACCACTTCGGGACGGGCGTCGGTGGCGATGTCAATATCCGTTACCGGCGCGCCGATAATCGCGTTGCGCACACATCCTCCGACGAACAAGGACTTGTAACCTGCCTGGATCAGCATCTGGCAAACGGCCTGCGTGTGGTCCGCCACGATCCAGTCTGCCGCGATCCGCATCAGCCGTCCATCCTGTCTGCCAACGCGCGCAGGATGCGGGCGGTTGCACCCCAGATGTAATAGGGGCCGTAGGGCACGGTGAAATAGTGCCGCCGCTGCCCACGCCAGCGCCGCGACTGGATGATGAAGCGCGCGGGATCGGTCACATGGGACAGCGGAGCCTCGAACACCTCGGCGACTTCGCCGGGTTCCGGGCGAGGCTGAAACGGCGCGCGGACCCGCGCCAGAACCGGGGTCACGATGAAACCTGTAACGGTTTCATGCGCGGGCATCGTGCCCAGAACCTCGACATTGGCACGATCCAGCGCGATCTCCTCTTCGGCCTCGCGCAGCGCCGCCGCGATCACATCCGCATCCCCTTCGTCTTGCTTACCACCCGGAAAGGCAATCTGACCGGGATGATGCTTGAGCGCGGAAGACCGTTTTGTCAGGATCACCTGCATCCCGAAGGGCCGCGCGATCAGCGGCACAAGCACGCCCGCCGCCCGAAGACGACGACCTTCGGGCAGGACAACATCCGGGTTCAGGTCAAAATCCGACGAGGGCCGCCCTTCGCGGCCCAGCGCCTTGATCACATGCGCCAGAGGATCGGCAGGGATGGTGTCATTGGCCATCCCCGTCAGCCCCTTTGGCATCGAAGCCCAGCGTTTTCGGATCGAGAACGTAATGAGCCCCACAATACTGGCAATCGGCCGTGACAAGACCGTCGTCGGTTGTCATCGTCTCGATGTCCTTGGCCGAATAGATCGACAGGCTTTGCCGCACGCGATCCTCGGAACAGGTGCAGCCGAACCGAACGGGCTGCGCATCGAAAACGCGCGGCGCTTCCTCGTGGAACAGCCGGATCAGCAAGTCTGTCGGTGCCACACGCGGACCGACCAGTTCCAACTCCTCGACTGTATCGAGCAGCAGGTTGGCGCGGTTCCAGTTCTCGCCATCCTCGCCATCGACAAGGTCGCGAGCATGCAAAAGACCATCATGTCCCGTCGCCTCGACCCCTTTGGCGAAGGGTGACGCCTTGGGCATGTGCTGCAACATGACACCACCCGCGCGCCAGTATTCCCGGCCACCACGTTCCGTGGATTTGCCGAAACTGAGCGCGAACCGCGTTGGCAACTGCTCGGACTGGGCGAAGTAAGCCTCGGCGCAGGCCGCCAGTGACCCGCCCGCCAATGGGGTTATCCCCTGATAGGGAGCCATATCCCGACCCTGGTCAATCATGATCGCGAAATAGCCCGTGCCGACCTGATCAAAAGGTTTCCCCTCCGACAGGCGGTCCGCGTCATAGCTGGCATAGGCGCGAATCCGCGCCGGCTCGCCTTCCTCGGTCGGGCCATAATAATCCGTGGCGATCATTCTCACCGGACCCTTGGACTGCACCTGAAGCTGCAATTTCCAGCGCAGCTTGACGGTCTGGCCGATCAGCGCGGTCAGCAGGGCCATTTCGGCCACCAATGCCTCGACCACGGGCGGATAGTCGTGCTGCTTCAGGATGCCGTCCAGCACCCCGTCCAGCCGCGCCACGCGGCCACGTATATCCGAGTTGTCCAGCTGGAACGGCAATACCGTATCGTCCCAGGCGATTTTCGATCCAAGTGTCATGGGGTTTCCTTAAGCGCCGTCTCTTGGCATACCGCGTGTATATAGGCGGGGCAAGGCGGGCACCAAGGGAATGGCTGCCATCACCACCGCGCATGGCCTGTGCATAGGGTGACATGATGATCAGACGGTTCGGCGAGTCGCCCCGGCACGGGCAGGTCTACAAACGCAGGCCGGGGGCCTATGCAATACTGACGCGGGGCACGGATCTGCTGCTGACGCATCAGTCTGAACCATTGCCAGAGTTTCAGCTTCCCGGCGGCGGGATTGATCCAGGCGAATCACCGCTGGCAGCCTTGCACCGCGAGGTTTTCGAGGAAACCGGATGGACCATCGCTGCACCGCGTCGGGTCGGCACCTTCCGTCGGTTCACCTATATGCCCGAGTATGACCTTTGGGCCGAGAAGCTCTGTATGATCTATGTCGCACGGCCTGTCCGTCAGATCGGACCACCCAGCGAGCCGGGACATATGGCCTTGTGGATGCCACCCGACGTCGCCGCACAGAAACTTGGCAACGCGGGCGACCGGCACTTCGTATCACGGCTGATGGGCGCGCCACGGTATCGGTGACGCCGTCTGCCCCGTGTACTCCAGCAGGATTGCAGATACATCGTCTGGAAAGTCCCCTCCACCGGCATGTTCCGTCAGATGCCAGATCATCGCTTCCAGAAATGACGTGCCGCTCATGTCGCGCAGCCGGTCCAGAATCCCGGCAATCACGTCGCTTCCCAGCAGCGTGGTCTGGGGGTCCGGACATTCCAGCACACCATCGGACAGGATGACCAACCGATCGCCGGGGCCAAGCGTGCAACTGAACTCGTGAAAGGCGGCATCATCAAGCAAGCCAACCGGCAAGCCACCCTGGCCCAGCACTTCGATCCGCCCATCAAGACGCTGGATCAAAGGATGCGGATGGCCAGCCTGCACCATCACCACGCGACCCGTGGTCAGATCCAGATCTGCCAGCAGCATGGTAAAGTAATGCTCTGTCTGCAACTCCTCCAGCACCAGCCTGTTCAGGGTTGCGACAACCCGCGATGGCGGCAGCGGTGTGTGGCCCCCTTCAGGGTCGCGTATCAGGGCCACGTTGTATTCCGGTGAGGACGACGAGAGGTAGCCTGCCAAACGGGCAGTCATCAATGCGGAACTGATCCCATGTCCCGACACGTCGATTGCGAAAAGACCGACCCGCGTTCCGCCCGCCGGATAGAATCCCACCAGATCGCCACCGACATGACCACTGGGCCGCAGCATCAGCGAAACTTGTGCCGGCCCAAAATCGCGGAACCTTTCCCGCACCAAAGATTGCTGCAACTTCCGGGCCTCGATCAGGTCGCTGTCAAGGGCATCGTAAAGGGCCTGCAATTCCTGAAGAGTGCTGCCGATCAGCCGATTCTTTTCGGTCAGTTGTCTCTGCATCCCGATAATCCGGGTGCCCGCACTCATCCGGGCGCGCAGTTCGGCCGGATTGACCGGCTTTGTCAGGAAGTCATCTGCCCCGCAATCAAGACCCAGAGCAACCTCCTCCTTCTCGCTTTTCGACGTCAGCAGGATGAAATAGCCATAGCCATCGCGCGGCAGGACGCGGAACGCCTTGCAGAATTCCAGCCCGTCCATACCGGGCATCATCCAGTCACTCAGCACAAGATCAGGCGGATCGGACAGGCAAATGCCCAGCGCGTCCTGCCCGCTTTCCGCCTCGGACACGCGATAACCCCAACGCGCCAGCGACGCGCTCAGGATTCGCCGTTGCAGACCGCTGTCATCGACCACGAGCACATGCATCGGTTCATCGCCAGAACCCGCGGCGGAATGAGGCTCCCTCAACGACTGTTTTACATGGGCGGACACCAGACCTTGCCTTTTTCAAACTTGCGTCCGCCGGATTACCAACCAATCCTTTATGCAGTCTGAACCTTAAATTTTTACATGTTCACAATGTTTTAAGGGGATCTTTCTAGCCTGCGTCGCAGCCGGAAGGGGATGGTCATGATAGACTGGATGCGGGTGCAGGACTTGCATGACGAAATCGGGGCAGAGGCTTTTTCCGATGTCATTGATCTGTTTCTGACCGAAATCGGCGATGCGATCGCGCAGGTCAGGGAAAGCCCTGATCCCGAACGGCTGGAGGTGGATCTCCAGTTCCTCAAGGGCGGCGTTCTGAATCTCGGCTTTATCGACGTCGCTGCACTCTGCCACCTCGGCGAAAAGATGGCCGCTCAGGGGCAAGGGGCCAAGGTCGATACAGGGGCCATCGTTCAGGCTTATGACAAATCCTGTCAGCAGTTCCTGTCAGAAATCGCCCATCGCTTTGGCCCATAGGCTTTAGCGGGGCGAGCGTTTCGCAAGAATGCGCTGCAACGTGCGCCGATGCATGTTCAGGCGCCGGGCCGTCTCGGACACGTTGCGATCACACAATTCATAGACCCGCTGGATATGCTCCCAACGGACCCGATCCGCACTCATGGGGTTCTCGGGCGGTGGCGGCAGTTCCGCACCGGTCGCCAGCAGCGCATTGGTGATATCCGTCGCATCCGCAGGCTTGCTAAGATAATCGGTCGCGCCGATCTTGACCGCCGCCACTGCGGTGGCAATCGCACCATAGCCTGTCAGAACAACAATCCGGCAGTCGGGACGCTTCTCGCGCAGCACTTCCACCACGTCCAGACCATTGCCGTCTTCAAGCCGCAGATCGCACACCGCATAGGCAGGAGGGCGGGCCGTGGCTATGGCTTTCCCGGCCGCAACCGAGCCTGCCATCTCGACGTCGAAACCGCGCTTTTCCATTGCTTTGGCAAGGCGTTTCAGAAACGCATCGTCATCATCGACCAGTAGAAGCGTACGGTCCTCTCCGATATCGTAAAGGTCTTCGGCCACGCGATACTCCCCCGATCAATTGAACGATCACACAAGGGTATTATAGCGCGTCCCCGCAAGCGTCAAACCGGACTGTCATCTCCGTGATGTCAACGTGACCTGTCAACTGGCTTCAAGAAAGCACTGGACGCGGTCAGCCACGTCTTCCGCGCGCAGCGAGCGCTGGAAAACCTCGATGAAACCTTCCTCGGGAAAGACCAGATAAGTCATGGTTGAGTGATCCACGAGGTAGTAGTCCTCGTTACCCTCACTCGGTTCCTGCTTCTGATAGAAGGTCCGATAGGCGCGGCTGGCCTCGCGCACCTGCTCGGGCGTGCCTGTCAACCCCAGCATCCGCTCGTGAAGGTTGGCGGTAAAGGCATCAACCACCTCGGGTGTGTCCCGCTCCGGGTCGATCGAGATAAAGACCGGCTTCACCATCAGACCACGTTCTTCAAGGATGTCGATCGCCTCAGCATTGCGGGCGGTATCAAGCGGGCAGACATCGGGGCAGAACGTATAGCCGAAATAGATCAGCGCAGGCTGGTCGATCACCTCGGCATCGGTCACGGTCGCGCCGGTTTCGTCGATCAGGGTGAAAGGGCCGCCGATCTGCGAACTGCCCCCGGCAATGGCCGTGCTGCGGCACTGGGCATACTTGTCGGGCTCTCCGGCCAGTTGCGTGTAAATATACACGCCGGCAGTCATGGCGACCACAAGACCAGCGGCACCGATGGCATAGATCCGAAGCATGGCAGTTTCTCCTTTTCGCGGCAGGGCTGGCTATTCATCCGTCGGGGTGCATATTTACGACTTGAGCCTGACATGCAACGGGACGAAGGCGCACATATGAGTGATAGTCAACTAGGCGTCCTCAAGGGTCACGAACGCGGGAACTGGGTGCGCCTGCGCACGATCATCCTGCTGCGCTGGGGTGCTGTCGTGGGTCAGCTTGTGGCGCTTTTCGTCGCCCAGCAAGCCTACAATCTCCAGATCGAGATGGCACTCTGTCTTTTGGTGGTGAGTGTTTCGGTCATGGGCAACCTGATCGCAATGTTCATCTTCCCCGAGAACAAGCGCCTGTCCGAGACCGAAAACCTGCTGATGGTCCTGTTCGATCTGCTGCAACTTGCGCTGTTGCTGTATCTGACCGGTGGTCTGCACAACCCGTTCTACATCCTGATCCTTGGACCGGTAACCGTGTCCGCATTGGTGCTTACCCTGCGATCCACGGTGTTTCTGGGGATCACAGCCATTCTGGCCGTCACCCTTCTGGCCGAATTCCATCTGCCCCTTCGCACGGATCAGGGGTTTCTGCTCCGAGTGCCGGATATCTTCGTGTTCGGCAACTGGGTGGCCATTACCATCGCCGTCGTGTTCCTCAGCTTCTACTCGCGCCGGGTGACGCAAGAGATGCACTCGATGTCCGATGCGTTGCAGGCCACGCAGATGGCACTAGCGCGCGAGCAGAAACTGACCGACCTTGGCGGGGTTGTGGCCGCCGCAGCGCATGAGTTGGGCACGCCTCTGGCCACGATCAAGCTGACAAGTGCCGAACTGATCGAAGAACTTGAGGATTTCCCCGAGTTGCAGGAAGACGCGCGACTGATCCGCCAGCAGGCAGACAGGTGCCGGGATATTCTGCGCTCCATGGGCCGGGCCGGAAAAGACGACCTGATGCTGCGGCAAGCTCCCTTGGGCACCGTCCTGCGCGAGGCGGCGGCTCCGCACATGAACCGGGGCAAGGATATCCATTTTCAGGACGGTCAGAACAGCGAGGACAGCCAGAACCAACCAGTCGTCCTGCGCCGTCCAGACCTTGTGCACGGTCTGCGCAACCTGTTGCAGAACGGTGTTGATTTTGCGCGGGCGAATGTCTGGGTCGAAACGACATGGGATGAAGACACGGTTTCTGTCCGGATCATGGATGACGGAATGGGTTATCCGCCCAGCATGATGGGCCGGATTGGTGATCCCTTCATGCGTCTGCGCCGCACCGAACCTGAACGCAGCCAAAGGCCCGAATACGAAGGCATGGGTCTGGGACTGTTCATCGCCAAGACCCTGCTGGAACGGTCGGGCGCCGAGTTGAGCTTTGCCAACGGGCGCGATCCCTATCTTGTCAGTGGCGAGCAGCCCGAGAAATGCGGAGCCATTGTCGAGGTTGTCTGGCCACGCGCCAAGATCGACGCGCGCAGCGCCGAGAATGCGGTGCCAATGGGTGAAAACCAGCGCCTCGATTACTGATCCCCCGCGACGGCCTTCTTGGTAAAGCCATCCAGCATTTCTCGCTACGTTAACGGGCCATTAACGATTTCGCGTTCAAAGTGTATTCTGCGCGATGTTGCAGGGGATAAGCGAATGGATCTGCTCAGCCAACTGCAAATTGGCAGCGCCGTCACGGCGGGGCTGGTCCTGGGCACTCTGGTTCTGATCCTGCTCTTGCTGTCGGATGCCTCAAAAGTCGGTAATTCCAGTCTTGACCGTGCCGCGTCAAACGATCCTCCGGATGCCGACGTGGCTGTTTTCCTCTTCGCCGGGCACAATCTGGTGCAATCCACCAAACCGGCCGAGAGGCTTCTTGACGCTATCCGCGAGAATGCTCCGCCCGGCAACCTGGATGCTTGGCAAAACGACTGGTCCATGGTGATGCAAGCCCTGAGCCACAGGTTTGCGGACATGCCAACCTCGCCGGACATGGCAAGCAATCAGGGGCGCGTTATGCTGAAGCCCGTTCTGCAAGGTGACGGCGGGCAGCTCGTGATAGATTGGTGGGACGGACACACCCGCCTGACCCTGTCCGAATGCGGCGGGATTCCTTTTCAATCTTCCCTTCAGGACGAGGCCGGGTGGCTGCGGCAGGCCGTGACCGGCGCGCCCTATCCGATCTGGCAATCCGACAGAACCGGGCAAGTCATCTGGGCCAATACGGCCTACAGGGAGCTTGTCGCCCGCTTCAAACCTGATCCGCCGCCAGACGCCGATTGCCCTGCCTTGTTCGAGATCCCGTACACGACCGATAGCGACAGCACATCCTACCGGATGTCAGTCACTCCGCTAGGTTCAGTGCAGCCCTATTGGTTTGATGTGCGTTCGCTGCGTCTGGACACGGGATGGATGAACTATGCCACCGATGTGAATGCGGTGGTCAACGCCGAAATCGCCCAACGGAACTTTGTCCAGACGCTGACCAAGACCTTCGCACAGCTATCCATTGGCCTTGCGATCTTTGACCGCAAACGCCAGTTGGCGCTGTTCAATCCGGCACTGATCGACCTGACATCCCTGCCTGCCGAGTTTCTCAGCGCGCGACCCAATCTTTTATCGTTCTTCGACAGGCTCAGGGATCGGCAAATGATGCCGGAACCCAAGAACTACCGGTCCTGGCGAGATCAGATCGCCGATCTGGTGGCTGCCGCGGACAATGGCCAATATCGCGAGACATGGTCCCTTCCGTCAGGATTGACCTACAGGATCAGCGGACGCCCCCATCCTGACGGCGCGGTTGCTTTCCTCTTCGAAGATATCAGCGCCGAGATTTCCCTGACCCGGCGGTTTCGGTCCCAACTCGAACTGGGTCAATCGGTGCTGAACACGCTGGATCAATCCATCGCTGTGTTCTCGCCGTCCGGCGTTCTGGCATTCTCGAATACCGCTTACCGCCAGATGTGGGGAATCGATCCCGACAGCAGCTTTGCGGACATCTCAGTCACCGAGGCATCGCGCCATTGGCAAGCGGGCAGTCTGCCAACGCCGGTCTGGGGCGACTTGCGCGACTTTGTGGTGCAGTTCGGCGAACGCAGCGACTGGCAGGCCGATGTGACCTTGCGTGACGGTCGGAGGGTGACCTGTCAGGTCGTGCCAATGGCGGGCGGGGCCACGATGGTCATGTTCCAGACCAGCGAAACCCTTGCCGTTCCCACGCTGGGCGATCTTTTGCACAGCCCTGCCTGACCGCAGGTCGGATGGCCCTTGCAGGCGGTGACGGTCGCGTTACTCTGCCCCGATGTTGCAAGAAACCGCCCGGATCACTCTGTCCTCACCTGAACAAACCGCCGCTCTCGCGGTGCGTCTTGGTGCCCGCCTGAAACCCGGTGACACGGTGTTGCTGGAGGGTTCGATCGGTGCAGGCAAGACCCATTTCGCGCGCAGCCTGATCCAGTCCCGCCTTGCTCTGCCCGAGGATATTCCCTCGCCGACCTTCACACTCGTGCAGACCTACGACGCGGATGGGGTCGAGATCTGGCACGCTGACCTGTATCGCCTCACATCGCCAGACGACGTCATCGAACTGGGCCTGATAGACGCCTTCGACACGGCCATCTGTCTTGTCGAGTGGCCCGACCGTCTGGGTTCGCTAGAGCCGGGAAATGCACTGAAACTACGTTTCTCGCAGGGACTGGCCGAAGATGAGCGCGAGGTATCAATGACATGGACAGCCCCCGGATGGGCGGCCCGCTTGAATGGGATTTTGCATGACTGATCGGAACACTCTTGCGGAAAATTTCATCGCCGGGACCGACTGGTCCGGGTCGGTGCGCAAGCCTCTGGCAGGGGACGCCTCGAACCGCAAGTATGAACGGCTCCATCTGAACGGCAGATCCGCCGTGCTGATGGATGCGCCGCGTGAAAAGGGCGAAGATGTCGGACCTTTCATGCAGATCGCCCGCTTTCTGAAAGGTCTGGGTCTCAGCGCGCCAGAGATTCTGGCCGAGGATGCCGCGCATGGATTTCTGCTTCTCGAGGATCTGGGAGACGACCTTTTCGCCCGCGTGATCCCACGCGAACCGGAACTGGAGCGACCGCTTTACGAGGCCGCGACAGATGCCTTGATGCACCTTCATCAGGCGACGCCACCGACAGATCTCAAGCCCTATGATCCAACCGTCATGCTGGACATGGCGGCACTCGCATGGCGTTGGTATCTGGGCGGCGCGGTGGCCGAAGACCCCGCGTCCGAGCACGCTTTTCGCGCCGCCTTCGCCCCGATCCTGCAAAAACATGCCAGCGAAACCCCGGTGCTGATCCAACGCGATTATCATGCCGAGAACCTCCTCTGGCTGCCCGACAGACAAGGCCCCGCCCGCGTGGGACTTCTGGATTTTCAGGACGCCATGAAGGGACATCCGGCCTATGATCTGGTGTCAGTGCTTCAGGATGCGCGGCGCGATGTGCCCCCGGTGATCGAGGAGGCGATGATCGCCCGCTACATCGCGACAACAGGTCAGGACGATGCGACTTTCCGTGCGGCCTATGCCGTGCTGGGCGTGCAGCGAAATCTGCGGATTCTGGGGGTATTCGGCAGACTTTGCCTGATGGGCGGCAAACCCCATTACGTTGATCTGATCCCCCGCGTCTGGGACCTCATGCTGCGGGATCTGGAACATCCCGCCCTGTCACCCGTCGCCGATCTGATCACGGATGCCCTCCCAACGCCAACCCCCGCCATTCTGAAAAGGCTCAAGGACAAATGCGCGACGATCCCCAAGCCGTGATGCTGTTCGCGGCCGGCTTCGGCACGCGGATGGGTGCGCTGACCGCCGACCGGCCCAAACCGCTGATCCCCGTGGCGGGGCGGCCGCTGATGGATCATGCGCTGGATCTTGTCACCGCGGCGGGGATCGGGCGCAAAGTGGTCAATCTGCACTACAAGTCCCAGATGCTGGCATCACATCTGGCCGGCCAAGACATCGCACTGTCCCTTGAAACCCCCGAGATCCTCGAAACAGGGGGCGGATTGCGGCAGGCCCTCCCGCTTTTGGGCGATGGGCCGGTCTTCACGCTGAACACGGACGCAATCTGGCATGGTCCCAATCCGCTGACGCTGGCGCGGGCGGCATGGGACCCGACACGCATGGATGCGTTGCTCGTCTGCATTCAGCCGCAATTGGCAGTGGGTCACACGGGTCGAGGCGATTTCGTTCTGGATGAAGCAGGTCGCATGACTCGCGGACCCGGCCTGATCTATGGTGGGGCGCAGATCATCAGAACCGAGGGATTGTCCAGCATCACTGACAAGGCATTTTCCCTGAATATCCTGTGGGACAGGATGCTGGCGGACGGACGGTTGTTCGGCCTCAGCTATCCGGGGCAATGGTGCGATGTGGGCCACCCCGACGGGATCGCCATGGCGGAACGGATGATCGGATACGGCGATGTTTGACTCCACGGACAAGGCCCGCGTCTTTGGTCTGCCACCGGGGGTCGATTTCCCGAAGGCTCTGGTGCAAGGCCTGATGACACGTCACGCCGGGCACCCTCCAGACGCTTTGGCCCGCGTGCAGCTGATCGTGAACACACGCCGGATGGCCCGACGGATCCGCGATCTGTTCGACGCGGGGCCAGCCCTGCTCCTGCCGCGAATCCAGCTTGTGACCGACCTTGGAGATCACGCCGATCTTGCCCGGATCGCACCAGCCGTTTCTCCGTTGCGACGCCGTTTGGAGATCTCGCAACTGGTGGCAAGGCTGCTGGATAGCCAGCCCGATCTGGCACCACGCGCCTCGCTATATGATCTGTCGGACAGCCTGGCGAACCTGCTGGACGAGATGCAGGGCGAAGGCGTCAGCCCTGACGTCATCCGCGCGCTGGACGTGACAGACCAGTCCGGTCATTGGGCGCGGGCGCAGCAATTCCTTGGGATCGTGCAGCAGTTCTTCGACGGCTCATCCGACTCACCCGACCGCGAAGCGCGCCAACGCCGGGTGATCGAAGGCTTGATCGCCCGGTGGGACCTGAACCCGCCACAGCATCCGGTGATCGTGGCTGGATCGACCGGATCACGCGGCACGACCCGGCTGTTGATGTCTGCTGTGGCGCGCCTTCCGCAAGGGGCGATTGTCTTGCCGGGATTTGATTTCGACATGCCGGATCAGGCATGGTCCGACCTGAACGAAGCGTTGACCGCCGAGGATCATCCCCAGTTTCGTTTCCGCTTGCTGATGCGCGATATGGAGCTCGAACCGTCCGATATTCAGCGATGGTCTGACCTGCCGCCGCCATGTCCACCCCGCAACGCCGTGATGTCGCTGGCGCTCCGGCCCGCGCCCGTGACGGATCAGTGGTTGTCCGAAGGGCCTGCCTTGCGCGATATTCCCGATGGCTTCGCGAATGTCACCCTGGTCGAAGCCCCGTCACTCAGGACCGAGGCTATGGCGATTGCCCTGCGGTTGCGGCAGGCCGCAGAGGAGGGGATCACCGCTGCCCTGATCACTCCCGACCGGATGCTGACACGACAGGTCACCGCCGCGCTGGACCGGTGGAACATTCTGCCCGACGACAGCGCCGGGACGCCGCTGAACCTGTCACCGCCTGGCCGGTTTCTGCGGCATGTCGCGGCTCTGTTCCAGCACAGGCTGACCGCCGAGGCGCTGATCACCCTTCTGGGCCACCCCTTGACCCATACCGGGGCCAACCGGGGCACGCATCTGCGCCTGACCCGCGAACTGGAATTGAGCATACGCCGCTATGGCCCGCCTTTTCCCGATGCCGCGCGCCTGCGGGCTTGGGCAGCGGCGCGCAAGCAAGCGGATGCCGCGGACTGGATCGAATGGGTCATTTCCTGCTTCATCGACAAATGCGATCCCGGCGAGAAGCCCCTGCAAGATCGCTGCGTGGCGCATGTGACCCTTGCCGAAAAGATCGCTCAAGGTGGCGAGGGCGAGGGAACGGGCACCCTGTGGGAAGAAAAACCCGGGCGCGAGGCGCGGCGCGTGGTCGATATGCTCCGACAAGAAGCCGGGTTCGGCGGCGAGATGGACGCCACCGACTATGCCGATCTGTTCGGTGCCATCCTGTCCGGGGCCGAGGTCCGCGACCGCGACGCGCCACATCCACGCATCCTGATCTGGGGCACGCTCGAAGCGCGGGTGCAGGGCGCAGATCTGGTGATTCTGGGCGGTCTGAACGAGGGAAGCTGGCCCGAAATGCCCTCTCCAGACCCTTGGTTGAACCGCCGGATGCGTCATGATGCGGGTCTTTTGCTGCCCGAAAGGCGGATCGGGCTGTCGGCGCATGATTTCCAGCAGGCGATCGCGGCGCCAGAGGTCTGGCTGACCCGTTCGATCCGCTCCGACGACGCGCAGACCGTCGCCTCACGCTGGCTGAACCGGATGATGAACCTTCTGGACGGCTTGCCGGATCAGGGTGGCCCGACTGCACTCAGGAAGATGCGGGAACGCGGCGGCGCATGGCTGAATCGCGTGGCCCAACTGGAAACGCCCATACGCCAGAAGCCAGCGGTCCGGCCATCCCCCCGCCCGCCGGTTACGGCGCGGCCGAAACAGCTTTCGGTGACCGAGATCAAACGCCTGATCCGCGACCCTTACGCGATCTATGCCCGGCATGTTCTGGGTCTGCGGCCCCTCGACAGTCTGATGCAGGCACCCGACGCCTTGCTGCGGGGTATCGTGACCCATGATGTTCTCGAAACTTTCATCAAAACGGTCCGCGATGACCCGGATAGCCTGACCGAAGACCGTCTGATGACTCTGGCAGAGGCCATTCTTGCGCAGAATGTGCCTTGGCCCGAAATGCGTGTGCTGTGGAAAACGCGCTTGGCCCGCGCTGCCCCGTGGTTCGTCAGTAGTGAGAAGGACCGCCGCGCCGCCGCCCTGCCAATCCTGTTCGAACAGAAGGGTGCGGCAGAGCTGCCAGAGCTTGGCTTCACCCTGACGGTCAAAGCTGATCGGATTGATCAGGACGACACCGGCGCGCTGCATATCTACGACTACAAGACCGGCAGCCTGCCCTCCAAGGATGAGCAGCGCTATTTCGACAAGCAGTTGCTGCTCGAGGCCGCGATGGCGGAACGCGGCGCGTTTCTTGGGCTTGATCCTGCCCCCGTTGCGAAAGCCGCCTATATCGGTGTCGGCAGCACGCGAAAGGAACAACTCGCCCCTCTGGACGAGGAGCCGCCGGAAAAGGTCTGGCAGGAGTTCGCAGCCCTGATCAGAGCCTATTCCAGCCCGAAGCAGGGTTACACCTCGCGCCGCGCCGTGTTCAAAGAGGCCGATAAAGGCGATTACGATCAACTGGCCCGCTTTGGCGAATGGGATGCCACACAGGACCCGACGCCCGAGGATCTGACATGATCCGCGATGACGCCACCGAACGACAAGTGCAGGCCGCGCGACCGGATGGGTCGACATGGCTTTCGGCCAACGCAGGATCAGGCAAGACCCGCGTTCTGACCGACCGGGTGGCGCGCCTGCTTCTGTCCGGGGTCGAACCGCAGCACATCCTCTGCCTCACCTACACCAAAGCCGCCGCCAGCGAGATGCAGAACCGCCTGTTCAAGCGGCTGGGTGGCTGGGCGATGCTCCCGGATCAGTCGCTGCGGGATGCCCTGCGCGAACTGGGCATCGACGGCGCGATCCACGACGATGCCTTGCGGCAGGCAAGAACCCTGTTCGCCCGTGCCATCGAAACCCCCGGCGGGCTGAAGATCCAGACGATCCATTCCTTCTGCGCCTCGCTTCTGCGACGTTTCCCGCTGGAAGCCGGCGTAACCCCCCAATTCACCGAGATGGAGGACCAGACCGCCAAACGCCTGCGGGCCGAGATCGTGCAGGCAATGGCGGATGGCGATCAGGCCGGTCTGGTCGAAGCGATGGCACGGGTCTATTCCGGACAAGACTTCGACGATCTGACCCGCGCCATTACCGGCAACCGAACCGCATTCGAGGCTGACGTGACCCGCGACGCGGTGCTGGACTGGTTCGGCCTGCCGCCCGGTTACAACCGCGACGATCTGGCCCGAGACGTCTTTCAGGGCGACGAACCGGAAATCCTGCGCCAACTTCTTCCCGCGCTCAAACAAAGCAGCACGAATGATGTGAAGGCGGGTCTGCGGCTGGCAGGTTTAAATGGTGCCGACATCGCAGAACTGCCCGAATATGAGGGCGTATTCCTGACGGGATCGGGCGCCAAGGAACCCTATACCGCCAAGACCGGCACTTTCCCGACAAAGGCATGCCAAGGAACGCTCTCCGACATCATGCCAGCGCTGGACGCATGGATGATCCGCGTCGAACAGGCCCGCGACTCCCGGATCGCGCTGGATGCCGCCGACAAAACCCTTGCGCTGCACCGTTTCGCCCGCGCTTTCCTGCCCGCCTATGAGCGGCAAAAGACCCTGCGCGGCTGGCTGGATTTCGACGACCTGATCGTCAAGGCGCGCGACCTTCTGACCGATCCGGCGGTCGCCGCATGGGTCCTCTACCGTCTGGACGGAGGAATCGACCATATTCTGGTGGATGAGGCGCAGGATACCAGCCCCGTGCAATGGCAGGTGATCGAACGTCTGGCGCAGGAGTTCACCAGCGGCGCAGGCGCCCGCGCCGATGTGCCGCGCACCATCTTTGTCGTGGGCGACAAGAAGCAGTCGATCTATTCCTTCCAAGGGGCCGATCCGCGCGAATTCGACAGGATGCAGGCCGAATTCGCCCAGCGCCTTGAAGCCACAGACAGGCCGCTGTCGTCGATGGAGCTGGAATTTTCCTTCCGTTCTGCCGATGCGATTTTGCGTCTGGTGGATCAGACCTTTGTCGGGCGGGCCAATTCAGGGTTCTCGGTCACGTCGCGGCACCGTGCCTTCAAGGCCCAGATGCCCGGCCGCGTCGATCTCTGGCCTGCCATCGACAAACCCGAAGCGCCAGAAAAGGGCGATTGGCATGATCCCGTGGACCGCCGTGGCGAACAGGATCACATGGTTCTGCTGGCCCAGCGCATCGCGCGTGAGATCCGGCGGATGATCGACAAGGGTCAGCGTATCCCGGTCGAGGCTGGCAACAGCGGCACCTACGGGATGCGCCCCGTGCGCGAAGGCGATTTCCTCATCCTCGTGCAGCGTCGGTCCTCTCTGTTTCACGAGGTGATCCGCGCCTGCAAGGAAAACGGGCTGGAAGTGGCCGGGGCAGACAGGCTCAAGGTCGGGGCAGAACTGGCCGTGCGCGATCTGGCGGCACTGCTGTCCTTTCTGGCGACGCCCGAGGATGATCTCTCGCTGGCCGTCGCGCTGAAATCGCCCCTGTTCGGCTGGAGCGAGCAAGAGCTTTATTCATTGGCGCATGGGCGAAAAGGCTATCTCTGGGAGGCGTTGCGAGGACAGCAGGAGATTCGTCCTGAAACATTCGCAATCCTGAACGATCTGCGGGGCCAGACCGATTTCCTGCGCCCCTATGACTTGATCGAGCGCATCCTGACGCGGCACGACGGGCGCAGGCGTCTGCTTGCCCGTCTGGGACAAGAGGCCGAGGATGGGATCGACGCCTTTCTGGCGCAGGCGCTGGCCTATGAACGGGGCAATATACCCAGCCTGACCGGGTTTCTGGTCTGGATGGAAACCGACGAGCTTGAAATAAAACGCCAGATGGACGCTGCGGGAAACCGGATCCGCGTCATGACCGTGCACGGGGCCAAGGGGCTCGAAGCGCCGATCGTGATCCTTCCCGATGCCGGGCGGCGCGACAACACGATCCGCGACATGATGCTGGTGCATCAGGGCCGTGCGCTCTGGAAAACCGCCAGCGGCGATGCGCCGAGCCTTTTGGTTTCTGCACAGGACGCGCAAAAGGCAGCACAAGAGGCCGAGCGGGACAGGTTGCTTTACGTGGCGATGACCCGGGCCGAGAAATGGCTGATCGTCGCGGCGGCGGGCGATCTGGGTAAGGATGGCAGCAGCTGGTTCCACCGGGTCGAGGCCGCGATGCAATCCGTGGGTGCCGTGGGTCATGATTTCGGGTTCGGTGGTGGGCTTCGGCTGGAAAGCGGTGACTGGACACTTCCTCTGGCAGAGACTGTTTCTGCGGAAAATGCCGATACGATACTGTTGGAGCCTTTTTTTCACGCTCCGGCGCCGTCGGCCGACCACCCGCTCGAAACCCTCAGCCCGTCAGATGATCTGGGGGGCGCCAAGGCCCTTCCCGGCGACGCGGGCCTGACCGAGGATGCCGCCAAACTCAGGGGCAGCCAGATCCATCTGCTGCTCGAGGTTCTTCCGACCATGGACCCTGCGGATTGGCATGAACGGACTCAATTGATCCTGTCGCAAGGCGTGTTGCGCGCCACACCGGACGAGGCGCTCACCCTCCTTCAAGAGGCACGGGCAGTCCTGTCCATGCCGGAGCTGACATATCTCTTCGGTCCCGAGACTTTTGCGGAAGTGGCGATCTCAGCCAGTCTTGACGCATTGGGCGGGCGACGCATTCATGGGGTGATCGACCGGCTGATCATCGGCCCCGACCATGTCCTGGCAGTTGATTTCAAGACAAATGCCGTCGTTCCGCCAGATGTTCAAACCTGTCCGGAAGGCATCCTGAGGCAGATGGGTGCCTATGCCGCCGCGTTGACGCAGCTCTATCCGAGTCGCAGGATCGAAACGGCTGTCCTCTGGACCCGCAATGCCTCTCTGATGTTCCTGCCGAACGATCTCGTGATGGAAGCGCTGCGACGCAGCACCCTCCCTTGACGCTGACGCGCCGTGTCCATAGGTTCTGGGCCAACCATTCCTACAGGAGAAAGCCAATGGCCACTGTTGCTGTGACGGACGAAACCTTCGATGCCGAAGTCAAGAATTCCGATATCCCCGTTGTGGTGGATTTCTGGGCCGAGTGGTGTGGCCCCTGCAAGCAGATCGGCCCGGCTCTGGAAGAGCTGTCGGCTGAATTCGCTGGCCGCGTGAAAATCGCCAAGGTTGATGTGGACAGCAATCCCAATGCCGCCGCCGCCATGGGCGTGCGCGGCATCCCGGCGCTGTTCCTGTTCAAGGACGGTCAGGTCGTGGCGAACCGTGCAGGCGCTGCCCCCAAGGCCGCGCTGCAAAGCTGGATCGAAAGCGCGATCTGATCCCTTTGATATCAATCTTATTCAGGGCGCCAATCTTGGCGCCCTTTTTTCATGACCAATGCCCGCCCTTGTGCCCCTCTCCATCAAGTTCCATATATTCCGCAACAGAAGGAGCAGACTGATGGCAGACAAGGACTTCCCCGGATGGCACGGCACGACAATCATCGGCGTCAAGAAGGGCGGCCAGGTGGTGATCGCCGGGGACGGGCAGGTCAGTCTGGGACAAACCGTCATCAAGGGTACGGCCCGCAAGGTCCGGCGGCTGTCACCCGGCGGCTTTGACGTGGTCGCAGGTTTCGCCGGATCAACGGCCGACGCCTTCACCCTGCTGGAAAGGCTGGAATCCAAGCTGGAGGCGACGCCTGGTCAATTGGCCCGCGCCTCGGTCGAACTGGCCAAGGACTGGCGGACGGACAAATACCTGCAAAAGCTGGAAGCGATGCTGATCGTCAGCGATGGGGCCGATATCTATGTGATCACCGGCGCGGGCGATGTGCTTGAACCCGAACATGACGTGACGGCCATCGGATCAGGCGGCAACTACGCCCTCGCCGCCGCGCGCGCCCTGATGGACAGCGATCTGGACGCCGAGGCTATCGCGCGCAAAGCGATGGCGATTGCCTCCGACATCTGCGTCTACACCAACGGCAACCTGACCGTTGAGACGATCCGCAAATAACTCCGATTTTCCCGGAAGGACGAATATGTCAGACCTGACCCCCCGCGAAATCGTGTCCGAACTGGACCGCTTCATCATCGGGCAGAAGGACGCCAAGCGCGCCGTCGCCGTGGCCCTGCGCAACCGCTGGCGGCGCAAGCAGCTGGGCGACGATCTGCGCGACGAGGTTTATCCCAAGAACATCCTGATGATCGGGCCGACAGGCGTGGGCAAGACCGAGATCAGCCGCCGTCTGGCAAAACTCGCCCGCGCGCCCTTCATCAAGGTCGAAGCCACCAAATTTACCGAAGTCGGCTATGTGGGCCGCGACGTGGAACAGATCATCCGCGATCTGGTGGATATCTCCATCGCCATGACGCGCGAACATATGCGCGACGATGTCCGCGCCAAGGCGCATCTGGCCGCAGAAGAACGGGTCATCACCGCCATCGCGGGCGAGGATGCGCGCGAAGGCACGCGCGAGATGTTCCGCAAGAAACTGAAATCCGGGGAATTGGACGATACGTTGATCGAACTGGATATCGCCGACACCTCCAGCCCCTTTCCGATGATGGATATTCCGGGCCAACCCGGCAGCCAGATGGGCATGATGAATATCGGAGATCTGTTCGGCAAAGCCTTCGGCCAGCGCAAGCAGCGCAAGCGGCTGAGCGTCGCGGAAAGCTACGAGATCCTGATCGGAGAAGAGGCCGACAAATTGCTCGATGACGAAATCGTCAACCGCGCCGCGATTGAGGCGGTAGAGCAGAACGGTATCGTCTTTCTGGACGAGATCGACAAGGTCTGCGCCCGCTCGGACGCCCGCGGTGCCGATGTCAGCCGCGAAGGCGTGCAGCGTGACCTGCTCCCTCTGATCGAAGGCACGACCGTCAGCACGAAATACGGACCCGTGAAAACCGATCACGTCCTCTTCATCGCTTCGGGCGCGTTCCATATCGCCAAGCCATCCGACCTGCTGCCCGAACTGCAAGGCCGCCTGCCGATCCGCGTCGAGCTGCGCGCGCTGACCGAAGATGACTTCGTCCGCATTCTGACAGAAACCGAAAATGCCCTGACGCGACAGTATTCGGCCCTTATGGCGACCGAAGAGGTCACGGTGACTTTTACCGCCGAAGGGATCGCTGCACTGGCGAAAATCGCCGCCGAAGTGAACCACACGGTCGAGAATATCGGCGCAAGGCGGCTTTATACCGTGATGGAACGTGTCTTCGAGGAACTGTCCTTCACCGCCCCTGACAAGGCGGGGCAGAGTGTTACCGTGGATGCAGCTTTCGTGGATGCAAATCTGGGCGAGTTGATGCGTTCAACCGATATCAGCCGGTATGTCCTATAGCGTCGAACCGGAAGTGCCGTTACACCATCCTTGATCTTTCCGGATGGTCTCATGCGCTTGATTTTGATCTTGGCCCTTTCCCTGTCGCTGGCAGCTTGTGCCGAACGGGGATTTTCGCCTTTGCGCCCGGATGCCGAACGTGTCGGGACAGCTCACGAAATCTTTGTCGCGACGCATCGCGCACCGGATGCTGCGGGCTGGTATAGCGCGGATCGTGCAAGTTCGCTCAGCTATACCAAGCTGTCCGTCATCGTCCCGCCCGCCCATGTGCCGGGACAAATCAGCAACGGACTGACCAATCCTGATCCGCAGACCGATTTCACCATTGCCACCAAGCAGGACTTTACCGCGCCCGCCCCGTTCCATGGCGCGATTGCCGCAAGGCTGGCCGCGCTGCCGCGCGATCAGCGCGAGGTTCTTGTCTATGTCCATGGCTACAACAACAGCTTCTTCGACGGTGTCTTTCGCACCGCGCAGATGAAGCATGATTATGACCTTCCGGGCGTGACGCTGCATTATTCATGGCCCAGCGCAGCAAATCCCCTCGGCTATACCTATGACCGCGACAGCGTTCTCTTCGCGCGTGACGGGCTTGAGAAAGTCCTGCGCGATCTGGGTTCAGCGGGAGCCAACAGGATCGTCTTGGTCGGGCATTCGCTGGGCACGATGCTCGTGATGGAAAGCCTGCGTCAGATCGAGATCAGGACCCCCGGATGGAGCAAATCAGCCCTCAACGGTGTGGTCTTGGTCTCACCAGATCTGGATGTCGATCTGTTCAAGGCCCAAGCCTCCCGCTTCCAGAGCCTGCCCGAACCTTTTGCGATTTTCGTGTCCAGCCGTGACAGGGCATTGATGTTGTCGTCCCGGATCAACGGAGCGGTCGAGCGGTTGGGAAGCCTGACCGACCCTGGCCGCCTGTCAGAGTATCCCGTCACCATTATAGATGTCAGCAGCTTCTCGGACGGGGATGGTGCGCGGCATTTCACGCTGGGGTCCTCACCCTTGCTGATCGGATTGTTAAGTCAGAGCGACGATCTGAACACCGCTTTCCAACGCGATACGGCAGGTCGTTCCGGTCTGCTTTCGGGAACGGTTCTGACTGTAAGGAATGCGACGCAACTGATCCTGTCGCCCGGACTGGTGACGCAGAACTAGCGCGGGTCCAGCTATCGGCTCCGGCGCAGATACACGTAGTAGGCCCCGGCACCCCCGTGCGAGATATGCGCCTCTGTGATCTGTAGCACTGCTTGCGCAAGGGGCGGTGTCGCAAGCCATTGGGGCACCTGATGCTTGAGGATGCCGCGGGGCACAGGGATCGGTCCGCCTTCGTCCCGGTCGCGACCCTTGCCTGTGATGACCAGAACCAACCGCTTGCCACCTGCCTGCGCGCGCAGGATGAAGGACGTCAGCGCCGGATGAGCGCGATCCATCGTCATGCCATGCAGGTCGATGCGACCTTCGGGGACAAGTTTGCCCCGCTTCATGCGCGCAAAGGCTTTGCTGTCCATACTGACCGGCGCAGTCCGCAGCCGGTCGCTGAGGGCTGGCTTCAGATCGACTGCCGCAGTCGCAGGCCGCGTCGCCTGACCGATGGAAAAATCCGGAAGACGCGGCTTCGGTGTCTTGTGAGGTTTCGGCTTGGGGCGCGCGACAGGGTCTTCGGCGCGAGGCAATTCTGGGTGCAGACGGTCTGTGGTCGCGGCGATCTGGCGCCAAAGCTCGACCTCGTCCGGCCGCAGGCGGCGGCGTGTCATTCCAGGGTATCCACCGAGGCAAGCGCATAGGCGCGCTGGATCGGCATCAGAACGATCATCCGCCCCGGGTCTTTCAACTGACCGGCGGCCCGCCCCGCCTCATCTCCGGTTCCGAAAAACACATCCGCGCGTTGCGCCCCTTTGATGGCAGAGCCTGTATCCTGTGCGATCATCAGACGCCGCATCGGCGTGATGCCGTCCTTCTCGATCCAGACCGGCGCGCCAAGCGGTGTAAAGGCCGGGTCCACGGCGATGGTCCGCAGATCGGTCACCGACCGGTTCATCGCACCCAGCGGGCCCTCTTCGGCAGGAACGTGGCTGACCTCGCGAAAAAAGACAAACGACGGGTTGTGCCGCAGCAATTCCAGCCCCTCATCGGGATTGCGCCGCACCCAGTTCTTGATCACCTCCGCCGACACCTGATGGGCCGGAAGAGTTCCGCGACGGATCAATTCTGCACCGATCGAGCGATATTCATGCCCATTGGCACCCGCATATCCCACACGGATACTCCGCCCGTTCGGCAGCTTGATCCGACCAGAGCCCTGGATCTGAAGGAAGAACAGTTCTACTGGATCATCGACCCATGCGATTTCAAGCCCACGACCTTGAAGGGCGCCTGTTGTTTCGATCTCGGACCGGGACAGCCAGACCGAAGCCTCGCGCGCCTCGGGCGGCATCCGATAGACGGGAAAACGAAACCGATCTGATGGGGAAAGCGCGCCGCTCAATTCGGGCTCGAAATACCCGGTGAAAAGCCCTTCCTTGCCGTCTTCGATCAGGACCGGCCGGAAAAACAGTTCAAAGAAGGACGCGGCATTGCTGTGAAGCCGCGCCTCTGCCTGAGCGACAGCACAAAGGCTGGACCAATCCGGGTCCTTCATGTCGGCACAGGTGTTCAGGAACACACGAAGGGCCGCAGCGTGATCATCGTCGGCCCAGCCATTCAACTGGCTGAAATCAAGGACCCGGTAGGTTGGTTCGGACTGTGCAGGAAGTGCGGTCATGACGAACCAACCCAGGGCCAGGGCTTTCAGCGCCCGGATCATTCGCCCGTGGCGACAAGCTGCCAGTTCGGATCGTCAGTCCCCAGAACGCGGGCGAAGGTCCAGATATCCTTCTGGCGCTTCACTTCGTTCGGTTTGCCCTCGACGATCTCGCCGGCGCTGTTGCGCACAACCGAGGTCAGCTCCCCGGTAAACTTCACCGAAATCTCGGCAAGGTTGCTGTCCTTGTCGAAAGTCGCGTTGCTCAGCGCCATCTCGCGGATACCGATGAACTCCGCTTCGATCTTCAGGCCCTGTTCGTTGCGGATAGCCACGACCTCCGCAAAAGTCTCATACACGTCATCGGCAAGGAATGGCTTGATGCTGTCCATGTCGCCCCGCTCGAACCCCATGAGGATCATCTCATAGGCATAACGCGCGCCTTGCAGAAATTCTGCCACACTGAAGGCAGGCTCGACCCGCTTCATCGCGGCAAGGGTTTTCGCCGTCTCGCTGCCGGCTTCCACATTGTCGGTGATGTCGTGATCAGGTCCACCCTCGATCACCTCGAATCCACGGCGACGATCGGGCTGCGGTCCTTCTTTCGGGACTGCCGGTTTCTCAAACCCTTCCCGTGTGCCCAGAACACTTCTCAGGCGCAGGATCAGGAAGACAGCGATACCGGCCAGAACCAGAAGCTGAAGGATGGGCGAATTCATTTGAACCTCTCGTGGGGTCAGGGCATGGAAAGGGGCAGTAACTGCTCTTATGTAGGTGAGGGGGTGGGCCAAGTCCACCTTGCCGAAGAATGAAAGGAGCGGCCCCATGTGGCTTTTCGCTGCATTTATCGCAATACCGATGATCGAGATCGCCCTGTTCATTCAGGTCGGCGGCTGGATAGGGCTTTGGCCGACACTCGGAATCGTGATCCTGACAGCCATTCTCGGGACCATGCTGGTCAAGGCACAAGGCCGTCAGGCCCTCATGAACCTCCAGCGCTCATTCTCGGTACTGAACGATCCGACAGAGCCTTTGGCGCACGGGGCCATGGTCCTGATTGCAGGCGTTCTGCTTCTAACCCCCGGATTCTTTACCGACGCGATGGGATTTGCCCTGCTGATCCCCACCGTCAGGACCGCCGTCTACCAATATCTGCGTGCCCGGATCACCGTGGCGCGGTTCCAGATGGGACCGCAGCACCCATTTCAGGATCGCGGGCGTGATCCCTTTGGTGCACGCCCTCAGGGCCCGCACCGGCCGGACGTCATCGACGGAGAGTTTCACGAGGTCGACCCGGACAAGCGGCCAACCCATCGCCCGTCCGGCTGGACCAGGCATTGAGGCTTTCGCGGCACCCTGCTAGATACCAGCGCAGTCAATAATTCATCCGGAGAGATCACATGGCCGAGAATGGCGCCGCCGACACTTCCGCCCAGCCCGCTGCGCAGGCTCAGGCCACGCAAATGAAAATGAGCATCCTCAGCCAGTTCATCAAAGACATGTCTTTCGAGAACGTGCTGGCCCAGAAGGGCGTCAGCGGAGAGGTGCAGCCCGACGTCAAGGTGCAGGTCAACCTGGATGCCAAAAAGCGCACGGCCGAGCATCAGTACGAGGTTACGCTGAAACTGGTGGTGGACAGTTCCGTCAAGGACAGCACGTCCAAACTGTTCCTGCTCGAACTTGAATATGCTGGCGTCTTCCACATCGAAGGTGTCCCGACCGAGCAGATGCACCCGTTTCTTCTGATCGAATGCCCGCGGATGCTGTTTCCCTTCGTGCGGCGCATCGTGTCGGACGTGACACGCGACGGCGGCTTCCCGCCGCTGAACATGGACATCATCGACTTTGTTCAGCTTTACCGCAGCGAACTGGCGCGCCGTCAGGCCGAACAGGCCCCCACGCCGAACGCCTGATCAGCCTTGCTTCAGCCACAATGAGCCGTCGCCCATCGCCTTGACAAAGGCCTCATGGGCGGCGGCTTCTTCTTGCGTGATCCTTGATGGCAAGGGCGTGGGTCTGGGCTTGGCCCGCCATGTTTCGCTCGAACTCACATTGACCGAGGTGTTCGATTCCGTCGCCAGCCCGAAATCAGGCTGTCGCCCGCCAATCAACTCCAGATAAACTTCCGCCAGAATCTGACTGTCCAGAAGTGCGCCATGCAGCGTCCGCTCGGTCTCGATCCCGAACCGGCGGCACAACGCATCCAGCGACGCAGGCGAACCGGGAAACTTCTTGCGCGCGATCAGCAAGGTATCAATGGCCTGATCCATCGGCAGAAGCGGCAATTTGATCCAGCCCAGTTCCGCATTCAGAAATTTCATGTCGAAGGCCGCGTTGTGGATCACCAGCTTGGCATCCCCGACAAAATCCAGAAACTTCGGGCCGATCTGCGCAAAGACCGGCTTGTCGCGCAGGAAATCATCGCCCAACCCGTGCACCTCAAAGGCGGCCTGCGGCATCGCCCGCTGCGGGTTGATGTATTCGTGAAACGTCCGACCCGTCGGCATGTGATTGTACAGCTCGACCGCCCCGATTTCGACGATACGGTCCCCTTCCGACGGTTCAAAACCCGTGGTTTCGGTATCCAGAACGATCTCACGCATGGGTTATCCGCCTTCTGATATCGGCCAGAACGTCGCGCACCTGCCGGGCCGCGTGTTCTGGTGTGTCCGTAATGATGACATAATCCGCGCGGGCCCGTTTGTCAGCATCCGGCATCTGCTTCGCGCGGATCGCTTCGAACTGATCCTCGGACATCGTGCCGCGCGCCATGACCCGCGCCTTCTGCGTCTCCGCATCGACCGAGACACAGACGGTCGCATCCACCCGTGCCTCTCCGCCAGTCTCGAACAACAAGGGGATATCCAGAACAATAATCTCGGCCTCGGCCTCGGCAATGAACTGCGCCCGATCCTTGGCCACCAGCGGATGCACGATCTGCTCGATCCGGCGCAAGGCCTGCGGATCACGCCCGATAATCGCCTTGAGCGCCTCGCGCGAGACTGAGTCGTCCAACACGGCTTCGGGGAAAACTGCCGCCATCGGCGCCACGGCCGCGCCTCCCTTGGCATACAAGCGATGCACGGCTGCATCTGCATCCCAAACGGCGCAGCCCTCGGCGGCAAAGAGCTTGGCCGTCGTGGATTTGCCCATTCCGATGGAACCGGTCAGTCCAATCAGAAAGGTCATTTCAGAACGGCAGCCCGGGTCGCCGCATCCACCACGGGGCGCTGCCCGAACCAGCGCTCGAAACCGGGAACGGCCTGATGCAAAAGCATTCCCAACCCGTCCACAGTGACGCAGCCCATCTCCTGCGCCACGCGCAACAATCGGGTTTGCAGCGGCGCATAGACCAGATCCGTGACAAGCGCGCCCTTTTGCAACCCATCCAGGGGAACCCGCAGTTCCGGCTTGCCGATCATCCCCAGCGACGTCGTATTCACGACGGTTGCGGCATCTTCCAGCATATTGCCCGCCTGCACCCAATCCACCACACGCAGACGGTGACCGAAGTCATGCTGCAAACCTTCCGCCCGAATGCGGGTGCGATTCGAGATCATGATCTCGGGCACCCCGACATCCAGCAACGAGGCGATCACAGCGCGCGCCGCCCCACCCGCACCAAGAACAGCCGCCGGCCCGGCGGCAGGGTTCCATTGCGGCGAGTTCTGGCGCAGGTTCTCGATGAAACCATACCCATCCGTATTGTCCGCATGGATCTTTCCGTCCTTGCGAAAAATCAGCGTGTTCGCGGCGCCGATCAATGTCGCCCGATCCGTGACCAGATCGGCAATCTCAAGAACCGCGACCTTGTGGGGCACGGTCACATTCACTCCGACAAAACCCGCCTTCGGAAGAGCCCGCAAGACGTCGGCCAGGTTCTCGGTCGCAACCTCCATCGGAACGTAGAATCCGGGGATACCCAAGGTCCTGAGCCAATGACCGTGCAACGCCGGAGAGCGCGAATGCGCAATGGGCGATCCAATGACGCCGGCCAATGGAATTCTGGGCAAAGGATTGGAATCCAAAGTCATGTTTCAATATCCCCTCTGAGAGAAAGATAGGACAGAAGATCCAGCAACGGGAGTCCCAGAACGGTGAAGTAATCGCCATCGACCCTGGAAAAAAGGCGGACGCCCTCCTTCTCCAGCTTGTAGGATCCGACAGCTTCGGCGATGTCCGGCCAGTTTCGATCCAGATAGCCGTCCAGCCAGGCTTCGCTGAAGTCCCGCACCATCAGCCGAACCTGTCCGATATGCCGCCAGATCGGCTTGCCGCCTTCACAGATCACGACCGCTGACAAAAGGCTGTGCCTCTTGCCGCGAAGATCCATCAATTGGGCACGGGCCGCGTCACGGCTCTCTGGTTTGGACAGAACCTTTCCCTGAAGATCAAGCACCTGATCACACCCGATCACCAGGGCGGCGGGGTGTTTTTCGCTGACCCGCAGTGACTTCATCTCGGCCAGAGCATCAGCCAGATCGCGAGGACTGGCGCCTTCGGACAGAAGGGCATCACGCACCATCTCTTCGTCCACTCTGGGGCGCACCACCTCGAACGCCAGCCCCGCCTGAGTCAGCAGTTGGGCCCGGATCGACGATCCGGAGGCAAGGATCAGAGGTTGTGGCATGTGGATAATCCAGTGGAGGAGCTTAAGGACTTGTTAGGGAGGATTACTGTGGAATTTTGCATCCCGATGCAAGGTCGCGAAGTTCACCGCCGTTCATGTCCCGCCCGCGTCTTTTCTCCACATGTTGACGGGATGAATGACGGGGTGTGGACGAACCCGGATATCAAGCGACAGTCCAACATTTGATCCACAGTTTGGCGTTTACATTGACTTACGTTATTTCTTTGAAAATTAACGATTTAATATCGAAAAATCCAACGTAGGCATGGTTTCTCCCGGGTTTTTCCACAGTGCCTCGACCCTCTGTGCGGTTTCTGAGTAACCCTGTAATCCCCAGTCGGCATCGCCCCCTACATAATAATCATCCTTTTCTCTTATATATTTATTTTTTAAGAGGGGTCAGGGTTCACGAGGATCACATGACAGACTTACTGGCGCTGGCTTACCCCTGGATCAAAGCGATCCACATCATGGCAGTCATCACCTGGATGGCGGGTATCTTCTATCTGCCACGCCTTTTCGTCTATCACGCAGAACAGTCGCAGCCCGGCGACAGTCGCGATCAGGTGTTCACGGTGATGGAGTTCAAACTTTACCGCTACATCATGAACCCTTCGCTCATTGCGGTTTGGATCTTCGGCTTCTTGCTGGTCATGACGCCGGGCATCGTCGATTGGTCAGCGATATGGCCTTGGGCCAAGGCCATATCGGTCATTGCGATGACCTGGTTCCACATGTGGCTGGGCAAAAGGCGCAAGGACTTCGCCGCCGGCTCCAACACGCGGTCGGGTCGCAGCTACCGGATGATGAATGAAGTCCCGACCATCCTGATGTTCGTGATCGTCATCGCCGTGGTCGTGAAATTCTGATGCGAATTGACTTGGCGACAGGTTTTACCTAAAGAGCAAGGCATGCCACCCGTCCGGGTGGATGTTTCCACCTCAGACAAGACCATGTGCCGCGGTTGCGCCCGGTCTTCAGGATATTTCCCATGAACGACGATCTTGCAGAACCCATTGAACGCCTCAATCTGGCGGAGTTGAAAGCCAAAAGCCCGAAAGACCTTCTGGCCATGGCAGAGGATCTTGAGATCGAGAACGCCTCAACCATGCGGAAAGGCGACATGATGTTCGCCATCCTCAAGGAAATGGCGGAAGAGGGATGGGAAATCGGCGGCGATGGGGTGCTGGAAGTCCTGCAAGACGGATTCGGTTTCCTCCGCTCGCCGGAGGCGAACTATCTTCCGGGTCCTGACGACATCTATGTCTCGCCTGAGATGATCCGCCAATATGCACTGCGCACAGGTGATTCCATCGACGGTGTCATGAAGGCGCCTGAGGAAACCGAACGGTATTTCGCGCTGACCAGCGTCAATACAATCAACTTCGAAGACCCCGAGAAAGCGCGCCACAAGATCGCCTTCGAAAACCTGACTCCGCTCTATCCTGACGAGCGGCTGAAAATGGAAATCGAAGATCCGACGATCAAGGACCGCTCGGCCCGGATCATCGACCTTGTCGCACCGATTGGCAAAGGCCAGCGGTCGCTGATCGTGGCCCCCCCGCGGACGGGTAAAACGGTGTTGTTGCAGAACATCGCCCACTCGATCGAACGCAACCACCCGGAATGCTATCTGATCGTTCTTCTGATCGACGAACGCCCTGAAGAGGTCACCGACATGCAGCGCTCCGTCAAGGGTGAGGTGATTTCCTCGACCTTCGACGAACCTGCCACGCGCCACGTCGCCGTCTCCGAAATGGTGATCGAAAAGGCCAAGCGTCTGGTCGAACACAAGCGCGACGTCGTGATCCTGCTGGACAGCATCACGCGCTTGGGCCGTGCCTTCAACACGGTCGTGCCGTCCTCAGGCAAGGTCCTCACCGGCGGTGTGGACGCCAATGCGCTCCAGCGCCCCAAGCGTTTCTTCGGTGCTGCCCGTAACGTTGAGGAGGGGGGATCGCTGACCATCATCGCTACCGCTCTGGTCGATACCGGTAGCCGGATGGACGAGGTGATCTTCGAAGAATTCAAAGGCACCGGTAACTCGGAAATCGTGCTGGATCGCAAGGTCGCCGACAAGCGCGTCTTCCCTGCGATGGACATCCTCAAATCAGGGACCCGGAAAGAGGATCTGCTGGTCGACGCCAAGGATCTTCACAAGACCTTCGTCCTGCGCCGCATCCTGAACCCGATGGGCACGACCGACGCTATCGAGTTCCTGATCTCGAAACTGAAGCAGACCAAGACCAATGGCGAGTTCTTCGACTCGATGAACTCGTAACTTTATGTTTTAAAACAAAAGGTTACATGTTTCATGGATACGGTTTACGCGCTTGCGACCGCGCAGGGTCGGGCGGGGGTTGCGGTCATTCGCATCTCTGGCCCGCAGGCGCATCAGGCCTGTATCCAGCTTTGCGGTGATCTGCCAGAACCCCGCCGTGCCGCGCTGCGTGTCTTGACCGATGCAGAAGGCGTTCGGCTTGACGAGGCGCTTGTTCTGGTTTTTCCGCAAGGTGCCAGCTTCACAGGCGAGCAGGTGGTCGAATTTCATCTGCACGGCAGCACGGCTGTTGTCACTGCCGTATTGCGAGTGCTGTCCACGATCCCCGGATTGCGTGCAGCCGAAGCCGGTGAGTTCACGCGACGCGCGCTGGAAAATGGTCGTCTTGATCTGGCACAGGTTGAAGGTCTGGCGGATCTGATTGACGCGGAAACCGAGGCGCAGCGCCGTCAAGCCTTGCGTGTCCTCTCAGGCGATCTTGGGCGCGTGGCCGAGGGGTGGCGCAGGGATCTGATCCGCGCAGCTGCCCTTCTGGAAGCCACCATAGACTTTGCCGACGAAGATGTTCCGATTGACGTCACCCCGGAAGTGTCCGCATTGCTCACGTCAGTCCAAGCCGACCTCCGCCGTGAATCTGCCGGGGTGTCGACAGCAGAACGGGTGCGTTCCGGGTTCGAGGTGGCGATTGTCGGTGCCCCGAATGTGGGTAAATCCACCCTGCTGAACGCACTTGCAGGCCGTGAAGCTGCTATTACATCCGAATATGCGGGCACAACCCGCGACGTGATCGAAGTGCGGATGGATCTGGGCGGCTTGCCCGTGACCCTCCTTGATACCGCTGGATTGCGTGACACCACAGATGTGGTTGAAGAGATCGGCATCAAGCGCGCGCGGGAAAGAGCTGCTTTGGCGGATCTGCGCGTGTTTCTTGTCGATCAGGGCGAGACGCCGGATATGGAGCCCGAGGCCGATGATATTGTTCTGCGGGCCAAAGCGGATCTTCTGGACGAGAAGTCCGGAGCCGTGTCCGGGATCAGTGGCGAAGGGATCGAATCTCTGGTAGGGGAGATCACGTCGAGATTATCGGGTCGTCTGGCAGGTCTGGGCATCGCCACGCGAGAGCGGCACAGGGTTGCGATGCTGCGGGCGGTGTCATCTCTGGATGATGCTGGGCGGCATTTGGCGCTTGGGCCGGATACTTATGATCTGACGGCCGAAGAGTTGCGACAGGCCATTCGTGCACTTGAGTCCCTCGTCGGGCGTGTGGATGTCGAAAATTTGCTGGATGAAATCTTTGCCAGCTTCTGTGTTGGGAAATAGGAATGTTTCACGTGAAACAATCTGAGTTCGATGTCATCGTCGTCGGCGGCGGCCACGCTGGTGCGGAAGCGGCCCACGCTTCCGCGCGCATGGGTGCGCGGACAGCCCTCGTTACATTGACGCGCGCCAGCATTGGTGTGATGTCCTGCAATCCTGCCATCGGCGGGTTGGGCAAAGGCCATCTTGTGCGCGAGATCGACGCGATGGATGGTGTCATGGGCCGTGTGGCGGATCAGGCGGGGATACAGTTCCGCCTCCTGAACCGCAGGAAAGGCCCAGCCGTTCAGGGTCCGCGCGCGCAAGCCGACCGCAAGGTCTATAGAACCGTCATGCAATTCGAACTGTCTCGCCAAGAGGGCCTGACCATTTTGGAGGGGGAGGTCATCGATTTCCTCATGAAGGGTGATCAGGTGCAGGGTATCAGGCTTGCCGATGGCAGCGACCTGTCCGCCAGGGCTGTTGTCCTGACCACCGGGACCTTCTTGCGCGGCGTGATTCACATAGGTGATGTGTCACGCCCCGGCGGACGGATGGGAGACAAGCCCTCGATCCCTCTGGCTGAACGGATCGACAGCTTCGGGCTCCCGCTCGGGCGTCTGAAAACCGGCACACCGCCCCGCCTCGACGGACGCACGATCAACTGGGATGCGCTGGAAGAACAGCCCGGCGATGATGAACCTGTCCTCTTCTCCTTTTTGTCCAAGACGCCGTCCCTGCGCCAGGTGCCGTGTGGCATCACCCATACAAACGAGCGTACGCATGAGATCATCCAGCAGAACCTCGGGCGCTCGGCGATGTATGGCGGCCATATCGAAGGCATAGGGCCGCGCTATTGTCCGTCGATCGAGGACAAGGTGGTCCGATTCGCAGACAAAGCCTCGCATCAGGTGTTTCTTGAGCCTGAAGGGCTGGACGATCACACTGTTTACCCCAATGGCATTTCAACATCTTTGCCCGAAGATGTTCAGCATGCGTATGTGCGATCTATGCTTGGCTTGGAGAACGCGGTCATCCTTCAACCCGGCTATGCGATCGAATACGACTATGTCGACCCGCGCGTGCTCGATATGCGTCTGGCTGTGAAGTCGGTGCCGGGTTTGTTCCTCGCCGGCCAGATCAACGGGACAACCGGTTATGAAGAGGCGGCGGCACAGGGCCTCGTCGCCGGACTGAACGCGGCCGCGGTCGCTTTGGATCGCGAGCCGGTGCATTTCAGCCGGTCTGACAGCTATATCGGGGTGATGATTGATGACCTTGTCTCACGCGGCGTGTCGGAACCTTACCGCATGTTCACGTCGCGCGCCGAGTTTCGGTTGTCCCTGCGCGCAGACAACGCGGATCAACGGCTGACACCAAAAGCCTTGGCGCTTGGTTGCGTCGGTCAGCAACGAGAGGCCGTCTTCAAACGCAAGATGGACGCACTCTCGTCCGGCCGGGCTCTTCTGGATTCCAGCACACACACACCCAAGGCACTGATATCTCTCGGATTATCCATGAACCAAGACGGATCCCGGCGCAGCGCCTTCCAGCTTCTGGCGTTTCCGGAGGTGACCTTTGATCACCTCTTGCAACTCGACCCGGCGTTGTCTGCAATCGACCACGAGGCGCGCGAGCAACTCGCCAAAGACGCGCTCTACGCGAATTACATTGATCGGCAGCAGCGCGACATTGATGTGATGCGCCGCGATGAGATGCAGGAGATCCCGGCGGATTTCGAGTTCGCCGGAATCGACGGTCTCTCGAACGAGTTGAAGATGAAACTCGGGCGGGTGCGCCCGTCCAATCTGCATCAAGCGGCAAAGATTGACGGCATGACCCCTGCGGCTCTGACGCTGCTTCTTGCCAAACTTCGGCAAGCCAGACGGGAGCGGTCGGCGTGACCAGACCCAACGCAGCGCAGTTGAATGTTTCACGTGAAACATTCGCGCGGTTGGAGATCTTTGTCGATTTGCTGGAAAAGTGGACCCCCAAGATCAACCTGATCTCGAAGGGGAGTGTCCCCGCCATCTGGTCGCGGCACGTTATTGATTCCATGCAGGTCTATCGTCACGGCCCTGAAACGTTCGATCACTGGGTTGATCTGGGCAGTGGCGGTGGACTGCCGGGGCTTGTGATTGCGATCATGGCTGCCGAAAACCCTGCGCAGAAAATGGTGACTCTCGTTGAAAGCGATGGCCGCAAGGCCGCCTTTCTGCGCACCGCTCTCAGAGAGACGGCCGTGCCTGGCCGGGTTGTGTGCGAAAGGATCGAGGCGCTGCCGCCGCAGAAAGCCGATATCGTTTCGGCACGGGCGCTGGCAGACCTCGGGGTGCTGCTGGGCTATGCGCAGCAGCATCTTTCCGCGGGGGGCGTCGCCTTGTTCTCGAAGGGCGTCAGCTGGGAAAAAGAGGTCGAATCGGCACGCGGCGAGTGGTCATTCGATCTGCAGGTCCTTAAAAGTGAAACGGAAGAAGGGTCCGTTATCTTGAGAATCGGAGATATTGCGCGTGTCTGATCCGTTGCGCCCGCATGGGCCGAGAATTATCGCCATTGCCAACCAGAAGGGCGGCGTCGGAAAAACGACCACGACCATCAATCTGGGCGCGGCACTGGCGCGGCTGGGGTGCAAGGTCTTGATTGTCGACCTCGATCCACAGGGCAACGCATCGACAGGCTTGGGAATCGCGACAGATGATCGGGAATACACGACCTATGAGCTTTTGCTCGATGATGTCTCATTGTCAGAGGTCATCAAACCGACGGAAACGCCCGACCTGCACATCGTTCCGGCAACCGTCGATCTCAGCTCGGCAGATGTTGAACTTGTTTCGAACGAAAAAAGAAGCTTTCTGCTGCACGATGCCTTGCGGCAGTTCGCGATGGACGATCTGGGCTATGACTACATCCTGATTGACTGTCCGCCTTCGCTCAATCTATTGACGGTCAATGCGATGGTCGCGGCCCATTCGATCTTGGTGCCGCTGCAATCCGAGTTCTTCGCGCTTGAGGGTTTGTCGCAGTTGATGTTGACGATCCGCGAGGTTCGGCAAACGGCGAATTCCGCGCTGCGAATCGAAGGTGTTGTGCTGACCATGTATGACATACGCAACAACTTGTCCCAGCAGGTTGAGGCTGATGCCAGGGAAAACCTTGGCGAGCTGGTTTTCCGCACCGTGATCCCGCGAAATGTGCGGCTGTCCGAGGCGCCGTCCTTTGCGAAATCGGTTCTGGATTATGATCCCGAGTCGAAGGGGGCGCGTGCCTATGTCGCGCTTGCCGAAGAATTATTGAAGAATCATGGCCGCGTGGCCATAGCGGAAGGGGTCGCGACATGAGTGATAACAAACCCAAAACGCGTGGGCTGGGGCGCGGCTTGTCCGCGTTGATGGCCGATGTCGCGGCGCAAGACGAGCGGATCTCGGATGCCGGGCAGCCGCGCCGGCCTGACCTTCTGGTTCCGATCGAGAAAGTTTTCCCGAACCCGCAACAGCCACGGCGCAGCTTCGGGGCCGAACAGCTCGAAGATCTTGCCGCCTCGATTCGTGAAAAGGGCGTCATTCAGCCATTGATCGTGCGCCGTCGCGCAGGCGAAGATGGCACGTTCGAGATCGTGGCCGGTGAACGCCGGTGGCGTGCCGCGCAAATGGCGCAACTTCACGAGTTACCGGTTCTGGTGCGGGATTTCGATGATACCGAAGTTCTGGAAATTGCGATCATCGAGAATATCCAGCGCGCAGACCTCAATCCAGTGGAAGAGGCTGTCGGCTACAAGCAGTTGATGGAAAAGTTCGGGCACACACAAGATAAGCTATCCGCAGTTCTTGGGAAAAGCCGAAGCTACATCGCCAATCTTGTGCGCTTGCTGCAATTGCCCGAGGAGGTCCAGACCTATCTTCGCGACGGTCAGCTGTCCGCCGGCCACGCGCGGGCCTTGATCACGGCACAGGATCCAGCCGCCCTGGCGCGCAAGGTGATTCAGCTTGGACTATCCGTGCGCGATACAGAGCGTCTGGCCAAGAAGGCGGCCGGCGACGCTGTCGCGCAAGACGATGCACAGCCCAAGGCGCGCAAAGCCACCGAAAAGGACGCAGATACGCGGGCCCTTGAAGGGGATCTGTCGGCCAATCTTGGGATGAAAGTCACGATCCAGCATGACAAGGGGCAGGAATCGGGTCTGATCTCGATCCGATACACGTCCCTGGATGAGCTGGACGATCTTTGCCAGAAACTGGGCTCCTGACCGGATCAGCCGGCCAGAAGGTCTGACAGGATCGCGTTCAGGACCATCCGTCCTTGACGTGTCACTTTCAGCGTGGTGGCTGTTGTTTCGACCATGCCAATCTCTTGCAGATGTGTGAGTCGGGCAGCGGGCAAGTCACGACCAGCCAGCGCAGCATACCGCGACGGATATATGCCTTCCGACAGGCGCAGACCCATCATCAGGAACTCGCTGGCCTGATCTTCACTGGTCAGCGCCGTTCTCTCTTTCTCACCAAAGCCATGATCGACAGCGTCCAGCCATCTGCCCGGATTGCTCCATGCCTCTGTGGCGTGACGCTGGCCATTCAGGGTCAGCCGACCATGGGCACCCGGTCCGATCCCGATATAGTCCCCATACCGCCAATAGACCCTGTTGTGCCGCGACTCGGCCCCGGATCGTGCGTGATTTGACACTTCATAGGAAAGAAAACCTGCATCCTCGCAGATATCCTGCGTCACCTGGTACATGTCCGCTGACAGATCATCCTGCGGCAGACCTTTGAGTTTCCCCCGGGCATAACGATCACCAAAGGCAGTGCCTTCCTCAATCGTCAGCTGATACAGGGACAGGTGATCTATTGCCATCCCAAGTGCTTGTTTCAACTCGCTTTTCCAAGACTCAAGCGTCTGATCCTGCCGCGCATAGATCAGGTCGAAACTCACTCGTTCGAACTGTTGGCGGGCAACGTCAAACGCAGCCAACGCCTCGGCAGTAGAGTGAATGCGTCCCAAACGCTGCAGATCACGATCGTTAAGTGCCTGAATTCCCATGGAAACCCGGTTCACGCCCGCCTCTGCATAAGCTTTGAACCGGCCCGCTTCGACCGAGCCGGGATTGGCCTCCAGCGTCACTTCCAGATCATTGGCGTGCGGCCAATGTTGTCTGATCCGGTCCAGCACACCATGCACGACCTCGGGATTCATCAGGCTGGGTGTGCCGCCCCCAAAAAAGACCGAGGTCAGCACACGGCCGGGTGTCAGCGCAGCATAGCGATCAATCTCGGCCAGATAGGCGCGCAGCCAGCGAGATTGGTCAATCTCGCGGGCAACATGGCTGTTGAAATCGCAATAGGGGCATTTGGCCTGACAAAACGGCCAGTGCACATAGATGGCGAAGCCGCCCTGTTGCCAATCCTCAGGCAAAACAGCCTGCAACCAGTTTTCTGAAGGCATCGGCGCGGTGGCTGATGCGGTTCTTTTCCCAACGGTCCATCTCGCCAAAGGTGATGTCATATCCATCCGGCTGGAAAATCGGATCATAGCCGTGACCCTGATCGCCCCGCATGGGCCAGACAACCTGACCCGGCATCACGCCTTCGAACACCTCGTCATGACCATCCGGCCAAGCCAGAACCAGGGTGCAGCAAAACCGCGCGGTTCTGGGATGTGGTGCGGCAATAGCCTCCAGTTCGTCATGCGCGCGGGTCATCGCCATCACGAAATCCCGGCCTTGTGGGGTTTCAGCCCAATCTGCGGTATAAACCCCCGGCGCACCGAGCAGCGCATCAATGGCAATACCTGAATCATCCGCCAAAGCCGGAAGGCCCGTGGCCTGCGCGGCGGCATGGGCCTTGATCCGGGCATTCCCGATGAAATTGTCCTCGGTCTCGGCCGGCTCGGGGAGGTTCATCTCGGCAGCGCCGACAACCGCAACGCCGAAAGGCGCGAGGAGATCGGCGATCTCCTCAAGCTTGCCCTTGTTGTGCGTCGCGACAAGCAGACGGCTGCCCGAGAATTTACGCATCGACCGCAGCCCGCTGTGCCGCCACCAGATCCTTGACGCCAAGTTCCGCCAGATCCAGCAGTTCGTTCATCTGGGCGCGCGAATAGGTGGCGCCCTCTGCCGACATCTGCACTTCGATCAATCGGCCACTGGCCAGCATGATGAAGTTTCCATCCACACCCGCTTCGCTATCTTCGGGGTAGTCCAGATCCAGAACCGGCTGACCGGCATAAATCCCGCAGGATACGGCCGCCACGGGCTCGATCAGCGGGTCACTGATCACGGCACCGGATTTCATCAGCTTGTCCACGGCAAGGCGCAACGCGACCCAACCCCCGGTGATCGACGCGCAACGGGTGCCGCCATCGGCCTGGATGACATCGCAATCCACGGTGATCTGCCGTTCGCCCAACGCCACGCGATCCACGCCAGCGCGCAACGAACGCCCGATCAGGCGCTGAATCTCGACTGTGCGGCCACCTTGCTTGCCGGTCGTCGACTCGCGGCGCATCCGGCTTGTGGTCGACCGCGGCAGCATGCCATACTCGGCCGTCACCCAGCCAAGCCCGGTTCCCTTGATGAAAGGCGGCACGCGATCCTCAATAGTCGCTGTACACAGGACATGGGTATCCCCCATGCGGATCATGCAGGAGCCTTCCGCATGTTTCGTGACGCCCGTTTCGATTGAAATCGGACGCATTTCGCTTAATTTTCTGCCAGAGGGGCGCATGTCGGAACCTTTCCTGAGTTGACCGAGGGGATACAGCCCGCAGCGCCCGAAACGCAAGCATGATTGACCTTTGACCCCCATGCTCTTTAATGGCGATCCATCAGGGAAGCCCGACATGAAAGAAGGAACCTCCATCCTCGACGAGATGAACGACCGGTCGCGCGAAGTGTTCCGTCGCGTCGTCGAAGGCTATCTGGAAAGCGGCGACCCCGTCGGAAGCCGCACCCTGACCCGCAGCATGAGCGAAAAGGTCAGCGCCGCGACCATTCGCAACGTCATGCAGGATCTGGAGTATCTGGGCCTTCTGGGCAGCCCCCATGTCAGCGCCGGCCGGATACCGACTCAGCGTGGTTTGCGAATGTTCGTGGATGGTCTGCTTGAAGTCGGTGACCTGAACGCGCAGGACCGTCAGAAGATAGACGAGACGATGGGCAGCAACACCTCCGATGTGGGCGGCATGCTGGACCGGATCAGTACCGCGCTGTCCGGTGTCACCCGCGGTGCATCCTTGGTGCTGGCCCCGAAACACGAGGCCCCGATCAAACATGTGGAATTCGTCAGCCTCGGGCATGACCGTGCCCTTGTTGTGCTGGTCTTTGCCGACGGACATGTGGAAAACAGGATCTTCACACCGCCCGCAGGTCAGACTCCCTCGTCGATGCGCGAGGCCGCGAACTTCCTGAACGCCCTGATCGAGGGCAAGACCCTGTCCGACCTGCAAACGGCGATCCGCCGCGAGATCGACGCCCGTCGTCAGGAAATAGACGGTCTGGCACATGCCATGGTCGAAAGCGGTCTGGCCGTCTGGGCCGGTGAAGGCGAGGCGCCTGAACGCCTGATCGTGCGAGGGCGCGCCAATCTGCTGCATGTCGCTGGCGGGGATGAGGAGTTGGACAGGATTCGCACCCTGTTCGATGATCTGGAGCGGAAGAAGGATATTGCCGAATTTCTTGATCTGACCCAGCAAGGCGAAGGAGTCCGCATTTTTATTGGCTCAGAGAACAAACTTTTCTCACTTTCGGGTTCCTCTTTGGTTGTCAGTCCATATATGAACGCTGATCGTAAGATCATCGGCGCGGTTGGTGTCATCGGACCCACGCGCCTGAACTATGGACGGATTGTGCCGATCGTGGACTACACGGCACAGCTGGTCGGCAGAATGATATCCGACCGGAGCTAGAGGTGAGTGATGGCAGAGCCGAAAAAAGACGATTTCCTTGACGACATCGAAGCCGCCGAGGCCGAGGAATATGCCGAGGATTCGATGGAATACAGCGATGAGGCGATCGAGCTGGACAGCCTTCGGGCTGAACGTGATGAGCTGAAAGATCGGTTCATGCGTGCTCTGGCCGATGCCGAGAATGCGCGCAAACGGTCTGAAAAAGACCGCCGCGAAGCCGAGCAATATGGCGGGTCCAAGCTGGCACGCGATCTGTTGCCGGTGCATGACAATCTCAAGCGGGCACTCGAAGTCGCAACCGAGGAGCAGCGCGCCGCCTTCGGACCGCTTCTGGAAGGTGTCGAGCTGACCCTGCGCGAATTGCTCAGCGTGTTCGGCAAGCACGGGATCACCGTGATCACGCCGCAAGTGGGCGACAGGTTCGACCCGCAACTGCATCAGGCAATGTTCGAAGCGCCAGTCCCCGGCACCAAGGCGGGTGACATCATTCAGGTTTCGGGCGATGGGTTCATGCTCTACGACCGCCTTCTGCGTCCTGCGCAGGTTGGTGTCTCGTCAATGCCCGCGAACTGACCGCGACTCGATCAGAAGACAAAGGCGTCGCGGTCAGGACTGCGACGCCTCTTTCAATTCATAGAGCAGCTGCAACGCCTCACGCGGACTCAGCTCGTCCGGATGAATGGCGTTCATCCGCTCCTCCAGCTTCGACACTTTCGGCTTTGCCGGCGGAGGAGGGGGTGCCGCCATCGAAAACAGCGGCAGGTCGTCGATGATCGCCTTCTGTGTGCCCGCACCCTCGCGCTCGCCCTTCTCCAAGGCATCCAGAACCACGCGGGCACGGTTCACCACCGCCTCGGGCAGACCTGCCAGTTTGGCCACCTGCACGCCATAGGATCTGTCCGCCGCACCCTTTCGCACCTCATGCAGAAAGATCACGTCACCCTCGAATTCCTTCACGGTCACCGTGGCGTTATCCACCCGTGGCAACTTGCCCGCCAGCGCAGTCAATTCGTGGTAGTGGGTCGCGAAAAGCGCGCGGCAGCGGTTCGCGTCATGCAGATGTTCCAGCGTCGCCCATGCGATGGACAACCCGTCATAGGTCGCGGTGCCGCGCCCGATTTCATCCAGGATCACCAGCGCATGATCATCGGCCTGATTCAGGATCGCGGCAGTCTCGACCATCTCGACCATAAAGGTGGACCGCCCCCGCGCCAGATCGTCAGACGCCCCAACGCGACTGAACAACTGGCTCACCAGTCCGATCTCGGCCCGCATTGCAGGCACGAAACTGCCCATCTGCGCCAACAGCCCGATCAACGCGACCTGTCGCAGAAAGGTGGACTTGCCCGCCATATTCGGCCCGGTCAGCAGCCAGATATCCGACCCATCGCCCAGGTCGCAGTCATTGGCCACGAACGGCACGCCACCTTGCTTGCGCAGGGATTGTTCCACAACCGGATGCCGCCCACCTTCGATCAAAAGACGGCGTGATCTATCGACATGAGGCCGCGTCCAGTTCTCGCCCCGCGCCAGATCGGCCAGGGCGCTGGCCAGATCCAGGTCCGACAAGGCCCGCGCCGTGGCGCTGATCCGGGCCGCACTGTCCAGAATGGCTTGCCTCAGCACGGAATAGAGCCGCTTTTCAATCTCAAGCGCATGGCCACCGGCATTGAGGATGCGGGTTTCCATCTCGGTCAGATCCGGCGTGGTAAACCGCAACTGGTTCGCCGTGGTTTGGCGGTGACGGAACATATCCGACAAGGGTTCCGACAGCATCCGCTCGGCATGGGTGGCGGTGACTTCGATGAAATAACCCAGCACGTTGTTGTGCTTGATCTTCAGCGACGGAATTCCGGTCTGCCCTGCATAATCCGTCTGCATCCGCGCGATGACCGACCGCCCCTCATCCCGCAGGCTGCGCATCTCATCCAGTTCGGCGTCATACCCCGCCGCGATGAAGCCGCCATCCCGCACCAGAAGCGGCGGTTCCGCGACAAGGGACTGTCCCAACAGATCCAGCAACTCCCCATGGCCACGCAGATCGGTTGCAGACTCCGCAAACAGCGTTGGCAACTCCTGCCTATCGATCAGCCCCGCGATGCGGTCTGCCTGCTCCAATCCGTTGCGGATCGACGCCAGATCGCGCGGCCCGCCCCGATCCAGCGCCAGTCGTGACAGGGCACGGTCCAGATCAGGCACTTTGCGCAGCGCGTCCCGCAAATCAGCACAAAGGCGACCGTTCTCAAAAGCGAAAGCAACCGAATCAAGCCGATCCTGCACGATCTGAAGATCCCGCGACGGGCTGGACAGCCGCCGTTCCAGTAGCCGCGCACCCCCTGCCGTCACGGTCCGGTCGATGGCTGACAACAGCGATCCCGCCCGCCCGCCTGACAGGGCGTGTGTCAGTTCCAGATTGCGCCGCGTGGCTGCGTCAATCTGCATTACCCCCGCCTCGGCCTCGCGCAGGGGTGGGCGCAGAAGCGGAAGTTTGCCCTTCTGCGTGATGTCCAGATATTCAACCACGGCCCCGAGAGCCGAAACTTCAGCACGGCTGAAGGTGCCAAAGGCATCCAGCGACCCGATTCCATACAAGGCGCAAAGCCGCTTCTCCGCGCCCGTGCTGTCAAAGGCCGCGCGGCCCAAAGCCGTCAGGGACGCGCCAGATTCAGTCACGATTCCCGCCAGATCAGCCTCGGCGGCTTCGGATACAACGACTTCCGATGGCATCAGGCGGGCCAGTTCCGGCCCCAACCTGACCGGTGACAAGGGCATCACATGACATTCGCCGGTCGAAATATCGACCCATGCCAGCGCCGCTTCATCACGCACCAGCGCATAGGCACAAAGATAGTTGTTCCGCCGCGCTTCCAGCAAGGTTTCCTCGGTCAGCGTGCCGGGAGTCACCAGCCGGACCACATCGCGCTTCACTACGGATTTCGCGCCGCGTTTCTTGGCCTCGGCCGGGTCCTCCAGTTGTTCGCAAACCGCAACCCGGAATCCTTTACGGATCAGGGTCAGCAGATACCCTTCCGCGGAATGAACCGGCACGCCACACATGGGGATGTCCTGCCCCTCATGCTGCCCGCGTTTTGTCAGCGCGATGTCCAGCGCCTGCGACGCGGCCACCGCATCGTCGAAGAACATCTCGTAAAAGTCGCCCATCCGATAGAATAGCAAGGCACCCGGATACTGTGCCTTGATCCCCAGATACTGCGCCATCATCGGCGTCGCGGCGGCATAATCAGATGTCACGGAAGCTCCCTCGGTTGCCCGCCAGACCTTACAAATCCCGCCCATGTGGTGAAAGCCGAAAACGCAAAAGCGTTGAGGCGCGCGGACGGGCAGGATATGACGCCTAGACCCGCAAGATAAACAGGCCAGGCACATGACAAAGACCAGATTGACCCGCGAAGAGGCTTTGGCCTTTCACATGGAGCCGACCCCCGGCAAGTTCGAAGTGACGGCGACCGTCCCGATGGCGACCCAGCGGGATCTGTCTCTGGCCTATTCTCCCGGCGTCGCCGTTCCCTGCGAAGAGATCGCGGCAGCGCCGGAAACCGCCTATGACTATACCAACAAGGGCAATCTTGTGGCTGTGATCTCCAACGGCACAGCCGTTCTGGGATTGGGAAACCTTGGGGCGCTGGCCTCCAAGCCTGTGATGGAAGGCAAGGCGGTTCTGTTCAAACGCTTCGCCGATGTGAACAGCATCGACATCGAACTGGACACCGAAGATCCCGAAGCCTTCATCAACGCCGTGCGGCTGATGGGCCCGACCTTCGGGGGTATCAACCTTGAAGATATCAAGGCGCCTGAATGTTTCATCATTGAACAGCGTCTGAAAGAGGTGATGGATATTCCCGTCTTTCACGACGATCAGCACGGCACCGCCGTGATCTGTGCCGCCGGCCTGATCAACGCACTGCATCTGTCCGGCAAGAAGATCGAGGATGTGCGCATCGTCCTGAACGGGGCAGGGGCGGCGGGGATCGCCTGTCTGGAGTTGCTCAAGTCCATGGGCGCAAAGCAGGACAACTGCATCATGTGCGATACCAAAGGCGTGATCTATCAAGGCCGCACTGATGGCATGAACCAGTGGAAATCGGCCCATGCCGCGCGCACCGATCTGCGCACGCTGCAAGAGGCGATGAGGGGCGCGGATGTGCTTCTTGGTGTGTCAGCCAAGGGTGCGGTGACGGCGGCGATGGTCGAATCCATGGCCCCCGATCCCGTGATTTTCGCCATGGCCAACCCTGATCCCGAAATCACCCCGGAAGAAGCCCACGCCGTCCGCCCCGATGCAATCGTTGCGACGGGGCGTTCGGACTACCCCAATCAGGTCAATAACGTCCTTGGTTTCCCCTATCTCTTCCGGGGTGCGCTGGATATCCACGCCCGCGCCATCAACGACGAGATGAAAATCGCCTGCGCCGAAGCACTGGCCGCCCTCGCGCGTGAGGACGTGCCGGACGAAGTCGCCATGGCCTATGGCAAGAACCTCAGCTTTGGACGGGATTACATCATCCCGACGCCCTTCGATCCGCGTCTGATCTATCGCATTCCGCCCGCCGTGGCGCGGGCCGGGATGAAGACGGGCGCGGCGCGCCGTCCCATCATCGACATGGATGCCTACGAAGTCAGCCTCAAGGGACGCATGGACCCCACCGCCAATATCCTGCGCGGCATCCACGCCCGCGCGCGGGCCAATCAGGCGCGCATGATCTTTGCCGAAGGCGATGATCCGCGTGTTCTGCGCGCTGCCGTCACCTATCAACGCTCCGGTCTGGGCAAAGCGCTGATCGTCGGCCGCGACTATGATGTGAAGGCCAAGCTGGAAGCCGCCGGAATGGCCGACGCCGTGGCCGAGCTTGAGGTGGTCAACGCCGCCAATACGCCACATCTCGAGGTTTACAAGGAATTTCTGTATCAACGCCTGCAACGCAAAGGCTTTGACCGGCACGACGTGCACAGGCTGGCCGCGCGCGATCGCCACGTGTTCTCCGCCTTGATGCTGGCCCATGGACATGGGGATGGTCTTGTCACCGGCGCCACGCGAAAGGCGGCCCACGTGATGGACCTCATCAACCACGTTTTCGACGCAGATGCCGCGCATGGGGCGGCGGGTGTGACGGCGCTGCTTCACAAGGGGCGGATTGTCCTTATTTCGGATACGCTGGTGCATGAATGGCCGGACGAAAACGATCTGGCCACCATTGCCGAACGCGCCGCCGATGTGGCGCGTGATCTGGGGCTGGAGCCGCGCGTGGCCTTCGTCAGCTTCTCGACCTTCGGCTATCCCCGCTCTGAGCGGGCGGAAAAGATGCATCGCGCGCCGAAGGTTCTGGAAACCCGCGGTGTCGATTTCGAGTTTGAAGGCGAGATGACCGTCGATGTTGCATTGAACCCGCGCGCGCAGACAGCCTATCCGTTCCAGCGGCTCACGGGCCCCGCGAACATTCTGGTCGTGCCCGCCCGCCATTCCGCCTCGATTTCGGTCAAACTGATGCAGGAAATGGCCGGGGCGACAGTAATCGGGCCGATCCTGTCTGGCGTGGATGCATCCATCCAGATCTGCTCGACCAGTTCGACGGCGAATGACATCCTCAACATGGCGATGCTGGCCGCCTGCAAGACAGGCTGACCGGCGAAACGGGGGCGATATGGCAATCTACAATCTCGGCTCGATCAACGCCGATCTGCTGTATTCCGTCCCGCATTTGCCACGACCGGGCGAAACCCTTGCCGCAACCGGATATCGGCGGGGCCTGGGCGGCAAGGGTGCGAACATGTCCGTCGCAGCAGCCCGCGGCGCGGCGCGGGTTGTCCACATCGGCGCGGTTGGCGACGATGGGCGCTGGGCGCGTGACGTGCTGACCGAATACGGGGTTGATACGCGGCATATCGCGGTAGTCGCGCAGGCCACCGGCCACGCGATTGTCCTTCTGGACCCTGTAGGAGAGAACACGATCGTCATCTCTCCGGGCGCCAATCATACGCTGACCGAAAACCAGATCGGTCTGGCGCTGGCCGAGGCATCGCCGGGTGACATTCTTCTGATGCAGAACGAAACCAATTTACAGGCGTTTTGCGCCAGAACAGGCTCTGATCTTGGCCTGCGCGTCGTCTATGCTGCGGCTCCGTTCGATGCGGATGCGGTGCGGGCTGTGTTGCCGCGTATCGACATGCTGATCCTGAACGCGGTCGAGGCGGATCAACTGACAGCGGCACTGGGCAAAAGGCCCGAAGATCTGGGTCTACCCGATGTGATCGTGACGCTGGGGGCGCAGGGCTGCCGTTGGTATCATGCGGCCACACGGCAGATACGCGATTTTCCGGCACTGCCGGTTACCCCTGTCGATACTACGGGCGCTGGCGATACCTTTACCGGATACCTGTTGGCCGGTCTGGATCGTGGCATGCCGATGGAGCAGGCGATCGCTCTTGCAACGCAGGCCGCCGCGCTGATGGTGATGCGGGTCGGCACCGCCGATGTGATCCCAGACCTGCTCGAGATCCAGCAGATGAAACTCTCGCGTTAAAGCCGTCTTTCCGCCGCCCCTGTTCCGGTCTACCCTGACTGAAAACAGGAGAGGCGGATGACCGATCACGTAACCACCCATCAAGCGGCCGAGGATGCCCGGAACGAAACCATCCGGATCTGGCTGAACGGTCGCATCGTGCCCAAGGCCGAGGCCGTGGTCAGTGTCTATGACAGCGGCTTCATGCTGGGTGACGGCGTGTGGGAAGGGATCCGCCTCTATAACGGCAAATGGGCCTTTATCGGCGAGCATATGGACCGTTTGTTCGAAGCAGCCAAAGCCATTGATCTGGATATCGGACTGACGCGGGAACAGGTGATTCAAGCCGTATTAGACACTCAGTCTGCCAATGGCATGACCGAGGATGCCCATGCCCGCCTGATGGTCACACGCGGTGTCAAGACGCGCCCCTTCCAGCACCCCAAGCTATCGCAGCAAGGGCCGACGGTCGCGATCATCATGGAACATTCCAAGCCCAGCATTCCGCGCCCGATCCGGCTGGCGACCGTGCCGCATCTGCGCGGATTGCCGATGACACAAGATCCAAAGCTGAACAGCCACTCCAAGCTGAATTGTATCCTTGCCTGCATTGCCGCCGAAAAGGCCGGCGCCGATGAGGCGTTGATGCTGGATGTGCATGGCTTCGTGAACACGACCAACGCCTGCAACTTCTTCATCGTCCGCAAGGGCCAAGTCTGGACCAGTACCGGCGACTATTGCATGAACGGAATCACGCGGCAAAAGGTGATCGCCCTGTGCCGTGAAAACGGAATCCCGGTGTTCGAGAGGAACTATTCGCTTGTCGACACCTACGGCGCGGATGAGGCGTTTCTGACCGGCACATTCGGCGCGCAGACTCCTGTCGGCATGATCGACGGACGGCAGATCGGTGACGGGCAGATGGGGCCACTCACCAAGCATATCAGAATGCTATATCAGGCACTGATCCAGCGGGAAACGGCCTGATCATGCGGATCGCCATGTGGTCGGGTCCACGCAATCTATCGACGGCGATGATGTATGCCTTTGGCGCGCGCCCTGATTTTGCGGTGGTGGACGAACCTTTCTACGCCGCTTATCTGGCGCGGACGGGTCTGGATCATCCGATGCGCGATCAGATCATCGAGTCGCAACCAACCGACCCCAATACGGTGGCAGCGACTCTGACAGGGCCGGTTCCGGGCGGAAAGCCTCATTTCTACCAGAAACACATGACCCAGCACATGATCCCCGGCGTTCCACGCAACTGGTTCGGACAGGTGCGCCATGTGTTTCTGATCCGGCACCCCGCGCGGGTCGTGGCCAGTTTTGGCGCGAAATACGACAACCCCACGCTCGCCGATATCGGCTTCGCCCAGCAGACCGAGATCTTCGATGAATTGACCGCGCAAGGTATCGTTCCGCTGGTGATCGACTCCGCCGATATCCGCCGCGACCCGCACGGGATGCTGGCACGGTTATGCGCTGCGCTCGATTTGCCCTTCGATCCCGCGATGCTGTCCTGGCCCAAAGGCGGGCACCCTTCGGACGGGGTCTGGGCGCCGCATTGGTATGGGGCCGTCCACGCCTCAACCGGGTTTGCCCCGGCCGAAGGTCCGCCACCGACCCTGACAGGTTCCGCTGGCGATCTGGTCGCGCAAGCCCTGCCACATTACCATCGCCTTGAGGGGCTCAAGCTCTGACCCCAAGCAAAAGGGCGGCCGAAAGCCGCCCTTCACACCAAATCAGTGTCTAATTCAGCCTTTGACGCGACGGTTCCGTGTGGCGATCAGCTTCAGCCGCAGCGCGTTCAACCGAATGAACCCCTGCGCGTCCTTCTGATCATAGGCCCCGGCATCGTCCTCAAACGTCACATGCGCTTCGGAATACAGGCTGTGATCCGACCAACGCCCCACGCAGGTCGCCAGACCCTTGTAAAGCTTCAGCCTGACGGTCCCGGTCACATGTTCCTGGCTCTTGTCGATCAAGGCTTGCAGCATCTCACGCTCGGGGCTGAACCAGAACCCGTTATAGATCAGCTCTGCATAGCGCGGCATGATGCTGTCCTTCAGGTGGCCCGCACCGGCATCCAGCGTGATCTGCTCGATCCCGCGATGCGCCTCAAGCAGGACAGTGCCGCCAGGCGTTTCATAGATGCCGCGCGATTTCATGCCGACAAAGCGGTTCTCCACGAAATCCAGCCGCCCGATGCCATGCTTGCCGCCCAGTTCGTTCAGCTTGGTCAGGATCGTCGCCGGGCTCATCGCCTCGCCATTGATCGCCACGGCATCGCCCTTCTCGAAGCTGACTTCGATGTATTCGGGCGTATCCGGCGCATCCTCGGGCGCGACGGTGCGCTGATAGACATATTCCGGGGCCTGCTCGGCCGGGTTCTCCAGCGCCTTACCCTCGGACGAGGTGTGCAGCAGGTTCGCATCCACGCTGAACGGCGCCTCGCCGCGCTTGTCCTTGGCAATCGGGATCTGGTTCGTTTCGGCAAATTCGATCAGCTTGGTCCGGCTGGTCAGATCCCAGATGCGCCAAGGCGCGATCACCTTGATCTCGGGGTTCAGGGCATAGGCGGACAGTTCGAACCGCACCTGATCGTTCCCTTTGCCTGTCGCGCCATGCGCCACGGCGTCGGCCCCGGTTTCGGCGGCAATCTCAACCAGACGCTTGGAAATCAACGGCCGCGCGATCGAGGTGCCCAGCAGATACAGCCCCTCATACAACGCGTTGGCGCGGAACATCGGAAAGACGAAATCGCGCACGAATTCTTCGCGCACGTCTTCGATATAGATGTTCTCGGGCTTGATCCCCAGAAGCTCGGCCTTGGCGCGGGCAGGCTCCAACTCCTCACCCTGACCCAGATCGGCGGTAAAGGTCACGACCTCGCAACCATACTCTGTTTGCAGCCATTTCAGGATGATCGAAGTATCAAGGCCGCCGGAATAGGCCAGCACGACTTTCTTGGGCGCGGACATGTGTTTTTCCCCACTGAATGCGTTTTGCGGCGATTACCGGGTTTTGTGACGCAGGGCAAGGTGGCGACACGGGCGCAGCTTTGGCTTGCGCCACGGAGCAAGCTGCGCCAGAGATCGGGAATGACCCAGTTTCAAGATCAGGCCCGCGCTGCCGAACGCGCCATGCGCGAGGTTTTCCCCGCAACCCCGCTGCTGCGCAATGCGCATCTGTCCGACCGGTTCGAGGCCGATATCTGGCTCAAGCGCGAGGATCTGTCCCCCGTGCGTTCCTACAAGCTGCGCGGCGCCTTCAACGCGATGCGCAAGGTTCTGGCCGCTGATCCGGGCAGACGACTCTTCGTCTGCGCCTCGGCAGGCAATCACGCGCAGGGCGTGGCCTTCATGTGCCGCCATTTCGGGGTGAAGGGCGTGATTTTCATGCCCGTGACCACGCCGCAGCAGAAAATCCAGAAAACCGGCATGTTCGGCGGCGACGCGGTCCAGATCAAACTCAAGGGCGACTATTTCGACGATACGCTCGCCTCGGCGCAGAAGTTCTGTGCCGAACAGGGCGGTCACTTCCTGTCCCCCTTCGACGATGCTGACGTGATCGAAGGGCAAGCCTCCGTCGCCGTCGAAATCCTCGAAGAACTGGGGCAGGTGCCCGATCATATCCTGCTGCCCGTGGGCGGCGGCGGTCTGTCCGCCGGCGTCCGCAGTTTCTTTGGCACCCAGCCGGGTTACACCTTCGTCGAACCTTTGGGCGGCGCCAGCTTTCAGGCGGCCCTTTCCGCCGGACGACCCGTGATGCTGGACAAGGTCAATACCTTCGTCGACGGCGCGGCGGTCGCCTGTATCGGCACCCAGACCTTTGCCCGGCTCAAGGATGTCGATCCGCATGACGTTGTGACGGCACCCGAAGACCGGATCTGCACCACCATCCTCGAAATGCTGAATGTCGAAGGTATCGTGCTCGAACCCGCAGGCGCGCTTGCGGTCGATGCGCTTGTCGATGTCGCGGATCGGATCAAGGGCAAGACCGTCGTCTGCGTCACCTCGGGCGGCAACTTCGATTTCGAACGCCTGCCGGAAGTCAAGGAACGGGCGCAGCGCTATTCCGGCGTGAAGAAATACTTCATCCTGCGGATGCCGCAGCGACCGGGCGCCCTCAAGGAATTCCTCAACATCCTTGGCCCCGACGACGACATCGCCCGCTTCGAATATCTCAAGAAGTCGGCGCGCAACTTTGGATCGGTCCTGATCGGGATCGAAACCACCGAGGCGCAGAATTTCACCTCGCTTCTGTTCAAGCTGAACAAGGCGGGCTTCACCTATCGCGACATCACCAATGATGAAACGCTGGCCGAGTTCCTGATCTGACGTCAGCCGATCTCGGCCAAAAGCGCATGATGCCGCGCGGTATAGTCATTGCGCACAGACACGGGCGGGCGCAATTGGATCGAAAGCCCACGGATCAGTGACTGTTCCGGCCTACTGAAAAGCTTATCCGCCTCCGCTTCGGTGAATCCCGCAATGGCCACGGCCTCCATCCACGCGCTGATGCGGTCCGCCTGCTTGATCTGCTTCTTGATCGCCGCGGGGATCGTGGCCGGCAGCCCGAAGCGGATATGAATCGCGGCGGTCAGCCGGGTGTCCAGATCCTCATAGCCCGGACCGACAGCCGATTTGACCGGGCTGATCATGTCGCCGATCACATATTCCGGCGCATCATGCAGCAGCGCGGCCAACTGCCATCTGGGCGAAATGCCCGGTGTCATCCGGCTGAACAGCGTTTCGACCAGCAATGAATGCTCCGCGACGGAATAGGCATAATCCCCCCGCGTCTGCCCGTTCCAGCGCGCCACGAAAGCCAGCCCATGTGCGATATCCTCGATCTCGATATCCACCGGGGTCGGGTCCAGCAGGTCAAGGCGGCGACCCGACAGCATCCTTTGCCAGGCACGTGGTGGTTTCGGCATCTTGTGGCTCCTGTAGGGGTGCGTCGTCTTTATGGTCCGCTTGCGCGATCCGGTGCAAGTCGATGCCTCTCAGAGCATGACATCTTCGCAAGCCGGGCTATGTTGCAGCAGCGTTGTGGCACGGATCAAAGAATGATACGGCCAGCCGCAAAAGAGTTCTGATGAAGGGTGCCCAGATGGCCAAAGATTACATCGTCAAGGATATCGCGCTTGCCGCTTATGGCCGCAAAGAGCTGGATATCGCTGAAACCGAAATGCCGGGCCTGATGGCCTGCCGTGCCGAATACGGCGACAGCAAGCCGCTGAAAGGCGCGCGGATCGTCGGTTCGCTGCACATGACGATCCAGACCGCAGTTCTGATTGAAACGCTCGTGGCGCTGGGCGCGGATGTGCGCTGGGCGTCCTGCAACATCTTCTCGACCCAGGACCACGCGGCGGCGGCGATCGCGGCTGGCGGCACGCCGGTTTTCGCGGTCAAGGGTCAGACATTGGAAGAGCATTGGGATTACCTCGACAAATCCTTCATGTTCCCCGAAGGTGCGAACATGATCCTCGACGATGGCGGCGACGCGACGCTCTACGTCCTTCTCGGTGCGCGCGCCGAGGCGGGTGAGGACATCATCCCCGTCCCGCAATCCGAGGAAGAAGAGGTCATCAAGGCCCAGATCAAGAAGCGCATGGCCGCAAGCCCCGGCTGGTTCACCAAGACCCGCGCAGCGATCAAGGGCGTGTCCGAGGAAACGACGACCGGCGTTCACCGCCTCTATGATCTGCACAAGAAGGGCCTGCTGCCCTTCCCCGCGATCAATGTGAACGACTCCGTGACCAAGTCCAAGTTCGACAACAAATACGGCTGCAAGGAATCGCTTGTCGACGGCATCCGCCGCGCGACTGACACCATGATGGCTGGCAAGGTTGCCGTCGTCTGCGGTTACGGCGATGTGGGCAAAGGCTCCGCCGCCTCGTTGCAGGGTGCGGGTGCACGGGTCAAGGTGACCGAAGTCGACCCGATCTGCGCGTTGCAAGCCGCCATGGACGGGTTCGAGGTTGTTTTGCTGGAAGACGTGGTCAGCACAGCGGATATCTTCATCACCACCACCGGCAACCGCGACGTGATCCGCATCGAGCATATGCGCCAGATGAAGGACATGGCCATCGTCGGCAATATCGGCCATTTCGACAACGAGATTCAGGTGGCCGCCCTCAAGAACCACAAGTGGACCAACATCAAGGAACAAGTCGACATGATCGAGATGCCCTCGGGCAATCGTATCATTCTGCTCTCCGAGGGTCGTCTGCTGAACCTTGGCAACGCAACCGGCCACCCGTCCTTCGTGATGTCGGCCAGCTTCACCAATCAGGTTCTCGCCCAGATCGAGCTCTGGACAAAGGGTCACGACTACAAGCCCGGCGTCTATATCCTGCCCAAGGAACTGGACGAAAAGGTGGCGCGCCTGCATCTGGACCGGATCGGCGTGAAACTGACCAAGCTGGACCCTGAACAAGCCGCCTATATCGGCGTGTCGCCAGAAGGCCCCTTCAAGTCCGAGCATTATCGCTACTGATCTGCGCGACCATACCTCTGCCAACGGCCCGCTGAAATGCGGGCCGTTTTGCTTTGGACCATTCGATAAAATCGTTGTGTGTTGTCACAGACTCGGTAACGTTCTCGTGGGGCCGAGGGGCCGCGCCGTCCTTTGGACTGACATGATTATCGAAAAGGGAGCTTGAGTATGGGAAAGCGTGACGATCTGATTGCCAAATATGCTGACGATCTGAAGAACAAATGTGGCATGCAGCCCGATATGGACTTGTTGACCAAAGTCACCATCGGCTGCGGCCCGGCGATTTATAACGCGGATTCCTCGACCGTCGCGGGGACGCAGGAAGGCGAGCTGGAAACCGTCAAGACCAACTTTCTGATGAAGAAGCTGGGCCTGCCGGATAGCCCCAAGCTGATGGAAGCGATCCATTCCGTCATCGAAACCTATGGCAAATCCGAACGGAACAAATACCGGGTCGTCGTGTATTACATGCTGACCAAGCATTTCGGCAAAGAAGCCGTCTACAAATAAGGGTCTGACGGACCACAAGAAAGCGCCTGCCAACCGGCAGGCGTTTGTTTGTTTGAGGCAAATTTTCGGCACTTCGGATTTGCCGGGTCTTTGCGTCCCGTGTAGTCTCGACCTATCGGGCCAGTATGGCCGGAGCCTTTTCTAAAGTTCACGTGTGGTGTGTAGGGAGCACGTGGGGTCGCGGGGGGTTCTGGCTTTGGCCGGTTCTCCCCGCGTATTTCGGATCAGGGATCGATCCCTGCCAACGCGCAGACAATGTTCCATTCATCGGCGCTCACCGGTTGAACCGACAATCTGGAATTCTTGACCAGAACCATGTCCGACAAACGCGGATCGGATTTGATCTGCTCCAGCGTCACAGGCGTTTTCACCGGCTTGATCGCCTTGATGTCGACGCATTCCCACCGCGGATCATCCGTCGTGCTGTCCTGATGTGCAGGCGCAATCACCTCGACCACACCCACAACGGCCTTCTCCTCCTGCGAATGATAGAAGAACCCCCGATCACCCACCTTCATGTCGCGCATGAAGTTCCGCGCCTGATAATTGCGGACGCCGTCCCATTCCTCCCCCTTGTCGCCGCGCGCTACCTGGTCTGTCCATCCCCAGACCGAAGGTTCGGATTTGAACAACCAATAGCGCATCAGCCAATCACCTTCTTCCAGGGGATCAATTCAACGTCCTGAAACAGACCAGCCTTGGCATAGGGATCACCGGCCGCCCAGCTTTCCGCAGCCGCCCTGTCCTCGACGTCAAGGATCAGCAGAGAGCCGATCATTTCCTCATCATTGTTCAGCAATGGCCCGGCCTGACGGACGACACCGCTTTGCGTGACATAGTCCAGATGGGCGGCCCGATTGGCCAGACGGGTCTCGATGGCGCCGGGTTTGTCACGGGCGATCAGGGCGAAAAGCATTCATTCCTCCTTCAGGGGACGCGAGAGCAGCAAGTCCATGGCTTGGCGCAGGCTGACCTTTCCGTCAAGCATCGCCACCACTGCGGCAGTGATCGGCATATCAATCCCAAGAGCGGCGGCACGATCAAGCGCGGCGCGGGCGGTCGCCGCACCTTCGACCGTGACGCTGGGGTCAAAGCTTTCATGCCGCCCCAATGAAAGACCAAACCGCATGTTCCGGCTTTGGGGGCTCGCGCAGGTCAGCACCAGATCACCGAACCCCGACAATCCCGAAAGAGTCTCTGGCCGCGCGCCGAGTGCAAGGGCAAGGCGTTGCATCTCGGCGAAACCCCGAGTCATCAGAGCGGCGCGGGCACTCTCGCCCAAGCCTGCGCCAATGACGGCACCAGCGGCAATGGCGATCACGTTCTTCAAGGCACCACCCAGTTCCGCCCCGGTGGTATCCGTCGTGCGATAGACCCTGATATTCCGTGTTGTCAGTGTCTGTTGCAGGGCTTTTCCACGTTCCGCATCGCTGCAGGCCAGCGTCAACGCCGTCGGCAGACCCTTGGCGATATCCTCTGCGAAACTGGGGCCCGTCAGGATGGCGGCCGTGTTGTCGGGCATCAGCTCGGCCAGAATGGCCACCGGCCCCAGCGTTGTCGTCAATTCGATCCCCTTGCAGCAAGCCACCAGATCGCGCTTACGCAGGGCCGCACCGTGGGTCTGCAACAGATCCCGCAACCGTTGCATCGGCACCGCCAGCAGAACTGGACCCTCGCCCTTGGGGATCGTTGCGCTGGGTTGCAATCTGTCCGGAAACGCGATCCCTGCAAGGCGGGTTGCGTTCTCGCGGCGGTCTCGCATCGCCTTGACCTGATCCGCATCACGGGACCACAGGACGACATCCTGCCCGGCCTCTGCCAAGGAAATCGCCAAGGCCGTGCCAAATGCCCCCGCCCCCAAGACCGTGATCATGCCTTCGCCCCCTTCTTCCCGCCACCCAGAAGCGCCGGGCTCGTCCGATCCAGAGGCCAGCGCGGCCGCGCGGCCAAGGTCATGTCGTCTTGCTCGCCCGCGCGAAAACGCTCCAGCCCGGCATAGGCGATCATGGCCGCGTTGTCGGTGCACAAGCGCAGCGGCGGCGCGACAAAGGAAACGCCAACCTCCGCCGCAACAGTCTCTAGTTTCAGCCGGATCAGCCGGTTCGCCGCAACACCCCCGGCCACGGCCAGAACGGGGTCCGCGACCGGGTCTTCCAGATAGATCGCCAAGGCGCGTCGCGTTTTTTCGGCCAGAACATCGGCCACGGCCATCTGAAACCCTGCAGACAGATCCGCCCGGTCACGCGGTGTCAGCCCGCCTTTTTCTGCAATCACCTTGTCCCGCAGCCGCAGCAATGCGGTTTTCAGCCCCGAGAATGACATGTCACACCCGTCACGATCCAGCAGGGGCCGTGGAAATGAGAACCGCGCCGGATCTCCGCGCTCCGCCTCGGCCTCGACCGAAGGGCCACCCGGCTGTGGCAATCCCAACAGACGGGCCGTCTTGTCAAAGGCTTCTCCGGGCGCGTCGTCGATAGTGCCGCCAAGTCGCGTGAAATCATCGGTCCCACGCACCAGCAGAAACTGACAATGCCCGCCCGAGACAAGCAGCATCAGATAAGGAAAGGCGACCTGATCCGTCAGTCGCGGCGTCAACGCATGCCCTGCCAGATGATTGACCCCGATCAGCGGCAGCCCAGCCCCCATCGCAAGACCCTTGGCGCACATCACGCCCGCCAGAACGCCGCCGATCAGGCCGGGTCCCGCTGTCACGGCGACAGCATCCATATCAGCCAGCCCAAGCCCCGCCTGATCCAAAGCCTGTTTCACGGCGATATCCAGTTTTTCTGCATGGGCGCGCGCAGCGATTTCGGGCACGACACCACCAAAGGCCGCGTGCAGATCCGCCTGACCAAGAACAACCGAAGACAGGATTTGCGCCGGATCAGAGCCTGTTTGCCGCACGACAGCCGCAGCGGTGTCGTCGCAACTGCTCTCCAGCCCCAGTATCGTCAGCGTCTTGACCATCGGTCGTTCAATCCTGCCATGCCTGGCCCTGACCGTTGCAAGACCACCCGTTGCGAGGTAACACCAGTCAAGGATGCAAACAATCCCGGGGCAACCATGACACGGCCTGTCATCCTGCTGACCCGACCCGAGGCGTCGTCGCGCAGGATGGCGTCGCTTCTGGCTGCAAAGTTCGGGGACAGGGTCGGTTTCTGCATCTCGCCCCTGATGGAGATTGTCCTTGATCCCCGCCTGCCGGATCTCGACGGTATTCGCACCTTGATCTTCACCTCCGCCAACGGGGTCGCGGCCTATGTCGCCGCCAATGGGCCAAGAACGTTGCCCTGCTATACAGTGGGCGATGCCACGGCCCATGCCGCGCAGGACGCGGGACTGCGTGCGATATCCGCCGGTGGCGACGCCGAGGCTTTGATCGACCGCATCACCGCGGATGGTGCGACAGGTCCGATGCTGCATCTGCGCGGCGCCCATGCACGCGGCGACATCGCAGAGCGCCTCAGCGCGCAAGGCTGCCCGGTGTCTCAGGCGATCGTCTATTCCCAGAACGCCCGCCCCCTGACCGAAGAGGCATTGGCGCTGCTGCATGGCACCGATCCGGTCATCCTCCCGCTTTTTTCGCCGCGCAGCGCCGCCTTGATGGGGGATGGTCCGGTGTCCGCTCCGCTCTATGTGATCGCAATGAGCCGAAACGTGGCCGATGCGCTGCGTTTTGAGGTTGAACACTGCACCGTTGCGGCCCACCCTGATTTCGAGGCTGTGACCGAGGCAATCGGTGCCTTGCTTGAGTCGACCCCTTGGCAGGGGTCATAACACCTGTCCGGTGAGTGGCTTGAGACAAGGACCCGCGCGCGGTAGGCTTTTCCGCCAAGTGGCGTGATTTGGATATAGATTCGAAAGGGTGACGACCGGTGGCGGACAAGAAAAAGACTTCCGACAAGCAGGCACCCTCCGGCGACGAGATCGAGGATGCCGTTATCCTGAACACCCCCGAGGGTCCTCTGCCGTCTGACGACACCGTCGGGCAGGACAGGGAAAACCCAAATGATCCTGTGGACGACCCGTCGCCAACCGGACCCGAAACCGTCGAGCCCTCGCAAGACGCAGAGTCGCCGCCCGACACCCATCCGATGGAACAGGACAGTGCCGCGCCTGCGGATCAACCTGACAGCACGGCCGATGACACGCACGAACCTGCCCCAAAGCCGCACGACACGCCCGCCAGACAGACCGAAACAGTGATCGTCCGCAAAGGTGGTTTCCTGCCGATGCTTCTGGGTGGTGTCGCCGCCGCCGCGATAGGGTTCGGCGCGGCTTACAGCGGTGCGCTCGACGGGCTGCCCCTGCCGGGTCTCGAGCAGACACAGGATCGCATGACGGCGCTGACCGATCAGATCGCGGCACAAGACAGCACCTTGTCGGATCTGAACGGGCGCCTCGCCGCTCTTGAGCAGGCACCTGCGCCTCAGGAACCTGCCTTTGCAGACCCCACGCCGCGCCTTGAGGATCTCTCGACCCAGATCGGCGTTCTGGCGAAACGCATCGACGCACTGGAGGCCAGGCCCTCGACCGGCGCATCTGGCAACGATCCGCAGACACAGGCTGCGCTGGAAACCGCTCGCGCGGAACTGGATCAGATCCGGCAGGCTTTGGACGCGCAACGCAGCGAAATTGCAGCCCTCACCGATGCCGCCGCGCAAGAAGAACAGGCCGCACGCGACACTGCCCAAGGCGTCATGCAGCGCGCTGCCCTGACCCGGATCCAGACCGCTCTCGATACAGGTTCACCCTTTGCCGAGGCAGTCACCGAATTGCGTGACAGCGGTGTTGATGTGCCGGAAACCCTGGTCCAGCAGGCGAACGATGGTGTCCCATCTCTCGCTGCGTTGCAGTCCAGCTTTCCCGATCTTGCCCGCGATGCCCTGCGTGCAGCCCGCCAACAGGGTGGTGCAACGGGGTTTGGCGGATTTCTGGAAACTCAGCTTGGGCTGAGGTCGTTGCAACCCCGTGAGGGCGATGACCCTGATGCGGTTCTGTCGCGTGCCGAAGCTGCCCTGCAATCCGGTGATCTGAGCGGCGCACTGACCGAACTCGATGCCCTGCCGGACGCTGCGACAGCGGTCCTTGCGGATTGGCGCAGCCAGGCCGAAACCCGCCTCGCGGTGCTGACCGCCACGCAAGACCTGTCGCAAGCGCTGAACACGAACTGAAGGATAACGGAATGCTCTGGTCGCTTATCAAGATTATCCTGTTCGTGGTTCTGGTCGCCGCAGCGACCATGGGCGCCGCCTATCTGATGGAGCTGGAAGGCGGCGTGCGTATCGCCGCCGGTGGATATGAGGTGAACCTCACGCCGCTTTATGCGGTGATCCTGCTGATCGCGCTGGTTTTCGCGGTGTGGCTGATCCTGCGTCTGGTCACGTTGCTTGTCGCGATCCTCAAGTTCATCAATGGCGACGAGACAGCGATCACCCGCTATTTCAACCGCAATCGCGAACAAAAAGGCTATCAGGCCCTTTCTGAGGGCATGATGGCATTGGCTGCGGGCGAAGGCCGTCTGGCCATGGCCAAAGCCAGCAAGGCCGAACGCTACCTGCACAAGCCCGAATTGACCAACCTGCTGACAGCGCAGGCCGCCGAAATGACAGGTGACCGCCGCAAAGCCGAAGAGGTGTACAAACGCCTTCTCAAGAATGATGCGACACGTTTCGTCGGTGTCCGCGGGATCATGAAGCAGAAACTCGCGGACGGTGACATGACCACCGCGTTGAAACTTGCCGAGAAAGCGCTCGACCTGCGCCCCAAGCACGAAGAGACGCAGGATGTGCTGCTGCGGCTTCAGGCCAGCGCCCATGACTGGGCCGGCGCGCGGCGCACATTGGGGGCCAAGCTGAAATACGGCTCACTGCCGCGCGACGTGCACAAACGCCGCGACGCCGTGCTGGCCCTGTCCGAGGCCAAGGATGTGCTGCAGGAGGGCAATGACATCAGCGCCCGCGAAGCCGCGATCGAAGCCAACAAGCTTTCCCCCGACCTGATCCCCGCCGCCGCCTTTGCCGCGCGCGGCTATATCGACCAGGGAAATGCGAAATATGCGACGCGCGTGATCAAGAAGGCCTGGGCCGCGCAGCCGCATCCCGACCTGGCCGCCGCCTTTGCCGCCATCGTGCCGGATGAAACACCCGCTGCGCGCTTGAAGCGGTTCAAGCCGCTGATCGCACAGCACCCGGATCATGTGGAATCCCGACTGCTGCTGGCCGAGCTGCATATCGCCAACGAGGATTTCCCCGAAGCGCGCCGCGCGCTGGGCGATCTGGTGGATACCGCCCCGGACGCACGGATCCTGACCGTCATGGCCGCAATCTCCCGCGGCGAAGGCGCCTCTGATGTGGTGGTCAAAGGTTGGCTGGCCCGTGCCCTCACCGCACCGCGCGGCCCGCAATGGGTCTGCGAGAAGTGCCACAACATCCATGCCGAATGGGTGCCGATCTGCGAGAACTGCAAGTCCTTCGACACGCTGGCATGGACCGCGCCCCCGGCTGGCGCACCGACAGCACCGACCGGCTCCGAGATGCTGCCCCTGATCGTCGGCTCCATCGAGGACAAGTCCACGGACGACGCCTCCGACGTTCCCGATGCCGAAGTCCTGCCGGACGAAGAAACCTTGCACCGCCCGATAGATGCAACCTGGACAGAGGGTGACGAGGCCCGAAAATAGGTCTTTTCCAACCATAGGCGGGGTGCTATAGCCCCGCCCCAAGGGCCGCTGTAGCTCAGCTGGTAGAGCACGTCATTCGTAATGATGGGGTCGGGGGTTCGAGTCCCTTCAGCGGCACCACAATCCATTTAAAGCCCCACAACACGGGTCAGGCTATCGTCTGCCCATGCCTTCCCCGGTCGTCAGGACCTGGGTTGATGGTCTCCCATCAGATCCACGAATTGCTGATGCTCTTCGAGACGACTTCGGTTCTCTCGTGCAATTTATCCCGCAAGAGGTGAGCATATCTCTGGGTCATCGTGATATTTGAATGCCCCAGAAGTCTCTGCACCTCGTAGATGCTGACTTCGTTATTGATGAGAAGGCTTGCATAGGTATGCCTCAAATCGTGAATACGGACATCGCTAAGGCCTTCTGATCGCACGACTTTATACCAGGCAGCATAGAAGCTGTCATACTTGGTCCTGGTTCTGGGGTTTGTGAAGACATAGCCATTCCGGGGGTCGATCGGGCCAAGGAACTCTGATTTCCGTCTGACCTTGTGAAAAGTGGAAAGAGCTTCGGAACTGAGAAAGATCTCTCTGGAGCGACCATTCTTGGAGACCGGAACGTGCCAGATCGACTTCTGCTCGTCGATATCTGACCATCGCGCGTTCCTCAACTCACCGACCCGCGCGCCGGTCAGAAGAAGAAGTTTCACGACGAAGTAAAGATAGGGATGCGGGCTGACCATACAGCCACTTAAAAGACGACGAATTTCTGTTTGCGAAAGGAATTTTTGCGTGTAATTGCCAACGGGCAATTTTCTGACGTCGAGCTTGACGTGAAGCTGCTCCTCCAAGAAGCCCCAAACGTAGGCTAGCTTTATGATATTCATCAGAAAATCAATATGCTTGTTGATCGTCGAATTCTTGAGCCTTTTCTCGACCTGTTTATTTCGCCAATCGTTCACTTTACGTGATGAAATCTCGGATATCGGAATGTTTCCAAAGTCTTCAACAATATGTTTGGCATAAGTCAGGCGATCGTCCCGCCCTCTCTTTTTCGTCACGATGGCATTCGGCAAATACTGATCGTAAAAAAATTCATTCATCGTGATCGCAACAGTTATACTGTCGTTCTTTTTTCTCCAAAACATTCCTGTCACTCCGATCCAGAAATCCCTGGGTAAAACCCCCTCACTCGAAAAACCCTATAGTACTATACTATAGAGAGAATGAAAAAACCATGATTCTTGAGTGGGATAGAAGATTTCGGATAGCCATACTCATCACCTACTTATCTATTTAAAATAGACTATTTATTCCGATCAACAGGCCATGTCAGGGAATAGACACAGTCGTCTCGGTTTTAAGAAGCATGTATGGGTATTTGAGTCGGATGATTGCGAAATTTTTTGCACAATGCCGTTTAAACAAAACAAAGTTGCATAAATGCAACAGAAAAGAGCGAGCCGGAGCCCGCTCTTTCCTTAGTCGTAGATCTGCTCGTATCAGAACGAGAAGTGCAGACCGAAGTCGGCCTTCATCAGACCATCAGATGCCTGAGCAACACCAGCTTCGATGGATGCACCAGCACCCAGACCGTAGCTCACACCCAGACCATAGGACTCTCCGTCATAGATCGACGCCGCGCCGGTGTTGCCATCTTCCATAGCAACATAACCGTGCAGGCTCAGCGCGCTGTTCAGTGCATAGGCACCGGCGATCGCATATTTGTCCACACCGTTGTTATCGGCATAACCTGCTGTCAACTTGATGTCGCCAATGGCGCCGCCCAGCGTGACGACAGTCTTGTCCTGCGACGCGATGTCAGCGTCCTGATAGCCGACAGCAGCGGTCCAACCCGAGAAGGTGTAGGACACGAAGGCGCCCAGACGGGTGTTTGCAGGGACGGCATTGGTTGCGAGTGCAGTCGGAGTTGCTGCGGTCGCAGCGCGTGCGTTGCGGTCCGAATACGACAGGTGCGCCTTCAGGTCGCCCATTGCATAGGAAAGCTCGACGCCATTGTTCGCAGCCGCGCCTTGGCCAGAGCTGCTATATGCATCCCAGTTGAAATAGTTGGTGGCAGCCGGAGCGGTACCAGCCGAGTCACCGCCGTAGGCACCGGTGTTCACAACCATGTTGTGGTAGCCCAAGCCGCTAAGACCAACGCCTGCCGACTTCTGACCGCCAGTGTAGAGGCCGGGCATGCACTCGATCGCGCCGCAGATGTTACCCACAGCAACGCTCAGACCGCTTGCCGACACGGTGAAACGAGGCGCGTTGAACGCACTTGTGCCGCCACCGTTTGCTTCGAAACGGCTGGTGACGCTCAGTTTGACGCCGCTGTCGGTTTCGGTGCTTGCATCCATCTGAACGCGGAAACGGCTGGTGGTTGTGGTCTCACCGGCGTCGAATCCGTTGGTTGCGCCTTCGTTGTAGTTCATGCCGAAGCGTGCGTAGCCGCTCAGCGTAATATCAGCAGCAGCAACACCAGCGGTGGCGACCAGCGCAGTAGTTGCGATAATACTGTCTCTCCCACAACCGTAGTAAAATGGATTGGATCGTCCAAACTGTTGCATCACGGCCACTCGATTGGCTGAGTGACTCACGCACTTGCCCGGATGATATTTTCCGACCCTTGCGGCTTGAATGCACGCCGCTGTCACCGTGATGCGGTGGTCTTGCGCCTCGGTGGCACGTGACAGGTCTGCCCTCTTTGTCGCGTTGCGCCATCTGGGATGCGGGCACGACCTGCCGCGCCCCATGCAGCCGGAAATACCTCCAATTGAAGCTGTTAACCCCTGAGCAACTGCTTGGCGGTTATGCCTGATCCCGGGTGAGTAAGAAGGTGGTGGAGATGGGCACGCAATCCAATGCGGCGCCAGTCATCATCAAGCGGAAGAAGATCATAGCGGGCGGTCACCACGGGGGGGCGTGGAAGGTCGCTTATGCCGACTTCGTGACGGCGATGATGGCCTTCTTCATGCTGATGTGGCTGCTGAACGCGACAACAGAGCAACAGCGCAAGGGGCTTGCCGACTACTTCCAGCCGACGATTGCGATCAGCAGGGTCTCGGGCGGGGCGGACAGCGCATTCGGCGGCGACAGCATCTTTTCCGAGGATGTGAAGCCAACCGTCGGCACAGGTGCAACAAGCCTGCGTCCCACTGAAAGTGACCGAGCCAAAGGGGCAGTATCCGCAGAGGCCGATGCGAAAACCGAACTTCAGAAGGTCGAGGAGGCTTTGCTTGGGCTGGGTGGTCAAAGCGCCATCGAGGCTACTGCTCTCAAGCATGTGGTTACACGGGTCACGGACGAAGGATTGGTCGTCGAACTTTTCGACCTCCCCGATGCTGTCCTGTTCGAGGAGGGGTCTGACCGCCCGACCCAGTTGCTTGTGGTCCTGTCGCGGATGATCCGCGAAGCGTTTGCTCTTGTCATCAACCCTGTCGCGATCGAGGGGCATGTGATGTCGCGCCCGGTTGTCTTTCTTGAGAACCCTGTGTGGGAACTTTCGACCAGCCGCGCCGACAGGATGCGCCTGATGCTGCAGGCGGATGGCATGGAGAGCACCCGGATGTCCCGTGTGACGGGCCATGCCGATCGGGAACTGGCCGTCGAGAACCCGCTCTCTACCCGCAACAACAGGTTGGAGGTCATTCTTCTGACGGAGATGGAATGAGTTCTGAACAGCGGACGGAGCGAGAATGGAAAGGATTTTACGCGTTAGCCTGCTGTTAAACCCCTGACTGTATGGATGTCGGCAATGTGGTCGGTACAGCAGAAAGGCGTGTCCATGACAATTTCCTCTTCCCTGAATGCTGGCGTCGCCGGCCTGTCTGTCAATGCAAGTCGGCTTGCCGCGATTTCGGACAATATCGCAAACTCCGCCACCTTTGGTTACAAACGCATGGAAGCCGATTTTCATTCGATGGTGATCTCGTCGAACGGTGGCAGCTATTCCGCCGGTGGTGTGCGGGTGACATCCCAGCGGTTGATCGACCAACGTGGTTCGCTTGTCTCGACAAGTAATCCCACAGATCTTTCTGTGCGTGGCCGCGGTTTTCTGCCGGTTGCCTCGGCGTCCGAGATCGCGGTCGGCAATGGTCAGCTGATGCTTCTCACAACAACCGGCTCATTTCGGACAGATGACGAAGGGTTCCTGCGAACAGAGTCCAATCTGGTTCTGCTGGGTTGGCCCGCCTTGCCAGATGGAAGCATTCCCCCGGTACCCCGCGATACCAGTGCCGGACTGCGCCCTGTGCAAATCAACGTCAACCAGTTCACAGGAGACCCGACAACCCGCCTGAGCCTTGGCGTGAACCTGCCCGCGACCGAGACCGCTTCGACAGGAACAGGACAATCACGAGAACTGTCGGTCGAGTATTTCGGCAATCTTGGAACATCCGAAAGCCTGATGATCGACTATCAGCCCACGGTCCCGGCCAGCGGTTCCTCCAACCAATGGACAATGACTATCCGTGACACAGCCTCTGCCAACGCCGTGGTTGGGCAATATACGCTCGATTTCGATGATGGGCGCATCGCAGGGGGCACTCTGAACGCAGTCACAACGCTGGCTGGCGGGGCTTATGATGCCCAGACCGGGTCATTGATCGTCAATGTCGCTGGCGGCCCGATGGAGATCAATATCGGCCGTATCGGCGCCACTGACGGACTCACGCAACTGTCAAACAGCTTTGCTCCGGTGTCCATTTCCAAGGACGGCTCTCCTGTCGGAAACATGACCTCGGTCGAAGTGGACGCGAACGGTTTTGTTCACGCCTTCTTCGATACTGGCATCACGCGACGCATCTTCCAGATTCCGTTGGTGGATATGCCCAATCCCAATGGAATGGTCGCCCTGGATGAACAGACTTATGTCCCCTCGCCGGAAAGCGGAACCTACTTCCTATGGGATGCGGGTGACGGACCGACAGGTGACATCGTTGCCTTCGCACGTGAGGAATCAGCCACCGATGTAGCGGGCGAACTGACCGACATGATCCAGACACAGCGCGCCTACTCGTCCAATGCCAAGGTCATTCAGACGGTGGCATTGTCCTTGGCGGTCCCTACCGACTTGCCGGTCGAGATCATATCCTGCGTCTTGCCCAGATTGGCATTGATGGATTTCAGGGTTTGCAGCGCGACCATCGCGCCGTTATTGGTCAGAATGCTTGACATATTTCAGGTTCCTTTTTGCATGTTGAGCGCCTTTTGCGCGTTCGATTGTGCCGCCCCCACAAGAACGACTGCCTGCCTTCTGACGTTTGCAGGTCATGGGGTTCCATGACTTGCGCCACCCTTTTGGATGCAGACCCAACATGCTGCTTGAAATGCTAAGGATGTGCTAAATCCAGACGCTGATTTACGCAGGATTTGTCACAAAACCTGCCTATGCACGCTTCTCAACCTGGCCGGAACGAAGGCTGGTGATGACGGTTCTCCGGCCGCTTTGATCATAGGTGTCCAATGTGTCGCGGATCCGGCGCAACGCTGCCATACGATCTACAGCGGCACGGATACCATCCATTGCGCCATCAATAAGCACATGATTTCGCATGGCTTTTTCGCGAACTGCACTGAAATCATCGGCCTGCTCGCTCTGAACGGCATGCAGCGCATCAATCAGGCGTTCCTTCTCGCGCAGACCGCGCGAGATCGCGTCGAGATCGCCATCAAGTAGAGCCCTGCGCTCTTTGTCCAGAAGCTCGTCAAGATTGGCAAGGATCACCGCGGCCTGATCCAGCTTGCCGGGAGTTGTGTCGATCTCAGACATTCTGACGCTCCTTCAATGCGTGATACAGCGATTCTGACAGTCCGATTCCGCCGGCTTTGACCATGGTCTCGGCCTGCGATTGGAGCAGAAAGGACGCAAACTGCTCTTCGCCGATGCCGCCCCCAAACGCGGTGCCTGTGCGTCCAAGTCCGGCTGATTTCAACATTTCAGCTAGAAAACTTGCCTCCAGCTGCTGAGCAGCCTTGCGCAGGGGATCGTGGGCAACGCCTTGCTTCAAAGCGAGTGGACCAGATCGGTCATGGGTCTGGGTCGGTGCGACGAATGTAAGGGCAAGGGACATGAGGTTTCTCCAATTGAAGGGATTTTTTTGATCTTGCGCCTTCAGCGGTAAAGAACCGGTAACCAGACACATGCAATCTTGGGGACTGATCGAAATCCGGGGTGCTTCATGTCACTGACCGCAACACACGCAATGGGACTACTGCCAATCACCCATCTGCCTCATGCCGTGACGCAGCCGGATGTCCGGGCAGCTTTGTCGAACGCGTTCCCGGGCGCATCCGATCGTGCTCCTGTGGATTTCTCCCTGATATTCACGATGGACCTGACGGAAGAGGCGCCTGCCTCCGGCTTTATGTCGGACGATATGGTTGACCTTCAAGATAGCGACGAAACAGTCACTAATTCGGCTGAAACTCCGCAAGAGCCGCTCTTGGAACCAATGGATCACGAAAGGCAGGATTCTATGTCTGGGGACATCCACGATGATCAGCAAAGGGATCAAGTCGTGCCGCCCCAGCAAACGGGTCAAGGCATGGGCCCGTTGGTTCTAACGCCATTGGGTGACCTTCACCTTCGTGTTGTGTCTTCGGATCACCCAGGTGATCCGGACGCTGGGGTGTCATCGGTGGAGGCCATCGGGATTTCGGTTGCTAGCCGACTTCGACACGCCCCGTCTTGGGGTCCAGTTCTGCCCTTGCCTGACGGTGAAAGGCCGCGTGATCCGGTTCTTCAAGGTCCCACGCGCACTCCGGATGCGGTTCAGGCTCCTGTCAATGGCACGCATTCTGACCCGGCTACCACTGCCATTCAGTCACCCGACCGGCCTCTGCGTCTCATAGCGCCAAGTGACGGCATGGCGGCACCGCGGGAAAGGATCGCCCAAGGGGATGTTTTTCTGTCGGCACAGCGTGAACAAAAGGTTCTGCCGTACCACGCTACTGAAACTTTGGCCGATCCGTCACCAAACTCCAATCACGCGTCTGAACCCGAGGTTGGTCTACCGCGCAAGTCGATAATGAGCGGCACCGCAACTCCAAATGGGCTGATGCTTCGGGAAGCGCTCCAAAATCCTGTGAAGCCAAGTAATGCAGAACTGTCGCCTCCTGTCCAAACTGGCGTCGTATCTCTTTCTGAACTGACCTTGGCTTCACAGAAGGAACTACCGGCCAGTCCTCGGGTTGACGGGAACGGAGGGGGCGTTCCACCCGTCGTGCAGATGGCCGGCGCACTTTTCGTGACACCAACTCGCGCAATCACTCAGGCAAATCTGTTTCCGTTGGAAAGCACGCGATCCGCCGAGATGGATACTCCTTCACAAGACAACCTCGGTCTGTTGATAGCTGCGCCATCGTCCACGTCATTGTTGCCCGAAGTGCTTAACACGCGCCCTGAGAACCCGCGCCCGGTTCTTCAACAGTTGCTTGATGCAAGCGTCCGAGCGATCGAGCGACCGGTTGATCTGCATCTTAATCCCGAGGAACTGGGGCGAGTGCGGATCAGCATGACGATGAGCGATGGGGTGATCACGATGACTGTTCTGGCGGAGCGGTCCGAGACCTTGGATCTCATGCGTCGCCACAGTGATCAGTTGGCGCAGGAACTGCGACAACTGGGCTATGGCACGATCAACTTTTCTTTTGGACAGAGAGAAGGCGGAAAGGACGAGCGAACAGACGGCCAGCCAAGTGAGTCCCTGTCCGATCTGCCCGAGGCGACGGTAGCTGTTTTGCCCCGATACGAGCCAAAACTTCACGAATCCGGCCTTGATATCAGGGTTTAGGGAGACTGACATGACAACGATAGACACACTTGGGCCCCCTTTTCAGACGCGTGTGGAACCACCTGCGCCGAAAACTGTCATCAACTCGGATTTTGAAACCTTCCTGAAAATGCTGACTGCACAACTCAAGAATCAGGATCCACTCAATCCGATCGAATCGAACGATTTCGCAGTTCAACTGGCCACTTTCTCATCGGTCGAGCAGCAGGTTCTGACGAATGATCTTTTGTCCGGGCTGTCTGGTCAGATGGGGCAGATGGGCATGGCACAACTGGCCGCTTGGGTTGGAATGGAAGCACGCGCACCGATCCCCGCGCGGTTTGAGGGTTTTCCGGTCACGCTGCAGACTAGCCCCCTCGCCACCGCGGACTCAGCGCGCCTAGTGGTGCGCAACGAAGGCGGCAATGTGGTTCAGACACTCGCCATACCGAACAGGCCGGAAAGTTATCGGTGGAGCGGTCAGGATGCTTCGGGCCAAAGCCTGCCACCCGGACTCTACAGTTTTGAAGTGGAAAGCTACTTCCAGAATGACTTGCAGGGCACCAGTGTTCCGGATGTCTACGATCGTATCGTTGAGGCCCGCAGTGATGCTGGTCGCACCATTCTTGTGATGGAGGGCGGAGCGACGGTTGATGCCGCCAGGGTGACGGCGCTGCGCAACTAGGGCGCGTCGCATCGGCACTGTGAATTCAGCGGATCTCGGGTTAGGTCAGGCAAGCCGATCCTTACGCAGGGTGGCGTCGATTCACCCCAACACCGCAACCGAGTGATCCACACGCCGTGAATGAACGCAAAGCAGACAAAACTGAAATGGTAGATCCGCCGCCTGTTCTTGTGCGTGATCTGATGGCCGCCGGTTTGGTATCCGCTACGTCGTGTTGGACAGTTTTACCGGGTGGACGCACCAATCAAGTCTGGAATGTCACGGACAAGGATGTCAGTCGAGTGGTCAAGCTCTACACTCCTTGTGCCGAGACGCCTCTTTTCCGAAACGACCCGCAAGCCGAAGCAATGGTCCTCGATGTGCTCAAGGGCAGCGGTCTTGCTCCGAAACCGGTTTTCAGCGGTATTCTGTCCTCGGGTCCGGTGCTGATCTATGAACATCAGGCAGGATCGCCGTGGCGCTCGGATGTTGATGCGGTCGCGCATGTCCTGAAGTCCCTTCATGCCCGACCCTGTCCCACAAGTCTCCGCGCGCTTGCCCCTGCGCCGGATGGGGCCGCGGCACTTGTGGCGCAAACGCGGGCTATTCTGGACCAGACGCCGTCAGAGCAAGCCGCAGCCCTCCGCGCGTTGGAGCCGCGCAGCGAGGTTCTGCCCTCGGGGCAACTCTGTGTGCTTCACGGGGATCCGGTGCCAGACAATCTGATCTGCCCGGACGGGGCCCATGCCGGTTTGCCGGTGCTGATCGACTGGCAATGTCCTGCGCTTGGCGATCCGATCCTTGATCTTGCACTGTTTCTGTCTCCGGCAATGCAGCAGATCTGCCGCGGCAAACCGTTGACGGCACAGGAGAGAGCATCCTTCCTGACGGCCTATGGCGACGGTGCCGCGACGGCGCGCTTGACGGCGTTGCAGCCGATTCTGCATTGGCGCATGGCTGCCTATTGCCTGTGGAAGATCACGCGGCCGACGCCAGATCCCTCCTATAGCCTTGCGATGGACCAGGAAATTGAAGCATTGCAACGTCTTGCGGTTTAGGCGTCAGAGCAGAAACATTGCCGCAATAGACCCGCCCGCCCCCGCGACACCGCCCAGAACCAGCCACAGCACCGGCCATAACAGGCTGGGACGCGGCGGAGGGTCACCGGCGCTGGCCTGTCGGATCAGAGCAGCCTCGACCAGACCGGGCAGACGCGGGCCGAATCGGGCCAAGACCTGCGCCGTTTTGCCAAGATCCCGCAGGACGGCGCGTGGGCCGATGCTTTGCTTGATGTAATCCTCGACGATGGGCTTGGCGACTTCCCAGATGTTGATCTGCGGATAAAGGCTACGCGCCACCCCTTCAACCACGACCATCGTGCGTTGCAGCAGGATCAGCTCGGTACGCGTCTCCATCCCGAAACGCTCTGTTACATCAAAAAGATAGCTCAGAAGCCGACCCATCGAGATCTGCGTGGCATCCATCCCGAAGATCGGCTCGCCCACAGCGCGCAGGGCACGTGCGAATTCATCGACATCGCGGTTGGCAGGCACGTAGCCTGCTTCGAAATGCACCTCGGCGACGCGTTTGTAATCCTTGCGGATAAAGCCGAACAGGATCTCGGCATAGACGCGACGGGTGTACTCGTCGATATGTCCCATGATCCCGAAGTCATAGGCGATGATGTCACCATTCGCGGCGACCTTCAGATTGCCCTGATGCATGTCGGCATGAAAAAAACCGTCGCGGAGCGCATGGTTCAGAAAAAGTTGCAGGACTCTCTCTCCCAAGAGCCGTCGGTTGTGGCCGGCAGCGTCTATGGCGTCGTTGTCGCCCAGTGGCACGCCCTCGACCCAACTCATCGTCATGACGCGACGGCCCGAGAACATCCATTGAATGCTTGGCAGACCAAAGCCCTGATCTTGTGCCGTATTCGCTGCGAATTCTGACGCCGATGACGATTCGAGCCGCAGGTCCAGCTCGCCCAGAACCACGCCTTCGAAATGGGCGATCACATCGGTCGGCCGCAACCGACGCGAAGCAGGCGACAGGAATTCGATCATGCCGGCGGCGAAGTAGAACGCGTCGATATCCTTGCGGAAGGCGCGCTCGATCCCCGGACGCAGCACCTTGACGGCCACATCCTCGCCCGTGTCGCGCAGCCGCGCGCGGTGCACCTGTGCGATCGAGGCCGCGGCGACAGGCGGGCCAAACGCGGAAAAGACCTCGTCCACGGATAGTTCCAGTTCGGCCTCGACGCTGGCCTTGGCCTGTTCGATGGAAAAGGGTGGCAGTTTGTCCTGCAGGACGCGCAACTGCACCGCCAGTTCGTCCCCCACCACATCGGGGCGGGTCGAAAGGATCTGCCCGAACTTGATATAGGCCGGGCCCAACGCAGTCAGAGCGCGGGGCGCGGGGGGCATGGTCACATCCCCCTTGATTCCCAGCCAGCGGAAGGGCCAGACCAATCCCCGCATCACAATGCGGACAAGGCGCGGTGCTTTCATCGCGTCCAGAATCACACCCATCGCGCCGGTGCGTTCCAGTGTGGCGCCCGTGCGGATCAGGCGCCAGATGTTGTGCGGTCCGCGCATCTCAGATCTTCCAGCCGGAATGAAGTGCCGCGATGCCAAGGCTCAGGTTGCGATACTTGGCCTGTTCGAAACCGGCATCACGCACCATACCCAAGAAGGTTTCCTGATCCGGAAACTTGCGAATGGATTCAACCAGATACTGATAACTATCCCGGTCGTTCGCGATGATCTTGCCCATTGTCGGGATCACGTTGAAGGAATAGCGGTCATAGGCCCATTGCATCGCCGGATTGGGGATCTGGCTGAATTCCAGCACCATCAGACGGCCGCCGGGTTTCAGCACGCGATACGCCTCGTTCAGGGCCTCCTGCGGGCGGGTCACATTCCGGATCCCGAACGAGATCGTATAGACGTCGAAGCTGTTGTCCTCGAACGGCAGCGCCATGGCATCGCCCACGACCCAGTCCAGCATCCCCGCCATCTGCTCCGCTTCGGCCCGCTTGCGGCCCTCGACCAGCATCGGCTCGGTCAGGTCCAGCACCGTGGCATGGGCATAGCCTGCACGCTTGAGGTAGCGGAAACTGATATCGCCCGTGCCGCCAGCCACGTCCAGCAACCGGGTGCCTGCGCGCGGGGCCAGCCAATCCATCATCGCATCCTTCCAGATGCGGTGGATGCCCATCGACATCACGTCATTCATCACATCGTATTTCGACGCGACCGAGCCGAAGACTCCGCGCACGCGCCCGGCCTTTTCCGATTCCGGCACATCCTGAAATCCGAAATGCGTGGTTCTGTTGTCTTGCTCGTCCATCTGGCCTTGCCGTTCCTTGTTCCACTCCTCCTTATAGGGCGCGGACAGGGCGCTGCAATGCGCCCCTTGTCGCTCCGTCTGTCGCATCATGTCTTCAAGGTCGCCCCATGCCCGAATTGCCCGAGGTTGAAACCGTCCGCCGTGGCCTTGCCCCGGTGATGGAGGGGCAGGTGATCGCACAGGCGCAGGTCAACCGTCCTGATCTGCGCTGGCCCTTTCCCCCGCTGATGGCCGAACGCCTGACAGGGCGGCGCGTCATGGCGCTCAGGCGGCGGTCGAAATACATCCTGGCTGATCTGGACAGCGGCGAGACGCTTCTGATCCACCTTGGCATGTCGGGGCGGATGCTGGTGTCGGGTGACCCGCTGGGCCGGTTCGTGCATGATCATCCCGCCGCTGAGAAACATGACCATGTCGTGCTGGACATGGCCAATGGCGCGCGCATCACCTTCAACGATCCGCGCCGGTTCGGGGCGATGGATCTGCTCGACACGGCCACCGCCGAAAACCACAAACTTCTGGCGGTGATCGGCCCGGAACCCTTGGGCAACGACTTCAACGAACCCTATCTGGTGGCGGCCCTGAAAGGTCGCAATACGCCTGTGAAATCCGCCCTGCTGGATCAGCGGATCGTGGCGGGGCTGGGCAATATCTATGTCTGCGAGGCACTGTTCCGCGCCCGGATCTCTCCACGCCGCAAGGCTGGGCAGATTGCCGCAGCGCGCGTGGCGGGCATGGTGCCGATCATCCGTCAGGTGCTGGCCGAGGCGATCGAGGCTGGCGGATCGTCCCTGCGCGATTTCCGGCAGGCGGATGGCGAACTGGGCTATTTCCAGCACAGCTTCGATGCCTATGGCCGCGAAGGCGAGCCTTGCCGCGCAGCCGGCTGCACCGGGACGATTGCCCGTATCGTGCAGGCCGGGCGGTCGTCCTTCTATTGTCCGCTGTGCCAAAGATGACTTGATCGCCGCGCCCAAGCTGATACTCAATCGGGTCTGTCGACAACAAGCGAAAGCAGAATTCATGGCCTATGAGACGATCATCGTCGAAGTAGAAGACCACGTCGCCCTTATCACGCTGAACCGCCCCAATGCCCTGAACGCGCTGAACGATCAGCTGCTGGGTGAATTGGCGGATGCGTTGACCGGGTGCCAGAACAACGAAAAGGTGCGCTGCATCGTCATCACCGGTTCCGAGAAAGCCTTCGCCGCCGGGGCCGACATCAAGATGATGGCCGAGAAAACCTTTGTGGATGTTTTCGCAGGTGACCTGTTCACACCCGAATCCGAACAGATCCTGCGCGTGCGCAAGCCGATCATCGCGGCTGTGTCCGGCTATGCGCTGGGCGGCGGGTGCGAGCTGGCGATGATGTGCGATTTCATCATCGCGTCCGACACCGCCAAATTCGGCCAGCCCGAGATCAACCTTGGTGTGGTTGCCGGTCTGGGCGGCACGCAGCGCCTGACCCGCGCCATCGGCAAGGCCAAGGCGATGGACATGAACCTGACCGGCCGCTTCATGGATGCCGAAGAAGCGGAACGCTCGGGCCTCGTGTCCCGCGTCGTGCCCGTGAAAAAGCTGATGGAAGAGGCGATGGCCGCCGCCCAGAAGATCGCCGAGAAAAGCATGATCACCGTCATGGTGGTCAAGGAAGCCGTGAACCGCTCGTTCGAAACCACCCTGCGTGAGGGGTTGCTCTACGAGCGCCGCACCTTCCATTCGCTGTTCGCGACGGAAGATCAGAAGGAAGGCATGGCCGCCTTCATGGAAAAACGCACCCCGCAGTTCCGGGACCGCTAAGCAACGCCGCGGGGCCGGGACGCAGCGCCCGGCCTTGCCGCGCGCGGTGCAACCTGCGGTATTGCCTTGCCGCATCTGCCCCACTACCTTGGACCTGTTTGGTTTGGTTCATGGTGACAGGGTATGGGCAATCACCTTTATTACGGTGACAACCTCAAGGTATTGCGCGAATCCATCAAGGATTCATCGGTCGATCTGATTTATCTCGACCCGCCTTTCAATTCCAACGCGTCCTATAACGTGCTGTTCAAGGGCCCGCAGGGCAATGACAGCACCGCCCAGATCGAGGCATTCGACGACACATGGCAATGGGGCGAGGAGGCCGAGACCGCCTTTGCCGAGGTGCTGCGCTCGCCCAACGGCGCCGCCGCCGAGATGCTGCGCGCCATGCGCGCCTTTCTGGGCGAGAATGCGATGATGGCCTATCTGGCCATGATGGCCGTGCGGATGCTGGAACTGCACCGCGTGCTGAAACCCACCGGATCGCTCTACCTGCACTGCGATCCCACGGCGAGCCACTACCTCAAGATCCTGCTGGATGCGGTGTTCGGGGCCGATAACTTCAAGAATGAAATAACTTGGAAACGAACGAGCGCGCACAGCGATGGCGGAAAGTTTGGCCGGAACACAGATATCATTCTGTTCTTCTCAAAAGGAAGAAATTGGATCTGGAATCAGGTGTTTAGCGAATACGATCAGAAATATGTAGAACGCTTCAGAAATACTGATCCTGACGGAAGGCGATGGACCGACGACAATGCGACTGCAAAAGGTTTGAGTGGCGGAGGCTATGACTATGAATACAAGGGCATCCGCTCATTGTGGCGATATCCAGTAAAGACGATGGAGAAACTGGATGCAGAAAACCGGCTCCATTTCACCAAGAACGGCGGCATCAGACTAAAGCGTTATCTTGATGAGGCAAAAGGGATGCCTGTGCAGGCACTTTGGGACGATATTCCTCCTCTGAATTCTCAATCTCAAGAACGCCTCGGCTACCCCACCCAGAAACCTGTCGCCCTGCTGGAACGCATCCTCAACGCCTCCTCAAATCCCGGCGATGTGGTTCTTGATCCCTTCTGCGGTTGCGGCACCACGGTGCATGCGGCGCAGAAACTGGGGCGGGAATGGATCGGGATCGACGTCACCCATCTGGCCATCGGCCTGATCGAAAAACGCCTGCGCGATGCCTTTGCCGATGTGGCCTTCACCACCCATGGTGTGCCCACCGATCTGGGCGGCGCGCAGGCTCTTGCCGAGGCGGACAAGCACGAGTTCGAAAAATGGGCGCTATCCCTGATCGACGCGACTCCCGGCAATCAGGGCAAGAAGGGTGCCGATGGCGGCTTTGACGGCAACAGGTATTTCGGCAAGTCGAACCGCGCCATCGTCTCGGTCAAGGGCGGGCGGAACGTGGGCGTCAGCATGATCCGCGATCTGGATTCGGTTGTGGCGCGGCTCAAGGCGGATGTGGGTATCTTGCTGACGCTGGTGCCGCCCACCAAGCCGATGCAGGCCGAAGCCGCCGCCGCCGGGCAGTTCGAACTGGACGGCTTCAACCCCGTTCCCCGCCTTCAGGTCGTGACCATCGAAGAGGCGCTGAAACTGCGCGACCGCGCCGTCCGCTTGCCCGCCATCCGCGCCGACATGTTCCGCAAGGCCGCGCGTGAAGAGGATGGCGGTCGGCAAGCCAGCCTTGACCTGTGATCCGGCGATTTTTGCGGTTTCCAAACCGGGCGAAATCGCTTAAGGACCGCCCTACATGCGCGTGAGACCCGCTCTGGTCAGAATCAGCCGGTTGATGAAACCCGGTCCGGGCTCGTTGCGCGATACATATTCAACTGACCCGGAAAGTGGGAAAACACCATGGCCAATTCGCCCCAGTCCAAGAAACGCGCCCGTCAGAACGAAGCCCGTTTCGCTGTGAACAAAGCGCGTCGTTCGCGCATCCGTACCTTCATCCGCAAAGTCGAAGAGGCGATCGCCTCGGGTGACAAGGCCGTCGCGGCCGCCGCCCTTCAGGCCGCTCAGCCCGAGATGATGCGCGGCGTTACCAAAGGTGTGTTGCACAAAAACACAGTCGCCCGGAAGATCTCGCGCCTGGCCGCACGGGTCAAAGCCCTGGGCTGATCCAGCTAACTGATTGACTCGAAAAGCGTCGCCTGCGGGTTCTCCCGGGCGGCGCTTTTTGCATTTCACGGGCATCTTCACGGGTCCGAGAGATTCTTTTTCGAAAAGCGTGAGTCAAGGTCATAGTTCGGTTGCTTAGGCTTCGCCGCAATTGGTAATTTCAGCTTGCGAGTCACTTCGCCCTGGGGGGACAGGGGTGCCGAACGGCCTTGTTTACAAGGTCAAACGGCAGCGATGAGCAGAGGCTGCGGCATGATTGGGCATGTCGCGTCACCTGTTTGCCGGATCACCGCAGAAGCGGTGAACCATGTCCTTCCGATTGTGCATTGTGTGCATCCGCATCCTGATCGTGACCCTTGGGACGGGGCACGGTCTGCGGGCGCGGCATTCTGTGCTGATCGGTCATGAATCATGGACCTTGTGTCATTGCCGCTGCGGCAATGCTCAGGCTCTCTGTGTGCCATAGACCCGGGAGAGTGTGATCTCGCAGGACTTGAACAGGCGGGACTTGGGGACGAATGACACAAGAACAATGGGGACAGCTGCAGCGGAAACTTCTCAGCACAGTGGGCAAGAACAATTATGCCAACTGGATCGAGCCGCTTGAATTCCACGAGATTTCGGAAGGTGTCGCCACGTTCCATGTTCCGACAAATTTCCTGGGCAACTATGTCGCGCAGAATTTCGGCGATCTGATCCTGCATCAGCTGTCCGAAGCCGGTCAGGTCGTGCGCCGCGTGAATTTCCGGGTGCCGGCCAATTCCGCCCAGCGCCCGACACATGTCGCCGCGCCCTCGGCCAGCGAAGAGGTGACGCCGGCCGTGGCCTTGTCTACCGATCAGTTGCCGGGTGCGCCCCTGGACCGCCGCTTCACCTTTGACAGCTTCGTCGTCGGCAAGCCCAACGAACTGGCCCATGCCGCCGCGCGCCGCGTGGCCGAGGGGGGGCCTGTCACCTTCAACCCGCTCTTCCTCTATGGCGGGGTGGGCCTCGGCAAGACCCACCTGATGCATGCCATCGCATGGGAGTTGCAGACCAAGCGCCCCGACCTGAACGTGGTCTATCTGTCGGCGGAACAGTTCATGTATCGCTTCGTGCAGGCGCTGCGCGACCGCAAGATGATGGATTTCAAACAGATTTTCCGCGCCGTCGACGTGCTGATGGTCGATGACGTGCAGTTCATCGCCGGCAAGGACAGCACGCAGGAAGAGTTTTTCCACACGTTCAACGCGCTGGTGGACGGCAACAAGCAGATCATCATTTCCGCCGATCGCGCCCCGGGCGAGATCAAGGACCTTGAAGACCGGATCAAGTCGCGCCTGCAATGCGGTCTGGTCGTGGACCTGCACCCGACCGATTACGAACTGCGCCTGGGCATCCTTCAGTCCAAGGTCGACTACTATCGCAGCCAGTATCCGGGGCTGGAGATCTCGAATTCCGTGCTGGAATTCCTGGCCCATCGCATCAGCACAAATGTCCGTGTCCTTGAAGGGGCGTTGACCCGGCTTTATGCCTTCGCCAGCCTTGTCGGCCGCGAAATCACGATGGAGCTGACGCAGGACTGTCTGGCCGACGTGCTGCGTGCCTCCGAGCGCAAGATCACCATCGAGGAAATCCAGCGCCGCGTGTCCGAGCATTACAACATCCGCCTGTCCGACATGATCGGCCCCAAACGCGTGCGAAGCTATGCCCGTCCCCGTCAGGTGGCGATGTATCTGTGCAAGCAACTGACCAGCCGCTCCCTCCCCGAGATCGGGAGGCGTTTCGGTGGTCGCGACCATACCACGGTGATGCACGGCGTGCGCCGTATCGAGGAATTGCGCGTGCAGGACGGCCAGATCGCCGAAGATATCGAGATGCTGCGCCGCACGCTGGAGGCTTGAGGCGCATCCTGCGGCCCTCACAGGCCGTCCTCGCGCCTTTTGAGTGACGGACGGCCTTGACGCCCCCGCAAATCCAGCGGAAAACGCAAGAAAAGCCTTGAGTAGGCAGGTATTTGGGATACCTTGCTCATCCCGGACCGCGCCGGGTTGATCATGGCGCATGACCGGCATCGGATTAGGAGCGACGACATGAAACTCAGCATCGAACGCGGAACGCTTCTGAAAGCCGTGTCCCAGGCGCAGTCCGTTGTAGAGCGGCGCAATACCATTCCGATCCTCGCCAATGTGCTGATCGAGGCCGAGGGAAACACGGTGACCTTCCGCGCCACTGACCTTGATATCGAAGTGCTGGACAAGGCTCCCGCGCAGGTCGAACGGGCCGGATCGACCACTGTTTCCGCCGTGATGCTGCATGAAATCATCCGCAAACTGCCGGACGGATCGCTGGTGACCCTGTCAGACGACAGCGCCGCAGGACGCCTGACCGTGCAGGCGGGCCGGTCGCATTTCAATCTGGCGACCCTGCCGAAAGAAGACTTCCCGGTCATGGCGACTTCGGATTACGCCAGCAATTTCAGCGCGCCTGCCGGTGTCTTGCGGCGGCTGTTCGACAAGTCGAAATTCGCCATCTCGACCGAAGAGACACGCTATTACCTGAACGGCGTCTATATGCACGTCGCCGATGGCGACGGTGGCAAGGTGCTGCGTTGCGTGGCGACGGACGGCCATCGTCTGGCGCGGATCGACGCAGAGCTGCCGATGGGTGCCGAGGGCATGCCCGGCGTGATCGTGCCACGCAAGACCGTGGGCGAGTTGCGTAAGCTGCTGGATGACGACGACATGAAGATCGCTGTCTCGGTGTCGGAAACCAAGGTGCGTTTTGCGACGCCGGACATCACCCTGACCTCCAAGGTGATCGACGGGACCTTCCCGGATTACACGCGCGTCATTCCGCAGGGCAACACCCGCCGCCTTGAGGTGGACGCCCGCGATTTCGCCGCCGCTGTGGATCGTGTGGCCACAGTGTCGTCGGAACGCTCGCGCGCCGTCAAACTGTCGCTGGATGAGGATCGCCTGATCCTGTCGGTCAACGCGCCCGACAGCGGTGCCGCCGAGGAAGAGTTGGCCGTCGCCTATGGCGATGAACGCCTGGAGATCGGCTTCAACGCGAAATATCTGCTGGAAATCGCCAGTCAGGTAGATCGCGAGAATGCGGTGTTCCTGTTCAATTCCGCTGGCGATCCCACGCTGATGCGCGAAGGCAATGACATGTCCGCGGTCTATGTCGTCATGCCAATGCGCGTGTGACCACGGCCCGGCACAACACTCACCAAAGAAAGGCCGGGGCGTGTCTGGCCTGTTCCTGACCGAACTGATTTTGTCTCACTTCCGCTCCCATCGTTCGGGACGGATGGAGCTGGACGGAAGACCTGTGGCCTTGCATGGGCCGAACGGGGCAGGCAAGACCAATCTGCTTGAAGCGGTCTCTCTGTTCTCGCCCGGTCGCGGATTGCGCCGGGCCAGTGCTGCCGAGATGGCGCGACGCCCGGAATCGCTGGGCTGGAAAGTGTCGGCCACGTTGCGCAGCCTTTACCAACTCCATGAGGTCGAGATCTGGTCCGAAGAGGGCGCCTCGCGCCAAGTGAACATCGACAGCAAGCCTGCCACGCAACTGGCTTTGGGCAGGATTGCGCGTGTTCTGTGGTTGATCCCCGCGATGGACCGGCTTTGGATCGAAGGGGCTGACGGGCGGCGGCGTTTTCTGGACCGCATGACGATGAGTTTCATCCCCGATCATGCCGATGCCAGCCTGACCTATGAAAAAGCCATGCGCGAGCGGAACCGTCTTCTGAAGGATCAGGTGCGCGATACGCATTGGTATGGGGCGATCGAGACGCAAATGGCCCGTGCCGGCGCCGCGATCCATGCAAATCGTCTGGCGGCCCTGAACCAGTTGCGCGCCGCACAGCATCAGGCAGAGACCGCCTTTCCAACCGCCGAGCTTGACCTGCAACAGACCGAAGGCGAGATGCCGGAGTCCGAGGGTGATCTTCTCGATGCCTTGCGCGAAAGCCGCTTCCGCGATCTGGCGGCAGGCCGCAGCCTTGTCGGACCGCATCGCAGCGACCTTTACGCGGTCTATGCTGCCAAAGGCGTCCCCGCCTCGGATTGTTCCACCGGAGAGCAGAAGGCGCTTCTGGTGTCGCTGATCCTGGCCAATGGCCGCGCCTTGGCACAGGATTTCGGTGCGCCGCCATTGCTGCTTCTGGACGAGGTTGCAGCCCATCTTGATGCAGGACGGCGCGCTGCTCTTTACGACGAGATCTGCGCCTTGGGTGCGCAAGCCTGGATGACAGGAACAGGCCCGGAACTGTTCGACAGCATCTCTGACCGTGCGCAGATGTTCGAGGTGACGGAAGACGCTGGAACATCGCTCATTTCAGCGCAATAAGGTCGATGGACGACATTTCCTGTCTGTTGTGAGAGTCAAAGCCATGACCGCGTCACCCACTGATCTGCTGCTCTACGCAGGGGCCATCCTGATCCTGTTCCTGACACCGGGTCCGGTCTGGGTCGCCTTGACGGCGCGCGCCTTGTCGGGCGGCTTCGCCTCAGCCTGGCCGTTGGCAGTCGGGGTGGTGCTGGGCGACATCCTCTGGCCGCTTTTGGCGATCCTTGGCGTTGCATGGATCGTGTCGGTGTTCGATGGCTTCATGACGGTGATGCGGTATGTCGCGGCGGGAATGTTCTTGTTCATGGGTGTGATGCTGATCCGCCATGCAGGGGCCACCATAGGCACTGACAGCTGCCTGACGCGGCCGGGTCGCTTGGCCGGATTCATGGCGGGTGTCGCCGTGATCGTGGGCAACCCCAAGGCGGTGCTGTTCTACATGGGGGTGCTTCCAGGCTTCTTTGATCTGACCAAGATCACATGGCTGGACGTGATGGCCATCCTCGCGATCTCCTGCACGATCCCGCTCTTGGGCAACCTTCTCATGGCTCTTTCGGTGGACCGCGCGCGCCGTCTTCTGACCTCACCGTCCGCACTCAGACGGGTGAATATCGTGGCCGGTATCCTGCTTTGTCTGGTGGGGCTCATAATCCCGCTGATGTAGCGCAAAATATGGGGCAATCGCGTGACATTCCCCCCAAGGTTTCGTATAAAATCCCGAAATAAAGAAGGATTGGCGGAATGTCCGACAACGAAAAGATCCCCGAAGAATACGGCGCGGATTCTATCAAGGTTCTCAAGGGGTTGGAGGCCGTCCGCAAGCGGCCCGGCATGTATATCGGTGACACTGACGACGGGTCAGGTCTGCACCACATGGTCTATGAGGTCGTTGACAACGGTATTGACGAGGCGCTGGCCGGTCACGCTGACCATGTGCATGTGATCATTCACGCTGACAACAGCGTCTCGGTGCGTGATAACGGGCGCGGAATCCCGGTCGGAATCCACGAGGGTGAAGGCGTCTCCGCCGCCGAGGTCATCATGACCCAGCTGCACGCAGGCGGAAAATTCGACCAGAACTCCTACAAGGTCTCAGGCGGTCTGCACGGCGTGGGCGTATCCGTGGTGAACGCGCTGTCCGATTGGCTGGAACTGCGGATCTGGCGCGAAGGGAAAGAGCATTACGCGCGGTTCGAGGGTGGTTTCACCGTCGAAAGCCTGCGCGTGGTGGGCGATGCCAACGGGCAGAAGGGCACCGAAGTGCGCTTCCTTGCCTCGACCGAGACCTTCTCGAACCTCGAATACTCCTTCGAGACACTGGAAAAGCGTCTGCGGGAACTGGCCTTCCTGAACTCTGGCGCGCGGATCATCCTTGAAGACCTGCGCCCGGCAGAGCCGCTCAAGACCGAGCTTTTCTACGAAGGCGGTGTGCGGGAATTCGTGAAGTATCTCGACCGCTCGAAGTCCTCGATCATGGCCCAGCCGATCTACATGACCGGCGAAAAGGACGGGATCGGCGTCGAAGTTGCGATGTGGTGGAACGACAGCTACCACGAGAACGTACTGCCCTTCACCAACAACATCCCGCAGCGCGATGGCGGCACCCATATGGCGGGTTTTCGTGGCGCGCTGACGCGGACGATCAACAACTACGCCCAGTCCAGCGGCATCGCCAAGCGCGAGAAGGTCGCCTTTACCGGCGACGACGCGCGCGAAGGGCTGACCTGCGTTTTGTCCGTGAAAGTCCCCGATCCGAAATTCTCTAGCCAGACCAAGGACAAGCTGGTCAGCTCCGAGGTGCGTCCCGCGGTCGAGAACCTTGTGAACGAAAAGCTGGCCGAATGGTTCGAGGAAAACCCCTCACAGGCCAAGGTGATCGTCGGCAAGATCGTCGAAGCGGCGCTGGCACGCGAAGCCGCGCGCAAGGCGCGCGAATTGACGCGCCGCAAGACCGCGATGGACGTGAACTTCCTTGCAGGCAAGCTCAAGGATTGCTCGGAGAAAGATCCATCAAAGACCGAAGTCTTCCTCGTCGAGGGTGACAGCGCCGGTGGTTCCGCCCAGACAGGCCGGGACCGGCGCACGCAGGCGATTCTGCCTCTCAAGGGCAAAATTCTGAACGTCGAACGCGCCCGCTTTGACCGGATGCTGGGCAGTCAGGAGATCGGCAACCTTGTCATGGCGCTGGGCACCGGGATCGGGCGGGATGAATTCGACATCTCGAAACTGCGCTACCACAAGATCGTCATCATGACCGACGCCGACGTGGACGGTGCGCATATCCGCACGCTCCTGCTCACCTTCTTCTACCGCCAGATGCCGCAACTGATCGAAGGCGGTTATCTCTACATCGCGCAGCCGCCGCTCTATAAGGTCGGGCGCGGCAAGTCCGAGGTTTACCTCAAGGACCAGACCGCGATGGAAAATTACCTGATCGAACAAGGCACCGAAGGTGCGGTGTTGCGCCTTGGTTCCGGCGAGGATGTCACCGGGCAGGATCTGGTTCGCATCGTCGAAGAGGCGCGTCAGGTTCGCCGCATCCTCGAGGCGTTTCCAACTCACTACCCGCGCCATATCCTTGAACAATCCGCGATTGCCGAGGCGTTCGCCCAAGGCCGGGCTGATGCAGACCTGCAAGGCGTGGCCGATGCGGTCGCAAAGCGGCTGGACCTGATCGCCGTGGAATACGAACGCGGCTGGACCGGACGTATCACGCAGGATCACGGTATCCGCCTGTCCCGCGTCCTGCGCGGTGTCGAGGAGGTGCGCACGTTGGACGGTCAGGTTCTGCGCTCGGGCGAGGCGCGCAAGCTCAACCAGATGAGCCCCGCTCTCCGCGAAGTCTATACCCTTCCGGCCAAGCTGATCCGCAAGGATCGCTCGCAGGCGATCCACGGCCCGCTGGACCTTCTGGATGCAATCCTCAAGGAAGGCGAAAAGGGCCTGTCGCTGCAGCGCTACAAGGGTCTGGGCGAGATGAACCCCGAACAGCTGTGGGAAACCACGCTCGACCCCGAGGCGCGTACGCTCTTGCAGGTCAAGGTCGATGACATGGCCGAGGCGGATGACCTGTTCACCAAGCTTATGGGCGACGTCGTCGAACCGCGCCGCGAGTTCATCCAGCAGAACGCGTTGAACGTCGAAAACCTCGATTTCTGAACGGACCCTGGAAGGCGGATCACCTCTTTCCAGAATCTGTCGTGTTGCACATCCCCAAGACAGGCAAAGTTCGACTTTGCCTGTCTTTTCATCTTTAGCACCATATCAGGCTGCCGCTTGGCGACGGCGGTAACGATCCCGACTGTTGAAGTGAATCGCCTTCAGCACCCCAGACAGGTGCAACATCGCGCAAGTGTCCAAGCATGCCCATTCTTCCCTTAAAAGAGATATTCTATTTGATCCAAATCAAGGCTGCGCCGGGTCAGATTCGCCATGGTCTGCCCCATGAAACCAAACGTCTTCCATGTCCTGATCTGCCTCATCCTTGCTCTGGCGACTGCGCTGGGCGGGGTTGCGACGGGTCGGGCCGCGGGCATTGCGGCTCATGCAGCCAGTCTTAGTCCGATGGTGATCTGCGCCGACGGTAATGGTCCGCAGACCGTGCTGGTCGCGCGGGATGGAACGCCGATCGAGTTGCCTCACTGCGTCGGGCTGCTCTGTGAAGATTGCGTGCAAGCCGGGTCGGCCGCGATTCTGGCGGCTACCCCCTCGCCCAGCGCCCCTGTCGATATGCGCGCCGCTGACACTCTGTCCGGTGTCATCCTTCATCACCCGATTGCCGTGGCGCGGCCACGCAGCCGTGCGCCCCCGGTCGCGGAACCTATCGCATGAAAGCCCCTCTCATGACTGCTGCCTTTCGCTTCCTTGTGCTCACGCGCCTCCATCGCGCACTCGTCGCCTGCGCCGCCCTTCTGGCCATGGTGACGGCGCTTAACGCGCAATCCCCTCATCTTCCCACGTTTCTGTCCGAGGTGCCCGCCGCAACTCTGGTTGAGGGTGCCGATGGCTATGGGCCTATCCGCAGCGATCTGCCCGTGGCTCCTGTGCTGCGCGGCGAACAGACGGTGGGTTGGGCTTTCATCACCTCGGATTTTGTGGGCACCACCGGATATTCCGGCAAGCCTATCCATGTGATGGTCGCCGTCGACCTTGAAGCCAAGCTGTCCGGGGTGAAGCTGGTCAAACATTCCGAACCCATCGTCCTGATCGGCATCCCCGAGGCCAAGGTCGCCAAACTGGTCGCTGACTTCGTGGGCCTGGATCTGGTGGCAGAGGCCGCAGAGGGCGGGTCCGCGCATGAGCTGGACATCATCTCGGGCGCAACGGTCACGATCATGGTGATCGACGACTCCATCGTTCGCTCGGGGATCCGCGTCGCGCGTGCATTGGGTTTGGGCGGGCTTGCGCCTCTCTCTGGTCCCTCAGGCCCAAGGTTCCAGTTGAACCCCGATGCACAGGCCGCAGATGACTGGTTCACCTTGACCGGTGACGGCACTTTGCGCCGGATGTCGCTGGACGTAGGGCAGGTCAACGCCGCCTTCGCCTCGATGGATGATCCGCGCGCCGCTGCACGCCCGCTGACCGCGCCGGATGATACCACCTATATCGACATGTATACCGCGCTGGTCAGCGTGCCCGCCATCGGCCAGCAGCTTCTGGGCGCAGCGGAATATGCCAATCTGCAAGACTGGCTGGAAGACGGCGAGCACGCGATCCTTGTCGCCGCGCGTGGCATCTATTCCTTCAAAGGGTCGGGCTATGTGCGCGGCGGTGTCTTTGACCGCATCATTCTGGTGCAGGGCGACGATTCCGTGCGCTTCCGCGATCGGGGCCACCGCCGTATTGGCGAGATCATGGTCGATGGTGTCCCGGTCCTGTCCGAGATGGACATCTTCAAGATCCCCGCCGAGGCCGGGTTCGATCCGGCGGAACCTTGGCGGCTGCAACTGCTGGTTCAGCGCGACGTGGCCGCGATCGAACGTGTCTTCACGACCTTCGATCTGGGCTATCAATTGCCCGAGGCCTATCTGCGGCCCGTCGTGGCCCCCGTAGCCGAAGCCCCTGTCATCGGAAACGATTCAGCCGAATCCGCGGCACAAACCGCCCTTTGGACCCGGATCTGGCGCGACAAGACGGTCGAGATCGCAGGCTTGGGCGCGATGCTGTCTGTCCTGACCCTGGCCTTCTTCTTTCAGGGTTACCTGACCAGATCCGCCCGCGCGGTCACATGGTTCCGTATGGGGTTCCTGACGGTGACGCTGGTGTTTCTGGGCTGGTATGCGAATGCGCAGCTTTCGGTCGTGAACCTGATGGCATTGTTTGGCGCGCTGACCACGCAGTTCAGCTGGCAGGCTTTTCTGCTGGACCCGCTGACCTTCATCCTGTGGTTCGCCGTGGCCGCCGCGCTGATCTTCTGGGGACGCGGGGCCTATTGTGGCTGGCTTTGCCCCTTTGGTGCGTTGCAGGAACTGACGAACCGCATCGCGCGCCGCCTGGGCGTACCGCAATGGACCCTGCCCTGGGGACTGCACGAGCGGTTGTGGCCTGTCAAATACATGATCTTCCTCGGTCTTTTCGGCGTGTCGCTGGCCTCTATCGAAACGGCTGAGCATCTGGCCGAGGTTGAACCCTTCAAGACCGCCATCGTGCTGAAATTCATGCGTGCATGGCCTTTTGTCGCCTATGCGCTGGCCCTTCTGGCCGCCGGGCTGTTCGTGGAACGCTTCTACTGCCGTTATCTCTGCCCCCTGGGCGCGGCACTGGCGATCCCCGCACGGTTGCGCATGTTCGACTGGCTCAAGCGCTACCGCGAATGCGGCAACCCCTGCCAGACCTGTGCCAACGAATGCATGGTGCAGGCCATCCATCCCACTGGCGAGATCAACCCGAACGAGTGCCTGAACTGCATGCACTGTCAGGTCCTCTACCAGTCGGAGACCAAATGTCCGGTCGTCATCAAGAAGCTGAAGCGCAGACACAGCGCGTCGGACAGCGCGGCAGCGCTGGACCGGATGATCGAGAACCACCCCAACATGAAGAAAGGGACTACAGCATGACAACCGATAGCAACAGGCAAGGCATCAGCCGCCGGGGCCTTTTGGGCGCGACGGCAGGCGGGGCCGCGGCGCTGGGTGCGCTGGGCGGATCGCGCATGGCACTTCTGGGCGGCGCCGCAGGTATAGCCACGGCATCGGCCGTGACGCCGACGACCGCATCTGCCGCCACCAACGGCGCGCATCTGGCACCCGGTGAACTGGACGAATATTACGGTTTCTGGTCCTCGGGCCAGACAGGTGAGGTCCGCATCCTCGGTATCCCCTCGATGCGCGAACTGATGCGGATCCCGGTATTCAACCGCTGTTCGGCCACAGGCTGGGGCCAGACCAACGAGTCGCTCAAGATCATGACCGACGGGATGAGCGAGCGAACCAAGAACTACCTCGCCGCCAATGGCAAGAAAGTGCACGACAACGGCGACCTTCACCACGTGCACATGTCCTTTACCGAGGGCAAGTATGACGGGCGCTATCTCTTCATGAACGACAAGGCCAATACCCGCGTGGCGCGGGTCCGGCTGGACGTGATGAAGCCCGACAAGATTCTCGAGATCCCCAATGCCAAGGCGATCCATGGTCTGCGCCCGCAGAAATGGCCGCGCACCAACTATGTCTTCGCCAATGGCGAGGATGAAGGCCCGATGGTCAATGACGGCAAGGTGCTGGATGATCCCTCGCAATACGTGAACTTCTACACCGCTATCGACGCCGACAAGATGGAGGTCGCATGGCAGGTGATGGTGTCGGGCAACCTTGACAACACCGATGCAGATTACGACGGCAAATACGCCTTCTCGACCTCCTACAACTCGGAAATGGGGATGACCCTTGCCGAGATGACGGAAGCCGAACGTGACCATGTTGTCGTCTTCAATCTGGCCGAGATCGAGAAAGGGATCGCCGCCGGTGACTTCATCGAGTTGAACGGCGTCAAGGTCGTCGATGGGCGCAAGGGTCAGAACAAGAACTACACCCGCTATATCCCGGTGCCCAACAACCCGCATGGTTGCAACATGGCACCTGACAAGATCCACCTGTGCATCGCGGGTAAACTGTCGCCCACGGTCACCGTGATCGACGTGCGCAAGCTGGATGCTGTGTTCAACGACGACGCCGATCCCCGCTCTGCCGTGGTGGCCGAGCCGGAACTGGGCCTTGGCCCGCTCCACACGGCCTTTGATGGCAAGGGCAACGCCCTGACCACGCTGTTTCTGGACAGCCAGGTCGTGGTCTGGAACATCGAAGACGCCGTCCGCGCCTATGCGGGTGAGAACGTGGATCCGATCCGGTCCAAGGTGGATGTGCATTACCAACCCGGCCACAACTCGACCTCGATGGGTGAGACGCTGGATGCGGATGGCAAGTGGTTCATTTCGATGAACAAATTCTCCAAGGACCGCTTCCTGAACGTGGGCCCGCTGAAACCCGAGAACGAGCAGTTGTTCAGCATGGATGGCACCGATCTGACGCTGTTGCATGACGGCCCGACCTTCGCCGAACCGCATGACAGCATCATCGTGCACCGTTCGCTGGTGAACCCGCGCGACAACTGGGAGCGGAACGATCCCATGTGGGCCGCTACCCGCGCACAGGCCGAGGCGGACGGCGTCAACATCGACGACTGGGCCGATACGATCATCCGCGACGGCAACAAGGTGCGGGTCTACATGTCCAGTCAGGCCCCGTCCTTCAGCATCGAAACCTTCACCGTCAAGGAAGGTGACGAGGTCACGATCATCGTGACCAACCTCGATGACATCGACGACCTGACACATGGGTTCTGCATGGGTGACCACGGGCTTGCCTTCGAGGTCGCTCCGCAGGCGACAGCCTCGGCCACCTTCGTGGCGGCGAAACCGGGCGTCTATTGGTATTACTGCCAGTGGTTCTGCCACGCGCTGCACATGGAAATGCGCGGCCGCATGTTCGTCGAACCGAAAGGCGCCTGATCCATGATGCGTCCCGTCCTTTTGCTGACCCTTCTGCTGCTTGGTGGCCTTTGCGCACCGCTGTCTGCGGCTGAACGGTTGGTGCCTGCAGAGGCCGGGGCGCTGGCCCTTGCCATCGCCGGAGCTGATCCCGGCGATGTGCTGATCCTTGCACCGGGCCGCCACGATGGCCCGGTGATACTCGACCGGCCCGTCACATTGGACGGTCAGGGACAGGCGACCATCGACGCGGGCGGAACAGGCAGTGTTGTCACCATCACCGGTCATGACATCACGGTGCGTGACCTGATCCTGACGGGTTCGGGCAGCGATCATGACGCCATCGACAGCGGCGTGCAGATCACACGCACAGCCTCGCGCGTTCTGGTCGCAGGCAACCAGATCCTCGGCAACCTTTACGGTGTCGATGTGCATGGTCCCCGTGATGCCACCGTGCGCGGCAACCGCATCCTGGGCCGAGAAGATCACCACATGAACAGCCGGGGCAATGGCGTCTATGTCTGGAACGCCCCCGGCACCGTGATCGAGGATAACGACATCCGCCTTGGCCGCGACGGCATCTTCGTCAACGCCTCGAATGACGGGATCTTCCGACGCAACCTGATGCGCGACCTGCGCTTTGCCGTGCATTACATGTATGCCAACAATTCCGAGGTCTCAGGTAATGTCTCGATCGGGAACACGCTGGGCTTTGCGTTGATGTTCTCGAACCGGATCACCGTGCATGACAACCTCAGCCTTGGGGACCGGACCCACGGCTTGATGCTGAACTATGCCAACAACGCCGATATTCGCGGCAATCTGGTGCGTGGCGGGGCCGAGAAATGCACCTTCATCTACAACGCACATCGCAACCTGATCTATGACAATCGCTTCGAGGGCTGCGGCATCGGTATCCATTTCACCGCTGGCTCCGAGCGTAACGCCATCACCGGCAATGCCTTCGTCGCCAACCGCACGCAGGTCAAATACGTGGGCACCAAACATGTGGAATGGAGCCTCGAGGGGCGCGGCAATTACTGGTCCGACCACCCTGCCTTTGATCTGGACGGCAACGGAGTCGCGGATGCGCGTTTCCGGCCCAACGACCTGATGGACCACATCCTGTGGTCGCAACCCGCCGCCAGCCTGCTGATGGGCGCGCCCGCCGTGCAGATGATCCGTTGGGGGCAGAAGCATTTTCCGGCCTCGCTTCCGGGTGGAGTGCTGGACAGCGCCCCCCTGATGCGCCCCGTCACCGTGATCGTGCCCCCTCATATCGCTGCGATGGAGGCCGAAGCCATGGCCGCCGCGCGCCACAGAAAGATGACCGATGAACAGTTTGACCCTCTCACAAGTCACTAAGATCTATGATGGCGTGACCGCCCTCGACGCCGTGGGCTTTACCGTCGCTCCCGGTGAACGTGTGGCCCTGCTGGGCCATAACGGTGCAGGAAAGTCCACGCTGATGAAGATCATCCTTGGTCTGATCCCTGCAACTGCGGGGCAGATCGAGGTTCTGGGCGCCACACCCGGCAGCCAGACTGCCCGTGATGGAACCGCCTATCTGCCCGAAAACGTGGCCTTTCACCCCGCATTGACCGGGTTGGAACAGATCCGCCTCTATCTTCGCCTGCGCGGGGACGATCCTGCAAAGGCGATGGCCCTGCTGGACCGTGTGGGTCTGGGGCAAGCCGCCCGCCGCCGGATCGGAACCTATTCCAAGGGGATGCGGCAGCGCGTGGGTCTGGCACAGGCCCTGATCGGCAATCCACGCCTTCTGGTGTTGGACGAACCGACCAGCGGGCTGGATCCGGTCTCCCGGCGCGAATTCTATACCATCCTTGACACCTTGGCCGCCGACGGGGCGGCTATCCTGCTGTCCTCGCACGCGCTGACCGAGGTTGAGGCGCGCACTGACCGGATCGTCATCCTGTCCCAAGGCCGCCTCATGGCCAATGATACGTTGGCCGCCCTGCGCCAACGTGCAGCCCTGCCGATCCGCCTGCAGGTTTCGGCCCGGCCCGGTGCGGCGGATCAGGTCGCCGCGCAACTGGCAGGCGGACGGCGCAACGGTGTGATGGTCGATCTGACCTGCGCCCATGACGAGAAACTCAACCGCCTTGGCGATATCGCCGCCCTTCACGGGCTGATCGAGGATGTCGAGATCATCCCGCCCAGCCTTGAGGATCTTTACAGCCATTTCAGCCGGAGGGACGAGGCATGACCGCCCTTGTCAGACCTGTGGCCGCCCTTGGGGCCACCGAATTCCGTATCGCCCTCCGCAACCGCTGGGTCACGATCACCGTGGCGATGATGGCGCTGTTCGCGCTGGTTCTGTCAGCGGCAGGCAGCGCACCCACCGGCGATGTGGGAGTAGACGCATTGTCCGTGACGGTCGCCAGCCTGACCTCACTGGGAGTCTATCTGGTGCCGCTCATGGCGCTCTTGATGTCCTTTGACGCCGTTGCAGGCGAAATGGAGCGTGGCACGCTGTCGTTGACCCTGACCTATCCGGTGTCGCGCGGGGCTATCCTGCTGGGCAAATTCGCGGCCCATCTGGCGGTGCTGGCCATCGCCGTGGGCGCGGGCTATGGGCTGGCGGCGGTGGCCGCACTGGTCGCCGACCCCGAGGCCGTGGAAGGTCTTCCTGCGCTCTGGCGGCTGTTCTGGTCCTCGGTGCTGCTGGGGGCGGTGTTCCTGTGCATTGGATATGCCCTGTCGGCCATGGCGCGCCGGCCCGGTGCCGCGGCGGGTCTGGCCATCGGAGTCTGGCTGGCTGTCGTTGTCCTTTACGATCTCGGCCTTCTGGCGGCGGTCGTGGCCGATGGGGGCGGGGTCTTCACCACGCGTGCCCTGCCGTGGCTTCTTCTTGCCAATCCAGCCGATGCCTTCCGCCTGTTCAACCTGGCCGCCTCCGAGGCAACCGCGGCAGCCTCGGGACTTGGCGGCGCGGCGCAGACGATCCCCGCCTATCACGCTCTGATTTCGGTTCTGCTCTGGCCCGTCGTGGCCTTTGCGCTGGCCGTCGCCGCGTTGCGGAGGGTGACGCCATGAAACCGTTGCTGATCCTGCTGGCCACCCTGTCGCTTGCCGCCTGCAAGGAGGAGGCCGCAACCCCGCCGCCTCCAGTGGCCCTGACGGCGCAGGCGGTCGGACATTACTGCCAGATGGACCTGCTGGAACATCCCGGCCCCAAGGCACAGGTGCATCTGGACGGATTGCCAGATCCCCTGTTTTTCAGTCAGGTCCGCGATGCCATCGCCTATCAGCGCATGCCTGAACAAAGCCATGCCATCAGGGCGATCTATGTGAATGACATGGCTGTCGCCTCCAGTTGGGAGCAACCGGGTCCCGATAACTGGATCGACGCGAGCACCGCGTATTTCGTGATCGGATCGGACGCGACCGGCGGCATGGACGCGCCGGAACTGGTGCCGTTTCTGTCGCGCCGCAACGCCGAGGCTTTTGCCGCCCTGCGGGGTGGCCATGTGGTCACCCTGGCCGAGGTGCGGGATGCGGATGTGCTGTCGGCCGTGCCCATCGCAGACGGGACCGACGACCACACAGACGAAGACGACTTCACCGCGCGTCTTGAACGCCTGAGCCGCGAAAGGCAGAACTGACATGACCCTGACACGCCGCCGTTTCCTCGTGATTTCCGCCGCCAGTCTTGCCATGGCCGGCAGCGGCCAGGCCGCTTCCTTGTACCGTTGGAAGGGCAGCGCACTGGGCGCGCGCGCGACGATCACGCTGACTCACCCCGAGGCAGCGCGCATCACCGCCGCCGCGCGGGCCGAGATCGACCGCCTGGAGGATGTGTTCAGCCTCTATCGCAGCCAATCTTCCCTCAGTCGCCTGAACGCGGCGGGATATCTGAATGCGCCACCCTTCGAGCTTCTCGAATGTCTGTCGCTGGCCGGTGCCCTGCATCACGCGACAGATGGTTTCTTCGATCCGACAGTACAGCCGCTTTGGTCACTCTATGCCCGTTCGCATGCGGCAGGGCGCGCGCCCGATGTTTCCGCCATCGCTATGGCACATGCGCGCTGCGGGTGGGATCGTGTGGCAATTGAGACGGGCTCCATCAGGTTGCGACCTGGAATGGCCTTGACGCTGAACGGGATTGCGCAAGGATATATCGCCGATCGCGTCACCGCCTTGCTTGAGGCGGAAGGCCTGACGGACATTCTGATCGATACAGGCGAATTGCGTGCACTGGGCGGTCATCCGCACGGTGGCGCATGGCCGGTGACACTTGATCTGCCGGCGAAACCTCTTGTCGGTCTGCGTGACCGCGCGTTGGCCTCATCCGCGCCTTTGGGAACGACATTCGATGCCGAGGGCAAAGTCGGTCATATTCTGGATCCCCGGACGGGACGCCCCGCGGCGCCTGTCTGGCAATTGGTCAGCGTCAGCGCCGACAGCGCGGCCATGGCCGATGCGCTCAGCACGGCGATGTGCCTGATGTCACGCGACCGGATTCACGAAACACTGAAACGGCTGCCCGGGGCCAAGCTGATGCACCTTGCCGCACGCACATGATTCACTGCGGATTGCGGGTCATGTTGGGATGACCAAACAATCACCCATGCGCCATTGGGATGACAAGTTCCTCGATCAGCGCCATGATATCCCCGAAGTATCCTTCGCTGCGGGCTGGTCGTGACGGATCGGATGTCAGCGCCAACGACAGCGACAGGTCTGGCACGATGCAGATCACCTGCCCACCATAGCCGCGGGCCAAGGCATAGTCGCGTCCTGAGGCGCGACCCAGAAACCACCCATAGCCATAGGCCAGCCCCGAGAACGGCGAGCTTGTCCGCGGTTCCAGCGAGGCGGTGACCCAGTCGCGGCTCAGGATCTGGTCCCCGTCCCAAACGCCGCCCGCAAGATACAACTCACCAAACCGCACCATGGCCGACAGGGTCAATGCCATCTCGTTCCCACCCAGATACCGCCCCTGCGGATCACGGGTCCATGCCGGAATTTCTATTCCCAGCGGATTGCCAAGGCGGGTGCGCGCCAGATCCAGCAGACTTTCCCCGGCGACATCGGACAACACCGCCCCCAGAACATGGAAACTGCCGGTCGAGTAAAGCATCCGGGCACCCGGCTCAGCCACAAAGGGCCGCGACAACGCGTCGGCCACCCAATCCCGACTGCCGATCCATGCGCCGTAGTTGCCGCCCGATGTCCGCTCCAGCCCTGCCTGCATGGTCACAAGGTTTTCGATGGTCAGAAGGCCGACACGCGGGTCCGCGCCTGCGGGAACAAGGCGCGGCGCAACATCGGCCAGTGTTGCTGTGATCGACGGAATCTCGCCCCGATCAAGTGCCGCACCGGTCAGGGCGGCGACGATTGTCTTGGACACGGATTTGACAGGAACGGCACGGTCAAGACCTGGCCCCCGGAACACCTCGGTCAGAACATCGGTTCCCCCCATGCGGATCATCAGCGCGTGGCATTGGTCCAACCCTCGCGCCCGGTCTGCCACGGCTTTCCACGGATCTGCCTGCGCCAAGGCGGGGGTTGCCAAAAGGGCCGCGCCACTGGCGATCATCCGGCGGCGTGTCAGGCGATATGTGTCTCTCTGCATGGTCTCAAATCTAGTGCATTGAACGACAGTTGCCATTCAGAAAAGCGTGAGCCGTGTCGGCTTGCATCCCCGGCCGTTTAGGTGTCCCCTGAGACCTCAGGTGCGGCGGAGAAACAGATGTCACCCCATTTTGCGCAACGGATGGAAAAGGTCGAACCTTCCGCCATCAAGGAACTTCTGGCGCTGGGGGCGGATCCCTCGATCATTTCATTCGGCGGCGGCTATCCCGATGCCAGCCTGTTTCCCGCGGCGCAGCTTGAACAGGTGTTCCGCGATGTGATCCGCGCGCAGGGCGGTGCGGCGATGCAATACGCCCCCTCGGACGGGCTGCCGCGCCTGCGTGAGCAGATCGCGCAGTTGATGGTGGCCGATGGCACCGCCTGCCGTCCCGAGGATGTGCTGATCCTGCAAGGTTCGCAGCAAGGTCTTGATTTTGCAGCAAAGATGCTGGTCGATCCGGACGATGTCATCATCACCGAGGATCCCACCTTTCTGGGCGCGCTGATCGCCTTCAACCCCAGCCAACCCCGCTATGCGGCCGTCCCTATGGACAGCGACGGGATGCGGATGGACGCGCTGGAGGAGGCGCTGCGCGGCAATCCCCGCGCGCGCATGATCTATACGGTGCCGGACTTTCAGAACCCCACCGGTGTTACGCTATCGCTGGACCGCCGCCACCGTCTGGTTGAACTGGCCAACGCGCATGATGTGATCGTTCTGGAAGACACGCCCTATCGCCACATACGTTTCGCGGGCGAAACCCTACCCACGCTCAAATCGCTTGATACGCAGGGTCGTGTGATCCATCTGGGCAGCTTTTCAAAGGTCCTGGTGCCGGGTCTGAGGATCGGCTGGGCAGTTGCGTCACCCCTCTTGCTTGAGAAGATGGCCCTGCTGAAGGTCGCTGCGGATACACAGACGTCGACGCTGAATATGGCCGCCGCCAGCCTCTTCCTCGATCGCTTCGATCTGACGGCCCATATCGCGATGTTGCAAAAGGCATATCGCCACAAAAAAGAGGTGATGCTGGACGCCATCCGCCAGCACTTCCCGCAGGATGTGACCATGACAGATCCTGAGGGCGGTCTGTTTACCTGGGCGACATTTCCCGATGGTTTCGACGCGACAGCCTTCATGAAAGACGTGGCACTGCCGCAGGCGCGGGTCGCCTATGTGCCGGGGGCGACCTTCTTTCCTGTGACGGAACAGGCCAATCATGCGCGGATCAACTACTCCGCCCAATCGGAAGATCGCATCCGCGAGGGGATCGCCGCTCTTGGCAAGGTCCTGCGTCAGTCACGCCGGTCTTGATGGCGTGCTGCCCTTGAAAGCCGATTGAGACGCTCTAATTGAAGGGGCTTTTTTCGGCAGAGAATTCTGTTGCGACTCCCGGCTTTTCTGTTTACCCAAATCCTTGTTCTGGTCCGGGCGGGTAACCGTTCGGTTAAAATGGGAATCCGGTGCGCGACCGCAAGGCCGCAAATCCGGGACTGCCCCCGCAACTGTGAGCGGCGAGCGAAGCTGAACCATGTCACTGGGGAAGATAACCCTGGGAAGACTCAGCCAAGCTGTGACCCGCAAGTCAGGAGACCTGCCAGAGTGATCACCCTATCCGGACGCGGGGCGCGTCGTGGATAACGGTTTTTCCGTAGTGGTGGCATTTGCACCGTCTGCGGAGGAGTCTCTCCTTCCAACGACACATTCTGGACTTGGACACGCCCGACCCGGGCGTTCTTGGAGACAAATATGAGATACCCCCTTTCCCTGATGGCAATCCTGCTGGCAGGCACCGCCCCCGTCCACGCGCAAGAGAGCGGCGTTTTCGATCTGGATGAGATCGTCGTTTCAGGTGGCCTGACGCCTTTTGCCAGCAATGCCTATGGCCGGTCGGTCAGCGTGCTGACGTCGGATGATATCGAAGATCGTGGCCTGCGGACCATTCAGGATGCACTTCGCGCGCTGCCCGGCGTCTCGGTCGCCAGTGTCGGTGCGAATTACACGCAGGTCCGCCTTCGCGGCAGTGAAAGCAACAACGTTCTGATCCTGCTGGATGGAGTCGAACTTGGCGGCGGCGGCGAAGAATACATCATTTCCGGTCTCGAGACGGCGAATGTTGAACGGATTGAGGTGCTCCGAGGTCCGCAGTCGGTGTTCTATGGGTCAAACGCCTCAAGCGGCGTGATCAATATCATTACGCGAACCGGCTCTGTTGGAACGCAGTACGGCGGCTCGGTCGAAGTCGGCAACGGATACGCGCTGTCGGGCAATGTCTCGACACGGACCGATCGTGGCGGGCTTGCATTCTCTTTCAGTGATCGCGACGACGCAGGTTTTGACGCATCAGGTGACGGTGGCGAAAAGGACGGCACCCGTCGCAGGACTTTGGGGCTGTCCGCTGATTGGAAGGCAACGGATGATCTGACACTGGGTTTCACGATCCGTCGCTCTGATGAAGATTACGACTATGACGTCAATAGTTTCAGCGCCTCGACCCCCGATGAATATGTGGTGGATGAGCCAAATGCGCTGAGTGAGCGCGAAGAGACTACGGCGCAGGTCTATGCTGACTACCAGATGCTGGATGGTCGTCTGACGCACCGTTTATCCTACAGTCTCAGCCGTTTCGATCAGTTCAGCGAGGACCCGATCCAGGGAGCCTATGCGCTGGACGGTGAAACGCGCAGCCTGAAGTATCGGGGCAGCTTCGCGCTTGATGGCGGTACCGTCGCAGACGCACGTCAATTGCTGAGTGTCCTGCTGGAAGATGTTCAAGAAAAGACTTCGACGACATTTGTTCCGGAATTCGACCGGGGCAGCCAGTCCGTTGCCTTGGAATATCGTGGATTTTTCGAGGGCGGCATCGATATTCAGGCCGGCCTGCGCCACGATATGAACGACACTTTCGATGATTTCACCACGTGGAACCTTGGACTGTCGTGGCGTATTCCTGACACGGGCCTGCGGCTTCATGCGTCGGCTGGGACCGGTGTCGTCAACCCGAACTTCTTCGAGAATTTTGGCGGATCTTTCGGCTATATCAGTAACACGACCCTGACACCGGAAGAAAACCGTGGCTATGATATCGGCATTGAAGCCGAGGTTCTGGGCGGACGCGGCATCATCGACGTGACCTATTTCAACGAGGAACTGACAAACGCGATCACGGTTGTTTCGGGCGATGCCGGTGCGAATGGAAGTTGCATCCCGTCCGCGAGCGGCGCGAGCTCCTGCTATGTGAACCTTTCCGGCAAAAGCCCGCGTGAAGGTGTCGAGGTCAGTGGCGTGCTGCAAGCAACCGAGGACCTGAGCCTTCGTCTTGCCTATACCTATCTGGATGCAAAAACTCCGACGGGAACACCCGCCACCCGCCGCCCTGAACACGAACTGGGCTTGGGTGCCACGTTGCGGACATTTGGCGGTAAAGGCAGCATCACAGCGGATCTGCGTCATGTGGCAGGGAGCTTTGATACGCAATTTTTCGGTTCGTTTTCGAACGAGAAGCTTCCCGATTTCACGACGGTCAACCTGTCTGCCACTTATGATCTGACCGACAATCTGGCTTTGACAGGGCGTGTCGTGAACCTGTTCGACGAGGAGTATTCCGAAAGCTGGGGCTATGCCTCGCAGGGCCGCACGCTCTATGTCGGCATTCAGGGCCAGTGGTAGTCCGGGGTAACCTTTCACGCAATTTGCGCCGCCATCTGATGGCGGCGCTCGCCTCTGCTGCGGCGCTGCTTGTTGCTGGTTCGGCAGATGCCGAAGCGCCGACCCGTGTCGTGTCGATGAACCTGTGCACCGATCAACTGGCGATGTTGCTGGCTGACGAGGGGCAACTTCTCTCGGTGTCGCATATCGCCTTTGACCCGCTGGCCTCGCCAATGGTCGAGGAGGCCGCGGGCTATGAAAAGAACCACGGGCAGGCGGAAGAGATCTTTGCGATGCGGCCGGATCTGGTTCTGGCAGGGGTTTACAGTGATCCCTACACGGTCGGATTGCTGCGGCGGTTGGGGGTCGACGTGGTGCAATTTCCGCTTGAGACCGACTTTGACGGAATTCGCGCCAATATGCTGAAGATGGGCGAAGTTTTGGGGCAAGTCGATGCCGCGCAGCGCCTCGTTGCGCAGTTCGACGCTGATCTTGCGGCGCTGGGACCAAACGGCGAGGAACGCCCTTCAGCCTTGCTGCATTATGCGAACAACTACACATCGGGTGACAAGTCACTGGCGCATCAGATCCTACTTGCGGCGGGCTTCGCCAATGCGACGACCGAGGCTGGGATCACGGTTGCGGGGTCTGTCCCGCTGGAGCGGTTGGTGCTGCTGATGCCCGACTTGGTGATTTCTGGGCAGCCGTATCCCGGTGCGTCGCGGGCCGAAGAAGTCTTGGATCATCCTGCCCTGCGTGTGTTGCAGCAGAAACAATCCGGTGCGACGTTGACCGATGCGGAATGGGTTTGTGGCACGCCATTCGTGCTGCGGGCTGTAGCGCGACTCGTTGACATACGGGAGCGTATGTAATGCTGCTCCGCATCTGGCTCTTGACCACTTTGGTTATCCTGTTCGCCCTGTCGGTTCTGACCGGGCCTGCCGGGTTGACGCTGGTCGACACGGTGAGAGCCTTGTTTCTGGGACAGGGCGAGGCGGCGACACTGGTGATGCGTGAGATCCGTCTGCCGCGCGCCATTCTGGGTGTCATGGTCGGTGCCTCGCTGGGCTTGTCCGGCGCGGCGATGCAGGGGTATCTGCGCAATCCATTGGCCGAACCCGGTTTGATCGGGGTGTCGGGTTCTGCGGCACTGGGTGCTGTGATCGTGTTGCAGACCGGTCTGGCGGCGGCCTGGTGGCTGGCTTTGCCCATGGCGGCGCTGGGTGGGGCCTTGGCGGCCGTGATGCTGATCCTGCTGTTGGCTGGTCCACGGGGGTCTTCGCTGACGCTGATCCTTGCGGGGATCGCCATTTCCGCGCTGGCCGGTGCCATGACCACGCTGGTGCTGAACCTGTCACCCAATCCCTTTGCGGCAAGCGAGGTGGTCTTCTGGATGATGGGTTCTCTGTCCGACAGATCCTTTGATCATGTCTGGATCGCCCTGCCTTTCATGATCATTGGCTGGGTTCTGCTCTTGTCACTGGGGCGACCTCTGGATGTGCTGACACTGGGCGAGGATGCCGCCGCCACGATGGGTGTGGAAACAAGACGTGTCCGTATGGTTATGGTGCTTGGCATCGCTGCCTGCGTCGGGGCGGCGACGGCTGTGGCAGGGGCCATCGGATTTGTTGGGCTTGTGGTTCCGCATGTCCTGCGTCCTTTCGTCGGGGCTCGGCCGTCCGCGCTGCTCTGGGCCTCGGCCCTGGGCGGGGCGGCGATGGTGTTGGCGGCTGATCTGGCGGTGCGACTGATCCTGCCGGATCGGGATCTGAAGCTGGGTGTTCTGATGGCGATCATCGGCGCGCCGTTTTTTCTGCACCTGATCTACAAGACACGGGGAGAGTTGCGATGACCCTACTGTCCTTGGACAATCTGACTGTCCGCCGTGGCGAGTGTCCGGTTGTGGATCACGTCAGCCTATCTGTGCACGCAGGTGAATGCGTCGGCCTGATCGGCCCGAACGGGGCCGGAAAAACCACCTTGCTGCGCGCGGCCTTGGGACTGGAGCCGTTCAGTGGCGCATCCAGCCTGGCAAGTCTGAGCGCGGCAGAGCGGGCGCGTGCCGCAGCGTTTCTGCCCCAGGCCCGACAGATCGCTTGGCCGATGGCCGTCGAGACGCTGGTGGCCTTGGGCCGCGTTCCGCATCTCCCGCGCGGCAGCACGCCCGGGGCCGTGGACCGTGCTGCGATTGACGACGCCTTGCACCGTCTGGGGCTGGATGGGTTCCGCCAACGGATCGCTACGCAACTGTCGGGCGGCGAGCAGGGTCGCGTTCTGATCGCGCGTGCCTTGGCGCAACAGACTCCGCTTCTGCTGGCGGACGAGCCAATCGCAGGGCTTGATCCGGCGCAACAGATTGCGACGATGCAGGTCTTCTCGGGCCTCGCGCAGGAGGGACGGGCGGTGGTGGTGTCCTTGCATGATCTGGGTCTGGCGGCGCGGCATTGCACCCGGCTGATCCTGATGCATCAGGGGCGGCTGGTGGCAGATGGAGCACCGGATGACGTGCTGACAGCAGACCTGATGGCGCAGGTTTTCGGGATCTCGATCTGGCGGCAGGACAGCCCACTTGGACCGGTGCTGCAGCCGATGGGGGTGTTATGATCCGTCCTGTTCTTGATCATCCCTGGCTGACGCTGGATCTGGGTCGCGCGATGCGCGTGATCAGTTGGGCGCCGCATCGCGGCGGGATCGTCACGGCGCGACACATCCTGTGGCGCGAGGTGCGGAATGCTGATCTGCGCGAGGATTTCGACGTTTTCGCATGGCTTGGACAAGAGTGTCGTGATCGCGGCATGGAGCAGGCGGTGGTCATGCTGACATCACGCAAGATCGCGACCTTCACGGTGGCGCAGGCAGAGGTGGATGGGGTGCAGGCGCAGGCCGTGGCAACAGTTGGTCTGTCAAACGCCGAACGCGCGGGGCCACATGACGGACACAACCCGATCAAACATAAAAATTGGGGCACTATAAATATCGCGGTGATCTTGGAATATGGCTTGAATGATATCGGCTTGATCGAAGCTCAAAGCATCGCCAGCGCTGCGCGCACGGCAGCCATACTGGAATCCGGCGCCATGGCGAAAGCGGGGCCAGCCACGGGAACCGGAACGGATTGCAACACGGTGGCCGCGCTGGACGGGACTGATGCCTTTTGCGGCTTGCACACGGCGCAGGGCAAGGCGGTGGCCGCCGCCGTCTATGCCGCTGTCCGGCAAGGCGCGGATCAGTGGATACTCGAGACTGGAGGAAAACCCTATGACTTTGGCTGATTTGCAGATCATCCCGGACCTGACCCCTCAGCGGATCGTTTGCCTGACAGAAGAGACAGTCGAGACGCTTTATCTTCTGGGGCAACAGCATCGCATCGTTGGGGTGACGGGCTACGCGATCCGCCCGCCCCAGGTGCGGCGTGAGAAGCCACGTGTTGGAGCTTTCACATCGGCGGATATTCCCAAGATTCTTGCGCTGGAACCCGATCTGGTGCTGACCTTTTCGGACCTGCAGGCTGATGTCGTGGCGCAGTTGATCCGGGCAGGTGTCGCCGTGCATGCTTTCAATCAGCGCGATGTCTCGGGCATCCTGTCCATGATCCGCACCCTTGGCGCGCTGACGGGCGCCTCTGAAACAGCCGAAGCTTTGATCAGCCTGCATGCGTCGCGGATTGGTGCCTTGCGGAGTCATGCCCCAACCATACGTCCGCGTATCTATTTCGAAGAATGGGACGAACCGATGATTTCGGGCATCCGCTGGGCCTCGGAACTGATCGCGGTGGCCGGCGGTGTGGATGTGTTCGAGACGTTGAGCCATGAACCGTCTGCGAAGGACAGGATCGTGTCCTCGGAACAGGTGATCACCGCGGCCCCCGACATCATCATCGGATCGTGGTGTGGCAAGAAATTGCGCGCGGAAAAGATCGCGGCGCGGCCGGGATGGGACGACATTCCCGCGGTGCGCAACGGGCATATCTACGAAATCAAGTCGCCACTCATTCTGCAGCCCGGTCCGGCGGCTTTGGGCGATGGGCTGGATGCGATCTGCGCGATCATCTCTGACGTGAAGAGGAGAGCGGGATGAACGATCTGGCCCTTCTGACTGGAATGATCGGGCGCGGCGGCGTGGTCATGTGGATCATCGCCGGGCTTTCCGTGCTGACCCTTGCACTGATCCTGTGGAAGCTGTGGCGGTTGAGCCTGTCGGGACTTTGGCGACGTATACAGGCCGAACGGGCCGTTGCCCTGTGGGTCGTGGGGCAGGCCGGTGACGCGCAGGCCATGCTGGTCGCACCGCGCGGCATAAGGTCCCGTGTCGTAGCGCAGGCGATGGCGGCGCTGCGGGATCCGTCCCTGACGCGTGACGCTGCACGGGACGAGGTCTTGCGCGTGGCACGGCGGGAGTTGAACGCGGCGCGCAGCGGTTTGCGGGCGCTGGAGCTGATCTCGACCATTGCGCCGCTTCTGGGGCTGCTGGGAACCGTGCTGGGCATGATCACAGCCTTTCAGGCCTTGCAGAGCACGGGCGCTCAGGCAGATCCGACGATCCTCGCTGGCGGAATCTGGGAGGCGCTGCTGACAACGGCGGCAGGGATGGCGGTTGCGATCCCAGCTGGTGTGGCGCTGGTCTGGATCGAAAGCCTGACGGACGGTGTGCAGGCCGATCTGGAGGATGCGGTGACGCAAATCTTTACCCGCGATCCGGCTGGAGGGGGGGCATGATGTTCATCATCGACAGCCCGCGTTCGCGCCGGAAGCCCAGCCTGACGCCGATGATTGACGTAGTGTTCCTGCTATTGGTGTTCTTCATGCTGGCTTCGCGGTTCGGGTCTGACGCGCTGGTGCCGCTCAGCCTTGGTGGGTCTGGGGACACATATTCCGGCCCCCCCCGTCTGATCGACGTGCTGCCCGAAGGACAAAGGCTGAATGGCCAGGAGCAAAGTCTTGAGATGGTGATTGCCGCGCTGGACGGCCTGACGGAGAGCCGCACGGACATGGTCGTTCTGCGGGCGCGGGATGGGGCCGCCTTGCAGCGCATGGTGACGGTGATGTCTGCCCTGCGCGCGGCCGGGTTCACAGCGATTGCAGTGGTGGATTGATGGATAGCGGGTTCCGGATCAGCATGGATCGTCGACGGCGCGGCGCGGGGGATACCTTTGTGCCGATGATCAATATCGTCTTTCTGCTGCTGATCTTCTTCCTGCTGAGCGCAACCATTGCGCCGCCTGATCCATTCGACATGACCTTGCCGGATGCGGAACTGGCCGAAGCAGAGGTCGCTGCACCACCCGAAACACTGCATGTATCGGCCGAAGGTGAACTGGTGTTCGGTGCAGTGCGCGGCGATGACGCGCTGACCGCCATCGCCGCGCGGGCCGACTCTGGCCCGCTGACGGTAAGGGCGGATGCAGGCTTTGACGGGGCAGCCTTCGCCGTCTTGATGTCGCGATTGGCTGCGGTGGGCGTGGACAAGGTCGAATTGACGGTGCGCCAGCCATGAGGGGTGCGTTCGAATTCACGGGGTTTGCCGGGTTGGCTCTGGCGCTGCATGTCGCGGCATTCCAAAGCTTGCCGCAAGGCAGTGCAAGTTCGGGAGCGGGTGGCGATGCGCTTGTGACGGTTGCAGCGGCCTCGGGTTCATTGTCCGAGATGGTTGCGGAATGGGATCGCCCGCCCGAAGTGTCGGCGGTTCTTCCTGCCGCGTTCCCACAGCCGGCTGAGGAGGCTACTTTTGATCCGGCTCCCCGGTTGCCCGAAGCGACCAAATCGCCCGCCTTTCAGCCACCGCGCGCGATGGCACCTGTATTGCCGTCGCAAGACGGGCTGCCGACGCCGGATGTCACTCGCACGGCACCTCGCCCACCTAATCCGGTTGCCGAGGTTCCGCCGATCAGGCCCCAGGCACGGCCTGCTGCGGCTCCTGCCAAGCCCAAACCGTCTGCCAAGCCCGCGCACCAGCCACCGGCTCGTGCCGCCGCGACCGCGGCAGGAAGCGGTGCGGCCTCTGCCCGCGGGACCAGCGGACCTGCGGAAACTGCCAGTCTGAGCAAGGCTGCCCGGCAAAGCCTGTTGGCGGAATGGGGTGGAAAGATACGCAACCGTATTGACCGGGCAAAGCCACGCGGTGCCGGTCGTGGTTCGGTGATCGTGGTTTTGTCGGTGGGGCGCGACGGGGCGCTGCAATCTGTTGGCATTGCCACGTCGTCCGGTCAGGCGGCGCTGGATCAACAGGCGGTGAAGGCAATCAGATCCGCAGGTCGTTTGCCAGCGGCACCCGCGGCACTTGACGCGGACTCCTACACCTTCCGCCTGCCGATCCGGTTCGATTGAGGCGGCTCAGCCTGCCGCAAACCGCGCTGACGCACGGACACCCCTGATCATGTCGGCAGCCTTTTCCGCGATCATGATCGTCGGGGCATTCGTGTTGCCTCCGATCAGCGTCGGCATGACCGAGGCGTCCACCACGCGCAGCCCCTCGACCCCATGGACCCGCAACTCCGGATCGACCACGGCCATCGGATCGATACCCATCTTGCAGGTGCCCACAGGGTGATAGATCGTATCGGCCCGTGCCCGGATGTGCTTTTCCCAGTCGGCATCCGTCAGCGTCTCGGACAGGAACAATTCCCTGTGGCGATACTTGTCCATCGCGGGGGCCTGCATGATCGCGCGCGCGATCTTGGCCCCCTTGATCAGGGTTTGCAGATCACGCTCGTCCGACAGATATCGTGGATCAATGCCGGGCGCGGCCAATGGATCGGGTGACTGAAGAAAGACCGACCCGCGCGAATGAGGATGCAGAGCGCAGATATGGCAGGAATATCCATAGCCAAGATGCGGCTTGCGCGCGTGATCGTCCACGATCGAAATCACGAAATGCAGCTGGATATCAGGGCGCTCCAGCGCGGGATCTGTCCTGAGGAAACCCGCACCTTCGGCAAAAGGGCTGGCGATCATGCCGGTGCCGTCCTTGCGCCATTGCAGCATGTGGCGGATCAGATTGATGCCGCCGGTCAGGCCGAGTCCGAAATTGTCTGTGTCGCGGGATTTGTAGGCAAGGATGAAATCCAGATGATCTTGCAGGTTCTGTCCGACACCAGGCAGTTCATGCACCATGCCGATGCCATGTTTCTTGATGTCTTCGGCGCGACCGACGCCGGACAGTTGCAAAAGCTGCGGTGAATTGAAGGCGCCGCCGCACAGGATCACCTCGCGCCGCGCCTCGACCTTCTTGTCCTCACGCCCTTTGCGGTATGTGACGCCGGTCGCCCGTTTTCCCTGAAACAGGATACGGGTGGCATGTGCGCCGGTCAGAACAGTCAGGTTGGGGCGGCCCATCACCGGGTGGAGATAGGCCGCCGCCGCCGAGCAGCGTTCACCGTTGCGGGCCTTGTCATGGAATTGCGTCACCTGAAACAGGCCAAAGCCCTCGGTCTCGCCAGTGTTGAAATCGTCGCGGAAACGGTGCTGCATCTGCGCGGCGGCATCGACAAAGGCATGCGTGATGGGGCGGGGGCTTTTCTGGTCCGAGACCTGCAAGGGGCCGCTGGCACCATGCTCCGGATTTGCACCGCGTTCGTTGTTCTCGGCCCTTCGGAAATAAGGCAGGACATCGTCCCATGACCATCCGGCGCAGCCCAGATCAGCCCAACCGTCGTAATCCTTGCGGTGACCGCGCACATAGAGCATCGCATTGATCGCAGAAGACCCGCCCAGACCCTTGCCGCGCGGCTGATAGCCTTTTCGCCCATTCAAACCGACTTGTGGCACGGTCTGATAGGCCCAGTTGCCGGATTTGATCCAGCCCGGAAGAAGGGCTACCGCTCCGACAGGTGCGCGGAACAGAAGGTTCTTGCCGTTGCCCCCCGCCTCGAGCAGGCAGACGGTAATGTTCGGATCTTCGGTCAGACGAGTCGCCAAGGTGGACCCGGCAGAACCGCCCCCCACGATCACGTAATCAAAACCCATGTCTGCATTCCCCTCTGGCAGAGTTCAAATCAACCAGAGAAAGCCTCTACACGTCCAGCGGTCATTCGCCGGATGACGTCAGGAAAGCAAAAGCGTTGCCGCGGTGACAACCTGTCAGTCGTCCTCGTCAAAGAAACCGCCCCGACCGATGGACGCATAGGCCGTAAAGCCGGCCCGTTTTGCATCGCGCGGGGAATAGACATTGCGCAGGTCGGCCATATGCGGGGTCGCCATCTTGCGGGCCAGTCGTTTCAGATCAAGTGCGCGAAACTCGTTCCATTCGGTGAGGATCACCAGCAGGTCGGCGTTCTGCGCGGCTTTGTAGGCGTCCTCATGCCATTGCACGCCGGGCAGCAGTGCCTCGCCCTCGTGGCGGCCTTGGGGATCGACCACGCGCACTTTCGCGCCGCCACCCACCATCGCGGGAATGATCGTCAGGCTGGGTGCATCGCGCATGTCATCGGTGTTCGGTTTGAACGTGACGCCAAGAACCGCCACAGTCTTGCCATTGAACTTGCCGTCACACAGGTCGAGCAGTTTGTCGATCATACGCCGTTTGATCTCGTCATTGACCTTGATCACCGTCTCGGTGATTTGCATGGGGACGGCATGTTCTTGCCCGATCCGCGCCAACGCCTTGGTATCCTTGGGAAAGCACGAGCCGCCGAAGCCGGGGCCTGCGTGCAGGAACTTGTTGCCGATCCGTCCGTCCAGACCGATGCCCTTGGCCACTTCCTTGATGTCACCACCGGCGCGTTCGCAGAGGGCCGCGATTTCATTGATGAAGGTGATCTTGGTCGCCAGAAAGGCGTTGGCCGCGTATTTGATCATCTCGGCGCTTTCCAGATCGGTCGTCACAATCGGGAAGTCGCGCAGATAGAGCGGGCGGTAGATGTCGGCCATCACCTCGGCGGCGCGGTCGGTCTGCACGCCGACGACGACGCGGTCGGGCTTCATGAAATCCTCGATCGCCGCCCCTTCGCGCATGAACTCGGGGTTCGAGGCAACGTCGAATTCCAGATCCGGGTTGGCTTTGCGGATCACCTTCTTCATCTGACGGTTGGTCCCGACGGGCACGGTGGATTTCGTCACGATCACGACGTAATCGGTCGCGGCGCGGGCCACTTCCTCGGCAGCGGCATAGACATAGACCAGATCGGCATGTCCATCGCCGCGACGCGTGGGTGTGCCCACCGCGATAAAGACCGCATCCGCCCCTTTGACGGCAGCCGCCAGATCAAGCGTGAAGGTCAGCCGCCCCGCAGCCACGTTCTTGGCCATCAGCGCTTCAAGCCCCGGTTCGAAGATCGGAATTTCGCCAGCGTTCAGTCTGTCGATCTTCTTGGGGTCCTTGTCGACGCAGACAACATCATGCCCGAAGTCCGAAAAGCAGACGCCAGACACAAGGCCAACATAGCCCGTCCCAATCATCGCAATCTTCATGACCCACTCCTCTACCGCATACATGGATGATGGGTCGAACTTGTGCGTGCAACAAGGCAAGGCGTCAACGCTTCAGAAGGGGTGTGCGCCAGGCGATTCGCGATCTGTGTGCTTTCGGCACTTTACGAGATGAGCCAGCCTGAGAATGCCGTATGAGATTTGAAATAGGTCAGGTTAGGATTCACGTTCCCGGTGCGACATGTCACATACTGGCCAGCCGTCAGCCCGAAGACCGTTGTGAAGGACAAGGGTGCGGCGCCGACGAGGACCTGCATCTGCATGCTTTGAGTCTGGCCATTGATCGCAAAACTGATCCGCCCATTGGTGGCGCTTCCCAGAAAGCCGTTAAGCAGAAAGCCGTAGAGACCGTCGACCGGCGCTGTGAACCGTGACAGCAGCGGATCGTAGTGCCCGCCCCGGTTCATGATTTCGGTATCGAAGACAAGGTCCGTCTGCGTTGTGCTGATCGTTGTCCATTGCCCGATGCTATAGGCCAGAAACGCGGGGTTGCCCGGAGCCTGAACAGCCCCCGTGTTGCGGTCCAGAACGAGCGCTTGCTTGAAATTGCTGCCGTCGGTCGAGACTTTGACGCTGAAATCGTCGTTGCCCGTGATGCCTAGTTCGGCACGGCCCGACCAGCCCGTCTGAAACACAAGGCTGGCGGTGTCGGCGGGAAGCGCCTTGTTGATCTTCAGCCGGTGATCCGCACCATCATGGGTCAGCAGCGTCGCCTGCCCCGCCACAGCAAGCGGGTTCGTCGTATCCGCCGAGGTGCCGATGCCTAGTTTCGCGATCCCGTCCAACTGAGGGGTGACCGGCGTCCAGACCGACCCGTCAAAGCGGATTTGCCCTCCGGTTGACAGATCATCGGCCCGCCAACCCGACTGTGCCGCGAAGAACAGCCACCCTGAAACATCAGCCACTGCGATGGCACCGTCCTGTCCCTCCCAATCGCCTGTCGCCCCTGTTGCCACGACATAGCGGTCGCCGGGATCCGGGTTGACCGGCGGTGTCGTGAACTGGGCCGATATCACGACAAGCTGAACGATGGCATCAAGGTGTCGGAGCGCCTCGTTGTGGGTGACATGCTTTTGGGCCTGCGATGGCAGGATATAGGGAAGGGCCAGAATGGGAGAGGTATCGGGCATCGGTCATGTCCTTCTTGTCCGGTGGTGCAGAGCGCGGCTGGGGCCGGGATGCTTGCAAGATGCGGGTGTGGCGGGCCGCATCATTGCAAAATCGCGGGTTAAGGACGGGTAATCCGATCGGTTTTGCCGTTGACGAACCGTTTACCATTTGCTGGCCAAGACACTTGTTTCAGAAGATGAAATCATCCGCTGTCAGGCGCGCTGCGTCGAAGCCTGCAAGGATCAGGATATCCGGGCTGTCCACTGCGGTGCGGACGATCGTATCCGTCAGAAATTGACTGATCTGGAGACCGTCAAAACCCTGGATCCCGTCATGAGAGGAGAAGTCGATCCTGTCGATCCCGTCCTCGAAGCGCTGGATGACATCGCGACCGAAGCCCGGGCGGAACACGAAATGATCAGCTCCGGCGTCACCAACCATATAATCATTCCCCGAGCCCCCTATCAGCGTATCGTTGCCCGTTCCGCCAACCAGGGTGTCATTGCCAGTTCCGCCTCGCAGAAGGTCGTTGCCACGCTCGCCAAAAAGAAAGATCGCCTCAGTGTGGGTGCTGGCATCCAATGTGTCATTCCCGGTGAATCCATTGACGCGCTCGATCCCTTGCCATGCAGCGAGATTCAGGAAAACATCCGCTTCCTGATAGACCTGAGCTCTGTCATAGCCTGATGTGCCGCTGTCCATCAGCCTGTCCGATGCATCCACCATATAGAGATCGGACCCGTCGCCGCCATCCAGCAAGTCTGCGCCGGTCCAGCCGATGAGCGTGTCATTTCCATCACCGCCAAGGATCGTGTCATCGCCATCAACACCCGACAGAAAGTCATTCCCTGCCCCGCCTTCCAGCCGATCATTGCCGGGCCCGCCCATCAACGTGTCGCGTCCCGAACCGCCGCGCAGGAGGTCGTCGCCCTGTTCCCCCAACAACGACAGCGGGAAAGACACGCCGCTGCCATCCAGAGTGTCGTTTCCGGTAAAGCCATTGACCCGTTCGATGCCGATCCAGTCAGAAAGGTTCAGGGCAACGCCGCCTGTCTGGAATATTTGCGCACGGTCAAAGCCTGACGTGCCAGTGTCTGTGACCCGGTCAAACGCATCGACCATGAACAGATCCGAGCCCTCGCCGCCATCCAGAAGGTCAGCGCCGACCCATCCGATCAGTGTATCGTTCCCCTCTCCGCCCAATAGAGTGTCGTTGCCGGCTGCGCCGATCAGCCGGTCATTTCCCGTGCCGCCGTCCAGCAGATCGTTGCCACCGCCGCCGGTAAGTGTGTCGCTCCCCGCTTGCCCAAGCAGGTGGATGCCGGTTTGCAACCCGGTTGCGTCAATCGCATCATTGGCCCAGCCTCCCTCAACCTGCTCGACACTGACCCAGCCTGCGACACGATAAGGCTGTCTCGCGTCGCCTTCGATCACGACACGGTCGAAACCCGGCCCGGCATCGGCGATGTGATCCGCCGGATCGGACACGAGGATCAGATCATCGCCTGCACCACCAAAGATCGTATCAAGGCCGGGTCCGCCCGAGAGTGTGTCGTCACCTGCGCCGCCGTAGAGAAGATCATCGCCGTTCTCGCCAAACAGGTAGATCGGATCGGTTGCGCCGCGCGCATCCAGAGTATCATTGCCGGTAAACCCGTTGACCCGTTCGATTCCGCGCCAGCCGGAGAGGTTCAGCGCGACACCGGTCGCCTCATAGATCTGCGCCCGGTCCAAGCCGATGTGTCCGCTGTCCTCAAGGTGATCCAGAGCATCGACCATATAGACATCCGAGCCCTCGCCCCCGTCCATGACATCAGCCCCGGCCCATCCGATCAAGGTGTCGTCGCCGACCTCGCCGCGCAGCGTATCGTCGCCAAGGCCCCCCAAAAGGCGGTCATTGCCAGTCCCACCGGAAATCAGGTCATTACCTTCGCCACCATCAAGGATATCCGCGCCTGACCCGCCGTTCAGGACGTCGTCGCCCTCTCCACCAAGCAGGGAATCGTCACCGTCATCGCCCGACAGACTGTCCTGTCCCGTGCCTCCGATCAGGGTATCGCGCCCGATGCCGCCTTGAAGGTCGTCGTCACCTGCGCCGCCATCCAGACGGTCGTTGCCATTGCCGCCCTGAAGGATGTCCTGACCGTCGCCACCGAAAAGCTGATCGTTTCCAGAGCCTCCGAGCAACAGGTCATTGCCCGGACCACCGTTCAGACGGTCATTGCCGCCACCCCCGTCCAATGTGTCCTGTCCGCTCCCACCGTTCAGCGTGTCATTGCCATCGCCACCTGTCAGCCGCAGACCCGGCTGCGGCGGGGGTGCGTCGGGGTCATCGCCAGGCGTCGCGGGCAGTGAGGCAACCGGAGCGCGGGTCAGGTTCAGGACGGGCGCCCAGAGCACTTCCGCCCGGCTGAGGCTGGCGCCCGTGGCGCTGCGGATGTCCAGAACTTCGCCGTGATACCTGACCTCGGCACCCCCGCTGCGGATTTCGACGACCAACTGCGTGGGCGAGGTCAGCCCCGTCCAGGCGCTCAGGTCAAGGCGGTCCGTTCCGGGTTCGAAATCGGTTATCACATCCAGCTGCCCATCCGCCGCCAGAACGAAGATGTCCTGCCCCGGTCCACCGGTCATCTGGTCGAGGCCCGCCCCGTCGAGCAGGATGTCCTGTCCTGCGCCACCCACCAATGTGTCGTCGCCGGCTTCGCCGCTCAGAATATCGTCCTGTGCCGTACCGCTGAGTTGCTCTGGTGAAGATGTGCCGATTACGGTCTGTCCGGGTTGGCCAAGCGCAACGGTCAGGCGGCTGATCCCCGCTTCACGCGCGCTGGTCGCAAAGACATGCAGATCGCTCCCGATCTGGGTCGCGGCAAGAGTGGCAACATCGGCAAGAGTCGCCGCCATCGTGTCGGCCATGCTGTCCAGATGCAGCAAGCGGCCCCCGGGCAGCACGAGGAACAGGGATACGCCGTCGTCCCCCCCGCCAGCGACGACGAAGTTGCGGTCGGCAACGGCCACCGTTTCAAGCGCCGTGACGCGGTGAAAGCGCGTGTTCAGATCGTCGATGATGTGATCGACCGGCCTCATGATGCCGTTGGCGTCCAGCTCCAGCACGCTGAGCGAGGAACTGAGTGTCGATGCGACGATGATGTAATGGGACAAACCAAGGGACACGGCGGAGAGCGCCACAGGCGCGTCGATGCCCAGACCCTGCGCCGCGCCATGGTCGGACATGCGTTGCAGCGTGCCGCCCGCGTTTACCCTATACGCCGATAGCGTATCGGCAGAGGCGAAGGCCATCACGATGAAGCCGCTGCCCCCCACCGAAAGCGAGACAAGATCGCTGACCATGTGTTGTGATCCGACGCCTGTCAACGCTATGGACTGTCCCTGCACACCCGCTTCTGCCATGCTGTCCAATCGCAGAAGGCCGGTGCCGCGGATGCTGGCGAAATGGTGCAGCGTGTCGCCAGATTCGGCCGTGACCAGCCCGGTCATCAGACCCAGATCCTGTCCCGGCGCAGTAAGGCGCTGGATTGCGCCCAGCCCGCCTGGCGACAGTAAAGGCATCGCCTGCAAACCGGTGTCGCGCAGGCCCAGCAGGCCGAGAAAAGTTTGACCGCCGATCTGCAATAAGGCCAGATCGGGCGGTGTCAGTTGGGCCATCTCGGGCGCGATCGCGGTGTTGCTGACCACTGCCCCACTACCCGCATTGAACACCGTAAGGTTACCGGTCTGTCCCGGCCGCGTCACCGAGACAAGCAACGGGTGCCCATGACCGGCCAGAATCTCAAGGTCCGTGATCGTTTCGGTCAACCCTTGACCGCCAGCGTTCAGCACAGTGCTGAACGCAATCCTGTAGTTGCCCATCCCGATTCCCCCGGCCCCCCGGCCGTTTCACTCACCGGAGACAGAATGGAAGACAGCAGGTTAAGACAGGCTTGTGGGAATATGGCCGAATATGGGCCCTTGGTTTGGATTTTAAGGGTCTGTTGATGGATGTTGCTCAGGTCTTGGCGGATGCCATGTCCAGAGTGCGCGCATTCTCGACCCATCGTTCAAGCAGGTTGGACATCGCTTCAAGGTCGCGCGCGTCTATCGCCCGTCGCAGGGATTGCAGCACCGAAGCCATCTCAAGCTCTGACAGATGGCCTTCCTGCGCCCGCAGGATCTTGGGATGAGGGGTGGTCAGCATGTCTGAACCGATCAACAGCTCCTCATGGAGTTTTTCACCGGGACGCAGACCCGTCACGACGATTTCGATATCGCCGCGCGGGTTTTCCGCGTCCCGCACAGTATAACCTGCAGCCTCGATCATCTGACGCGCCACTTTGCGGATGGGGACAGGCGCACCCATATCCAGAACGAAGACATCGCCACCGCGGGTGAACGTGCCTGCGAGAAGAACAAGGCGCACAGCCTCGGACAAGGTCATGAAGTAGCGGGTCACATCGTCATGGGTCAGCGTGACCGGACCACCGCGCGCGATCTGATCCTGAAACAGGGGGATGACCGATCCCGAGGAGCCAAGAACATTGCCGAAACGCACGATGGAAAAGGCGGTGCTGGTCGATCGCGTGGCCAGATCCTGCACGATCATCTCGGCCAGACGTTTCGAGCATCCCATGATCCCGACAGGCCGGACGGCCTTGTCAGTCGAGATGAGAATGAACCGCTCGACCTGCGCCAGCTTTGCCTCATCAGCAAGGATTTTGGTGCCCAGCACGTTGTTGCGGATTCCTTCGATCATGTTCCTTTCGACCAGTGGCACATGTTTGTAGGCTGCGGCATGCAGCACGACGTCAATGCCATAGGTCGCGATGACATCCCGGATCAGCGCAGCTTCGCCGACTGAACCCAGTACGGGGATGACCGGGATGGTTGTGCTTGTGTCCTGCAGGTCGCGGGTAATGGCGTAGAGCGAATGTTCGCTGTGATCCAGAAGGATCAGGCTGGCCGGTTTGCATGAGATCAGCTGACGGCAGATCTCGGACCCGATGGACCCCCCGGCACCCGTGACAAGGATATTGCGGCCGGCATAGGCGTCGGTGATCCCGGGAAGCTCGTCCTCCAGCCGATTGCGACCCAGAAGATCGGAGAGTTCGAGAGGCGCGATTTGCCGAACCAGTTCGTCCTTGCTCACCAGGTCGGCAAAGGACGGGAGCGCGTGTACGTCGCAGCCCATGGCGCGCAGGCGTGCCGCGATCCGCTGCTGCATGGCCCGGCTGACAGATGGCATGGCCAGAACGACATGGTCAATCCGGTGGCGCACAACCAGATCAGGAACACTGTATTGCGCATGCACCACCAAGCCGCCGATCGTCAGGCCCTGGAGCGTGGGATTGTCATCCACAAAGGCGACGGGCTGGATTTCGGTGTCGGTGGCCAAGGCGGCGGCAAGCTGTTGCCCCGTCTGGCCTGCGCCGTAGATCAGCACCCGTTTGCGATTCTGTTTGCTGCGGTAGATCCAGATCAACACGCTGCGCAGGATCATTCTGGACCCGACGGTCAGGATCATGAACATCATGGACAGGACCGGGAATATGCCTGCTGGAAGTGATGCACCCGCTATGACCGACGTGGTCAGGCCTGCGGTGCCAATGGCAACTGCGACCAAGGACGAGTTGATCAGGCTTGGCAACTGATAGGCGTTCAGCTTGACCCTGTGCAGTCCCAGATACACTGTCATGCTGGCCGTGACCGGCAGGATCGCAGCAGTCAGCAGGGTCATGTCGCGCAGCCTGCCCGTGTCAGGGAACTGGCCGGTCACGATGATCACCGCAAGTGAGAACGCGAGAACCGCGCAAATGCAGTCTATCCAAAAGAGGGTCCACCGTTTCTGACGGCGGGACATGGACACGCAAAAATCGAACAAACTGTGCCGCAAAATTGGCCTCACACCGGGGCCGGTGGACGATACCGTCCTGCGAGGGAACCGGCTGTCACAAGCCGGATCGCAGGGCGGACCCAACCGGTCCAAACTCGTTAACATCACATGGCCAGCACCGCATTGATCCCGCGATGCGTGCCGTTCCTACATTGGTCACTGCAAATTGACGAAAGATACAACCTACATCCAACCATACGATACTTGCAGCCTAAGGTAAAAGAAACCTGAAGACCGTTCCGAGAATCAAACGAAGATCGAGGCCGATGCTGCGTCTTGCGGCATAAATCAGGTCAAGGCGTGCTTTGCGCGGGATGCAACGGCGGATGTAGACGGACTCGGTTTGTTCGGCGGTCGAGCAGGCAGCCAGCAGGCGTTCTTCAGTGCGATGATACACCAGCGTGGCGAGGCCGGTCAGCCCCGGCCGCTGTTCCAGAACCTGCGCGTAAAGATCGGGAAACCGTTCCACATAGCGCCGCAGCGGTGGGCGGGGACCGACCAGACTGATATCGCCGCGCAACACGTTGAGAAGTTGTGGCATCTCGTCCAGACGCGAGCGGCGCAGGATGCGGCCCAAAGGCGTGATCCGGACTGATTTGTCGCCACCCGACACACCGATATCAGCCGGGCTGGGGCGCATGGTGCGAAACTTCCAAAGAAAGAAGCCCTGATCCGGTGTCTTCATGCGTTCGGCCACGTGAAATACAGGGCGACCGTCACACAGGAGGACCAGCAGGGAAATCAAGACGCCCACCGGCATCAGGATCACGGTCAGTCCCAATGCGAAGACAAGGTCCAAAGCGCGCTTTGCGGGCGTCATGTCCGCAGCCTCATGCCAGAAAGAGCAAGGCACAGGGCCGGAATGTCCGTCCGCGCAACTACCCCTTTCCTCCGGTTCCGGCGGATTGGTTCTGTCAGACTCACTTCGGTTCACCCGGTCACACTCGTTACTTTTTCCTGTTTAACAGCTTCGACTGGCTGTAGGAAGTTCGTCAGGATCCTGTGTGTGATCAAGGGGCTGGTGTTGGTGCGGTATCTAGTGAAAACGATTCAGACGGTCACACTTTGCCTTGTGCTTGCGGCCTGCACCCTTCCGCGTGGGGCTGCTGTGACCGGTGAAATCTTGCACGAGAAGGACAGCAGCACACCCACATTTCAGGTCATGCCCGTCACGCGGGACAACCTTCCGCAGATTCGGACATGGCCGGTGACAGGCTGGTCTGGTGTCTATCGTTGGCCCGAAGGGACGCGCGGTCCGGACAGCCCATTGGTGCAACCGGGCGATCGCGTGGATCTGGTGATCTGGGACAGTCAGGAAAATTCGCTTCTGACATCGGCCATGGACAAGAAAGTGGTGCTGGCGGGGCTGACGGTATCTGCGGGCGGGACGATCTTTGTGCCCTATCTCGACGAAATCCAGATTGGTGGTCAAACGCCCGATCAAGCACGTCGACAGCTACAAACAGCCCTGAAACCGATCGTTCCTTCGGCACAGGTGCAGGTGGAACTGGTGCCGGGACGCCAAAACTCGGCCGAACTGGTGGCGGGTGTTGCCCGTCCGGGCAGCTATCCCTTGCCGGATCGCAATCATACGATCCTGTCGGTGCTGGCAGCAAGCGGCGGCATCGCGTCTGGCCTGCGGCATCCGCTGGTGCGACTGATACGGGACGGCGTCACCTATGAAATGCGGGCAGAGCGGCTTTTCGCGGACGCGTCACGCAATATCCTGCTGCGGGGTGGCGACAAGATCGTTGTGGCTGAGGACAATCGCTACTTCACGGCGCTTGGCGCGACAGGAACCGAACGACTTGTCTATTTCGAGAAGGAAGAGATCACCGCACTTGAGGCGCTGTCCGTCATCGGCGGGCTGACGGACAGCCGCGCCAATCCCAAGGGCGTGATCGTGTTGCGAGACTATGACACGCGGCAAGTGCGATCGGATGGGCGCGGTCCGTTGATGCAACAGGTGGTCTTTACGTTTGACCTGACATCCGCAGACGGGCTGTTTGCGGCGCGCGGGTTCCAGATCAACCCGAAGGATACCGTTCTGGCAACCGAGTCGCCGGTTACCGGGGTGCAGACGGTTGTTGGCCTGCTGGGATCGCTGCTGGGGCTTGCCGGGCGCGTCAATACGTTCTGACCCGCTGGACGCGTTTGACACACTATCGATTTGGGGATCACTGGTCGGGCTGAGAGGATTCGAACCTCCGACCCCCTGCTCCCGAAGCAGGTGCGCTACCAGGCTGCGCTACAGCCCGACCGTGTGAGAGGCGATTAAACCCGTCGCGGTGGATTTGCAAGGGTCGAGTTGCAACGGCCACCACAGGCAGGTCAGGGCTTGTGGACGCGGTGTTCCGGTTCCATTCTGGGCGCCAGAGTGGGGATCATGACACCATGGAAATGACGGGCGGTCTTGCGGTGATCCTTGGCGGGATCGGCATGTTCCTGTTCGGGATGAAGATCATGACGGAAGCGCTGCGCGAGGCTGCGGGCGCGCGCTTGCGCCAGTTGCTGGCGCGGTTCACCACGACGCCGCTGGCGGGCGTTCTGACTGGCACGGCGGCAACGGCGGTGGTCCAATCGTCGAGTGCGACGACCGTCATGACAATCGGTTTCGTCGGTGCCGGACTGCTGACCTTTCCGCAGGCTTTGGGCGTGATCTACGGTGCCAATATCGGCACGACCGTCACCGGATGGATCGTGACCCTGCTGGGCTTCAAGTTGCAGCTTGGCAGTGTTGCCTTGCCCGCGCTGTTCGGGGCGAGTTTGCTGACGCTGCTGGCGCAGGGTGGATGGGCGCGGACCGGACGTGTGGCTGCGGGTCTGTGTCTTCTGTTCATCGGGCTGGACATGATGCAGACAGGAGCGGCCGGTTTCGGCGCATGGTTGACACCGCAGACATTGCCACAGGGCGGGGTCTGGGGCGACTTGCAACTGATGCTTCTGGGGCTGGCAGTGACGGTTGTCATGCAGTCCTCCAGTGCGGCCATGGCTGTCGCGCTGGTCCTGTTGGGTGCGGGAGGGATCAGTTTCGAGCAAGCCGCCGCCATGGTGATCGGAATGAACCTTGGCACCACGATCACGGCTGTTCTGGCCAGTTTGGGCGGTTCCGTGACCATGCGGCAGACGGCGCTGGCGAATGTATTGTTCAACCTGGGGACAGCCATTCTGGCCTATCCTTTGCTTGTGTTCACCGGAACTGTCCTGACGCAGGTCGCGGACCGGGTTGGAGAGACCACGGCCTTGGTGTTGTTCCACACAGGATTCAACGTTGTGGGCGCATTGATATTTCTGCCTTTCACCGCACGCTTTGCCCTATGGGTCGAGAAGGTGGTTCCTGAAAGACCTGACGGAGCGTTGGCTGGTGGATTGGTGGCCGATCTTGATCCAGCCTTGCTGAAGGATGAGGGAGCGGCCATGGACGCGGCGCAAGCGGCATTTGGCCGGGTTGCGCGTCATGTGTTCTCGGCGCTGGGTCGGGCCTTGGCGCCTGTGCCCGACATGCGCGGGCTGGCCACGATCGAGGAGGTGGCACGTCCAGCGCTGATCGAGATCGAACATTACATCACGCGGATAAATCTGCCAGAAGGCAAACCCGCCGAGCGTGACCGATACGCCGCCTTGCTGCATCAGACGGATCATCTGGCGCGGCTTCTCAAACGGCTGGAACGGCGGTCGATGGTTGCGGTCCTGTTGGATGATCCTGGTCTGTCGCGCCTCTCGCGGGCGCTGGGCGCGACCTTGCGCCGGGCCGCTGATCCGGCAAGGGATGGGCTGGAGGCGGCAAGGTTGGCGCGGCTGTCAGACCGGATCGAGGCACGCACGCGACGCCACAGGCGCGCTACCTTGTTGCATGAACATGTCGGGCTGATTTCCGTGGCCGAGATGTTTGACAGGACGGATGCAATGCGTTGGTTGCGGCGGGTAGCCGAGCATGCAGCGCGGATCGCCCACTACAGTGCCACGGTGCCGGGTATAAAGGCGGCGGCCCCGGTCGCACCGGGGCCACGCGACTGACATATCAGAGCGAGGCGTCCAACGCCGCGACGATGGCATCGCCCATCTGACCGGTCGTGATGGGCGAGCCGCCTTCGGGACCCATCAGATCGGCTGTGCGCAGGCCATCGGCCAGAACCTTGGCCACGGCAGCTTCGACGCGATCAGCCTCGGCCCCCATGTCAAAGCTGTAGCGCAACGCCATGGCGAAACTGAGGATACAGGCGATCGGGTTTGCTTTGCCCTGACCTGCGATATCGGGGGCGGAACCATGGACCGGCTCATAAAGCGCCTTGGGACGGCCATTCGCCATAGGTGCGCCGAGGCTGGCCGAGGGCAGCATGCCCAGCGATCCGGTCAGCATCGCCGCCAGATCAGACAGCAGGTCGCCGAACAGGTTGTCGGTCACGATCACGTCGAACTGCTTGGGCCAGCGGGTCAGCTGCATGGCGCCGGCGTCCGCATACATATGGCTGAGTTCGACATCGGGATACTCGGTGTCGCCAATACGCTGCACCACTTCGCGCCACAGAACGCCGGATTCCATCACATTGGCTTTTTCCATCGAGCACAGCTTGTTGCTACGCTTGCGCGCCAGCTCGAAAGCAGAGCGGGCGACACGTTCGATCTCGGACTCGGTATAGCGCTGGGTGTTGATGCCCACCCGCTCGTTGCCTTCCTTGAAGATACCGCGCGGTTCGCCGAAATAGACACCGCTGGTCAGTTCGCGCACGATCATGATGTCCAGACCGGCAACCACATCCTTTTTCAGCGACGAGAAATCAGCCAGCGCGTCAAAGCACTGCGCCGGACGCAGGTTGGCATAGAGGTCCATTTCCTTGCGCAGGCGCAGCAGGCCGCGTTCGGGTTTGATGCTGAAATCGAGATTGTCGTATTTCGGCCCGCCCACGGCACCCAGCAGGACCGCGTCCACTTCCTGTGCCTTGGCCATCGTGTCATCATGCAGCGGCGTGCCGTGTTTGTCATAGGCGCAGCCGCCCACCAGATCCTCGGACACGTCGAAAGCGACGCCGCGCTTGGTGCCGTACCAGTCGATGATCTTGCGCACTTCGGCCATGACTTCGGGGCCGATGCCGTCACCGGCGAGGATGAGAAGCGAGGGGTTGGTCATTGCGGTCTGTCCCTTGTGACATGAGTTCGGCACTGGCCTAGCGATTGCAGGACGCAGGGTCAAGAAAGCACACGCAGCACGGGCTCAAGGGCGTGAAAGAACGGGGGTCAAACCCTCTGCAAGCAGGTCCCAGACGCGGGCGATTCGTGGCGAGCCGCGCATGGCCTGCGGTGCCGCCAACCACACCGGCAGATGCGGCAGGTCAAGGCCAAGATCAAGCTCGACCAGATCGGCCCTGTCCTGCATCAAACCGGCCTGAGCAAATCCGATTCCGCAGCCTGCGCGGATCAGCGCCAGATAGGCGGTCTGGCTGTCGCAGCGGATCGCGAACATCTCGCGCGTGGCGGGCCATCCCATCGCGCGCATGTGGTGCAGGATCAGCTCGTTGCGATCATAGCCGATCAGGTCATGGCCCAGCAGATCCGTGGGCTGCTGTGGCCATCCTCTCCGGTCCAGATAGGTGCGCGCTGCGAAGACTCCCAGACGCAAGTTGCCCAGATGGCGTGTCACGATATCCAACTGCGTGCTGCGATACATCCGCACCGCGATATCGGCCTCGCGGAACAGCAGGTTGTCACTGCTGTCGCTGGCGACCAGTTCGATCTGGATCAAGGGCTCGGCCTGCCTGATCTGCGCGATGATCGGCGGCAGGATGTGATGTGCGACCACGGCACTGGCGGTCAGGCGGACAGTGCCGCGCAGATCTTCGGTCCGGCCGGCGGCGGTCAGCGCCAGGGCGTTCATCGCTTCGGCCATCCGGCGGGCATGGGGCAGAAGGGCCGCGCCGCTGTCCGTCAGGTGCAAGCCGCGGGGCTGGCGCGTGAACAGAGTCAGATCAAGAGCGTCTTCGATCTGACGAACCTGACGCCCGATTGTCGGCTGGCTGATGCCCAGCCTGCGCGCAGCGGCAGACAAGCTTCCTGTATCCGCGACGGCCAGAAAGGTGCGGATCAGGGACCAGTTCAGAGTATCAATCCTGCTTTCCATTCAAATATGAATAGCTGATCTACAAAACCATGCAATTCCCATTCGGTCACGTTCGGATGATGGTCGCCTCACACAACAGATGATGGAGGTGAAAATGCCGGGAACTGTTCTGATCCTGGGCGGCAATGGCAAGATTGGTCATCACAGCGCCAAGGCATTTGCCGATGCGGGATGGAGGGTGCGCCGCTACGAGCGAGGCACTGACATGACGGCGGCAGCTATGGGATCGGATGTCATCGTCAACGGGCTGAACCCGCCCAATTACCACAATTGGACCAAGCTGATCCCAGAGATCACGGAACAGGTTATCGCAGCCGCCAAGGCCAGTGGGGCGTCCGTTATCCTTCCCGGCAATGTCTACAATTTTGGTGACGCAGGCGGCATCTGGTCCGAGGATACGCCGCAGCGCCCTGTCAGCCGCAAGGGATTGATCCGCATGCAGATGGAGGCACGCTATCGTGACAGCGGTGTGCAGACGATCGTGCTGCGGGCGGGCAATTTCATCGACCCCGACGGAAATGGCGACATCATGCAGCTTTTCGTGCTGCGGAACATCGCAAAGGGACGGATCACCCTTGGCGGCGGACCGGATGTGATGCAGGCGTGGTGCTATGTGCCTGATTGGGCGCGGGCAGCAGCAGCCCTGGCCGGGAAGCGCGACAGTCTGGCCATGTTCGAGGATATTCCCTTTCCCGGGCACAGCTTCGACATGACTGAATTGAAGCATTGTCTTGAGACGCATCTTGGCCGTTCTTTGACCATCTCACGGTTTCCATGGGGGCTGATGCGTCTTGCGGCCCCCTTCTGGGAACTGGCGCGGGAACTGGGAGAGATGCGCTATCTCTGGGAAACGCCGCATCAACTGTCCGGAGCAAAGTTCGAACGTCTTCTGCCGGGCTTCCAGCCTACGTCGCAGCAGACGGTTATGCTGGCGGGTTTATCTGTGGCACAGCGGTCGCTCACTCAGGCTGCGCCAACGCGGCCGGCGGCCACTCAACCGTGACGCTGACCAGATGATGACGGCTGGCGGTCTGGACGATGGGCGCCATGGGATCGGCTGGATCAGGCCAGAAGACGTGGGAGTCGTGGACGGTCAGATCAGCCGAAGGCAGGATATAGTCAACGCGAAGGTTCCCCGGTCCGGGTGGCGGCCAGCGCACGGTGTCCAGTGCAGGGTCCCCGCGATGCGCCGGGTCCGCCTCTTGTATGCCGCCGCCCTTGGGTTGCGGGTCGGACAGGCGGGTATCATGCAGCAATGCGCGCATCGCATCCGGCCGTCCCTCGCTGTCGACAGTGTCCATGTTGCTGTCGCCAATGATGACAAAGCGATCCTTTGGGGCAGGGCCAAAGGCACCGTCCAGATACAGGCTCCAGAACCTCGCCTCATCATGGTTGCGGCGACCGTTGCGATCCTCGGGCCCGTCAAAAACGGGTGGGGTGGCATGAAAAGCCAGCAGCCAAAGAACCTGCCCCTGGATCTCGAACGGCACGGCCCAATGTCCTGTCGTGGACAGGCGTTGCACCGCCAACTCAGCACGCGCCAGCACCGGTGTGCCGTCGGGAAGCGTCAGCATGGCCTGAGGCATGTCGCGCCACAGGCGGGCGCTCTGATCCTGCACTTGATCCCTGCGCACAGGGTAGCGCGACAGGATGGCCATGCCGCCCTGACCGGCAAACTGACCAAAACCCTGCGCGTCCTGCGGTCCGCCCAGACGACCGTCGCCGTCAGCGTCCAACCCAGTGACAACACCTGTATTCGGCGGCAGCGCAAATATGTGGGGATAGGAGACCCCGGCAACGGCGATGGCATTTCGGAGCGCGGCGAGCGTGACCAGACCGTGATCATAGTCCACGTCAAGCAGCAGCAGGATATCCGGCGCGGCATGGGCGATGACCTGCGCCACGGCCAGAACCTGCGGGTCCGTGCCACCCGCGATGTCACGCAACAGCAGACCGGGTCCCTGCCGTGCAAGACTGGTGTGATACAGAGCAATATCGAGGCTCTGGGTCTTGCCCGGAGTCGGGCTTGTCAGAAGGCCGAGCAGACCGCAGACAGTCGCCGTGATCAGATTGGTTGCAAGCCCTCGGCTGCGGCATAGGTGCGACGTCGCTTGTCCTCGATCATGGCGGCGATACGGGCCATCGCGATGCCGCGCATCATCAGGCTGGCAGGAAGGAAAGCCCATAGGCACATCGTCCAGATCAGGGTTTGCGGAACCACAAGCGCCCCGATGTCGATTGACCCGGCGGCGGCATAGACGGCACCTGGGATCAGAAATGGCAGGAGAAATCCTAAGATCAGGTTAATTCGCGCATGTGCCTTGAGGCGGTTCACCACATCCCCGCCCGATGTGGCGTCGAACATCGGCAGGTTGATCCAGACATTGAAAGCCCCGTGACGGGCCGGCCAACCATAGAGCCTGACCATCGCGGCGAAGATCAGGATCATGACAACGGACAGCGTGTAGCACACGCCCGCTGCCATGCGGACCGCCACGACCAATGTGTCCGGTGCTTCGATCGGCAGCATCAGCACGGCGAGGCGAACAGGCGAGAACGGAAAATCGGTCATGTTCCCAAGGATCACGCCGATCGAGGTCATGATCTGGGTTGTCGTGCCGGGGTCGCTGTAACCGCGATAGACCAGCGTCAGGATCAGAACAGCAAGAAAGATCATCGCGAAGCGTAGCCGATTATAGGGCGGCGCGTGGCGAAAGGCGATGAGGCTGGGATAGGCCGAGTTGTATTCCATCATGACAAGGCCTGCGGCCAGCAGCGCCAGCAGCATCACGAATTGCGTGCCGTCGATCCCCACGCCGGAAATCAGCATGGAGGGCATGGCAATCAGCAGAGCCACCATGAGCGCGCGCAAGGCGGCGCCTGTCATTTGTCCGATCACTGTTCGTCCCTTTCAAACTGGCCGGACGTGATGCGGTGCCGCGTCCTGTTTCCAACTTGAAACCGCCAATAAAGACGGCATGCCTCAATATTGCCCAATTTTTGCCTTCTTTCCCGAAGGGCCTCAAGCCACTCCTAAAGTTGACCGCAATTTTGAGGCAATTTGATGGACCAACTGATGCTGAAATGTACCAATGCTGGGGAGAATTTTGGCTCTTTTTCAGACATTTACAACATGTTGTGCCATGGCGGCCGTCGACCACCAAAGCAAAAGGCCGCCCCCCGAGAGAAGCGGCCTTGCCGGATACTCACCATGTGAGGTCACGCCATGACGCGATCAGACCCAAGGACGCTCCGATGCAAGCTTGCTTTCAAAGGACTTGATCGACGCCGCTTTCTCAAGCGTCAGCCCGATATCGTCCAGCCCGTTCATGAGGCAATGTTTCTTGAACGAATCGACATCGAAGGAGAAGACTTCACCATCCGACGATGTGATCGTCTGCGCTTCAAGGTCGATCTCGATTCTGGCGTTGGCACCTTTTTCGGCGTCCTTCATCAGAATATCGACCTGCTCTTGCGGCAACACGATCGGCAGGATGCCGTTCTTGAAGCAGTTGTTATAGAAAATATCAGCATAGCTGGGTGCGATCACGCAGCGGATACCGAAATCGAGCAACGCCCACGGGGCATGCTCGCGCGAGGAGCCACAGCCGAAATTGTCGCCCGCGACCAGAATTTCCGCGTTGCGATATTGCGGCTTGTTCAGCACGAAATCGGGGATCTCATTGCCTTCGCCGTCATAGCGCATCTCGTCAAACAGGTTCACGCCAAGGCCCGAGCGCTTGATCGTCTTGAGGAACTGCTTGGGGATGATCATGTCCGTATCGACGTTGATCAGGGGCAGCGGTGCGGCAATGCCGCTGAGTTTGGTGAATTTGTCCATTGTCTCTATCCTGTCTGTTCGACCATCGTCAGCCATTGCGAACAGGTCCGCACCGGCTGATTCACGGCTGCCCTGTTCACATCAATTCGCGCACATCGGTCAGATGCCCGGTCACGGCGGCGGCGGCGGCCATGGCGGGGCTCATCAGATGGGTGCGGCCACCGCGACCCTGACGGCCTTCGAAATTGCGATTGCTGGTCGCCGCGCAGCGTTCGCCTGGCGACAGCTGATCGGGGTTCATTGCCAGGCACATCGAGCATCCGGCCAGACGCCATTCAAAGCCCGCGTCGATGAAGATCTGTGCCAGACCCTCTTCTTCCGCTTGTGCGCGCACCAGACCCGATCCGGGCACGACCATGGCGCGCAGACCGTCCTTGATCTTCTTGCCCTTGAGGATCGCGGCTGCGGCGCGCAGATCCTCGATCCGGCCATTGGTGCAAGAGCCGATGAACACCGTGTCGATCTTGATCTGGTTCAGCGGCGTTCCGGGTTGCAGTCCCATGTACTCCAAAGAACGTTTCGCTGCTTCGACCTTGCCGCCAGTGAAATCCTCGGGCGCGGGAACGCTTGCGGTGATGGGCAGCACATCCTCGGGGCTGGTTCCCCATGTGACGACAGGGGCGATATCCTCGCCCTTGATGGTCACAACCTTGTCCCAATGCGCGTCCGGATCAGAATACAGTGTCTTCCACCAAGCCAGTGCCGCTTCCCACTGGGCACCTTTGGGCGCGTGGGGCCGCCCCATGACATATTCATAGGTCTTTTCATCGGGGGCGATCAGGCCGGCCCGTGCGCCGCCCTCGATCGCCATGTTGCAGACGGTCATGCGCCCTTCCATGGACAGGTCGCGGATCGCCTCGCCGCAGTATTCGATCACATAGCCTGTGCCGCCAGCGGTGCCGGTCTTCCCGATCACAGACAAGGTAATGTCCTTGGCGGTCACGCCGGGGCGCAGTTTCCCGGTGATCTCGACCTTCATGTTCTTGGATTTCTTCTGGATCAGGGTCTGGGTCGCCAGCACATGCTCGACCTCGGAGGTGCCGATGCCATGCGCCAAAGCGCCAAAGGCACCGTGGGTCGCTGTGTGGCTATCACCGCAAACCACGGTCATGCCCGGCAGGGTCCAGCCTTGCTCGGGGCCGACGATATGCACGATGCCCTGACGGATGTCGGACACGGGATAGTAGTGAATCCCGAAATCCTTGGCGTTCTTGTCCAGCGCTTCGACCTGGATCCGGCTTTCCTCGTTCTCGATCCCCTTGGCACGGTCCAGCGTCGTGGGCACGTTGTGATCGGGCACGGCGATGGTCTTGTCGGGGGCATGGACGGTGCGGCCCGCCATGCGCAGCCCTTCAAAGGCCTGCGGGCTGGTCACCTCGTGGACAAGGTGGCGGTCGATATACAGAAGGCAGGTGCCGTCGTCGCCTTCGTGGGCGACATGGGCATCCCAGATCTTGTCATAGAGCGTTTTGGGGGACATCGGTCCTCTCCCTTGGCTGGTGTTCTGGCTGTGGTCGAAAAAGCGGCGGGCGACCCTTATAGGCGGGCCAGCACCGTCAGGGATGCCCCGAAGAAGCGTTCGCGCAGACGCGCGCGGTCATCCATGTCGAAAATCCGTGTCATGGCAGGCGGGATACTATGCCTGAGCGAGTCTATCAAGGCCCGCGACCGGGTCAGGGGCTTGTCGCGTGGCATCCATCGTGCAACCCTTGTCCAAAGACGGGAGAGGTATGAACCAGGATATCCCCAACGATGGCACCATGGAGGTTGCTCTCGGCCTGCTGACGCAGATCTAGCTTTTCATGACAAGCCTTCTGAGGCCGTGGAACGCCTATCAGATCGGGATCGCTCTTGGGCTGCTGTTGGTCGCGCATCTGCTGGCCCGCGGTCTTGCGCCCCGTTTCAGCGAATGGTTGCGGCATCGCGAAGGCTGGCCCAAGTGGCGGATGCGCCTTGCTGTGACGCTACGCAATCGTTTGCGGTTGATCATTTTCGTCGCGATGATCTGGCCCTTGATATGGATCATGCGGGAAGTGACATGGTCAAGCCGCTCCTATCTTCTGGCAGTTGTGGCGCAACTGGCGCTTGCCTGGCTGGTCATCGCGATTCTCACCCGGATCATCGGCAACGCGGTGCTGCGTGCTTTGGTGCGCTATGTCGGCTGGGCATGGGTATCACTCTCGATCCTGGGACTAACGGATGACACGCGCGCCCTGCTGGACGGGTTGGCTATCGAGATAGCCGACACTCGGCTGTCGGTATGGCTGATTCTACAGGCGGTGATGATACTGGCGGTGCTGTTCACGCTGGCGCGCTTCATCACGCAGCAATCGACGCAGCGCATCAGCGCGAACGAGGATATCAGCCCCTCGATGCAGGTTCTGGCGGTCAAGACCCTGCAAGTCGGACTTTACGGCGCGGCCTTTTTCATCGGTTTGCGAACGGTGGGTTTCGATCTGACCGGTCTGGCTGTGCTGTCAGGCGCCATCGGCCTTGGACTGGGCTTCGGATTACAGAAGGTGGTGTCGAATCTTGTGTCCGGGGTGATCATCCTGCTGGACAAGTCGATCAAGCCCGGTGACGTCATAAGCCTTGGGGATACCTTCGGCTGGATCAACGCGCTGGGCGCGCGCTATGTCTCGGTAGTCACGCGGGACGGGCGCGAGTATCTGATTCCAAACGAGGATCTGATCACCGGACAGGTGGTCAACTGGTCACACTCCAACGAATTCGTGCGGTTGGATATCCATTTCGGGACTGCCTATGACGACGACCCCCACATGGTGCGCCGCATCGCGGTGGAGGCGGCGCAAAGTGTCGAGCGGGTGCTGGATTTCAAGCAGCCGGTTTGCCACATCACCGGCTTTGGCGACAGTTCCGTGGACTACATCCTGCGTTTCTGGATAAAGGATCCCACCCAGGGGCTGACCAATATTCGCGGCAATGTCTATCTGGCATTGTGGGATGCCTTCAAGGCTAACGGTATCGCGATTCCCTTTCCACAACGAGAAGTGCGGCTTCTGGGGATGGGCGAGGGTCAGCCTGCCCTGCGCACGAGCGATTGACTCGGGCCGCCCATGGGTGCACAGGGCATGCGCCGCTCATTGAGATTTGCATGATGCGATGCTATCTTTGAAGTGTGCCCAGCGCCGGGGCCCTGTCGGCGTGCCACAAGGAGGACAATGTCCTGTCACTCAACTTTGCAGCGGCGTCTGCCGCTCCGGTCGGTGCAACGATGACCGCAGCCCCGACACAAGTCACAAGCGAAGAGCTTCTGGCGCATATCCTGAACCAGCTTGAAGACGACAAGGCCGAAGAGATCGTGCAGATCGACCTGCGCGGCAAGACGGCTATTGGCGATTACATGGTGATCTGCTCGGGCCGGTCCTCGCGGCAGGTCTCGGCAATTGCCGAAAAGCTGGTGGATGACCTCAAGCAGACCTACGGACGGCTGAGCCGGATCGAAGGGAAGGAAACCGGCGACTGGGTGCTGATCGACACAGGCGATGTGATCGTCCACGTGTTCCGCCCCGAAGTGCGCGAATTCTATCAGCTTGAGAAAATGTGGATGCCCAGCGGCTCCGCGAAACCCGCGGCCGCCACGACGGTCTGATGCGGGTTCATATCTGCGCGGTGGGCCGGTTGCGGACCGGCCCGGAACGCGCATTGATCGACGACTACCTGACGCGGCTGGAGCGAAGTGGCCGGGTGCTTGGCCTTGGTCCGGTGCAGGTGCATGAGGTCGAGGATCGCAAGGGCGGCGGTATGGCGGCAGAGGCTGCCTTGCTGGATCGGGTGATCCCGAACGGCGCTCTGATCTGCACGCTGGACGAGCGTGGGACAGTCATGTCCTCACCAGATTTTGCCGAGAAACTGGCGGGTTGGCGGGATGCCGGGCGCGGTGACCTGGCCCTGGTCATTGGCGGCGCGGATGGGATCGACCCAGCCTTGCGCGCGCGCGCCGATTTCAGCCTGTCCTTCGGCAAGATGGTCTGGCCTCATATGTTGGTGCGCGTGATGCTGGCCGAGCAGCTTTATCGCGCGGCCTCGATCCTTGCCGGATCACCCTATCACAGGGTCTGACATTCATTCGCCGTAGGGCACCCAGATCGTCTTGATCTCGGTCGCTTGTTGCAGGAACGCGCGGCCCTCGCCTGCGGCTCCCATCCAGTCGCGCGCCTTGGCGTGATTCACCCAAGTGCGTTTGAGGTTGCCAGCGCTTGCCTCCTCGATCAGACGCGACAGCGGAGTCGATGAGAAACACCAGACAGCATCCACATCCATATGCGCGGCCAGCGTCGGTGCCAGATCGGCGTGGCTGCCGCTCAGGATGTTCACTACCCCGCCCGGCACATCCGAAGTGTCGAGGATCTGGTAAAAATCCGTTGCTGCCAGAGGATAGGCTTCGGAAGCGACCAACACTGCGCGGTTGCCCATGGCAATGGCAGGCGCCATCAGAGAGATCAGCCCCAGCAAGGGGGCCTCATCCGGGCAGATGGCACCGATCACGCCGACAGGGGCTGGCATGGCCATCGCGACGCCGCGCAGCGGCACGCCCTTGACGCTGCCATCATATTTGTCAGCCCAGGCAGCATAGGTGAACAGGCGACGGATGGCGGCATCGACCTCGGCCTTGCCGGACTTGGTGCCCTGCATCGCATCCAGAAGCGAGGCAAAGCCTTCAGCACGGGCGGACAGGTTCTCCGCGATGTAATAGAGAATCTGTGCCCGCAGATGCCCCGTCGTCGCCGACCAACCCGCCGCCCCACGCGCCGCTTCGACGGCGTTGCGGATGTCCTTGCGGCTCGCGATCGGGACCTGCCCCAGAATGCGTCCCGACCTTGCGTGAACATTTCGGCTATAGCCACCATCCGGGCGCGCCTGCTTGCCCCCGATATAGAGTTTGGGCGTCCTGTCGATTCCCGCCTCGGGCCCATCATCATTGCGGCCCGTAAACCCTGTGATCTGTCCCAGCGGCTTGGTCTTTGCACGCGGCTTTGTATAGGCCGCCAGCCCTTCCCAACCGCCTTCACGCCCGAACCCGCTTTCGCGGATTCCGCCAAATGGGGCGGCGGCGTCGAACATGTTTGTCCCGTTGACCCAGATCACACCCGCTGCCAGTTTCGGGGCCACGCCCAGCGCAAGGTTCACATTCTCAGACCACACGCTGGCCGCCAGCCCGTAGCGGGTATTGTTGGCCAGATCCACCGCTTCTGACGGTGTGCGGAACGTGGTCGAGACCAGAACAGGGCCGAAAATCTCGTCTTGCATAAGCGGTGATGCGGTGGACAGGCCGGTGATCAGCGTGGGCGGATAGAAGCACCCTCCATCCGGCAAGGTCGCGGCGCTGCGATGCACCTGGCCGTCGTTGCAGGAATCCACCATCGCATGGACGCGATTCAACTGTTCCGGGCTGACCATCGCACCGATGTCGATGCTTTTGTCCAAGGGATTGCCTATCCGCAGCTTGTCCATCCGGGCGCGCAGCTTGGCGTGGAAACGATCCGCCACCCCCTCTTGCACCAGCAGGCGCGAGCCCGCGCAGCAGACCTGCCCCTGATTGAACCAGATCGCATCGACCAGTCCCTCGACGGCTGAATCCAGATCGGCGTCATCAAACACGATATAGGGGGATTTGCCCCCCAGCTCCAAGGTCAGGGCCTTGCCGCTGCCCGCCGTGGCCTGCCGGATGCGACGCCCCACCTCGGTCGATCCGGTGAAGGCGATCTTGTCGATGCCGGGATGGGTCACGATCATCTCGCCCACCGCGCCATCGCCGGTCACGATATTGACCACGCCCTTGGGCAACCCGACTTGGCGGCAGATGTCAGCAAACAAAAGTGCGGTCAGCGAAGTCTGTTCCGCCGGTTTCAGCACCACCGTATTGCCGGCCGCCAGCGCGGGGGCCACCTTCCAAGCCAGCATCAGCAGGGGAAAGTTCCACGGTATGATCTGCCCGCAGACGCCGAACGCCTGACGGTCGGGCTGTTCGCTCTCCATCAGTTGCGCAAGGCCGGCGTGGAAATAGAAATGGCGATGCACAAGTGGAATGTCGATGTCCCGCGCCTCGCGGATCGGCTTGCCGTTGTCCAACACCTCGAGCACAGAGAAAAGACGCGCGTGTTTCTGCACCTGCCGCGCCAAGGCATATAGGTATCGCGCGCGGCCATGACCGCCCAGACCTTCCCATTTGCCCTGCGCCCGTCGTGCGGCGGTAACGGCTGCATCCACATCGGTCTGTGTGGCTTGGCTCAATGTCGCCAGCACCTCTCCAGTGGCGGGATTGCGCGCCTCAAACCCGTCACCGGGGCTGGTGAAGACCCCCCCGATGAAATGGCCGAAACGGTCACCCTGATCCACCAGCCAGGCCAGTGCTTCAGAGGCTGATTCCTGAGCGGTGCCATAATCCATCGTCTCGAAGATATCCTTGACGCTCATGCCTTCATCGTTCCCCAAATACTCAAATCCGTCCACCTGCCATCAGGCGAGCGGGTGCCGCCAGGCCGCCGAATAACTGCCTGTCACGTGATGCTCCAACTGCCGTTCGATATCGCCAAGCAGGCTCGATGCGCCAAAGCGGAACAGGTCGGGCTGCATCCAGCGGTGGCCCAGTTCCTCTTTGATCAGGCTGAGATACACGAGCGCATCCTTGGCCTTGGAAATGCCACCCGCCGGTTTGTAGCCGATCTTGATCCCCGTGCGTTCGTGATAGTCGCGGATGGCCCGGATCATCACAAGGCTGACGGGCAAAGTGGCGTTGATGCTTTCCTTGCCGGTCGAGGTTTTGATGAAATCCGCCCCGCCCATCATGCAGACAAGGCTTGCGCGGGCGACGTTGCGCAGGCTGCCCAGTTCGCCTGTGGCAAGGATCGCTTTCACATGGGCATCGCCGCAGGCCGCGCGCATCTGGCGCATCTCGTCATAGAGCGCCTGCCAGTTCCCGGTCAGGACGTGACGGCGAGAGATAACGATGTCGATTTCCCTTGCCCCTGCCTTCACGCTCTCGCCGATCTCGGCAAGGCGCAGGTGAAAGGGCGACAACCCGGCCGGAAAGCCTGTTGAGACGGCGGCGACCGGGATTCCGCTGCCCTCCAGTGCGCGAACAGCGGCAGGCACCATGTCGTGATAGACGCAGACTGCCCCGACGGTGATGTCAGGCATCCCCAGTGCCGCCAGCAGGTCAGGGCGCACGGGCTGGCGTGCCTTGGCACAGAGCCGGGCGACACGTCCCTCGGTGTCGTCACCGGCCAAGGTGGTCAGATCAATGCAGGTGATTGCCTTCAGAAGCCATGCGGCCTGATAATCCTGCTTGACCGACCGTCGCGTCCCAAGACTGGCCGCGCGCCGTTCTATGGCGGAACTGTTGGCCTGCACGGCGCGCACCCAATCCATATCCAGCTCCATGCCGGGATTGCGTGTCTCGTGCGCAGGCAGGGTCTGGGGAAGATGCGTTGTTGGCACTGTAGGGGTTTGCTGCATGTCACACTCGGTTTCGGCGTCGCGCCAAAGGTCGCATGTGCCCGGATCAGAGGCAAGCATGCCGCAACATTGCCATCACGACGTTTTGTTTTGCGAATAATTCGCAATTACATTGACAAAGTTGCGAACCATTCTCAATATCCGCCCAACGTCCCGCTGTTATCATGTCTTACGTTCAAAAGGTGACCCGATGACCCTGACACGACGCCATGTCCTGACCGCCTTTGCCGCCAGCATCGCCGTGCCGCGCCTTGCCATGGCCCAGACCTCCCAACCTCCGTTGTCCATCGTTGCCACGACCGGGATGGTCGCAGATGCGGCCCGGCAGGTGGGAGGAGATCTTGTCACCGTCACCGCGCTGATGGGGCCGGGGATCGACCCGCATTCCTATCGCCAGACCCGCAGCGACATTGTTGCCATGTCCCGTGCCGATCTGGTGCTTTGGCACGGGCTGTATCTTGAGGCACAGCTTGAAGATGTCCTTCTGGGTTTTGGCCGGACCCGCACTGTCGTTGCGGTGGGCGAGGCTGTTCCCGTGGCCGACCGGATCGCACATCCCGATTACGAGGGTCGCTTTGACCCACATGTCTGGATGGACCCCGATTTGTGGCGCCATGTCGTGCTGGCCGTGCGCGACACCTTGAGCACCGCAAGACCTGACGAGGCCGACACCTTCGCCGCCAATGCCGAGGCGCATCTGGCCGATTTGACCCGACTGTCTGCCTATAAGGCGCGGAGCCTGTCCTCGGTGCCCAAGGAGGCGCGGGTCTTGCTGACCGCCCATGACGCTTTCGGCTATTTCGGCCGCGCGCAAGGCTTTGAGGTGATGGGTATTCAAGGCATCTCGACCGAGTCCGAGGCAGGGCTGAACCGGATCGGTGAACTGGTCGACATGCTGGTTGAGCGCCAGATTGGTGCCGTGTTCGTGGAAAGCTCGGTGTCTGACCGAAATATCCGTGCGCTTATTGAAGGGGTGGCCGCCAAGGGCCATGCGGTGCGCGTCGGGGGCGAAGTTTACTCGGACGCGATGGGGCCGGACGGCACCTATGAGGGCACCTATCTTGGCATGCTGGATCACAACATCTCGACCATCGCCGGTGCGTTGGGCGGTGATGTGCCGCCTCGCGGCATGGACGGCAAACTGAGCGCGGGTCTCTGAAAATGGCGCATCCCCTGTCGACCCCACGGAGCCTGTTGCAAACGGAAGGTACGGTCGCCGCCACGCCGGCACCGCCCCCCGCCCTTCAGGTGGGAGGGCTGACCGTGGCCTATGGCGAAAAGCCCGTGGTGTTCTCCGTCGACATGTCGGTAGCGCAAGGCACGATGACCGCGATTGTCGGCCCGAATGGTGCGGGCAAGTCGACCTTGCTCAAAGCGGTTCTCGGATTGGTCAAACCCTTGTCGGGCGAGGTGCGCCTGTTCGGCCTGCCGCTGTCGCGCGCCAGGGACCGCGTGGCATATGTGCCGCAACGCGCCAGCGTTGACTGGGATTTCCCGGCCCGCGTGATTGACGTGGTGCTGATGGGGCTTCACCGCGAGTTGGGCCTGCTGCGTCGGGTCCGGCCCGCGCATCTGGACCGCGCCCGCGCGTGTCTGGCCCGTGTCGGGATGGAAGATTTCGCTACCCGTCAGATCGGGCAACTGTCCGGCGGGCAGCAACAGCGCGTCTTTCTGGCCCGCGCCTTGGCGCAATCAGCGGACCTTTATCTGCTGGACGAACCGTTCGCCGGCGTCGACGCCGCGACCGAGAAAGCCATCATCGCGGTTCTGAAAGACCTCAGGGCCGAGGGGCGCACCATCGTGGCCGTGCACCATGACCTGTCAACGATCCGCGCCTATTTCGAACATATGTTCCTGATCAATATGCGTGCCATCGCCGCCGGTCCGGTTGCCGAGGTATTTACCGCCGCCAACCTCCAGCGCGCCTATGGGGGGCGACTGGGCGAGGCGCAGGTCGCAGGGATGCAGGCCGGGGATGCCACGCCATGATCTGGCAGGCGCTGACCTTGCAACTGGGATACAATGCCACGCTGGTGGCAATTGGTGCCACGATGCTGGGGATCGCCGCAGGGGTAACAGGCAGTTTTCTGTTCCTGCGTAAACGCGCCCTAGTCTCGGATGCGGTGTCCCACGCCACGCTGCCTGGGATCGGGCTTGCCTTCATCGTGATGGTCGCACTGGGCGGCGAGGGGCGTTTTCTGCCGGGGCTGATGCTGGGCGCTGCTGTGTCATCCGGTCTGGGTTTGCTGGTGATAGGCTGGATGATCCGCCGGACGCGCCTGACGGAAGACGCGGCGATCGGTGCTGTCTTGTCGGTGTTCTTTGGTGCAGGGATCGTGATCCTGACCGTGATCCAATCAATGCAGGCAGGCCGTCAGGCGGGGCTTGAATCTGTCCTGCTTGGATCGACCGCCGGGATGCTGCGCGCTGATGCGTTGGTGATCGCGGCGGGCGGGGCGCTTGTGCTGTTGCTGGTGATGCTGCTGCGTCGGCCGATGCTGGCGGTGGGGTTTGACCCGGACTTCGCGGCGGTGACAGGCACGAATGTTGCGCGGATCGATCTGGCGATGATGGGTCTGGTCATGGCCGTGACCGTCTTGGGCATCACGACCGTGGGTCTGGTGCTGATCGTGGCGCTGCTGATCATCCCGGCGGTCACGGCGCGGCTCTGGACGGATAACGCGCTGCGGATGGTGGGGCTTGCGGGACTCGCTGGAGGGCTTGCCGCCTTTGTCGGCGCTGCAGTCTCGGCCACGGCGCCGGCCTTGCCTACAGGACCGATCATCGTGCTGGCCAGCTTCGTTCTCTTCGTTCTGTCGATCGCGCTGGCACCTGCGCGCGGTGGGGTGGCCTTGCTGCTGCGGCAGATGCGCTTTCGCCGCAGGGTGCATCGCCGTCAGGGGTTGCTTGCGCTGGCTGCGGGTCAGCCGATCCACGAACCCTTTACCTTGACACTTCTCGCCCGTGAAGGAATGGCCCGCGCCGATGGCGTTCCAACCGAGGCCGGGCGCATCGCCGCCGCCAAGGCGCTGCTGGACGAAGCGCGCTGGGCCGCCTTGCGCGGTGATCCGGCGCAGGGTCTGACTGCCAGTCGCTATGACGGGCTGACTCCGATCGAAACTGTCCTGACTCCGGACCAGATCGCCGAACTCGATCGCCACTTGCCGCGCCCGCAGGCGGTGATCTGATGGGGGCCGAGTTTGTCGCTCTATCCCTGACGCCGTTGCTGATTGGTGTGCTGGCCGCAGTCACCTGCGCCTTGCCGGGGAACTTCTTGTTGTTGCGGCGTCAGGCACTGATCGGGGATGCCATCAGCCATGTGGTCCTGCCGGGGATCGTGGTGGCATTCCTGCTGACGGGACGCGTCGCGGCGCTGCCCATGATGCTGGGGGCCGCCGGAGCCGCCCTTGTCTCGGTCGTGCTGATCGAAGCCGTGCGCCGCACCGCGCGGATCGAGGCGGGCGCGGCCATGGGGGTGATCTTCACCACGCTTTTCGCCGCGGGTGTCCTGCTTCTGGAACAATCGGATACCAGCGGAGTGCATCTGGATGTGGAACACGCACTCTATGGCAACCTGGAAAGCCTGATCTGGCTGGATGCCACGGGTTGGGCCTCGCTGCTGGATCCGGTGGCCTTGTCTGGTCTGCCGCCAGAATTGCCGCGCATGGCGGTGGCTCTCCTCATCGTGGCTCTGTCCATTGCTGTGATGTGGCGGCCGCTGGCGATTGCGACCTTCGACGAGGGTTTCGCCGCCACGCTCGGCCTGCCAGTCCGTGCAATCGGGCTGGCACTGGTGATGCTGGCGGCCTTGGCGGCCGTGGCGGCTTTCGACGCCGTCGGCTCGATCATCGTGATCGCCATGTTCATCTGCCCTCCCGCCGCCGCGCGGATGATGACCGACAGGTTACTGGCCCAGGCGGCGTGGAGCGTCGGATTTGCCATACTTTCAGCGGTTCTGGGATACGTGCTTGCCGGCTATGGTCCCCTATGGCTGGGTTTCGCCAATTCAGTCAGCGCGGCGGGCATGATCGCGACGGTTTCAGGTCTGATTCTTGGCGTCACGATGATGATCGGCCCCTGTCGCCGCCGCGCCGGGGGCGCCACCGTGCACTAAGCTTTCCACTTGCCTGAAGTATCCCTGCCTGAGGCGCCCTCCACCGCAAGGCACGTATGTCTCAGCGTGTTTTCTGCCGCAGCGCCATCAGCCCGTCCCGCGCGGCGTCGCTTGGGTTCAGGGTCTCGACCGGAACGCCCTGCGATGACAATGCTTCGGAATAGAGGCTGTTCTGCGCGATCACGATCACCTGCTGGCCCAGCCAATAGGGCCGCATCGCCGCCAGTTCCGCCCCCAAAAGATGCCCGGCCACAGCATCAGCCGACTCCGCGAGTTTTGCACTGCGCAGGTGCAGCGCCAGACGCTCGGGTCGTGACATGGTGTCGGTCAGGGCCGCCAGATCGGCGTGATCGGCAGCCCCCAACGCGCGGGCCAGTTCCGGCGTCAGGGCAGACTGAAAACTGACCACCTCTTCGGCGCTGATCTGACACCAGTGTGTGACTTCGGTCATGGGAAGGCAGATGACACCGTCCCAGTTCCGACGTGTTGCCAAGGCACCGGCAATCCGCAATCGGGCGACAGGGTCCAGATGGCCGCGCGGTCGGTCTTGTGTCATAGCGGGCATCGGCAAGGCGTCAGGCAGAACGGGCGCTGGCACGGGTAGGGCTGTGCATCCTCGGTCAACAGTCAGCACAGGCGCATCGCCCAACTGGGCCAGAACGGCGGCGAGGTTCTGGCCGGATGTAGCCGCGACGACGCTTGCTCCATCAAATCGCCAGCCGGAGGCAATGCCACCGTTGTCTTCGATCCCGATCCAGATGTCCTGTGTCATAGTGGTGCAGATAAGCGGCAGGCATGGTCCCGTCAATCGGCACGGTCAGGTGGTCGGGGCAGATGAACCTGCAGTCAGAGCGACTATTGCATCATATTGCGACAGGAACACGCGCCCTGACAGATCATCAAGGAAATGACTGCGTTTCAACCGGTCCATCACAGGGCCTTTCACCTCGGACAGGTGAAGGGTAATTCCCATGTCGCGCAAACGGGCATTGATCGCCTCAAGGCTTTCCAGCGCGGACATGTCGATCTCGTTCACGGCGGAACACATCAGCACTACATGCCGGATGGGCTGGTCACAGGTCACACGATTGGTGATGTAATCCTCAAGGAACCGGGCATTGGCGAAATAGAGGCTTTCGTCGATCCGCAGTGTCACGACCCCGGGATCGGTTTGAACCTTGTGGCGCAAAATATTGCGGAAATGCTGGGTGCCGGGGACAAGACCGACCTCGGCGACATGGGGGCGCGATGTCTTGTAGAGAAACAGCGCCAACGACAGGATCACGCCTGCGGATACACCCATTTCGACGCCAAGCCCCAACGTGATGGCGATGGTTGTGGCGACGGCGGCAAAGTCGATCCGCGAATAGGTCCAGCTGCGTTTCAGGATCGACAGATCCACGAGGCTGAGGACCGCGACGATGATGGTTGCCGCCAATGTCGCCTTGGGCAGGAAATGCAGCAGCGGGGTCAGGAACATCGCGGCGAGCAGGATGCCGACGGCGGTAAAGGCCCCAGCGGCCGGAGTTTCGGCACCGGCGTCGAAATTCACCACCGAACGGGCAAAACCGCCCGTCACGGGATAGCCACCGGACAGCGCCGCCGCGATATTCGCCGTGCCAAGACCCACCAGTTCCTGATCCGGGTCGATCCGTTGGCGCTTCTTCGCGGCCAATGTCTGGGCGACCGAGACGGACTCGACAAAGCCGATGACCGAGATCAGCAGCGCCGAGATGAAAAGCTGTCCCCAGACCTCGCCTGAAAAGCTGGGCAGTGTCAGCGGGGGCAATCCGCTGGGGATTGTGCCGACGATAGCCACACCCTTGCCCGCCAGATCGAAGGCCCAGACCGTCAGTGTGGTGACGGCCACAGCGGCCACGGGTCCGGCCTTGGCCAGCAGATCGGCCAAGCGCGGGCGAAACCCTGCGCTGATGAGAAGCGGCTTGAGGCCCTTGCGGACCCAGAAAAGAAAAGTCGTCGTCATCACTCCGATCGTCACGGTTATCGGATTGATATCTGACAGGTTGACCCAAAGGTTGCCCAACAGTTGAACAAGTGAATGCCCACCGCCGCTGATGCCCAAAATCGTGCCGATCTGGCTGGCGGCAATCAGTAGGCCGGATGCCGTGATGAACCCGGCGATCACCGGATGGGACAGGAAATTGGCAAGAAACCCCAACCGGAATACACCCATCACGGTCAGGATCAGGCCTGACATGAAGGCCAGCGTGATCGCCGCCATGGCGTATTCGGCTGTGCCTTCCAGCGCCATGTTGCCCATAGCGGCGGCTGTCATCAGCGAGATGACCGCGACCGGCCCAACGGCCAGCGCGCGACTGGTGCCGAAGATCGCATAGGCCACCAGTGGCAGGATCGAAGCGTAAAGGCCCATTTCGGGCGGCAACCCCGCGAGCAGAGCATAGGCGAGGGACTGGGGGATCAGCATGATCGTGACGATCACAGCCGCTACCGTGTCGGATGTCAGCGTGTCACGGTCATAGGTTTTCGTCCATTGCAGGATTGGCAGGTGCCGTTCAAGTCTGCCACGCCCAAAACGCGACGTCCGAGAAGGCCGGGGCATGGAACTGGACATGAGGGCAATCTTCCTGAAGTCGTGCCGGACCGGAAGGTGCCAGCAAGTCAAACATATATGTCAGTTAGAATGTGATGTTCAACCACGGTCACACTGCGGGCCCCAGAGGGGTAGCAAGGGTCATCTGATGCCATCCAGGTTTGGGACAAAATATGCAGGTCTCGCAGTATGGCAGCCATTCAGCCTTCGATTCAGCAAAACAAAGGCCGATTGACCTGAAGCAGCGGCGATTACAGGAACACGTCATATATGTTTCAAACCCCTCCTGCGCTAAACTGTCGCGGTATCTTTCGATACAAGCCAACATGCAGGAGGGACAGATGTCTGCAAAATTCATCGTCGGCTATGATGGGAGCGAGGCCTCTCGACGGGCGCTCGACTTTGCCGTGGGCCGGGTCAAGCTTCAGGGCGGCACGGTTGTTCTGGTCCATGTGCTGGAATGGTCGCCCTATTCGTTCCTGAGTCCAAGCGAACTGGAAGAACGCCACAAGCGTCGCACCGAGGAACTGGAGCGAGCCGAGAAAGCGCTGGTCGCACCTGTGCTTGAAAAGGTCCGCGCCGATGGCGTCGAGGCGGAAAGCAAGATCCGCTATGGCCATATCGCCGAGACGATCTGCAAGATCGCCGAAGAAATGGGCGCAGTGCAGATCGTGATCGGACGCAACGGTCACACCCGACTTGGCAGCCGGATCTTCGGATCGGTGGCAGGTCATCTGGCGCAGGCAGCCCCGGTGCCCTGCACCATCGTTCCATGAGCAGCAACAGGAGAGACAGATGACACGGAATGCAATTCCCGCGGCGTTTGCCGCGATGGCTGCGCTTGCGGCCCTGATCTTCTCGGGTGTGCCGGCTCGGGCGCAATCCATCGACGAGACCGTCAATCAGATTTTCGCAGATTCGACGGGTTGGTTTGTCAGTTTCATCTTCGCTTCCATCCCCGGCACCTCGATCGCATGGATCGTTCTTTGGCTGGTGGTCGCGGCGAGCGTTTTTACAGTCTATTTCGGGTTTATCCAGTTTCGTGTGATCGGACATTCTCTGGCGCTGGTCAGTGGCAAATACTCTGATCCCGATGACGCGGGCGAGGTCAGCCACTTTCAGGCGCTGGCTACGGCCCTGTCGGGGACCGTCGGTCTGGGCAATATCGCGGGTGTGGCGGTGGCGGTCAGCATCGGCGGCGCGGGCGCGACATTCTGGATGATCCTTGCGGGTCTTCTGGGAATGGCGTCCAAGTTCACGGAATGCACCTTGGGCGTGAAGTATCGCAACGAATACCCGGATGGGCGCGTGTCCGGTGGTCCGATGTATTACCTGACCAAGGGCTTCGCCGAGCGCGGCTTGCCGGGCGGCAAGTTTCTGGCGGTTCTGTTCTCGATCTTCTGCGTGCTGGGCGCATTGGGCGGCGGGAACATGTTTCAGGCCAATCAGGCGCACCAGCAGTTGACCGGTGTGTTCGGCGAATATCCCGGGTGGATCACGGGGATCGTCTTCGCGGGGATCGTCTTTGCGGTGATCGTGGGCGGGATCAAGTCCATCGCCCGCGTGACAGAGAAAGTCGTCCCCTTCATGGGCGTTCTTTATGTCGGCACGGCGCTTGTCATCATTCTGATGAATGTGGACATGGTGGGTGCAGCGTTCGGCCAGATCTTCAACGGGGCTTTCACAGGCAACGGAATCGTGGGCGGTATGGTTGGTGCACTGATCCAGGGCTTTCGGCGTGCGGCCTTTTCCAACGAAGCGGGTGTCGGGTCCGCGGCCATCGCCCACTCGGCGGTCCGCACCAAGGAGCCGATTACCGAAGGTTTCGTGTCCCTGCTGGAGCCGTTCATCGACACAGTGGTGATCTGCACCATGACGGCGCTTGTGATCATCATCACAGGGCAGTTGGTGACCGATCCCGAAACCGGCCTTTATGTGATCAACGAGGCCGGGCAGGTGACGACGGCAACAGGCGCTTCGGGCGTGGGCCTGACCTCGGCTGCGTTCGAATCCACTTTCTCATGGTTCCCGTATATCCTTGTGGTTGCGGTGGTGCTGTTCGCCTTTTCGACGATGCTTAGCTGGTCCTACTATGGTCTGAAGGCGTGGACCTTCATGTTTGGTGAGGGGCAGGCTCAGGAACTGACCTTCAAGACCATCTTCTGCATCTTCATCGTGATCGGTGCGGCGGCCAGTCTTGGGCCAGTGATCGACTTCTCGGATGCGGCGATCTTCGCCATGGCCGTCGTCAACATAGCGGGCCTCTATTTCCTGATGCCGATCGTGAAACGAGAGCTCGAAAGTTATTTGAGCCGTCTTCGGTCCGGCGAGATTAAACGTTTCAAATGAGCGTCCGTATATAACGCAGGTTCGGTCAAGAGTGGAAAAGGCCAGAGCATTGCTCTGGCCTTTTCGTGGTTCTCGCGTTGGGTCGGACCGCTTAGGCGGCGGCGAAACCAGCGTCCAGTGCCGTGAGGATTGTATTCACCTCGGCTTCCGTGATGGTCAGGGGCGGCGACATCAGAATGTTGTGCGCGCCCAACCGCACCATCGCCCCTGCCTCGTAGGCGGTCTTGTGGATACGCTTCATGGTGGGCATATCCATCGGCGTCTTCTTCGCCCTGTCGCTGACCAGCTCGATCCCGGTCATCAAACCGTGCCCGCCGCGCACATCGCCGATGATGTCGTGTTTCTGGGCCAGTTTCAGCACGCCTTCATAAAGCTGTGTTCCGCGCGGCCCTGCATTGGCAGCGGTGTTCAGGCGGATCGTTTCCGACAGGCAGGCGGTCACGGCTGCCGCGCCCACGGGATGCGCTGAATAGGTATAGCCGTGGAAGATCGCGCCTTCGCCGGTGGTGTCCTTCTCGAAGACATCTGCGATCTTCTGGTTCACCAGCGTGGCCCCAACCGGGAAATAACCCGAAGTGATGCCCTTGGCACAACTCATCATGTCGGGCTGCACGCCCCAATGGCGCGAACCGGACCAGTCGCCCGTGCGGCCAAACCCGGTGATGACCTCGTCCGAGATCATCAGGATGCCGTGACGGTCGCAAATCTCACGCATCAGTTTCATGAAGCTTTCATGCGGCACGATCACGCCGCCTGCCCCTTGAATCGGTTCCATGATGAAAGCGGCGATGGTGTTGGCGCCCTGAAAGGCGATCTCGTCTTCCATTGCGGCCGCGATATTCTGGGCCAGCTTCGCGCCATCCGTCTCGTTGAACGGGTTGCGGTAGGTATAGGGGCTGGGCAAGTGGAAACATCCCGGCAACATCGGTTCGTAATTCAGGCGAAAGCGGTTGTTGCCATTGACCGAGGCGCCGCCGAAATGCGTGCCGTGATAGCCTTTCTTGAGGCTGAGGAACTTGGTCCGCGTCGGTTCGCCCCGCAGGCGGTGATACTGGCGTGACAGCCGCAGGCAGGTTTCCACGGAGTCCGACCCGCCCGAGGTGAAGAAGGCGCGCACCATCCCGTCGGCTTCAAAGAATTCGCGCACCATATAGGACGCCTCGATGGCAGCGGGGTTCGACGTGCCGGCAAAGGCGGAATAATAGGGCAGGTCGTAGAGCTGCTTGGCGATGGCGTCCTTCACCACATTGTTGGAATAGCCAAGGTTCACGCACCACAAGCCCCCCACGGCATCCACGACCTTGTGACCGTCAAGGTCGATGATGTGCACGCCCTCTGCCCCTTTGATGATCGTGGGGGCATTGGCCTGAAGATCCCCCGGATGGCCCATCGGATGCCACATGTGGCGGGCGTTGTTCTCTTTCAGGAAGTTGTCGTCTTTCATGGGGGAGCCTCCGAGTCGCGGGTGTGTCGAATTTGATCAAATTCTGTCACTGCGCGCAGATACTGTCCAGTGGCGCGTGATCTCAGGACTTGCGCTGAAAGGCGATCATCACCAGTGCCAGCAGGCTGGACCCCAGCATCAACAGCAAGGACACCGCATTGAGCAGTGGTGTTGAGCCCAGTTTCAGCCGGTCGAACATGGCGATGGTCAGGGGTGAATCCGAACCGACAAGCATCAGGGTGGTGTTGAAATTCTCGAAACTCATCAAGAAGGACACGACGAAAGCACCGATCATCGCCGGGGCCAGATAGGGCAATGTGATCGTGCGCACGGCAGTCAGGTGGTTCGCGCCAAGATTCAACGCAGCCTCCTCCAGCGTGCGGTCAAACTTTTGCAGGCGCGCGGCGATAACCAATGTGGCGATGGTCGTGACGAATGAAAACTGCCCAAGGATCACCAGCACCAGACCGGGTCTCAGCGCCTGAATGTCGAATTCGGCCGCGTCCCATGCCGCATTTGCCAGCGTGCTGGAAAAGACAAGGATCGAGATGCCCAGAACGATGCCCGGGATCACCAGCGGCAGCAGCATCAGCACGTAAAGCAACCCTCGCCCCCGGAACTGATACCGGTTGAAGAGAAACGCATTGGTCGTGCCCACCGCAACCGACAAAGCCGATACCGCCAGACCGATGATGACGGACGTGCCGATGGCGCGCAGGATCGGGCCTTCGTGAAAGACACCGATCATCGGACGCTCGGACCCGAAGAACCAGTCAAGGGTGAAGCCCTCCCATGGCAGGGACGGGAACTGGCTGTCGTTGAAAGCGAAGACCGCCACCACCGTCAAGGGCAGCGCCAGATAGATGAAGAACAGCGCAACATAGGCCCCATAGGCGATGCGGATCAGCGGGTTCTGCGGGATTGTCGGGATCATTCTGCCACCTTCCTTACCCCATTGTCTTTTCCAGGGTCTGTCCGGTCAGGCGCAGCACGGCCCAGACGATCAGCGATGACAGGATCAGAAGCATGAAACCGAAAGCGGCACCCAGCTCCCAGTTGAAGCGGACGATGAACTGCGAATAGATCATCTGCGTGAACCACAAGCTGTCCTTGCCGCCCAGCATGGTAGGGGTCAGGTAATTGCCCAAGGACAGCATGAAGACCACGATACTGCCCGAGACGATCCCCGGCATGGCATGGGGAATGACGATTTCGCGCAGGATGCTGGGGCCGGACCCGCCCAGATCATAGCCCGCCTCGATCACGGCATCGTCCAGACTGTCCAGCGTCGTGACAAGTGGCACGACCATGAACAGCATCGAGGTATAGACCAGCCCCACCATCATCGCGGCGTCGTTATACAGCATTTCGACCGGCCCCGCCGCCAGCCCCGCCCATTGCAACAAGCCCGAGATGACGCCGCTTTCCCGCAGCAGGATCATCCAGCCAAAGGTGCGGACCAATTCTGACACCCAGAACGGCACCAGACACATCAGGAACAGCACGGAGCGCGCGCGCCCCCGTGCCATCTTGGCGATGTAGTAGGACACCGGAAAGGCGATCAGCAAAGTCAGAACAGTCGCAAGGATCGACATCATCGCGGTGCGCGCGAAGGTCACCATGTAAAGCGGCTCGGTCAGGATCGTCGTGTAGTTTGCAAGGCCGGTTTCATACTGCCGCACGCCGACACGTTCACGTAGCGACAGCAGGAACAGGTCGATATGCGGGATGATGATCAGCAGCGACAGCCAGAGCAAGAGCGGCGTGAGCAACAGGATCAGCCCGAGTTTCTGTCCCGCGCGCATCGCCTATGGCCTCGCCACAGCAAAGGCGTTGCCCTGATCCCCGGACCAGCCGATATGCACACCCGCGCCGCGTGTCAGATGGGCGAATTCGCCTGATTGCGGCAGGGCCACTTCGATCTCGGCCCCTGTGGCATCCATCACGATCACGCGGCTGGCTGCCCCGTTGAACAGGATCGTCGCGACATGGCCACTGATCTGGGTGTCGAAATGGGACAACTGCGCGGAATCCTCGGCCAGCCGGATCGCCTCGGGGCGGACAAAGACCTCGGCCCGGTCTCCGACAGGCAACTTACGGCCGGGGCTGATGGCCCGCAGGATCAGGCCGCCGTCTGTCTTCACCTCAAGGGCCTCTCCCTCGGCCCGGGTCACGCGGCCCTGCCAGCGGTTGGCATCGCCCACGAAGCCTGCCACGAAGGCGGTCTGGGGGCGGTAGTAAAGGTCACGCGCCGTGCCCATCTGCTCGAACCGGCCCGCATTCATTACGGCGATCCTGTCAGACATGACAAGGGCCTCGGACTGGTCATGGGTGATGTAGACAAAGGTGGTATCAAAGGCCGCCTGCAGCGCCTTCAACTCGACCTTCATATGTTCACGCAGCTTCAGGTCCAGTGCGCCCAAAGGTTCGTCCAGCAGCAGCACGTCAGGTTCCAGCACCATGCAGCGGGCAATGGCGACGCGCTGTTTTTGCCCTCCCGACAACTCATCCACCTGCCGCGCACCGATACCGGGCAAGCCGATCCGATCAAGTGCTTCGTCCACCTTGCGGGCAATCTCGGCCTTGGCCATGCCCTTGCGGCGCAGGCCATAACCGATGTTGTCGGCGATGTTCATCATCGGGAACAGGGCCAGATGCTGAAACACCATGTTCACCGGGCGCTTGTTAGGCGGCACGTCCAGAACGGAGCGTCCCTTGATCCGGATATCGCCGCTGCTGGGTTCAAGAAAACCTGCGATCATCCGCATGATCGTGGTCTTGCCACAACCTGAGGGTCCAAGGATCGAAAAGAACGAGCCCGCAGGCACGGTGAAGGACACGTTATCCACCGCCGTTGCAGACCCGAAGCGTTTTGTCAGCGCATCACATTCCAGATCGGGCATCGGCGTGGTCATGCAAGGCTTTCCAGGCTTCTCGGTTCAAAAGCAAAGGCGGCACCTGCACAGCGCAGGTGCCGCCCGTTGTGTCAGTGGGTCAGCGCGCGGCCTGCACGCGGTCGAGCACGGCACCTTCCAGCGCCTCAAGACCTGCGGGAACCGGCGGATACCACTTGATATTGTCGACGGCTTCCTGCGGGAAGCTGGCCTGATACTTGGCTTTCAGCGCATCCGAGACGAATTCATCCGCGCCTTTCGAGGCGGTGAAGTTGCCAGCGGATTCGGTGATCATCGCCGCGATTTCCGGCTTCATCACGAAGTTGATCCAGGCATAAGCGGCGTCATCCGCCTGACCCTTGGCAGGGATCACGAAAGTGTCGATCCAGCCCAGCGCACCAGAGGTGGGCGCTACGAAGGTCACATCGGGGTTGTCCTCGTTCAGCTTCCAGCCGCCGGTATCCCATGCCATCGCGGCCACAACCTCGCCCGAGCGGACCAGACCCATCAGCTCATCGCCGCCGGACCAGTAGGTCTTGACGTTGGGCTTGCAGGCGATCAGCGCCTCTTCGACCTTGGACAGGATCTCGGTATAGGCGGCCTCGTCGGCATAGGCGGCGAAGGGGTCCATCCCCATCGAGAATGCAAAGCCGATCAGCGTGGGACGGCGCATCCGGTAGGACACCTTGCCCGCGACGGCATCACTGCAAAGATCTGTGTAATCCTTGACATCGGCAGCCTGCGCCGTGTTCAGCACCAGACCATCAGTGCCCCAGACATGCGGGACGCCGTAAACATCGCCTCCGACTGTGGTATTGGCCTTGGTCGCTTCCAGCATCGAGGGGATGAACAGAGCGGCGTCGATCTTGGACAGATCCATCGGCTTGTAGATGCCAAACTCCTCCTGCGGGCCGGCGATGCGGTCCTGGCTGGGTTGGGCCAGATCGAACCCGCCGCCACCGGTTGCGCGCAACTTGGCGATCATTTCCTCATTGTTCGATGTGGTCACTTCGACAGTGTGGCCAGTTTCGGCCTCGAACATCTCGATGACATTCTCGGGGGCGTAGCCGCCCCATGTCAGCAGGCGCAGCGTATCGGCACTGGCAGGTGCGGCCAAGCCAAGGGCCAGCGCCGACGCGGTAAGTTTCAACGTAAAGGCAGAGGTTTTCATGATGTATCCCTGTGTTGGAGAACGGATGTACCGACGGCGACCAATCACACCAGTGAAACAGTTTTGCGAAACCAAGCCCGCTGTCTGTTCCTTTTTGATCATTTGATAAAATCAAGATATTCGCTTGGGTCCAAAGTCAACATTTTCGCGCATCGCCCTCATGTGAACTTGCGGAACAGGCGGGTGCGGTCGAACATCCCCTCAAGATCCTGCATCCGGGCGCGGGTGCTGTTCCAGGTGCGTTCCTGCACCTCGGCGACCAGCGCCTCGGCCATCAGCATCAGGGTCACCAGACTGTCCCACGCGCTGGGCACGACGATCCGGCCGCAGAAGGTGCAGTCGGCAAACTCATGCACGGGAGAGCGCCACTGATCCGTGAGCAGGATGATCCGCGCGCCCCTGTCACGGGCCAGTTCCGCCAGTTTCAGCGTGCTGTTCTCATATCGGCGGACATCGAAAATCACGACGACATCGCCTGCCCTGAGGTCAAGGAGGTCATGGGCCCATGTGCTTGACATCGCATGGACATGGGTCACGCCCGCGCGCAAGACCTGCATGTGCAGGAACAGATATTCGGCAAGAGCATGCGTAATCCGCCCGCCTGCGACAAAAACCCTGCGGTCCGGATCGGCCAGCAGGACGCAGGCCCGCTCGAAGGTATCAAGGTCGATCTGGGTCAGGCTCTGGTGGATATTTCCGATCACCGCATCCGTAAAACGATTGAGGATATGGCCCTCGGGGGCGGAATGCACCCATGTGTCTCGTTTCGTGATCGGGTCGGAAATGCGCGCCTCAAGTTCGCCTCGCAGGGCGGACTGGAATTCGGGAAAACCGGAAAACCCAAGTTTCTGCACCATCCGCACGACTGTCGGGGTCGACACATCCGCCGCCTTGGCCAGATGCGTGATCGAGGCAAGACCGGTCACAGGATAGTTCTGCAGCAAGGTATCGGCCAGTTGCCGCTCGGCCCGCGTCAGCGTGTCGAAGGCCGTTTGCAGCCGTTCGGCGATGGTCTGGCTTTCATCGGTCAAGGCTTGGCGATCCTTTTTGTTCAATATATGCACAGAACGATTCGGGGTGAAGAAAATCTTTCAGAAACATCGTTGACAGGTCGGGGGGGCTTGGATCACGCTTGATCCATAGGGGGCCTGCCATGCTGTTTTTGCCGGATCAACCAGATGTCACGAACCGCGCCGTCAGGCAGGCGTCATGCACCCGGTGATGCGTGGCTACATCCGGATCGTTGATGCAATCAACTACCGGTTGGGGCGGTTGGTGATGTATGGCATCTTCGTCATGGTGGCGATCCTGCTTTGGTCGTCGGTGTCCAAGACCTTCTTCACACCCTCCCTGATGACGCTGGAAATGGCGCAATTCGCCATGGTGGCCTATTACATGCTGGGCGGGCCTTATGCGTTGCAGATGGGCGCAAATGTGCGGATGGACCTATTCTATCATACATGGAGCGACACCCGAAAAGCGTGGTTTGACGCCTTTACCGTTTTGTTCCTGCTGTTCTTCCTGGGTGTATTGCTTTGGGGTGCATTGAGTTCGACGGCCTATTCGCTGGGTTACTTCGGGCGTGAGCCGCTGACCTTCTATGGCGAATTGATCAGGGCCTTTCTGACCGGCGGGCCAAATGGCGCCTCCGAGGTGCTGGGCCGGTTCGAGCGCAGCCCGACGGCATGGCGCCCTTACATGTGGCCGATCAAGGTGCTGATGACGCTGGGCATCTTCCTGATGCTGCTTCAGGCTATCTCGGAGTTCTTCAAGGACGTGCTGCGTCTGCGTGGCGAGGTGGTGTGATGTCCTACGACATGATCGCCATCTTCATGTTCTCGCTGATGATGCTGATGCTGTTCACTGGCCAGCGCGTCTTTGCTGCCATCGGTGGTGTGGCGGCGGTGTCTGCCATGATGCTCTGGGGCACGGGCGGGGCGGAAATCCCCTTTTCGGCAGCGATGAAACTGATGAAATGGTATCCGCTGCTGACGCTGCCGATGTTCATTTTCATGGGCTACATACTGTCGGAAAGCAAACTGGCCGATGATCTCTACAGGATGTTTCATGTCTGGATGGGGCCGGTGTCGGGTGGTCTGGCGATCGGCACGATCGGGTTGATGGTGCTGGTCTCGGCGATGAACGGCCTGAGCGTTGCAGGCATGGCAATAGGAGCCACCATCGCGCTGCCCGAACTGCTGCGGCGTGGCTATGACAAGCAAATGGTCACGGGTGTCATTCAAGCGGGGTCCAGCCTTGGTATCCTTGTGCCGCCTTCGGTCGTTCTGGTGCTTTACGCAATGATCGCGCGGCAGCCGGTGGGTCAGTTGTGGCTGGCAGGCGTGGTGCCGGGGCTGATGATGGCGGGGATGTTCATTCTGTACATCTATATCCGCTGTCGATTGAATCCGACCTTGGGCCCGGTCCTGCCCATTGAGGAGCGGAATGTCTCACGCGCAGAAAAGCTGCGCCTTCTCAGCGCGGGCCTGCTGCCGCTGGTGATCTTTGCTGCGATGATGGTGCCTTTTGTGAACGGCTGGACAAGCCTTGTCGAAAGCTCGGCCATCGGGGCCATGACTGCCTTCTTCGCGGCTGTCCTCAAGGGCCGCATGACACGAGCGGTTTTTGAAACCTCGGTCCGCCAGACCTTGATGATCTCCTGCATGTTCATGTGGATCATTCTGGCGGCTCTGGGATTTGGCGCGATCTTTGACGGGCTGGGTGCGGTGCGGGCCATCGACACGCTGTTCACCGACCGGCTTGGCCTGAACCCTTGGGTCATCCTGATCTTGATGCAGCTTTCGTTTCTGCTGATGGGGACCTTTCTGGACGATACCGCAATGCTAGTGATCGTGGCGCCCCTTTATGTCCCGCTGGTGGGCGCATTGGGCTTTGACCTGATCTGGTATGGGATCCTTTACACGATCACCACGCAGATTGCTTATATGACGCCGCCTTTCGGCTATAATCTGTTCTTGATGCGGGCCATGGCCCCACCCGAGATCACGTTGCGCGATATATACGCGTCGATCCTGCCGTTCGTATTGGTGATGTTGTGTGCGCTGGCCCTGATCATGATCTTCCCGCAGATCGCGCTCTGGCTGCCCGAATTGGTTTACGGAAAATGACCTCCGCAAGGAGCAACAAAAAGGCAAGAACCGCCCTTTGAACCAAAAGCAACAGGAGAGAATGAAATGACAACAAGACGCAAATTCCTGACCACAGCCGCATTGGCAGGCCCCGCCGCACTGGCCACGCCCGCTATTGCGCAAAGCACCATTCGCTGGCGTATGCAAACCTATGCCGGTGCCGCGCTGGGCGAGCATGTGATCAAGCCTGCCGTGGACATGTTCAACAAGATCGCCGGCGACAAGATGCAGATCGAGCTGTTCTATGCCGATCAGATCGTTCCGACCGGAGAACTGTTTCAGGCGCTTCAACGCGGCACGCTGGACGCAGTGCAGTCGGATGACGACTCCATGGCCTCGCCGACCGAAGTCACGGTGTTCGGCGGCTATTTCCCTTTCGCCTCGCGCTACTCTCTCGACGTGCCGGTGTTGTTTAACCAGTATGGCCTGAACGAGATCTGGGACGCTGAATATTCCGCCGTCGGCGTGAAGCACATCAGCGCTGGCGCCTGGGATCCCTGCCATTTCGCCACCAAGGACCCGATCAACAGTCTCGCCGATCTGCAAGGCAAGCGCGTGTTCACCTTCCCGACGGCTGGACGTTTCCTTGCGCAATTCGGCGTCGTCCCCGTCACCCTGCCTTGGGAAGATATCGAGGTCGCGGTCCAGACCGGCGAGCTGGATGGGATCGCTTGGTCGGGCATCACCGAGGATTATACGGTCGGCTGGGCTGATGTGACCAACTACTTCCTGACCAACAACATCTCGGGCGCATGGGCTGGATCGTTCTTTGCCAATATGGATCGCTGGAACGAATTGCCCGAGGACATGCAGACCTTGTTCCGCGTCTGCTGCGATCAGTCGCACTACTATCGCCAGTGGTGGTATTGGGGCGGCGAGGCGAACCTGCGCGTCAACGGCACCAAACTCCAACTGACCAGCATCCCTGACGAAGAATGGAAAACCGTCGAAGATGCTGCGCTGGTCTTCTGGGACGAAATCGCATCGGAATCTGAGGTCAAAGCCAAGGTGGTCGAGATCTTCAAGAAGTATAATGCCGACATGCAGAAGGCCGGACGGCCCTATCGCTACACCTGATATCTCTTGCGGGCAGGCGTGGCCTGCTCAAGGATCACAGGCGGCCCCGGCACTTGTGCGGGGCCGTCTGCGGGAACGGCAGACGACACAAAGACATAAGGGAGGCCACGACATGGCCGGATTGATGACATTCGAGGCCCTGAAATCCGCTGTTGCTGCGGGGACTGTGGATACGGTTCTGGCCTGCATCGTGGATATGCAAGGCCGCCTGCAGGGCAAGCGTTTCGTGGCGCAGCATTTCATCGACAGCGCGTGGGAAGAAACTCATTGCTGCAATTACCTGCTGGCGACCGATATAGCCATGGCCACGCCCGATGGCTATGCCGCGACCAGCTGGCAAAAGGGCTATGGCGATTACATGATGAAGCCTGACCTTGGCACGATCCGTCCGCTGCCTTGGCTCGAGGGGACGGTCATGGTGATGTGCGATGTGATGGATCATCACGGCCATCATGAAATCGCCCATTCCCCCCGCGCGATGCTGAAGAAGCAGATCCAACGTGTCGAGGCGCTGGGCCTGACACCGATCATGGCGACCGAGTTGGAGTTCTTCCTGTTCGCGCGCTCCTTCAAGCAGATCGCCGCTTCTGGATTCCGTGATCTGGAGCCGATCAGCAACTATAATGAGGATTACAACATCCTCCAGACCACGCGAGAGGAGCACGTGATGCGTCCTCTGCGCAATCACCTCTACGCCGCAGGGATCCCGGTCGAGAATTCCAAGGGCGAGGCTGAGGCCGGGCAGGAAGAGCTGAACATCCGCTATGCGCCCGCGCTGGACACCGCCGATCACCATACGATTGCCAAGCACGCAGCCAAGGAAATCGCCGACCAACACGGGCATGCCGCCAGCTTCTTGCCGAAATGGCATCAGGACCGTGTCGGCAGTTCGTCTCATGTCCACCAGTCCTTATGGAAGGACGGCGCGAATGCGTTTTTTGATCCGGATGCCGAACACGGCATGTCCGATCTCATGCGGAAATACATGGCCGGGCTGATCCGCTACGCCCCCGATATGACCGTGTTCATGGCCCCCTATATCAACAGCTACAAACGCTTCTCCAAAGCCACCTTCGCGCCGACCAAGACGGTCTGGTCCGTGGACAATCGCACGGCCGGGTTCCGCCTGTGTGGTGAAGGCAGCAAGGCGATCCGCGTGGAGTGCCGCATTCCCGGCTCTGATATGAACCCCTATGTCGCCATGGCCGCGATGCTGGCTGCCGGTCTGGCCGGGATAGAAGAAGGGCTGGAGTTGCAGCGCCCCACCACGGGTGACATCTATCAAGCGGCACAAGGCGGCGAGATCCCCAGGACCCTGCGCGATGCGGTGGATACGCTGCGCCACTCCAAAATGCTGCGGGCCGCGATGGGCGATGACGTGATCGACCATTACACCCGCGCCGCCCTGTGGGAGATCGAGGAGTTCGACCGCGTGGTGACCGACTATGAAATTGCCCGTGGCTTCGAGCGGGCCTGACTGGAAATGACCAAGATGATCAGATGTATCTCGCCGATTGATGGATCGGTTTATCTCGAGCGTCCCGCTTTGTCGCTGGACGCCGCACAAGCCGCCGCGGCGCGCGCGCGCGCCGCGCAGAAGGGATGGGCCGCGCGCCCCTTGGCCGAACGCATCGCGCTGGTCCTCAAGGCCGTCGAGCATGTGGGTGCCATGAACGATGTGATCGTGCCGGAACTGGCGCATCAGATGGGTCGCCCCATCCGCTATGGCGGCGAATTCCGCGGCTTCAACGAACGCGCGCAGTATATGGCCGAAATCGCGCAAACCGCCCTCGCCCCCATCGTTCTGGAAGACAGCGCCGCCTTCAAACGCCACATCACGCGCGAGGCGCATGGCGTTGTTCTGGTCATCGCGCCGTGGAACTACCCTTACATGACCGCCATCAACACCGTCGCCCCCGCCCTGATCGCGGGCAATACGGTGGTGCTCAAACACGCAAGCCAAACCCTCAAGGTCGGTGAGCGTATGGCCGAGGCGTTTCATGCCGCTGGCATCCCTGAGGAAGTATTCCAGAACGTCGTGCTGGATCACGATACGACGTCCGCACTGATTGCGGCGCGTGCCTTTGATTTCGTGAACTTCACCGGATCGGTCGCCGGTGGCCGCGCCATTGAACGCGCCGCGGCGGGCACCTTTACCGGGCTGGGGCTGGAACTGGGCGGCAAAGACCCCGGCTATGTCATGGAAGACGCCGATCTGGACGCCGCCGTCGATACGCTGATGGATGCGGCGATGTTCAACTCGGGGCAGTGCTGCTGCGGGATAGAACGCATCTATGTGCATGAGAGCCTGTTTGACGCTTTCGTGGAAAAATCAGTTGCGCTGGTATCCGGCTACAAGCTGGGCAATCCGCTTGATCCCGAAACCACGCTTGGCCCGATGGCGCAGGTGCGGTTCGCCGATCTGGTGCGGGCGCAAACCGCCGAGGCTGTCGCCGCAGGCGCGAAAGCCCTGATCGACCCCACGCTTTTCCCGCAGGATGGCGGCGCTTACCTGATGCCGCAAATCCTGATCAACGTTGATCATTCCATGCGTGTGATGCGAGAGGAAAGCTTTGGTCCCGTCGTCGGGATCATGCCGGTGAAGGACGATGCCGAGGCGCTGCGCCTGATGAATGACAGCGATTATGGCCTGACAGCTTCCCTCTGGACCGCTGATGTGGATCGCGCCGAACGCCTTGGCGCACAGATCGAAACCGGCACGGTCTTTCTGAACCGCGCCGATTATCTGGACCCCGGCCTGTGCTGGACCGGATGCAAGGACACCGGACGCGGCGGCGGGCTGTCGGTGATCGGCTATCACAACCTGACCCGTCCGAAATCCTACCACCTGAGGAAACAGCAATGACCCTGCGCGCCAACTGGTCCTATCCCACCGCCATCCGTTTCGGGGCGGGCCGCATCTCTGAACTGGCCGAGGCTTGTGCTGCGGCAGGTATCCGCAAACCCCTGCTGGTGACCGACAAGGGGCTGGCCAGCCTGCCCATCACCGCAGCCACGCTGGATCTGATGCAGGCCGCCGGACTGGGCCGTGCCCTGTTCGCCGATGTCGATCCAAACCCGACCGAGATCAACTTGGCCGCCGGTGTAGCTGCCTACAAGGCGGGCGGGCATGACGGGGTGGTCGCTTTCGGCGGCGGCTCGGGCCTTGATCTGGGCAAGGCGGTGGCCTTCATGGCGGGCCAGACCCGGCCCGTCTGGGATTACGAGGATATCGGCGACTGGTGGACCCGCGCCGATTCATCGGCCATCGCGCCCATCGTGGCAGTGCCGACCACCGCGGGAACAGGGTCCGAGGTGGGCCGCGCATCCGTCCTGACCAATTCGGTCACGCATGAGAAGAAGATCATCTTTCACCCGAAGATCCTGCCATCCGTGGTGATCTGCGATCCTGAACTGACCGTGGGCATGCCAAAGGCGATCACTGCGGGCACCGGGATGGATGCCTTCGCCCATTGTCTTGAGGCCTATTGCTCGCCGCATTTCCACCCTATGAGCCAAGGAATTGCGCTGGAAGGGATGCGGTTGGTCAAGGAATATCTCCCGCGCGCCTATGCTGATGGCACCGATATAGAGGCCCGCGGCCAGATGATGGCGGCAGCAGCGATGGGGGCCGTTGCGTTCCAAAAGGGCTTGGGCGCGATCCACGCGATCAGCCACCCGATCGGGGCGGTGCATAACACGCATCACGGCACCACGAATGCGGTGGTGATGCAGCCCGTTCTGCGCTTCAACCGCGCGGCGATCGAGGAGCGGATTGAGCAGGCTGCAGCTTACTTGGGCATTTCAGGCGGGTTCGACGGCTTCTATGCCTTTGTGGGTGCCTTGAATGCAAAGCTTGGGATCCCCGCCAACCTGACCGCCCTTGGCGTCACGAACCCTGACTTGGCGGCATTGACAGCCTCGGCCCTGCAAGACCCCAGCACGGGCGGCAATCCGGTCGAAATGACAGCCGAGAACACGCGGGCCTTGCTGGAAGCGTGCCTCTGACAATTTGAAGAACCCGGGGCCGCCGACTGGCTGCCCCGGGTTTGGTCCTCAGTCGATCTCTTCCGGTAGAACCAGATTGAGGATGATCGACAAACCTGCAGCAGGCAGCAGCCCCGATGTCAGCAGGATCTGAAGTGTTTTCGGCAGATGTTGCAGCGCGGTTGGCTCCAGCTGCAGGCCCAGACCCACCGACAGCGACACAGCAAAGATCACCATGTTCCGGCGGTTCCAGCTGACATCCGACAGCATGTTCACACCTGCCGCACAGACCATGCCAAACATGACGATCACACCGCCGCCCAGCACGTTGATCGGCACGGTCGATACAATGGCCCCGAACTTGGGCACCAGACCGCAGACGATCAGGAAGATCGCGCCGATGGTCACGACATGGCGACTCATCACGCCGGTCATGCTGATCAGACCCACGTTCTGGCTGAAGGACGTGTTGGGCAACCCGCCAAAGATGCCGGCCACGGCTGTGCCCACGCCGTCGGCATAGGTGGCACCCGTGATCTCGCGGTCCGTCGCTTCGCGCCCCGCGCCGCCCTTGCAGATACCCGATACATCGCCCACGGTTTCAATGGCAGAGATCACCGCCATGAAACACATGCCGATAATAATGGCGATGTTGAACTCGATGCCCCATCTGAAGGGCGTCGGCAATTCGAACATACCCGCGCGGGCCACGTTGCCGAAGCTTACCTGCCCCATGAGATAGGCAACCACATAGCCCGCGATCAGGCCGATCAGCACGGCTGCGACCGACATCATCCCGCGCGTGAAGAACTTGAGCGCAAGGGTGACCACGATGACCACCAGCGCAGGCGTCCACATCGCCAATGATCCGAATTCAGGCTTGCCCATCAAGGGCACACCGCCCGCCGCATATTGAATGCCTACCTTGACCAGCGCCAGACCGATCATCAGCACGATCAATCCTGTCACCAGCGGCGGCAGGGCAAAACGAAGCTTGCCTATGAAGGTGCCCAGAAAGACATGGAACAGCCCGCCGATGGCAACACCTGTCATCAGCCCGGCCAGCCCCGCGGTACCCTGCCCTGCAACGGCCGGGATCATCACGGGCAAGAAGGCGAAGGACGTGCCCTGCACGATGGGCAAACGCGCGCCGACGGGGCTGAAACCGATGGTCTGGAACAGCGTGGCGATGCCTGCGAACAGCATGGACATCTGGATCATGTAGATCATGTTCGGGAAATCGGGCGAGTTCGAGCCAAAGCCAAATCCTGCCGCACCCGCCACGATGATGGCAGGCGTCACGTTTGATACGAACATGGCCAGCACATGCTGGATGCCCAGTGGCACGGCCTTGGCAAGGGCCGGAGTATAATTTGGGTCGCGCAATTGGTCGGGCGTACCCAGCGAGGTGTCAGCCATCCCTGAAGTCTCCTTGTTGATATGATGGGGTGAGCCCTCTTGGCGGGGCCTTGCGGTTCAGCGCGTGATGATGCGGGGCACCTCAAGCGGGAATTCCTGTAGGTTCGGCGTGGCGCCGATCCGGTCGATGACGGCAAAAAGGCCAGGGGCCTGCAGCGGTGTCAGCACACCGTGCCACGTGCCGCGATGCAGGTTGACGCCCTGACCGGGAGCCGCGATGAAAGCCGTGATCCGGCCGGGCTGGCCTGCGTCATCTTCGGCCACGATCACCAGCCAATCGGTCATGCTCATCGGAATGAAGGCTTGCGATCCGTCGGGATGCCGCTCCAGCAGATCAAGCGTGTAGGGCAGGCTGCGCGGTTCCGCCTTGAAAACACTGATGCCAGCGCGCCCCTCGGGGCCAAAATCAAGCTGCGCGCGGTCGTGCCAACGGCCGCAGAAGCCCTGATTGATCATCTTGTCCGCTTGCCCCTCCGCCTCAAGCACATCGCCATAGGGTGCGAAATCCTGTGCCGTCAAAGGGCGGGCCGTGATCGTGGTCTGCATCGGAACCTCCTGTGACGGTGCGCGGGCGGAATTTGAGTATTTGAAGAACAGTGAAGCGGCGGTCAGAGCGTCAGGGACACGTGGCGGTTCACATCCTTGTAGAGAAGGTAGCGGAAATCCTCGGTCCCCGTGGCGACGCAGGCCTGCGGGCAAAAGGCGCGCAGCCACATGAAATCGCCGGGGCCGACCTCGACCCAGTCGGTGTTCAGCAGGTAGCGCGCGGTACCTTGCAGCACATACAGCCCGTGTTCCATGACATGGGTTTCAGCGAAGGGGATCAGCCCGCCGGGTTTGAAGGTCACGATATTCATATGCATGTCGTGGCGCAGGTCGTTGGGTTCGACAAAGCGGGTGGTGCCCCATTTGTCCGTGTTGGGCATCCAGTTGACCGGGGTTTGCTGATCCGAGGTCACGAAGGCCGTCGGATGGTCGATCCCCGTTGCCGCGACATAACGTTTTCGGATCCAGTGGAACTGAAGCGGCACATCGCCGGGATTTGCCAAGGACCATTTGCTGCCTGCCGGGATATAGGCGTAGCCACCGGCCGACATGTCATGGTTTGCCCCGTCGATGGTCAGGCGCATCTGGCCGCTGGCAACAAGGATCGTGCCTTGCGCGCCGCGATCAGGTTCGGGTGTGTCACTGCCACCGCCCGGAGCCACCTCAACCGCATACTGCGCGAAGGTTTCGGCAAACCCAGACAGCGGGCGCGCGATGATCCAGGCGCGGGTGTCAGACCAGCCGGGCAAAAGGCTCGCGGTGATGTCGCGCATCGTATTGGCCGGGATGAAAGCATAGGCGGTGGTGAAAACGGCCTTGCCGTCGGGCATCACATCCTGTCCGGGCAGGCCACCGGGGGGAAAGGCATAGGTCACAGCATATCCTCGAGTCTCAGGCGCGCGATCCGTTCGACCTGTGCGCAGGCGGTGGTGAATTCGGTGGCGCGGTCATTGTTCAGCCGCGTCTCAAAGGCGGCCAGGATGCTGGCCTTGGTGTTGTCGCGCACCGCGATGATGAAGGGAAACCCGTGCCGCGCGACATAGGCGGTGTTCAGTTCCGTGAAACGCGCGCGTTCGGCATCGGTCAAGGCGTCCAGCCCGGCGCTGGCCTGTTCGGCGGTGGACTCTGCTGTCAGTCGCTTCGCTGCGGCCAGTTTGCCCGCCAGATCGGGGTGTGCCGTCAAAACGCCAAGCCGCTCTGCCTCGGTGGCCGAGCGGAACATCCGCGCAAGCGCGTTGTGCAGACCCGCAGGAGTGTCATGGGCAGGCCCAAGTTCCAGTTCCCAGGCACGTTCGGCGATCCATGGCGAATGTTCGAAAATACCACCAAACTTGGCAACGAAATCTGCCTTTTCCATCTGGCTCGGACGAAGACGGCGCTGATGCGGATGGATTGCCGCCCAATGCCGGGCGATGTCGATGCGGCGCGGACACCAGACCCCGTCAAACTCTGCGATATAGTCGATAAAGCGTTTCAACCCTGCCAGCTTGCCCGGGCGTCCGATCAGGCGGCAGTGCAGTCCCACGGACATCATCGCAGGCCGGCCCTCAACACCCTCGGCATAAAGGGTATCAAAGGCATCCTTGAGGTAGTCGAAGAACTGCCCGCCTGTGATGTAGCCGGGGGCGGTGGCAAAACGCATATCATTGGCTTCCAGCGTATAGGGGATGATCAACTGGTCACGATCCCCGACCTCCAGCCAATAGGGCAGGTCGTCATCATAAGTGTCACTGATCCAGTCGAAGCCGCCTTCCTCAGCCACAAGCCGCACGGTATTGGCCGAACAGCGACCGGTATACCACCCGCGCGGGCGTTCGCCGACTACCTCGGTATGCAGGCGGATCGCCTCGGCAATCGCGGCGCGCTCCTGATCTTCGGGCATATCGCGGTGTTCGACCCATTTCAGCCCGTGGCTCGCGATTTCCCAGCCGGCAGACTTCATCGCCTCGACCTGTTCGGGGCTGCGCGCAAGGGCCGAAGCAACACCGTAGACGGTGACCGGAATCCCTGCCCCGGTGAACAGGCGATGAAGGCGCCAGAACCCGGCCCGCGCGCCATATTCATAGATCGATTCCATGTTCCAGTGCCGCATGCCGGGCCAGGGTGCTGCCCCCGCAATGTCGGAGAGAAAAGCCTCGGACGCCGCATCACCGTGAAGGATGGCATTCTCGCCCCCCTCTTCGTAATTCACCACGAATTGAACGGCGACCTTCGCGCCGCCGGGCCATTGGGCCAGCGGCGGGTGCGCGCCGTATCCGATCATGTTGCGTGGGTAGCGGTTCATGGGTCTTCCTCGCTTGGCTGAACAGAACTCTATGACAGGATGGTCAGTTGGATTATCAAGAAATCCGATAAAGACTTATGCGATAATCGGCGCGCGGCATTTGCCCCTGTCCTGCGCTATGGCTTGGGCTAGACTGCCCAGCAAGACCGCAGAAAAGGAGCGCTTCATGGCCCAAGGATACCTGACCACTCATGTGCTGGATACCGCAAGGGGCTGCCCTGCGGCTGGCTTGGCCATCGACCTTTACCGGATCGAGGAGGGCGCGCGCGTGCATCTGGCGCGCAAGGTCACGAATGACGATGGACGCACCGACGCGCCAATTCTGCCGCAAGGTCAGTTCGCGGAAGGCGTTTATGAGTTGGAGTTTCACGCGGGCGCCTATCTTGACGCAACCGGCACACCGCCGGAAGCGCCGCGCTTTCTTGATATCGTCCCGATCCGCTTTGGGATCTCGGATGCGGCTGCGCATTACCATGTGCCTCTGCTGCTCTCGCCCTTCGGCTATTCCACTTATCGGGGAAGCTGAGCCCCCCGGATGGACAGTTGCCCGCGCGCGGGATATTCAGCGCGCATGGCCCAGACGAAATCAGACCCCAATTACAAGGTGATCGCCGAGAATCGCCGCGCGCGCTTTGATTACGCGATCGAAGAAGATATCGAATGTGGTATCATTCTTCTGGGCTCCGAGGTGAAGTCGCTGCGCGAGAACGGGGCGAATATCGCGGAAAGCTATGCCTCGGTCGAGGATGGTGAACTATATCTGATCAACGGCTATATCGCACCATTCCAGCAGGCCCGCGTATGGAAGCATGAAGAGCGTCGGCGCCGCAAACTGCTGGTCTCGCGCAAGCAACTGGCGCATCTTTGGAATGCCACGCAACGCAAGGGTATGACGCTGGTGCCGCTGGTGATGTATTTCAATGACCGTGGTCTGGTGAAGCTGAAGATCGGCGTCGCCAAGGGCAAGAAGAACCACGACAAGCGCGAGACCGAGGCCAAGCGCGACTGGGCCCGCCAGAAGCAACGCCTTCTGAAAGAGGGCTGATATCGCCTGAAAACAGGGGTTTTGGCCGTAGATGGCCCGCCCTTTGACTTGCCAGCCTCTGACCCCCGATGTAGGCAGGGCAAGACGCATCAACAGGGGGTTTCCCATGGCACTTGATGATCCCAGAAAGCTGGTGTCCACCGATTGGCTGGCCGCACATATGAAGGACCCGGATCTGCGGATTCTGGATGCGACCTATTTCATGCCAGGCGATCCGCGTGACGCAAAGGCCGCCTATGCCGCCGCTCATATCCCCGGCGCGCGTTATTTCGACATTGACGATATCAGTGATCACCGGTCGGACCTGCCGCATATGGCCCCGCCGGTCGAGAAATTCATGTCCCGCATGCGCGCCATGGGCGTGGGCGATGGGCATCAGGTTGTGGTTTATGACGCCGAAGGCCTGTTTTCAGCCGCGCGCGTCTGGTGGCTATTCCGCCTGATGGGGCAGATGGATATCGCCGTGCTGGACGGTGGTTTCCCGAAATGGCTGTCTGAGGGCCGCGAGGTCGAGGATATGGCCCCGATGGTGCGCGACCGCCACATGACCGTCCGCCGCCAGAACCAGATGGTCAAGGATGTGACTCAGGTGTCGGCGGCCTCGAAGCTGGGGGACCACGAGATCGTGGACGCCCGCGCCGCCGAGCGTTTCGCCGGTGAGGTGGACGAGCCGCGACCCGGCCTCCGCAAGGGGCATATCCCCGGATCCAAAAGCCTGCCGTTCAAGAACCTGCTGAATCCTGATGGCACGATGCTGGACGTTGACGGTCTGCGTGCGGCTTTTGCCACAGCAGGCGTGGACCTGTCCAAGCCGGTGATCACCACCTGCGGGTCCGGAGTGACCGCCGCCATCCTCAGCCTTGCGCTGGAACGGATCGGCAAGACCGACCATTCGCTTTATGACGGGTCATGGTGCGAATGGGGTGCATTCCCCACATTGCCCGTCGCAACCGGAAAGGCCTGAAAACGCATGTTTTCCAATCTGAAAGAACATCCCGCCGACAAGATCCTTGCGCTGATGCAGCTCTACAAGGACGATCCTCGCCCGACCAAGATCGACCTTGGTGTCGGTGTTTACAAGAACGCGGAGGGGGTCACTCCGGTGATGCGTGCGGTCAAGGCCGCCGAGCGAAAGCTGGTGGAAGAGCAGACGACGAAATCCTATGTCGGGCTGGCGGGTGATCCGGCGTTTTCCGATGTGATGATCGATCTGGTGCTGGGCGGGGCCGTGCCGCGCGACAGTATCGCCGCTGCGGCCACGCCGGGCGGCACAGGTGCCGTGCGGCAGGCGTTCGAACTGATCCGCATGGCGAACCCGCAGGCGCGGGTGTTCGTCTCCAACCCGACATGGCCGAACCATGTAACCATCTTGAATTATCTGGGGATGGAGGTTGTCGAATACCGTTATTTCGACGCCGAGTCCCGTGGTGTCGATTTCGGCGGCATGATGGCCGATCTGGCCGATGTGCGCGCGGGTGACGTGGTGCTGTTGCATGGATGCTGCCACAACCCGACGGGTGCCAACCTGAACCTGACCGAATGGAAAGCCGTGGTTGATCTGCTGCTGAAAACGGGCGGCGTGCCGATGATCGACATCGCCTATCAGGGTTTTGGTGATGGGCTGGACGCTGATGCACAGGCCGTCCGGCTGGTTGCGTCCTCAGTGCCGGAATGCCTGATCGCGGCAAGCTGCTCCAAGAATTTCGGGATCTACCGCGAGCGGACGGGTTTGCTGATGGCGGTAGCGCAGGACAAGGGGCTGCGCGGGTTGACGCAGGGCTCGCTCAACTTCCTGAACCGGCAGAACTTCTCCTTCCCGCCCGATCACGGCGCCCGCGTGGTGACCGAAATCCTGCAGGACGCCACGCTGCGCGCCGATTGGGCGAGCGAGCTTGAGGAGGTCCGGCTCTCCATGCTCGACCTGCGCAAGCAACTGGCGGCAGAGTTGCAGCGCCAGTCCGGGTCGGATCGTTTCGGCTTTATCGCGCAGCATCGCGGCATGTTCTCACGCCTTGGCACGACGCCTGAAATGGTCGCCCGCCTGCGCGAAGAACACGCGATCTACATGGTGGGCGACAGCCGCCTGAACATCGCGGGGCTGAACAAGACAACCGTGCCGATCCTGGCCAAAGCCATCGTGGATTGCGGGATCTGACCAATGGCAGGGCGGGATTATCCCGCCCTTTTCATTCTGCCTCGACCGCGCGGGAACACCAGTAGGATATGATCGCATTGCGCGACATGCCCCGCCTGAGCGCGACCTTGTCGATCTGCGCCAGCAGATCAGCATTGAACCGCAGCGCCACCGGCACTTTGACCGCACGCTGCGGCACCTCGGGCAGCTTTTCAGCCTTGTCCTCAGACTTCTTCGATTTCTTTGCCATAGCCATATCCCATCGTAATGATGGGCCATGTATATCATAAATTCACCGTCCGAGCATGAAAAAACCCCGGACCCATGGCCGGGGTTTCATCTGTTATCGAATGGGATCAGTTGATCAGACCGGCAAAGCGCATCGCGTCATCCATGCGCGCTTTGACCCCGTCGGTCAGACCGACCAAGGGCAGACGCACCTCGTCGCTGCACAGTCCCAGACGCGACAAGCCATATTTCGCGCCCGCAACACCGGGTTCCGCAAATATCGCCTCATGCAGGGGCATCAGACGGTCCAGCAGCGTCAGCGCCGTCGTATAATCGCCCTTCAGCGTGGCCGTCTGGAACTCGGCGCACAGACGCGGCGCGACATTCGCGGTCACGGAAATACAACCAACTCCTCCATGGGCATTAAAGCCCAAGGCCGTGGCATCCTCACCCGACAACTGGACGAACTCTGCCCCGCAAGTCATGCGCTGTTTGGGCACACGGCTCAGATCGCCGGTCGCATCCTTGACGCCTACAATCCGCGGGAGTTTGGCCAGTTCGCCCATCGTGGCGGGCAGCATATCCACGACCGACCGGCCGGGGATGTTGTAAATGATGATCGGCAGATTGCAGCAATCATGGATCGTCTTGAAATGCGCGATCAACCCGGCCTGCGTCGGCTTGTTGTAATAGGGCGTCACCACAAGTGCTGCATCGGCGCCCACGGCCTCGGCATGCTGGATCAGGCGGATACCCTCGGCGGTGTTGTTCGACCCTGCGCCCGCGATCACAGGGATACGCCCGGCGGCAGCCTTGACCACCTCCTCGATCACGATCTCATGCTCGCGGTGGGTCAGCGTCGGGCTTTCGCCGGTCGTTCCAACGGGTACCAACCCGTGCGAGCCTTCGGCGATATGCCATTCCACAAGTTTCTTGAGCGTCTCGATATCCAGCGCGCCGTTCTTGAACGGCGTGATGAGGGCGGGAATGGAACCCTTGAACATGACACGCTCCTTTGCATTGCATGACGGCACGTCGCCGCCGGTGAATAGACCTCGACCAATCCTGTCGCCAACGTGAATTGAAGCTGCGGACTCGGGGATATAGTCTGGTGCTGTCTATCCTTTGTCCCTCTGGAAAATGCAAGAGATGTTGCGAAAAGCGATCCTTACGGCCACGCTTGCCGGCCTGTTCATGACCACTGCCGCGCCTGCCCAGACACCGGGTCCGCAGCCGCTTGCCTCGGCCATGGCGGCAGTGCGGGCAGGCAACTGGGACAATGCCGCCGCACTGGCGGGCCGGGCCGGTCCTGAGGCGGTGACGTTGGTCGAATGGCACCGTCTGCGCGCCGGTCGTGGCACACCGGACGAAGTATTGCGTTTTCTGGAACGTCATGCCGACTGGCCCGGCCTTGCCTTGCTGCGACGCCGCTCGGAAGAGGCGTTCGTGACGGCAACCGACGCGCAGGTCTTGCAGTTCTTCGCTGGTCAGGCCCCACAGACCGGTGCAGGCGTCTTGCGCCATGCTGCCGCCTTGCGGGCTACGGGGCAATCGGGTCTGGCCGATGCGTCCATTGTCGAGGCTTGGCGGACCTTGAGCCTTGATGAGCCGATGCATCAGGCCTTTCTGGCGGGCTATGGGACTCTTCTGGCGTCTCATCACGCGGCGCGATTGGACATGACGCTTTGGCGCGGGTTGACCAGTGACGCCGAGCGGATGTTGCCGCTGGTCAACGCGGACCGGCGCGCGCTGGCCAACGCGCGGCTGGCGCTCAAGGCGCAGCGCGACGGCGTGAACACGCTGATCGACGCCGTTCCGGCCGCGTTGAAATCCGATCCAGGTCTGGCCCATGACCGTTTCAACTGGCGCATCCAGAAAGGCCTGACCGAGGGCGCGATCGAACTTCTGCTGGAACGGTCCGCATCGGCCGCGCTTTTGGGTGATCCACAACGCTGGGCTGGCTGGCGCAGCTATCTGGCGCGCGCCCAGATGCGCGAGGGAAAGTCGGATGTGGCCTATCGTCTGGCGGCGTCACATCAACTGACCGAGGGGTCAGACTACGCCGATCTGGAGTGGCTGGCGGGCTATATCGCGCTGACCTACATGAAGGATACCGATCTGGCACTGGATCACTTCCAGAGGTTGCGGATGGCCGTAACCACGCCGATCTCTTTGGGTCGCGCGGGCTACTGGATCGGACGCGCGCAAGACGCGGCGGGCGATCCCGAAGGTGCCGCGCAAGCCTATGCCGAAGGGGCACAGCATCAGACCAGCTTTTACGGTCTGTTGGCTGCTGAACGTGCGGGATTAGCACCCGACCCCGTGTTGCGCGGGGCAGATGTGCCACCTGACTGGCGCAATGCCAGCTTTACAGGTTCCTCGGTCTTTCAGGCCGGACAGCTTTTGCTCCGCGCCGGCGAATTGGGTCTTGCCGAGCAGTTCTTCACCCATCTGGCCGAGGGGCTGGATGCCACCGGACTGGCACAATTGGGCGAAATGGCGCTGGACCTGAACGAGCCGCATCTGGCCGTGATGATCGGCAAGGCCGCTGCCGAAAAGGGCATCGTCCTGCCGCGCCCCTACTATGCGCTCCATCCGATGCGGGACATGCGACTGCCTGTGCCGGTCGAGTTGGCAAAGTCGATCGCCCGCCGTGAAAGCGAATTCGATCCCGGCGTGGTCAGCGGTGCAGGTGCGCAGGGGTTGATGCAGCTGATGCCGGGCACAGCCGCAGAAGTGGCGCGCGATCTTGGGCTTGCCCATGACGCGGCGCGCGTGCTCTCGGACTGGGCCTATAATGCGCGTCTGGGCAGCGGCTATCTGGCTCGGCTTGGTGCGGATTTCGGTGGCAATGTCGTTCTTGTCTCAGCCGCCTATAACGCCGGTCCAAGCCGCCCCATCCGTTGGATGACCGAACAGGGCGACCCGCGCGGCATGAGCGCCGAGCAGGTGGTGGACTGGATCGAACACATCCCGTTCCGCGAAACGCGGAACTATGTGATGCGTGTGGCCGAGTCCTTGCCGATCTATCGCGCGCGCATGGGCCGTGATCCGCATCCTGTGCCCTTCAGTCGCGAATTGTCAGGCGCGACGGTTTTGCCGCTCGCGCCATAGGGTGAACAGGCCCGCCGCCACGATCAGAGCCGCACCGATGGCGACATTGGTGCGGATCGTCTCGGAAAAGACCACGATTCCAAGGACCGACACAAAGACAAGCTGCAGATAGGCGAAGGGTTGAACCGCGCTGGCTTCGGCCACCTCATAGCATTTGATCAAGAGCCAGTGTCCCAGCGCGCCAGTGATGCACAGCAGCCCCATCCAGCCCCAGTCAGGGGCGGTCATCGGTTCCCAAAACCAGATACCGACGCTTGTCATGGCCAGTGACCCCACGGTGCCAGTCCAGAAAAAGCTGGTGGCGGTGCTGTCCTTGCGCGCAGCATAGCGGGTGAGGAGGCCATAGAGCGCGAACATCAGCGCAGCGAGAAGCGGAACGATCGCCTCGATCCGAAAGACACCGAAACCCGGTTGCAGGATGATCAGCACACCGATGAACCCTACACCGATGGCCGCCCAGCGCCGCCAGCCGACTTTCTCTCCAAGGACCGGGCCTGACAGAGCCGCGATCAGCAAGGGATAACAGGTAAAGACCGCGTGGCTTTCAATAAGGCCAAGCAGTGTGAAGGCCAGCACCATCACGCAGATCTCGGTCACCAGTAGAACTGCCCGAAACGCCTGAAGGATCGGCTGCGAGGTCTTGGCCGCTGCCCGCAGTCCGCCTGCCTTGCGCGCGGCGATGGACATGACGAACGCGGCAAAGAACCAGTAGCGGATCATGATGACCATGAAAACGTTATACTCCCCCGCCAGATGGCGCGAAATTCCGTCCTGCATGGCGAACACGAAGGTGGTCGCGATCATCAACAGGATGCCAAGGCGGGTGTTCTGTTCGGTCATTCGTTGGCCTTCCGCGCCACGGTCATATGTCTCTTGCTGCCGTATCCCTGCTGTCGGGTCACGTCAAACCCTGCCGCTTGCAAGCCGCGCCGGACGAAACCGGCGGCAGTATAGGTGGCGGCTGTGCCGTCCGGCGCTGTATGCTTGCCAACCTCGGCCAGAAGGTCCTCGCCCCACATCTCGGGGTTCTTGGCGGGAGAAAAACCGTCAAGAAACCAAGCATCCGCCTGTCCCTGCCAGAGCGGAAGGGTTTCGCGCGCATCGCCCTGTATCAGGGAGAATTTCAGATCGGGCAGAACGAACGTATGGGGGCTGTCGTGCCAGAATGGCGACAATTCCTCGGCCAGTAAAGCAAGTTCGGGAAAGGCGCCTTGCGCGCGTCGCATCTCAAGCGCGGTCATGGGATAGGCCTCGAATGTGGTGAAGTGCAACTGGCCGCGTTGACCTGAGCCGCGCCACAGATGCAGCGCCGCCAACAGGTTCAGCCCGGTGCCAAAGCCAAGCTCGGCAATATGGAACCCGTCGCGAAAACGGGCGGGAAGGTCATTGCCCGCCAGAAACACATGCGATGTCTCGGCCAGCCCGCCCTGCAACGAGAAATATGGATCGTCAAACCGGGTCGAGACGGGCAGGTCGCCGTCGCGCCAAGCGATCTGTGCGGACTGGTCTTGCACGGGGGCATCCCTTAGGAAGGGCAATGAAAACAGGGCGACAATGCAAAGGATGACCGGGAATGGCAATGGCGGATGTGACCGTTCTCGGGGCCGGGATCTTTGGCCTGTCAGTGGGATGGGCCTGTGTGCTGCGCGGGGCGAAAGTGCGCGTGATCGACCCGCATGGGCCGGGCGCGGGCAGCAGCGGCGGCATCGTCGGCGCACTGGCCCCACATGTGCCCGAACAATGGAACGAAAAGAAAGCCTTTCAACTGGATAGCCTGTTGATGGCGGCAGATTTCTGGGCCGGGGTCGAGACGGCATCGGGCCTGTCCACCGGGTATGCACGGTTTGGACGCGTGCAGCCTGTCGCGGATTTCGCGGGGCTTGATCTTGCCCGCGCGCGTGGCGAGTCTGCAGCGGATCTCTGGCAAGGACAGGCTGTATGGGAAGTGCTGCCTGCTGAAAAACTGGGTGACTGGGCACCGCAAAGCCCGTCGGGCTGGGTGATCCGCGACACGTTGACCGCGCGTTTACATCCCCGCATGGCATGTGCCGCCTTGGTCGCCGCGCTGCAGGCGCGCGGGGCTGAGGTGGTCAAGGATCACGCCCATCAAGGACGGGTGATCCACGCCACAGGTGTGGCCGGGCTTGACGCGGCCAGTGCCGCTCTGGGTCGCAGTTTCGGCAGCGGCGTGAAAGGGCAGGCGGCGTTGCTCGCGCTGGACCGGCGTGATGCGCCACAGTTATTTGTCAATACGATCCATATCGTGCCCCATGCAGACGGGACTGTGGCCATCGGATCGACCAGCGAGCGGGACTATGACGACCCGAAGAGCACGGATGCACAGCTTGACGCGGTCATCGCCCGGGCCCGTGAGGCTGCGCCGGCACTGCGCGAGGCACCCGTCATCGACCGATGGGCCGGGGTCCGCCCAAGGTCACGCAGCCGCGCGCCGGTGCTTGGCGTGCATCCGGTTCACAAGGATCACTTCATCGCCAATGGCGGCTTCAAGATCGGGTTCGGCATGGCCCCCAAGGTGGCACAAGTCATGGCCGATCTGATGCTGGATGGGGTGGACAGTATACCGGCCGGGTTCCGACCAGAGGCGAGCTTGTAACCGTCAGGCGGCTTGTGCCTGCATGCACTGTCGTCCGTCCGGCCCGCGCACCCACATCGTCCCGTCATCGCACCAGCACAGATCAGCCGCTTCAAAATGCATCAGCGGTGCCGTCGCACGAAAGCTGAACTGGCGCAGGGTGCCCAAACGTTCCTCGGCCAGCAGCATCAGATGCTGCGCCAGCAGCGGACCGTGGGTCACCAAGCCTGCATAGCCTTCGACATCGCGGGCGTAATCCAGATCGTAATGGATGCGGTGCCCGTTGAAGGTCAGGGCGGAATATCGAAACAACAGCGTGCTGTCGAAATGCACGGTGCGGCAGATCTCCTCATCCGTCCGCGCCTGCGGGGCCACAGGTGCGGGGGCATCCGGCGAAGGGTCCTCACGATAGACCAGATCCTGCCATTCGGTCACGCAAGCCTGCCCAACCTGCGCGATCTCGTGCCGCAGGGTGACAAAGCCTAACGGACCCGTGCGCCCATCCTTGCGGGTCACGCTGTCGATTGTCGTGGTCTTTACCGCATCGGTGCCTGCGATCAGGGGCGCGTGGAATTCCAGCCGCCCTCCCGCCCACATCCTTCGCGGCAGACCCAGATCGGGGATCAGCCCCAGCCCGGTGGCCGGATGCCCGTCCCGGCCCAGTCGCGCCGGGGGCTGTGGGTCCCAGAAATGAAGCTGATGGAAAAAGGGCGGCAAGGCGCGTCCCACCGTGATCGTGGGCGTCAGCCCAAGCGCCACCTGCAAGGCAGCCCCGCGCGCGGGGTCCATTGGATCGGTGATCGTTTGACTGTCTGGGCGGGTAGTATCATGTTGCATGGGCGCAGATTAGGCGCGGCTTTCACGGGGAACAATCGCGAAATGACACCCAGAGTCACAGCACTGGACCATCTGGTTCTGACGGTCGCCGATATCGGCGCGACGGTCGATTTCTACACCCGCGTGCTGGGAATGCGGAGCGAAAGCTTTACCCCCGCGGGCGGCGCACCCCGTATGGCGCTGCGCTTCGGGGCGCAGAAGATCAACCTGCATCAAGTCGGCGCCGAGTTTCGTCCCCATGCCGGCCATGTGCAGGCGGGATCAGCCGATCTCTGCTTTCTAAGCGAGACGCCATTGGATGCCTGGCAAGCGCATCTTGCGGCACAAGCTATCACTGTCGAAGAAGGCCCCGTTCGCCGCACAGGGGCAGAAGGGCCGATCCTGTCGATCTACCTGCGTGACCCCGATTGCAACCTGATCGAAGTATCGAACCGCCTGCCAGCCTGAGGCGCGTCGCGTGCTGGATAGAGTAATTGTGAAACGATGAATCAGAGGGCCCTCAGCCGCGCGGCGTCACCTGCCGGACAAGCCCCTCTTGCGCGACATTGGCCACCAGCCGCCCGTCGCGGGTGAAAACGCGGCCCCGATTGAAGCCGCGTGCGCCACCTGCCCAAGGGCTGTCCATCGTATAAAGCAGCCAGTCATCCACGCGGAACTCGTCATGTACCCACAACGCGTGATCAAGGCTGGCGAACTGCATATCCAAATCCGTAAAGGTCTTGCCATGCGGCATCATCGAGGTGCCCAGCAACCCCATATCCGAGGCAAAGGCCAGTGCCGCCCGATGCATCGCGGGATCGTCGGACATGCGGCCCCGGACCCTGATCCAGATATCCTGCACCGGTGGCCGGGGTGTCCGGTCAAACGGAGGGCGCGGCGTGACCGAGCGCATCTCGACCGGGCGTGGCGTTTTCAGCCAGTTGCGAAAGGCCTCGGGCAGGGCATCACCCATGCGGGCGGCCATCGCTTCTTCGGTTTCCAGATCCTCGGGGGCGGGCACATCGGGCATACTGTCCTGATGCGTCAGCCCCGGCTCAGGTACGTGAAACGAGGCGGCAAGATTCAGGATCGGCTTCCCATGCTGGATCGCCACGACGCGGCGGGTGGCGAAACTACCTCCATCACGGTCCCGCTCAACCCGGTAGAGCACGGGCTGCGTCGCGTCACCGGGACGCATGAAATAGCCATGCAGAGAATGGTTGGGTCGTGAAGGATCAACCGTCATCGTCGCCGCCATCAGCGCCTGCCCGATCACCTGCCCACCAAAGCTGCGCCCGCGCCCCTGCGGTGTGGCGATGCCGCGATAGAAATCCTCCTCGATCCGCTCCACGGTCAGAACGCGGGTCAGGCTGTCAGCAAGGTGCTGGTCTGATGCTTGTGCTGCGCTGTCTGTCATCTGTTTGTCCCTTGTGCCGTGGTCAATGCGCCTCGGCCCAGTTGTGCCCTTTGCCACCATCCACGATCAGCGGCACATCCAGTTTCAACACCGGCTCGCAGGCGGTTTGCATCACCTCTCGCGCGGTGTCGATCAACCGGTCGGCGGCGTTTTCATCCACTTCGAAGATCAATTCGTCATGCACCTGCAACAGCATCGTGGCGGGCTGGCCCTTGATCGCGGCGGGCATGCGGATCATCGCGCGGCGGATGATATCAGCGGCTGTGCCCTGAATGGGCGCGTTGATCGCTGCGCGCTGGGCAAAGCCTGCGGTCGGTCCCTTGGCATTGATGTCTGGCGTGTGGATCTTGCGCCCGAACAGCGTCTGGACATAGCCATGGTCGCGCGCAAAGGCCTTGGTTTCGTCCATATAGGTGCGGATACCGGGAAAACGCTCGAAATAACGGTCGATGAAACCCTGCGCCTCGGCCCGCGGGATGCGCAGGTTCCGCGCCAGACCAAAGCCGGAAATCCCATAGATCACGCCGAAGTTGATCGCTTTTGCGCGGCGGCGGATATCGGACGTCATCTGGTCCATCGGCACGTCGAACATCTCGGAGGCGGTCATGGCGTGAATGTCCTGCCCCTCACGGAAGGCCTGTTTCAGCGCGTCGATCCCGGCGATATGGGCCAGAATCCGTAGCTCGATCTGGCTATAGTCTAGACTGACCAGCACACGTCCTTCAGGGGCCACAAAAGCCTCGCGAATGCGGCGGCCTTCCTCGCTGCGCACGGGGATGTTCTGCAGGTTGGGATCGGCCGAGGACAGTCGCCCCGTATTCGCCCCCGTCTGCATATAGGACGTATGCACCCGCCCCGTTTCGGGGTTGATGTGATCCTGCAATGCATCCGTATAGGTGGATTTCAGCTTGCTCAACTGCCGCCAGTCCAGCACGCGACCGGGCAGATCGTGCATTGTCGCCAGATCCTCCAGCACATCGGCACCCGTGGCATAAGCGCCGGTCTTGCCCTTCTTGCCGCCCTCCAACCCCATCTTGTCGAACAGGATCTCGCCCAATTGCTTGGGGGAGCCGACATTGAACGTCTCACCGGCCAGTTCGTGAATCTCGGCCTCCAGCCCCGCCATCTTCTGCGCGAAAGCATTGGACATGCGGCTGAGGGTGTCGCGGTCCACCTTGACGCCTGCCATCTCCATCCGCGCCAATACGGGCACCAACGGGCGCTCAAGGGTTTCATAAACGGTCGTGACCCGCGCGCGGTGCAGTTGAGGGCGGAACAACTGCCACAGGCGCAGGGTAATTTCCGCATCTTCGGCGGCGTAGGTTACCGCTTCGTCAATCGGCACGCGGTCAAAGGTGATCGCGGATTTGCCGCCACCCAGAAGCGTCTTGATGGCAATCGGTTCATGCCCCAGATACCGCTCGGACAGCGTGTCCATCCCATGCCCGTGCAGTCCGGCATTCAGGGCATAGGACATCAGCATCGTATCATCGATGGGCGCCACCGTAATTGCATGGCGGGCAAAGATCTTGGCGTCATACTTCATGTTCTGCCCGATCTTGAGGATGCTGTCGTCCTCAAGCACAGGCTTCAGCGCGGCCAGAACATCCGACATGGGCAATTGCCCCTCGGCAAGCGCGTCTGATCCGAACAGATCATCCGCCGCCCCCGCCTTGTGACCCAGCGGGATATAGCATGCGCTGCCCGCCTCGACGCACAGGGAAATCCCAACCAGTTCGGCGCGCATCTCGTCAAGGCTGGTAGTTTCAGTATCCACGGCCACATGGCCCCGGTCACGGATCAGAGTGATCCAGCGCTCAAGGGCGGCCATATCCGCCACGCGTTCATAGGTCTTGGGAAAGGGCACCTCGGCGGGGGCGGTGCCGTTGTCCGGGCTGTCGCTCAAAGGTGCCGCCCCGGCAGGGTCGGTGTCCTTGATCACGGGTGCCTTGACGCCCAGCGCATCCGAGATCCGCTTGGTCAGGGTGCGGAACTCCATCTCCGCCAGAAAGGCCAACAGCTTGTCCGGATCAGGATCACGAATTTCCAGATCATCCAACGTGAAATCCAGCACCATGTCGCAGTCAAGCTGCACCAACCGCTTGGACAGTTCGATCTGTGCGCGGTGCTGCTGCAACACCTCCCGCCGCTTGGGTTGCTTGATCTCTTCCGCACGATCAAGAAGCGCCTCAAGCGAGCCGAACTCGTTGATCAGCAGCGCCGCCGTCTTGATGCCGATACCGGGGGCGCCGGGGACGTTGTCCACGCTGTCGCCTGCCAGCGCCTGCACATCGACCACATGTTCGGGGCCGACGCCGAATTTCTCGATCACACCCTCGCGGTCGATGCGGCGGTTCTTCATGGGGTCCAGCATCTCGACCCCGTCACCCACCAGCTGCATCAGGTCCTTGTCCGAACTGACGATGGTCACGCGGCCCCCGGCCTCACGGGCCTGACAGGCCAGGGTCGCGATGATGTCATCAGCCTCGAACCCCTCCAACTCCTTGCAGGCGATGTTGAACGCCTCGGTCGCGGCGCGCGTCAAAGGGATCTGGGGGCGCAGGTCCTCGGGCATGGCCTCGCGGTTGGCCTTGTAGAGGTCATACATGTCGTTGCGGAACGTATGGCTGCCCTTGTCGAAGATCACGGCCACATGGGTCGCCGCATCCGCGCCGCTGTTGTTTTCCACATAGCGCTGCAACATGTTGCAAAAGCCCGACACAGCGCCAATCGGCAAGCCATCGGACTTCCGCGTCAGCGGCGGCAGCGCGTGATAGGCGCGAAAGATGAAGGCCGAGCCGTCGATCAGATGCAGGTGGCAACCCTTGCCGAATGTCATGCGCGCCCCTTTCGCGGGCCTTGGGCCCGCTGCGTCTTCTTGCTCAAAATATCCCCGCCGGAGGCATCTGCCCGTTCAAGCAGAACACTGGCCAGCGATCAGACCTTGCCCTCGAAATCGCGGTGCACGAATTTGCAATCGCAATAGGGACATTCCACCCATCCATGTTCGTGCGGTATCTGTAGCCAGACACGCGGATGGCCCAGGGCACCTTCGCCCCCGTCACAGGCCACGCGGTAGGTATCGACAAGCTTTGTCTCTGGCGCCTCGATCGTCATCTCGGGACATTCCCTTTCGCGGTCAATTGGATTAGGTCCGTTATGAGCGATGAGACGAGCAGGGGCAAGTAGACCATGAGCGGCAATGCGATCGAAATCCGGGGGCTGGTGAAAACCTATGGCGGGGCCAAGGGCCAACCGGAAAAACAGGCGCTGCGGGGCGTTGACCTTGATATTCCTACCGGTTCGGTCTTCGGCCTGCTGGGGCCGAACGGGGCGGGCAAGTCCACGCTGATCAACATCCTTGCAGGGCTGGTGGTCAAGACCGCAGGACAGGTGCGGATCTGGGGCTTTGATCAGGATGTGAACCCGCGCCAGTCGCGCGCCGCGATCGGCGTGATGCCGCAAGAGCTGAACCTTGACCCGTTCTTCACGCCGCGCGCCGCGCTGGAAGTGCAGGCGGGTCTTTACGGCGTGCCAAAATCCCAAAGGCGCAGCGACGAAATTCTGGCCCTGATCGGGCTTGAGGACAAGGCCGATGCCTATGCCCGCACCCTGTCAGGCGGGATGCGGCGGCGGCTTCTGCTGGGCAAGGCGCTGGTGCATCACCCGCAAATCCTTGTGCTAGACGAACCCACAGCAGGCGTGGACATCGAATTGCGCCAGATGCTGTGGACCAATATCCGCAGGCTGAACCGCGAACAGGGCATGACCATCATCCTGACGACCCATTACCTCGAAGAGGCCGAGGAAATGTGCGACCAGATCGCCATCATCAATCAGGGACAGGTCGTCGCCCGCGACAGTACAGCTAACCTTCTGGGCCAGATGGACCGCAAGACCATGGTGATCCACCCCGCCAGCCCGGCCCAGACCTTGCCTGCCGGCCCGGGGTTGGACGTGACACGGCGTCCCGACGGATCGCTGGCCATCAGCTATCACACCAGCCAAACCTCGGCCGAGCAGGTCTTGGAAGCGGTGCATGATGCGGGTGTGTCCATCCGCGACGTCAAGACAGAACAGGCCGACCTGCAGGATGTATTCCTGAACCTGACCCGCTCTGCCTGATCCCATCCCGCGCGCCTGCGACACCTCTCGGATGCGCTCCGCGCGGGGATATTTTAGGCAAGAAGAAACAGGGCGCGGCGCCTATTCTGCGCGCGGCAGCATCCGGCCCAGCACACGTCCGCCAAGGATATGCACATGCAGATGCGGCACTTCCTGCACGCCCGCGGCACCCGCGTTCGAGATAGCGCGGAAACCGCCGCCACCCATTCCGGGCTGCACCTCCATGATCCGGCAAACCTCGCCGATGGCGCGGGTGAAGTCCACGATCTCGGCATCCGAGGCGGCCTGCGCGAAGTGATCATAGGTGACGTAAGGCCCCTTGGGGATCACCAGCACATGGACGGGTGCCTGTTCGGAAATGTCATGAAAGGCCAGCGTGTGTTCGGTCTCCAGAACCTTGCGGCTTGGAATCTCCCCGCGCAGGATCTTTGCGAACACGTTCTGGTCGTCATAAGTATAGGCCATCGGGCACCTCAGTCGGCAAAAAGATAGTCGGTTGCTGCGATTTCATGCGCCTTGTCGTGGGAAATGGCAAGAAACTGCGACAGTTTCCGCGTGTTCTCTTCGACCGGGTCGATCTCACGGATGCGGTGGTGATGTTCAAAGTTCTGATCGCGGATCCGGTCGCTCTCGAAGGTCATGTCGTTGCGGATCGTGGGCAGCAGCCGCGCCAGCGTATCGGGCGGGGTCTGCTCTCCCGCCAGACCCACGCGTTTCGCATGACCGATCAGGTAGTCGTCCGAGAACTGGCATTCGACCTCGAGCAGACGTGTGGTCGAGCGGTCACCGCAAAAATCCTGCAAGAGGTCCAGATTGCCGGGGTCCATGCACACGATCAACCGATCCGTTTCGTAATAGTCGAACAGCATCCGCATCAGCGCGCGGCGATGCCGCGTGCGCTTGCCAAGACTGGACTGGATGCCGCCCAGATCAGGCAGATAGGTGCTCTCCTCGTTGAAAAGATACTCGATCACCGGCACGTTCGTGACCTGACGGATACGGTAGAGCAGGCGTTTGGCCACGTGCCATTTCTTGCAGACCAGAATCAGCAATTCACGCTCTCTGCCCAGCGTGCTTTCCGTCTCCCAGAAGCGGGACGCGAAGCGGCGACCGATCCGGCCCCGCCCGGCAAGGAACTTGTAAAGACTGCGCCCCTCGTTCGAGATCTGGAAGCGCACCCCTTCGGCGGCATAGAGATCGCCCAACCGCGCCTTGAGCGTCGTGGCGCCGGGGCTAATCTTGCGCGCGAAAAGGAAATCCTGGCTGAGCAGCAAATCGTAATGGTCGTTGTAAAATGTCACCGGCATCCCGTAATCCGAGAACATCAGGAAGGTCAGGGTGCGGCAGTTGATCTCGGCCTCGGGGATCAGGTGGCGGACGAGGGTCTGAAAGAATGTCTCATCCGGGATCCATGTGGTGCTGAAGAAGCGCATCACATCGGGACGGCGGCGGGTGAAATCGAGGATCTGTTCGATCGTGCGGCGGCGCAGGCACCACCATTGGCTGCCGATCTGGATCTGAAGGTCCTGCGGGATATCTCGCTTCAGACCGAGACGTTTCTGAAGGTTGAAAGCAGCATAGAACAGGCGCTTGTTGTTCCGTTCGTTGAAGAAGTGCCTGTAGATCAGCCGGTCCTCCTTCATCCCGGTCTTGATCCAGTCACTTTCGAAGAAGTCGAAGCTTTCGATGTAGTCCATGTCTGCGGAGTCAAGGAAGGCATGGGCGTATTCTGCCGACTTGATGGCCATGCAGTCACCCGACAGCATGTAAAAATGCGTGGCGCGGGGAAAAGCGTCCACCGCCGCATGAACAGCCGCCAAAGTTGCCCTGACCAAAGACCATTCACCCCAGCCGCATTTGACCCGCCGCTTGGCGAAGGTGACATTGGGATTGTTCCGCAGCGCATCCCGTATCTTGCGATAATGGGCGTCACTGGCGCGCCCATCGAAATGGATGGCCATGAAGTCGCCCACAGCCGTCAGACGCTGTGCCTGCGCGATGATCGCTTCGGGGTCCTTGTGGCACAGAAGAATGAATGCAATTCTCGCCATTCAGGAAACCACAAGCCTTTGGTTACAGATATGAGGAAGAGTGATACCGATCCCAGAGGAATGAATAAACAGGCTTTCTTTCGATTTTGCAAAGTTGGTATATAGCGTCGCATAAAAAAGACGCGTGGTTTGGAGGCAGAGCAGATGGGGTTTCCGGGCACTTGGATGACGGAAAGCGAGAGCGTGGTCTATCGCGTGGTGCCGAAATGCGCCTGCTCGACCATCGGACAGATCCTCTTTTACTCGGATCATGGCGCGTTCTTCGACGGTGACATCCATGATTCCACCGCTGGCCTGCACAAATGGGCACAGCCTGAAAGTCAGGTCCTGATCGAGAAGAATGTGAAGGAGCATGCCTCCTATGCCTTCACCTGCGTGCGCAATCCCTATACCCGCATCCTGTCGTCATTCTTTGACAAGATCTGTGGCATCCAGCGGAACGGGCGTCGCTATCGCGGCAATCTGGTGCCCATGCTGACCCAGAAATACGGGATCGAGGTTGGAGGCGAGGATGGCACAGCCGAATTCGACCAGATCCGCAGTTTCCGCCGTTTTCTTCTGTTCGCACGCGACACCATCCGCTGGCGCCGCCCGATGGAGCCGGATATCCATTGGTCGGCGATGTCGGGGCATGTCTCGACCTTCATCGTCAATGGCGGTCGCTACGACAGCATCTTCTGGACCGAGGCGTTCAATGACGGGATGCAGACCGTGCTGGACTCGATCGAAACGCCCCACAAGGTGGATCTGGCGACGATCCCGCGTTTCAATGAATCCGAGGGGCACGGGCCCAAGCGTCTGCATCCGGTCGAAGATTACTTCGACGATCTGTCGATGCATCTGGTTTATGAGATCTACAAGCGCGACTTCGACCTGTTCAAATACGATTTCGAAAACCCTGCCAACAAGATGCCGGTGGGCGAGATCGATCTGGACGAGGTGCACGCAAAGCTGGGTGATTGAGGCGGTCAGCCCCGCATCAACTCTGGCAGGTCGCCGGTCAGCCCGGCGGCCTCACGGATAAACCCGCGACGCAGGCCCGGGATGGCATTGACGACACCCATGCCGATATCGCGGCCCAGCCGTAACAAAGGGTTGTCGCTTGCAAAGATCTTGTTCGTCAGGTCCGTCGCCAGCGCCAGTGTCGCGGTGTCGAACCGCCGCCATTGCTGATAGCGTTCCAGCACCGAATCCGAGGCGATATCCTCGCCGCGGTGTCTTGCATCCGTCATCACCTGCGTCAGTGCCGCGATATCGCGCAGACCTGCGTTAAGGCCCTGTCCAGCGATCGGATGCACGCCATGCGCGGCATCTCCCACCAGCGCAAGACGAGGTGCGATAAAGCTGTTGGCGAGGGTCAGGTTCAACGGATAGGTGTAGCGCGCCCCGGCCAGCCGGATCTCGCCCAGAAAATCGCCGAAACGCGGACGCAGCATGGTCAGGTAGTCCTCATCCGACAAGGCATTGAACGCCGCGGCATTGGCATGCGTTTCCGACCAGACGATGGAACTGCGATTGCCCTTCAGCGGCAGGATCGCCAGAGGTCCTGGCGGCATGAAGAACTGATGTGCGATGCCGTGATGCGGAAGGTCATGCGCGATGGCGCAGACCAGCGCGGTTTGTCCGTAATCCCATCCTGTCCGGCTGATTCCTGCCCGCTCTGCCGTGCCGGATCGGCGTCCATCGGCACCCACCAGCACTCGCCCAGTCAAGATCCGGCCAGAGGCGAGGGTGACCGTGATCCCCTGCGCGCCAGCATCCTGCGCAATGACGGTCTCGCCGTTCAGCTTTGTAATCAAAGGGTTGTCAGTGATCGCCTCAAGTACCGCCTGGCGCAGATGGCGGTCCTCGACCATGTGGCCCATCGGGCCTTCTTCGATCTCGGCATGGTCAAAATGCAGATGGAAGGGCGAAAGCGGCCCCTCGCCGGCGCGGCCGTCGCTGACCTTGATCTCCAGCATCGGCTGCGCGTCATCCGCCAGCGCCTCCCACAGCCCAAGCCGCCGTAGCAGGCGGACCGAGGCCAACGCCAACGCGTATGAGCGACCGTCGAACCCGTCCGCCGCAAGCGAGTCCGCAGGCTGTGCGTCGATCACAGTCGAAGTCAGGCCCGACCGGGCAAGGGCGAGTGCCAGAACAGGGCCATTCAGCCCGCCGCCCACAATCAGGATATCGCTGTCATATGTCATGGCGCAAATATGGGGGAATGGATGGGATTGTCCATGCGCCTGACTGACGCTACCGTCTGCGACATATCGGTATTGGGAGGGGTTGGGGATGCAGGATTGGCTGGGCCGCACAGCGGCGGATCAAGGACGAGCCATCGGCGCGGGAAAACTGGACCCGGTCGATCTGACACAGGCCTATCTGGACGCCATCGCCGCGCATCCGATGACAGACCGCATCTATGCCCGGACCATGCCGGACCGCGCCTTGTCCGAAGCCGGGGCTGCGCGGGCGCGCGCGCGGGCCGGACTGCGCCTGTCGCCTCTCGACGGTGTGCCCATCAGTTGGAAAGACCTTTTCGATACCGCCGGGGTGCTGACCGAGGCGGGCTCTGCCCTGCTGAAAGGGCGCGTGCCGGACCGCGATGCCGACGTGTTGCGCAACGCCACGGCCGCGGGACTGATCTGTCTGGGCAAGACCCATACCAGTGAACTTGCTTTCAGTGGGCTGGGCCTGAATCCCGTGACCGCCACCCCGCCGAATGTGAATGACCACGCCGCTGTTCCGGGTGGGTCCAGCTCGGGTGCTGCGACATCCGTGGCCTTTGGGCTGGCTTCGGCGGGGATTGGCACAGACACGGGCGGGTCGGTGCGGATTCCGGCAGGCTGGAACGACCTTGTCGGCCTCAAGACCACGGCAGGGCGGGTGTCCTGCGCCGGTGTTGTTCCGCTGTGCGAGCGGTTCGATACGGTCGGACCTCTGACACGCTCGGTCGAGGACGCGGCGCTTCTTCTGGCCGCACTTGAAGGGGGTAAGCCCGCAGATTTGCGCGGGGCAAGCCTGTCAGGGCGGCGTCTGGCGATCCTGAAGACCGTCGTGATGGACGATCTGCGCGATGCGCCCGCCACGGCTTTTGCCAAGGCTGTCCAGCGGCTTGAGGCCGCAGGCGCCACCATCGAAGAGGTCGAAGCCCCTGAACTGGCAGAGGCAATGAAGCTGGCTCCTATCCTGTTCACCGCAGAGGCATACGGCATCTGGCGCGAGGTGATCGAAGCAGCCCCCCATCTGATGTTCGACCAGATTCTTGAACGCTTCCGGGGCGGAGCGGCCTTCAAGGCTGCTGACTACGTGGCCGCATGGCGCACCCTTGATGCGGGGCGGCAGGCATGGCACGCCCGCATGGCCGGTTTTGACGCGGTGATCTGCCCGACCGCGCCCAATACGCCGCCAAATCTGGAGCGGCTGATGTCGGATCACGACTACTATGTGACCGAAAACCTGCTGACCCTGCGCAATACGCGCGCAGGGAATCTGATGGGCCTTTGCGCCACGACCCTGCCCACAGGCACGCCCGGTTGCGGGATCATGCTGATGGGGGCGCCTATGGCCGAAGAGCGGCTGTTGCGCCTGTCTGCGGCGGCCGAAACCGCGCTCGGTTAAGCGGAACAGCCGACCCAGGGCATCTTTGCAGCACCTCTTTTGCTGAAATGCCACAAGAGGCCGGAATCCCGCTGCTTTTTCTGGACGCAAGCCGCGCGGTTCGATAGTTTGCAACCAAACGGGGCGTCATGATCCCGATGATTGAGGCAGTTTAAACATGTTCCCCGAGCGGTTCTCGAACCTACCGGCCTATGCGTTTCCGCGCTTGCGGGAACTTCTGGACGCGCACGCGCCCGGCGGACCAGTCGTGCATATGACGATCGGAGAGCCGAAACACGCTTTTCCCGATTGGGTCGGCCGCGTGATCGCCGAGAATATCGCCGATTTCGGTCGCTATCCGCCCAACGAGGGAACGCCCGAACTGCTGGATACGATCGGTGCGTGGATCGCGCGGCGCTATGGCGTAAGCCTTGATGCACAAAAGCAGGTGATGACGCTGAACGGCACGCGCGAGGGGCTCTATAACGCCTGTATGGCGCTGGTCCCGGAACAGAAAGCCGGGGCCAAGCCCGCGATCCTGATGCCGAACCCCTTCTATCAGGTCTACATGATCGGCGCGATTTCGGTGGCGGCAGAGCCTGTCTTCGTGCCCGCCACCCGTGACGGAGGCTACCTGCCCGATTACACGTCCCTGCCCGTCGAGGTGCTGAACCGGACAGCAGCGGCCTATATCTGCTCGCCCGCCAACCCGCAGGGATCTGTGGCAAGCCGGGAGTATTGGCACAATCTGATAGCGCTGGCAGAGCGCTATGATTTCAAGATCTTCGCCGATGAGTGCTATTCCGAGATCTATCGTGACGCGCCGCCCGTCGGCGCGCTTGAGGTGGCCGCCGAGATGGGTACGGATCCCGAGCGCGTGGTCATTTTTCACTCGCTGTCCAAACGCTCCAATCTGCCGGGCCTGCGGTCAGGTTTCATGGCGGGCGGTCCGCAAAGCATCGCACGGGCGCGTCAGCTGCGCGCCTATGCCGGTGCACCGATCCCCCTACCGTTGCAGCGGGCCTCGGAAACGGTGTGGGCCGACGAGGATCATGTGATCGAGAACCGTCGTCTCTATGGCGAGAAATATCAGGCCGCCGATGCGGTCTTCGCGGGTGTGAACAGCTACAAAGGACCTGACGCCGGGTTCTTTCTGTGGCTGCCCGTCGAGGATGGCGAGTCAGCGGCATTGAAACTCTGGCAGCAGACAGGCGTGCGGGTTCTGCCCGGTGCCTATCTGAGCCGCGACGTGAACGGGGACAACCCCGGCAAAGGCTATATCCGGGTCGCAATGGTGGCCCCAATCAACGAGATGCAGGCCGGGCTGATCGCCCTGCGCGACTGCATCTATGGGTAAGAGGACGAGGGCAGGCATGGCATATCAGACCCGTGGGCGCGATCCGCTGTTCGACAGCGACGTTCAGGCAGCGATTGAAAAGCGCGGCAAGGAACTGTTGGGGCTGGTGCTGATCGTTCTGGGCTGCGCGGCGGCGGCGATGGTCATCTCCTACAATCCCGAAGATCCGTCTTTCCTGTCGGCCACCGATGCGCCGGTGCAGAACTGGATGGGCCGGATGGGTGCGACCATCGCGGCCCCCCTGTTCATGATCGCAGGCTGGGGCAGTTGGGCCATCGCCATTGTGCTGTTTGCTTGGGGCGTGCGCTTTGCGCTGCACAGGGGCGAAGAACGCGCCATGGGGCGGCTGATCTTTGCGCCCATCGCCGTGGCGCTGTGCTCGGTATATGCCGCAACACTCAATCCCGGAGATGTCTGGCGCGAGACGCATCATTTCGGTCTGGGCGGCGTCTTCGGCGACATGATCATGGGGATGGTGTTGACTACCGTTCCACTGGGTTCTGCCGTGGGGATCAAACTGGCATCGCTGGTTCTGGCGCTGGCGATGCTGGCATTGGGATCCTTTGTGCTGGGCTTCACCCGCATCGAATTGAAGCGGATCGGACGCTTTCTTCTTGTCGGACTCATTCTGTCTTATGCGCGGCTGATGCAGATGATGGGACGCGGCGCATCCGGTACGGTCCAGATGGCGCAGGGCTTGCAGGCTCGCGCTGCCGAGAGGCGGTTGATCCGCACGCGTGAGGCCGAAGAGGCTGCAGCCTTGGCTGCAACGCAATCCATGCAGGCGAGCTCAGCACTGATGGCAGACCCGCGTCGTGCGCCCTTGATGGCACAGTCTGAACGCGCCCCATTGGTGGCGCGACGCAACGACCTTCCCCCGGCGCCTCCGTCGATGAACTGGGAAGAAGACGAACAATGGCAGGACGAGGCTGCATGGCAGCACGAACCTGATCCGGGTCCCATCGGCAAGATCAAATCTGGTCTGCTGGCCCGTGTTCCCGGTTTCGGCCGCCGCGTCGAAGCCATGCCCGAGCCGGAACTGGTCGAACAATATCCGGCCGCCGCTTTTGCCCAGCATGATCTGGCCCCCGGTGACGACCGTATCCGGGCCAAGATCGCAGATGTCATCAAGTCACGCGTGCGTCCTGTGCCGCCCATGGCCCCGGCGCAACACGCCCCTTTGACTCGCGGACGTGGGCGTGGGCCGGATCCGCTTGTCTTCAATCCGACCCGAACCGCGATCAAGGCCGAACCGCCGCTGACCGCGGCCCACAAAGGCGTGGTGGCTGCGGCTGCTTCCGCCGCCATGACTCCGGTCGCGTCTATCGCTGCCGCTGCGACGCCTGTGGCCTATGCCGCCGGGTCGCATGATGACAACATTTTCGACGACTCCTATGACAACGCCTATGATGCGCCGTTTGATCAGGTGGATGATGCGGATCAGGATGATTACGACGCCTTTGCCTATCAGGCCGATCAGCCCTACACCCTCCAGCCCGAGCCTATGCAAATCCCGGTGGCGCAACCCCGCAGCGTGGTGCAACACCCGCCGCGCAAGCCTGTTCAGCCCTCGACCCGCGCCAAGGCCGAGGCCCAGCCCGCGCTGAAATTCGACCCGGAAGAGGCCGTTTATGAACTGCCCCCACTGGCGCTGTTGTCGAACCCCGCGCTGATCCAGCGACACCACCTCAGCGATGAGGCGCTGGAGCAGAACGCGCGGATGCTCGAATCCGTGCTGGATGATTACGGTGTCAAGGGCGACATCGTTTCGGTCCGCCCCGGACCCGTCGTGACCATGTATGAGCTGGAACCCGCGCCGGGCCTCAAGGCCAGCCGCGTGATCGGTCTGGCAGATGACATCGCCCGGTCCATGTCGGCCCTGTCGGCGCGCGTCTCCACCGTGCCTGGCCGCACCGTAATCGGGATCGAACTGCCGAACGAGAACCGCGAAAAAGTGGTCCTGCGCGAGATCCTTTCGGCGCGCGATTATGGCGACAGCAACATGAAACTGCCGCTGGCGCTGGGCAAGGACATCGGCGGCGATCCCATCGTCGCGAACCTCGCCAAGATGCCTCACCTGCTGATTGCCGGAACTACGGGGTCGGGTAAATCGGTGGCGATCAACACGATGATCCTGTCGCTGCTCTACCGCCTGACGCCGGAAGAATGCCGGTTGATCATGATCGACCCCAAGATGCTGGAACTGTCCGTCTATGACGGCATCCCTCATCTGCTCTCGCCCGTTGTGACCGACCCGAAAAAGGCGGTCGTCGCCCTAAAGTGGGTCGTGGGCGAGATGGAAGAGCGCTATCGCAAGATGTCCAAGATGGGCGTGCGCAACATCGATGGCTATAACAGCCGCGTGGCCGATGCGCTGGCCAAGGGCGAGATGTTCAGCCGCACGGTCCAGACCGGCTTTGACGATGAGACTGGCGAACCGGTGTTCGAAACCGAAGAACTGATGCCCGAAAAGATGCCCTATATCGTCGTCATCGTCGACGAGATGGCGGATCTGATGATGGTCGCCGGCAAGGAGATCGAAGCCTGCATACAGCGCTTGGCGCAGATGGCGCGGGCCTCTGGTATACATCTGATCATGGCGACTCAGCGCCCGTCGGTGGATGTCATCACCGGCACGATCAAGGCCAACTTCCCGACCCGGATCTCGTTCCAGGTGACGTCCAAGATCGACAGCCGCACCATTCTGGGCGAAATGGGCGCCGAGCAGCTTTTGGGCATGGGCGACATGCTCTACATGGCGGGCGGCGCCAAGATCATCCGGTGCCATGGCCCCTTCGTCAGCGATGAAGAAGTCGAGGAGATCGTCAACCACCTCAAGGCCTTCGGTCCGCCGAAATACATGAACTCGGTTCTGGATGGCCCGGACGAGGATCGCGAGGCCGATATCGACGCAGTTCTGGGTCTGGCCAGCGGCGGCAATACCGATCTCGAGGATGCGCTGTACGACACCGCCGTGGCGATTGTCGTCAAGGATCGCAAATGCTCCACCTCCTATATCCAGCGCAAACTGGCCATCGGCTACAACAAGGCCGCGCGTCTGGTCGAGCAGATGGAAGAGCAGGGCGTCGTCAGCCCGGCCAACCACGTGGGCAAGCGCGAAGTGCTGGTGCCGGAACACTGAGGCACCATCACTTCACGCACGGCTCTCGGCGGTGTCTCGCTTTTGTGACGCAAGGCAAGGTGCAGAGCGAACAAAAGCGGCATATATGGAGAGCATGAACATGATGCGCTTTCTTCTGGCCCCCCTGCTCGGACCTGTCCTTGCGATGGCGTTGGCCCTTCCGGCGGCGGCAGAGAAACTGCCGCTTGCTGAAATATCCAGTTATCTGAACGACATGCGGACCGCGTCCGGCGACTTCACGCAGATCAACGCGGATGGCACCATTTCCACCGGCACGATCTATATAAACCGACCGGGGCGGATCCGCTTTGAATATGCCCCGCCCGATCAGACGCTGGTTCTGGCCAGCGCCGGCACAGTTGCGATTTTTGATCCCAAGTCCAACACCGGACCCGAGACATATCCACTGGCACGCACGCCTTTGTCGATCATCCTTGCCGAGCGGGTGAACCTTGGACAAGCCCGCATGGTGACGGGGCACAGCTACGATGGCACCGCGACGACCGTGACGGCACAGGACCCGCAACATCCCGAGTATGGCAATATCCAGATGGTCTTTACCGGCAACCCGATACAGTTGCGCCAGTGGGTCATCAATGACGATGCGGGAAACAGCACAACAGTGGTGCTGGGCGATCTGCGTCTTGGCCAGTCCATCGCCGCACGGATGTTTGATATCGGGGCCGAAGCGGATCGGCGTGGTGAAGGCGGGCGCTGAACCCGCCTTCCGAAGACCATATCAGCCGCGCGCAATTTCCGCTCGTAGGGCGGCCATCAGATCCGTCAGGGTCTTGATGTAGATCTCGCCCTTCAGGTGACCGTTCTCGTCGAATTGCTCCGAGGTCTGCGCCAGCAACATCTCGGGCCCCTGCAGGATGCGGGGACGAAACGCGACCATGCAGTTGCGCAGCATCACCTGCGCGCGCTCCCCTCCCGCGCGGCCAGCGGTGGCGGACAGAATTGCCACCGGCTTGCCCGACCAGGGCGACCCCTTGGTGCGGCTGACCCAATCCAGCGCATTTTTCATCACTCCGGAAATGCCCTTGTTGTATTCGGGCGTTGAAATGACGACAGCATCGGCAGCGGCAATCTGGTCTGCCAGCTTTTGAACCGCGGCGGGGATGCCTTCTGCATCCTCCAGATCACCGTTGTAGAGCGGCAGGTTCAGATCGCCCTCAATAAACTCAGCCTCACCGAACAGTCGCGCTGCCTCGGCCAGAAGTTTACGGTTGAACGATCCGGCGCGTAGCGATCCGGACAGGCCCAGAAGAACGGGTTGCGACATTTGAGGCACCTTCAAAACTGTTGAACAGGATAGGTCACACCTAACCCATCGGACCGCGTGGACAAGTCATGCAGGCGCACAGGCGCTGTGATCGACTGCACGCTGCTCTGTTGAAGTGCATTCTTGATCCGGCAGAATAGAGAACGCCCCGCCAATCAGGCGGGGCGTTCTATTTCGTTGACCAGTTCCGGCGGATCAGCCGTTGGGAACAATCACGATCTCGACGCGGCGGTTCTGCGCGCGACCTTCTGGTGTCAGGTTCGACGCGATGGGCTGATCTTCGCCCGCGCCGAAGGTGCGGATCCGACCGCCCGACACTCCGCTGCTGATCAGCACGCCTGCAACTGCATTGGCACGACGCTCGGAAAGCTGCTGATTATAGGAGGCAGCACCCGTGTTGTCGGTGTGGCCCACCACCTGAATCGTGGTGTCGGGATAGCTGTTCAGGCTGCTGGCGATGGTGCGCAGATCACCCTGCAGATCCGAACGCAGCGTGGCGCTGTCCGTGGCGAACAGGATGTCCTGCGGCATCGACACGATCAGGCGGTCGCCTGTATTTGTGATGCGCGCCTGGTTGCCCAGATCCCGGCGCAGTTCGGCTTCCTGCTTGTCCAGGTTGTTGCCGACGATGGCACCGGTGCCTGCACCCAGAATACCGCCGATCACGGCACCACGTGCACGGTTGTCACTTACCAGCGCGCCTGTGGCCGCGCCCAGCATCCCGCCAACGACGGCACCCTGACGGGTGTTGCGGTTCGGGTCGTTCGGGTCACCCGTGCCGGTCGGTTCGGTGCAAGCGGTCACGGCTACCAGCGAAAGGCCAGCCAGCAGCAGAAGGGGTTTTTGAGCTCGGGTCATGTGATGCCTCTTGGTTACGTCTGAATGTTCAGATCTGTAACGCTTATAACCCAAGCTTCGTTCCCTCCCAACCCAAGGAAATATCGGACTTGGCAGAAAATCGCCCATTGTCCCGCAATCGTGATCAATCCAGCCCTTACATCGTCAGGCGTCCACCCGCGCGGATTCATAGGCCAGCATCGCGCGTTTGACCGGAAGGCCCCAGTGATAGCCACCCAGCCCCCCCGATTTTCGCAGCGCCCTATGACAAGGGATCAGCCAACTGACCGGATTGCGCCCCACGGCCGTGCCCACGGCGCGCACCGCCCGGGGATGGCCGATGGCTCCGGCGATGTCGGAATATGTGGTGACATGACCTGACGGGATGGACAGCAGCGCCTCCCAAACCTTGATCTGGAAAGGGGCGCCGATCAAATGCAGCGCCGCCTCGCCGCCGCCACCAAAGGCCGCAGTGACCCAAGGGGCCACGGCATCCGGCGCATGGTGATAACCGGCTGCGGGCCAACGCGCAGTCATATCGGCCATTGCGGCATCCCGACCTGTCTCTTCGGTAAAGGCCAGACCGCAGAGGCCGCGCTCGGTGCCCATCGCCAGAACCTCGCCAAAAGGACTCGTGAACCAGCCATAATTGATCTGCAACCCCTCGCCCCGCTTGGCGAATTCACCGGGGCTCATGGCCTCCCACCGCAGGAAAAGATCGTGCAACCGTCCGGTGCCCGACAGCCCCGCCGTTTCGGCGGCCTCCAGTGTCGTCATACGGTCGGTCAGCAACCGCTTGGCATGATCCAGCGCCAGATACTGTTGATACCGCTTGGGCGAGACCCCGACCCACGCGGAAAAAAGCCGCTGGAAATGCGCCGCACTCATCCCCATCCGCGCGGCCAGATCATCCAATGCCAAAGGGCTGTCCGCCGCATCGATGATCTCGATGGCGCGGCGCATGACGTGATAATGATAGCCGTCGGCAACTTTGTCCGTGATGGAAAGGGAGGCTGTGGTTTCGCGTGTCATCTGCATCTATCCTGATGTGTCGGGTCGATCCTAACGCAGCTTTGGCGGCTATCGCGACCCGAATGTTGCGCTTTCGCGCAAGCTGGGCGGATGCGATGCCTTGGCCCTTGCCCGGATGGGCCGGTCAGGGCATAGACCGGACATGGTCAGACAACTAGATTACCATACGCTGCGTGCGATCTTCACCCGCTTTCAGGCGGCTGATCCCGAACCCAAGGGAGAGTTGGAGCATGTGAATGCCTATACGCTCGTGGTCGCCGTCGCGCTCAGCGCGCAGGCCACCGATATCGGCGTGAACAAGGCAACGCGGGAATTGTTCAAGATCGCCGATACGCCGCAGAAAATGCTGGATCTTGGCGAGGAAGGTCTGATCCAGCATATCAAGACCATCGGCCTCTTCCGCAACAAGGCCAAGAACGTCATCAAACTCAGCAGTATCCTTGTGGACGACTATGGCGGGGAGGTGCCCAATTCCCGCGCAGCCCTTGAATCCCTGCCCGGCGTGGGGCGCAAAACTGCCAATGTCGTGCTGAACATGTGGTGGGGCATGCCCACGCAGGCGGTGGACACCCATATCTTTCGCGTCGGCAACCGCACCGGAATCTGCCCCGGCAAGGACGTGACCGCCGTAGAACGCGCGATCGAGGACAATATCCCCGCTGATTTCCAGCATCACGCGCATCACTGGCTGATCCTGCATGGTCGCTATACCTGTGTTGCGCGCAAACCCAAATGTAACGCTTGCCTGATCCGTGATCTGTGCCCGTTTGAGGAGAAGACCCCATGAAGACCTATCAGGTTGTCGGTATCGGCAACGCCATCGTCGATGTCATCAGCCAGTCCGACGACAGTTTTCTGGACCTGATGGGTATTCAGAAAGGCATCATGCAGCTTGTCGAGCGTGAACGCGGCGAACTGCTCTATGGCGCGATGGAGAACCGCCGTCAGGCACCCGGCGGCTCGGTGGCCAATACGCTGGCAGGGCTTGGCAATCTTGGGCTTGAAACGGCCTTTATCGGCCGCGTGCACGATGATGCGTTGGGCCGTTTCTATGCGGATGAAATGGCCAAGGGGGGCACGGACTTCGTGAATGATCCGGTCAAGGGCGGCGAGTTGCCCACGTCGCGCAGCATGATCTTTGTCTCGCCCGATGGCGAGCGGTCGATGAACACCTATCTCGGCATTTCCGCCGAACTCGGCCCCGATGACGTGCCTGCCGATGTGGCGGGCAAGGCAAAGATCCTGTTTCTTGAAGGCTATCTCTACGACAAACCCAAGGGGAAAGAGGCTTTTGAGGCCGCCGCCGCCGCGTGCCGCAAAGGTGGCGGCAAGGCCGGGATCGCGCTCTCCGACCCCTTCTGCGTCGATCGTCACCGCACCGATTTCCGGCGGCTTGTCCGGTCACTGGATTATGTGATCGGCAACGAGCATGAATGGAAATCGCTCTACGAGACGGATGATCTGGGCACAGCTCTGGAACAAGCCGCGTCCGAGTCCGGTTTGATCGTCTGCACGCGGTCGGGCCACGACGTGGTGCTGGTGCAGGGCGAACAGACCGTGACCGTTCCGGTGACCGAAATCGTGCCCGTCGATGCCACAGGCGCAGGCGACCAATTCGCGGCCGGATTCATCTATGGCATGGCGACCGGGCAGGACCTTGAAGTGTCGGGCCGTATGGGCTGTGTGGCAGCGGCCGAGGTCATTGGCCATTTCGGCGCGCGCCCCGAAGCGGATCTGAAGACGCTATTCAAACAGGCCGGCCTGATCTGATCCCCTGACCCCTCAGAACGGCACAGGCGCGCGGAAACTCATGCCGCGCCCGGTGTCGGGATGGCTCAGGCGCAATTCCTCGGCATGAAGCATCAGGCGCGGGTGATCCGCCGCCTGACCACTGGCATAGATCGTGTCGCCAAGGATCACATGCCCCAGAGCCAGCATATGCACCCGCAGCTGATGGGTGCGCCCCGTGCGCGGGAACAGCCGCACCCGAGTCGTGTCGCCTTCGTGCCGTAACACACGCCAGTCCGTTTGTGCCGGGCGACCTGTGGTGTGGCAGACCATTTGGCGGGGCCTGTTTTCCCAATCCACGATCAAGGGCAGATCGACGGTGCCTTCGCGCGGTTTCAGCAAACCCTCCAGACGCGCCTGATAGGTCTTTTTCGTTCGCTTTTCCTCGAACTGCAGGGAAAGGTTGCGCTGGGCGTGGGGGGTCAGCGCAAAAACGATCACGCCCGATGTGTCACGGTCCAGCCGATGCACCAGCAGCGCCTGCGGGTGAATCACCTGCAACCGCGTGATCAGGCAATCGGCCAGCTCCGGCCCACGCCCCGGCACGGACAACAGTCCGGCAGGCTTGTCCAGAACGATGATCTCGTGATCTTCGTGCAGGATGCTCAGGGGATCGGTCGGAGGGTCATAGGCATTATCCATCCGCTCCAAGTGGCGCATCGGTGGGGCTTGTTCAAGCCCCGGATGGCGCTGCGGGCGGCGCCGATACGCCAAGAAGCACACCGTAAAGGATGAAGCACAGCGCCATGCCGCGCCTGAGCCAGACGTTGAACACGGCACCAAGAGCAGCGCGACCCAAGGCTGCGCCAAGTGCGGTATAGGTGCAGTAGCTGCCCGCCGTGATCAAATGCGCGGTGGGAAAGATCACCCACATCTGCGTCCAAATGGGGACATCCGGCTGCACGAATTGGCTGAAAGCAGCAAGGTAGCCAGCCACGCTCTTGGGATTGATCGTGGCGATCATGAAGGCCCGCGTGTAGATCGAGCCCGCGTGCGGTGCGACCACAGGCGCTGGCTTGGCCGCATTGATCCAGCCGCGCAGGCCCAGCCAGATCAGCACCGCCGCCCCTGCCAGCTTGGCGATACCGAAGGCCTGCGGTGAGGCCGCGATCAGGGCCGTCACCCCCAGTGCGGATAGGGTCAGGAACAGTGTCGCCTGCGTCAGGATGCCCAGCACGCCCCAAAGGCTGCGGGTGAACCCGTGGGTCATGCCGTTGGTGATGCAATTCACCGCGTTTGGTCCGGGCGTGGTGACAAAGACCACCCAGAACAAGGCAAAAACGGCCCAAGCTTCAAGGCTCATGCAAGCAGCGCCGTCAGAAGGACATCACTCTGCATCCCTGAAAACATCCGCTAGAATGGATTGAATCGCCTGTGCGTCATCCTCGGTAAACGCATCCGGCTGATCGCTGTCGATGTCGAACACCCCCAGCAACTTGCCCGCGCCGCTGAACACCGGCAGCACCAATTCCGACCGGGTTGAAGAGGAACAGGCAATATGGCCCGGAAATGCCTCGACATCCGGGACAATCTGCACCTGCCCCGTGCGCGCCGCGGCACCGCAGACGCCACGCGAGAACGGGATCACAAGACAGCCATGTCCACCCTGATAGGGGCCGATCTTCAACAGCTCAGGGGCCGTTACACGGTAGAACCCGGTCCAGTCGAAACGGTCGTCGCTGTGATGCACCTCGCAGGCTACGGTGGCCATGAGGGCGACGGTGTCGCTCTCACCCTCGGTCAGGGCTTTGATCGTGGCGGCAAGGTCGTTGTAATTGACGTGCATGACATGACTTTCTGGTGCAGGGAATGGGGGCTTCCGCCCCCACCGTCGAACTGCGTTCGACGCCCCCGAGGATATTTCGGGCAAGAAGAAACCGGGATCAGACCCGTTCGATGGCGATGGCCGTGCCCTCGCCGCCGCCGATGCAGATGGCCGCCACGCCGCGCTTCAGGCCGCGCGTTTCAAGCGCGTTCAGCAGTGTGACCATGATCCGCGCGCCAGAGGCACCGATGGGATGGCCCAGCGCGCAGGCGCCGCCATTCACGTTCAGCTTGTCGCGGGGGATGCCCATTTCCTGCATGAAGGCCATGGGGACCACTGCGAACGCCTCGTTCACCTCCCACAGATCCACGTCATCCACGCTCCAGCCCAGCCGTTTGAGCAGTTTCTGCGCAGCCGGGACGGGGGCTGTCGTGAACAGGCCCGGTGCCTGCGCGTGGCTGGCGTGCCCCATGATCCGGGCGCGGATGTTCAAACCCTGCGCACGCGCCGCATCCTCGGATGCCAGCACAAGCGCGGCAGCTCCGTCTGAAATCGAGGAAGAGTTGGCCGCCGTGACCGTGCCATCCTTGCGGAAAGCGGGCTTCAACTGAGGGATCTTTTCCGGCTTGGCCTTGGCGGGCTGCTCATCCGATTCAACCATGATCTGCCCGGTCCTTGTGGCCAAGGCCACCGGCGTGATCTCACGGGCGAAGGCTCCGGTCCTCTGCGCATCCAGTGCATTGGACAAGGAAGCCAGCGCATATGCGTCCTGCGCCTCGCGGGTAAATTGGAAAGTTTCGGCGCAGTCCTCGGCAAAGGTGCCCATCAGGCGGCCTTTGTCATAGGCGTCTTCCAGCCCGTCAAGGAACATGTGGTCGATCACTTGCCCATGCCCGATTCGTGCCCCCCCGCGCATGGCGGGCAAAAGGTAGGGGGCGTTGGACATGCTCTCCATGCCGCCGGCGATCATCGTTTCGGCATGGCCAAGCGCGATCTGGTCATAGGCGATCATCGCGGCCTTCATGCCGGATCCGCACATCTTGTTCAGTGTGGTCGCAGGAACCTCTTCACCCAGCCCACCGGCGAATCCTGCTTGCCGCGCAGGGGCCTGACCCTGACCGGCGGGCAGGACGCAACCCATCAGAACCTCGTCCACCGTGGATGTCCCGGCATCGGCCAGAGCCGCCTTGATCGCCGCCCCACCCAGAACAGAGGCTTCGATCCCGTCGAATACACCTTGAAAGCCGCCCATCGGCGTGCGTGCGGCTCCTGCAATCACAACGGTCTTCATGCGTGGTCTCCCTTTGATGTCCGGCCTCTGCATACCGGATGGTAAGGAATCGCGTCTAGCCTTGCGAGGTCGAAATGCAAAAGGGACTCATGAAGATGCAACTCACCTCGCGGGAACTGGGGGGATGGACAGTTGTGACGGTCATGGAAGACCGCATCGACGCGGTTGCCGCCATAGCCTTCAAGGAAGCGATACGGCATGCGACCGATGGTGGCACAGGGCCAGTTATCCTTGATCTCGGCCGCGTGGATTTCATCGACTCCAGTGGCCTTGGATCCATCGTTGCCGTGATGAAGCATCTTGGACGCGAGCGGCGACTGCACCTTGCCGATTTGCAGCCGAACGTGGACCGGGTCTTTCGTTTGACGCGGATGGACAGCATCTTCCCGATCCATGCCACTGTCGCAGACGCCACGGACTCTTCACCGGATCACCCGGATGATCGCTGAGCGGATGCGCGCCCTTGATCCTTCGGACGCAAGGCCCCGCGCTACGTTGCGCCTGATGTTTCCGGCCACCGAAGATGCCGTGCGCGCGGGCCTGTTGCACTGTCGTCGCGCCATGAGGACGGCCGGCATGTGCACCGACCTGACCGGACGCGCCGAGATCGTTCTGGCAGAGGCTCTCAACAACATCACCGAACACGGTCGCCCTCATGGGCAAACGGGCTGGATCAGCCTGCGCTGCGACCTTTGCCAGGCAGGTCTGCGGGTCGTGATCACGGATCGATGCCGCCCTTTGCCCCAGGACCTGCTGGCTTTATCGGGCGATATGCGACCTATGCCCGGCAATCTTGATCTGGCCGACCTGCCGGAAGGTGGTTTCGGCTGGCACTTGATACGCCTGCTGACCCACGATCTGGCCTGCAAGCACGAGGCTTTTGGAAACCGTTTATGCTTTCTGGTGCCGCGCAATCCTGGAAAAGACTGATACGCGAAGGCGCGCGCGGGGGGCGGGACCATGGTGCCAATCTCATGGAGACCGCCCTTTCTATCTGAAACAGCGCATCCGTGACCTTTGAAACTGATGATCAATCGGCAAGCGCCAAAGGTTTCGTAGAAATGCCGCAATCCAACCCGAATAGCGCCAGATTCGCTGCGCATAAGGAAGGTTGTAGCTGCATGGCTTCTCCCGGCGTCGCGCGTTTAATAGCCCCCACCCAGTGCGCGATGTCGGGACCTTGCCTTCCGCCTTGTTCAGACAGTTGCATTCAGGCGCAAGCCTCCTACTGTGCCACTAGAACAATAGGAGGGTTCCCCATGAGAGATTTCCAGAGTCCGGGTCGGTCCACGGTGATGGCCACCAACGGGATGTGTGCCACATCGCATCCTCTGGCGGCCAAGGTCGCCATCGAGACGCTGGAGCGTGGAGGAACGGCCATGGATGCCGCCATTGCCGGCGCTGTGCTTCTGGGAATTTGCGAGCCGCATATGTGCGGCATCGGCGGTGACTGCTTCGTCTTGATCTCGCAGCCGGGCCAGCCCGATATCGTGGCGCTGAACGGGTCGGGTCGTGCCCCCGCGGGCGCGAACGCGGCCGCGCTGCGGGACCGTGGGCAGACAACCGTGCCTCTGCGCGGGCCCGAGGCCGTGACCATTCCCGGTGCAATCGATGCATTCTGCACCCTGTCCGAAGATCATGGAAAGCTGGGAATTGACGCCCTTCTGGCCCCTGCCATCCGTTACGCTGAAGAGGGTGTTCCCGTCGGTCCGCGCGTGGCGATGGACTGGCCTGGCGCGTCCAAGGCGCTGCAGGGTCATGCACCGCAATACTATCTGCCGAATGGACAGGTGCCCGTGAAGGGGCAACTTTTCCGCCTGCCCGCGCAGGCCGAGGCGCTGCGCCGCATCGCGCGTAATGGACGCGCTGGGTTTTACGAAGGTGAGGTGGCCGAGGATCTGGTCGCCGCGTTAAAAGCTGCGGGGGGCGTGCATGAACTGTCCGATTTCGCCACGCAGCGCTGCAACTACAACAATCCGGTGAGCGGCCTCTACAAGGGGACGGAACTTGTTGAGCACGCGCCGAACGGGCAGGGCGCGACCGCCATTCTGTTGCTGAACATCCTGTCGCACTTCGATATCGCCAGCATGGACCCGCTTGGCGTGGAACGTCTGCATATCGAGGCTGAGGCGACAAGACTGGCCTATGACGCCCGCAACCGATTTATCGCGGACCCGGACCACACCACCCGGCTGGATCACATGCTGGCCCCCGAAACCGCCCGGCGCTTGGCTGGTCTGATCGATCCCAAGCGGGCCATGGCCTCGGCCCACGCGGCGAGCGAGGCGATCCACAAGGACACGGTCTATATCACAGTGGTGGACCGTGACCGCATGGCCGTGTCGCTGATCTATTCGCTGTTCCACCCTTTTGGCTCGGGTATCGCGTCCGAGAAATTCGGCATCCTGCTCCAGAACCGCGGCGCGGGCTTCACACTGGAAGAGGGCCACGCCAACGAAATGGCACCCGGCAAGCGTCCTATGCACACCATCATTCCCGGCATGTTGCGCGTGGACGGACGTGTGACCATGCCCTTCGGTGTGATGGGCGGGGCCTATCAGTGCACGGGTCATGCCCGTTTCGTGTCGAACATGGTCGATTTCGGGATGGAGGCGCAGGCTGCCATTGACGCGCCGCGCGCCTTTGCGGAAGGCAACCTGCTCAAGGTCGAAAGTGGCTATCCAGACGCCGTCCGCGCCAAGTTGGCCGAAATGGGGCATGATGTCAGCCTTGCCGATAGCCCCATCGGTGGTGCCCAGTCGATCCTGATCCGCGAGGATGGTGTTCTCGAAGGCGCCTCAGACCCGCGCAAGGATGGCTGCGCGCTGGGATATTGATCATCATATCATTGAAAGGGCGGGCCAACGGCCTGCCCTTTTCATGTCCGATCCACGTCGAGCTGGTCAGTTCAACTGGAAATGCAGCGGATAGTGACCATCCTGAAACGGTCCGAAAAGATCAGGAATATCCGGGTGATCCACTGGTTCGCCCGAATAATCGGCGATCAGGTTCTGCTCGGACACATAGGCGACATAATAGCTTTGATCGTTCTCGGCCAGAAGATGGTAAAACGGCTGCTCCTTCACGGGGCGGCTGTCTTCGGGAATGGCATCATACCATTCCTCGGTGTTGTTGAATTGCGGGTCTACGTCAAAGACAACCCCTCTGAACGGGTGCTTCTTGTGGCGGACGACCTGGCCCAGATGATATTTTGCGCGTGTCTTCAGCATAGCGATGCGGCCCCTATGCGGTCTGATTAGCCCTTTCAAGGGGTATTTGTCCAATGTTAGGGCGCAGGTCCGGGGAAACAGTGTGTGGTCGCTGTCATGACAGTGCCATAAATGCCCGGCATTGCGTCACTTTTTCACCATGTACCGGTGATGCCGTCAGGTCGGCGTCACCCTGCCGGGTTCGGCGGTGACGCAGGAATTGTGATTTCCTCTGCCGGGCCTTTCCGCTAAAGTGCAATAAAACATAATAAATCGTTTCGTGAAACGAGAGGCAGATGAGCAGATATCTTCGCGCCTTGATCCTGTTGATGGTTCTTGCATCCTGTGGCAGCCCCGAGTTTTCGGCGCCGCGTAATCTGGACAACGCCTGTGCCATCCTCAGTGAGCGCCCAAACTACGCAAGAGCCTTGCGCGCCACCGAGCGGCGCTGGGGCATTCCCGTGGCCGTGCAGATGGCCACGATCTATCAGGAAAGCAAATTCATCGGCAACGCGCGCACGCCGTTCCAGTACACGCTGGGTGTCATTCCGATGGGCCGTCAAAGCTCGGCCTATGGATACAGTCAGGCGCTGGACGCCACATGGCGCGAGTATCAGGTCGATCAGCGCAGGATGAGCGCGCGGCGCGACCGGATTGATGACGCGACCGATTTCATGGGCTGGTACATGAACCGCTCGCGCGAAAGAAACGGCATCGCGTTGACCGACGCGCGCAACCAGTATCTGGCCTATCACGAAGGTCATACCGGGTTCGCCCGTGGGTCCTATAACGCGAAAAGCTGGCTGGTGCGGATCGCGGGAGCGGTACAGGACCGCGCGGTGATGTATGATGCGCAACTGCTGTCCTGTCCCAACAGGTTACGCTAGATGCGGCACCTCGCGCAGGTGCGGTAAGGATGTGTCGCTGTGACCCGACGTTTGCGTAATGCCGATCCCGCATTGCACAGGCACAGACGCGCAGCGTTGCGCGCACGGATCGCACGTCCGCTGTTGATCTTCGGGATGGGCAGCGCGGGTGGGGCGGGCAGCATGTCACATGGCGCGCTGCGCTACCTCACGGGGTGGGACGGGCACGAGTCCCTTTCCCTGCTGGTGCTGGGGCAGGACAAGGACAGACTGATCCTCGCCAGCCCTTTCATGCAACCTCTGGCCGCTGAAACCCTCCCGGAACTGGACCCTGTTTTCGCGCCGGTCGCTGCATGGCCCGATCTGGTGCGCGACCTGCTACCGATGGGACAGATTGGCGTAATCGGCTTTGAAGAGATGCCTCTGTCCGTGGCGCGGGGTTTCGGGCCGCGTATCGGCCCCGATCCCGAGGCGTCGGATGCGCTGGACTTGATGCGCCTGATCAAAGAACCGCCAGCCTTGGATCTGCACCGGGCGGGGGCCGCGATTTGCGACACTGTTTTTGCCCATCTGCCCACGGTTCTGCGTCCGGGTCATTCCGCAGGACAGGCGCAACGCGCGTTGGAGGCTCTGGCCCTGTCGCAGGGTGCGGACTACTGCCGGACATGGTTGACGGCACGGACCAAAGCGGATCGGCCACGGTATTGGCCCGAGGAAACCTCGGATCTTGTCTCAGAGGGTGATCAGGTGTTGATGGGGATCGCGCTGACGGTGGATGGGCATTGGGCTCATGGTATCCGTATGGGCGCGATTGGGCCGATGCAGCCTGCCCACACCCGGCTGATGGATCTTGTCGCCGATTGCCTGCGTGCAGGGATGGCTATGGCGCGTCCCGGTATAGCGGTGAAGGATCTGGCCGACGCCATGGAGGCAGTATTTGTTGCGGGCACCAATGAGATGGACCTTGGCAGCGCGCAACGTTTTCGCTTTGGGCACGGGTTGGGTCTGTCCTATGAAGATCCGATCCTGACGGATGCTTTCGTGCAAAGCTTCGGGACAGCAACGACGACGCAGCCCGCCGGTGGAGCGGGCGGTATTCTTGACGCCGGCATGGTTCTGGAACTGCATCCCAATCTGTTCCTCCCCGGTATCGGTGGTGCCGCGCTGGGCCAGATGGTGATCGTGACCGACACCGGCGCAGAATGTCCGATCCGGTATCCGCTCTCGCCGATGCTGCTTTGATCCGGTGTTTGATCAGCAGGACTGATCAGAACGGATAAATTTTTAAAATTCGACTTATGAACCTCCTCCGAGTTAACCATTCGGCTGATCATGGCCCCCGTCGATCTGCCATGCCCGACCGCATGTCGCGGCCCGTCCCCAAAGGAGAGATGATGACCGACTCATCCAAGTCTACTGATTCCCGCGTGACCGGCGAAAACGCCCGCCGCATCCTGCGCCGAGATCCGAACCCGCATCTTTTCCGTCCGATCAGCTTTCGCTCGGTCACGGCCCGCAACCGGATCATGCTGTCGCCCATGTGCCAGTATTCCGCGCAGGATGGGATGCCGAATGACTGGCATTTCACGCATCTTGGTGCCCGGGCAACGGGGGGTGCAGGGATCGTCTGCACCGAAGCCGTGCATGTGGCGCCGCGCGCGCGTATCACGCCCCATGATCTTGGTCTGTGGAATGACGCGCAACGCGATGCGCTCGCCCGGATCGCCGGGTTCATTACGGCCCAAGGTGCGGTGCCTGCGATCCAGTTGGGTCATGCGGGCCGCAAGGCGTCGGTCGGGCGCCCCTGGGAAGGAAGCATTCCCGTGCCCGAGTCTGAGGGCGGGTGGAGCACGGTCGGACCCTCTGCCCGCGCCTATGCGGATGGGTGGCCTACGCCTGCCGCGCTGGATCAGAACGGGATCCAGGCCGAGTTGGACGCGTTGGCCCAAGCAACTCGCCGCGCGCGAGAGGCGGGTTTCCGGATCGTCGAGCTGCATGCGGCGCATGGCTATCTGATCCATCAGTTCTATTCACCACTCAGCAACGATCGGACCGATGCCTATGGCGGCAGTTTTGACAACCGCATCCGTTTCCTGATCGAGTCGCTGGAGGCGATGCGCAGCGAATGGCCGGATGACCTGCCGCTTTTCGTGAGGCTGAGCGTCACCGATTGGGTCGAGGGGGGCTGGTCGGTCGAAGACAGCGTGCGCCTGTGCCAGATCCTCAAGACTCGCGGCGATGTGGATCTGATCGACTGCTCCTCGGGTGGCAACGATCCGCGCCAGCAAATCCCGATCCATCCCGGGTATCAGGTGCCTCTGGCGCGTCGCATCCGGGCCGACACTGGGTTGGCGACAGGTGCGGTCGGCCTGATCAATGCGCCGGATCTGGCGGAATCCATCGTCGCCAACGGAGATGCCGATCTGGTTCTTCTCGGGCGCGGGTTGCTGGCCGATCCGCACTGGCCGCTCAAGGCCGCGGCGGCGCTCAAGGCCCAGAATGTGATTTGGCCGGTGCAATACGAACGGTCGAACATCTTCTGAACGTCAAAAACCGATAAATGAAATTGATCGAAAGCGATGAAAACATAAAATTCGACTAATTTTCGTATCTCGGGCTTACTAAGTGTGCGGGCCGAACTGCTGGCGGCCCGCAGCGACTTCCGAGGATCACGCGACCATGCTGGACACACCGCCCAAGGCCACCACTCATTTCGACACCGCAGCAGCATTGCGGTTGGCCTGTCGCGAAGGACGCTTTGCGGCGCCGACCAGTGGTCAGGCCAAAGGCCATCAGCAAGGCAATGTTGTCATCCTCCCGCGCGATCTTGCCGCGGATTTCCTGCGGTTCTGCGTGGTCAACCCAAAGCCCGCCCCCATTCTGGGCGTGTCCGAACCCGGAGATCCGTCCTTGCCGATGCTGGGTGACGGCATCGACATCCGCACCGATGTGCCGCGCTACCGTGTGTTTCGCGATGGTCAGCCTGCCGAACAACTGACCGACATCAGCGATCTGTGGCGGGACGATTTCGTCAGCTTCGTCATCGGCTGCTCGTTCTCGTTTGAAACGGCGCTGCTTCAGGCGCGTATTCCGGTCCGCCACATCGCAGCCGGGCGCAACGTGCCGATGTATATCACGAACATCCAGACCCACGCCGCCGGACCTTTCGGCGGACCGATGGTCGTCTCGATGCGCGGCTTTTCGACAACCGACGCGATCCGCGCTATGGTGCTGTCGGCGCAGATGCCACAGGCGCACGGTGCGCCGGTGCATTTTGGCGATCCTGCCGCCATCGGTATCAAGGATATCCACGCGCCCGAGTTCGGCGATGCGCCGATCCTCGAAGACGGTGACGTGCCCGTGTTCTGGGCCTGCGGCGTGACCCCGCAATCGGCGATCCGCAAGGCCAGACCGGCCATCGCGATCATGCACGAACCCGGTCACATGCTGGTGACGGACCTTCCGACCGACGCGTGATGGCCACGCGGCCCTGTGCGTTCCAAGACCAATAACCGACCTCAACAAGGAGACCACTCATGAAACCTGTTCTTCGTACTCTGCTGGCTTCAGTGGCGCTGGTGCCGCTGGCGATAGCCGCCTCGGCGCAAGACCTGCCTGAAACAGAACTGTCTGTTGTCGGCAGCTGGAGCAACCTGCCCCTCTATCAGAACTTCGAGCGGAAATTCTGGGAAGAAACCGTGCCCGAAGCCTCGGGTGGCAAGATCACCGTCAGCATGACCACCTTCAACCAGATGGGCGTGGCCGGCGGCGACGTATTCCGCATGCTGGGCGATGGAGTCTTTGACGTGGGCATGACTGTTGGTGACTATACGGTGGCGGATGCAACCGAACTTGAAGGCTTGGACGTGCCCTTGCTCGCGACCGATGCCGAAAGCGCCCGCCAGATGGTCGAGGCAGCCAAGCCCATGGTCGCCGACATCATGCGCGACCGCTTCAATGCGCATATGCTGGCCATTGCGCCCTATCCGCCGCAGATCGTGTTCTGCAACGCAGAAGTGGCCAGCCTCGACGATCTGGCCGGCAAGAAAATCCGCGGCTCGGGCCGCATGACCACCCTGTTCCTCGAAGAGCTGGGCGCCGAAGGCATCACAATGGCTTTCTCCGAAGTGCCGGGCGCACTGGAGCGGGGCGTTATTGATTGTGCCGTAACCGGCGCGGGTTCGGGATATGCCTCGGGCTGGTTCGAATCCTCGACCCATCTGGTCAACCTGCCGCTGGGTGGCTGGGACCCCGTCATCACCGCCGTGAACCTTGATGTCTGGGAAGGTCTGGACCCTGCGGTGCAAGCCTTCCTGACCGAGCAGGTCAAGACCGGGTTCGAGGATCCCGCATGGGAAGACGCTGCCGGTGCGCTGGCGCGTGACATCGCCTGCCTCACCGGATCGGGCGAATGCACCGCCGGGGCGCCTGCGTCAATGACGCTTGTGGAACTGTCGGATGCCGACAAGGCTCGCGCGATCGAGGTGCTGGAATCCTCGATCCTGCCCGACTGGGCCGAACGGGCTGGTGGCGATTGGGCGACCCGCTGGAACGAAACCGTTGGTGCCGCACTGGGTGTCAGCATCGCGAACTGATCACGATCCGTGACAAAGTGAAAAGGAGCAGGGCAACATGACAGGTTCGGACAGACTGGCCGGCACGGCGATGCAGATCGCCGGGTCCCTCAGGACCGCTAACCGATGGATTGCCCTGCTCTGCGGCATAGTACTTCTGGGGGCCGTCGCCCTGATCATGACCGAAGTGCTGGGCCGCCAGTTTCCCGCGATGCGGGTTGGTGGTGCGGATGAACTCTCGGGCTATGTGATGGCCGCGATTGCCACATGGGGGTTTTCCTACGCCCTTGTGGAACGCGCGCATGTGCGAATTGACCTGATCCATAACCGTCTGCCCGTCATGGGACGCGCGGTGCTGGACATCATCGCACTGGCAAGCGTGCTGCTGGTGGCGGTTCTGGTCGCATGGCATGCCTATGACGTGCTGGCCAAGTCGCTGGCCCGCGGGTCACGCTCGAACACGCCGTTGGGCGTGCCTCTGTGGATGCCGCAGATTGTCTGGTTCGGCGGTTGGGCGTGGATGGTCGTGACCACAAGCCTGCTGTTGGCGTTGACCGTTGTCCTGACCGTGCTGCGTCGTTTTGAAATGGTCGAGCAGATCGCCTCGATCCCGGTCGAGACAGGAGAAGTCGAATGATCTGGTATGTCTCGATCGGTCTGGCGGTCCTTCTGGCACTATCGGTGCCCGTCGGCGCGGCGTTGTTCATCCTCGGGTTCGGGTTGGACCAGTTCTTCTCCGCGATGCCGTTGATGCGCGGTCTGGGGCAGATGGTCTATTCCTCCTCGGACAGTTTCCTGTTGATCGCCATTCCGTTGTTCGTGCTGCTGGGCGAAATCCTTGTCCGGGCCGGTATCGCCGAGCGGACCTATGCCACTCTGGATACGTGGTTTTCATGGCTGCCGGGCGGGTTGGTCCATGCCAATATCGGCACAGCCACGATGTTCTCTGCCACTTCTGGGTCATCCGTGGCCACTGCGGCCACCGTGGCGACCGTCGCCATGCCGCAGGCGCGCAAACAGGGCTATGACCAGCGGCTCTTTGCCGGGGCGATTGCGGCGGGCGGCGCGCTCGGTATCCTTCTGCCACCCTCGATCAACCTGATCGTCTATGGCTTTCTGACCCAGACATCCGTCCCGCAACTTTTCATGGCCGGGATCGTGCCGGGCCTTCTGATGGCGCTGGGTTTCATGATCATCACGGCCATCATCTGCACCATCAAACCGGAATGGGGCGGCCCCAGCCGCAGCTTCACCTGGGCCGAACGCATGGCGGGCCTGCCGCATCTGATCCCGGTTCTGATGGTCTTCGCCATCATCATCGGCTCGATCTATACCGGCTGGGCCACCCCGACCGAAGCCGCGGCCATCGGTGTGGTCATGGCATTGGGTATTGCAGCTTGGTACGGGGCCGTGACGTGGTCCAACATGCGCGCAGCCCTGCTGGGCACAATCCGCACCACATCCATGGTGATGTTCGTCATCGTCGGCGCCTATTTCCTCAACTTCGCGCTGGGGGCCACCGGTCTGAACCGCGCGCTTTCGGGATTTCTGGAAAGCTTCGGCCTTGGCCCTTACGGGATGCTGCTGATCATCGTGCTGATGTATATCGTGCTGGGCTTTTTCATCGAAACGCTGGCCCTGATGATCGCGACCATCCCCATCGTTGTGCCGATCGTGATCGGGCTTGGCTTTGACAAGGTATGGTTCGGCATCCTGCTGATCGTGCTGATCGAGATGGCCCTGATCACGCCCCCCGTCGGCCTCAACCTCTATGTGGTGCAAGGCGCGCGCAAGGAAGGGCGGCTCAGCGATGTGATGGTGGGGGCCATTCCTTTCGTCTTCGTCATGCTGGTGATGGTGGGGCTGCTGATCGCTTTCCCGTCCATCGCGCTGCTGTTCGCACCAGCCTGACCCGTCGTTCAAGATCAATGCAAGAAGGAGCAGACCATTCCAATGGGCAATCGGTTAACGTTTGAACGGGCAGGCCACGGGCCAGTCGAGATCGAGATCACGCACGGTGTCATCGCAGGCTGGACCGGGCGCAATGCCGATGCGGTCAACCACCACATCGAGGAACTGGCGGCCATCGGCGTGCCCGCGCCCTCGACCGTGCCGCTGTATTACCGCGCCTCGGACCTGATGTTCACGACAGCGCCCGTGATCCAGTGCCTAGACGACACCTCCTCGGGCGAGGCGGAACCCACGCTGATCGACGACGGCACGCGGCTTTATCTGGGGCTTGGCTCCGATCACACCGATCGCAAGCTTGAGGCCTATTCCGTGGCCCATTCCAAGCAGATCTGCCCCAAGCCCATCGCCCCCGTTCTGTGGGATTTCGACGAGGTGGCGGGGCATCTGGATGATATCCGCATCCGCTCCTTCATCCGCGAAGGTGGCGATTGGGTGCCTTATCAGGATGGCACAATCGGGTCGATCCGCCCGCTGGCCGAACTGGTGGCCGGCTCTCCGATGACAAAGGGTGGCACCCGTCTTCAACCCGGCACTGCCATGATGTGCGGCACCTTCGCCGTGCTCTCGGGCGGGGTGCGCGCAGCAGAAGAATTCCGCATGGAAATGATCGACGACCGTCTGGGCCGCCGCATCGAACATGTCTACACTATGGTCAGCCTTCCCGTCATCGCCTGAAACCAAGGACCCACATGACCCAATCCCCCCTGACCTCGCCCTGCGGCCGCATCACTTTTCGCGCCGAGGATCGTGCCCGCCATGTGATCGACCGCGCCATGGACATGCCGCATGCGATGATGTCGCGCATTTATACGCAATTCGATGCAAAACGCATCATGCAGGCGGCGCAGGCGCTGGATACGGATGCCACGCGCCGCACCGGTCCGCTGGCCGGTCTGATGGTCTCGATCAAGGACCTGTTCGATGAGGCGGGTCAGGTCACGGCTGCGGGCTCTGCCATCCTGCGCCGCGCGCAGGAAGCCAAGGCAGACGCGCCTGTGGTCGCCCGGCTCAAGGCCGCAGGGGCGGTGCCCTGTGGGCGCACGGCCATGTCCGAATTCGCCTATTCCGGCGTGGGGCTGAACCCGCATACCGGCAACCCCGGAAATGCCCGCGATCCGTCGCGTATCTCGGGCGGCTCCAGTTCGGGCGCGGCGGTTTCGGTGGCATTTGGCTTGGCTGATGTCGCCTTGGGCACCGATACCGGAGGTTCGGTCCGTATCCCTGCCGCTCTCAACGGTCTGGCGGGCTTCAAACCCTCGCAATCCACCGTGCCGCTGGACGGCGCGTTCCCCCTGTCCCCAACCTTCGACAGCATCGGCCCGCTGGCCCCGCGCATCGCCACCTGCGCTGCCGTCCACGCCGTGCTTTCCGGCACAGAAGTCCCCGCCGCACCGCAGGATCGCCCCCTCAGGCTCGCCATCCTCCAAGGTCCGCTGATGCAGGGCATGGACGCTCAGGTCACCGCGGATTTCGACGCGGCACTGGTGGCGCTGCGGACCGCCGGGCACGAGATTGTTGAAAAGGAATTGCCCGAACTGGACGGATTCGGAGACGTCAACCGGATCGTCGTCGCGACCGAGGCGCATGCCATCCACGCCCATCACCTTGACGGCCTGCATGTCGAAGGCGACCCCCGCGTGCTGCGCCGCATCCTTGCCGCCAAGGATTTTCGCCCCTCCGATTACACCGACAAACTGGCCCAGCGCGCCCGAGCTGTCGCCGCGTTCCATACACTAGCGGATGGTATTGATGCTTTCATCCTGCCGACCATCCCGACCGTGGCCCCTCTGATTGCCGAGGTCGAGGCCGATTTCGACCGGCTCAATGCGCTGATGCTGCGCAATCCATCGGCAATCAATTTCCTTGACGGTTGCGCGGCGACAGTGCCGATGCAGCGCGCACAACGCTTGGCGACCGGGTTGATGCTCTTCGCTCCCGGTGGTCAAGACTGGAACATCCTTCACATGGCGCAGCGGATCGAGGCACTGCTGGACTCGTGACCGATCCCTTGATCTTGGGTGAATTCGCCATCCGCATGGCGGGCACGGCTTTTGTCGTCATCGCGATTTCATGGATTGCCGTCCGTCTGGGACCGGCCATCGGCGGTGTCGTGGTGGGGCTGCCCATCGTTCTGGCGCCGGGGCTGGGCTTCATGCTGCTGGATCAGCCCCCCGCTTTTGTGGCTGACGCGGCGGCGGGTGCCTTGTTTTCCCTGTCAGCGACGCAAGCGTTTCTTCTGGCCTTCGTGATCCTGTCGGGCAGGACCGGGCCGTTCTTCTCGGTCGCGGGTGGCGCGCTGGCATGGCTGGTGTTGGCACTGCCCTTGGGTGTCGTGCCGCATCCCCCGCTGATTGGCGCAGCGCTCTTTGCGGCGGTGACGCTGGCGGCACGCAGGATCGGGCGACGCTGGGTCGCGGGACAGAATGCCAAGGCGGCCGGCACGAAATGGGGGCTTTTGATCCTGCGCGGTCTGCTGGCGGGCCTGTTGGTGGGCGGCGTCACACTGGGGTCGTCGGTGCTGGGCGCAGGGTTCGCAGGTGCGATCATGGCTTTCCCCATCGGTTTCACGGTCATCGCGATTTCGCTGCATATGGATCATGGCGGAGCTTTCGCCGGTCAGACCGCCTTTGCCGGCCTGACGGGGCTGAGCAGTCTTGCCACCTTCTGCCTGTGCCTTGCGCTTCTGCTGCGGCAACTGCCTGCGGGGCCTGCCTTCCTGCTGGCGCTTTCCGCATCGGTCCTCGCTACGCTTGTGATGACACTGCTGGCCGGGCGTGCGCGGACAGGGCAGACTTGACATGGCCCGCCGAGCGATGCTGGCTGCATGCTGCATATCCCTGAACGGACCGGAGCCATGGTAGATTTCAAGGGGCTTGAGACATTCCTCTGGGTGGCGGCCCTTGGCAGCTTTCGGGGGGCCGCGCAGAAGCTGAACACGACGCAGCCCGCCATCTCGCACCGCATCGCGCAGCTTGAGGCCGAGGTGGGCGCGAAGCTTCTCAGCCGCGAAAGCCGCAACGTTGCCCCCACACTGCGCGGGCGGCAACTACTGGTCTATGCCGAAAAGATCCTTGCCATGCGGGCCGAGATGCTGGCCAGCCTGCGCGACGCCGAGGCGGTGCGCGGCGTGATCCGGCTGGGTGTGGCCGAAACCATCGTGCACACATGGCTTCCCGATTTCATCAAGGAAGTGCATCGCATCTATCCCAATCTGTCGATCGAGATCGAGGTGGATATCTCGCCGTCCCTCCGCGCCCGCCTGCTGGCGCAGGAGGTGGATATCGCCTTTCTGCTGGGGCCCTTGTCCGCGCCCTTGCTGCGCAACCGGCTGCTGTGCGAATACCCCGTTGGTTTCATCGCAAGCCCCGCCCTCAAGGTGCCGAACCCGGCGGATGTGCGCGATCTGGCGCGGTTTCCGCTGATCACCTTCGCGCGCAAGACACAGCCCTATGAGCAGGTGAAATCCCTGTTCAACCGCCCCTATCTGCCCCCGATCAACCTGCATGCAAGTGCGTCCATGGCGACAGTCGTGCATCTGGCGACCGAAGGTATCGGGATCGCCGTGATCCCGCATGAGCTGGTCGAGGCGGAACTGCGTGACGGCAAGCTGGAGAGGATCCAGACCGAAGTCACGATGCCGCCGCTGTCCTTCTGCGCCAGTTGGCTGGAAAGCCCCGACACCCTTGCCGTCGAACTGGTGGTCGAGATTGCCGCACGGATGGCCAGCACATGGAACGAGCCCGAGGCGGCGGCCTAATTGTCGCCCCCCGAGGTCCGCGCCGTCAGCCTGACTCCTTCGGCGACACGCGCGCCAGGATAGGCGACAACGGATTGCCCTTCGGTGATACCGGACAAGACCTGCACCCAATCTGCGGTCATGCGGCCAGTCTCTACCGTCTGCAATTCCGCGCGCCCGTCCTGCGCCACGAAGACGGCCCATTGCCCATCCTGCCGGAACAGCGCCGACCGAGGCACCTGTAACACTGCCGGGTCCGACCAGACGACAAGGCGGACATAGACACGGTAACGGTCGCCCAGACCGACACGCGCCTCAGGCGGGGTCAGGATGTCCAGCGCAAGTCGCACACGCTGTTCCTCGATCCCCAAGGCCGACACGCGCGTGAAGGCGGATGGGTCGATCCGGCGCACTTCGGCCTCGATCACGCCCTCGCCGCCCCAGCGTTCGACATGGGCGCGGGTCCCGGGTGCGATGCCGATCGTGTCAGCCGACAGAAGATCCACCTCGATCTCCAGATCGTCCAGATTACCGATACTCACCAGAGGGCTGCCAGCCTGCACCAGTCGCGCGTTCAGATCAGCCACCTCCAGCACGGTGCCGGACAAGGGGGCGGTGATACGAATGCAGCAATCCGCAGGGGCCCGGTCGGGGTCCTGCGCTTCGGGGCCCATCAGTTGCGCGCGCGCACGCTCCAGTGTGGCGCGCGTCAACTCAAGCTCGGCTTGTGCCGCCTCACGCGCGGCACGGGCGGATGCGGCGGCCTGCGCGCTGTTTTCCAGCATTGTAACCGATACCGTGCCGCGCGCCGCCAGCGTGCGGTTCCGGTCAAAATCCGCCTCGAAATGCTCCAGTTCCACCTCTGCACGGGACAGTTGCGCCTCGGCCAGGCGCACGGCGGCCTCGGCCTCGGTCACGGCGGCTTCGGCCAGACGCCGGGCGCGGGCATCCAGAAAAGCGGGCTCGGCCGGTTGGATCACGGCGATGACCGTTTCGCCGTCCACGACCCTATCTCCCACCTCAACCGGAGAGCGTGTTGTGTTGCCGGTTACCGGCGCGGTCACCTGCCATGGGTCGCGAACGCGGGTGATCCCTTCGGCAGTCACCGTCACCTCCATCGGGGCGACGCGTGCCGCGACAAGATCGACTGCGACGGGCTGTGGCAGCAAGGCCCAGACCAGTGCTGCGATCAGCGCCAGACCCACCATTCCGGCAAGGATCATTCTGACATATCGGCCCATGGTCATTCCTTCTGCTTCAACGCGGTGACGATGTCGATCCGGTCCAGCCTGCGCCGCACCAACAGGACCGAGGCAAGCGCGGCTGCCAGCACGGTCAGCGCCGATTGCGCATAGGTCGCCTGAGAGATCATCAACGGCAGGCTGATGATGTCGGTCGAGAAACCTTGCGTCATCAACCGGGCGAACCCGTATCCCGCCACCCATCCGACCGGAACCGCGACAACCGTCAGCAGCATCTGTTCGGCCACCAGAACATAGCCAACCTCTGAACGACGAAAGCCCAGCACACGCAAACTCGCCAGTTCATGCGCGCGCTCCGCCAATTGGATGCGCGCTGCATTATACACCACGCCAATGGTGATCAGCATGCCCAAGGCCGAAAAGATCAGCGTCATGGTGATCAGGCTCTCGTTCATCGTCGCCTCCATCGCACCGCGCACGTCCGCCCACAGGGTAAAACCAGCGGCTGCGGGGGTCTCTTTGATCTGCGCTTGCAGAGCGGACAGGGACGCCATGTCGATCGCCAGATTCAGCATGTTCACCTGAGGTGCCTCATTCATCAGCGCAAAAAGCGCGCTGCGGTTCATCTGCACATCCTGCCCCATGCTTTGCCGGATGATGCCCGTCACAGTCACGTCCCACGGTGCGCGCGGCGGTGCCAGCAGTTCGATCCGCACCCTGTCGCCAAGGCGCAGGCCCAGATCATCGGCCAGAGCCTCGGGCAGCGTAACGCCACTGTCTGGCAAGGGGATGGGTCTGCCGTCATCATCCAGAACACGGGTCAGCCGCGCTGCGGGGTCTCGGGCCATCAGGCTCACCAGCTTGGATCTGGAACCATGGCCAAGGCGGATCGGGACGGCATAGACTCCCTCTGCCAGCAAAACGCCGGGCAGGGACAGGGCGTCCAGCTCTGCCCGCTCCCCCACCGCGCGGTGCAGCAGAAGCGTTGCATCCTGCCGGTTCGCCTTGTCGAAGATATCCTCCATCACCACGTCGATGATGTCGAAGGTCACGAAGGATGCGACCAGCACCGCGACCGACCCCGCCACCCCGAACAGGGTCACCGCCGCGCGACCCGGCCAACGGCTCAGCGACCGCAGGATCATCATCGTCGTCTGGCGCAGAGCAAGAGCCGCCCCCAGATCGCCCACCCAACCGCGCCGGAACACAGGCGGCGCAGGGGGTGACATCGCCACTGCCGGTGCAAGACGCACAGCCGCTGCCACGGCACGCACAGCACCGATCACAACCGCCGCCAAAGCCAGCAAGCCCGAGACAACCAAAGGCGCGGCACCGGGACGATAGTCCAGCCACGGGAAACGGAAATACTCGGTATAAAGCGTCGTCATTGCATGCCCCAGCCACCACCCCATGCCCCAACCGATCAGCACGCCCAGCACGCCGATCCCGATGGTCATCTTCAGGTAATGCAACACGATCTCTGCCGTGGCATAGCCGATGGCCTTGAACAGGCCGATCTGTTGCCGCTCCAGCGCGATCAGGCGACCCAGCACCATATTCACCAGAAAGGCCGACACGATCAGAAACACCGGCGGCAGCACCCGTGCCATCGCCCCCAACTGGGTCAACTCACCTTCGATGAAGACATGCGACATCTGCCGGTCGCGACCATGGGCCCCGGTCCCGCCATAGGGGGCCAGTATCCTGTCCAGTTCCGCGATCACCGACTCGGTATGCGCTCCGCGCGACAGGCTCAGTGTCAGATCATTGAACGCGCCGTCCAGGTCAGAGGCCGCCGCCGCCGCCGGCTCCCGCATCCAGATCAGTCCGAAGTGAGTGTCATCCGGCATCATCGCGCCGGGGCCGATCGTGTAGATATACTCGGGCGACAGCAGATGCCCAGTCACCACCAGCGTTCGCAACCGCCCGTTCAGCACCGCGCGAAACCTGTCACCGGGCTGCAAACCGTTGGCCTGCGCGAAAGGCTCGGACAGTGCCACCTCGTCGGGTTGCAAAGGATCTGGCAGCCGTCCCGAGCGCAACAGCGGCAAGTTCAGCGCCGGCTCACCCAAGGCCGGCAACGAGATCACGCGGGCCGAAGCCGGTTCTGCCATGCCTTCCAGATCCAGCATGGCGGTAAAGACGATCCGCGCCTCGACCTGCGCCACCCCGTCAATCGCGGCGATCCGGGGCAGCAAACCCAGCGGAGCGCGCGTTGCACTGGCAAAGACATCCGCAAAGCGATGCCGCTCGTAATAGGCGTCGCGCGTTTCGGTGAGGGAACGTTGCGTGCCGGTGGACAGGACCAACACCATCACCCCACAGGCCAGCACCAGCGCAATGGCAAGCGCTTGGGCCCAGATCGTGCGCAGGTCACGCAGCACCTTGCGATCCAGCGCCCGCATCACCAGCTGACCTCGGCCGGTGCCATCGGGGAAGTGTTCTCCTCGACCCGCGCAATCCGGCCATCGGCCATATAGATCACGCGATGCGCGATGCGGCGGATCTCGGCATTATGGGTGATCAGCGCCGTCGTTGTGCCCAGATCGCGGTTCACCTCGACCAGGGCCTCAAGCACGGTCACACCTGTCTTGCTGTCCAGAGCGCCAGTGGGTTCGTCACACAGCAGGATCTCGGGCCGTTTGGCGATGGCACGGGCGATGGCGACCCGCTGCTGTTCGCCACCTGACAGCTCGGACGGGAAATGATCCAGTCGCGCCGCCAGCCCCACACGCTCCAACGCTTCTTCGGGCCGCATAGGGTGATCCGCAATTTCCGTCACCAGCGCCACATTCTCGCGCGCGGTCAGGCTGGGCACCAGATTGTAGAACTGAAAGACAAAGCCCACATGGGCGCGACGAAAGGCCGTCAAACCCGCATCCCCGAGTGCCGTCAGATCCTGATCGCGGAACATCACGCGCCCCGACGTGGGCTGATCCAGCCCGCCAAGAATGTTCAGCAGCGTGGATTTTCCCGAGCCCGACGCCCCCAAGAGAACCACGATTTCCGACTGATAGAGCGTCAGCGACACCCCGGCCAGAGCATGGACGGCCAACGCCCCCGTGCGGTAGACCTTGGTCACCGCCTCTGTCGTCAGGATCGGCAGTCGCGCTGTTGGGGCCGGTGTCATCCGCTAAGATTAGCATGAACACCAGCAAGACAGTTTGATCTGTCGCAAGGTCCAACCTGCAACGATCGGGTTCGCTCCGGCAACGCCGGCAGGACTTGAATCCGAAATCAAGCCGTCAGGCAGAGACCGATGAACCCTATGGCTAACTCAGTTCAAGCCCGTGTGAGCGGCAGAGTTCGGCATGGGCCTGTTCCATGCCCGCAAATTCAGGATGCGTGGGACCAAGGTTTTCCTGCTGCCACCAATCGTCGTCAAGATTGTACAATTCTGTCGTGCCGTCATTGTAACGGACAAAACGGTACTTGCCCTTGCGGATGGAAGAGCCATGCGTATTGAAGGTGCCGACAGCACGGTCATGATCGGCGTCCTTTCCGTTTATGACGGGTCGCAACGACCGGCCGAGAAGATCCGGCTGCGGCGGTAGACCCGCGTAATCCAGAACGGTTGGGCCAACATCCAGAAGTGCGACGGGCTGATGCACAACCCGGGGCTCGGGGTTCTCGGGATCGTATATGATCAGCGGGACAAGCGCGCACTGTTCATAGAGCGTCGATTTGCCAAACCGCCCGTTCTCGCCCAGATGGTGACCGTGGTCGGTCAGCACGATAACAACTGTGTTGTCGGCATGCGGGGAGGCCATAAGTGCATCCCAGACAGTGCCCAGGTGATAGTCCCCATGGCTGAACGCCGAGAAATAGTTGCGAACGCTTTTGCGCCAGTTGCGCCTGTTTCCGGTCTTGAAGTTCTTGCTGACAGTCTTTTGGGCAGTGTCGCTACGCTGAAATTCGTTTTCCCACGCAGGCGGGTAATGAAAATCCGTAAAATTATACATTTGCTTGAATCGCTGCGGAGTGATGAACGGACTATGGGGACTAAAGAATCCAACCTCCCGATAGAATGGCTCGTCGCGGTCGTAGTTTTGAATGAAATCGGAAAACGACTTTGAACTGTGCGCGTCATAGTAGCTGACGTCGTCCTTCGGGTCAGTGTTGTAGGTCCCGCCGCCATTCCCTCCATTGCTGGACTGAGCGATCTCTTGGCGCAATTTCAAATCAATGGGAAATCGTTTGGGTTGGTCAGAGTATAGAATGTCATGGACTTCTTTTGGCAGGGGCTTAAATCCGTGATGCACCTTCCCGCCCGATGAACAGAAGTATCCGTCATCCTTGAGGCGGCACTGCCACATGCTGCGGGGTTCCAGAATCTCAAAAGCTTTGGTCCGATTGCCATACACGCCAGTCTGGGGCGGGGGCTTGCCAGACATGAAACTGGCCCGCGACGGACCGCACAACGGAGATTGGCAATACGCGGCATGGAAAGCGTTAGAGACTGCACAAATTCTATCCAGATTTGGTGTCTGCAAGCGGATGCCGAACAATTCCTTGTAGTGCCAAAAGGAAAATGCATCATCCAAACTGATTAAAACTATGTTCTTTTTATGATTTTGCATGGGTTTTCCAAAAAGGCTGCAATAACTACGCTGTTCAGGGCTCGATTTTTACACCCAGAAGGGAAGAGTGCGCAAGACGACGCCACGCCCAGGATCAATGCCGAAGAGACGCCTCATAGCTTTTGTGCAACAGTAGTGACCAAATGGTTGGAACGCCCTACGAACCCGCTGAAAGCGTTGTAAAACTCCCGACAGTCAGGAAGTTCTGAGGCCGTATGTAATGCAGACAATCTATCAGACCCGGTATTCTTTCTTTCATCCATCTCCTGGCTGGCGGTCGACGGCAAGTAAAGAGAAAGATCTTTTGTTTGACGCAGCCAGGTTGGAGCGACGCGCCTATTTCTTTGAGAAAGTCACACTCCGGTCACTGGCCGATCAGAGCGATCCGGACTTTGTTCTGAATGTTCTCGCGTCCGAGGATATGCCTGCCCCGTTTGCACGCCGCCTGACCGAGGCATGCAAGGATGTTCTGGGGGAGCGCGCCCACATTGTTTTCGGATCATCCGACGCCCCTGCGCGCGTGCACTTTCGGACCTATCTCTGGGGGCATCACAGCGCCGAGCCTTGGTGCACACAGGTCGTTCTGGATGATGACGACGCCTTGGCAATTGATTTCAACGAAAGGCTCAAGGCAGAGGCGGAGGCGGTTGTAAATCTCAGATCACGCGGCGAAAAGTTCGGTTGCATTTCATTTGCCAACGGTCTTACGGCAATTTTTCGGGGTGGCACTCTGGAAATGCACCGCCTGAGCAAACCTGCGATTAACCTTGGTTTGGCTATCGTTGCCCCATCAAACTCTCGATACAATTTGTTCGACATTTCGCATAACAATGTGCCAAGAGAACGTCCAACACGCGTGATTTATTCAAGAACGCCTTACTATATTCGGGCACTGCACGACGATAATGACAGCCGCGGACGCTATCAGGAAGATCCGGTTTCACCAGACGAGGTTGTAAAGTATTTTCCGCTGCTAAAAGATCTTGTCACCGAGTGGACGGTACGGGAGTGTCAATAAAGCTGAAGGGCGCGGTTTGCCAGTTCCATGAAACATCCTTTGTTTGTGCCTGAACTGATCTTTTCTTTTCGAAACAGAAGGTGAAGATAAGTCATTTCTGCAAGCTGAATGACTTTTTGACTTTGCGCCTTAATGCCAAGTCTGAAAGTGCAGAGAACGAATTGTCGGTGAAGCAACGTGAACAGCGCTTGGCTGCGGTCGGAGGCCTTGCCCTCTGTCACGACGTCTGCGATCCCTCGACATGCACAGCTTTCCGGCGCCGGTGATCCTTTGGGTAGGCCACTCAGAACTTTCTGCGGCCCCTCAATCTGCAAAGGTTAGTCCATAAATCCGTCTGAAGCCTTCAACTTGCGGAAAGACGAACGGACGTTCCCGCGGCCGCTTTCGCAAGCCCCAAAAAAACGTCATACTCTATCGGGCTTTTTGGTGACCCCGGAGGGACTTGAACCCCCAACCTGCCCCTTAGGAGGGGGCTGCTCTATCCAGTTGAGCCACGAGGTCACGCAAAAGCGTCTTACTCCGGCTTGCGTGCTTGAACAAGTCCGGCGCTTGGCGCAAGGTTGGGAGAACAGACCCTTCAGGAACCTCTCACTTGAGCCGCACAGACCACCGCCCGTTGACCCTTCGCGATGTTTCCGAGGCGTCGGGCGTCTCTGAAATGACCGTCAGCCGGGTGCTGCGCAACCGTGGCGATGTCTCGGATGCGACGAGAGACAGAGTGCTTCGCGCGGCCAAGGCGCTGGGCTATGTGCCCAACAAGATTGCCGGTGCGCTGGCCAGCCAGCGGGTCAATCTGGTCGCGGTGATCATCCCCTCGCTGTCGAACATGGTCTTTCCCGAAGTCATGACCGGGATCAGCCGCGTGCTGGAAGATACTGACTTGCAACCCGTCGTGGGTGTCACCGATTACCTGCCCGAGAAAGAGGAGAAAGTCCTCTACGAGATGCTGTCGTGGCGGCCCTCGGGTGTGATCATCGCGGGGTTGGAACATTCCGACGCCTCGCGTGCGATGCTGCGCGCCTCGGGTATTCCGGTGGTCGAGATCATGGATACTGACGGCACGCCGGTCGATGCGATGGTCGGCATCTCGCACCGTCGCGCCGGGCGCGAGATGGGCGAGGCGATCCTCGCCGGCGGCTATCGCCGGATCGGCTTTCTGGGCACGCAGATGCCGCTGGATCACCGCGCACGCAAGCGCTTTGAAGGCTTCACCCAGGCTTTGGCCAAGGGCGGAGTCGAGATGGCGGATCATGAATTCTATTCCGGCGGCTCGGCCCTCGCCAAGGGACGCGAGATGACTCAGGCCATGATGGCGCGCAGCCCTGATCTGGATTTCCTGTATTTTTCCAATGATATGATCGGGGCAGGTGGCCTTTTGTGGCTGCTGGAGCAGGGCTACGACATCCCCAACCGCATCGGTCTGGCCGGGTTCAACGGGGTCGAGCTTTTGCAGGGCTTGCCGCGCCGACTGGCCACGATGGATGCCTGCCGGGCCGAGATCGGTCGCCGTGCGGCCGAGATCATCGTCGCACGCACGCGCGGTGAGATGGTTGAGACCTCCGTGGTGCTGAAGCCCCAGATCAGCCATGGCGACACCCTGCGCCAACCCTGACGGATGAGCGTTCCCCTTCTGTCCAACGCATTGGCGCGCCGTCTTTTTCTGGAGCGCCATGCCCTGAGTGGCACCGCCTCTGCCCCCGGCAGCGAGGGGCTTGCCGCACTGATCACCCGGCTAGGATTCGTGCAACTGGACAGTATCGCCACGGTCGAACGGGCGCATCACATGATCCTGTTCGCACGGCGCCCCTCCTACCGGCCTGCCAATCTGGATCATCTGCTGGAACGCAAACGGGCACTCTTCGAGCATTGGACCCATGATGCCGCCGTGATCCCGATGGACTTCTATCCGCATTGGAAACTGCGCTTCGCCCGCGATGCGCAGAACCTGCGCGGGCCGTGGCAACGCTGGCAGCGGCATGATTTTCTGCAGCGGACCACGGCGGTGCGCGATCACATCGCGCGCCATGGCCCGGTCTGTTCCGCCGACCTGCGCGGGGATACGCCGCGCAAGGCGGGCGGTTGGTGGGATTGGCACCCGGACAAGACCGCGCTTGAGTATCTCTGGCGGTGCGGGGATCTGGCGGTGACCAAACGGGAAGGGTTTCAGAAATTCTACGATCTGGCCGAGCGTGTGATCCCCGATGCCCAGCGGGCGATGCAGCCTGATCCGGCCCAGACCGTCGATTGGTGCTGCACGGCAGCCCTTGACCGGCTGGGCTTTGCCACACCGGGCGAATTGGCCGCCTTCTGGGCGACGATCACCCCCGCCGAAGCGCGCGCTTGGTGCCATGACGAGGCGCGCGCGGGTCGTCTGGTCGAAGTGGCGGTCCAGGGCGCGGATGATAGCCATCGCCACGCCTTTGCCCGCCCCGATGTGCTGGAGGCCGCGACCGACGCGCCCGAGCCGACCGGGCGACTGCGTGTCCTCAGCCCCTTCGACCCCGCGCTCAGGGATCGTAACCGGGCCGAGCGACTGTTCGGCTTTCGCTACCGGATCGAAGTGTTCACCCCGGCCGCAAAGCGACAGTTCGGATACTATGTCTTTCCTTTGCTGGAGGGCGCGCGTCTGGTGGGACGGATCGACATGAAGGCCCATCGCAACGAGGGTGTTCTGCGCGTCACGGCCCTGTGGCCCGAAGCAGGGGTGGGATGGGGCAAGGGCCGTCAGGTCCGGCTTGAGTCGGAACTGCAGCGCATCGCCCGTTTCGCCGGATGCGACCGGGTCGAGTGGTTGCCCGGGTGGCGGCGCGATGCGATCTGACGCCCCGCGATGTGGCGGTGTCAGCTTTTGGATATTTATGGCAAGGAGAAGCAGGGCCGATCACAGCACCTTGATCACGTCCTTGTCCACCGCCAGCATATAGCCGCGCCGCGCGATGTTCTTGACCAGAAGCTCGCTCACCATCTGGTTGCCCAGCGTGTCACGCAGACGCTTGATCCGGGTGGCACCCGCCGCCTCGTCACAGTCGGCGGCACTGCGGCCCGACACGATCGCCTCGATCTCGGCGCCCGACAGCACATCGTCATCAAGCCGCGCCTCGGCCAGAACCGAGAGGGTTTCCATCGCGGCATCCGTCAGTTTGAACCCCATGTTGTTCAGATAGACGGTGTTCTCTTCGCGGCTGATCAGCAAGGACGAGACCTGTATTCCCGAACTCTCAATCTGCGCCATGCGGCGGTTCAGACCCACCAGCATGGCCAGTAGCAGCAGCGCCGCCACCAAAAGCGCACTGGCAAAGACCAGCAGCACGAAAATCGCAACACGGTATGAGGCGAGCGTTTCCGAAAAGGCGGTCCCGCTCTGCGCCAGTATCTCAAGCAGCTTGATCTCGGCCTCTGTGGTCAGGTCGTCATTCTCTACGAACAACCGCTCAACCTTCATGTTGAAGGCATTGGCATCTGGAAGGTTCCGGAACAACAACACGGCCGTGACCGCAAGGATCGCAACGATCCCGGCCAGCCCCAGCGTGACGATCCGGTTGCCCGCGCGCCGCGCCTCAGAAGCGGAGGTAATATTGTCCTGCACTGCGCTGTCTTTCCTCAAGCCCGGATCTGTCGAACAGGGATACAACGTTCAGAAGGGTCCAGCCATTCCGTTCCAGGCGCGCCGCAATCTCGGCGCGCGCGTCGGCAGCATTGCAGGGACCGGCGACCTGCACCACACCATAGTGCAACCGCAGCGGATTGTCGCGCTTTGCCTTGTAGTCGGCAAAACACTCAGCAGCGCTTGCCGTCGAGGCAAGGCAGAGAAGCATGGCTGTCACCAGCAAGGGGCGCATGTGTTTCATGTCGGCAAGAATGCGCCGCCCTGCAGAGCTATTCAATATCCATGGGGGTTTGTCCCCTCTGTTATCGGATAACCGGGCGGCGATATTGCCTGTCTCGCATTGGTGCCGACAGTCTTGGGCAGACCACCCGCCGACGGGTGGATGCCTTAGTCCCGTTCAACCACATGTCACATCCGGAAAGGAAACAGCATGGCCCGGAAATTCATCGCTTCAATTCTGACGACCGCCGTCATTGTCACCGGCCTCAACGCAGCCCCGGCGCAGGCCACGGATATCCGCGATCTGGCCGGAGCCGCCGCCGGCATCGCGGCCGTGGCGATCATCGCCAATCAGCTCAACAAGCAGCGCGACCGCAATACAGAGACCTATTCCAGTCGGAACACACTGGGTCAGATCCTGGCTCCTCAGCGCAATGTTCTGCAATATGGCTATGGTGAGCAACAGTATGGCTATGGCGGCCAGCATTTCGTGAAACCGCGCCCCCTGCCTGACCGTGTGGCGCGCAGGGCGCTGCCGGCAGCCTGCCTGCAAACGGTCGAGGACAGGCGCGGGCGTGCGGTCAACATCCTTGGCCAGCGCTGCCTTGAAAACAACTTCCGTGGCGCCCGCAACCTGCCGCAGTCCTGCGCAGTGGACATCCGGTCGAACCGGGGCTGGCGCAGCGCCTATGACGCCAATTGCCTGTCCCGCGCAGGCTACAGCATCGCCCGCTACTGAGGCGAGCAGAGGGTCCGGGCAACGCTCCCGGCACCGGACAGGGGGCAGCGCAAGCGGCCCCCTTTTCCATTGCCAACAGAGGCGATCTGCGGTTTCTGGCTGGTCATGACCATGCCTGATTTCAGTTTCGAAGCCGCGCTGCTGGCGCAAGACCTGTCCTGCATCGCAGGCGTGGATGAGGTCGGTCGCGGCCCGCTGGCGGGGCCGGTCACGGCGGCAGCGGTCGTGCTTGATCCCGCGCGCCTGCCCGAAGGGCTGAACGACTCAAAGGCACTCAGCCCCAAGCGACGCGAAGGGCTGTTGCAGGCGATCATTGACAGCGCTGCGGTCTCGGTCGCACATGCCAGCGTCGAGGAAATCGACAGCCTGAACATCCTGCGCGCCAGCCATCTGGCCATGGAACGTGCCGTCGCCGGTCTGCCCCGCCAGCCCGATCATGTGCTGATCGACGGTAACCTGATCCCGCGCGGTCTGCAGTTGCCCGCGACAGCCATCGTCAAGGGCGACGCGCGCAGCCTGTCGATTGCTGCCGCGTCGATCGTGGCGAAAATCACCCGCGACAAGATCATGTGGGATTTGGCGCAACAGTTCCCCGGCTATGGCTGGGAGACGAACGCGGGCTATCCATCAAAAAGTCACAGGTTGGCGTTGCAAGATCTTGGGCTGACCCCTCACCATAGGCGTTCGTTCAAACCCGTGCACAATATCTTGTATCAACATAAAAATGTAAGTGACTGATTCAAAAAAGAAATTGACCGCGAATCGCCTTTGACTCATCTTTGACCTCAACCACAGAGCGCAAAAAGCGCCGGGGCAGAGGCAGAGAATGACGATAAAAACAGACGCGAAGGGTGCAGCCACGCTGCCCCTCAACACGATCCTTGGCGGTGATTGCATCGAGGTGATGAACAGCCTTCCCGAAGGCTCGGTGGATCTGATCTTCGCGGATCCCCCCTATAACCTGCAACTCAAGGGCGACCTGCATCGGCCTGACAACTCGCTGGTTGATGCGGTGGACGATCACTGGGACCAGTTCGACAGCTTTGCTGCTTATGACAAGTTCACCCGCGACTGGCTGACAGCGGCGCGTCGCCTGCTCAAGCCGAATGGCGCGATCTGGGTGATCGGGTCCTACCACAACATCTTCCGCGTCGGGGCCGCGATGCAGAACGCCGGGTTCTGGTTGCTGAACGATGTGGTCTGGCGCAAGTCGAACCCGATGCCCAATTTCCGCGGCAAGCGATTTACCAACGCGCATGAGACGATGATCTGGGCCAGCAAGTCGGAAGGTGCAAAATACACTTTCAATTACGAGGCGCTGAAATCTCTCAATGACGGCGTGCAGATGCGCAGCGACTGGGTCCTGCCGATCTGCACCGGGCATGAGCGGCTCAAGGACGACAACGGCGACAAGGCCCATCCGACGCAGAAACCCGAAAGCCTGTTGCACCGCGTGATCGTCGGTTCGACCAATCCGGGCGATGTGGTGCTGGACCCGTTCTTCGGCACAGGCACGACCGGGGCTGTCGCCAAGATGCTGGGCCGCGAGTATATCGGGATCGAACGCGAAGAGGCGTATCGCCGCGTCGCCGAAAAGCGCCTGTCGAACACCCGCAAATTCGACCGCGAGGCATTGCAGGTCTCGACCTCGAAACGCGCCGAACCGCGCATCCCCTTTGGCCAGTTGGTCGAGCGCGGCATGCTGCGACCGGGCGAAGAGTTGTGGTCCATGAATGGCCGCTTCAAGGTCAAGGTTCGTGCCGATGGCACGCTGATCGGGGACGATATCAAAGGCTCGATCCATCAGGTCGGCGCCCATCTGGAAGGCGCACCCAGCTGCAATGGCTGGACCTATTGGTGCTTCCGTCGCGATGGTCAGACCATCCCGATCGACCTTCTGCGCCAGCAGATCCGCGCCGAGATGGAAAACGGCCCCAGTTGATCCAAAGGCTTACCCGAACACCGCCGGTGTTCATGGCCTGACATCATGAACACCACACTGCTCCGCCATATTTCGGCGGAGCTTTTTTGCCTTTCATGCCGACCCTTCTGCCGTCATCGCGGCGGTGGGTTCAGCGCCTTGTTATAGGGTTTCCAGTCGGTGACCTCGGGGTAATACATCTCGCGCCAACGCTGCACGCGCGGGTTCATCACGCGCCGCCAGACCGGCGGCATCATCGCCGCCATCGTCATCAGGGGATAGCCATAAGGAAGCTGCGGCGCCTCGGCATCCGTATAGTTTTGCAGCAGGGGAAAGCGCCTGTCGGGTTTGTAATGATGATCCGAATGGCGTTGCAGATTGATCAACAACCAGTTGGACGCCTTCTGCGCGGCATTCCAGGAATGCTGCGGTTTGACATGCTCATACTTGCCATCGCCCAGATGCTTCCGGGTCAATCCGTAATGTTCGATGTAGTTCACCAATTCAAGCTGCCAGATCGCGATCCATGCCTGCCACAGGAACAGCGCCAGCCCGGCCCACCCGCCCAGAACAAAAGCCAAAAGCAGCATTGCGCCCTGCAACGCCCAATAGCGGAAAAACGGGTTGGACAGATGCGTCCACGGCAGATTCCGCCGCGCCAGCATGTCCCTTTCCGCCGCGAAGGCCGAGACAAGCGATTGCCGTAGCACGCGCGGGAAAAACCGATGGAACCCCTCGTTATAGCGCGCCGTGACCGGATCGCGCGGGGTGCCGACATGACGGTGATGCACCAGCAGATGTTCGGACCGGAAATGCGAATACATCACCATCGCCAGCAGCAGATCGGCCAGCCTGCGTTCGGTGTTGTTCTTCTGATGCATCAGCTCGTGGCTGTAATTGATGCCGATCGTGCCGGTAATGACCCCCACGCCAAAGAACAGCACAATCTTTTCCAGACTGGACAGATGCCCGGTATGGCTCACGTACCAGATCAGGCCGAACAGCGTGACAAACTGCACCGGTGCCCAGATCAGCGTGATGGCGCGATACCAAGTCAGCCTGCTCTCTTCGGTCGCCGGGTCGACGTTCTCGGTGTTCAACCCCAGCACAGCATCCAGCAGCGTGAAGAAATACCATGTCAGGATTGGCAGCAGGATAACCGTCCAGCCACCCTGCACCGCGCCCAGCCATGCGACCGGAATCAATCCCAGCGACAACCAGAAGGGCAGCGCGCGGCTGATGCGGGTGACATGATCGGCGGGGATGAACTGGGACATGGGCGGCTCTGTCAAAACATTCACGGGTTACATAACAGCGTCGAAGGCGGGTCGTGCAAGGTCAAAGACCTTTCGCATGACCGTCGGTAGATCGGAAGACCGAAAGGCGGCAGGATCAAGGAATTCACCGGTTTCAGGGTCACTGCCTGTCCCGACGGTCGCGATCCTGATCTCCAGCAGCAGATGGAAATGGGTGAAGGTATGCCGCGCCTCGGCATCAAGCGTGGTCCAGTCCGCCACCATCGGCGGAATCGCAGAGGGCGTGCCTTCGATCCAGTCGCTACCGGGCCAACCCAGCATCCCCCCAAGAAGCCCCCGATCCGGGCGGCGCTCCAGCAGCCACGCCCCATCGGTCCGCCGCGCGACATAAGCGATGCCGCGCCGCACAGGTTGCGTCTTTTTCGGTGTCTTGCGCGGCAGGTCTGCGGCGGTGCCTGCGGCCCGCGCGCGGCAGGGACCACGCCATGGGCATATCCCGCAAGCCGGGTTGCGCGGGGTGCAGATCGTGGCGCCAAGGTCCATCACCGCCTGCGCGTAATCGCCCGGTCGCGCCGCCGGTGTCAACGCAGCGGCGGCGGCGGTCAATGCGGGCTTCGCGGCGGGCAAGGGCGTGTGGATGTCATGCAGTCGTGCCATGACGCGTTCCACATTGCCATCGACCACGGTTTCCGCCCGCCCAAAGGCAATCGACGCAATGGCAGAAGCCGTATAGGGCCCGATGCCCGGCAGGGTCAGCAACCCATCGCGTGTGGCAGGAAACTGGCCGCCATGATCCGCGACAACCGCGCGCGCGCATTTCAGAAGGTTGCGGGCGCGGGCATAATACCCAAGCCCCGCCCATTCTCCCATGACCTCGCCATCTTCGGCTGCCGCCAGATCGGCGACTGTCGGCCAGCGTGTGGTGAAACGGTGGAAATAGGCCTTCACCGCCGCGACGGTGGTTTGCTGCAACATCACCTCGGACAACCAGATGCGATAGGGATCGGGGCGGACACCGGCACGGCTGTCTTCGGGTGGTACGCGCCACGGCAGGGCGCGGGCATGGCGATCATACCAATCCAGCAGGCTAGCCGGCAGGTGCCCGTCCGTTGCATCCGGCTGAGTCGCGTCACGCAATCTTTATCCCCCTTGATCCGCTTATTGGCTGGCATCGGGCCATATGCCTACTAGAATAGGGCAAGCTTCAAGGATGCAAGACATGGCCGCCCGGCGACCGACAGCATATCAGTTCACCCGCGCGGCAACCCTGCTTCAGGGCCAGATCCGGCGTGCCGGGGAATCGCGCGGTTTCGCTGTCACGCGCCTTCTGACCCATTGGCCCGAAATCGTGGGCGAGGATATCGCCCGCATCGCGCGGCCCATCGACGTCTCTTATGGGCGGCAGGGCATGGGGGCCACGCTGTCCGTGCTGACCACCGGCGCGCAGGCGCCGATGCTGGAAATGCAGAAGGAACGCCTGCGCGAGAAGGTGAATGCCGTCTACGGCTACAACGCCATTGCGCGCATCCGCATCACCCAGACCGCGCCCACCGGCTTTGCCGATGGTCAGGCCGATTTCAGCCATGCGCCGAAACCACGCCACGACCCCGCCTCTGATCCTGTGATCACCCGCAGCGCCGCAGCCGTGGCCGAAGGGGTGGGTGACGAAAAACTGCGGGCAGCGATTGAATCACTGGCCCGGAACGTTCTATCCAAGTCGAAACATTAGGTTTGCCCGGCCGCAGTGCCGTGTCAGCCGTGAAGGAAAGGTAAGACACATGAACCGCAGAACCGCCCTTGTCGGCATTTCCGCCCTTGCTCTCGCCGCTGGCGGCTGGTCGCTGACGCGGCCCTCGACCGGAGCCATGCCGGATCTGGGCATGGCCAATGCACAGACCGCCGAGATCGACACCTCGGGCATCGTCGAGATGGTCATGGGGTCCGAGGATGCGCCGATCACGATGATCGAATACGCCTCCTTCACCTGTCCGCATTGCGCGACCTTCCACAAAGGCCCGCTCAAGCAGTTGAAGGCCGAGTATGTCGATACAGGCAAGGTGCGGTTCATCTACCGTGATGTCTATTTCGACCGCTTCGGCCTTTGGGCCGCGATGGTCGCGCGCTGCGAGCCGTCCAAGTTCTTCGGTATCGCCGACCTGCTTTACGAGCAGCAGTCCGAATGGATTGCAGGCGGCGGCGATCCCGCCCTGATCGCCGAGAACCTGCGCCGCATCGGGCGCGTCGCCGGGCTTGAGAATGAGCAGCTTGAGGCGTGCCTCGCCGATAACGAGACCGCGCAGGCGATGGTCGCATGGTATCAGGCCAATGCAGAAGCGGATGACGTGAACTCCACCCCCACCCTGATCATCGACGGCGAAAAGCATTCCAACATGCCCTATGCCGATCTCAAGGCCATTCTGGACGAAAAACTGGGTGAATGATGGAAGCCCCGCTTGCCGGCCTGAAGGTCGTTGAACTGGCCCGTATTCTGGCTGGCCCCTGGGCCGGTCAGACGCTGGCCGATCTTGGGGCCGAGGTGATCAAGGTCGAAGCCCCCGAAGGCGATGACACCCGGCAATGGGGACCACCCTTCATCGAGCGGGACGGGGACAGGTCCGCATCATATTTTCATTCCTGCAACAGGGGCAAATCCAGCGTCACGGTGGATTTCCGCACCCCCGAGGGGCAGGAGCAGGTCCGCGACCTGGTGCGCGGTGCCGATATCCTGATCGAGAATTTCAAGCTGGGCGGTCTGGTCAAATACGGGCTGGACTATGCCAGCCTGTCGGCGATCAATCCGGGGCTCATTTATTGCTCGATCACCGGGTTCGGGCAGACTGGCCCTTACGCGCACCGGGCGGGGTATGACTATATCATTCAGGGCATGTCCGGGCTTATGTCGATCACAGGCGAGCCGGACGGGCAGCCGCAGCGGGTGGGCGTGGCGGTGACGGATATCTTCACGGGGGTCTATTCCGTGGCCGGTATCCTTGCCGCGCTCTACCAGCGCAGCCGGACGGGGCGGGGGCAGCAGATCGACATGGCGCTGATGGATGTGGCCGTGTCGGTCACGGCCAATCAGGCGATGAACTATCTGACCACCGGGACGCCGCCGGGGCGGACGGGGAATTATCATCCGAACCTGACGCCCTATCAGGTGTTTGATTGCAAGGACGGGCATATCATCATCGCCACGGGCAATGACGGGCAGTATCAGCGGCTGTGCCAGCTTTTGGGGCTGGACTGGATGGCGACTGATCCAAAGTTCCTGAAGAATGCCGACCGGGTGGCGAACCGGCCCGAGATGATCGCGCTGCTGAGCGGCGAGACCGCCCGGCGTAGCAAGGCCGATCTGCTGGCGGGCTGTGAGGCCAGCGGGATCCCGGCGGGGCCGATCAATGACATGGCCGAGGTCTTTGCCGACCCGCAGGTCATTGCGCGGGGGATGAGGATTGAACCCGGCGGCATTCCGGGCGTGCGGGGGCCGATCCGCTTTTCCGAGGCCGAGCTGGCGCTGGACCGGCCCGCGCCCAAGCTGGGGCAGGATAACGCGGGCTGAGGTGCTGTCCCACCGTGGGACATTTTCTGCCCTGTGGAATATCAATGGGTTACGCGCCTGTGTTTACCACACTTTAACCACTTCTGGCGGGATGGGCTTTTATGCCTGCTGTTTGTGGCCTGCATTTCAGCGCGGGACTTTGAGTATTTTTGGCAAGATGAAGGGTGATGATGAAGGGTGATCCTGTGCCCTGCCCGGCAGGGTGGCCCGGAGGGATCACAGATTTTTGCGGTAGACGTGGTTGAGATAGCCCTGCGTGCCGATGCGAAAATGGGTGTCACCGATATGGGTGAAGCCTTGGGCGCGATAAAAGGCGATGGCGGGCAGGTTTTCGGCATTCGTGGTCAGCCACAGGGACGCAAGCCCCCTTGCGCGGGCGTGATCGACGGCGGCTTGCAGCAGGGCCTTGCCAATCCCTTTGCCATGGTGGCGGGGCTGCACATAGAGCGTTGCGATTTCCGTGTCAGAGCAGCCCGCGACGGGTGCTGCGGCACCTAAGGTGAGTCGGATGAACCCGTCCGGCCCATCGGCGTTTTCAGACAGCAGAATGTATTGCGCCGGGTCCGAGATAAGCTGTTCGGTCTTGGCCGTGGTGAATGTGTCCAAGACGTAATCCGCGAAGAAGGGGCTGACGCCGTGTTTGAGATAGGTGTTGAGCCATGTTTCAATCGAGAGCGCGGCGATGCTGGAGGCGTCCGCGCGCGTGGCTGGTCTGAGGGGCATGGCGTCCGTTTGGGTCGAGCCTGATCGTTTCAGGCTATGGTTTTGAGTATTTTTGGCAAGATGAATGCGGTGGGTGGTTCAGGGGGGCGAAGGGCGTTGTCCCAGATGCTGCATGAAGCGCAGCAGGTAGCCGTCGGGGTCTTGCAGCAGAAATTCGGTCTGGCCGTGTTTGATAGCGCCGTCGCGATACCACTGTGTCGTCAGGGGTTGGAAGAGCGGCCATTCGGCTTGGGTCACGCGGGCATGCAGGGCTGTGACATCGGTGACTTCGATCTGCAGATTGATGCCACGGCCAAAGGGCGCGGATAGGTCGGCGGTTTGCCACGCCTCGTCTGACAGTTCTTCCAGCATGATCTGGGCCTGCCCGTGTTCGAGATAGGCAAAGCCATCCCCGGGGCGGGAGATGCGGATGCGAAAGCGGCAGAGATCCACATAAAAGGCAAGGGAGCGGTCAAGGTCGGTGACCAAGAGTTCCGGCACAAGGGCGGCCCAATGATCGGTATGGTCTGTATCGTCAGGGTCTGCTGGCATCGGAGTGCCCTCTACCCGGATGAGGTCTGCAAGGATCGAAGTCGGTCCCGCAGCGTGTCGGGCTGGTCGAGTGTCAGGCGCACCGGCAGGGTGATGACTTTCGCGCGGAAGGCGGGAGGAAGGCGGACGGCGTCTTTTTCGGTGGTGACAAGTTGGGCGCCGCGCAGTTTGGCCTCGTTCTCGAGCCGGGTCATCAGGGCGGTGGTGAGGGGTTGATGATCCTCGAGCGCCTCGGCCCGGACGAGGGTCGCGCCAAGGCCGCGCAGGGTGGTGAAGAATTTCTCGGGATGGCCGATGCCTGCGAAGGCCAGAAAGGGCGTGTCCGTCCATGTCATGCCGGTTTGCAGGGGCGCCAGTTCGCCGGTCAGGTGGGGGACCGTGATCGCGTTGCCCCAGGTGGCGGCGAAGGCTGTTTGGGCGGGCATGGTGCCGATGGACAGCACCAGATCGGCGCGGGCCATGCCCACAGCGACGGGTTCGCGCAGCGGACCTGCGGGCAGGCAGCGGCCATTGCCGAAACCACGGGCAGCATCGACCACGATGATCGACAGATCCTTGTGCAGGGACGGGTTCTGAAACCCGTCATCCAGCAGGATCACATCCGCGCCCGCCACCGCTGCGGCCTGTGCGCCGGCCACGCGGTCGCGGGCGATCCATGTATGGGCAAAGGCGGCGAGCAGAAGCGGCTCGTCCCCGGTTTGCGCGGCCCTGTGCCGTCTTGGGTCCACCTCGACCGGGCCATCGAGACTGCCCCCATAGCCGCGCGAGACGACATGCGGTTCCAGATGCAGGTCGCGCAGCAGTTGGATCAGGGCGATCACCGTGGGGGTCTTGCCGGTGCCGCCAGCGTTCAGGTTGCCGACGCAGATCACCGGCACGGTCAGCCGCGCCGGGTGGCCCTGCGCCAGACGCCGCGCCGTGCCGCGCGCATAGAGCGCGCCCAAGGGGGCCAGCAGCCGGGCGGCCAGCGCGGGCCGCTGGGGCGGGGTGAACCAGAAACCGGGCGCGCGCATCACGACGCGGCCTTGAGGTCGAGTGTGTCCTGAATCAGTTCCAGCACGCGGTCGGTGACTTCGGCCCCGGCGGTGGTCACGTCCCATGCGGCATGGGCCATTGCGGCGGCCTGATCGGGGGCGGTGAGCAGGGTCACGGCCGCGGCCATCGTGTCGGCATCGCGCACGAGGCGGGCGGCGCCGGCGCTGGACAGGCGTGTATAGGTGATCATGTGGCGGCTGACATTCGGGCCATAGAGGATGGCAGAGCCAAGCCCGGCGGGTTCGAACGGGTCCTGGCCACCATGCCCGGCGACCAGCGAACTGGCCATGAAGGTGATCGAGGCCAGCCGATACCAGAGCCCCATGTCGCCCTGCGTGTCCGCGACAAGGATCTGGCAGGCTTCGTCCGGGGTCTCGTCCCTGGACCATTGCGCCACGCGCCAGCCCTCGGCCCGGAGGGCGTCGGTCATCGGCGTGCCTTCGGCGGGATCGTCCGGCACGAGGATCAGCAGACGGCGATGCGCGCTGCGCAGGGCGGCGCGGTGGGCGGCGACCACGATCGGCACCTCGGCGGGTTGCACCATGGCGGCCAGCCAGACCGGGCGCCCATCCAGCATTTGCGCCATCCTGTCGCGGGCCTTGTCATTGCAGGGCAGCGCGGCGCAGCCTTCCATCAGGGGGCCGGTGATCGTGATGTCCGCCGCCGCAACCCCCAGCTTCAGCAGGCGATTGGCGGCGTTGCCGGTGCTGGCCAGAACCTTGTCGAACCGGCGCAGCGTGACCTTGGTCAGGTCGGGCAGCCAGCGCCAGCGGCTGGTGTCGAAGCCTGATTCATCGGCGTCGATCAGATACATCGGCATCTTGCGGTCTGCGGCGGCGTTGATCAGCGCGTGGCGCAGTTGTCCGCCGGCCCAGAGGCAGAGGTCCGGTGACCAGTGGTCCAGAAAGGCCGCGATCAGCGGGGGCGTTTCGTCGGGGGCGGTGACCGGGATGATGAAGGGTTTGACTGCGTCGGGTGCGGGCAGATCGGGCGGAAGGGTCAGGAGCAGATGCAGATCGGGGCGATGGGCGCGCAGGCGGGTGGTGATCTGGATCAAGGCGGCGGCGCGGCTTTCGGTGGTGGCGTGGCCCCAGATCAGCTCTCCCTCCGGGCGGGGGGGCGTGGTGCGTGCCACGGGTGTGGCGGCGCGGCTTTGGCCCGGCGCGCTGCGGGCCAGGGTCAGGTAGGCAGAAAGGCTGACAGAGCGCGGCATGGGGTCCTAGCCGATCTCCCGCGTCGGCGAGGCTTCGGATTGCTCGTCCAGCATCCGGTGCAGATGGGTGATGAAATAGCGCATATGGGCGTCATCGACGGTGCGCTGCGCTTCGGCCTTCCAGGCGCGGTAGGCGCTGGCGTAGTCGGGGAAGATGCCGACGATATGCAGGTTGGCGGTGTCACGGAATTCGGTCGAGCCGGAATGGGTCAGCTCTCCGCCAAAGACAAGATGCAGGCGTTGGGTCATCGGTTTCTCCCTTCGGGGTTTGCGCGCAAGGTAAGGTGTCTGCCCCATGGCCGCAAGCCGCGACGCCGCTGTCCGCCTGTGCTGCGGGCGGCTAGACGGGCCAGGGCGCGAGGCGGCCGGAGAGGGCCTTGTGCAGCGCGGCACCTGCTGCCAGCACGCCGTTGACCTGCGGGTGCGGGTTGTTGAAACGAAGGGCGGTGCCGGTGCGGTCGGTGGTGTGGGCCCCGGCCTCGGACAGGATCAGGGCGCCTGCGGCGATGTCCCATTCCCAGCTGGGCCTCAAGGTGACCATCGCGTCGAAGCGGCCCTCGGCCACCAGAGACAGGCGGTAGGCCAGCGAGGGACGGTGATGGCGCACCAGATGCGGCACGTCGCGGCCGCGCCAGTTTACGGGATCGTAGACAGGCTTGGTGGCCAGCACGGTGGCCCCTGCCAGGGTCTGCTGATCCGACACGCGGATCGGGCTGTCGTTGAGATGGGCACCCATGCCTGCGGCGGCGCTGTAGAGCTTGTGCTTGAGCGGCAGGAACACGACGGCGGCGGTGATCACGCCATCTTCGGCCACGGCCAGCGAATGGGCCCATGTGGGGGCGCCTTCGATGAAGCTGCGGGTGCCGTCGATCGGGTCTACGATGAAGGTGCGGCGGCGGGTCAGGCGGTCGGCGGTGTCGGGCGTTTCCTCGGACAGCCAGCCGTAGTCGGGGCGGGCGGAGGTGAGGCGTTCGCGCAGCATGGCGTCGACGGCCAGATCGGCCTCGGTCACGGGGCCAGCCTCACCAGCCTTGTCCCAGCGCTGGGCGGTGGGGCCGCTGTAGCTTGTGGCAAGCCGGCCCGCATCTTGCGCGGCGCTGATCAGAAGATCGAGATCAGTCGCCGGCAAGGGTCATCCCTTCGACCAGAAGCGAGGGCACGACGCGGCTGAGATGCGCCCGAGCGTCATTGGCCGGGATGATCCGGCGCAGCATGTCGCGCAGGTTTCCCGCGATGGTGCATTCGTTGACCGGATAGGCGATCTGCCCGTTCTCGATCCAGAGGCCGGAGGCCCCGCGGGAATAGTCGCCCGTATTGGGGTTGATCGTCGAGCCGATCATCGAGGTGACCAGAAGCCCGGTGCCCATGTCGCGGATCAGATCGGCGCGGCTGGCGCTGCCCGGTGTCAGCGCCACGTTCCAGTTCGAGGGCGAGGGCGGCGCGGAGGTGCCGCGCGCGGCGTTGGCGGTGGATTGCATCCCCAGTTTGCGGGCCGTGGCCAGATCCAGCGTCCAGCCGGTCAGGATGCCGTTTTCAACGATGGCGCGGCGCTGGGTGGGCAGACCTTCGGCATCGAAGGGACGCGAGGCGGTGGCGCGGGGGCGCAGCGGATCCTCGATCAGCGACAGATGGTCGGGCAGGACGGGCTGGCCCAAAGCATTCAGCAGCCATGACGCGCCGCGCGCGATGGCATTGCCGTTGATCGCGGCCAGCAGATGCCCGATGAGGGACGAGGAGATCCGCTCGTCAAAGATCACCGGATAGGTGCCTGTCTTGGGGCGGCGCGACCCGATACGTTCCACGGCGCGTTGTCCGGCGGTCTGTCCCACATCCTCGGGGCTGCGCAGATCGGACTGGAAGATCCGCATGTCGCCATCATAGTCGCGTTCCATTCCGGTGCCGCTGCCGGTGATGGCGACACAGCTTATGGCCCTGTCCGAGCGGGAATAGCCTGCCGAGAAGCCGTTGGTGGCGGCCAGATGCACATGACGCAGGCCGTAGGCGGCACTGGCGGAATCCACCTTGCTGACGCCTTGCACGGACAGGGCGGCGGCTTCCGCGCGGGCGGCGTCTTCCTGCAGCGTGGCGGGGTCGGGTTCGGGCGTGGGGTCGCACATTTCCAGTGCGGCAATGTCCCAGTCGCGGGCGAGCTGCGACGGATCGGCCAGCCCGATCGTGGGATCAAGAGGTGCCTCGCGGGCCATGGCCACGGCGCGTTCCGCCATGGCGGCCAGCGTGGCGGGGTTGGTGTCCGAGGCCGAGACATTGGCCTGTCGCTGACCCACCATGACGCGCAGGCCAAGGTCGATCCCTTCGGAGCGTTCGGCCTGTTCCAGCACCCCGCCGCGCATGTCGATGGCGACCGAGGTGCCCTGCACCGCCATGGCATCGGCGGCATCGGCCCCTGCGCGGCGCGCCGCATCCAGCAGGGCGGCGGTCAGGGTTTCCAGAGGGGCGGTGGTCATGAATGGGTCTCCTTGCTGGGTGTGAGGTAGGCCGAGGGGCCGGGATACGCAAGGGCGCAGCCGTCGCAGTCTGGCTGACACGCAACCGGGGCCGCCAGCGATATGCCTGCGGCCCCGGTCTTGTCGGATTGCGATGTCGGATCAGCGCAGGCGTTGACCGTTGGCCAGAACCTGACCCTCGCCGTTGATCTCGATCCGCGAGGTCAGGCTGTCCGGGCCGGTGCCGGGCCGGGCGAAGAGGCCCAGCATCATGCGCGCGCCCATGGCCTGTTCCTCGGGCAGGAGGCCCATGGCGACCAGCGTGTCGAGCAGGGTATTGCCGCCTGTCAGTTCCAGATCAAGCGCGCCTTCGGGACGGGGCATGCCGTCGAAGGTGGTCAGGTCGGTGTTGTCGAAAGTGAAATCGCCCTGCCCGGTCAGCCGCGCCCCGGCAATGGCCAGCGTGAGCGCGTTGACCGTCAGGGCGTGCAATTCTCCGGGCGGTGTGGTTGCGGCCATCATCGCCTGTTCATCCATGATGTCCTGCGTCACGCGGGCCTTGCCGGTGAGGTTGATGTCGATGGTGGCCGGATCGCGCGGCAGTTGCCCGGCGGGATCGACCATGCCCCAGATCGCATCGGACACCGTGACATCGGCCAGCGTCAGGCCGAGGCCGAAATCGGTGGGCTCTTCGGTCTGGCTTATGGGGAAGAGCATGTTGAACCCGGCCTTGCCCATGCCCAGCGTGATCGGCAGCGGGATTTCGGACCCGGAATAGTTCATGGCGACGCCAGTTGCTTCGCCGGAATAGGCAATCTGGGTTCCGTCCATCTTCACGGTCAGGCGACCCGCGTCGGAGCTGGTGTTGGCTTCGAATGTCTGGCCCTGTCCGGTGACGGAAATGTCCGAGGAGCCGCCCTCGTAGGTGTAGCCGCCGTCCACGGCAAAGCCCGCGCGCATGGCTGCGGGCAGATCGTTCATATCCGCTTCGGCCGGCACGCTGAGGGTGCCGTCGAAGCCGATGTTCTGCAGGCCGCCGGTCAGCGAAATGCGGCCCGTGGGATCCTCGGGGTTGGCCATGTCCAGCACATAGTCCAGCGCCGCTGCGGTCATGGTCTGGGCTGATGTGCGCAGATCGGTGCCGGTCACTGTGCTTTCACCGGAAATGCCGGTCATGCGCATCACGGCTTCGTCGATCGCGATGGCCTGCCCGTCCACGATCATGCTGGTCAGGGCAAAGGCCATCTGGGCAGCTTCGTAGGTATAGACCATGTTGTCGGGATCGCCCGACACGACCATGGCGAAACCCTGCTGGGTATAGTCCACGGTGCCGGAGACATCCTCGCCCTCGGTGTCGGGGGGGGTGACGGAGAAGGCCAGCGGCATCCGGTCGGGCATCGTGACGCGCACGCGCCCGTCGCCGGTTTCGGCAAAGGAGAGGCTGTCCATGACGAGGCTGGCGGTGGTGCCGTCCTGCGGGCTGTCCATGGTCAGGTTCAGCCCGGTCACAGTGACCGTGCCGCCCGAAGCCTGTTCGGTCCCGGCGACGGTATAGCCGAAGTCTTCAAGATAGGTTTTGAAATCGGACCAGACCTGCTCGGCGGTCACGTCGGCCCAAGCTGCCGACCCGGTGATGAAAATTGCGATGGCGCTGCTGCCCAGGTGGCGAGACCAGAAACTCATGTTGTCAACCTTTCCGCGACTATGCGGCGCGCAGTGTGACGGATGCTGGCCAAGCGTCAAGACCTCTTGGCGCTGGACCCCGTGAATTGACCCGTTTACCAAGGGGAAAACAGGATGAGGACAGGATGAACGCGATCATGGGGAAGACAGTCCTGATCACCGGCGCAAGCCGTGGGATCGGGGAAGCGGCGGCGCGCACCTTTGCGGCGGCCGGGGCCAATGTGGTGCTTGCGGCGCGTGATGCGGGTGCCGTGGGCCGGATTGCCGCAGAGATCGGCGCGCAGGCGGTGGGCGTGGGCTGTGACGTGACCGATATGGCGCAGGTGCAGGCGGCGGTTGATCTGGCGGTGGCGCGGTTCGGGCGATTGGATGTGCTGATCGGGAATGCGGGAGTGATCGAGCCGATTGCGCGTCTGGATGCGGCGGATGCGGACGACTGGGGGCGTGCGATTGATATCAACCTTAAGGGCGTGTTTCACGGGATGCGCGCGGCGCTGCCGGTGATGCAGGCGCAGGGCGGCGGCACGATCATCACGATCAGTTCCGGGGCGGCGCATAACCCGCTGGAAGGGTGGAGCGGCTATTGCGCGTCCAAGGCGGGGGCGGCGATGCTGACATCCTGCGCGCATCTGGAAGCGGGCAGCGCGGGTGTGCGGGTGATGGGCCTGTCACCGGGCACGGTGGCGACCGATATGCAGCGGGTGATCAAGGCCAGCGGCGTGGGGCCGATCGCCAAGCTGGAATGGGAGGATCACATCCCCGCAGACTGGCCCGCGCGGGCGTTGATGTGGATGTGCTCAAGCGATGCCGATGACTGGCTGGGGCGCGAGATTTCGTTGCGTGATGAGGGGATTCGCCGCCGGGTGGGGCTGATATGATCGACCTGACCAAGGAGGACGGGCTGTGGACCGTCACGATCAACCGGCCCGACAAGGCCAATTCCCTGACCGCCGCCATGCTGGAGCGGCTGTGCGAGATCGCAGAGGAAGCGCAGGAGGCGCGGGTGCTGATCCTGACCGGGACAGGCCGGGTGTTCAGCGCAGGCGCGGATCTTGAGGCGGCGCGGGCGGGGTTGGCGACAAGCCCCCTGTGGGAACGGCTGTCGGGGGCCATTGCCGCCTTGCCGGGCCTGTCCATCGCCGCGTTGAACGGCACGCTGGCGGGGGGCGCCATGGGCATGGCGCTGGCCTGCGATCTGCGGATCGCGGTGCCGGATGCGAAGTTCTTCTATCCGGTGATGAAACTGGGACTTCTGCCGCAACCTTCGGACCCCGGTCGTATGGCGGCGCTGATCGGACCGGCGCGGACCAAGCTGATCCTGATGGGCGGGCAGAAGATCACGGCGGATGAGGCGCTGTCCTATGGTCTGATCGACCGGATCGTCGAGGATGTTGCCTTGATCGAGGTGGCGCGGTCCATCGGGGCTGACACTTTGGCGGCGAAGCCGGATTTTGCCAGCACGATCAAGGCGATGTGCCGCTGAGGGCAGTCGTCGGACTTGGATATTTGGAGCAAGAAGAAGCAAGCGGCCTAGCGTTTGCGGCGTGATCCGGGGCTGCGGGAGAGGAAGCCGGGCGGGCGTTTGGCGATCCAGTCGGCGAAGCGGGCGAGGCGGGGATGGGCGCGCAGCGCATCAACCGTGTTGAAGCTGCGGGCCAGTTCGGATTCCGTAAGCGTGGCGTGGATTTCCTTGTGGCAGATATGGTGCAACAGCACCGTGGGGCCGCCTTTGCCGCCCTTGAGCTTGGGGATCAGGTGATGGGCCGATTGCGGCACATCGGCCGGGATCGGGCGCAGGCAAAGCGGGCAGACCGGGGTGTCGCTGGCATCCATGACCTGCAAGGATGGGATATGCGCGGGCAAAGGCAAGGGTGGCAATGAGCGAGGCTTTGGTGATCGGGGCGGGGCCAGCGGGTCTGATGGCGGCCGAGGCGCTGGCACGGGCCGGGCTGCGCGTCGTCGTGGCCGAGGCGAAGCCGTCGGTCGGGCGCAAGTTCCTGATGGCGGGGAAATCCGGGCTGAACATCACCAAGGATGAAGGGATTGATGCTTTCGTCGCGGCCTTTGCCGAGGCGGGTCCGGTCTTGCGCCCCGTAATGGCCGCCTTTGGACCCGATGCGGTGCAGGATTGGGCGCGCGGGTTGGGGCAAGAGGTGTTTACGGGATCATCGGGGCGGGTGTTTCCGGTTGCCATGAAAGCCTCGCCTTTGGTGCGGGCGTGGTTGGCGCGTCTGGCGGGGTTGGGGGTTGAGATCCGCACGCGGTGGCGTTGGATCGGGATCGAGGACGGGCTCCGTTTCGACACGCCGGAGGGCGTGCAGGTGATGCGTCCTGATGTGACCGTGCTGGCCTGCGGCGGGGCAAGTTGGGCGCGGCTGGGATCGGACGGCGCTTGGGCCGGGCTTTTGGCGGGCGTTCCGCTGGCGCCGTTTCAGCCTGCGAATATGGGATTTGTCGTGCCATGGTCGGCGCATATGGCGCGGCATCTGGGGCAACCCGTGAAAGGGATCGCGCTGCATGCGGGCGGGCAGGTGTCACGCGGCGAGATCGTCCTGTCGGCGCCCGGGATCGAAGGTGGCGGGATCTATGCCGTGTCGCGCGCCCTGCGCGAGGGGGCGGGACTGGTGCTGGACCTGATGCCGGATATGAGCGTGCAGCAGGTGGGAGAACGGCTGGCACGGCCGCGCGGCAAGGCGAGTTGGAGCAATCATCTGCGCAAGGTCCTGCGGCTGGACCCGGTGAAGCTGGCGCTGTTGATGGAGTTTGGCCAGCCTTTGCCGCAGGAAGCGGGGGCGTTGGCGGCGCGGATCAAGGCGCTGGCCGTGCCGCATCAGGGGCCGCGCCCGATGGATGAGGCGATTTCCACGGCAGGGGGAATCAGGTTGGCGGCGCTGGATGACGGCTTGATGATCCGCGTGATGCCGGGGGTCTTTGCGGCGGGCGAGATGCTGGATTGGGAGGCGCCCACGGGTGGCTATCTGATCAGCGGGGCGCTGGCGACAGGGCTATGGGCCGGGCGGCACGCGGCGTCATGGGTGCAGGGGGCCGAGGCCCCCTGACCCGGCAGTCACTTGGCGGCGGCGCGTTTGAAGGCGTCGCGGCTGCGCATGACCTTGGCATAGGCCAGCAGTTTCGGCTGGTCGATCTCGAACTTGGCGCTGTAGGCCCAGTTGAGGCAATGGGCGGCGATGATATCGGCGATGGTCATGGTGTCGCCCATCAGGAAGGGGCCGTCCATCGCATCGGCCAGCCGCGCGATATTGCGCGAGAATTCCCATTTCAGGCTGTCCTTGACGGCGGGCACGCGTTTTTCCTCGGGGAGGATGAAGCTGTGGCGGGCGGCGGTCCAGAGGACGGCGTCGAGTTCATCAAGCACCATATGGGTCATGCCGTCCTGCCGGGCGCGCTGGATCGTGCCAGCGGGGAAGGTCAGCTTGCCGTGCTTGTCGGCCAGATAGGTGAGGATCGCGGTCGAATCGGTCAGTAGCGCATCACCATCGCGCAGCGCGGGGATCTTGCCCGAGGGATTGGCGGCCAGCGCCTCGGGGCTGTGGGGTTTGACGGCGGTGTGGGTGTAGGGCTGGTCCAGCTCCTCCAGCATCCACATCACACGGAATGCGCGGCTTTGGGTGCCGCCGATGACTTCGTACATGATCTCTCTCCCTCACAGGCGCGGGCGCGCCGGTTCCGGGGGTAAGTTGATCCTGTTTCGGGGTGGATTTCCAGAGGGATGCGGCGATTTTCCGCGACGTCGCGGTCAGCGCTTTGCCAGCATCGCGAGACGGATCAGGGTGCGTTCCACCAGTGCCATGGCGGGGGCGTGCTGGCCGGCCGAGCGCAGTTGGAGGTCGGTGTCGGTGATCAGGCTGAGGGCCATTTCCAGTCGCTGGATGCGCCAGCCCTGGGCTTGCCTGAGGATGCGGTCGCGGCGGGGACCGAAAACCGGCGGGCGCACTTTGCCGATGCCCTGCGCGGGGCCGCCGGGATCGGCGGCGCAAGCGTAGAGGGTGCGGAAATGGCGGGCGGCACTGATGCAGAGGCTGACGGGTTGGACGCCCTGCGCCAGCAGCTTGCGCATGACGGGGCCGATTTCGGCGTCTTTGCCCTCGGCCACGATGTTGAGCACGTCGTCGAGATCGGCGTCAGAGGTGGCGGGGGCGCAGTTGGCGATATCGGCGGCGCTGACGGGGGTGGGATCGCCCAGTTTGTAGAGCGAGAGTTTTTCAAGGGTCTGGCGGAAATCACCCGGCTCGATCTCTTGCGCGAGCGCGGTGAGGGCGGTCATGGCGGCGTTGTCCAGATCGGTGAGACCTGCGCGGGCGAGTTCGGCGGCGATTTCCTCGCGCGTGGGGGGATTGTCGTAGAGGGCGGCGGCATAGGCGTTGGGATGCGCCTCGAACAAAGTGCGGAGTTTGGATTTGGCGGTGAGCGCGCCGGCGGTGACGATGATCTGGGCGTCGCCCGGTTTCCAGTCCGACAGTGCGGCGGCGATGGTGTCAGCGGCGGTGTCGGTGGCGTCTTCGACGAAGGCGACGCGAGGGCCGGGGAAGAAGCTGATCGCCTTGACGGCATCCAGCAGGGCGGCGGGGTCCTTGCGCAGGTCAGCTGCGGGCAGGCGGGCAAGGCGCATTTCCTCCTCGCCCGCGGGGCCGATCAGGGCGGCGATCACCTCTTGGCGTTTGAGGGCCACGCGCATGGCATCGCCGCCATAGATCAGCAGGCCGGTCCGGTCCGGGTCGGGGCGGGCGAAATAGCGCGGGGCGTCGCGGGGTGTCAGTTTCATGCGGGCAGGCGGCTGGCGGCGGCAATGAGTTGGGTCACCATCTTGTCGGCCAGAAGAACAGCAAGACGGTTGCGCGCGTCGCGTTCGGCGGCGGCGGTGGCCGAGGTGGACCCGGTGAGGGAGAAGCCGGTGAAACCATCCACCGTGCCGCGCAGCAGCACGGCCTCGGTGGCGCGGTCACGCAGGACGAAATTCACGTTGCCGATATAGTTGAACCGGCTTGTAGTGTTGTCCGCCGTCACCGCCATGCGCGCGCCGCTGATGGCATAGGTATAGCCCAAGGCATAAGGGCCATCGGTGCCGCGCCCCAGACGTTCCTCGAACCGCTGGATCAAGAGGTATTGATCGCGGCCCTGTGGCGCGTCGGGCAGGATGCTATCCTGCAGGCGGCTGGCCGCGCCCGTCGGGCCATAGGCCGGAGTGAAACCACAGGCACCCAGTGACAGGCTGCCGAGGCCCAGAAGGCCAAGCCCGCGCAGCACTGTCCTTCGGTCAGATAACGACATTGACGATCCGTCCGGGGACGATGACCAGTTTCTTGGGCTGGGCCCCTTCCAGCGCCTTGATGACAGCATCATGGGCGAGGACGATCTTTTCAAGCGTCTCCTTGTCGATCTCGCGCGCTACGCTGATTTCCGCGCGGCGTTTGCCGTTGATCTGGATCGGCAGGACGACGGTATCGTCGATCAGCATCGATTCGTCGGCAATGGGCCATGGGGCGGCGGCGATCAGGCCCTCGCCCCCCAGAAGGGACCAGATTTCCTCGGCCAGATGCGGGGTCATGGGGGACATCAACTGCGCGAGAGTGCGAGCGGCGGTGCGTTTTGCATCCGTGCCGGCGGTGGATTTGGCCAGTGTGTTGGTGAAGGCGTATAGCCGCGCGATGGCCGCGTTGAAGCCGAAGGATTCGATGCCGCCTGTCACCTCGTGGATGCATTTGTGCATGGCGCGCAGGAGGGCTTCATCCTCGGGATTCGCGGCGTCATTCGCGGTGGCGATATCGGCGGCGATGCGGTGGACGCGGGCGAGGTGCTTGAACGTCGCCTCGGCCCCTGAGGCGGTCCATTCCACGTCGCGTTCGGGCGGGCTGTCGGACAGCACGAACCAGCGCGCGGTATCGGCGCCGTAGGCCGAGATGATGTTGACCGGATCGACCACGTTTTTCTTGGATTTCGACATCTTGGCGGAGGGGATGATTTCCACCGCCTCGCCTGTGGCTTTCAGGCGGCCATTCTCGACATCTTCGGGCAGGTGATAGACGGGCCGCCCGTTGGCATCGCGGGTCTGGTAGATTTCATGGGTCACCATGCCTTGCGTGAAAAGCGCGTCAAAGGGTTCACGCGCCGAGGCGGGCAGATGGCCGGTGATGTTCATCGCGCGGGCGAAGAAGCGCGAATAGAGCAGGTGCAGAATCGCATGCTCGATCCCGCCGATATATTGATCGACATTCATCCAGTAGCTGGCTTCGGCCATATCGGTGGGCGTCGTGGCATGGGGCGCGGTGAAGCGGGCGTAATACCATGAGCTGTCCACGAAAGTGTCCATCGTGTCGGTTTCACGCCGCGCGGGGGCACCGCATTTGGGGCAGGTGCAATCGCGCCATGTGGGGTGACGGTCCAGCGGGTTGCCGGGCACGTCGAAGGTCACATCGTCGGGCAGGCGGATCGGGAGATTCTCTTTCCGCTCGGGCACCACGCCGCAGGTGTCGCAATGCACGACGGGGATGGGGCAGCCCCAGTAGCGCTGACGCGACAGGCCCCAGTCACGCAGGCGGAACTTGGTGACGCCGTGGCCGACTCCGTTTTCTTCGCAGAAGGTGATGGCGGCTTCGACCGCCTGTTCGCCGGTCTGCCATGCCTGCCCTGCGAAGCCTTTGTTGTAGTAGACTTTTTCGGACTTGAGGGGAACGTAGGCCTCGTCCAGATCGGTCGCGCTATCCTCGGATGGCAGGAAGGTCGCGATGATGGGCAGGTTGTATTTCGTGGCGAAATCGAAGTCGCGCTGATCGTGGGCAGGGCAGCCGAAGATGGCCCCGGTGCCATAATCCATCAGGATGAAATTCGCGATATAAACGGGCAGTTCCCATGCGGTGTCAAAGGGATGACGCACGCGCAGGCCGGTGTCGAAGCCCTTCTTCTCGGCCTTCTCAAGCGCTTCTTCGGTGGTGCCGCCCTTGCGGCAATCGGCGCAGAAGGCGGCCACGTCGGGATTGTCACGCTCAAGCTGTTTGGCCAGAGGATGATCGGGCGAGATCCCCACGAAGCTGGCCCCCAGAAGGGTGTCGGGGCGGGTGGTATAAACCTCGATCCGGTCGGTGCCATGCGGGCCGTCGATCAGGGAGAAGGCGAATTGCAGGCCGCGCGATTTGCCGATCCAGTTCGATTGCATCAGCCGGACCTTGGCGGGCCAGTTGTCCAGATCGTCCAGCGCGGTCAGCAATTCCTCGGAGTAATCCGAGATCTTGAAGAACCACTGTGTCAGTTCGCGCCGTTCCACATCGGCACCCGAGCGCCAGCCCTTGCCGTCGATCACCTGTTCGTTGGCCAGAACGGTCATATCGACCGGGTCCCAGTTCACCACGGCGTTCTTGCGGTAGACCAGCCCTTTTTCCAGCATATCAAGGAAAAGCGCCTGCTGCTGGCCGTAATATTCGGGGTCGCAGGTGGCGAATTCCCGGCTCCAGTCGATGGACAGGCCAAGGGGTTTCATCTGGGCGCGCATGTCGGCGATGTTCTGGTACGTCCAGTCCTTGGGGTGGCCGCCGATGGCCATAGCGGCGTTTTCGGCGGGCATGCCGAAGGCGTCCCAGCCCATCGGGTGCAGCACGTTGAAGCCCTTGGTCACCTTGTAGCGCGCGATCACGTCGCCCATCGTGTAGTTGCGCACATGGCCCATGTGGATGCGGCCCGAGGGATAGGGGAACATCTCGAGCACGTAATATTTCGGCTTGGTCGTCTGGCTGGCGGGCACGGCGCGGAACAGCCCGGCGCTGTCCCAGGCGGTTTGCCATTTCGCTTCGATCTGGGCGGCATCATAGCGCGACATCGGGCTGACCTCTTGTTGATCCTGCGGGGCCGTCAAGCCCTGTTCACTGCGCGTGATAGGCCCGCTTTGGCCCATGGTCCAGTGGCGGCGCATAAAAATGCGGGTCTGGGCAGGGCGAAATTGGCCGCTATAAAGGGGCAGCGTGACGAGTGAGGACCAAGGTAGCCGCGTGAAGATCCTGTTCATCCACCAGAACTTTCCTGGCCAGTTCAAGCATCTGGCCCCGGCATTGGTCGCCAAGGGGCATGCGTGCACGGCGCTGACCCTGCGCGTCAAGGAGGCGACCGTCTGGAACGGCGTGCGGGTGCTGCCCTATGCGGTCAAGCGGCCATCCGGGCAGGGCGTGCATCCCTGGCTGGCCGATACCGAGACCAAGGTGATCCGGGGGGAAGCCTGCTATCACGCCGCCCGTGCCTTGCGGGACAAGGGCTATCACCCGGATATCATCGTGGCGCATCATGGCTGGGGCGAGCCGATGTTCCTGCGCGATGTCTGGCCCGCCGCGCGGATCGGGCTGTATTGCGAGTTGTATCATCTGTCCGACCGGGATCATCTGGGGTTCGACCCGGAGTTCATGCCGCAGGTGTCCGAGGCAGAGCATCTGCGTATCCGCATGAAGAACCTGAACAACCTGATTCATCTGCCGTTATGTGACATGGGGCTGAGTCCGACGCGGTTTCAGGCGGATACCTTTCCGGCGGCATTCCGCGACAGGATCAGCGTGATCCATGACGGGATCGACACGGATCATGTGCGCCCCGATCCGGGCGCGCGGGTCACCCTGCCCGATGGGCAGGTTCTGACGCGGGACGATGAGGTGCTGACCTTCGTCAATCGCAACCTTGAGCCCTATCGCGGCTATCACGTCTTCATGCGCGCCTTGCCGCGTCTGCTGGCGGCGCGACCGCAGGCGCAGGTGGTGATCGTGGGGGGAGATGACGTGTCATACGGGGGAAAACCGCCAAAGGGGCAGACCTGGAAGCAGATCTTCGTCGATGAGGTGCGCGGGCAGATCCCGGACAGGGATTGGGCGCGGGTGCATTTTCTGGGCCGTGTTCCCTACAGTGACTTTGTGCCCCTGCTGCAAGTGGCGCGCGTGCATGTCTATCTGACCTATCCCTTTGTCCTGAGTTGGTCCCTGTTCGAGGCGATGAGTGCGGGAGCCGCCATCGTCGCCAGCGATACCGCGCCTGTGCGCGAGGCGATCACCCATGGCGACACGGGGCTGCTGGTCGATTTCTTCGATGGTGCCGCGCTGGTCGAACAGGTCTGTCGGCTGATGGATGATCCCGCATTGCGGGCGCGTCTGGGGCAGGCCGCGCGCGCCCATGTGACGGCGCACTATGACCTGCGCCGCATCTGCCTGCCGCAACAACTGGACTGGATCGAGAGGCTGGCTGCCGCCACCCCCGGCACGGTCAGCGATTAGCGCTTGCCGTCGGCGATGCGCAACTGGCGGGCGCGGGACAGGATCGCATCCTCGACCGCGCGCTGGGTGCCTGCGGAGACGGGACCCGAGCGGGTTTGCAGCGCCACGACCAAAGACCGCGCCTCAAGCGCCGGGTCCTTGATATGGACCGTGCCGCGATAGGCCTGCCCGCCACCCGGCGGATTGCCGAAACCGAAGACGATGACCCCGGTGAAAGGATCGACCGATTCGATGGGCATGAAGTTCAGCACGTCCAGCGAGGCGTTCCACAGGTAGCGGTTCACCTCGACCGAGACATCGGGCGCGTTGCGATTGAAGATGTCGAAGATCGACTGCCCGGTATTGAAGGCATTGGCGTCGCGCCCGGCATCGAAGATGCGCGGCTGTCCTTCGACCTGCCCCTCATCCTCGGCCTGATTGGCGCAGGCCGCCAGAGAGAAAACCAGCATGCCACATGCGATGAACCTGAATGCCTGCTGTTTCATCTTCGCCCAGCCCCGTTAGGAAATCCGTTGCCACCGTCCTAGCCAAGCCTGCCCTGCGGGGCAAGCGCTTTGCTTGAAAAGAGGCTTTGGTCATGGGGTGCGGATCTGCGGAATGGTGCGGGCCGACCCAAAAGCATGTGTGGCATGTCTGCACCATATCTGGCGGGTTTGCATCGGCAGGGGCAGGGACGCTTGCATCACTCACCTAAAAAGAGCGAAACGATTGAGCATACCCAAGGCGGACTCGCTGTCTTGGGCGATCTCTGAAAAACCGAGGGCAACGAAATGAAAAATCTTCTTATCGCAACCACCGCGCTGGTCGCCACCGCTGGTGTTGCTGTCGCAGACGTCAAAGTCTCCGGCTACGCACGCTTTGGTGCAACCTACAATGACGTGACTGAAGATGTCACGACCGCAAGCCGTCTGCGTCTGCAGTTCGATGCCACCACCGAAACCGATGGCGGCCTGACCTTGGGTGTGCGTCAGCGTTTCCAGGCAGAAGAGAACGCGGGCAACGCCGGCGGCAACCAGGCACGCTTCTTCGCGTCGGCCGGTGGCCTGACCATCGCAATGGGCAACATCCTGGGTGTGATCGAAGCTGCTCCGAACCTGTACCTGCCGACCAAATCGGCTGGCATGGGTCTGGAAGGTAACGGCTTTGCTTCGCTGGCAGCTAACACCTACGCCAACGGCGGCGCATTCGGTTGGACCGCCTATCAGTCGGGCACCGCGACGATCACCGATGGTGTTGAAGTCATCTACAGCATGAACGGCATCGGCCTGCACGCACACAGCACCGACACTAGCTACGGTCTGGGCGCCAACTACAAGTTTGCTGACTACACCGTTGCAGTCGCTTACGAAGAGTGGAACAGCGGCCTGCGTGACGGCGACAACATCCTGTTCGCTTCGATTGGCGGCAAATTCGGCGCGTTCGACGCGGCTCTGTCCTATGCTGATACCGAGTACGGTTCGGTTGGCTCCGAGAAAGTCTCGCTGCGCGGTGGTTACACCGTTAACGACGCTCTGTACGTCTACGGCTTCGTTGCTGACGAAGACACCGTCGACACCGCATATGGCCTGGGCGCGTCTTACGGTCTGGGCGGCGGCGCTTCGGTCGAAGGCGGCTGGACCTCCAACCAGAACGGCGACAACATCGTCTCGGCTGGTATCTTCTTCTCGTTCTGATCCAGAACAAGCAGTTGAACACGGAAGGGCAGGTCCTCGGACCTGCCCTTTTCTTTTGTGCGGCGTTGGTGTTTTCATGCGCGCGACCGCATCAGCCAGGGGAATGTCATGTCGCTGTCCGAGATCAAGGCCCGTGTCGCCAAAGCCTGTGCGAGTGCCGGGCGCAGCGTGGATGATGTGACGCTGATCGCCGTGTCCAAGGTGCAGCCGAACGAACGTGTCGCGGCCGTGCTGGACGAAGGGCATCGGGTGTTCGGTGAAAACCGGGTGCAGGAGGCGGCGGGAAAATGGCCAGATTTCCGCACGCGTTATGACGGTATCGAGTTGCATCTGATTGGCCCGTTGCAGACCAACAAGGCGCGCCAGGCGATGGAGCTGTTTCAGGTGATTCATTCGGTGGACCGCCCCAAGGTGGCCCAGACCATCGCGCGGCTGGCGCAGGAGACGGGGCATTGCCCGGATATCTTCCTGCAGATCAATACCGGCGAAGAGCCTCAGAAGGCGGGTGTCATGCCGGCCGAGGCGGATGCTTTCGTGGCCGAGGCGCGGGCGCTGGACCTGCCCTTGCGCGGGTTGATGTGCATCCCGCCGGTCGAGGAGGAGCCGTCCTTGCATTTCGCGCTGCTGGCCAAGATTGCAGAGCGCAACGGTTTGATGGGGCTGTCGATGGGGATGAGCGGCGATTTCGAATCCGCCATCGCGTTGGGCGCCACACATATCCGTGTGGGATCGGCCATTTTCGGAGAGCGCGCTTACGAGTGAAGCGTTGTTTTATGGATATTTAAAGCAAGAAGAAACCGGGGCGTTACAAGATGATGAGGCGGCAACCGTGGCGCAGGCGCTGGGCGATCCAGAGCAGGTGGTCGCGGCGCAGGGCCACGCAGCCTTCGGTCGGGTAGCCAGCGCGGCGGCGCTGGTGGATGAAGATGGCCGAGCCGTGGCCGCGTTCCGCACGGGGCCAGTTCCAGTCTGTGATCAGGATCAGATCGTAAAGCGGATCGGCGCGGCGGAGTTTCTCGTGGCTGTGGGGATAGGGCGCGCGAACCATGAGGTTATAGTCCTCATGTCGCGGGTCGTCGGACCACAGGTCGCCGGGGCGGATCGGCAGCGCCCAGTCGGCGGGCTGTGCCATGCGGTCGGGGCGATAGAGCATGCCCACGATGCCGTGCACCCCACGCGGGGTGGCGCCGTCGCCTTCTCGTTTCACAGCGGTAAGACCGCCGCGTCCGATGGAGCAGGGGAAGGTTTGCCCCCCGAAGCGCAGGCCCATTGGCGTCAGCACCATGTCGCGCGCGGTGGCGGTGGTCACAGCATATGCCCCGATTTCGCGGATTTCGTTGCAAGATAGGCGCGGTTATGGGCGTTCTCGCCGACTTTCAGCGGCACGCGTTCTGTGACGGTGATGCCCTGCTTTTCCATCATGGCGATCTTGCGCGGGTTGTTGGTCAGCAGGCGAATCGCGCTGAAGCCCATGGATTTCAGGATTTCGGCGCCCAGGCGAAAATCGCGCTCGTCATCTTCGAATCCCAAGCGGTGGTTCGCCTCGACCGTGTCAAAGCCCTGATCCTGCAGCGAATAGGCGCGCATCTTGTTGGCCAGACCGATGCCGCGGCCTTCCTGGTTGAGATAGAGGAGAACGCCTGCGCCTTCTTCGCCCATCTGTTCCAGCGCGCCGTGCAACTGCGGCCCGCAATCGCATTTCAGGCTGCCCAGCACGTCACCCGTGAAGCAGGCCGAGTGGAGCCGCGCCAGAACGGGCGTGTCGCGGTCGGGTTGACCGATCTCGAAGGCGTAATGCTCTTCTCCTCCGTCTTCGGGGCGGAAGATGTGCAGCCGGCCCTTTTCGGCAGCGGCGACAGGCAGGCGTGCGCTGACCACCGGATGCGGCTCCGGGGCTGCGGCCAGGAGGGGGCGGGCGCGGGGCGCATCGATCCGGGTCAGGCCGTGGGCAGTTGCGAACCCCGCAGGATCGGTCAGCGGCAGCACCAGCGCTGCTGGCAGCAGCCGTGCCGTCTTGGTCAGGATCACAGCCAGGCGGTGCAGGTCCGCGGATCCGTCGCGCTGCGTGATGAGGGGGCCTTTCATCGGCTTCTTCAAGTCATCCGCCGGGTCCGCTACACCCAGAACCCAGGCCAGGCTGGCATCAGCGGTCAGGATCACGCGGGCGATGTCACCATCATAGGCGCGCGCCTTCAGGGTTTCCGCCCGTCGTGCGGTCAAGGCCAGAACCGGTGCCCCACCCAAGGCGTGCAGATCGGCCAGCCGTTGTGCATCCAGCGTTTCAGCCGCCAGAACCAACGCCCCTCCGCTTCCGTCTTGCAGCACCACCGGTACGCCCATGCGCAGATCAGCGCGGGCGCGGGCCAGTATTTCTGTAACATCCGGGCTGAAACTCATGCGGGGCCTGTTGCGTTGCGTGTGCCTGAAACGGGGTTTTACGCATTTACCTGAAACATTTGCACACTGCTTTACACGACAGCGTGAGAGATTGGCACCCCGACTTGTCGCCTGCGCCATGCGGGCGCATCTTTACCACAACCACAGGAGGGAAACCCATGGCACAGTTGAAGAAAATACTTCTGGTCGATGATGACGAGGATCTGCGCGAGGCGCTGAGCGAGCAGCTTGTCATGACCGAGGATTTCGATGTCTTCGAAGCCGGGAATGGTTCCGAGGCCATGAAACGCGCCAAGGAAGCGCTTTACGACCTGGTGATCCTTGACGTGGGACTTCCCGATACGGACGGGCGCGAGCTGTGCCGGCTGTTGCGCAAACAGGGGGTCAAATGCCCGATCCTGATGCTGACGGGCCATGACAGCGACGCGGATACGATCCTGGGCCTGGATGCGGGCGCCAATGACTACATCACCAAGCCGTTCAAGTTTCCGGTTCTTCTGGCGCGGATCCGCGCACAGCTGCGCCAGCATGAGCAAAGCGAGGATGCCGTCTTCACTCTTGGGCCATATACGTTCAAACCTGCGATGAAGATGTTGATCACCGAGGACGACAAGAAGATCCGTCTGACCGAGAAAGAGACGAATATCCTCAAGTATCTGTACCGTGCCACCGAAGGTGTGGTGCCGCGCGATGTGCTGCTGCATGAGGTCTGGGGCTATAATGCCGGGGTCACGACGCACACTCTGGAGACGCACATCTACAGGTTGCGCCAGAAGATCGAGCCCGATCCGTCGAACGCCCGTTTGCTTGTCACCGAGTCGGGCGGATATCGCCTTGTTGCATAAGGGATGCACTTACGCGGCGTAAGGAAAACCCTACTGTCTTGATGCAGATCAAAGTGGTATTCTGAAAACAGAATTAAGGTCAAGATTACGAGATCCCGTCGCATATGCGGGTCATCATATGCACCTCCCTGTTGGACTGCCCCGGCTTAGCGCCGGGGTTTTTTTTTTGGCCTTGAGGATGGATTGCCTGCCGTTCTGGCCTGAAATGCCAAAAGGCTTTCAGCCTGTTGATCAGCGGAAAGATTGCAATATTGTGTTAAAAATCGCAACGATACGTTCCCGATCAGTGGCCAATTCGGTAAATCTGCAAACAAACCGATGGGGTGATTTACCCCCTGCCGCCCCTTTTGATCCGCAGTCCTCGTGCGATGGTGGGGCGGGCTTGCCCTTGGCCGGGCGTCCGACGTCGCGCGCATTGTGACCGCCGCGCCGGACAGTGCGCTGTCGACCGATTCCCGAAACACCGCGTTGTGAAGAAAGCCGTGAAGCCAAAGGTTGCCCGTTCTTCAGACGCGATCTGGGCAAGAATCGGCGCAAAAAAGAGCAATTGCCTTTTTTAGGGCATTTCTTTTGCAGGCGCAGAGAAAAATGCCGCAGTTGCAAAAGAGAGAATTGCGCCAATCCGGGTGTCCGTCCTCATATCCGGGTGGCGGCTGTCATGCGGACAGTCCGCAGACGCCGCGCAGAGGGCCGATCCTGGCAGATACTCCCCCTGCGCGACAGCAACATGACTGTTGCGGGCGGATCTGATGACCCGGTGCATGCAAGGGTTTGCATGGCACTGGCCCGGACCCTCCCCGCAGATATATGACTGGGGACATAATTCAATGACACATGTGACGAAATTCACCAGCCTTGCTGTGGCGGCCCTACTGGCCGGTGCCGGGGCTGCTTCCGCGCAGGATTGCCCGATCAAGGTCGGCGTGCTGCATTCTCTTTCCGGCAGCATGGCCATTTCCGAGACCACGTTGAAAGACGTCATGCTGATGCTGGTCGAACAGCAAAACGCCAAGGGCGGATTGCTGGGCTGCCAGCTTGAGGCGGTGGTGGTCGATCCGGCTTCGGACTGGCCGCTTTTTGCAGAGAAGGCGCGCGAGTTGCTGACCGTCAACGAGGTGGACGTGATCTTCGGCAACTGGACCAGCGTAAGCCGCAAATCCGTGCTGCCGGTGATCGAGGAGTTGAACGGGCTACTGTTCTATCCGGTGCAGTACGAGGGCGAGGAATCGTCGCGGAACGTGTTCTACACCGGTGCCGCGCCGAACCAGCAGGCGATCCCTGCGACGGACTATTTCCTTGAGGAGTTGGGCGTCGAGAAATTCGCGCTGCTGGGGACCGACTATGTCTATCCGCGCACCACGAACAATATTCTGGAAAGCTATCTGATTTCCAAGGGGATCGCGAAAGAGGATATCTTTGTCAACTACACTCCCTTTGGTCATTCCGACTGGGCGACGATCGTGGCCGATGTCGTGGCGCTGGGTGCGGATGGCAAACAGGTGGGCGTGATCTCGACCATCAATGGTGACGCCAATATCGGCTTTTACAAGGAACTGGCTGCGGCTGGCGTGTCGGCCGAAGATATCCCCGTCGTCGCCTTCTCGGTCGGTGAAGAGGAATTGTCGGGTCTGGATACCTCCGAACTGGTCGGGCATCTGGCAGCGTGGAACTATTTCATGTCGGCGGATACCCCCGCCAACAATGAATTCATCACTGCGTGGAAGGCTTTTGCCGGTGAGAACCGCGTGACCAACGACCCGATGGAAGCGCATTACATCGGCTTCAACATGTGGGTGAATGCGGCGACCGCTGCCGGCACCACCGATGTGGATGCCGTGCGGACGGCAATGTATGGGCAGGAGTTCCCGAACCTGACCGGCGGCACCGCCGTGATGCTGCCGAACCATCATCTGGCCAAGCCCGTGCTGATCGGCGAGATCCGCGCCGATGGGCAATTCGACATCATCAGCCAGACGCCGGAAGTCGATGGCGATGCCTGGACCGATTACCTGCCGGATTCGGCGGTTCTGACCAGCGACTGGAAGGATCTGGGCTGCGGGATGTACAACACCGTGACCAAGACCTGCGTTCAGCTCACCTCGAACTATTGATCCAGAACCGAGGGGCGCGGGTGGCCGCGCTCCTCTCTGCCTGTCCAGCGGTCAAGGAATTCCCATGATCTTCCGTCTGATCTGTTGCGCCCTGACGCTTTGTCTGGCGCTGTCTGCCGCGCGCGCGCAGGATGGTGGCGCGCCGCTTCAGGCCCTGTTGCAGGCCAATGCCGACGCCGTCGCGAACCCGTCGCGCAGCACCGTGGACGGGCTGCTTGCCGCGCTGCTGGAAGCTGATCTGCCCTCGGTGCCTCTGTTCTTGGAACGGTGGCGTGATCGCGCTGTCTATCTGCGGGCCAGTGACGGGCTATTCTATTTTGCCACGCAGGCCGAGGGTGGATTTGCCCTGACGGATGTGGACACCGGCGCCGATCTGGGCCGGGCCGATGGCACCGATCTGACCGAGTTGCGCCCCAATGCGGGGGTGCGCCGGGCCATCGGGTCGGCGCTGGTGGCCTTTCAGTTGCTGGATGATGACCCTGTCAAACGGCTGGCGGCTTTGGATGCCATTGCGCGCAGCCCGGCAGAGGATCAGTTGGAACCCTTGCGCCTGTCCATCGACGAAGAGCCTGATCCTGCGCTACAGGCGCGCAAGATCCGGCTGGAGCGGCTTTTGTCGGCCCGGTTCGCTGCGACAGCGGACGAGCGGATCGCGGCGATCGAGAGCTTGAAGGGCGATCTGGGCGTCGATGCGCGGGCGGTGCTGAACCTGATCCTCACGACCTCGCCTGCGGTTTTCACCACGTTGCCGACGGATCGCAACATCGCCGCCGTGCTGGAGCCGGGGTCGAAGGCCCTATCCGAGGCAGAAGCCTATGCGCGGCTGGTCGAGGCGGATCTTTCCCCGCCCTTGACGGGCGTCGCCACGATCCGGGACGCGCTGATTGCCGCCATCGCGGACGGGCAGGTCGCTGGTATCCCCGTGTCCACGCTGACCACGGATGCGGCACGAGAGGCGGCCTATGAAGCCTTGGCCGCGACCGGGGCGGTGCCTCCCTTGGTGACGCTGGAGGATCAGGCCGCCGCCCTGACCGCGCATCAGTTCGTTCTGATCTACGCCGAGTCGGACCCCGCCATCACTGCTGCTGCCGAGGAGACGCTGGAAGCGATCCTGTTCAATGTCGGGCTGAACCAGACCGCCGATCTGACGCTGGACGCCTTGTCGCTCGCCTCGATCTATTTTCTGGCCGCCATCGGTCTGGCTATCACTTTCGGCGTAATGGGCGTGATCAACATGGCGCATGGCGAGTTCATCATGATGGGGGCCTATACCGGCTATGTCGTGCAACTGTTCATCCCCGATTATACTCTGTCGCTGATCGTGGCGTTGCCCTTGGCCTTTGCCGTAACCTTTGGCGCGGGCGTGGCGATGGAGCGTCTGGTGATCCGCTGGCTCTATCATCGCCCGTTGGAGACATTGCTGGCGACCTTCGGAATTTCGATTGCCTTGCAGCAGTTGGCCAAGAACATCTTCGGCACACAGGCGCGGCCCCTGACCTCGCCCGACTGGTTGAGCGGGACGCTGACCTTCAACGAGGTGGTGTCGATCAGCATGATCCGCGTGGCGATCTTCGTGCTGGCGCTCCTGTTTCTGGGGCTACTGATCTATATCCTCAAACGAACCCGTCTGGGTCTGGAGGTGCGCGCGGTGACGCAGAACCCCGGCATGGCGGCGTCCATGGGGATCAACCCGGACCGGATCAACATGCTGACCTTCGGTCTGGGATCAGGCATTGCGGGGATCGCAGGTGTCGCCATCGGGCTTTATGCCAAGGTCACGTCCGAGATGGGCACGGAATACATCGTGCAAAGCTTCATGACAGTGGTCGTGGGCGGTGTCGGCAATGTCTGGGGCACGCTGGCGGGCGCCACGCTGATCGGCTTTCTGCAAAAGGGGATCGAGTTCTTCAACCCAAGCAACACTCTGGCGGCGCAGACTTATATGATCCTGTTCATCATCCTGTTCATCCAATTCCGGCCCAAGGGGATCATCGCCCTCAAAGGCCGTGCGGCGGGGGATTGATCTTATGAACCGCTCTTTCATTGCCCGCAACCCGTCGGTTCTGTGGTTCCTGCTGGCGCTGTCGGTGTTTACGATTGTGGTGACCGTGTTGTCCGAGGTGACGGGGGTTGGCCTCATTTCAACCTCCTTCGTCAAGACACTGGGCAAGACGCTGTGCCTGTGTCTGATCGCCATCGCGATGGATGTCGTCTGGGGCTATTGCGGCATCCTCAGCCTTGGGCATTTCGCGTTTTTCGGGCTGGGCGGTTATGCCATCGGCATGTGGCTGATGTATGCGCGGACCGAATTGATCGTTGTGGAATCGCTGGCCAATGCGCCATTGCCGCCCACCGATAAAGAGGTGGTGGATGCTATCGCGACGCAGATCTTCGGGGTCGTGGGCTCGTCCGAATTCCCGTTGCTTTGGGCGTTTTCACATTCACTGGCGCTGCAACTCCTGATGGTGGTGCTGGTGCCCGGCCTCTTGGCGCTGGTGTTCGGCTGGCTGGCGTTCCGCAGCAGGGTGACGGGAGTATACCTGTCGATCCTGACACAGGCGATGACGCTGGCGCTGTCGCTTTATCTGTTTCAGAACGACAGCGGCCTGCGTGGAAATAACGGGCTGTCTGGGTTGCAGAACCTGCCCGGGCTGGATGCGGTGCCGCAATCGGTGATTTCCATAGCGTTCTTCTGGGCCTCGGCCGTGGCACTGGGGCTGGGTTATGTCCTGTTCGCTTGGGTTGTGTCGGGGAAGATGGGCAGCGTGATCCGTGCCATTCGCGACAATGAATCCCGCGTGCGGTTCCTTGGCTATCACGTGGAAAGCTACAAGCTGTTCGTCTTCACGCTGACGGCCATTGTCGCGGGCATTGCCGGGGCGCTCTATTATCCGCAGGCGGGGATCATCAACCCGGCCGAGATTGCGCCCATCGCCTCGATCTATCTGGCGGTCTGGGTGGCGATTGGCGGGCGCGGGCGTTTGTATGGCGCTGTGATCGGGGCGGCCTTCGTGTCGCTGCTGTCCTCGTGGTTCACGGGGGGATCGGCGCCTGCGATCAACCTTGGTTTCTATACGATCAACTGGACAGATTGGTGGCTGGTGCTGCTGGGTGTGTCGTTCGTGGCGGTCACGCTGTTCTTTCCCAAAGGGATTGGCGGGTTGTTCGACCTGATCGTGCTGAAGCCCGTGGCGGATCGTCAGGGAGACTACGGCCCCGACAAGGGTGCGTGGCGCAAGGAGGAGGGCGAGCCATGAGCACGCTTCTGGAAGTGTCCGGCGTCAGCGTCACCTTCGACGGGTTCCGCGCCATCAACAACCTGTCGATCAGCATAGCACAGGCCGAATTGCGCGCGGTGATCGGGCCGAATGGTGCGGGCAAGACCACGTTCATGGACATCATCACCGGCAAGACAAAGCCGGATCAGGGCAGGGTGATCTGGGGGCCGCGTAGCCTATCCTTGCTGGATATGTCGGAAAGCGAGATCGCGCGGCAAGGGATCGGGCGGAAGTTCCAGAAACCCACCGTATTCGAGGCGCAGACAGTGCGCGAGAACCTTGCCATGGCGCTGAAGAACCCGCGCGGGCCGTTTGATGTGCTCTTCTATCGCAAAAGCCGGGCGACGGCCGCGCGCATTGACGAGATCGCCGAGGAGATCGGATTGACCGACGACCTGCCGCGCCGCGCCGGAGAGTTGAGCCACGGGCAGAAGCAATGGCTGGAGATCGGGATGCTGCTGGCGCAGGACCCGCAACTGCTGCTGGTGGATGAACCCGCCGCTGGTATGACACCTGCCGAGCGCGAGCATACGACCGCGCTTCTGGTGCGGGCGGCGCAGACACGCGCAGTGGTGGTGGTGGAGCATGACATGGAATTCGTGCGGCGGCTTAACTGCAAGGTGACGGTGCTGCACGAAGGGTCTGTGCTGGCCGAGGGCAGTCTGGACCATGTGACGAAAAACCAAGACGTCATCGACGTCTATCTGGGGCGATAACATGCTGGAGATTGCCGATCTGACCCTGAAATACGGGCAAAGCCAGATCCTGAACGGGATTTCCATGACTGCCAAGCCGGGGCAGGTGACAGCGGTGATGGGCACCAATGGCGTGGGCAAGACCAGTCTTCTGAAGGCCATCGCGGGGCGACATCCCTATTCCGAGGGCACAATCACGCTGGATGGCAAGGTGCTGGATCATCCAAGCGCGTTTCAGGCGGCCCGCGCGGGCATCGCCTATGTCCCGCAAGGACGCGAGGTGTTTCCGCTGCTGAGCGTGACCGAGAACTTGACCACGGGCTTCGCCTGCCTGCCTAAGGCCGACAAGGTGATCCCGCCCCGGATCTACGATCTGTTCCCCGTGCTGGCCGAGATGAAGGACCGCCGTGGCGGGGACCTGTCAGGCGGGCAGCAACAGCAGCTTGCCATCGCGCGGGCGCTGATCGCCAAGCCGCGCGTGCTGCTGCTGGACGAGCCGACGGAAGGGATTCAGCCCAATATCATCAAGCAGATCGGCCGCGTGATCGAAACCCTGCGGGCAGAGGGTGAAATCGCCATTGTGCTTGTCGAGCAGTATTTCGACTTTGCCTACAACCTTGCCGATGAGTTCGTCGCGCTGAATCGCGGCTCTGTGGTCTTGCGCGATCCCAAGGCCGAGGTTGATCGGGCCACGCTCTTGTCGCGGGTGTCGATCTGAGGCCGATTCAGGGCCATGACCCCCTCCCGTTCGGGGAACCCATGTGCTACCCCTCTGGCCGAACCATCGGAACGGAGCTTGCGCATGTCCTTTACCCTTGCCACGTGGAACATCAATTCGGTCCGGCTGCGCGAGGGGTTGGTGTGCAAGTTGCTAACCGAGGAATCCCCCGATGTGTTGTGTCTGCAGGAGTGCAAAAGCCCCGTGGACAAGATCCCGCTCGAAGGCTTTCAGGCGCTGGGCTATCATCACATCGTGGCGCGGGGGCAGAAGGGCTATAACGGGGTAGCGATCCTGTCCAAGCTGCCGCTGGAGGATATGGGCGAGATGGATTTTGCCAGCCTCGGCCACGCACGGCATGTGGCGGCGCGGTTGCCCAACGGCGTGGTGATTCACAACTGCTATGTGCCTGCGGGCGGCGACGTGCCGGACCGGATGGTGAACGACAAATTCGGGCAGAAGCTGGATTACCTGACCGAGATGCGCGACTGGTTCCACGGCGACCGGCCCGAACGCGCCATCCTTGTGGGCGATCTGAACATCGCCCCGCGCGAGGATGATGTCTGGAGCCACAAGCAGTTGTTGAAGATCGTCAGCCACACGCCCATCGAGGTGGATCATCTGGCGCAGGTGCAGGAGTCGGGCCACTGGGTCGATGTGACCCGCGCCGATATTCCCGAGGGGCTTTTGTATAGCTGGTGGTCTTATCGCGCCGCGGATTGGGACGCCGCCGACAAGGGCCGCCGTCTGGATCATGTCTGGGCGACCAAGGACATCGCGCAGGCTGGCCATTCCAGCCGCATCTTGCGCGCAGCACGCGGATGGGAGCAGCCCAGCGATCACGCGCCGGTCTTTGCCACCTTTGACCTTTGATTTCACGAATATGTCACCCCATATAGTGGGATGACAGGCGGACCGATGAGTCCGCGCGACGCTTACTTGCAGACAAGGATGTGAAGACGATGCTGGAACTGGGACAAAGGCAGCCCGCCGCGACCAAGGCTGTGATCATGGATGTGTCCGAGGCCGAGTTCATGGCCGAGGTGGTTGACGCCTCGATGACCGTGCCGGTCGTCGTCGATTTCTGGGCACCGTGGTGCGGGCCATGCAAAACACTAGGCCCGCAGCTTGAGGCGGCCGTTGAAGGTGCCAAGGGTGCCGTGAAGATGGTCAAGGTCAATGTGGACCAGAACCAACGCATTGCGGGGCAATTGCGGGTGCAATCCATTCCGACGGTCTATGCCTTCTGGCAGGGCCAGCCGGTAGATGCGTTTCAAGGCGCGGTGCCCGCGTCCGAGGTGCAGGCTTTCGTCAAGCGTCTGACCGAACTGGCGGGCGACGGCGGTCTGGCCGAGGCGATCGAGGCCGCCGAGACGATGCTGACCGAGGGGGCGGTGGATGATGCCGCGCAGACTTTTGCGGCCATTTTGGAAGAAAATCCCGTCAATGTCGCGGCCTATGCCGGGCTGGTGCGGTGCCATATCGCCAAGGGTGATCTGGACGAGGCCGAGGCGGTGCTGAACGGTGCCCCTGCCGAGATCGCCACATCCGTGCCGCTGGAAGCGGCCCATGCGCAGCTTGAACTGGCGCGGCAGGCGGCAGGGGCCGGTCCCGTGACCGAACTGATGGCCGCGGTCGAGGCGGACCCTGCGAACCTTCAGGCGCGTTTTGATCTGGCTTTGGCCCTGCAGGCCAATAACCGGATGGACGAGGCTGTGGATGCCCTGCTTGAACTGTTCCGTCGTGACCGTGAGTGGAACGAGGGTGCCGCCAAGCAACAACTCTTCACGATCTTCGAGGCATTGAAGCCGAACGATCCCGTCGTTCTGAACGGGCGGCGCAAACTCTCTTCGATGATATTTGCCTGATGGGCATTCCGGTCTAGGTCACGAGTCATGGGCAAAAAATTTGACATGCCGGAAGTGATCGCGGTGTTCCCGCTGCCCGGGGCATTGCTGCTGCCCCGGTCGCGGCTGCCCCTTCATATTTTCGAGCCGCGCTATCTGGCCATGCTGGAAGACGCGCTGAAAACCCCCGAGCGTTTGATCGGGATGGTGCAACCGAACAAGGTGCCGGGACGTGACGGGCACGGCCTGCATCAGATCGGCTGTGCCGGTCGCGTGACGCAGTTTTCCGAGACCGAGGACGGGCGCTATCTGATCACCTTGTCGGGCATGTCGCGCTTTCGCGTGCTGCGCGAGGTGAACGGGTTCACGCCCTATCGCCGCTGTGAAGTGTCTTGGACGGGGTTTGAACGTGATTTAGGCCGGGACGAGACAGATACCGGGTTTGATCGTGAGTCGTTCATGAACCTGTTGTCGCGCTATTTCACAGCGCGCGAATTGCAAACCGATTGGGAAGGATTGCAGGAGGCCGATGACGAGTTGCTGATCAATTCGCTGTCGATGCTGCTGGATTTCGATCCCGAGGACAAGCAGGCCCTGCTGGAGGCGCCCTGCCTGTCGACACGGCGCGAGACGCTGGTGACCTTGATCGAATATTCCCTGCGTGGCGGGGATGGCGAGGAGATCATGCAATGACGGACGGCCCGCTGTTTGACCGTCGCATGCTGGAGGCGCTGGTCTGCCCACGCACCGGCGCGCGGCTGGATTATGATGCCGAGGCGCAGGAATTGATCAGCAAGCCCGCGCGTCTGGCCTATCCGATCCGCAACGGTATCCCCGTGATGCTGGTGGATGAGGCCCGCGCACTGGATTGACGCGGTCTTCGACCCGGACATGAAGAAACCGCCGCCCGGCATCCCGGACGGCGGTTTTTCATTGCGTTGCCAGTGGCTTATTCAGCCGCCCAGCCTGCGACGGATTTGACCTCAAGGAAATCCTCGATCCCCCAGACGCCGCCTTCGCGCCCGTTGCCGGACTGCTTCATGCCGCCGAAGGGCGCGCCTGCACCGCGGGACTGGCCATTGATCTCGACCATGCCCGAGCGCAGTTGCAGCGCCACGCGGTTGGACTTTGTGCCGTCCTGCGTCTGGATGTAGTTGGTCAGGCCATAAACCGTGTCATTCGCGATGCGGATCGCTTCTTCCTCGGTCTCGAAGGGAATGATCGACAGCACGGGGCCAAAGATTTCCTCGCGCGCGATGGTCATCTCGTTGGTGACATCGGCAAAGACCGTCGGCTTGACGAAGAACCCGCGGTTGAAGCCTTCGGGGCGGCCTGTGCCGCCGGCGACCAGACGCGCGCCTTCGTCGATCCCTTTCTGGATCAGGCCCTGGATCTTGTTGAACTGCGCTTCGTTCACGACCGGGCCGATGTGGCGACCGGAGTCGTGCGCGTTACCCACGGTGACGGAATTGGCCACCTCGGCAGCGGTCTCGACAGCTTTCTCATAGACGCCCTTCTGCACCAGCATCCGGCTGGGTGCATTGCAGGACTGGCCCGAGTTGTTCATCATGTGCAGCACGCCGCGCTTGACGGCCTTGTCATCGGCATCGGCGAAGATGATGTTCGCACCCTTGCCGCCCAGTTCCAGATGCACACGCTTGAGCGTATCCGCCGCCGCCTTGGAAATGGCGATACCGGCGCGGGTGGAGCCTGTGAAGCTGACCATATCCACGTCCTTGTGGCTGGACAGCTGGCTACCCACACCCACACCATCGCCGTTCACAAGGTTGAACACGCCTTTGGGAAACCCTGCCTCGTGCATGATCTCGGCAAAGACGATGGCATTCAGGGGGCTTTCTTCCGAAGGTTTCAGCACCATGGTGCAGCCCGCGATGGCGGCGGCCACAACCTTGAGGGTGACCTGATTCATCGGCCAGTTCCACGGCGTGATCAGGGCGCAGACACCAATCGGTTCATAGACGATGCGGTCATTCGGCGCGTGATCGCCCAGCGGACGGATGAATTTGAAATTCTTGGCCGCCTTGATGAAGTTGGTGGTGTGCCATGTGCCAGCCCCCACCTGCGAGGCGCGGGACATGTCGATGGGCGCACCCATTTCGGCGGTCATGGCCTGGGCCAGATCTTCGGTCCGGGATTTGTAGACCTCGAGCATCTTTTCGACCAGCGCGATGCGATCCTCGACCGGCGTGTTCATCCATGCAGGGAAGGCGGCTTTGGCTGCGGCGACGGCGGCGTCGGTATCGGCCTTGCCACCCAGCGAGATGACGGCGCAAGCCTCTTCGGTCGAGGGGTCGATCACATGGTGGTCGCGCCCTTCGATCGGGTCTACCCATGCGCCATTGATATAGAACTGACGTTTCTCGATCATCCTTGATCCTCCAATTGCGTGCGCGGGACGGTGCCGCATGCCGGCGCGGTCCTGTCCCAGTCATGTCGTCCCGCGCAATCTGTCAGTGCTTGGTCGGGGCTGCAAGGGCCACTGACGGGATGTCAGATAATTTGATCAAATTATTCACAAGAAGATGATCGGCTCGTTGTTGCCTATTCTCGCAGGAAAGAGATTCGCGGATTCGCTCGCCGTCATGTAGGCGTAGCCATGATCCAAACTCACAGCTTGCAACAAAAGGGAACCGACCATGGGCCTGCGCATCAACGAGATTGTACCGAACTTCACCGCCGAAACGGATCAGGGCACGATCACCTTTCACGAATGGATCGGTGATAGCTGGGCCATTCTGTTCAGCCATCCCAAGGATTTCACCCCTGTCTGCACCACCGAATTCGGTGCTGTGGCGCAACTGGCCGATGAATGGGCCAAGCGCGGCACCAAGGTGATCGGACTGTCCGTGGACGGCGTGGCCGAACATGTGAAATGGAAAGCCGATATCGAGGGCTTTTCGGGGGCGAAGGCGGGTTTCCCGATCATCGCAGACAAGGATCTGGCCGTGTCCAAGGCCTTCGACATGCTGCCGGCTGATGCCTATCTGCCCGACGGACGGACGGCGGCGGATTCGGCCAGCGTGCGCTCGGTGTTTATCATCAGCCCCGACAAGAAGGTCCAACTGATCATGACCTATCCCATGTCGGTGGGTCGCAACTTTGCCGAGGTGCTGCGTGCCTTGGATGCGTTGCAGGCCAGCTTTGGCGTGCCGATCGCCCTGCCTGCGAACTGGGTGCCCGGTCAGGACGTGATCGTGGCGCTGAGCCTGACCGACGAGCAAGCCCGCGCCCGCTTTGGCGAGATCGACATGAAGCTGCCCTATCTGCGCACCACCAGCTTGAAGTAACAGTGACATCATCACGCCCTCATGACCCTGCGGACAGTTTCCGCGGGGTTTTTTCATGGATATGTCATCGCAGTCATGGACAACCAGCACTGGCCGGATTACGCGGCGCGCCGGGGGATGCGCGGGCGACGTCGGACTGATAGACTCGGCCTTGGCACATCACGGGATCACGACATGCCGGAGAAAACAGACGCCATGGGCAAGACCAAGTCCGGCAAGGTGAAGCTGCCGCCGATGCTGATCGGCTGGCGCGAGAGGATCGCGCTTCCCGAACTGGGCATCGACCTGATGCAGGCCAAGATCGACACTGGCGCGCGCACTTCGGCGCTTCATGCCACCAAGGCGGTGCGGTTTCAGCGGGACGGGGCCGAGTGGGTGCGTTTCCACATCCCCCATGCCAGCGGCCTGACCGCGCGCGATTGCGAAGCGCCGCTGGTGGATCGCCGCGAGATCAAGAACACCTCGGGCCAGGGCGAGGATCGTCTGGTGATCGAGACTTTGTTGATCCTTGGCGGGCGGCGCTGGCGGATCGAGGTATCGCTGGCGGACCGGTCCGCCATGGCCATGCCGATCATTCTTGGCCGCACGGCCATCCGCAAGCGCGGTCTGCTGGTGGATGCCGGAAAATCCAATCTGGCGGGGATGCCCCTGCCAAAAGGCGGCACCGGTCAGCCCTGAAGGCTGCCGTTCACGCCGCCACGTTGACATTCGTTTTCCGTAAAGGACCTTTCCATGAAGATCGCCATGATGACGCGCAATCCGGCCCTCTACTCGCACCAGCGCCTGAAAGAGGCGGCCGAGGCGCGCGGGCATGAGCTTGATTTCGTCAATACCTTGCGGTGCAGCATGAACATCGCCTCGCGCCGCCCCGAGATCTATTATGACGGGCAGAAACTGCCCCGCTATGATGCCGTGATCCCGCGGATCGGGGCCTCGGTCACGTTTTACGGTCTGGCTGTTCTCAGGCAGTTCGAGATGCAGGGGGTTTATCCCCTGAACGAAAGCGTGGCCATCGGCCGCAGCCGTGACAAGCTGCGTTCGATGCAATTGCTGGCGCGGGACGGGATCGGCTTGCCGGTCACGACCTTTGCCCATGATCCCAAGCAGACCGAAGAGGTTGTGAAGCTGGCCGGTGGCGCGCCTTTGGTCATCAAACTGCTGGAAGGCACGCAGGGCATCGGCGTGGTTCTGGCGGATACGGACCGCTCGGCCAAATCGGTGATCGAGGCGTTTCGCGGCGCAGGCGTCAACATTCTGGTGCAGGAGTTCATCAAGGAAGCGGGCGGCACCGATATCCGCGCCATCGTCGTGGGCGGCAAGGTGGTGGCCGCGATGCAGCGGACGGGGGCCGAGGGCGAGTTCCGGTCGAACCTGCACCGGGGCGGGTCAGCGAAACCGATCAAGATTTCACCAGAGGAGCGGTCCACGGCCATCCGCGCTGCCAAATCCATGGGGCTGAACGTCTGCGGTGTGGATATGCTGCGGTCGAATCACGGGCCTGTGGTGATGGAGGTGAATTCCAGCCCCGGTCTGGAAGGCGTGGAAAAGGCCACGGGCAAGGATATCGCGGGCATGATCATCGCGTTCATCGAGAAGAACGCCAAGGACGGGCAGACCAAGACCAAGGGCAAAGGGTGACAGGGTTATCGGCATGACGGGCGGCGTGATGTTCGAACTGGGCGGGGTGCAGGTGCCAGCGGGCACACGCCGGACCATTGACCTGCCGGTGTCATCGTTGTCGGATCACACGCCGGTGTCGATGGCGGTGCATGTGGTCAACGGGCGCAGGCCGGGGCCGGTGATGTTCGTGTCCGCCGCGATCCATGGCGACGAGGTGATCGGGGTCGAAATCGTGCGGCGCCTGCTGCGCGCGCCCAATCTGGACCGAATGGCGGGCACGCTGCTGGCGGTGCCCATTGTCAACACCTTTGGGTTCCTGAACCATTCCCGCTATTTGCCTGACCGTCGTGACCTGAACCGTTGTTTCCCCGGATCGGCAGAAGGGTCGCTCGGCGCGCGGCTGGCCCATATCTTCCTGAGCCAGATCGTGAAGCGGTCGGATTTCGGGATCGACCTGCATTCGGCGGCCGTGCAGCGGTCGAACCTGCCGCAGATCCGCCTGACGCCGGGCAACACGCGGCTGGAACATCTGGCGCAGGCTTTTGGCGCACCTGTCATGCTCCATTCCAAATTGCGCGACGGATCGTTGCGGATGGCGGCCGAGACTGCGGGCGTGGATGTGCTTCTGTATGAGGCGGGCGAGGGGCTGCGCTTTGACGAGCTGGCCGCTCGGTCTGGGCTGTCCGGTATCCTGCGGGTGATGCAGGTTCTGGGCATGATCGGCCCCAAGGGTGTGCCGCGCCTGCGGGCGCGGCCCGTGACCTGCACGCGGTCTTCATGGTATCGGGCTCCAGCAGGCGGGTTGCTGCGGGCCTATCGCGGCATCGGCGATCTGGTGGAACCGGGCATGATGCTGGGTGCAGTGTCCGACCCGTTCGGCGTGGCCGAGGTCGAGATTACGGCCCAATCCAATGGAATCATCGTGGGGCGCAGCAACATGCCCGTGGTGAACGAAGGGGACGCGCTGTTCCATGTGGCCGAAACCCCCAAGGTCTGGCATGCGGAAGCGGCGATGGAAGGTGTCGCCGCACAGATGGACGCGGCCCCCCTGTTCGATGAGGACGAGATCATCTGATTGCGGCCAAACGCGATGAAAAAAGGCCCCGATGTTGCCATCGGGGCCTTATCCGTTTGAAGGGAAGCGCCTTATTCGCTGGCGGCTTCGGCCTCTTCCTTGGTCATTTCTTCGCCGGTCTGCTGGTTGATCGACTTCATCGCCAGACGGACCTTGCCGCGATCATCGAAGCCCAGCAGCTTGACCCAGACTTCCTGACCTTCCTTGAGCACATCCGACGGATGGTTCAGGCGGCGGTTTTCGATCTGGGACACATGGACCAGACCGTCACGCTTGCCGAAGAAGTTCACGAAGGCGCCGAAATCGACCAGTTTGACCACGGTGCCCTTGTAGATCTTGCCCTCTTCCGGCTCGGCCACGATGGACCAGATCATGTCATAGGCTTTCTTGATCGAATCGCCGTTGGGTGAAGCGATCTTGATGATGCCGTCGTCGTTGATGTCGACCTTGGCACCCGACACTTCCACGATCTCGCGAATGACCTTGCCGCCGGAGCCGATCACTTCACGGATCTTGTCGGTCGGGATCTGCATGGTCTCAATCCGCGGCGCGTGGATCGAGAAGTCTGCCGCACCGGACAGGGCCTTGTTCATCTCGCCCAGGATATGGATACGGCCGTCCTTGGCTTGGGCCAGGGCTTTCTCCATGATTTCCGGCGTGATGCCTGCGACCTTGATGTCCATCTGCAGGCTGGTGATCCCGTTTTCGGTGCCAGCCACCTTGAAGTCCATGTCGCCCAGGTGGTCTTCGTCACCCAGAATGTCGGTCAGGATCGCGTAGGAGCCGTCATCCTCAAGGATCAGGCCCATGGCGACACCGGCAACCGGCGCTTTCAGCGGAACGCCCGCATCCATCATCGACAAAGAGCCGCCGCAGACAGAAGCCATCGAGGAGGAGCCGTTCGATTCCGTGATCTCGGACACGATGCGGATCGTGTAGGGGAAATCGGTGGAAGCGGGCAACACAGCTTGCAGCGCGCGCCATGCCAGCTTGCCGTGGCCGATTTCACGACGGCCCGGACCTGCCACACGGCCAACCTCGCCCACCGAATAGGGGGGGAAGTTGTAGTGCAGCATGAAGTTGGATTTGAAGTTGCCATGCAGCGCGTCGATGAACTGCTCGTCATCGCCGGTGCCCAGCGTGGTCACGACCAGACCTTGGGTCTCGCCACGGGTGAACAGGGCCGAACCATGCGTCCGCGGCAGCAGGCCGGTTTCGCAGACGATCGGGCGCACGGTGGTTGTGTCACGCCCGTCGATCCGCTTGCCGGTTTTCACGACATCGCCACGCAGAACGCTGGCTTCCAGCTTTTTCAGCGCGGTGCCAAGGTTGGCATCGGCCAGCTGCTCTTCGGTCAGGGTCGCTTTGATCGCGGCCTTGGCTTCGGCCACGGCGGTGGTGCGGGCCTGCTTGTCGGTGATCGCATAAGCGGCGCGGATCTTCTCTTCGCCAGCGGCTTTCACGGCGGCATAGATGTCGCTGTAATCGGCGGGCTGGAAGTCGAAGGGTTCTTTCGCAGCGGTTTCGGCCAGATCAATGATCAGGTCGATCACCGGCTGGATCTGCTGATGCGCGAAGACGACGGCGCCCAGCATTTCGGCCTCGGTCAGCTCATAGGCTTCGGATTCCACCATCATCACGGCGTCTTTGGTGCCGGCGACAACCAGATCCAGACGCTGCTCGGGGTTGGTGCGCAGGTTCTGCATGTCGTCAACCGAGGGGTTGAGGACATAGTCACCGTTTACGAAACCGACGCGGCATCCGGCGATCGGGCCCATGAAGGGCGCGCCCGAGATCGTCAGGGCGGCAGAGGCGGCGATCATCGCCACAACATCGGGGTCGTTCACAAGGTCATGCGACAGCACGGTGCACATGACCAGAACTTCGTTCTTGAAGCCTTCCACGAACAGCGGGCGGATCGGACGGTCGATCAGACGCGCGGTCAGCGTCTCTTTCTCGGTCGGGCGCGCCTCGCGCTTGAAGAAACCGCCCGGCACTTTACCGGCGGCGTAATATTTCTCTTGGTAATGCACGGTCAGCGGAAAGAAATCCTGACCGGGTTTGGGTTCCTTGGCGAAGGTCACGTTGGCCATCACCGAGGTTTCGCCCAAAGTGGCGATGACCGAGCCATCTGCCTGGCGGGCAACCTTGCCCGTTTCCAGTGTCAGCGTCTCTTCGCCCCACTGCATCGATTTCGTCGTTACGTTAAACATCTCGTATCCTATCTTGGTCGCCGGGGCCCATCCCCTTTGACCGTTTCATCTGGGGCCGTATTGCCCCTTGGCTTTTCCTTCGTCTCATCCTGCAGTCCCGCAAAGCCCGACGGGACCGCAATCGGATCATGTCAAAACCGCGCCCTTTTGGGGGGCGCGGTTCTGTGTCGTCACTTAGCGGCGGATGCCCAGGCGCTTGATCAGGTCCGTGTAACGGGCCTCATCCTTGGCCTTCAGGTAATCCAACAGCTTGCGGCGCTGTGCGACCATCATCAGAAGGCCACGGCGTCCGTGGTTGTCCTTCTTGTGAGTCTTGAAGTGTTCGGTCAGGGTCGTGATGCGCGAGGTCAGGATTGCGACCTGAACTTCGGGCGAACCCGTATCGCCTTCTTTGGTGGCGAATTCCTTGATCACACGTGCTTTTTCTTCGACAGTAATCGACATCGGGGTCTCCTTTGAATGAAAGGTGAAGGGCGCAAGCCGGGATGTCGTCCAGCAGGGTCCATGGAGATATCCACGCGGGGAATCCGCGAAAGATTGCGCGCGTATAGGGGAAAATGCCCGGATAGGAAAGGAAAAAGCGAAAGCAGCGTTGCCCTGTCGCCTGTTGCGGCCAGGTCAGGCCGTCTGTGAGGGCAGTTGAGACTGGCCAATTATCGCGATTTCATCAAGCGCCACTCCGCCTGAGGCGGCCAATGTGGCGATCTGCACGCCGTCCAGATAAAGGCTTATCCGGTCCGCGTCACTTTCATCCAGGCGCATGTCGATCACCGGGTCCTGCCCTGTGCTGTCGTCATAGACGACGATCAGACTGTCTTCCGAGGGATCGAAATCGACCAGTTGCACCGGATCGGTAATCCAGTGGCCAAGGGTCAACAGGTCGGTTCCGCGCCCGGCTGTCACGATGTCGCCGTTCCCTGCGATGATCGTGTCCGCACCATCGCCGCCGTTCAGGAAATCCACGTCAGATAGGGGCTGATCCGTATCCTGCACGCCGATCAGCAGGTCATCACCCGCGCCGCCGAACAGGGTATCAGCACCAGCGCCCCCGGACAGCGTGTCGTTGTCCAACCCGCCATGCAGGGCATCGTCGCCCGCGCCACCTGACAGATTGTCCTGACCGGGGCCGCCATGCAGGCTGTCATTGCCGTCGCCGCCCAGCAGGGTATCGTCACCACTCTGCCCGAACAGCAGGTCATCCCCGGCATCACCCACCAGAACGTCATGTCCGTTGCCGCCGTAAAGGCTGTCCTGCCCAGTTCCGCCGATCAGGCTGTCTGCGCCGTCGGCCCCGTGCAGGTCATCCCGACCATCGCCGCCGTCCAGCGTATCGTCGCCGTCGCGACCGCCGATCTGGTCGTCCCCGGACAGGCCAAGGATCAGATCATTCCCGTCCTGTCCGGCCAGAATGTTGTCCCCTGCATCCCCTGTCACCGGACCCTGTGACGTGGGTTCCGCTGGAAATGCCTCTGCCAGAAGGTCGGTCTGCCCGGCCTGTGCCGCGCCACCGCCATTGACGGAGAGAGAGGACTCCGGATTCGCGTCATCAGATGGTTCCTCGGACTCCGGGGAGTCACCGATGCCAACTATGCCGACAAAGGCCGCTCCGGCGACCATCAGACCGATGATGCCCGTCAAGACCAACATGCGCCAACCCCTTACCGAACAGATGAACAGACCACCCCATCGCCAGACAGCACAAGCCCGGGCAGCAGGTCAATTTCATTCGGGAGATATGGTTAATCCTCGGACGGTCGGCCGACGTCGCGGGGCAGTTCTATTTCCTGCGCCAGCTTCGAGGCCCATTCCCCGATGATCGGCAGGAATTCGATCTGCGACAGCCACCATGCCACGACCGACACAAGGATCGAAGCGCCCAGAACCGACCCAAGCCCGAAGGCCAGCCCCCGCGCGAACTGGAACCCCACAAGACGGAACATCGAGTTGTGCACCTTCACGAAACGGTGCGAATTGAGGCGCTCCAACTCTCGCGCCAGAGAGCGGATCGCCTCGATCTGGTCGCTGGGCAGGGGGTGTTCCGTTTGGGGGCGGGTCGTGTCGGGCATGGTTTGTCCTTTCGCGCGGTCAGCCGAGGGCAAAGGCCGCAGACCATGAGATCGGTTGCTGTTCATAGGAGATATAGAGCGGATGTTTGGGATGTCCGTCCTTGGTCAGCCCCAGATGATGGAGCGGGCGACCCTGCGCGCGCAACAGCCGCTCGACCGCAGGGCCGCGGTCCAGATGCGCTCCGTGGGTGCCCCACGCGGCGATGATGCGATCCTGCGCGCCCCCGGCCCAGCCACAGCTTTCCGCGATGGCCGCGTCATTGGCGGGCCCCACGGGATCCGTTGCGGCGCGCATGGCGCGTGGATCGGTGTCGCGCCACGCAAAGATATTGGTCACACGAAAGCCGCCAAAGCCCAGCGCACGGGCGCGGCGTTCGCAGCGCTCGACCGTGGGGTCGTTCTGCACTTCGGTCGCGGTCGAGGGGTTGAGCATCACGAACAGCGCGCGCGGGGCGTCCGGGTTCCAGACCCGGGTCAGCAGATAGCGATACCGCTCGCAATCCGAGTAAACCGCCGTGGACCGGGCGTCACCCTTGAGGAAATCACGCGTGATCATGCCCCGGTTGTGCCTTGCATGCCCCGAATTTGCAAGCTGGCTGGCGTCAATCCCGGTTGAAGACGCGCGACGGGTGCAGCTCGCCCGCCTTGTAGATGCCCACGGCGATGGCGCGGCCGTCAAGGCTGGCCCAGGCCTCGTCGCCGTAATCGACGTCGGACGCCAGCACCATGCCGGGATTGCCGTTGCGCAGGCGGGCGGCCCCCTCGGGCGTGCAGCGCAGTTCGGGCAGATCGGCCAGCCCCGTTTCCAGCGGCAGGACATGCGCATCCAGATCCGGCGTGCGGGCCAGTGCGTCGATTTGCTCCAGCGTGAGACCATCCTCGGCCTCGAAGGGGCCGGACCAGAGGCGGCGCAGCGTGACGACATGGGCGCGGCAGCCAAGTTTCTCGCCCAGATCGCGTGCGATGGAGCGGACATAGCCGCCCTTGCCGCAGGTCATTTCCAGCACGACATGATCGGTGTCGGGGCGGTCGGTCATTACCAGTTCCTCGACCCACAAGGGCCGTGCGGCGATCTCGAATTCCGCGTCATCGCGGGCCAGCTTATAGGCGCGTTCCCCGTCGATCTTGACGGCGGAAAAGCGCGGCGGCACCTGCATCACATCGCCTACGAACGCGTGCAGCGCCTCCTTGATGGTGGCGTCATCGGGGCGGATGTCGGAGGTGGCGATCACCTCGCCCTCGGCATCGTCGGTATTGGTGGCCTGACCCAACCGGATCGTGAAGCGGTACGCCTTCAGCGCATCGGTGATATAGGGGACGGTCTTTGTCGCCTCGCCCAAAGCCACGGCCAGAACACCCGTCGCTTCGGGGTCGAGCGTGCCCGCATGGCCCGCCTTGTTCGCGTCCAGCGCCCAGCGGACCTTGTTGACCACGGCGGTCGAGGTCAGCCCGGCAGGTTTGTCCACCACCAGCCAGCCCGAAATGTCACGACCCTTGCGCTTGCGTCCCATGGTTCCGTCCCGTTGTTGTCAGAGCGCGGGGCCTAGCCCAAGGGGGGCAGTCTGTCAAACGCGGGCGTTGCGTGGTCCGTCTGCGGGGAAATGAGTATTTGGGGCAAGATGAACGGGGGTCAATCGGATTTGGGCACGGGCAGGCCGATGATCGGGCCCATGCGGAAGCCGGAGTCCGCGCGGTTAAGTTGCGGTGCGTGCAGACGCGAGATATTGCCGTCAAAATAGAGCGCCTGCGGCAGGCCCAGCGCGTCGCGGAAGAAACGGGCGAACTGATGGAAGGTCACCGGGTTGCGCGAGATGGCAAAGACCGCGCGGTCGCCTTCTGTTGTCGTGCCCACCCCGTTGCGGATATAGCGCGAGGTGCTGTCGGGCAGGAAACGCGGGTGCAAGGCGCCGTCAATCACCAGCATCGGCCCCGATTGCGTCGCCGCGCGGCAAGCGGGCTGCTCGCGCTGATAGCGCAGGGTCTCGATCACCCGCGCGCTGGTTTCGGTCAGGCAGAGCAGACCATTGGGTAGCAGGCCGAAATTGCCGAAACTCTCGCGGGTTTGCAGCGGGGCCAGTGTTTCGCCGTCCTCGATATAGAGTCCCACAGGGCGTCGGTCGGTGTGATACATGCCGGCGTTCATCGCGAAGCCAAGGGTTTGCCCCTGCGCGGCCAGCATGTCTTCGATGGCCGAGAAATGCCCGTAGGGGCGGTCGGCGGCGTCGTTCAGGAACAGCTCCAGCCGCTGGCGGGTGGGATCGACCTCGCAGATTGCATAGAGAATGCCGTCATGCGTCACCTCGCGGCAATCCAGTGCCTGCGCCGGTGCGGTGCCAACCCCGGCCAGCAGGGCGGCGAGCGCCAAAAGGGCGCGCATCACTCCTCGATGTCGCGCCGGACCTCGTCCTGCGCGAAAAGGCGGCGGGTTTCATCCATGCGGTCGAAGGTCTCGTCCAGCTGGAAGCGCAGTTCCGGCACGAATTTCAGCGTCAGCTTCTTGCCGATGATCCGCCGGATCTCGCCCTTGTTGCGGGCGAGCAGCTTGAGAACCTCGTCCTTGCCTTGACCACCCAGGGGCAGGACATAGATCGTGGCCACGCGCAGATCGGGGTTCACCCGCACCTCGCCCACGGTGATGGACATGCGGTTCAGGTCGGGGTCGTGAATGTCGCCACGCAGCAGCACCTCGGACAAGGTGCGGCGGATCAATTCGCCGACGCGCAGCTGACGTTGGCCGGGGCCGGTGGAAGATGTGCTTTTTGCCATGCCGCCCATCTAAGCTGTCCGGCGGGCTTTGCCAAGCCGCCGTTGCTTGGATATGAGGGGCGCAGATGACAGCGGGAGCGGATAGCATGACGGACAAGCCGGGAATCGTGGTGACGGGCGCATCGGGGCGGATGGGCCGGATGCTGGTGCAGACCATCACGGACAGCGATCAGGCGCGTCTGGTGGGCGCGGTGGAACGTGCGGGCCATGACTGGATCGGGCAGGATCTGGGTGTCGCCATTGGGGGGGCGGCGCTGGGGGTGACCGTGACGGATGATCCGCTGGAGGCCTTTGCACGCGCGCAGGCGGTGATCGACTTCACCAGCCCGGCAGCGACGGTGGAATTTGCGGCATTGGCCGCGCAGGCGCGCGCCGTGCATGTGATCGGCACCACGGGCCTCTCCGAGGATGATCTGGCCGCGATCAAGGCCGCCGCGCGCCATGCGGTCGTCGTGCGGGCCGGGAACATGTCCTTGGGCGTCAATCTGTTGGTGCAGCTGACAAAGCGCGTGGCCGCCGCACTGGACGCCGATTTCGACATCGAGGTGATCGAGGCGCATCACAACCGCAAGGTCGATGCGCCCTCGGGCACGGCGCTGATGCTGGGCGAGGCGGCGGCCATCGGGCGCGGCGTGCGGCTGGAGGATGTGCGCGATGTCGCGCGCGAGGGGATGACCGGCGCGCGGGAGCGGGGACATATCGGCTTTTCCGCCATTCGCGGCGGCGACATCGTGGGCGAGCATGACGTGATGTTCGCCGCCCCCGGCGAGCGGATCATTCTGCGCCATATCGCCACCGACCGGGCCGTGTTCGCACGCGGCGCGCTGAAGGCGGCGCTCTGGGGGCAGGGGCGGCATCCGGGTGAATATGACATGGTCGACGTTCTGGGATTGGGCGCACAGTAGAGCGGAAGCCGCACTCCGCAGGGATCGGCAGGAAGCTGCCGAGCCTCGCGCGGATGTGACCTGCCCACTGATCCGAATCCGGTGTTCTGGCGTATTATCTGCAAATACCCCGCAAACACGCCGAGGTTATGATGAGACTTGCTGCCCTGATCCTGAGCTTGTCGCTGGCTGTTCCCGCCATGGCCCCTGCCGTGGCCGAGCAGTTCACGCCGATCCCTGACGAGAATGCGTTTCTGTCCACCGTCGCAGGCAAGGACCTGCGGTTGAAAGGCTATGGCCCCATTGTCGTGCGCCTGACCGTGCAGCCGGATGGAGAGATCACGGGGCGGGGTCTGGGATGGGACGTCACGGGCGCATGGCGCTGGCAGGACGGGCTGTTCTGCCGCGATCTGAACTGGGGCGGCAGCGATCTGGGTCAGAATTGTCAGGCCGTGCTGGTGCAGGGCCAGACTGTGCGCTTCGTATCCGACGCGGGCAAAGGCGATTACGCGGATTTCGCGCTGCAATAGCCCCGGCGGCTCGCGCCATCAGAAGTCGATGGCGATGCCCTTTTTTTCCCAATCACCAAAGCGCACGGGTTCGGGACCGTTGCGCCCGCCCAACTCCTTGGGCAGGGCCAAATCCTGAGTACGCAGGCGGCGCTCTTCGGCCTCGGCCAATGCCCGCTGGGCGGCGGGGGGCAGGTCGCGTTTGTCGTGGTGCGGCGTCTCGTCTGTCACGGCTGTCTTCCTTCTGGTCACAGCCCTTGATATACGGCGCAACCGCCCGCAAGCAAGGACCCTGCCATGGCCGCTTCCCAGACTTCCGCGCGCCAAGTGGCGCATCACCTGCTGGACCAGATCACCGGCGAGGGGCGGCTGATGCCAGAACTTCTGGCTGCGGGGGCATTGGACCGGCTTGATCCGGCTGATCGCGCGCGGGCGCAGCGGTTGGCGCTGGACACATTGCGCGGCCTGGAACGGGCCGACCGTCTGCTTGAGAAACATCTGCGGAAGACTCCCCCCCTGACCGTGCGCAACATGCTGCGTCTGGCCACGGTCGAGATCTGCATGGGCGGCGACGCGCATGGCGTGGTGAACGAGGCGGTGGCGATCGTCGGCAAGGACAAGCGGACCGGCGCCCTCAAGGGGCTGGTCAATGCGGTGCTGCGCAAGATCGCGGTCGAGGGGCCTGCGGCCTGGGCCAAGCTGCGTGTGCCGCGCTTGCCGAATTGGCTGCGTGATCCGTTGGTCGAGGGCTATGGCGCTTCGGTCGTGGCAGCGATGGAGGCGGTGCAATTCGCGACACCCCCGCTGGACCTGACGCCGAAGGGCGATGCGGAGGAGGTGGCGGCGGCGGTGGCCGGCGTCGTGCTGCCGACAGGATCGGTGCGGCTTGCCGCGGCGGGGCAGGTGACGGCGCTGCCGGGCTATGACAGCGGCGCGTGGTGGGTGCAGGATGCGGCGGCGGCGATCCCGGCGCGGGTTCTGGCGGTGCGGCCGGGCGAGCGTGTGCTGGACATGTGCGCGGCACCGGGTGGCAAGACGATGCAGCTTGCGGCCGCCGGGGCCGCGGTGACAGCGCTGGATATATCCGAGGCGCGGATGGCGCGGGTGGCGTCCAATCTGGCGCGCACAGGGCTGACGGCGACGCTGGTCGTGGGCGATGCGATGACGCATCAAGGACAGTATGATGCCATCCTGCTGGATGCGCCCTGTTCCGCCACGGGCACCATCCGGCGGCATCCCGATCTGCCCCATGCCAAGGACGGGTCCGATTTCGGCGCGCTGATCGAGATGCAGGCCCAGATGCTGGATCACGCGCTGACCCTGCTGAAACCGGGGGGGCGGCTGGTCTATTGCACCTGTTCTCTGCTTCCCGATGAGGGCGAGGTTCAGGTGGACGAGGCGCTGGAACGGCACCCGGGCCTGACGGTGGACCGTGCCGCCCTTGATCTGCCGGGGCTTGATCCCGCATGGATCACGCCCGAGGGCGGGTTGCGGCTGCGCCCTGATTTTTGGGCGGATCAGGGCGGGATGGACGGGTTCTATATCGCCTGCCTGCGCGTCTGAGGCTGGCCTTGCCGGGGGCGTCTGCCCCCGGCGTTCAGCGGCGCTGAACGCCTCCCCCGAGGATATTTCGGGCAAGAAGAAGCCCGCCGGGGAATTCAGCGGTGACTTGCAGAATGGGCCGCGCTATGCTGCCCCAAAGACGCGTCAACCCGCGCGAGAGGCAGAGCAATGTCCCGACCCGACAGCTTTTCGGCGCGTCGCAGGCGCTGGATGCACCGCTTTCATGCGCGGCTGAGCACGCTGAGCCGCCCGGCCACCGGCTTTGTCAGCCAGCCCGAACCTCGTACCATCGGCAGTTTCGCGCGAGGACGGCAGCTTGTAGCGGGCAACTACCTGTTCGCGGGTCATCTTGTCGAGGCGCCGGGACAATCCCTGTGGGAGATTGGGGCACCGGACGACCTGTTCGAGGACGAACTGCACGGATTCGGCTGGATGGACGATCTGGCCGCCGTGGGTGACGGCGCGACACGGTCACTGGCGCAAAGCTGGCTCTGGGGCTGGATCGACAGGTTCGGGCGCGGGCAGGGACCGGGCTGGACACCCGATCTGACCGGACGGCGGGTCATCCGCTGGATCCATCACGCGCTGTTCGTGCTGCGCGGTCAGGACAAGGCGGCGTCCGAAGCCTTTTACCGGTCACTGGCGCAACAGGCGATCTTTCTGGGGCGGCGCTGGCGCGCGGCCTCGCCGGGGCTGCCGCGCATCGAGGCGCTGACGGGCATGATCTATGCGGGCCTGTCGTTGCAAGGGATGGAACGGCTGGTCGATCCGGCGATGCGCGCACTGGCGCGCGATTGCCGGGTCCAGGTGGACGCGCAGGGCGGCATACCCACCCGCAACCCCGAGGAATTGCTGGAGGTCTTTACCCTTCTGACATGGTCGGCCGCTGCATTGAGCGAGGCCGGGCGCAGCGTGCCCGCAGATCTGCTGGAGGCGATCGACCGTATCGCGCCAAGCCTGCGCACCCTGCGCCATTCGGATGGCGGACTGGCCCGGTTCCACGGTGGCGGGCGCGGGCTTGAAGGGCGGCTGGACGCGGCGCTGGCGGCCTCGGGCGCCAAGGGGCGCATGCCCGAGGGGCTGTCCATGGGGTTTGCCCGGTTAGGAGCAGGGCGGAGCAGTATCATCGTGGATGCGGCACCGCCCCCTGCGGGCGTGGCCTCGGTCAATGCACATGCCTCGACACTGGCCTTCGAGCTGACCTCGGGGCGGCGGCCCGTCGTGGTCAATTGCGGGTCGGGTGCCGCGTTCGGTGCCGACTGGCGGCGGGCCGGGCGCGCGACCCCCAGCCATTCCACACTGACACTGGCGGGCTACTCCAGCGCGCGTCTGGGCAAGGCCAAAGGGGGCATCCCCGGGCGCGCCGAATGGCTGATGGACACTCCGCGCGATGTGCCGGTCGAGATGTCACAGGCCCCGGACGGGCTGCGGTTTCAGGGTGGGCATGACGGCTATGTCCGCACCCATGGCCTGACCCATGCGCGCACGCTGGAACTGACCTTCGACGGCAGCGGGCTGGCGGGTGAGGATCTGCTGATCGCGCTGAACAGTGCCGCGCAAAAGACCTTTGACCGGCAGATGGATGCCGTGCGTTTGCAGGGGATTCCCTTTGCCATCCGCTTTCACCTGCATCCCGAGGTCGAGGCCGAAGTCGATATGGGCGGCACAGCCGTGTCGCTGGCCCTGAAAAGCGGGGAGTTGTGGGTGTTCCGCCATGACAGCCGGGCCGAGATGTCGCTGGAGCCGAGTGTTTACCTTGAAAAAGGGCGCCTTGCCCCGCGTGCGACCAAACAAATCGTTTTATCCGGTCGCGCGATGGACTATGCGACCCGCACCCGGTGGTCGCTGACCAAGGCGCAGGATACGCCGATCAGTATCCGCGACCTGAACCGGGACGAGATGGATGTGACACTTTAGGCCCCTGCGATAAGGGGCCGACGACCTCGGGGGCCAAGAACCATGACGACCGACCTGCACCCAGTGCGCCGCGCGCTGATTTCCGTATCCGACAAGACCGGCCTGCTGGACCTGGGGCATGCGCTGGCGGCGCGGGGGATCGAGCTGCTGTCAACGGGCGGATCGGCGGCGGCGCTGCGGGCGGCGGGGCTGGTGGTCAAGGATGTGGCCGATGTGACGGGCTTTCCCGAGATGATGGATGGCCGGGTCAAGACCCTGCACCCGGCGGTGCATGGCGGGCTGCTGGCGCTGCGGGACAATGACGCCCATGTCGGCGCGATGGTCACCCACGGGATCAAGGAAATCGACCTCTTGGTCGTGAACCTCTACCCGTTCGAAGAGACGGTGGCCAAGGGTGCCGATTATGACACCTGCATCGAGAATATCGACATCGGCGGCCCTGCGATGATCCGCGCGGCGGCCAAGAACCATGCCTTCGTCAACGTCGTGGTGGATGTCGAGGATTATCAGCCGCTTCTGGACGAGTTGGCCGCGCATGGCGGCGCGACCTCCCTGGCTTTCCGGCAGCGGTTGGCGCAGATCGCCTATGCGCGGACCGGGGCTTATGACGCAGCGGTCTCTACTTGGATGGCGGCGGCAATCGGCGAGGCCAGCCCGCGCCGCCGGGTGACGGCAGGCAAGCTGGCGCAAGGGCTGCGTTATGGCGAGAACCCGCATCAGGGGGCGGCCTTCTATGTGGACGGCAATCCGCGCCCCGGCGTGGCCACGGCCAAGCAGTTGCAGGGCAAGGAGCTGTCCTACAACAACATCAACGACACGGATGCGGCGTTCGAACTGGTCAGCGAATTCGCGCCCTCTGACGGGCCGGCCTGCGCGATCATCAAACATGCCAACCCCTGCGGTGTGGCGCGCGGGGCCACGCTGAGAGAGGCGTATTCGCGCGCCTTCGATTGCGACCGCACCAGCGCCTTTGGCGGGATCATCGCGCTGAACCGGACGCTGGACGTCGCGACGGCCGAGGAAATCGCGCAGATCTTTACCGAGGTCGTCATCGCGCCCGGTGCCGATCAGGGGGCCCGCGATCTCTTTGCCGCGAAAAAGAACCTGCGCCTGCTGATCACGCCGGGCCTTGCCAATCCGGCCGAGGCCGCACTGACATGGCGTCAGGTGTCGGGCGGGTATCTGGTGCAGGACAAGGACAATGGCCATATCACAGCCGATGATCTGAAAGTGGTGACGAAACGCGCGCCGACGGATGCGGAACTGGCGGATCTGCTGTTTGCGTGGAAAGTGGCGAAACATGTGAAGTCGAATGCCATCGTCTATGTCAAGGACGGGGCTACGGTCGGCGTGGGTGCCGGGCAGATGAGCCGCGTGGACAGTTGCCGCATCGCCGCGCGCAAGGCGCAGGACATGGCAGACGCGCTGGGCCTGTCCGCACCGCTGACGCAGGGGTCGGTCGTGGCGTCGGACGCGTTCTTTCCCTTTGCCGATGGCCTGCTGACCGCAGCCGAGGCGGGGGCGACGGCAGTCATCCAGCCGGGTGGGTCGATGCGCGATGACGAGGTGATCGCGGCGGCGGATGCAGCGGGTCTGGCGATGGTCTTTACCGGGATGCGGCATTTCCGGCACTGAAGTGGGACCGCGCGCCGCGCGGGGATATTTGAGGCAAGAAGAAACAGGAGTCGCGCCCAAGGGCAGACGCGGCGGCAAGGAGGACAGATGAGGCTGGTATTCTGGGTCGCGCTGGCGATCTTTGTGGCCGATCAGGCGGTGAAATATCTGGTCGTGCACCTGCTGGATCTGGCCTATCTGGGCGCGATCGACGTATTTCCGCCCTATCTGAACCTGCGCATGGCGTGGAATTACGGAATCAATTTCGGACTGTTCGCGCAGGCCTCGGATCTGGCGCGCTGGCTGTTGATCACGGTGGCGCTGGTGATTTCTGGTGGGGTATTGTGGTGGGTGCGCAGGGATCCGCCGGGACGCTGGGGTCTGATCTCGGCCGGGTTGCTGGTTGGCGGTGCTTTGGGCAATGTGGTGGACCGTGTCCTGTATGGCGCGGTCGCGGATTTCCTGAACATGTCCTGCTGTGGGATCGAGAATCCCTATGCGTTCAATATCGCCGATATCTCGATCTTTGCCGGGGCGATTGGTCTGGTTCTTTTCACGCCAGAGAAAAAGGCCCCGTGACGATCCGCCGTTGATGGTCTAAAGCTGGAACCGATAACGTCAGGAGGGTGGCAATGCGTCTGCCGCATGGGATGATCTTGGTGGCCATACTGGCCCTGTCGGCCTGTTCAAGGCCCGAGGGAGACCTCAACCTGCGCAATCTGCGGTCGATGGGCGCGGGGCCGGATGAATTCTCGGTCCTGCCCGGCAAGCCGCTGGAGATGCCGACCGAGGTCGCCAGCCTGCCTGCGCCCACTCCGGGCGGCTCCAACCTGACCGATCAGAACCCGCTGGCCGATGGTGTGGCCGCTCTGGGCGGACGCCCCGGTGCATTGGTGCCGCAGGGCGTCGCCGCGTCGGACGCGGCGCTGGTGCAGCACGCCGCCCGCAACGGTATCTCAAGCGATATCCGCATGACCCTTGCGGCCGAGGATGCCGAGTTCCAGCGCAGCCGCTCGCGGTTCACGAAGTTCCGCATTTTCCGCGACGTGGACCGCTATCACGAGGTCTATCAGTCCGAGATGACCGATCCCTATGCCGAACTGCGCCGCTTCCGCCGGATGGGAGTCGCCACACCCTCCGCACCGCCGCCCGAGCGGCGCTGATCCGTCACATCTGCGTCAGTCCGGGTTGCGGTTGAACGGCGACTGCCTATCCTTGCATTGATCCAATCCGAGGAGGACACCCGTGTTCCGACTGACTGCCGCCGCCGTGTCACTGGCTCTGAGCCTGACACTGGGCCTTTCCCGTCCTGCGATGGCTGATGAGCAGGTCACGCATTTCACGCTCGATAACGGTATGGATGTGGTGGTGATCGAGGATCATCGCGCGCCCGTCGTTGTCCATATGGTCTGGTATCGGGCCGGGTCCGCGGATGAACCCGCTGGCGCCTCCGGTATCGCGCATTTTCTCGAACATCTGATGTTCAAGCGGACCGAGACGATGGAGTCGGGCGAGTTTTCGCGCACCGTGGCGCGCAACGGCGGACAGGACAACGCGTTCACCAGCTATGATTATACCGGCTATTTCCAGCGGGTCGCGGCGGATCGTCTGGGTCTGATGATGCAGATGGAGGCGGACCGCATGGTCAACCTGCGCCTTGACGATGCCGAGATCGCGACCGAGCGCGAGGTCATCATCGAAGAGCGTAACCAGCGGGTCGAGAACAGCCCCGCCGCCCTGTTCCGCGAGCAGAAGGACGCGGTGCAATACCTCAACCATCGCTATGGCGTCCCGATCATCGGCTGGCGTCATGAGATGGTGTCGCTGGACCGCGATGACGCACTGGCCTTCTACGAACGGTTCTACGCGCCGAACAACGCCATTCTGGTGGTCGCGGGGGATGTGACTCCCGACGAGGTCCGCGCGCTGGCCCAAGAGCATTACGGGCCGATCCCCGCCAATCCCGCGTTGCCCGAACGCCTCCGCCCGACCGAGCCGCCCCAGACCGCCGAACGCCGCATCACCTTCCGCGATGCGCGGGTGGCGCAGCCCTATGTCAGCCGGTCCTATCTGGCCCCCGAACGCGACAGCGGCGCGCAGGATACCGCCGCCGCCTTGACCATTCTGGCCGAGGTGCTGGGCTCCGGCACCACATCGGTGATGGCCGAGGCCTTGCAGTTCGACAGCCAGGTCGCGACCTTCACCGGGGCATTCTACAGCGGCATGTCGCTGGACAAGACGACCTTCGACGTTGTTGTCGTGCCCTCCGAAGGTGTGACGCTCGAGGAGGCCGAGGCCGCGATGGACAAGGTTCTGGCCGAGTTTCTGACGACAGGGGTGGACCCCGAACAGCTTGACCGGATCAAGATGCAACTGCGCGCCGCGCAGATCTATGCGCGCGACAACGTGGACAGTATCGCCAACCGCTATGGTCGCGCCCTGACGCAGGGCCTGACGGTCGAGGATGTGCAGGCCTGGCCCGACATCCTGCAGGCGGTGACTGCCGACGACGTGATGGCGGCGGCGCGGATGGTGCTGGATCGCAGGCAGGCCGTGACCGGCTGGTTGATGGCCGAGGAGGTGACACAGTGATGATGCGTTTCATTCTGCCGCTGATGCTGGCGCTGGCGGCGCTGCCCGCGCGCGCTGCGATCGAGATCAAGGAAGTCGTCAGTCCCGGCGGCATCACCGCCTGGCTGGTCGAGGATCACACGATCCCCTTCACCGCGCTGGAAGTCCGTTTTCGCGGTGGCGCATCCGTCGAACTGATGGACAAGCGTGGGGCGACCAACCTGATGACAGCGCTGCTGGAAGAGGGTGCGGGCGAAATGGACGCGCGCGCCTTTGCCCGCGCGCGCGACGGCCTGGCCGCCTCGTTCCGCTATTCCGTTTCGGATGACGCGCTGTCCGTCTCGGCCCAGTTCCTGACCGAAAACCGGGATGCGGCGGTCGATCTGCTGCGCCAGTCGCTGATCCAGCCGCGTTTCGACGCCGAGGCCATCGAGCGGGTCCGTGCCCAGGTCCTGTCGGGCTTGCGCTCGGACGAGAAGAATCCGCAAAGCATCGCCGCGCGCCGCTTTGACGGGCTGATCTTCGGGGATCACCCCTATGCCTCCTCGCTGGATGGTACGATCGAAACGGTCAGCGCCCTGACCCGTGACGATCTGCGCGCCGCCCATGATGCAACGCTGGCGCGGGACCGCATCTATGTCTCTGCCGTGGGGGATATCACGGAAGCCGAGCTTGGCACCCTTCTGGACAAGCTGCTGGGCGACCTGCCCGCCACGGGTGCCGCCCTGCCGGGGCCGGCAGATCCGGTCTTTCCGGGTGGTGTTGATGTCGTGGATTTCCCGACCCCGCAATCTGTTGTTTTGTTCGGCCAGCCGGGTGTCGGTCAGGAAGATCCCGATTTCTTTGCTGCCTTCATTCTGGATCACATTCTGGGCGGCGGCGGGTTTGAAAGCCGCCTGATGACCGAGGTGCGCGAGAAGCGCGGCCTGACCTATGGCATCTACACCTATCTGGCTGACCGCGATCACGCGCAGACATGGGGCGGATCGGTGGCATCTGCCAATGACCGGGTGGCCGAGGCGGTGGACGTGATCCGCGCCGAATGGACACGGTTGCAGACCGAGGGTGTCACTGCCGAGGAACTGGAGAACGCCAAGACCTATCTGACGGGGGCCTATCCCCTGCGGTTTGACGGAAACGGCACGATTGCCAACATCATCGTCGGCATGCAGATGCGCGGCCTGCCCATCGACTATGCCGCGACCCGCAATGACAAGGTGAATGCCGTCACGCTGGAGGATGTAAACCGCGTCGCGCGGGAGGTGCTGGACCCTGCGGCGCTGAGTTTCGTCGTCGTGGGGCAGCCCGAAGGCCTGACAGGGACGTCGAACTGAACCCGCGCCTCAAATCCCTGCGACCGCGATCCCGGCGCTGCATGGGGTCGCATCCGCCTGAAACAGGTTCACCCCTGCGCCGCAACAGGGTAAGAGGCACCCTATCAGGCAGGAGAACTGGACGATGACCACCCCGAAACCCGTGGTGCTGTGCATTCTGGACGGCTGGGGCCACCGGGAAGATCGCACCGCGAACGCCCCCGCATTGGCGAACACCCCGACCTTCGACCGGATCATCGCGACCTGTCCGCATAACCTGTTGATCACACATGGTCCGGATGTGGGCCTGCCGACCGGGCAGATGGGCAATTCCGAAGTGGGGCACACCAATATCGGCGCAGGCCGCGTGGTGGCGATGGACCTTGGCCAGATTGACCTTGCGATCGAGGATGGATCGTTCTTCACCAACGCGGCCCTTCAAGCGTTCATCGCCACGTTGAAAGCATCGGGTGGGACAGCGCATCTGATCGGTCTGGTGTCGGATGGGGGCGTGCACGGGCATATGAGCCATATCCTTGCGGCGATGCGCGCGATCACGCAGGCAGGCGTGCCCGTAGTGCTGCATGCTGTGACCGACGGGCGTGATGTGGCGCCCAAATCCGCCTATGGCTACCTCGAGGACCTTCAGGCAGCGATGCCGAACGGGGCAAGGATCGGCACGCTGACCGGGCGCTATTTCACGATGGATCGCGACAACCGATGGGAGCGCGTGGCCGAGGCCTATGAGGCGATGGTCCATGCCAAGGGACTTCACGCGGCGTCGGCCCATGCCGCCGTGACTGCGGGTTACAACCGGTCCGAAACCGACGAGTTCATTACGGCCACCGTGATCGGCGACTATGCAGGCGCGCGCGATGGGGACGGGTTGTTCTGTCTCAACTTCCGTGCCGACCGGGCGCGCGAGATCCTGGCGGCCATGGCCGCGCCGCTTTTTGCGGCCTTTGACGCGGGCGCGCGCCCCGTTTGGGCGGCCTGTCTGGGCATGGTCGAGTATTCCGAGGCGCACAACGCCTATATGACGACGGTTTTTCCTTCCCGAGAGATCGTGAACACGCTGGGCGAATGGGCGGCAAAGCACGGCAAACGCCAGTTCCGGCTGGCCGAAACCGAGAAATACCCCCATGTTACCTTCTTTTTGAACGGCGGCGAGGAACAGCCCGAGACAGGCGAGGACCGCTATATGGCTCCATCGCCCAAGGTCGCAACCTATGACCTGCAACCCGAAATGTCCTGCGCTGAGGTGACTGACCATTTCGTGCAGGCGATCCAGGATGGTTACGATCTGATCGTCGTCAATTACGCGAACCCCGACATGGTCGGGCATACGGGCGATCTCAAAGCCGCCATCGCCGCTTGCGAGGCGGTGGACCAGGGGCTTGCCCGCGTCGTCGCCGCCCTGGAACAGGTGGGCGGCGCGATGATCGTCACGGCGGATCATGGCAATTGCGAGGTCATGATAGACCCCGACACGGGCGGGCCGCACACAGCCCACACACTCAACCCGGTCCCCGTTGCCCTTGTGGGCGGGCCGTCCGGTGTCAGCTTGAAACCCGGACGGCTGGCCGATCTGGCACCCACTCTTCTGGAACTGATGGGGCTGCCGCAACCGCCGGAGATGACCGGAGAAAGCCTGATCGTATGATCCGTGCCGCTGCCTTTGCCGCCCTGATCATTTCGCTGGTCACTGGCCCCCTGCTGGCCCAGTCGGAGGGTGAGGCCGCCGAGGCGGCGCGTGCCGCTGCCGTGCGGCTGGAACAGGCGACCCGGCAACTTGATGAGGCACAATCGGCCCGCGACCGGGTGCGCGCCCTGACCGAAACCGTGGCCGCTTTCGAGGACGGTCTTGAAGCAATGCGGGACGGGCTGCGCCGTGCGAGCCTGCGCGAGGCGCGTCTGACCCGCGAGTTGCAAGCCCGCGAGGCCGAGGTGGCGCAGCTTCTGGGCGTTCTGCTCAGCATGGGGGACAGGCCCTCGCCGACCATGTTGCTGCATCCCGCGGGCCCGGTGGGCACCGCACGTTCGGGCATGATCCTGACCGATGTCACGCCCGCGCTGAGCGCGCGTGCCGACGAGTTGCGCACAAGACTGTCCGAGATAACGACCCTTCGGATCTTGCAACAGAACGCGGTCGAGACCTTGCAGAACGGGTTGAATGGCGTGCAGGAGGCGCGCACGGCCCTGTCCCAGGCTGTTGCCGACCGCACCGATCTGCCACGCCGCTTTACCGAAGATCCGGTGCGGACCGCGATCCTGATCGCCTCGACCGAAACGCTGGAAGGTTTTGCCAGCGGACTGTCCGAGATGACGACCGACGAGGATCGTGCGGACCTGCCCGATATCTCGAACCTGCGTGGGACATTGCCTCTGCCGGTGCAGGGACAGATTCTGCGCCGGGCCGGAGAGGCGGATTCGGCGGGAATCACGCGCCCCGGCCTGCTGGTCGCCACCCGCCCGCGCGCGCTTGTCACGGCGCCCACGGCCGCGACGATCCGCTACCGGGGGCCGTTGCTGGACTACGGAAACGTGATGATTCTCGAGCCTCAGGCCGGCACTCTTTTCGTGCTTGCCGGTCTGGATGTGGTTTATGGTGGGATAGGAGAAGTGATCCCAGCCGGCAGTCCGATCGGGCTGATGGGGGGGCAGGATGCGGAGATCGGCGAAATTCTGGCCAATTCCGGAAATGGGACTGGAACCGGGCGCCCCGAGACGCTCTATATCGAAGTCAGGCAGGATGATGCGCCGGTCGATCCGGAAGCATGGTTCGCAACGCGAGAGGAAGACTAGATGAACAAGTTCGTGATGGCCGCGATCGGTGGAACGATGGTCGGGGTCCTGGCCACGACGCAGTTGGCAGCACCGCTTCTGGCGCAGGAATCGGCGAAGAACAGTTCGGTTTACGAGCAACTTGACCTCTTCGGCGACATTTTCGAGCGGATCCGTGCCCAATATGTCGAAGAGGTGGATACCAACGAACTGATCGAAGCGGCGATCAACGGGATGTTGACCTCGCTTGATCCGCATTCCAGCTACATGTCCCCCGAGGACGCAGCCGATATGCGGGTGCAGACACGCGGGGAGTTTGGTGGTCTGGGGATCGAGGTCACGCAGGAAGAGGGTTTCGTCAAGGTCGTCTCGCCGATCGACGGCACACCTGCCGATGCCGCCGGGGTCGAGGCGGGCGATTTCATCACCCATGTGGACGGGCAAAGCCTGATGGGCCTGACGCTGGATCAGGCGGTGGACATGATGCGCGGTCCTGTTGGCAGCGAGATCGTGATCACCATCCTGCGCGAGGGAACCACCGAGCCCTTCGACATCTCGATCATCCGGGATACCATCAAACTGACGGCGGTGCGGACCCGGACCGAGGGGCAGACTGTCGTGTTGCGCGTCACCACCTTCAACGATCAAACCTATGCCAACCTTGAAAGCGGGCTTGCCGAATCCATCGAGGAGGCGGGCGGTATCGATGCGATCAGAGGGGTGGTTCTGGACCTGCGGAACAACCCCGGTGGTCTGTTGACCCAGGCGATCCGCGTGTCGGATGCTTTTCTGGAGAAGGGTGAGATCGTCTCGACCCGTGGCCGCAACCCCGAGGATGGGGAGCGGTTCAATGCCACGCCAGGCGATCTGGCGCAGGGTAAACCCATCGTGGTGCTGATCAATGGCGGGTCGGCCTCGGCCTCGGAAATCGTGGCGGGGGCGTTGCAGGATCATCGTCGCGCCGTGGTGATCGGCACGAAAAGCTTCGGCAAAGGCTCGGTTCAGACCGTGATGCCCTTGCGGGGCGATGGTGCGATGCGCCTCACGACTGCGCGGTATTACACGCCGTCGGGGCGCTCGATCCAAGCGCTTGGTGTTTCGCCGGATATCGTGGTGGATCAGCCGCCTCGCCGCCCCGAGGCCGAGGATGAAGAGGGCACGACCCCTCCCGGTCGGTCCGAGGCAGATCTGCGCGGTTCGTTGAACAATGACAGCCTGTCCGAGGATCAGATTCGCCAGATCGAAGAAGACCGCGCCAAGGCGGAACTGGCGGCAAAGCTGCGCGAGGATGATTACCAGCTGGCCTATGCGCTGGATATCCTCAAGGGGCTGTCGGCCCTTGGTCCGGTTCGCTGACGCGCCTTTGCCTCGCACCTTTGCGGTGCGGGGCATGTCCCTTGAATGCCGGAATAGAGCGCTATGACGCCCAGCCCTGAACAGATCGCCCTGCTGCCCTATCGTCCTTGCGTCGGCGTGATGCTGTGCAATGACAGGGGTGAGGTCTTTGTGGGTCAGCGGCTCGACAATGACACGCCGGCCTGGCAGATGCCCCAAGGTGGCATAGACGAGGGTGAGGCCCCGCATGACGCCGCGCTGCGCGAACTGTGGGAGGAGACCGGCGTGACCCCCGATCTGGTCAGCGTGGTGGCCGAGACTGCCGACTGGATCCCCTATGACCTGCCGCATGAGATTGTCCCGCGCATCTGGAAAGGCCGTTTCCGGGGGCAGCGCCAGAAATGGTTCCTGATGCGGTTTCACGGCAGTGATGACCAGATCAATATCCTGACCAGCCATCCCGAATTCTCGGAATGGCGCTGGCTGGACCCGTCCGATCTGGTGGATCACATCGTCCCCTTCAAGCGGGCAGTCTATGCTGCGGTGCTGGCGGAATTCGGCCCGCTGATCTGAGGGCGAAAACCCGTCCCTGACTGACGAAAATTGCTTCCCAGAACCTTTGCTTTCCGCTAGGTGCGGCGCATGGGACAGGACAAGATCAATACGCAGGCCATTGGCCTTGATGTCGGGCTGGCATTCACCAAATGGCTGACCGGGGCCGAGAATCTGCATTACGGGCTCTGGGATGGGCTGGAGGTCAGCGCCGCCAACCTGCGCGCCGCGCAGGAGGCCTATACGGATCGTTTGTTCGCGCTGCTGCCTGACCGGCCCTGCCGCATCCTTGATATTGGTGGCGGCGCGGGCGAGACGGCGAAAAAGCTGCTGGCCCTCGGTCACTCGGTCGATATCGTCGTGCCCAGCCCCTTTCTGGCCGGCCGCTGCCGCGCGAATGCGCCTGCAGCGCGCGTCCATGAATGCATGTTCGAGGATTTCACCGCCGCCCCGGCCAGCTTCGACCTCTGCCTGTTCTCCGAAAGTTTCCAGTATATCCCACTGGATCAGGGCCTGCCGAAATGCCTCACGCTGCTGGCGCCGGGGGGCGAGATCATCGTGGCCGATTGCTTCCGCACGCCCGAATATACCGGCGACCGGATGCTGGCTCCGGTTGGTGGGGGGCACCGCATCGCCGCCTTCCGCGAAACGCTCGCCACCCTCCCTCTCGACATCGTCAGCGAGGAGGATGTCACCCTGTCCGCCGCCCCGTCGGTCGAGATCGAGCAAGGGCTGTTCAACGTCTTCGGCTATGGCCTGACCCGCGTGGATCAGGACCTTGCACGCCACAAACCCCGCCTGCGCTGGCTTCTGCGCCGCGCGATCCGTACGTTGATCAGCGAACGCAAACGCGCACGCCTTGATCAGCGCCTGAACCAGCAGACACGCAACCGCGAGAATTTTGCGCGGTTCAACATCTACCTTCTGATGCGCCTGCGCCCGAAAGCCTGACACGGCAGCCCCTTTCATCGTTCCCCAAATACTCAATTGCGCCATCTGCCGCAGGTGATCCCGATGATAGGACTCGAAAAAGAACAAAACGTGAATATACTGCAAGGTCATGTTCGCAGAACTGTGCATCACCTCGAATTTTACCTTTCTCACCGGGGCGTCCCACCCCGAGGAATTCATGCAGCGTGCCGCCTCGCTTGGCCTCACAGCCATTGCCATCGCGGATCAGGACACGGTCGCGGGCATCGTGCGCGCCCATGCCACGGCGCGCGAGATTGCGCGGCAGGTGGCCGAGCGTCAGGCGCATCAGACCACCCATGGGATCATCGGCCCGCCCGATCCGGCCCGCGCGCCTGAGGATCAGGGCCCGCGTTTCACCTGCCCGCGTCTGATCCCCGCCGCCACGCTGCATCTGGCCGAAGGGCTGGTGCTGACCGCGCTGCCCGAGAACCGCACCGGCTGGGCGCATCTGTGCCGCCTTTTGACGCTGGGCCGCCGTCGCGCGCCCAAGGGGGGCTGCGATCTGCGCCTGACCGATCTGGAGGGGCAGACCGAAGGGCTGCATTTCCTGCTGCACCCGCCAAGGCCTGACAGCGGCGCGCGCGATTGGCTGCCACTGGCAAGCGCCCTGACGCGCCGCCTGGTCTGCCAGATGCATCTGGTGATGGCCCCCCGCTATGACGGGCAGGACCGCGCGCGGTTCGACCGTCTGGCAAAGCTGGCCGTTGATCTGGGCATCCCCACGCTCGCCTCGGCCAGGCCCCTGATGCACGAAGGGCGGCGGCGGCAGATGGCCGATGTGCTGACCGCGATCCGCACCGGCACCACGGTTGACAGGCTGGGCCGCGCGGCCTTGGCCAATGGTGAGCAGCGCCTGCGATCTGAGGCCGAACTCCGCCGCCTGTTCGGTCCGCATGCCGCCGCCGTGGACCGGGCAGGGGCCTTGGCGGAACGCCTCACCTTCTCGTTGGATGAGCTACGCTATGAATACCCGTCCGAGGTGACGGGCGGTGAAACAGCCGCTGCCCGTCTGCGCCGTCTGGCCCTTGCGGGGCTGGCGTGGCGTTACCCCGATGGCGCGCCGGATCGTGTGCGCGGGATGCTGGAGCATGAGCTGGCCCTGATCACCAAGCTGAAATACGAGCCCTATTTCCTGACCGTGCATGACATTGTCGATTTCGCGCGCGGGCGCGGAATCTTATGCCAAGGGCGCGGATCGGCGGCGAACTCTGTGGTCTGCTATTGCCTTGGCGTCACTTCGGTCTCGCCCGAGATCGGCACGATGGTGTTCGAGCGTTTCGTGTCGGAAGCCCGCGACGAGCCGCCCGATATCGACGTGGATTTCGAGCATGAACGGCGCGAAGAGGTGATACAGCATATCTATGACCGCTACGGTCGCCACCGCGCCGGGCTGTGTGCGACCGTCATCCACTACCGCGGCAAACGCGCCATCCGCGAGGTGGGGGCAGCCATGGGCCTGTCGCAGGATACCGTCGCCGCGCTCAGCTCGCAGCTGTGGGGCTTCTACGGCATGTCCGGCACCGAGGATGCCCGGTTGCGCGAAATCGGGCTGGACCCGACCGAGCCGCGACTGGCCCGCACCATGGCCCTTATCCATGAGATCGTAGGCTTTCCCCGCCACCTGAGCCAGCATGTCGGCGGCTTCATCATCACCGAGGGGCGACTGGACGAACTGGTCCCGATCGAGAATGCCGCGATGGAGGGGCGCACCGTCATCTGCTGGGACAAGGATGACATTGATACCTTGGGTATCCTCAAGGTCGATATTCTCAGCCTTGGGATGCTGACCTGCATCCGCAAGGCGTTTGACCTGATCGCGCAGCATCATGGCACGCGGCACCGGCTGGCGACCTTGCCGCCCGAAGACCCGCGCGTCTATGACATGCTGTGCCGCGCCGATTCCGTGGGTGTGTTTCAGGTGGAAAGCCGGGCACAGATGAACTTCCTTCCCCGGATGAAACCGCGCAGCTTCTATGATCTGGTGATCGAGGTCGCCATCGTGCGCCCCGGTCCCATTCAGGGCGATATGGTGCATCCCTACCTGCGCCGCCGCAATGGCGAGGAGAAGATGGAGTTTCCCTCAGACGCGCTGGGCGCGGTGCTGGCCAAGACGCTGGGCGTGCCGCTGTTTCAGGAACAGGCGATGCAGATCGCCATCATCGGCGCAGGCTTCACCCCGGACGAGGCCGACAGGTTGCGCCGGTCACTGGCCACCTTCAAGAAACACGGCAATGTGTCCGAGTTCCGCACGCGGTTCCTGCGCGGCATGGCACGCAACGGCTATGACATGGACTTCGCCGAGAGGTGTTTCAGCCAGATCGAAGGTTTCGGCAGCTATGGTTTCCCCGAAAGCCATGCCGCCAGTTTCGCGCTCTTGGTCTATGCCTCGGCATGGCTCAAATGCCATCATCCGGGTATCTTCGCCTGTGCGCTGCTGAACGCGCAACCGATGGGCTTCTATGCCCCGGCACAGATCATCCGCGACGCGCGCGAACATGGCGTGCAGGTGCGGCCGGTCTGCGTCAACAACAGCTATTGGGACAATGTGATGGAACCCGACGGTCTGGGCGGGCTGGCGCTGCGTCTGGGCTTCCGCCAGATCAAGGGCCTGCGCGAGGATGATGCCGCGTGGCTCTGTGCCGCGCGTGGCAATGGCTATCCCACGGTGGCGGATGTCTGGCGCCGCGCGGGGCTGTCGCCTGTAGTAGTGGCACGACTGGCCGAGGCGGATGCCTTCGCCGACCTTGGCCTCAACCGCCGTCAGGCCCTGTGGGAGGCCAAGGCCCTGACCGCCGCCGCGCCCCTGCCGCTCTTCGCGCTGGACATGGACGGCGAGGGGATCGTTGAGCCCGCCGCCCATCTGCCGCAGATGACGCTGGGCGAGGAGGTGGTCGAGGATTACGTCGCCATGCGCCTGTCGCTCAGGGCGCATCCCTTGGCGCTGCTGCGTCCGCTTCTGACCCCTGCACCCGCGCCGCGCGCCGCGCCAGCTTGGCCGCAAGGTTAAGGCCGACACCGGGGCGCGACCACGGGCAAACGGCAATGCAGATCGCGCAACCATTGGTCTGGTTGAAGAAAGGCAGGCAGCGGTCGAAATCCACATACCACTTGTCCACGCCGCGCACGGTCTGCTTTTCGGGCGCGATGGCGAAAGGCGGGCAAGCATCCTCGCAGATGCGGCAACTGGCGCAGAAATCGTCCACGCCAAAGCTCTGCGGCGGGGTGGGCGCAAGGGGCGCATCGGTCAGCACCGCCGCAAGGCGAAAGGACGCGCCCATGTCGGAGTCGATGATCGATCCATGCTTGCCCAATTCCCCGAACCCGCAGGCCAGCGCGGGCGGGATCAACAGCAGTTTGCCCGCCATCGGGCCGGTCACCGGCTCGGCCTCCCAGCCCTGCTGGCGCAACCAACTGGCCACGGTCTTGGCGGCGGCGGCGGCGCGACCATATTGGCGGATCACCTCGCCGCCCGCCTCGGCCTCGGGCGCGGTGCTGATCGCGTCGAAATCATGCTGCACGCCCAGCATGATCACCCGCGATTGCGGGATGCTCTGGCCTTCATAGACCCATCCTGTATCCATCACCGCGACGCCGGTCTTTTCGCAGATACCATCCTCGACGAATCGCGTCAGGGACTCGGTCCATTCCTCGGACGGGCGCTCCACAGGCGGGCCCGCCAGATCGGCCAAGGGGGCAGCAAGGATCATCTGCCGCGCGGCGCGTGCCGCCACGATGGGTGCGGCATCAGGATCGACGGTATAGAACCACCGCTGCATCGCCCCATGGGGGATCGTGTCGGGATCAGGAGCCCAATAGACCACGCGCGCAGGCCGCGCGGCCTCCTCGCCCAGACCGTTGATCGCATTGCCCGACAAAGGCGGGGCCAGCGCCATCTGCGCAGGATCGGGAACAAAAGGGCGATGCGGGTTCTGACGTGGCATGATGACAGGCTACACCCGCACCCACCCCGCCGCGCAAGGATTTTTGCGCGCCCCTTCATCGTTCCGCAAATACTCACAATCCCGCGATAGCCCGGCCAAACCACCGTGCCAGTTGCGCCTTACCGCTTCAGCAGCGCCAGCACGTCCTGACTGGGAAATCCGTCCGGCGACACGCCGACCGACCGCTGAAACGCGCGGATCGCCTCGGTCGTCTGCGGGCCGATGATCCCGTCGATCTTCTCGACCGGATAGCCGCGCGCCTGAAGCCGTTGCTGCATCTCCATCCGCTCGTCAAAGGACAAAGGCGCATAGCCGCGCGGCCATGGGGTCTGGATCTCGGGGCCGCCCTTGATCCGGTCGGACAGATGACCCACCCCGATCACATAGGCATCGGCGTTGTTATACCGCGCGATCACCGCGAAATTGTCGAAGATCATGAAGGCCGCACCCGCCGTGCCCGCAGGCAGCAGGATTGACGCCTGCCCGTGGTTGGGCACCGCGCGCCCCTGCATGTCGGTCACGCCCATCGCGGCCCATTCAGACGGGTTGCGCTTGATGTCGCGCTTGGCCAGACCGGCATTGAACCCGGCAGGCAGACGCACTTCGACACCCCAGGGCTGCCCCTTGGTCCAGCCGAACCGCTTGAGGTATGCCGCCGTCGAGGCCAGCGCATCGGTGGGATCATCCGACCAGATGTCGCGCTTGCCATCCCCGGTGAAATCCACCGCATAGGCCAGATAAGAGGTCGGGATGAACTGCGTATGCCCCATGGCGCCCGCCCAGCTGCCGGTCATGCGGCGCGGGTCCACATCGCCCGCCTGAATGATCTGCAAGGCCCCGATCAACTGCTTTTCAAAGAACGCGCCACGCCGCCCGTCATGGGCCAGCGTGGCCAGCGACTGGATCACATCCATCGTGCCGCGCCGGTCGCCATAAGAGCTTTCCAGCCCCCAGACTGCCGTGACAACTTCTTTTTCGACCCCGAAACGATCCTCGATCGCTTGCAGGGTGCGACGGTGCTTTTGCAGCGCCGTCTGCCCATTGGCCACCCGCACGGGCGAGGCGGCGCTGTCCAGATAATCCCAGATCTCGCGCTTGAACTCGGCCTGATTACGGTCGCGCTCGATCACCGAGGGATCATAGCCGATACCGGCAAAGGACCGCTCCAGCACGGCGGGGCGGATGCCCTGCGCCTGCGCGCGCGACTTGAACCCGGCGACCCAGCGGTCGAATTCCGCGCGCGTCGTGGCGGAGACAGGCGGTGCCAGCGTCGCCGGGGCAGACGCCTGCTGCACCGAGGACAGGGCCGAGGGCCGCGCCTCGGGGCGCAGGGACCGCTCCACCGGCCCCGCGCAGGCGGCATTGGTCATCAGGATCACGCCTGACAGCGGAAGAAGGAATTTCATGCTCATGTGCTCGGCCTCGCTTGTGCTTGGTCATTTTTCACCGATGGTAGCGCAAGCGGGGTCTTTGCAAAAGCCTTCTCTGGTCCCGCGCACAGGTGCCGCAGGGTTCCGCCGACGGGGCCGCTGAGCAAGTCTCAGCGGCGGCGGTCTGCCTTGCGTTTCAGCTTGGCGGCTTTGTGTTTGGCCTTGCCCAAGGCCCGCTTGGGCGGCTTTCCACGCGAACCGGGCGGGCCTTTCGGCATGTCGCGCCCCTCGATGCTGATCAATTCCAGCGCGATGCCGCCTGTCACCGGCGCGGCCTCGGTCAGCTTGACGCGCACGCGCTGGCCCAGCCCGATGATCATGCCGGTTTCCGACCCCATCAACGTGCCCTTGTCACGGTCGAAATGGAAATACTCGCGCCCCAGCGACCGGATCGGGATCAGCCCGTCCGCGCCGGTTTCATCCAGCTTCACGAAAGCCCCGAACTTGGCGATGCCACTGATCCGTCCCGTGAATTCCGCGCCCAGTCTGTCCGACAGGAAAGCCGCCAGATAACGGTCGGTCGTGTCCCTCTCGGCCATCATCGAACGGCGTTCCGTCTCGCTGATATGCTGGGCGGTGGCCTCCAGCCGGTCGATCTCCTGATGGCTCAGACCATCATCGCCCCATTTGTGCGCCGAAATCAGCGCGCGGTGCACCACCAGATCCGAATAGCGCCGGATGGGCGAGGTGAAATGCGCGTAAGCCTGCAAGGCCAGCCCGAAATGGCCGAAATTGGTGGGGCTGTAATAGGCCTGTGTCATGGCGCGCAGGGTCGAGATATTGATCAACTCGTCATGATCCGTGCCTTCGGCCTGCGCCAGCAGTGCGTTCAGATGCGCGGTTTTCAATACCTGCCCCTTGGCCAGCACCAGACCTGCCGCCTGTGCCGTGTCACGCAGGCTTTCCAGCTTTTCGGGGCTGGGTTCCTCGTGCACGCGGAACAGAAGGGGCGAGCGGCGGGCGATCAGGGTCTCGGCTGCGGCCACATTGGCCAGCACCATGAATTCCTCGATCAACCGATGCGCATCCAGACGGTCCGCGAAGTTGATCGAGGTGACCTTGCCCTCGTCGGACAGGATCACCTTGCGTTCGGGAAGGTCCAGATCCAGCGGCTGACGGCGGTCGCGCGCCTTCACCAGTGCCTCATAGGCGGCATAAAGCGGGGTGATGATCAGATCCATCAACGGGGCGCATTTCTCGTTCGGTGCGCCGTCCCGCGCCTCTTGCACCTCGCGGTAGTTCAGCGACGCGACCGAGCGCATCAGCCCACGCACGAAGCGGTGCCCGATCTTCTGACCTGTCGCATCGACCTGCATCCGCACAGCGATACAGGCGCGCGGCACGCCCTCATGTAACGAACACAGGTCCCCCGACAGGCGATCCGGCAGCATTGGCACGACGCGGTCGGGGAAATAGCTGGAATTGCCACGCCGCCGTGCCTCGATATCCAGAGGCGAGCCAGGGTGGACGTAATGGGCCACATCCGCGATGGCGACCCAGATCACATGACCGTCCGGATTGGCCGGATCGTCGTCGGCATGGGCCCAGCAGGCATCGTCATGATCCCGTGCGTCCCATGGGTCGATGGTGATCAGGGGCATGTCGCGCATGTCCTCGCGCCCCGACAGGCCCGCAGGTTTCATCGAATCCGCCTCGACGATCACCTCATCGGGGAAATCGTCGGGGATGCCATGCTGGTGAATGGCGATCAGCGATACGGCCTTGGGCGCGGAAGGGTCACCCAGACGGTTGATCACCCGCGCGCGCGGCAGGCCCATACGCGCCTTGGGGCCAGCCTGTTCCGCCTCGACCAGTTCACCATCCTTGGCCCCGCCTGTGGCCCCTTCGGGCACTTGCCATTCCTTGCCGTCACCCTTGTCGATGGGCAGGATGCGTCCGCCTTCCGATGTCTTGCGGAACACGCCCAGCACCTTGGCCGGATTGGTGCCGACGCGGCGGATCAGGCGGCCTTCGTAGTGATGAGGCTGCCCACGCACCTCGGTCAGGCGCGCCAGAATACGGTCGCCTTCGCCCAAAGCAGGATCTGTGGCCCGCGCGATCATCAGGATGCGCGGTTCTGGTCCCTCGCCGGTCCATTCCAGAGGGCGGGCGGTCATCTCGCCTTCCGCATTGGGCGGGCCGACCTGCACGATGCTGACGGGCGGCAGGCGATCCGGGTCGCGATAGGTCTTTTTCCGCTTCTCTAGATGCCCTTCTTCCTCAAGCTCCTTGAGGATGCGCTTGAGATCAATACGCGCGGCGCCCTTGATCCCGAAGGCCTTGGCGATATCGCGTTTCGCGGTGAGGGTCGGGTGGTCCGCGATCCAGTTCAGGATCTCGGCCTTTGTGGGAAGCTGGCTCATGCTGCACGGGTTATCACAGGTCCCCGTTGTCGTCATGAGGGAATCGGCAGACCGACAAAGCCCGCAGGGGCTGTGGAGGGGTCAGCCGAAATAGCTGCGCAAAATCCGGGTGTAGATGGCCTTCAACTGATGCACATGGGCGATATCCACCCGCTCATCCACCTGATGCATCGTGCGACCCACCAGCCCGAATTCGACAACCGGACAGTGATGTTTCACGAAACGCGCATCTGACGTCCCGCCCGATGTGGACAGCACCGGCACCACATTGGTTTCGGCCTGCACCGCAGCACTGACCATGTCCGACAGCGCTCCCGGCGGCGTCAGGAAGCTTTCGCCCGATATTTTCACCGTCATCCCGATCTGCACATCGAATTCCGCCGCGACCTTGTCGGCTTCCGCGCGCAGCCAATCAGTCAGGCTGGCGCCCGAGTGCATATCGTTGAAGCGGATGTTCACGCTCGCGCGGCATTGCGCCGGGATCACATTCGTGGCCGGATTGCCCGTGTCGATGGTCACCACGGCCAGGGTTGAGGCATCAAAATGATCGTTGCCCTGATCCAGCACTTGGCTCGACAGCCTGTCCATCAGCCGCGCCATGGCGGGCAGGGGGTTCTTGGCCCGGTGGGGATAGGCGGAATGCCCCTGCACACCCGTCACCGTGAAGAACGCCGTCAATGATCCGCGCCGCCCGATCTTGATCATCTCGCCCATGCGTTCGGGGCAGGTGGGTTCGCCCACAAGGCAAACGCTCATCGCCTCGCCCTGCGCGTCCATCCAGTCCAGCAAGGCGGTCGTGCCATCGACGGCATCGCCTTCCTCATCCCCCGTAATGGTCAGGATCACCGCCCCGTCAGGCGGGGTCTGGCGCACGAAATCAATCGCGGCGGCGGCAAAGGCGGCGACGCCCGATTTCATGTCGGTGGCACCACGCCCCCAGATCTGCCCATCCTTGATGACCCCGCCAAAGGGCGGGACGGTCCACGCGGCCTCATCCCCCACGGGCACGACATCGGTATGACCGTTGAAGCCGAAGGAATGCGCATGCCCCTTGGCCCCCCAGCGGGCGAACAGGTTCGACACGCCGCCGCGATCCACGCGGGTGCAGGTGAACCCTGCGCCCTCCAGAAGATCCTGCAACAGGACCAGCGCGCCCCCTTCCTCGGGTGTGACCGAGGGGCAGCGGATCAGCGCAACGGTCAGGTCGGCGGGATCGACAGGGGCAGATGCGGGGCTGTGGGGCTGGGCCATGGGCGGGGTCCTTTCGTGGCGTTGCCCATCGTTAGCGTGGTTTTGGCGGGACGGCAAACCATCAACGATTGTGAAATTGTGTCAGAAAAGGCGCAATTTCATGGCGATAGAGGGCGCATGGACGGAAGATCATTAACAGCGTCACCCAGTCGGTGTTAACTCTTTTGCAATAACAAGACCCGAGGCAGGTCAAAAGCAGCAGGATCCAACGTGGTCCTTATTCATGGAATGCGCCGGAATGATCCGGCGATGGCGGTGTCATACCGTCCATGGAACCATGCTGCACTGCCTCCGGCGAAGTTGGGGCAGGACATAAATGGTTGCAGCGGCCAGACTTCCAGTGAACACGAACGCATCTGCGATGCAGATGGCGAACGAGATCTTCGGCGATGGCGTGACGGTGGTCAGCGCCAGCTATACAGGAGATTCGCGGTCCTCGGGGATCTACTCGAACGGTGATGCGGTCTCGGGCTTCGTCACGCCAAGCAATACCGGCGTGATCCTGTCCACGGGGCGGGCTAACGATTTCACCAACGCGGCGGGTGGAACAGCAGCCAACCCGACGCAGGCCAACGTGACGGGTGCGCGGACGACCGACACCTCGGGCGTCAACAACAACGCACAGTTCAACGCAGCGGCGGGGACCACTACATACGACGCCGCATGGCTGGACGTGGACTTCATCCCGACCGGCAGCGTGATGACGATGCAATTCGTCTTTTCCTCCGAGGAATATCCCGAATTCGCCGATGGGGCCTACCAGGACTTCTTCGGCGTCTGGGTCAACGGCCAGCAGGTCGAACTAGGCGTCGGTGACGGGGATATCGATCCCAACAACCTGAACGCGGGCTCCAACCAGAACCTCTTCATCTCAAACGTAGGCAGCCCCTACAACACCGAGATGGACGGCTTCACCCTGACCATGACCCTGACGATGGCGGTGAATCCGGGGCAGGTGAACTCGATCCGCATCGGCATCGCTGACGTTCTGGACGCGCAGTACGATTCCAACGTCCTCATCGCCGGCAACTCGGTCCAGACCGTGCTGGTGGCGCAGACCGATACGGCCGAGATCTATCCGGGCGGTACCGTAGTGCTGGATGTTCTGGGCAATGACGTGAACGGCACGGGCGGTGTGCTGACCATCACCCATATCAACGGGCAGCCGGTCGTTGCAGGCAGCACCATCACCCTGTCCTCGGGGCAGCAGGTCACCGTAAACGCAAATGGCACGCTTACCGTGGTGGGCGATGGCACTGTCGAGGTGGCGAACTTCACCTATACGGTCGCCAGCAGCACCGGGCAAACCGACACCGGCTTTGTCGTGATCGATTCCGTGCCCTGCTTCGTGGCGGGCACGCTTGTCCTGACACCCGATGGCGAAGTGCCTGTCGAAAGCCTCCGCCCCGGTGATCTGGTCCTGACCAAGGACGAAGGTCCGCAACCCCTGCGCTGGATCGGACGGCGGCAGGTCGAGGCCCGCGGCGACTTTGCACCGATCTGCATCGCGCCGGGCACTTTTGGCGATCATCGCCAGCTTCTGGTCTCGCCCCTGCATCGCATCCTGATCCGCGACAGTCTCGCCGAGGTCCTGTTCGGCGAAGGCGAAGTGCTGGTGGCCGCGCATGATCTGGTCAATGACTACAGCGTCCGGCGGATTGAGGGCGGCATGGTCGACTATGTCCACATTCTCTTCGACCGGCATCAGGTGGTCTTTTCCGAAGGGCTGGAGTCCGAAAGTTTCCTGCCCGGCCCGCAGATCGTCCGAAGCTTCGAGGCGGACATGATCGGCGAAATCGTGGCCCTGTTCCCGGATCTCAATCCGACCACATGGGAAGGTTACAGCCCCGCCGCCCGGCGGACCCTGCGAAGTTTCGAAGCGCGCGTCCTGCGTGCAGAACGGCGCGTGGCCTGACATGGCGTGGATCGCGATTGCCGACCGCGCGACCCCGCGCTTTTCCTGCTCTGGCCTTGGCAGCGATGCCGGGCGTGCCGAAACCGCCACCCAGCGTGACGATCCCTCGGCCTTGCTGGCCCGTGGCACCCTGCTGCTGGAAGCGCGGTTGGCGCCGGATGGCCGCCCGCAAACCCTGCTGGAGTGGGAACAGATCCTCCCTTGGCGGCGGGGACTGTCCCTTCAGGCCATTCCGGGCGGCGGTGTGGTGCTTGTCGTGTCGCAGGGCGGACAGGTCTGCCACGGTGTCGTGCAGCACGATGCGGTGAATGGTGATGATACCTTGCGGATCAGCTATAGCTGGGATGCACCTGCGCGGACGGGGCGTCTGGTCGTCGAGAAAGTCGGTGCGCCCGGCCTTTTCCTGACCGAATTGCGCGATCCGCCGCCGCTGCTGTTGCGCGACGTGCAGCTTGTCGCCATGCACCCCGAGACCCGCAGCATGGACAGGGATGTCAGCTTCTTCGCCGTATCGACCCGCATCGAGCCGGTCGGTCCCCTGCCGACGCTGGACGCGCGGGTGCCGCTCTGCACGCCATATGGCTATCGTCCGCTGGGCCGCATTGCGCGCGGCGACATGCTGCGGCTGAGCGATGGCGGCAATGCGCCGGTGTTGCAGGTGGTCAGACGCACCGTCCCGGCCAGCGGCTTGCTGCGCCCCGTGCGGTTGCGCGCGCCCTATTTCGGGCTGCAACAGGATATCGTCGTCGCCCCCGAACAGCGGCTGGTCATTGGCGGATCGGATGTCGAATACCTGTTCGATCAGGAATTCGTGCTGGTCCCCGCGCGCCATCTGGTCAATGGCACGGCCGCGCATTTCGTGGCCGGTGGTCCCACCGTGACCTATGGACAGGTGCTGCTGCCCACGCATGAGGCGATCCTTGCCGCAGGTACGGCGGTGGAAAGCCTGTTCATCGGGCGCATCCGCAGGCATCCGGCCAAGACCGCGGCCAGCCTTCTGGCGGGGATGGAACGCGCACGCCTGCCGGATCACGCGGCCTCGGCCTATCCGGTGCTGCGCGCCTTCGAGGCGATTGCCCTGTCCCAGCGACGGGCCGCCTAAAGGAGAGGGGCCGCCCATGGCGTGGCGGGCCACGCGTGTTTTGAGAATGATGAAAGGGCAGCGCGGGTCAGCGCAGGGCGTGGCTCAATCGTCGAAAGGCGTGACCTGCGCGACGATGACGGCGTTCTCCTCAAGCGCGCGGGCCATGAGGGCGCGCTCGTCCTCGTCGATCTCCTGCCCGTCAGCAAGGCGCTCGTCCAAAGTGCCGTAGCCCGTCACATCCAGCGGGGCCATATCCGCCTGCTTGAGGATCGCCACGGTCTCGCGCACCGCCTCGGCCTCGTCCACGCCCGAGGCATAGATCATAAGCGCCGCGCCGGTAGATTTCGGCGGCAAGCCGTCACCCTCCTTGCGGCCCACCTCGACCAGCAGGGTATAGACCTGCTGGCGCGAGGGTTTCTTCGCGGGCTTGGGGGAATCGTCAGTCACGCAACAGCTCGTTGATCGATGTTTTCGACCGTGTCTGCGCGTCCACCTTCTTCACGATCACGGCGCAGTAGAGGTTGATCCCGTTCTTGGATGGCATCGACCCTGCCACCACGACCGATCCTGCGGGCACTTCGCCATACATGACCTCGCCCGTTTCGCGGTCCACGATCTTGGTGGATTTGCCGATGAACACGCCCATGCCCAGAACCGAGCCTTCGCGCACGATGCAGCCCTCGACCACTTCGGAGCGGGCCCCGATGAAGCAGTTGTCCTCGATGATCGTGGGGCCGGCCTGCATCGGTTCCAGCACGCCGCCGATACCCACGCCGCCCGACAGGTGCACGTTCTTGCCGATCTGCGCGCAAGAGCCGACGGTGGCCCAGGTGTCGACCATCGTGCCGCTATCCACATAGGCACCAAGGTTCACAAAAGACGGCATCAGCACCACGCCCGGCGCGATATAGGCCGAGCGGCGCACGACGCAGTTCGGCACGGCGCGGAAGCCCGCGGATTTCCAGTCGGCGGCCTGCCAGCCCTTGAACTTGCTGTCGACCTTGTCCCACCAGCCGCCCGATTGCGGCCCGCCGTCATGCACTTCCATGTCCTTGATGCGGAAACCCAGCAGCACGGCCTTCTTGGCCCACTGGTTCACATGCCAATCGCCATTCTCCTGCCGTTCAGCCACGCGCAGCTTGCCGCTGTCCAGCGCATCCAGCGTGGCCTCGATCGCATCACGCGCCTCGCCCTTGGTGGCGGGCGTGATCCCGTCGCGGGCTTCCCACGCGGCTTCGATGGCGGTCTCAAGGGCGGCGTTCGACATGGTGACATCTCCGGTCGGCTGAATTGGGGTTGGCCACGCCTATAAGGCCAAGCGCGCCCGCGCGCAATCATGCGACATGCGCGCCAGTGTCGGACCGTGCGGTGCCGCCATCGTCACTGGTCTTGCGCCATCCGCTTTGATAGGTCTGATCCATGCCTTTCCAGAAAGCGACCCCGATGAAAGACGACCGTTCCAGCCCGTTCCGCGATGCGCATACGGATATCGAAACCGCTCATGGCGTGCCACAGACCGAGCAGACCCGATCCGCAGCATACCGTCTGGCCTTCGCGGACAACGAATTCCTTGTCCGCGACGAACTGCGCCCGGTCCGGTTGCAACTGGAACTGCTCAAGCCGCAGATGCTGCTGGATGAATACGGGGTGGAAAGCACCGTCGTCCTGTTCGGCGGCGCGCGCATCCCGTCTCCCGCCAAGAAAGACACCGCCACGACCAAAACGCTGGCGGACCTGTCCAAATACTACGAGGAAGCGCGCCGCTTTGCCTATCTGGTGACGCAAGCCTCACTGGAAAGCGGCGGGCATCGCAACATCATCACCACGGGCGGTGGTCCCGGCGTGATGGAGGCGGGCAATCGCGGCGCCAAGGAGGCGGGCGGCATTTCCATCGGCCTGAACATCGTGCTGCCCCATGAGCAGGCGCCCAATGAATTCGTGACGCCCGATCTGTGCTTCAACTTCCACTATTTTGCGATCCGCAAGATGCATTTCCTGATGCGCGCCAATGCGGTCTGCATCTTTCCCGGCGGGTTCGGCACGCTGGACGAAATGTTCGAAAGCCTGACCCTGATCCAGACCGGACGCATGAAACGTGTCCCCTTCCTCCTGTTCGGGCGCGACTTCTGGGAGAAGATCATCAACTGGAAGGCGCTGGCCGATGCGGGCACCATCTCGCCCGAGGATCTGACCCTGTTCCGGTTCGTCGAAACAGCCGAAGAAGCCATGGCCGCAATGGCCGATTGGGAAGGGGCCGGGGAAAAACGCGGTGCCATTCCCGGTCGGTGACGGCTGGCCAATCTTCGCCTTGTCCCGTCCAAAACCATTGAGCGGATGTCCGGCCGGTCTATACTGATCGGTGATATCCCTGTTACTCTGGAAAGGGTCCGTGATGTTCCGTCTGGCTTGCGTTTCCCTTCTGGCACTCGCGTTTGCAACACCCGCTGCCGTGGCGCGGCCTGTCGAGGGGATGCTGACCTATCTGGCGCGCGTCGCATTGCCCGCCGGGGCGGAGATCGTGATCGAGGCGCGGGGATTGCAGGACACCCTATTGGCCGAGACACGGTTTCAGACGGGCGGCAGACAGGTGCCGCTGCCCTTCGCGCTGACCCTGCCCGATGGAGTCAGTGCCCGCATCCGCGCCGCCGTGGTGATGGATGGGCAGCCTTTATGGGTCAGCGATGCGATCACAGTGACGGCAGGTGACACGCCCGTGGCCCTGGGCGAGATCGTCCTGAACAGCTTTCAACCGATGGGCTTTGCCAGCACCCTGCGCTGTGGCGATGTCCGGTTGCGCGTCGGTTTCTTCGAGGATCGCGCGGTTCTGGAAACCGAAACGGATCGGCTGATTCTGTCGCAGGTGCCCGCCGCCTCGGGTGCCAAATTCGAGGACCCGGCGGATTCGGGCACCTTCTATTGGTCGCGCGGTGATACGGCGCTGGTCTCGCTGGCCGGAGAAGAGTTGCCCGAATGCGTCGCCGTCCCGCCGGAACCGGATCAGCCCTACCGTGCGCGGGGGACCGAGCCTTTCTGGTCGCTGACCATCGCGGGGGGACAGGTGGAACTGATCCCGAATATCGGGATGGCCCCGGTGCGGACGCGCTTGCCGCGCGCAGGGCTGGACGGGGCGGATTTCGTCTTCGACATGGCCAGCGCTGGCATGGTGCTGCGCCTGTCCGAAACGATCTGCCGTGATCTGATGACCGGCACCCCCTATCCGCAGACGGTCAGCGTGACATGGCAGGAGAGTGACTTGCAGGGATGTGGCGGTGAATCGATCGACCTGCTGGCCGGTGTCGAATGGGTGGTCGAGGATCTCGACAATGCAGGCATCGTGGACAGCGCGAATGTGACGATGGAATTCGATGCAGCCTCGCGGCGTCTGGCGGGGCGCGGCGGGTGCAACCGCTATAACGCGGCGTTCGATCTGAGCGGCGAGGGGCTGAGCATCGGACCGGCCGCGGCGACGCGCATGGCCTGCGCCCCTGCATTGATGGAGCAGGAACAGCGGTTCTTCGCAGTTCTGGCGCGGATCAGTCGCTTTGACATCGATCCGACGGGGGCGCTGCTGCTCTATTCCAACGATCAGCAAGAGCCACTGATAAAGGCCCGGATCGCCGAATAGACCATTCACTACTGCAACACGATCACAGTGATCGCGCGACGCAATCGAAACGATTGTTTTTCGATATCAAACTGCGATTTCGCCCGGAACGGCACAGACAGGCGACCCCGTGCGCAGGCTGGTGACCACGACCCCGCCCTCGGCTTGCGTCAGGCTATAGCCATACCCGGCCAGACGGTGTTTCCACTCACGCGGCGACAGCGCCTTGCGCCGTTCGCTCAGCACCAGATCAAGAACCTGAGCCGCCATGAAGGCGTCGTTGGCTTGGATAACGGACATATTCTTTACTCCTGTTGGTAAACCCTCACAGGAAACAATCTGTTCAAAGACTTGGGCGTGAATTCTACGGGAATTGGGCGATTACAGGGCGGCGGGAAACAATTAAGGCAGCGTGAAAAGGATTGTTCACGCCGGTGCTCGTTCTAAAATTATAAAATAATTTCAATAAACTAGTAAACAAAACCGGGCCTTGCCGCACACCCCGTCGCCGCAGCCCGGCATGACCGCGCCATCATTGTGGCGCGGGCCGGATGGTTCGGCCATGGTCCTGGCACATGTCGTGATTCCGCGCTCAGCGCAGCCCGGCTTCGGCCTCGATCTGGGCGCGCGTCTTGCGGGCGCGCTCGGTCGCAGATTTCAGCTGACCGCAGGCGGCCATGATATCCTCGCCGCGCGGGGTGCGGATGGGGCTGGCGTAACCAGCCTTGTAGATGATGTCGGCAAAGGCATGGATACGGTTGTTCGACGACCGTTTATAGGGCGCGCCGGGCCATTCGTTGAACGGGATCAGGTTGATCTTGGCCGGAATCCCCTCGATCAGCTTGACCAGACGCCGTGCATCCTCATCCGTATCGTTCACCCCGGCCAGCATCACATACTCAAAGGTGATCCGCTCTGAGTTCGAGACTTTGGGATACTCCCGCAGCGCATCCAGCAGCGCCGCAATGTTCCAGCGCTTGTTGATCGGCACCAGCTTGTCGCGCGTCTCATCCGTTGTGGCGTGAAAACTGACGGCCAGCAGACAGCCGATCTCCTGCGCGGTGCGCGCAATTTCCGGCACCACGCCAGATGTGGACAGGGTGATCCGCCGACGGCTGAGGCTGATGCCTTCGGGGTCCATCGCGATTTTCATCGCGTCGCGCACATTGTCGAAGTTATACAAAGGCTCGCCCATGCCCATCAGCACGATATTGGACAGAAGCCGTGTCTCGTCCTTGGGGTTGCGTCCCGGTGCGGGCCATTCGCCCAGATCGTCGCGCGCCACCATCACCTGCCCGATGATCTCGGCCGCCGTCAGGTTGCGCACCAGTTTCTGCGTGCCCGTATGGCAGAACGAACAGGTCAGCGTGCACCCGACCTGAGAGGAAATGCACAGCGTGCCGCGTCCTTCCTCGGGGATATAGACAACCTCGACCTCGTGCCCGCCTGCGATGCGTACCAGATATTTGCGTGTGCCGTCCTCGGACACCTGCCGGGTCACGACCTCGGGCACCTCGATGCAGAAATGCTCTGCCAGTTCCAGACGATAGGGTTTCGCCAGATTGGTCATCTGCTCGAAATCGCGCACGCCCTTCTGATAGATCCACTGCCAGATCTGACCCACGCGCATCTTGGCCTGCTTTTCCGGCGTGCCATGGGCGATCAGCGCCGCGCGCATTCCGTCACGGGTCAAGCCGACAAGGTTGACCGGCCCGTCCGGCAGCTTGCGCGGAATGGTCATCACATCCTGGGTGATCGGGGCGGTGGCGGTCATCGGGCTATCCATCCTTGGAAACAAGCAGGGCACATACAGGATTCGGAGGCCGAATCCAAAGGCTAGTTTGAAATGACAAAGGGCAGCCCGCAGGGGCTGCCCGTCATGGCGATGCGGTCTGCGTCACTGACAGCGGCGCGCAGCCTCATCCGTGGCGGCGGTATAGCCCAGCAGCGAGAACGTATCCTTGGTCACCGTGCCCCGGCTGGAGCGCGCGGTCAGGATGGCAGAGGAGCCGCCTTTCAGCGCCGTGATGATCCGGGCATCATCTTCGGCCGAAGCTGGCCAAGCCCATTCGCCTTCGGTGAACAGCTCGAACTGGGTGCCGCCGATATCCAGATTGACGGTCGATCCCGACGCAAAGGGATAGCCGCCCGTGAACGTTACCTGACCCGTGACCCCGGCAGCGGGGCGATAGAATGTCATCAACAGGATCTCGCCGCGCTGCACCGCCACGACACGGCCATCGCGGGTGTTCACGGTTTCCTTGGGCGATGAAACGGCCCAGCATTCCTTGGGATCGGCATCCTCGAAGACGCTCCAATCCGTGTTGGCCGCGACCTGATTGTTGCTTGTCTGCTGGGCCCACGCCCCCGTTGTTGCCAGGACCATTGCCGCCCCGACACCTGCGCGGATCCATCCACGCGCCAGTCTTGATGTCATATGTCCAGCCTCCAAGCCGTCCGTGCCTCAGTTTCGTGATGGGTCCGCTTTTGCCGTTTTCGGCCTTTTCGCGATGCCCATTCTCTTCTCGACCTTGCAACAATAGCCTGAAACCTGCCACAGACGAAAGAGGAGTTGGCGGAAAATCGCACAGGATGATCCGTTGCTCGCGCAGAGTTGAGAGAGGAGTATCCGATGACTGCCCCCGTACCCATGGCCGAGATCTGGCGTGGCCCCTTTCTGGAAAGCATCCATCATGGCCATGCCGTGATCTGCGATGCCTCGGGCGACATCGTCGAAGCCTGGGGAGATCCTCAGGCCGTGGTGATGCCGCGCTCCTCGTCCAAGATGCTGCAAGCCCTGCCGCTGATCACCAGCGGGGCGGCGGACGCGGCCCGGCTTTGGCCCGAACATCTGGCACTCGCCTGCGCCAGCCATCAGGGCGCGGCGATCCACACAGACCGTGTGAAGGGCTGGCTGGATCATATCGGCTGCACCGTCGATGATTTCCGCTGCGGCCCGCAAGAGCCCGCCGATATTCCCGCGCGCGATGCGTTGATCCGGGCAGGGGAATCACCGTGCCAGATCCACAACAACTGTTCGGGCAAACATGCCGGTTTCCTGACCTTGAACCGCCACCTGCGCGGCGGGGCAGACTATATCGACCCCGATCACCCGGTGCAGCGCGCCTGTCTTGACGCGTTCCAAGAGGTGACAGGCGAATCCAGCCCCGGCTACGGCATCGACGGCTGTTCCGCCCCGAATTTTGCCACATCCCTGCACGGCATGGCCCGCGCGATGGCCTTTTTCGCCGCCGCTCGTGACGGCGGCACCGCCCAGCAAAGCGCCGCTAACCGTCTGGTGCAGGCAATGGTGACATTCCCCGAACTGGTCGCAGGAGAGGGCAGGGCCTGCACCGCGCTGATGCGGGCGATGGACGGGCGCGTGGCGCTGAAAACCGGGGCCGAGGCGTTCTTCATCGCCATCATCCCGGAACACAAACTGGGTGTCGCGCTCAAGATCACCGATGGCAGCACACGCGGCGCGGAATGTGCCATTGCCGCGATCCTCGTGCGGTTGGGTGTGCTGGCGGCGGATCACCCGGCGACGCGCCTTTACCTGAACGCACCGATCCTGAACCGGCGCGGGGTCGAGACGGGCACGATCAAGCCCGGCGCCGCCTTCGCCTGAAGCGCATCCTCAGGCCACCAGCGCCCCTTCCCATGCGCGCAGGCAGGGGCGCGCCGTCTTGCCTTGGGGGATATCCTCGAACAGTTCGGGGAAGATCTGGGCCAGTTCGGCCAGCGTGTCGTCCCCCAGCGTCGCCAGCGATTCCTGCGCCAGATGCAGGCTCTCGCAAGGGCAGCCTTCGGCAAAGATCACCTCATGCCGGTCAAAGGCCAGATGCACATAGGTGATCCGGTCCCGTGGCGCGCGGCGGATCGTCTGTCCATTCACCAGATGTTTGGCCGCCACCAGAACCTGGGGCCTCGCGAAATACATCTCGGCGCGCCAGTCCTGCACCAGCATCCGGTGCTGCGGCGACACCAGCAGATCCCGGCGATTGCCAAGGCTGCCTGCGCTGATCTGGATCGGGGCCAATGCGCCGATCCCCGGAACGCTGCGCTGTCCGATCCACCGCAGCGGCTGCGGCCCGTGATCCGCAGTCATGATCAGATCGCCGGGGCGCAGCGTTTCGATCTGCCGCGGACCTGACGCCGTTTCGATCACTGTGCCTGCGGCAAAGCAGGGAAAGACCGGCGGGTCCGTGGGAAAGGTGCTGAAGGACAGTTGCTCACCGCGCGGCGGATCGGCACCCGGTCCGATTTGCATGTTGCCCGGCGTGATCCCCTCTGTCGCGATGATGATCTGCGCCGGGCTGGTCATGATCTGATGTGTGCCGGACGAGGCCCGCCCCTGAAACTGGTCATGCTGCGGGTTGAGTGAGCTGTAGAGCGGAGGGCCGGGCGGCGTTGTGTCCGGCCAGGCATAGATGTCCACCATCTGCCCGTTGCGGAACATGTCATCGCCGGCGTTCACCTGCCGGATCACGATGCGGAACACATCATCTGCCCCGCCAAGCGCCTGAACCCCTTGCAGGTTCACCTTCATCCCGTTCGAATTGCCCGAGGAGGACAGCCCGGAAAAGGTGCCGATCTGGTTCCCTGTCAGAAAAATCTCGACCGTTGGCAAGAGCGCTGCTCCTTCCGAGGACGTCCATTGCGACGTCACCCTGTGTTGCTTTTGGTTAACCTGATGATTTTACTGGCAAGCAAGCAGGGCAGACCTTGGCGAACTCCTTCTCCGCAGGCAATGACGAACGAACCCTTTGGACAGGGTGATGCGGCAATGTCACGCTTGGCCGGTGTCAGGCGGCAGCGAAATCCGCCCGACTGTAACCCTGGATGAACAACAGCGCGGTCAGATCGCCGTGGTTGATGCGCACATCGCATTGCGCCGCCACGCTAGGTTTCGCATGCAGCGCAACACCCGTCCCGGCGCGTCCCAGCATGCCCAGATCATTGGCCCCGTCGCCCACGGCGATCACGTCGGCTTCGGCAATGCCCAGCCGCGCGCTGATCTGCTCCAGCGCCTCGATCTTGGCCTGCCGCCCCAGAATGGGCCGCGCCACGTCGCCGGCCAGCCGGTTGCCCTCGATCAGCAGGGTATTGGCGCGGTGCTCGTCAAAACCCAGATCCGCCGCCACCTTTTCTGTGAATGCGGTAAAGCCTCCCGACACCAGCGCCGCATGGCCGCCATTGGCCTTCATCGTCGCGACCAGTTCGGCCCCGCCCGGCATGAAGGTGATCCGTTCCCGCAGAACCTGCGCGATCACGCCCGCATCCAGCCCCCGCAGCAGCGCCACCCGTTCCAGCAGCGCGGCCTCGAAATCCAGCTCGCCATTCATCGCCCGCGCGGTGATCCCCGCCACATGCGCGCCCACGCCCGCCATATCGGCCAGTTCGTCGATACATTCCTGCTGGATCATGGTGCTGTCCATATCGGCCAGCAGCATCCGCTTGCGCCGGCCTGTCGCGCCCTGCACCACCAGATCCAGACCCATGCCCTGCAGATCCTCCCAGACCTGCCAGCGATTCGCGGGCAAGGTAGGCAGGGCGAACTCCGCCGCCGCATCAGGATCCAGCCAGACCACATCCCCGCCACCCCATGCGTTGCGCAGGCTGTCCAGCAAAGACCCCTCCAGATTGCGCGTGGCGGGATTGGCTAGAACGGTGGCAATGAACATGGGCGTGTTTCCGATCGTGGATGTCGATGTCGCAAATTGCGCGGGATGCGGCGCTATAGCGTCATTTTCCCCGTTGTGAAAGGATCTGAACCCTTCTATTTCCGGCGGTGGGACACCCCTCCCCAACGGGGGGCGCTTATCTGGAAGGATAGCATCAATGACGACGACCAAACCGGCATCGCGGCCGGCCAATCCGCGGTTCTCCTCTGGCCCCTGTGCCAAAATCCCCACATTCTCGCTTGATCTGCTGGCAGACGCGCCCTTGGGCCGCAGCCACCGCGCAGGCGTAGGCAAGGCCAAGCTGAAAGCGGCCATTGACGGCACGCGCGAGATTCTGGGCATCCCCGCCGATTACCGCATCGGCATCGTGCCCGCCTCGGACACCGGCGCGTTCGAGATGGCGATGTGGACCATGCTGGGCGAACGCCCCGTCGAAATGGTCGCATGGGAAAGCTTCGGTGCGGGCTGGGTCACTGATGTGGTCAAACAGCTCAAGATCGACGCCCGCGTGCATGAAGCAGGCTACGGCGAGATCGTGGATATGGCCGCGCTCGATTACGACCGCGACGTCTGCTTTACATGGAACGGCACCACCTCCGGCGTGCGCATGCCGCATGGCGACATGATCCCGGCGGATCGCAAGGGCCTGACGATGTGCGACGCCACATCGGCGGCCTTCGCGCAGGACCTGCCATGGGACAAGCTGGATGTGACCACGTTCAGCTGGCAAAAGTTGCTGGGCGGTGAAGCCGCGCACGGGATGCTGGTCCTCAGCCCCCGCGCGGTCGCCCGTCTGGAAAGCTATACCCCTGCATGGCCGCTGCCCAAGATTTTCCGCCTGACCTCCAAGGGCAAGCTGATCGAGGGGATCTTCGTCGGCGAGACGATCAACACACCATCGATGCTGGCGGTCGAAGATTACCTCGTGGCGCTCGACTGGGCGCGCGCGGTCGGTGGCCTCAGGGGGCTGATGGCGCGGGCCGATGCCAATGCCGGGGCCATCTGGGATTTCTGCGAAACCCGCCCGTGGATCGCCAATCTGGCGGTCGATCCGGAGACACGCTCGAACACCTCGGTCTGTTTGAAGTTCACCGATGACCGGATCAAGGACGGTGCCGCCTTCGCCAAGGCCGTGGCCAAGCGGCTGGAGTCCGAAGGCGTGGCGCTGGATATCGGCGCCTATCGTGACGCGCCCGCCGGTCTGCGGATCTGGTGCGGCGGCACGGTGGAAACCGCCGATGTGCAGGCCGTTCTGCCTTGGCTGGAATGGGCCTTCCATACGGAAATCGCGGCGCAGGCCGAAGCCGCCTGATCCCCTGATCCCTGATTGTTCCGGGGTGCGAGCTGCTGCGCGCCCCGCCCTCCCCTCATTTCACATCAAAGGACCACTGATATGGCTCCCAAAGTTCTCATCTCCGACGAATTGTCCGACGCCGCCGTGCAGATCTTCCGCGACCGCGGGATCGACGTCGATTTCCAGCCAAAGCTGGGCAAGGACAAGGACAAGCTGCTGGAAATCATCGGCAATTACGATGGTCTGGCGATCCGTTCGGCCACCAAGGTCACCGAAAAGGTGCTTGAAGCCGCGACCAACCTCAAGGTCGTGGGCCGCGCCGGGATCGGTGTCGACAATGTCGACAAGGAAGCCGCCAGCAAGAAGGGCGTGATCGTCATGAACACGCCTTTCGGCAACATGATCACCACCGCCGAACATGCCATCGCGATGATGTTCGCCGTGGCTCGCCAAATCCCCGAGGCGTCCGCCTCCACCCATGCGGGCAAGTGGGAAAAGTCGAAATTCATGGGTGTCGAACTGACCGGCAAAACCCTTGGCGTGATCGGCGCGGGCAATATCGGCGGCATCGTCTGCGACCGGGCACGCGGGCTGCACATGAAGGTGATCGCCTATGATCCCTATCTGTCCGACGAAAAAGCCGCCAAGATGCATGTCGAAAAGGTTGAACTGGACGACCTGCTGAAACGCGCCGATTTCATCACCCTGCATGTGCCGCTGACCGATGCCACGCGCAACATTCTCAGCCGTGAGAACCTCGAAAAGACCAAGCCCGGTGTGCGCATCATCAACTGCGCGCGCGGCGGTCTGGTGGACGAGCAGGCGCTGGCCGACCTGCTGACCTCCGGCCATGTGGCAGGTGCCGCCTTTGATGTGTTCGCCGAGGAACCGGCCACCGAAAACCCGCTCTTCGGTCTGCCCAATGTGGTCTGCACCCCGCATCTGGGGGCCGCCACGACCGAGGCGCAGGAAAACGTCGCCCTGCAAGTGGCCGAACAGATGTCGGACTACCTCCTGACCGGGGCCGTGACCAACGCGCTCAACATGCCTTCCGTCACCGCCGAAGAGGCCAAGGTCATGGGCCCCTGGGTCAAGCTGGCCGGACATCTGGGCAGCTTCATCGGCCAGATGACGGACGAGCCGATCAAGGCGATCAACATCCTGTATGACGGTGTCGTGGCCGAAATGAACCTTGCCGCGCTGAATTCTGCCGTGGTGGCGGGTATCATGAAGCGCGTGAACCCGGACGTGAACATGGTCAGCGCGCCCGTGATTGCCAAGGAACGCGGCATCAAGATCTCGACCACCAATCAGGACAAGTCGGGTGCCTTTGACGGCTATATCAAGGTGACCGTGGTGACCGAAAAGCGCGAGCGTTCCATCGCGGGCACCGTGTTCAGCGATGGCAAGCCGCGCTTCATCCAGATCAAGGGCATCAACATCGACGCCGAAGTGGGCGCGCATATGCTCTACACCACGAACGAGGATGTGCCCGGCATCATCGGCACGCTGGGCATGACCATGGGGCAGGCGGGCGTGAACATCGCCAACTTCACCCTTGGCCGTGCCGCCGCCGGGGGCGAGGCCATCGCCATCCTCTATGTCGATGAGGCGGTGAGCGAGGCTGTCTGCAAGAAGCTGCAGGACACCGGCCTGTTCCAGCAGGTCAAGCCGCTCGTCTTTGACGTGAACTGATTACAGTTTTACCGGTTTCGACATATGGCGCCGCCCCGGAAACGGGGCGGCGTTTTGTTGGTCTCAGACCGCCACGGGCGGCTGCATCCCCTGTCGCAGCACCACGATCAGGAACAGCACCATGGATGCCAGCGTCAACGTCGATCCGATCTTGGCCAGGGTCATGTCCTGCCCTTGGATCGCCATGACGATACCGGGCACCAGCAGCACCACACCCCCCAGCGCACAGGCCAGATGCAGTTTCGGCAACCCCCCCGCCTGCGCCTCGGGCACAAGATGATAGTAGAAGGCAAAGATCGACAGTGTGACCCATCCCACAAGGTTCAGATGCGCATGTGCGCCTGACAGCTTGTGGTCGCCTGCGGCCGACATCTGGATTCCCCAGGCCATGCCGACCAACACCGCGATGATCGCGGCGCAAAGAAAATAGAACGCGATACCCCTCATGTCCTTGTCCTTTCCGTTGTCCGCCCCGTCGGGCAGATGACGCGTATCGAACCCTTTGACCTCGGAACAGGCCGGACCTCTGCCGCGCCGATGTTGGTTCAGAAACTGGTTACGGGCGTCCCCTGCATCACGTGCACCGGATGACAGGGGGCGTCGGCAACATCATGCCGCAACCCGGCGAGTCGGAAAAGATCATCTGCGCGCGCCCTTTTTCGGTGAAATTCGCCGGGGATGATCCTTTCGGAACAAGCCGATACGCGATATGTCACCCCAGAGGTTCACAACGAAAGACCCTGCGATGGCCCAACCCCTCTATGTGATCGGCGACATTCACGGCGAGATCGCGATGCTGGACACCGCACTGGAGCGTATCGCCGCCGATGGCGGGGCCGATGCGCCGCTGATCAGTCTGGGTGATCTGGTGGATCGCGGCCCCGACAGCCGCGCGGTGATCGACACATTGATGCAGGGGCAGATGGCGGGGCGTGACTGGACCGTGCTCAAGGGCAATCACGACCGCATGTTCCACCGCTATCTTGAAGATGGCCGGATCGACGACCCGCGCATCGTCTCCAAGGTCGACTGGCTCAGCCCGCGTCTGGGTGGCGTGGCCACGCTCGCCGCTTATGGGGTATCGCTCGAAGAAGGGCGCGACCCTGCGGATATCCTGCAAGAGGCCCGCGCCGCCGTGCCCGCCGCCCATCTGGCCTTTCTGCAATCCCTGCCTCTCTACCATCAGCAGGATGACAGGCTTTTCGTCCATGCGGGCATCTCCCCCGGTGTGCCTCTGGCCGATCAGACCGAGGATGATCTTCTCTGGATCCGTGACCCTTTTCTCACCTATACGGAGCCGCATCCGATGCTGGTCATACATGGCCATACCGCGCTGGAGGCCCCCGCCCATTATGGCAACCGCATCAATCTGGACAGCGGCGCGGGCTATGGTCGCCCCCTGACCGTGGCAGTATTCGAAGGGGATCGCGTCTGGACGCTTGACGCCGACGGTCGCCGCCCTCTGACGCCGTGACGGAACGTTTCGCTGCCCCGGCTTGACTTTGCGGCATCCGGGCGACACCAAACGACTGACCAAATTCACAAAGCGAAGGGGATTCCCATGACCGATATCGTCATTCTCGACGGCGCACGCACCGCCATCGGCACCTTTGGCGGCGCGCTGGCCGCCGTGCCGCCGACCGAACTGGGCGCCATCGTCGCGCGCGAAGCGCTGGCCCGGTCCGGGGTCGAGGGCGCGCAGATCGGTCATGTCGTTTTCGGCAATGTGATCAACACCGAACCCAAGGACATGTATCTGTCCCGCGTCGCCGCGATGAAGGCGGGCATCCCTGACACCGTGCCTGCGATGAACGTGAACCGCCTGTGTGGATCGGGCGCACAGGCTGTCGTCTCGGTCATTCAGTCTCTGATGTTGGGCGATGCACAATTCGGTCTGGCCGGCGGGGCGGAAAGCATGAGCCGCGCGCCCTATATCGTGCCGGATCAGCGCTGGGGGGCCAAGATGGGCGATATCCGCACGCTGGATATGCTCTTGGGCACGCTGAACTGCCCCTTCGGATCGGGTCACATGGGCGTCACGGCGGAAAACGTGGCAGGAGAGCATGAAATCAGCCGCGCGGATCAGGACGCCTTCGCCATGGAAAGCCAGGTCCGTGCGGCCCGCGCCATTGCCGAGGGGCGTTTCAAGGATCAGATCGTCCCCGTCGAGGTGATGGTGAAACGTCAGCCCGTGGCTTTTGACACTGACGAGCATCCCAAGGCCACCAGCCTTGAGGCGTTGGCCGGTCTGAAACCCGTTTTCAAGAAGGACGGCTCCGTCACCGCAGGCAACGCCTCGGGCATCAATGACGGTGCGGCGGCGATGGTGCTGGCGCGGGCCGAGGCCGCAGAGAAAGCGGGCCTCAAACCCCGCGCCCGCGTGCTGGGCTATGCTCATGCCGGGGTCCGGCCCGAGGTCATGGGCATTGGCCCGGTCCCCGCGGTCGAGGCGCTTCTGGCCCGCACCGGCCTCAAGGCCAGCGATTTCGACGTCGTGGAAAGCAACGAGGCTTTCGCGGCGCAGGCCGTGGCCGTCAACCGTGGTCTGGGGCTGGACCCTGCGATCGTGAACCCCAACGGCGGTGCCATCGCGCTGGGCCATCCGGTCGGCGCGACCGGCGCGATCCTTGTCATCAAGGCCATGGCGGAACTGGAACGTATCGGGGGCAAGCGCGCGCTGATCACCATGTGCATCGGCGGCGGTCAGGGCATCGCACTGGCCATCGAGCGGATGTAACCTGACCGGAGTAACCCACGCGGGTTACTCCAACACCACCCGCACCCGGTCGGCGCGGCCCGCCGCGTCGATCACGGACAGGGTGACGTGGCCCTTGCCCAACCCTTCCAACGCGGCCTCGCGCCGATGCGTGCCCACCAGCAGCGGAGTGCCATCGGCCAGCCATGTGAATGGCGGCACCCCGTCGCGCAGCTTCACCGTCAACGCCTGACCTGCCAATGACAGCCGCGCGCCGTCAGGCGGAAAGGCCAGTCGCGGCGCATCCATTGGCACCGCCCCCCGCGCGCCGAACCGCTGTAGGGGCAGCGGCAGGCTGGCATTGGGCGCGATCAGCGTCTCGGGCGGCGGTGGCGGCAAAGGGTCGGCCTGCGGCTTCACCCTCTGGAACGCCTGAAACAGCACAGGCGCCGCCACGTCCGCGCCAAGGGCCCCCGGCACGGGCGTACCATCCGGTCGCCCGATCCAGACTCCCACCACATGCGCGCCATCAAACCCCACCGCCCATGCATCGCGGTGCCCGTAAGATGTGCCGGTCTTGTAGGCCAGCCGCATCCGCGCCGCCCCCGGCGGCGGTTCCATTCCCGCCATGATATGCGCCACCTGCCACGCCGCGGCGCGCCCCACGATGCGTTGCGGCGCGGCCTCCGTTGGACTGGTCCAATAGAGCGGCTCGGCCTGCCCGCCTTGGGCCAGCCCGGCATAAAGCTGCACCAAGCCTTCAAGCGAGACACCCACACCGCCCAAAGCCACGGCCAGTCCCGCCTGCCCACCGGGCAGCGCCGCCTCGACCCCCGCCCGGCGCAGGGCGGCCATCAGGTTGGCGGGGCCGATCGCCTCGGTCAGCCGGACCACAGGGATATTCAGCGACAGGCGCAACGCATCGGCCACGCGGATTTCCCCCCGGAACTGCCCGTCGAAATTCTGCGGCGCGTAAGCGCCAAAGGCCACAGGCCGATCGTCGATCAGCGTGTCGGGATGCGCCAGCCCCCGGTCAAAGGCCAGCGCATAGACCAGCGGTTTCAGGGTCGATCCGGGCGATCGCAGCGCCGTGGTCATATCCACAAACCCCTGCCGCGTATCTTGCGAAAGGCCCGCTGACCCGACCGAGGCCAGCACCGCCCCCGTCCTGTGATCCGCGACCAGCATCGCGATGGACAACCGCTCACCCATCCCGCGCAGGGCATCGGTTGCCAGATTTTCCAGCTTGCCTTGCAGCCCCGCATCCAGCGTCAGGTCATGGCGCACCTGTCCCGGTGAAGCGGCCAGAACACGATCCGCCAGATGCGGCGCGAGGATGGGAAAGGCGATGCGCATGGCGGGCACGGGCTCGCTTTGCGCCGCCTGCGCGGCCTCCGCGCTGATTACCCCTTGCTGCGCCAGCCGCGACAGAACCCGGTCGCGCGCTGTCCGTGCGGCCTCGGGCGCACGGTCCGGGCGGCGCGCCACGGGCGATTGCGGCAAAGCCACCAGCAGCGCCGCTTGCGCCGGCGTCAGCCGCGCCGGTTCCTTCCCGAACCACGCCAGAGTGGCCGCCCGCAGCCCTTCGATATTGCCGCCATAAGGGGCCAACGTCAGATACAGCCCAAGAATCTGATCCTTGCTCAACCGCCGCTCCAGCGCCAGCGCCACCCGCATCTGCCGCAGCTTGCCGGGCCATGCACCCGTCCCCGTCTCTTCCAGCAGGCGTGCGACCTGCATGGTCAGGGTCGATCCGCCCGACACCACCCGCCGATGCCACACCGCCTGCCCGAAAGCACGGATCAGCGCCAGCGGATCGACACCCGCATGGTCGTGAAACCGCTTGTCCTCATAGGCCAGCAGCATGTTCACGAAACCGGGGTCCACCTGATCCGGCCCAACTGCCAGCCGCCACCGCCCATCCGCCACCGTATAGGCACGCAGCAAGGCCCCGTGCCGGTCGCGCACTTCGACAGATGTGGCGGGCAGGGCCGATGGCAGTATCGTGGCGTCGATCCACGCGTCCCCCGCATCCCGCGCCGCCGCCCCAAGGATCAGCAGCGCCGCAACGGCAAAGGGCCAGAGCCGCCTCACTCGCCAACCGTCACGCGGCCCGATGCCGTGGTCGCGCGGTATTCGGGTCGATACATATCCTCGACCAGCGCCGCCGGGTGGTGGAACTGACCGGGCGAGATCGCGCGGACGATATAGGCCAGCGTGAACGGCCGATCCGACTGCCAATCCACCGCCGCCAGAAACCGGTCGGCGCGGAACTCGGCATGTTCCGCATAGGCCGGGTCCAGCCAATCCAAAGCGGCAACATCGCCCGCGTTCAACAGGTTGGGGTTGTCGATCTCGAACCCTGCGGGCAGCGGATCATTCACCATCAGCCGCGCGCCGGTCTCGTCCGCAGGCGTCACGGTCAGCACCGCCACCAGACGGGTGCCGATCCGCACGTCATCCGGCGACAACGGCGCGCCGTCCAGATCGTAATAGGCGCGTTCGATCCGGTAGCCATAGCCACTGGCCAGCGTCGCCCCCTCGGGCACGCCAAAGGTGGTCAACGTCACCTCCATCGGCGCGGTCGAGGCGTTGCGCAAGCCAACCGGGGCCAGCGCCAGATCACTGTCGGTCGTCCGCAACACCGGGCCAGAGACGGGCAGTCCGTTCACTTCCAGCCCCGCTACGGAGGCGTCACGGCTCAGGGCATGGGCCGCCAGCAACGACCACGACGCCTCCTGCGTGGAAAAGGCCCGGCCCGCAGCTCCGATGCGTTGCGCCAGCGCGCCGGTATCCACCGCGCTGCTTCCCGCCTCGACCGCCAGCGCCAGAACGCCCGCCGTATCGCGCAGCTGCGTGCCGTAATCCGCGCGCCAGACCGGGGCCTCGGTCCCGCTGGCCGCGTCGATCATCCGCGCTGCGCGGGCAAATAACCGATCCGCCCGCGTCTGATCGCCATAAAGCGCCAGCGCCGCGCCCAGTTGCGCCGCCGCCAATGGCGTGGCCAGCGCCTCTCCCTTCTGATCGGCGTAATAGCGCAGATCACCCATATTGGCCGCCCCCTCGCGCGCCAGAACCATCAGGGCATAGGCCAGATCCTCGCCCCCCTCATCGAAATCCGGGGCAAAGTTGATCCGGTTGCGCAGATTGTCCAAGGCCAGCCGGAACGCCAGTTCGGGCACATCATGGCCCGCGGCCCGCGCGCGCGACAACAGGTCGGTGACATAGGCATCCAGCCAGAAATCCCCCGATCCCGCCTGCCACAGCCCGAAACTGCCATTGCCCGATTGCCGCGTCAGGATACGGTCCAGACTTTGGTCAATACGGGTGCGGATAGCCTCCGCATCCCCCAAATCCAAGGCGCTGACCATGTCCTGCATCGCCAGCAAGGGCATCGTCTGGCTCGCCACCTGCTCGGTGCAGCCATAGGGATAGCGGTCCAGCATCGCCAGCAGAGCGGGTGCATTCAGCCGCGCCAACGGCCCTGCGGCCAGCGTCAGCGACCCTGTGCCCTCGCGCAGCCCGTTGAACCGCTCTGGCGACAGGTCCAACCCCTCATCCGGGGCCAGCACCACCCGTTCGGTCACCGCGACCTCGGGGTCATTGGCGCGCACGGGCAGGGTCAGGGATTTCACCAACTGCCGCCCCTCCGGCGTGGTCAGGGCAACACGGATCACATGATCGCCCGGTTGATCCGCCGTCACCGGGATCACGACCACCTGTTTCTCACCCTCCGCAAGCGTCACGCCCGATGGCACAGGGGCCAAGGTCACACCATCGGCCGTCACGTCCAGACCCATCCGCCCGACCGGACCGCTGGCATGGGTGACCTCCAGCAGCAACCGGCTCTCATCCCCCGGTGCCATGAAACGGGGCAGGCTCGCGCTGACCACCACCGGATCACGCACCAGAACATCCGCCTCGGCCTGCCCCACGGCGCTGGGCGACCATGCCACGGCCATCAGCCGCACGGTGCCGTTGAAGGCGGGCAGATCGAACCCGATCACCGCGCGCCCATCCGCGCCCACGGTGACGGGACCGCTGAAAAAGGCAAGCAGGTCCTCGGTCGGCGGCGGCGATTGCAACCGCATCCCCGCGCCTGCATCCCCGCCGGATCGCACCTGCCCCATGGCCCCGTTCAGACTGTCGATCAGGCGGCCATAGACATCGCGCAATTCCATCCCCAGACGCCGCTGCCCGAAGTAATGGGCGGATGGGTCAGGGCTGTCGAAACCCGTCAGGTTCAGGATACCCAGATCAACAGCCGCCAGCGTGACATGGGCCATCTCGTCCTGCGTTATGCCATCCACTTGCACGGCAACTTCCAGAGGCCCGCGCGGGTCGGCGGCCTCTGGCGCGTCGATGCTGACGGACAGTTGCCGCGCGCCGGGATCAACGCCCGCATGGGCCAGCCCCAGCGCCCGTGTGGGCATCCGCCCCGCCGCCGCATCCATTGGCCGGATCACGGTCGCGGTGACATAGGCCCCCGCGCCCCAATCATCAGTGACGGTCAGGGGGATCAGCGTCTCGCCCTCGGCAACCGCGACCGTCTGCATCGAGATCAGGCGGCTCGACATCACCGCGACACTGGCAATCCCCGCATGACGCGGCACGATCCGCAGCATCGCGGTTTCGCCGCTGCGATAAGCGGGCTTGTCCAAGGACAGTTCCAGCAGATCAGGCGTCGTGGCGGTATCCGCAGGCGCATACCAGCCAGCGTCGAACCCGGTCGAGGAGGCGGCATAGACCCCCTCCCGCGTCTCGACCACCAGTTCGTATTGCCCCCAGTCCACCGGGGTCGCAATCTCCAGAGGTTCGGTCCCAAGCACAGCCTCGCCTTGGTCGATGCGGGTCCGTGTGGTGATCGGCTCCCATTGCCATTCGCCGAATTGCTGATACCATTGATAACGCGTCTCGACCCGGTTCACGCTCCAGCGAACGGGCAGAGGGGCAGGGGTCAGATCGGGTGACAACCCGATGATGCGAAAGATGGCTTCGGCCCCCTCCGGCAGCGCGCCATCGAACAGCGGGCGGATGCCGATCATCGGCGTGTCGGGGGTCAGCGCACGGGTCAACTCACGCTCTACCGGACGGTTCGACCCCTCGGACACCCGCAGGGTCACCCGCGCCTCCAGCGGGCTGCCTGCGGCCTGCACATCCGGCAGGGTCAGGGGCAGGGTCACCCGCCCCGCCTCATCGGTGCGCGTCGCCTCCAGGGAACGGCTGCGCGGGCTGACGGGCTCATCATGGCGGCCAAACCGATAGAGGGGGAAGCCCTCAACCGTATCCGTGCCCCGCAACAGAACCTCGCCCTCCACCGCCAGACCCGCGCCGGGTGCGCCAAACAGATAACGCGCCTCCACGCGCAGCGGCGGCGTATCCCCCGCGCGCAAGGCGCCATCCGGCAGGCTCAGGTCAAAGTCGATCCGTTCGGGCAGGAAATCCTCGACCAGCACAGTGCGACTGGCCAAGGGGGCCGCGTCCACATCGGCCTTCACCTCCAGCCGCCATGTCCCGCGCGGCACCGCATCGCCCAAGGGCAGGGCAAAGACATGTCCCCCCGCCACATCCTCGGTGGAAAGACTGCGGGAGTATTCCACCCCATCGGGCCGGGTCAGGATGGCGGTGACGGGCAGGCCGGGGATCGCGGCGGCGCGGTCGTCACGGGCCAGAACGGTCGCATGGATCACCTCACCCGCGCGGTAAGCGCCGCGATCCGTGGCAAGGAACACATCAATCGGCGGGCTGGGCGGGCGGCCTTCCACCCCGCGATCCGACAGGTCAAAGGCCGGATCGGTCAGCGACAGGAACGCGATATCCTCGACATCCGCCCCGGACCCGCTGCCATGGCGCACCACCACCATCGCAGGCGCAGCCGTGCCCGTGCCCCGCGTCAGGCCCGGATCAATGCGTAGATAGCCCTGCGCATCGGTCGCACCGTCCGCAATCACCGCATTGGCCCGGCTCAACACCTCGACCCGCGCGCCTTCTACCGCGCTTGCGTCGGACAGATGCCGCACCGTCACATGCAGCCCATCCGTGCCCAGCATCGTGGACAGGCCCAGATCGGACAGCACGAACCACTGCGTCGCCCCCGGATCGGCATAGGGATCGGCGCCCGGCACCCGCGCTGTCAGCGCATAGATGCCCGCTGGTTGATCTGCCAGCACATCACCCAGCGGCAAGCGCGTGACCATGTCGCGGTTCAACGCGCGCCCCGTCTCGCCCGTCCCGGTCCAGACCTCGGTCGCGATCTCCGAGGCAAAGCCGCGTTCCTGCCATTCGGGCAAGGTGCTGCCGAAGTAATCCTCCTGCATCGCGCGGATCAGGTTGCGGTCGCTGACGCGCCGCAGCGTCAGGTCGATCCGGTCAAGGTTCACCGTCTGCACCGGCACCGCCGCATCCGCGCTGCGCGGCAAGACATAGGCACGCCCCGGAAAGACGATCGACGGCGACCGGTCGCGCACATAAAGCACCTGTTCCACATCGCGCAGCAGCGTCTCGCCACTGGCGGCAGGCAGGCCCGCGCGCAGCACGATGCGGTAACGTTCACCGTGCCGCACACCGTCCACACACAGCTGATTGTCCTGCGCCTCCACCGACAAGGTCGCATCCGGCAGGTTCACGAACGGCGTGTAATCCTGCCCCGCCTTGATCAGCGGCTCCGAGAATTGCGCGCAAATCCGCGGCGCGGCGCTGTCGCTCTCTACCGCATTGCCGATCACGCGGAACCCGTATTTGGCAACGGCCTCCTCCAGCGCGCGGTCCAGATCGGCGCGCGGAGCGATGCTCTGCGCCAGACGCAAGCTCGGGATCATGTCGCGCCCCCGCTCCGCCGCCTCCAACGCCTGCGCCAGAACCTCCAGCGCGCTCACGCGCTGCGCTGGCGCATCGGCGCGCAGATAGCCGTTCACCGCAGCACTGACCGCCCGTTCCCGCAGGCGGATCTGGCTGTCATAATCCTGCGTCTGGATCTGCCCGGTCAGGCGCGCATATTCCACCCACAGATCACTGCGATCCAACAGGGACACCGCCGCCCCCATCCACCCGGCGGCACCGGATCTGTCCCCGGCATTGGCCCGCTCCAGCGCGGCTTGCAGGATCGTGTCCGGATCGAAGCCCCCCGCAGGGTGCAGCGTGCCGATCTCCAGCGCCAGATCGCGCGCGTCCTCCAGAGTCGGACGCCCCAGCCAGTCCAGATCCGCGATACGGGCCGCAGCGGATTGCAGAGCGCCGGGCGCCGTCGCCACCACCTCGGCCGACAGCGCGCCCGCATAGGGGCTGCGCCCCTGCACGGCCGATTTCGGAAAGCAGGCATTCGACCGGGTATTGAAGGTAAAGGCCGCGCAATCGCGATCCGCCAGACAGGCGGTCCGACAGGCCGTCAGCGTCGTATCGAACAGGGGTTGCAGATCGCCACCCGGAAAATCCATGTCCCGCGTCACGACGATACGTCGATCCGGCACGATCTCCTGCGCAAAGGCCGTTGCGGGCGCAAGGCCGACAAGGCCAAGAACAAGGGCAAGCGCTGCGATGGTGCGGGGCATGGCGGATCCTCCTGATCTTGGGGCATGGTGACATGACCGCAGATTTCGGTGCAAGGATTCCTCTTGCCGACGGGCGTGTTTACCCGGAATTCACTCGCCCCCGCGATGGTAGGCGACGGTGATCCCCTGATTCAACACGATCGAAAGGACCGGCATGAGCCTTGCCAACAAACTGGCTGATGAACGGCGCGCCCGGCTGGCGGCGGAACGCCTGCTGGAACTGAAACAGGCCGAACTCTTCGCGGCCAACCGAAAGCTGGGCCGCCATGCCAAGGCGCTGTCCGACGAAATCCACGAGACGCGCGCACAGGTCCAGACAATCGAGGATGAGAACAGACGCGTCAAATCCGACCTGAGCGAAGCGCATCAGAAGGTCGAGATTGCTGAACGCCGCCTCTGGCATTCCATCGAAACGATACAGGACGGCTTCGCCTTCTTCGATCTGGACGACCGCATGATCGCGGCCAACAATGCCTATCTCTCGGTGTTCGAAGGGCTGGAAGAGGTCAGGCCCGGCGTCACCTATCCCTACCTGCTGCAACTCCTGACGGATGAGGGAATCGTCAACATCGGCACCCACAGCCCCGCCGAATGGCGCGCCATGATGCTGCGCCGATGGGAGGCGCCGTCGCCCGAACCCACGGTGATCCGGCTCTGGAACAACGCCTATATCAAACTCATCGACCAGCGCGGCAAGGGCGGTGACGTGGTCAGCCTCGCGCTGAACATCACCGAAACCATCCGCTATCAGAAAGAACTGAAACAGGCGCGCGAAAGGGCCGAGGCGGCGAACCGGGCCAAGTCCTCGTTCCTGGCCAACATGAGCCACGAGATCCGCACACCCATGAACGGCGTGGTCGGCATGGTGGACCTGTTGGGCGATACCCCCCTGACAGAAGAGCAGCGTCTTTACGTCAACACGATCAAGACCTCGGCCGAGGCGCTTCTGGTCATCATCAACGACGTGCTCGACTATTCCAAGATCGAAGCGGAACGGTTGACCCTGCATCCCGAACCTTTCGATCTGGAACGCGCCATTCACGAGGTGATCCTGCTCCTGCAACCCAGCGCGCGGCAGAAGGGGCTGGAACTTCTGGTGGATTACGACCTCTTCCTGCCCACCATGTTCATGGGCGATCCGGGGCGCATCCGGCAGGTGCTGACGAACCTGATCGGCAATGCGGTCAAATTCACCCCGTCGGGACATGTGCTTGTCCGCGTCGTCGGCCTGCAGGCCGAGGGCAGCACTCAGGGGCAGGTGCATGTCACGGTCGAGGATACCGGGATCGGCATCGCCCCGGATAAGGTCCAGCATGTGTTCGGTGAATTCAATCAGGTCGAGGATGAACACAACCGCCGTTTTGAAGGGACCGGGCTTGGCCTTGCCATCACGCAAAAGCTGCTCGCGCTGATGGGCGGGCGGATCTGGGTCGAATCCGAGCTGGGGCGCGGCAGCGTCTTCGGTTTCGTGCTGGCGCTTCCCGTGGTGGACAGCAGCGCAGGCGATCCGGCGCTGATGCGCGCCTCCGCCAGAACAGCCCTGCGGGTTCTGGTGGTCGACCCGGTCGAGGCGAACCGCCAGATCGTGATCCGCCAGATGCAGGCGCTGGGACACCACGTCACCGCCTGCGCCTCGGGCGAGGCGGCACTGACCCATGTGCCCGAAGGCTTCGATCTGATCCTGACGGAACATGCGATGCCCACCATGGACGGTCTCGAACTGGCGCAGGCGGTCCGCGACACCGGGGCCGGGCTGCCGATCCTGCTGATGACCGCCAATTCCGGTTTTGCCGAGCAGGACCCGGCCCATGTTCACCTGCACGCCATCCTGCAAAAGCCGACCGCGCGGCGGCATCTCTTTGCGGCGCTTGACGGGGTCACCGGGCGCGCCGCCCTTCCATCCGTCCCGGCAAAGGCCAAAGGGACCATGCGCCGGATGCGCGTCCTCGCCGCCGAAGACAACCGGACGAACCAGCTTGTGTTCTCGCGCATGCTGCAACATCTGCAGATCGACCTGCGCTTTGCCGCGAACGGGGCCGAGGCCGTGGCCGCCTGCACCGCAGACTGGCCTGATCTGGTTTTCATGGATATTTCCATGCCCGAAATGGACGGCAAGGAAGCAACCCGCCGGCTGCGCGCGGAACAGGCGGCCCGGGGGCGTCCGCATCTGCCCATCGTTGCCATGACGGCCCATGCCATGGATGGCGACCGCGAGGGGATATTGGCGGCCGGGCTGGACGACTATCTGTCCAAACCGCTGCGCAAGGCCGACCTTGTCTCACATGTCCTTGCCCATTGTCCGCCTGATGCGACCGCGCCGCTTGACACGCTGACCACCACGCTGACCGACGCCGAGGATGCGCCCGCCGCCGGGTAAGCCTCAGGCCGCCTTTTCGGCCGCCACCGCCTCGCGCAGGAACACCCAACGGTCACCCTCGCTCAGATCGGGGCGGAAAGCATAGCCGCCGCTGTCGAAATCCTTGATCCCCTCCGGGCTGGTCAGGCGGCGCTGGATGATGAACCGCGCCATCGCGCCGCGCGCCTTCTTGGCGTAGAAGCTGACGATCTTGGCCTCGCCGTTCTTTTCCTCAAGGAAAACAGGCGTGATGACCTGCGGGCGCAGCGTCGACAGGTCCACCGCGCCGAAATATTCCTGACTGGCGCAATTGATCAGCGTATCGGTCCCCAGAACCTCCGCCTGCGCGTTCAACGCCTCCGAGATGCGGGGGCCCCAGTAATCGTAAAGCGTCGCCCCGCGCGGCGTTTTCAACCGGCTCCCCATCTCCAGCCGATACGGCTGGATCGCATCCAGTGGCCGCAACACGCCATACAACCCCGACAGGATCCGCAGATGATCCTGCGCAAAGGCCATCTCGTCGGCATCCAGCGACCCGGCCTCAAGCCCCTGATAGGTGTCCCCGGCAAAGGCCAAAGCCGCCGGTTTCTCCTCCATGCCGCCGAAATCGCGGAAGCGATCCGCGTTCAGCTTGGCCAGGCTTTCGGAAATCCCCATCAGTTTCTGCAGATCCTTCACGCTCAGATTCCGCGCAATCCGTGCAAGACGATCGGCATCCGTCCCGAAATCGGGCCGGGTCGGCGTCACGCCGGCGACCTCGGTCATGTCCAGTTTCTTCGCGGGCGAGACGGTGATCAGCATTCCATTCCCCTTCCAGGCATCCTTGCCGGTGACTTAGCCCGCATCCCGCAACACGTCCAGAAACGCTGGCCCGAAACGTTCGGCCCGTTTGTCGCCCAAAAGCCGCTCCATCTCGCGCGCATCGCGCGGGCGCAGTTGCGCGACCTTGGCCAGCAAGGCGGCGGAACAACTCAGGGGCTTGTCCACCCCGTCCGATCCACGCGCCAGATCGGCCTGTGCGGCCAGCAAGCGATCATACAACGTGCCCTCCGCTCGCCCCGCGATCTTGCGCCGTGCGGGGTGCATGGTCTCGACCGCGCCGGTGATCACCTCCAGAAACGTCGCGCCATAGCTTTCCAGCTTCTTCGCCCCCACGCCCCCGATCCGCGCCATCGCGTCCAGCGTGGTGGGCCGGGTTTCCGCCATCTCGATCAGCGTCTTGTCGGTGAAAATGACGTAAGCAGGCACCCGCGCCGCCTCGGCCAGCGCGCGCCGCTTGGCCTTGAGCGCCGACAGCAAAGGCGCATCCTCGTCCGACACCAGCGTTTTGACCGCCGGGCGACGGTCGGGCTTGGCGACAGAATCACTCCGCAGCGTGATCGACGCCTCATCCCGCAGGATCGGCCGCGCCGCATCGGTCATCCGCAAGGCCCCGTGGCGTTCGGGATCGGGCCGGATCAGGTCATGCCCCATCATCTGCCGAAAGATCGCTTGCCACTGGGGTCGCGAATAATCCCGTCCCACACCAAAGGTCGGCAGCGCATCATGCCCGCGTTCGCGCACCTTGTCGGTGCTGTTGCCCGTCAGAATGTCGATCAGATGCCCCGCCCCGAACCATTCCTCCGTCCGCAGGATCGCCGACAGCGCCTTGCGCACGGCCAGCGTCCCGTCAAACACCGCGGCCGGACTGTCGCACAGGTCGCAATTCCCGCAAGGCTCCGGCGTCTCGCCGAAATAGCGCAGCAAGGTCTGCCGCCGACATTCCAGCGCCTCGGCCAGACCCAAGAGCGCATTCAACCGCGCATGATCGGCCATCCGCCGATCCGCCGGGGCCAAGCCTTCGTCGATCTGGCTCCGCCGCAGGCGGATGTCGTCGGGGCCATAGAGCGTCAGGGTTTCCGCCGGCGCCCCGTCCCGCCCCGCGCGACCGATTTCCTGATAATAAGCCTCGATCGACTTGGGCAGATCGGCATGGGCGACCCAGCGGATATCCGGCTTGTCGATCCCCATGCCAAAGGCAACCGTCGCCACCACGATCAACCCGTCCTCCTGCTGGAATCGGGTTTCGGTCTGGCGCCGATCCTCGGCCTCCATCCCGCCGTGATAATGGCAGGCGCTGTGCCCCGCCTCGCGCAGGGCTTGCGCCAGTGTCTCGGTCTTGGCCCGCGTGCCGCAATAGACGATCCCCGATTGCCCCTTGCGCGCGGCGGCAAAACTCAGGATCTGGCGGCGCGGATTGTCCTTGGCCGCAAAGGCCAGATGGATATTGGGCCGATCAAACCCGCGCAGAAACTTCTGCGGCGCGTTCCCGTCGAAAAGCCGCATGACGATCTCGTCCTGCGTTTCCGCATCCGCCGTGGCGGTGAACGCCGCCAGTGGCACATCCAGCGCGCGGCGCAGCGCACCGATGCGTAGATAATCGGGGCGGAAATCATGCCCCCACTGGCTCACGCAATGCGCCTCATCCACCGCGATCAGGCTGACACCGGCCCGCTTCAACATCCCGAAAGACGACTGCGCCGCCAGCCGTTCTGGCGCGATGTAAAGCAGCTTGAGCCGCTTCTCCTCCAGCGCCAGCCAGACGGCATCCGTCTCCTCGGGCGTGTTGCCCGATGTCAGCGCCCCCGCCTCGACCCCCGCCTCGCGCAGGGCGCGCACCTGATCCCGCATCAAGGCGATCAGCGGCGAGATCACGACAGTGACCCCCTCACGCATCAGGGCAGGCAGTTGGAAACACAGGGATTTGCCGCCGCCCGTGGGCATGATGGCCAGCACGTTGCGCCCGGCCGACACAGCCTCCACGATCTCGGCCTGTCCCGGGCGGAACGCGTCGAATCCGAAGATGTCGCGCAGCAGCGGGACGGCGCTTTGCATGGGACCCCCTGTCGGTCTGTCTATATCTGCTCTTTCCCGACTAATCCCACACCATGGGTTGTTGGGCAAGAGGCCGATAGACCCCCGAACAGCGGAAACAGGCGCTTACCCCAGCAAGATCGCCGGCAGGATGAAATCGCGCAGCGATATGACCGCGATGAACGCCACCAGGGGCGCCAGATCCAGCGGGCTTGTGTCGGGCAGAACGCGCCGGATCGGGGTATAGACCGGCTCCAGCACCCGGTTCAGCCCGGTCCAGAGTTGATAGACGAATTGCTGGTTCAGGTTCAGCACCTGAAAATTGATCAGCCAGCTCATGATGATATGGGCCAGCATGATGAAGAAGACCACATCAAGGATCAGGGCAAGGGTCTGGTAAAGGGCAATCATCCGTCTCGGTCCTCTGTTGGGCGCTCCACAGGTAAGCGCAAGCCGCTCCGCTGGCAAGGTCTGCCCGCCTTTGCCGCGACGTTGCGGTTGACGACCCGTCACCCACGCCAGACAAGCAGGCACCCGTCAGGAGGCCCGCCCATGTATCCCGTCATCCGCCTCGTCACCGAATTCATCCGCTTCCGCCGTGCACCCGCGCTGCCTTTGACCGGCACTCATGTCTCGCGCCACATGTGCCTGCCCTGGGATATCGACCTGTGGATGGAACTGAACAACGGCCGCACCCTCACGCTTTATGATCTGGGCCGTCTGCCGCTGGCCAAGCGCGCCGGGCTGATCGGCGCGATGAAGCGCAACGGCTGGGGCCTGACCATGGCGGGGGCCTGCGTGCGTTACCGCCGCCGCATCCGCATGTTCGAGGTGGTCGAGATGCGCTCCCGCGCGCTGTGCTGGGATGCGCGCTTCATCTATCTGGAACAATCCATGTGGAAGGCCAACGGCGATTGCGCCAATCACATCGTCTACCGTGCCGCTTTGACGGATCACAGCGGGATCGTTCCCCCCGAAAAGGCCGTCCGCGCCATCGCGGGGAATGTCGCCTCACCGCCCATTCCGGCCTGGATCGCCGCCTGGATCGCGGCCGAGGATCTGCGTCCATGGCCCCCGATGCAGGACACAGCGCAGGGTTGAGGCCGGGTCCGCGACGATTGACTTGCCACTGTCATGATTTGGCTGTCTTATCCCGAAAAAGGCCCGTGAACGGCCGAAGAGGGGGACGGTATGACAGCGATTTCCATGCGGCGGCGCATCTGGGGCTGGTTCTTCTTCGACTGGGCCAGCCAGCCTTACAACACGCTTCTGATCACCTTCATCTTCGCGCCCTATGTCAAGGAACTGATGGGCGATGGCACAGCCGCGCAATCCGCTTGGGGTTTCGGCATCGGCGCGGCAGGTTTCATTATCGCCGTGCTGGCCCCGTTCCTTGGTGCGCTGGCCGATACATCGGGCAATCGGCTGCGCTATATCTGGCTGTTTTCCGTCATGTATGTGATCGGTGCCTTCGGCCTGTGGTGGGCGGCCCCCGATGATTTCAACCTGATCCTGACGCTGGTATTCTTTGCGATCGGCATGATCGGGATGGAGTTCGCGACGATCTTCACCAACTCCATGCTCCCCGATCTTGGCCCGCGCGATCAGATCGGGCGGTTGTCCGGCAACGGCTGGGCCTTCGGCTATCTGGGCGGCATGGTCACGCTGATCATCATGCTGGCCTTCCTTGCCGAAAGCGCCACCACCGGCAAGACTTTCATCGGCATCGACCCGATCCTCGGCCTTGACGCCAGCGAACGCGAAGGCACCCGCGCCGTCGGCCCGCTGACCGCGATCTGGTATATGGTCTTCATGATCCCCTTCTTCCTCTGGGTGCGCGATCCGAAACCCGCCCGCGCCGCGCCCGGTGCCGTCAAGCGCGCCCTGTCCGAAGTGGTCACGACCATCCGCGCCCTGCCGCAGACGCCATCCCTCTTCGCCTATCTGGCGTCCTCGATGTTCTATCGCGATGCGCTGAACGGGATGTATGTGTTCGGCGGCATCTATGCCGCAGGTGTGCTGGAATGGTCGGTGGTCGATACCGGTGTCTTCGGCATCGTCGCCATCATCTCGGGCACGATCTTCGCCTGGATCGGCGGCATGGCGGATGACCGTTTCGGGCCGAAAAGGGTGATCCGCGCCTGCATCCTGATCCTGACTTTCGTGGCCATTTCCATCGTCTTTGTCTCGCGCGACAGCGTCTACGGCATGCCGGTCGACCCTGGCTCCAATCTGCCCGACATTACCTTCTACATCCTCGGCGCACTGATCGGCGCGGCGGGTGGCGTCATTCAGGCAGCCTCCCGCACGATGATGGTCCGTCAGGCCAACCCCGACAAGATGACCGAGGCTTTCGGCCTCTACGCCCTCGCCGGCAAGGCCACCTCCTTCCTCGCGCCGCTCTCGATCGGGATCATGACCGCCGTCACGCAAAGCCAGCAACTCGGCGTGACACCGCTGATCGTGCTTTTCCTTCTGGGCCTGTTCTTGCTAGGCTGGGTGAAACCGGATGGAGATGGCAAAGCATGGGCCGCGCGCACACCCTGACACTGACGATATCCCTGTTCCTCAGTCTCGCGCTGGCTGGTGAGGCGGCCGCGCAGGCCGCCAAGCAGTTGTTCGGAGCGCAGAAAACAGCCGCCGCAGCGCAACCCGCGCCCTTTGGCGGTTATTCCAAGGGCTGTATCGCAGGGGCCATGCAACTGCCCGAAACCGGGCCGACATGGCAGGCGATGCGCCTGTCGCGCAACCGCAACTGGGGCCATCCCGAAACGATTGATTTCCTGATGGACCTGTCCGGCTTCGCCGCGCGCCTGCCCGGCTGGCAGGGGCTCTATATCGGCGATATCAGCCAGCCGCGCGGCGGACCGATGCTGACGGGCCACGCCAGCCACCAGATCGGCCTGGACGCCGATATCTGGATGCTGCCGCCCAACCGCCTGAACCTGACCCGCAACGAGCGTGAGAATATCTCCTCGATTTCCTTGCGCCGGGCCGAGGGTGCCTATGTCAACAACCAGTGGACCCGCCAGCATCACGAGGTGATCAAGGCCGCAGCCTCTGACCCCCGCGTGGCGCGGATCTTCGTCTTTCCCGGTGCCAAGGTGCAGATGTGCAAGGATGAAGGCGGCGATCGCGCCTATCTGCGCAAGATCCGGCCTTGGTATGGCCATCACTACCATTTCCACGTCCGCCTGAACTGCCCGCGTGGCGCGCGCGGTTGCCTCGATCAGGACACGCCGCCCCCCGGTGACGGTTGCGCCGAGGCGCAGGAATGGGTCAACAACATCCTGAACCCGCCGCCGGCCAAGCCGCGCGATCCCAACGCCCCCGCACCCCGTCCGCGACGAGATCTGACGCTCGCCGATCTGCCCGAACAATGCGCCGCCGTCTTGCGCTCGCGCTAGGCGCGGTCGCGGCGGTCGGTCTGGGGCTTGGTCTTGCAACCGATGCCGGACAGCCGGGCGTCGCGACCTATCTGGGCAGCTATCGCTGGCATATGGATGATCCGGTCTTCGGCGGCTTTTCGGCCATCGACCTCGATCAGGACGGTCTGACCTTCCTTGCCCTCACCGACAGGGGGCATGCGGTCAATGGCCAGTTGCAGCGCAATGACAGCGGGCGGATCACCGGGATCACCGCCCGCCCATTCCTGCTGTTGCAGGATGTCGAAGGGGCACCGCTGAAGAAACGCACCGCCGATTCCGAGGGTCTGGCCCTCGCCCCCCAAGGCGGGTTCTACGTCTCCTTCGAAGCGCATCATCGCGTCCGCTACTATCCGGGCGCCGACCGGCCTGCCATCCGCATCGCCTCGCATCCCGATTTCGCCGGGATGCAGCTCAATTCATCGCTCGAAGCGCTCGCCATCGACGCGCGCGGGCATCTGTTCACCATCCCCGAACGCTCTGGTGCGCTGGACCGGCCCTTTCCGGTCTACCGCTTTGACGGGCAGGGTTGGGACATCCCCTTCCGCATCCCCCGCAGCGGGGCTTTCCTGCCGGTCGGCGCGGATTTCGGCCCCGATGGCTGGCTCTATCTCCTCGAACGCGCACTGACCGGGCCGGGCTTCCGCACCCGCCTGCGCCGCTTCGACGTGACCGGCGATCAGTTGCTGGCCGAGGAGATGCTGCTCCAGACCCGCACCCGACAGCATGACAACCTTGAAGGTCTGACGGTTTGGCAAGACGGGCAGGGGCGCATCCGCCTCACCATGATCTCGGATGACAACTTCAAATTCTTCCAGCGCACCGAGATCGTGGAATACGCCGTCGCACCACCCCTTGCCAGCCCGCCGGACAAAGAGTAAACGGCGATCCTAATTCATCTGCCCCCACCGGGGCCAAGTCGCCGCAACCTTGTCAAAACGGGCACCAACATGAACCGCACCCATCTTCCCGGCATCCTTGCCATGGCCGCCATCGTCGTGGCCTCGAACATCCTTGTCCAGTTCCTCTTCGGCCAATGGCTGACATGGGGCGCCTTCACCTATCCGCTCGCCTTTCTGGTGACCGACGTGATGAACCGCGTCTATGGCGCAGGCCCCGCCCGCCGCGTCGTGTTCGTGGGCTTCGTCGTGGGCGTCCTCTGCTCGCTGATCGGCACACAGATCATGGGCGAGTTCGGCCCGCTTGTGACACTCCGCATCGCCATCGGATCGGGCCTTGCCTTCCTGACCGCGCAACTGCTGGACGTCGCCATTTTCGACCGTCTCCGCGCGGGCCGCTGGTGGCGCGCGCCGCTGGCCTCGACCCTTGTCGGCTCGACCGTCGATACTGCGCTGTTCTTCACCATCGCCTTTTCGGCCAGCCTGTCCTTCATCGAACCCGGCAATGACGTGTCCTGGGCTGGTGAGGTGCTGCCGCTTCTGGGCGTCGGCCCCATGGCGCCGCTCTGGGTGTCGCTGGCCGTGGCCGACTGGAGCGTCAAACTTCTGCTCGCTTTAGTGGCACTTGTGCCCTTCCGCATCATCGTGGGGGCACTGACCCCGCGCACCACATGATTTTGTTTTTGACATCTGCTGATTTTGTGGCAACCTGATCTCAGGCGAAACAATTGAAAGGAGGTGCTCTAGTGTCTAACGGGATATTGGAGAGAGGTGTCGGAACAGTTCGGGGGACGCAGTCCTGAGGCAGCCCTCGGGGGATGCAACATCCGAATTGGTGAGAGCCTAACCGGCCCCACCTCCGTAAATCTCAGAGGGCCATCCGCAAGGGTGGCCCTTTCTGTTTGCCTCCCATCCGCGCTATGGTCCGGGGCAACATCACAAGGAACGGGCGGTCATGCTGCGGATCACCGACGACATCGGCATCGAGGATTGGGAACTGACCGAACAGTTCATCCGCGCCAGCGGTCCGGGCGGGCAGAACGTGAACAAGGTCTCCTCCGCCGTCGAATTGCGGTTCGAGGCGGAACGCTCCCCCAACCTGCCGTTGCCCGTGAAAACCCGTCTGCGGCGTCTGGCCGGGCGGCGCTGGACCAAGGACGGGGCCATCGTCCTGCAAGTCGATGAAACCCGCAGTCAGGTCCGCAACCGCGAAATCGCCCGCGACCGTCTGGCCGAGCTGATCCGCGCCGCGCTCGTCGCCCCCAAGCGTCGGGTAGCGACCAAACCCACCTTCGGATCGGTCAAGCGCCGCATCAAGGCCAAGAAGGTGCGCGGCGAGGTGAAGGCCATGCGCGGCAAGGTTGAAGGCGAGGAGTGACCGCCCCACGCGGCCCCGTCATCAGGTTTTCACTTGATACGCCGGGCGATTGGCCCTATCCACCCGCTTCCTGTTGAAGTCCCGCCCTGCCACCGGCAGGCCGCCACGCATGGGGGAAGGCACGATGCTGCACACGCCTTACTACCTGATCGACAAGGCACATCTGCTGCCCAATCTGGAAAAGATCGCCCACCTGCGCGAGGCGTCAAGCGCCAAGGCGCTTCTGGCGCTCAAATGTTTCGCCACATGGTCGGTCTTCGACATGATGTCCGAGTATATGGACGGCACCACCTCGAGTTCGCTTTTTGAAGTGAAGCTGGGCCGCGAGAAATTCCCCGGCGAAACCCACGCCTATTCCGTGGCTTGGGCCGATCACGAGATTGACGAGGTTCTGGCCAATTCCGACAAGGTGATCTTCAACACCGCCAGACAGTTGACCCGCTTTGAAGAGGTCAGCCGCGGCCACACCCGCGGCCTGCGCGTCAATCCCGGCGTCTCCACCTCCAGCTTCGATCTGGCCGACCCCGCGCGCCCCTTCAGCCGTCTGGGTGAACATGACCCCGCCGTGATCGCGCCCGTGCTGGATCAGATCAGCGGCTTCATGTTCCACAACAACTGCGAAAACGCCGATTTCGACCGCTTCGACGCGATGCTGGGCAGCATCGAACAACGTTTCGGCCATCTGATCCGCAAGATGGAGTGGATTTCGCTTGGCGGCGGCATCCATTTCACCGGCGAAGGTTATCCCCTCGACCGTCTGGCCGAACGCCTCAAGCGCTTCGCAGGCCAGAACGAGGTGCAGGTCTATCTGGAACCCGGCGAGGCGGCGATCACCAAATCGACCACGCTGGAACTGACCGTTCTGGACACGCTCTACAACGGCAAGAACCTCGCCATCGTCGACAGCTCGATCGAGGCGCATATGCTCGACCTCTTGATCTACCGCGAAAGCGCCAAGGTCAGCCCCAACGCGGGCCCCGAGGAATGGATGATCTGCGGCAAATCCTGTCTGGCGGGTGACATCTTCGGCGAATTCCGCTTTCCAAAGGCGCTGAAACCCGGCGACCGGATCAGTATTCAGGACGCCGCCGGTTACACGATGGTCAAGAAGAACTGGTTCAACGGCGTCAAGATGCCCGCCATCGCCATCCGCGAGCTGGACGGGACCGAGCGCCTTGTGCGCGATTTCGGCTACGACGATTTCGTCGCCGCCCTCTCGTGATCGCCCGCGCCGCGGTATGGCGCTTTTCCTGCAACTGGAACCTTAAAGGAGGTCTGGTGACACCATGAAACGCAACGTGCTTATCATCGGCGCCGGTGGCGTGGCTCAGGTCGTGGCGCATAAATGCGCGCAGAACAATGATGTGCTGGGCGATCTGCATATCGCCAGTCGCACGGTCGCGAAATGTCAGGCGATCCTCGACTCGGTGCATGAAAAATCCGCGATGAAACAGCCGGGCGTGTTCAAGGCCCATGCGCTTGACGCGATGGACTCGGCCGCCGTGGCCCAACTGATCCGCGATACGGGCTGCCAGATCGTGATCAACGTGGGCTCGCCCTTCGTGAACATGACCGTGTTGCAAGCCTGCATCGAAACCGGTGCCGCCTATATGGACACGGCCATTCACGAAGACCCCGCCAAGATCTGCGAAACGCCGCCATGGTATGGCAATTACGAATGGAAACGCCGCGAAGCCTGCGAAAAGGCTGGCGTCACCGCCATCCTCGGCATCGGTTTCGATCCCGGCGTGGTCAATGCCTATGCCCGTCTGGCCGCCGACGATTACATGGACAGCGTCACCTCCATCGACATCGTGGACATCAACGCAGGCTCGCATGGCCGCTGGTTCTCGACCAATTTCGACCCGGAAATCAACTTCCGCGAATTCACAGGCACCGTCTATAGCTGGCAGAACGGCGCATGGCAGACCAACACCATGTTCGAGGTTGGCCGCGAATGGGACCTGCCCGTCGTCGGCAAGCAGAAAGCCTATATGACCGGCCATGACGAGGTGCACTCGCTGGCCGCCAATTACCCGGATGCCGATGTGCGCTTCTGGATGGGCTTTGGCGATCACTACATCAATGTCTTTACCGTGTTGAAAAACCTCGGCCTTCTGTCCGAACAGCCGGTGAAAACCGCCGAAGGGCTGGAAGTGATCCCCCTCAAGGTGGTCAAGGCCGTTCTGCCCGACCCCTCCAGCCTTGCTCCTGATTACACCGGCAAGACCTGCATCGGCGATCTGGTCAAAGGTCTGAAAGACGGCAAAGAGGTGGAAGTGTTCATCTACAACGTCGCCGACCACAAAGACGCCTATAACGAGGTGGGCAGCCAAGGCATTTCCTACACCGCAGGCGTGCCCCCCGTCGCCGCCGCGATGCTGATCGCGAACGGCACATGGGACACCGGCACGATGGTCAATGTCGAGGAACTGGACCCCAAACCCTTCCTGACCCTTCTCGACCAGATCGGCCTGCCCACCCGCGTCAAGGATGCGGCGGGCGACCGGCCCTGGAACGCCTGAACCGACAGGTCAGGCAGGCCGCCCGGTCTGCCTGACCTCGCCAAGGGGCGAGATCACCTTGCCCCCCGCCGCCACCGCATCCTCCAGATCATGTGTCACAAGGATCGCCGGAATCCCCTCGGCCCGCACCCGGCCAAAGACGAAATCCCGCATCTGCCGCCGCAAATCCGCATCCAGCCGGGAAAACGGCTCATCCAGCAACAGCGCACGCGGCGCGCTTAGCAGGCAGCGCATCAAAGCGACCCGCGCGCGTTGTCCGCCCGACAATGTCGCCGGATCACGCCCCGCGAAACCAGCCAGTTCCGCCGCCTCCAGCGCGGCGTCGATCCGCGCTTGCCGCGCCGTACGGCCCTTGACCGTCGAGGGCAGGGCAAAGGCCAGATTCTCCCCCACGGACAGATGCGGAAACAGCAGATCATCCTGAAACAAAAGACCAATCCGCCGCGCCTCAGGCCCCAGCCCGCTCAGGTCGCGCCCGTCCAGCCGCACCCGTCCGCTTACGTCAAAGCCCGGATCAGGTCGCCCGATCAGCACCGACAAAAGCGTCGATTTCCCCGACCCCGATGGCCCCATCACGCTCAGGACCTCGCCCGGCGCCACCGTCTGATGCAGATCGACCAACCGCCTGTCGCCCAGCGTGATCGTCAGGTGATCCAGTTCCAACCCCGCCGCCATCGCCTACCCCCTGTCCAACACGCCACGCCGGTTGCGAAACACCACCGCCGGCAGCGCCAGCGCCAGCGCGAACCCCAGCAGCGGCAACACCGTCTGCGACAGCGCATAAACCCCGATCAGCCGCCGGTCACCCCCCGATGACAGGGCCACCGCCTCGGTCGTCAGGGTGCTCACGCGCCCCATCCCGATCAAGAGCGTCGGCAGATATTGCCCCACCGACACAGCAAACCCCACCGCCGCCGCCACAAGCACCGGCCGCAGCAGCATCGGCAGACGCACCCGCCACAGGACACGCTCCGCCCCGGCGCCAAGGCTGGCCGCCACCAACCCCTGCCGCGCATCCCAGGACCGCCACGGGTCGGACAGCGACAGAAACACATAGGGCAGCACGAAAATCACATGGGACGCGATCACCGCCGCCCGCGCGCCGGTCCATCCCGTTCCAATCGCAAGGGTTTGCAACCCGATCAGAAAGGTCGCCTGCGGCACGATCAGCGGCAGATACAGCAACCACAGCGCCCGCGTGGAAGGCCGCAGCCCGTGGCGATACTCGGCCTCAAGGCAGGCGACGGTCAGGATCAGACTGATCCCCGTGGCCACCGCGCCGATCACCGCCGTTTCCACCGCGATCCGCGCCAGACCATCCCCTTGCCGCGCCCAGTTGCGCCATGTGAACTGATCCGGCAGCAGGTCGGGAAAGGTCCAGAAGCCCGCAACCGACCACACCGCCAGCCCCAGAATCCCCAAACCCACCGCCAGTGCCATGATCAGCGCCAGCGCCATCGCAAGCGCCCGCATCGCGCCATCCCGCGCCATCCGGTGCCCCATCCGCACACAGGCACAGCCCAGCCGCGCGACCACATGCTCGCCCAGCCGCCACAGCAGCAGAACGCCCAAAATCAACCCCAGTTGCAGCACCGCCCCCGCCGCCGCCTGAAACCGCAGGCCTAGATCGGGGTCCGACAGCCACTCCAACACCTGCACCGCCAGCGTTGACGGCCGTGTCGGGCCAAGGATCAGCGCCACGTCAATGACCGAACAGGAATAGGCCAGCACCGCATAGACGGGCAGGCGGATCTGCACATAAAGCCTTGGAAACACGGTCAGAACCCAGCCCGCCATGCGCCCGTATCCCATCGTCTGCGCCAACAGGACCGACCGCCGCGCCGGCACCTGCCCCAGTGCCGCCAGCGTCATCAGCAGCAGAAAGGGCACTTCCTTGACCACCAGCCCCGCCATCAGCGACAGCCCCAAGGGGTCCTGCGTGATCAGAAGGTCCGGCGGCCTTTCCCATCCTGTGGCCCAAGGCGACAGCCCCCGCGCGATCCAGCCGGATGGAGCGATCAGAAAGGCCAGCCCGAATGCCGCCGCCGCGTGGGGCACCGACAACAAGGGTGACAAGGCCCGTTCGATCAGCCCGAAACTGCGCGTCCCTTGCCAGGCCGCGCAGATCATGACCGTGATCAGCAGCGACACCGCCGTCGCCCCCAGCCCGGTGAACAGGCTCAGCCACACCGCATCCGGCAATCCGGGCCAAGCCAGCAAAGCGCGCCATGGCCCCAGTGACAGCGACTCGCCACCCAATGCCGGAAACCAGCCAAAGGCCGGGGCCAGCACCCCGGCCAGCCCCGCACCCACGGGCACCAGCAGCACCGCAAGGGTCAGCAGCGGTGCCAGCGGCAAAAGCGTGACCCGGTTCCTCGGAATGGCAGGCACCGGACCGCGCCGCCCTTATTGCGCCACGCCGAAGCGCGCCTCCCAATCGGCGGCGATGCGCTGCATCCAGCTGGGATGCGGCTCGGGCAGGGCAGGGCCAAGATCGGCGGGTGACAGAGTCGCGACCCCCAGATCCAGCGCCGCGAACCGTGCCGCATCCTCGGCCGAAAGCTTGCCCATCGACAGAACCGTCGGCGTGCCCATAACGGCGGCATCCTGCTTGTGCAACTGCGCCTCGACCGACATCAGGTAATTGGCCACGACCATCGCGCCTGCCTTGGCATTGGCATTGAACGGAATTGCCAGGAAACTCGCGTTCCCGATCGTGCCCCCGTCCAGAACCATGCTCCTCACCGTGTCGGGCAGCTCGAAATTCGCAATCGCCGCCGAGGCTTCACCGGGGCTGAAAGAAATCGCGATGTCGATCTCGCCATCCGCCATCAACTGCCGCTGTGCCGGGCCGTTCTGGGGATAGGCTTTGCCCTCGCGCCACAGGCCGGGCGTCAGCGCGGTGATATACTCCCACAATGGGGCCGTCACGGTCTCGTAATTGGCCTCTTCCACAGGGGCGTAAAGCGGATCACGATCCGTCACCAGTTCCAGAAGCGCCTGTTTCAGAAAGGTCGTGCCCAGAAAATCAGGCGGCTGCGGATAGGTGAAGCGCCCCGGATTGGCCTGAGTCCAGTCCAGAAACTCCAGCATGGTGCGCGGCGGTGCGGCCACGCGGGCGCTGTCATAATAGAACACAACCCGCGCCATGCTCCACGGTACTTCCAGCCCCTCGACCGGCACGGTGAAATCCTCGATCAAAGCCGGATTCTCTTCGGGATCGACCAGCGCCCAGTTCGGGATATCCTCGGACCACGGCCCGAACAGCAACCCGTTCTCCTTCATCGCGGCGAAATTCGCCCCGTTGATCCAGATCAGGTCGATCGACCCGCCCGTCGTCTGGCCCGCCGCCTTTTCGCTGACAACGGTGCTGACGGCGGTCGCGGTGTCCGACAGCTTCACATGCTCCAGCGTGACGCCGAAATTGTCCTTCACCTGCTGACCGGCCCAGGCGATATAATCATTGGTGCGCGGATCACCGCCCCAGGCGTTCCAATAGACCGTCTGCCCCCGCGCCTCCTCCAGCACGGCATCCCAGTCTTTCGGATCAGGCTCGGCAAATGCGGGCAGGGCAAGGCCCGCGGCAAGGGCGACAAGGGCGGTCAGTCTGGCAATCATGAAGTGTCTCTTTTCCCTAAACGGCCTCTGACGGGCCATGCCATCCGAGAAACACCGCCCCGCGCCATGTCGTCAACCGCGACCTTTACACAATTTCGTTGAAGCCTGATTAAAGCGCCCCTTTACACCCCCGCCACCTTCGCCTTGACTGGCGCGACCGATACGACCGGGGAGGGTCCGATGGGCATGCGTTTTTTCTCGGACAAGGACCGGCCCGTCCATCTTGGGCCCTATCCGCTGGAACGGCTGACCCGGTGCGACACGCAGCCTGACCCGTCCGCCGTGCCGCGCATGCCGGCGCTGAATTTCCACCGCCCCGATGCGCCGCAAAGCATCGTGAACGCGATGGGCGAATATCAGGCCATGCTGGACGCGATCCGCGACGGGCTGGTGAACCGCGCCCGCGCCGTGATCCCCGATGATCCGCAGACCCGCGCCAACCACCTGAAAGCCTTCGGCTATTTCTCGGATGCCTCGATGGTCGGCATCGGTCCGGTCACGCCTGCGATGATGCTGGACCAGCCTCGCCGGAACCCCGATATCGACCGCCTGGCCCATGATCTGCGGACCCGTCAGACCAAGACGCTGGCGTCAGGTATCGACATGATCATGGCCGATCTCAAGGAGTCGATGGAGGCCCCGCCGCGCGGCATCCACGGCCATCACACCGCGCTGATTTTTCTTTATGAGCATCACCGCGATCCCAAACCGGATGAGGCCGGGGCCGACTGGATCATCGACGCGCAAGCCCATCGCGCCTGCCTGCGCGGGTCCGAAACCGCCGTGGTTCTGGCCAATTACATCCGCCTTCTGGGCTTCGATGCCTGCGCGCACAGCTATACGACGTCGGATGTGGACCTGCACCGTCTGGCCGTGGCCGCTGGCCTCGCCACGGTCGAGGACGGCACGCTTGTAGCCCCGTGGCTGGGGCCCCGCTTCGGGCTGGCCGCCGTGACCACGGATCTGGACCTGACCCATGACCGCCCGCTTGCGCCCATGGCGCAGCAACCGTGGTTCCGCACCCAAGGCCCCGCGTGGTGGCTGGGCAAGGGGTTCGCCAAATCCGCGCTGAACCGTGACCCCTTCCGCCGCCGCGCCTATGCGATGGGCGCGCATCCGTTCGAGACGCTGAAACGCGTGGACAGTCCCACCACCTATATTGACGAGCCGCGCGTGGCCCGCGTCCCCAAGCGCGCCGATCTTTTCGCCCGCGCGCAATTCGGCGATCTGGGCAAGGCCGCGCAAAAGGGGGCGACGGGTGGGCATTATGTCCGCAAATCAGCCCCCAGCACCGCACAACGCCGCGTCCTCGGGGCTTTCGTGCTGCTACAGGACGGCGATCCCGCACCCGCCAAAACTCCGCTCGATCCGGCACGGGCCGCCGATCTGGTCAAGGCCTCCGCCTATTTCCTTGGCGTCGATGCCGTGGGCATCTCGCGCTGCCCGGATTGGGCGTGGTATTCCCATGACGCCACAGGCACCCCCATCGACCCGCCCCATGATCAGGCGATCAGCATGATCATCGACCAGGGGTTCGAGACGATGGCAGGCGCCTCCGGCGACGACTGGATCAGCGTCGCCCAGTCCATGCGCGCTTACCTGCGTTTCTCGCTGCTGGGCGGTGTCATCGCGCGGCAGATCCGCAATCTCGGCTACAAGGCCAAGGCCCATAGCGTCATGGATGGAGAGGTCTTGCAGCCACCCCTTTTGCTGCTGTCAGGGCTGGGAGAGGTCAGCCGGATCGGCGAAGTGATCCTCAACCCTTTCCTCGGCCCGCGCCTGAAATCGGGTGTGGTGACCACCGATCTGCCGATGGCACATGACCGCCCGATCGACTTCGGATTGCAGCGTTTTTGTGAATCCTGCAACAAATGCGCGCGCGAATGCCCCTCCGGCGCAATCACCGCCGGTCCAAAGCTGATGTTCAACGGCTACGAGATCTGGAAATCCGATAGCCAGAAATGCGCGACCTACCGCATCACCACACCGGGCGGCGCGATGTGCGGCCGCTGCATGAAAACCTGCCCGTGGAACCTTGAAGGGCTTTTCGCCGAAAAACCATTCCGCTGGGCCGCGATGAACCTGCCCGGCGCGGCCCCGGTTCTGGCACGGCTGGACGATGCGCTGGACAAAGGCGGTCTGAACCCGGTCAAGACATGGTGGTGGGACCTTGAGATCGAGGAGAATGGCGGCTATCGCCCGACCCGTCCCCCGGTCAACCGCCGCGATCTGCAAAAAGACCTGCACCTGCGCTATGCGGATCAGACGCTGGCCGTCTATCCCGCGCCCTTGGCGCCGCATCCCTGGCCCTATCCCGCGCCGATGGACCGCGAGGCCGGGATTGCCGCCTATCAGGCGATGATCCCCGCAGCCGAGCACCGCGCAAGGCTGGCACAAGGCGACGTGAGCCATATCCACCGCTACACCGTCCCGCAGGACGCCCCTGTGATCGAGGTCCGCGTGTCCAAAGTGGATCGCATGACGCCCGATGTGACCAAATTCGAATTCACCGCCCCCGATGGCGGTGACCTGCCCGCATGGACCGCAGGCGCGCATCTGGATATCGTCGTCGCCCCCGAATACCTGCGGCAATATTCGATGTCCGGCGATCCGGCGGACCGGTCCAGATACCAGATCGGCGTGCTGCGCGAGGATACCGGACGCGGCGGATCAAAGCTGATGCACCGTATCTTCACACCGGTGCGGCGGGTGTTCATCTCGAAACCCATCAACCATTTCGATCTGGTCGAGGACGCGACGCGGATTCTTCTGATGGGCGGCGGGATCGGCGTCACCCCGATGATCGCCTTCGCCCACCGCCTGCACGCGCTGGGCCGGGATTTCACGCTGCACTATTCCTGCGCCAGCCGCGCGGCGGCGGGCTATCTTGACGATCTGGCAGCCTTTCCCTGGGCCGACCGCGTGCACCTGCATTTTTCCGACGAAGGCACCCGCGCCGATCTGGACGCGATCCTCGCAGGCTACCGAGACGGCTGGCATGTCTATACATGCGGACCCACCCGCTACATGGACGCCGTCATCGCCGCCGCGGAACGGCAGGGCTACCCGGATGACGCCCGGCATCTGGAATACTTCGCCGTCCCTGACATGCCCGATTACGTCAACCACCCTTTCACCCTGCGACTGGCCCGCACGGGGCGCGACCTGCTGATCCCCGCCGACCGCAGCGCCACCGACGTTCTGGCCGACGCGGGCATCCACGTCGATGTGAAATGCGCCGATGGCATCTGTGGCGTTTGCAAATGCGGGCTGGTCGCGGGCGCTGTCGAACACCGCGACTTCGTGCTGTCACACGCCCAACGCGACGGCGCGATCATCCTGTGCCAAAGTCGTGCGGCGGAACCGGACGGGGTCATCACCGTCGATCTGTGACCTTTGCCTGTCTGTTGAGCAGTCCGCAGCCAAGGCCCCACGATCCGCCCTGTCGGGCTGCCTTGGATCTTGCGGGCGCGCCACGTGGCTGGCTAGGCTTTCCCCAATCCGACATCGCAAAGGTCCCCATGCGCCAGCTTTCCCCCGCCAGCATCGCCCCGCCCTTTGCCCGCTATGCCCACGGCGTCGAACTGCCCGCCGGGTGGCGCATCGCGCGCACCTCTGGCCAATTGGGGCTGGCGGCGGATGGCACCGTGCCGGACAACGCACATGATCAGGCGCGGATCTGCTTCGCCAATATCACCGCCATTCTGGCCGAGGCGGGGATGGGTCCGGCCGATGTCATGCATCTGGCCGCCTATGTCACGGATCGCGCCCATATGGCGGGTTACATGCAGGCGCGCGACGCATTTCTGGCCGATGTCACCCGCCTGCCCACATCGACGCTGATCATCGTGTCAGGCTTCACCCGCCCCGAATTCAAGGTCGAGATCGAGGTGATCGCCGCCGCGCCCTGACCCCGTCCGTCAGACCACCACATCCATCGCCGTCTGGTCGCCCACGCCGAACACACGCTTGTAGCGCGCAATCTCGGCCTCGGGTCCCATCGCCTTGTTGGGGTTGTCCGACAGCTTGACAGTGGGTCGCCCATCCGCCGACACCGCCTTGCACACAAGGCTGAACGGCGCCAAGGCATCCCCTGCCACCAACCCGCGGAAGTCATTGGTCAACAGCGTGCCCCAGCCAAAGGATGGCCGCACCCGCCCTGCAAACTGCTTTTGCAATTCGGCGATCTTGGCCACGTCCAGCCCGTCCGAGAAGATCACCAGCTTCTGCCGCGGGTCCTCGCCCCGGCTTTTCCACCAGTCAATCGCCACCTCCGCGCCCGTCGCCGGATCGCCGCTGTCGATGCGGATGCCGGTCCAGCCTGCCAGCCAGTCGGGCGCATTCTGCAAGAACCCCTTGGTGCCATAGGTGTCGGGCAGGATGATCCGCAGATTGCCGTCATGTTCCTCATGCCAGTCGGCCAGCACCTTGTAAGGCGCCTCGCGCAGGGCATCATCATCCTCGGCCAAGGCGGCATAGACCATGGGCAGCTCATGGGCATTGGTGCCGATCGCCTCGATATCCCGCTTCATCGCGATATGGCAGTTGGACGTGCCCACGAATTTCTCGCCCAAGCCCTCGATCAAGGCCTGCACGCAACGATCCTGCCACAGATAGGAATGCCGCCGCCGCGTCCCGAAATCCGCCAGTCGCAGGCCATCCACCTCGCGCAGCGCCTCGACCTTTTCCCACAGCTTCGTCATCGCGCGGGCATAGAGCACCTGCAACTCGAACCGCCCCATCGTGTTCAGCACCGCCCGCCCGCGCAACTCCATCAGCACGGCCAGCGCCGGGATCTCCCACATCATCACCTCGGGCCAGCTGCCCTCGAAGGTCAGCTCATACTGGTCGCCCTTGCGCTCCAGATGATAGGGCGGCAGGCGCAGCGCCTCGAACCACTCCATGAAATCGGGGCGGAACATCTGCCGCTTGCCGTAAAACGTGTTCCCGCGCAGATAGGTGCTTTCTCCCCGCGTCAGCGACAACGAGCGGATGTGATCCAACTGCTCGCGCAACTCGCCTTCGTCGATCAGCTTGGCCAGCGGCACATGCGCGGACCGGTTGATCAGGCTGAACGTCACCTGCGTGTCCGGCTTGTTGCGGAACACCGACTGGCACATCAGCAGTTTATAGAAATCCGTATCGATCAGAGACCGCACGATCGGGTCGATCTTCCAGCGATGATTCCAGACGCGGGTGGCGATATCGACCATGGGATGGCTCCGTCAATGTGCCTTGCGGTTAAAGCAAAGGCAGGTCCCGCGTGCAAGCCGCGTCAGACCAGCCGCACACCCGCCGCCCGCATCGCACCCAGCGCCGCCTCCAGCGATCCGTTCAGGTCGATCCCCCGGCACAGGTCCAGTCGCACGGTCACGTCAAAGCCCAGCCGCGCCGCATCCTGCGCCGAATAGGCGACGCAGAAATCGGTCGCCAATCCCACCAGCACCAGATCCGTGATCCCGCGCGCGCGCAGATACCCCTCCAGCCCGGTGGGGGTGGTCTTGTCATTCTCGAAGAACGCGGAATAGCTGTCGATGGCGCGGCGAAACCCCTTGCGGATGATCAGGTCCGCCGGATCGGTGTGCAGCGCGGCGTGGAAGTCCGCACCTGTGCTGCCCTGCACGCAATGATCCGGCCACAGAACCTGCGGGCCATAGGGCATCTCGGTCAGGTCATAGGCCGCGGCCCCCGGATGCTCGGACGCGAAGGACGAATGATCAGCCGGATGCCAGTCCTGCGTCAGCACCACGCAAGGCACCTCCTGCATCAGGGCGTTGATCCCGGGGATGATCGCATCGCCATCCGTCACGGCCAGCGCACCGCCGGGGCAGAAATCGTTCTGCACATCGATCACGATCAGAGCTTGGGTCATGGGCGGGCCTCCTTCTTTGCGTCAAAGGGGTAGGGGCTGGGGCGGCGCGCGTCAATCTGACATGTCAGCCGGGCTTGCGCCAAACCCGCGCCGGGCGTAAATCGCGCCCCATGTATACCGTCGCCGCCCTCTATCACTTCACGCGCTTCGATGATCCCGCCGCGATCAAGCCGGGGCTGGCGCAACTGTGCTGTGCGCGTGGCGTGACCGGCACACTGCTGCTGGCGCGCGAGGGGATCAACGGCACCATCGCCGGCAGTCGTGACGCCATCGACGCCGTTCTGTCCCATATCCGCGCCCTGCCGGGTTGTGCCGACCTCGAATGGAAGGAAAGCACCGCCAGCCAGCCGCCTTTCGCCCGCATGAAAGTGCGGCTGAAGCGCGAGATCGTGACGATGGGCCAGCCCGATGTCGATCCGCGCGCCCGTGTCGGCCATTATGTCGATCCCGCCGACTGGAACGCGCTCATCACCGCGCCAGATGTGGCCGTAATCGACACCCGCAACGATTACGAGGTGGCCATCGGCACTTTTCAAGGCGCCGTCGATCCACAAACCGCCAGCTTCCGCGACTTCCCCGCATGGTGGGAGGCGAACAAGCACCGCTTTCACAACAAGCGCATCGCCATGTTCTGCACCGGCGGCATCCGCTGCGAGAAAAGCACGAATTACCTGCTGGGGCAGGGGGTGGATCAGGTCTATCACCTCAAGGGCGGCATCCTGAAATATCTGGAGGAAGTGCCCGAGGATCAAAGCACATGGCAGGGCGAATGTTTCGTCTTTGACCGCCGCGTGTCCGTGGGCCACGGGTTGACCGAAGGCCCGCATCTTCTGTGCCACGCCTGCCGCCGCCCGATCCTTCCGCAAGACCGCAGCCACCCTGCTTTCGAGGAAGGCGTCGCCTGCCATCACTGCGTGGACGAGACAAGCGCCGAGGACAAGGTGCGCTTTCGCGAGCGCCAGAAGCAGATCGACCTAGCCCGCGCGCGGGGCGAGGTGCATCTGGGTGGCGTGACCGGGCTTTGAGGCTGGATTTTTGAGTATTTGTAGAACGATGAAGGGGCAGGGCCTCTAAGCTGCCGCCAACCGCATGGCGCGGCGCGCGCGGGTCAGGATCAAGAGCATGATCCCGATATTCAGGAAATTCCACGCGATCCCGTTGATGAAGGCCATCTCATAGCTGCCCGTCACGTCATAGATCCAGCCCGACATCCAGCCGCCAATCGCCATGCCCACGATGGTGGCCATGATCACAAAGCCGACCCGTGCGCCGGCTTCCCGCGCGGGCATGTATTCGCGCACGATCACCGCATAGCTGGGCACGATCCCGCCCTGGCTCAGGCCGAAAATCAGGCTGACCACATAAAGCGACACGAGGCCCCCCGCAGGCAGATAGAGAAACAGCGCCAGACATTGCAGCGCCGACCCGATCAAGAGCGTCATCACGCCGCCCAACCGATCCGCCAAAAGGCCGGAAATCAGCCGCGACACCACACCGCCCAGCAGCATCAGCGACAGCATCTCGGCCCCGACCGCAGGGCCATAGCCCAGATCCACGCAATAGGCCACGATATGCACCTGCGGCATCGACATGGCGACACAGCAGCCGATCCCCGCCAGCCCCAGCAGCCACATCAGGGCACGCGGCGAAAACCCCGCCGATTTAGCCCGCGCGGCTGTGATGCTGTCCGAATGCGCGCTGGCCTCCAGCGGCACGCGGGCGCGCAGGAACAGCGACAGCGGGATCACCCCCACCACCACTGCAACAGCCAGCACCATATACACCGTGCGCCAGCCGCTTTCTTCCAGCACGCCGGCCAGAAGCATGGGCCAGATTGCGCCCGACAGGTAATTCCCGCTGGCCGCAATCGCCACGGCGATGCCGCGCCGCTTCAGGAACCACAGAGAGATATCGGCGATCAGCGGGCCAAAGCTGGCCGCCGTGCCGAAGCCGATCACGAATTGCAGGAATGTCAGCGTCCAGACCGATCCCGCGACCGAGGCCAGCGCGAATCCGCCCCCGATCGTCAGCGCCGCCGCCGACAAGGCGAAGGAGATCCCGAACCGATCCACCGCCCGCCCGATCACCAGATTGCCCAAGGCAAAGCCGATCATTGTCAGCGTATAGGGCAAGGACGCATCCGCCCGCGCCGTCTGAAACTCGGCCTGCATCGCGGGCATGATCACGATGATCGCCCACATGCCGACATTGCCGATCGTGGCGATCAGCAGCGACACGGCCAACCGTGTCCAGGAATAGCGACTGTCGAGTGCGTCAATGCCCATGCCGCGACGCTAGCCGCGGCTTTCGCGCTTGTATAGGGCGCATACGACCCATCGGTGACGCAAATGTGTGCAAGGGTGCAAGACAGGCGACAGGGCCAGCGTGTAGAAGGCTGAAAAGCCCCAAGGATGGCCCTGATGATCGACGCCCTGATCCTGCCCGCACAACGCCGCGCCCTGCACCCGCTGGCGCTGGCCCTGCACCGGCGTGGCGTGACGGCGGACAGTATCTCGCTGTCGGGCTTTGCGATCGGGATACTGGCCGTGCCCGCACTGGCCATGGGCTGGGTCTGGCTGGCACTGGCGCTGATCCTGCTCAATCGGCTGGCCGATGGTCTGGACGGCGCCGTGGCGCGGCTCAGCGCCCCGACGGATCGCGGCGCTTTCCTTGATATTGCGCTGGATTTCGTCTTTTACGCGCTCATCCCTCTGGGCTTCGCGATGGCCGATCCCGCGACAAACGCGCTGCCCGCCGCCGTGCTGATCACGGCGTTTGTCGGCACCGGGTCCAGCTTTCTGGCCTTTGCCGTCATCGCCGCCAAACGCGACCTGCGGGCGCAGGATTACCCCACTAAAGGCATCTTCTATCTTGGCGGCCTGACCGAAGGGTTCGAGACGATCGCGCTATTTGTCGCCATGTGCCTCATGCCCGCACTGTTCCCCATGCTCGCCTATGGCTTCGCCGCAGCCTGCGCGCTCACGACCCTGACCCGCTGGTGGCAGGGCTGGCAGGCTTTCAAGCCGGACTAGATCCGCTTTCCATCCTCGCCAAAGACCATCATCGCGGCATCGTGCCAGCCCAGCCACAAATCCGTCCCCTCGCTTGGCAAGGGCAGATGCCCGCCCTGCCGCACGGTGATCAACTGCCCATGCGGCAGGCGCAGATGCACCAAAGTCTCGGCCCCCAGCGCCTCGCAATAGGCGACACGCGCCTGCAACCGCGTCGGGCTGTCGGTCAGCTGGATATGCTCGGGCCGGATGCCCACGGTCTTGCCGACATTCACACCCACGCTGCCCGCCGGCATGAAATTCGTGGCCGGTGATCCGATGAAGCCTGCCACGAATTCGGTCTGCGGATTCTCATAAACCTCCAGCGGCTTGCCGATCTGGTCGGCCTTGCCCGCGTTCATCACGATCATCCGGTCGGCCAGCGTCATCGCCTCGACCTGATCATGCGTCACATAAAGCGATGTGACCCCCAATTCCCGCTGCAATTGCTTGATCTCCAGCCGCATCTGCACGCGCAGCTTGGCGTCGAGGTTCGACAAGGGCTCGTCGAACAGGAACACCGCAGGCTTGCGCACAATCGCGCGGCCCATGGCCACCCGCTGCCGCTGCCCGCCCGACAATTCACGCGGCTTGCGGTCCAGATACGGCTCCAGCTGCAACAGCTTGGCCGCCACCGCGACCCGCGCGGCGATCTCATCCTTGGGTGTCTTGGCGATCTTCAACCCGTAGGCCATGTTATCAAACACCGACATATGCGGGTAAAGCGCATAGTTCTGGAACACCATCGCGATATTGCGCTCCATCGGCTCGGCCTCATTGACGCGCTTATCGCCAATGCGGATCTCGCCGCTGGTGATGCCCTCCAGCCCCGCCACCATCCGCAAAAGCGTGGACTTGCCACAGCCGGACGGCCCGACGATCACGATGAACTCGCCATCGGCCACGTCGATATTCACACCGTGGATCACATCCGTCGCGCCAAAGGATTTGCGCACGTTATCAAGGGTCAAGGTCGCCATTTATTTCTCGCTATCGACTAGGCCACGGATGAAAAGCTTCTGCATCGAGATCACCACGATCACAGGCGGCACCATGGCCAGAATGGATGTCGCCATGATCACCGGCCAATCGGCCAGATCGTCACCTGATGGGAACATCTGCTTGATGCCCATGACGATGGTGTTCATCGACGGATCGGTGGTGATGAGCAGCGGCCAGAGATACTGGTTCCAGCCATAGATGAACAGGATCACGAACAGCGCCGCGATATTGGTGCGGCTCATCGGCAAAAGGATATGCCAGAAGAACTGCATGGGGCTCGCCCCGTCCACGCGCGCGGCTTCCGTCAGCTCGTCCGGCACGGTCAGGAAGAACTGCCGGAACAGGAACGTCGCCGTGGCCGAAGCGATCAACGGAAAGATCAGCCCCGAATAACTGTTCAGCATCCCGAAATTCGCGATCACCTCATAGGTCGGCACGATCCGCACCTCGACCGGCAGCATCAGCGTCAGAAAGATCAGCCAGAAGAATACCGTCCGCCCCGGAAAGCGGAAATAGACGATGGCAAAGGCGGATGTCAGCGAGATCACGATCTTCCCGATGGTAATCCCCAGCGCCATGATCAGTGAATTCAGCATCATCGACGCCACCGGCGCATTCACGCCTGAAAACAGCGCCTTGCTGTAATTCTCGATGAAATGCCCGCCCGGCAGCAGCGGCATCGGCGGACGCACGATCTCGGGCTGCGTGACGGTCGAGGCGACAAAGGCCAGCCAGATCGGAAAGAAGATGAACAGGACGCCGATGATCAGACCCAGATGGGTGAACCAATGGCCAAGGCCGCGTCGTTGCACCATGCCGCGTTGATCAGACATCAGTAATGCACCCTGCGTTCGATGAATTTGAACTGGATCACGGTCAGTATCCCCACCAGCAGCAGCAGGATCACCGACTGCGCCGCGCTTGACCCCAGATCCTGCCCGACGAAGCCGTCGGAATAGACCTTGTAGACAAGGATCGTCGTCGCCTGCTGCGGCCCGCCCGCCGTGATCGTGTGGATCACGCCGAAGGTCTCGAAAAACGCATAGACCACATTGACGACCAGCAGGAAAAACGTGGTGGGCGACAAGAGCGGCCAGACGATGGTGCGGAACCGTGTCCAGAACTTCGCCCCGTCGATCGCCGCCGCCTCGATCACCGAACGCGGGATCGCCTGCAACCCGGCCAGGAAAAACAAGAAGTTATAGCTGATCCGCCCCCAGCTTGACGCGACCACGACCAATCCCATGGCCTCGGCCTCGTCAAGGACATGGTTCCAGTCATAGCCCAGCAGACCCAGATACCATGCCACCACGCCCACGCGCGTGTTGAACATGAACATCCACAGCACGCCCGCCACAGCCGGGGCCACCGCATAGGGCCAGATCAGCAGGGTGCGATAGGTGCCCGACCCCTTGATCAGCCGATCCGCCAGAATCGCCAGGTAAAGCGCCACGCCCATCGACACCACCGTGACCAGCCCCGAGAAGATGGCCGTCGTCACAAAGGACGCGCGGTAATAGGGATCGCCCAGCAGATATTCGAAATTGCCCAGACCCACGAACTGCGTCTTCAACCCGAAAGGATCGGGCACGAACATCGACTGCCAGATCGCCTGCCCCGCCGGATAGAAGAAAAAGATCGCGGTGATCACGATCTGCGGCAGAAGCAGCAGGGCGGGCAGCATCCAGCCCTTGAAGATGACGCGCTTTTCCATGCGGAGATATCCGGTTCAGGTCAACGGGGAGGGTATCATGGGACAGGCCGTGGCGAAAGAAAACGGCCCCCGATCATGCCGGGGGCCGTTGTGATGGCTGATGCCTCAGCGGTTGGCCTGCTCAAAGCGGCGCAGCAACTGGTTGCCACGCTCCACGGCGCTGTTCAGCGCGGCTTCTGCGGTTTTCTGACCAGACCACACACCTTCCAGCTCCTCATCGATGATCGTGCGGATCTGGTCATAGCTGCCCAGACGCAGACCTTTGGAATTCGCGGTCGGCGCGTTGCGGGTCATCTGCAACCCGGCGATCTCGGTGCCCGGATTCGCAGCATAGAACCCTTGGCTTTCGGTCAACTCACCCGCTGCTGTCGTGATCGGCAGATAGCCGGTATCCTGATGCCACTTGGCCTGCACCTCGGGCGAGGACAGGAAGTTCAGGAAGGCGGCCACACCCTTGTATTCCTCTGCGGGCTTGCCTGCCATGATCCAGACGGACGCGCCGCCGATGATCGTGTTCTGCGGTGCGGCCTCGACCGAATCCCAGTAGGGCAGGTGGCGGATATCGAAATCGAACTGCGCCTCGGCCTTCACACCGGCGTAACCGGCAGAGCTTTCGGTGAACAGCGCGCATTCGCCGCCGCGGAAATTGGCGCCCGCCTCGTTGCGGCGACCGTTGTAGATGAACTTGCCCTCCTGCGCCCATTTGCCCAGCTGTTCGATATGGGCCACCTGCAACGGGCCATTGAAGACCAGCTCGGCGTCAAACCCTTCAAAGCCGTTGGATTTGGTGGCGAAAGGCACGTCATGATAGGCCGAGAAGCTTTCCAGATGCACCCAGCTCTGCCACGAGGTCGTATAGGGGCAGGTGACCCCGGCATCCTTGAGCTGCGTCAGCACCGCATCCCATGCTTCCCATGTGGACAGGTCCACATCGGGGTCGATCCCCGCCTCGGACAGCTTGTCGCGGTTCACATACAGCACCTGCGTGGACGAGTTATAGGGATAGGACAGCATCTGCCCGTCCGCGGTGGTGTAATAGCCGGTGACGGCCGGGATATAGGCATTCGGATCGAAAGGAAGGCCGGATTCCTCCATCACCTCATAGACCGGCTTGATCGCGCCGGTGGCGGCCATCATCGTGGCGGTGCCGACCTCGAACACCTGCAACAGATGCGGCTGCTCGCCAGCACGGAAGGCGGCGATCCCGGCGTTCAGCGCCTCGGAATAGTTGCCCTTGTGCGTCGCCACGACCTTGTAGTCGGACTGGCTGGCGTTGAACTGCGCGACCTGCGCGTCCAGCAATTCGCCCAGACGGCCGGTAAAGGCGTGCCACCACTGGATCTCGGTCTGTGCCGAAGCGGCGGTGCCCCATGCCATGGACATGGCCAGGGCCAGGTTCAAAGTCTTGATGTTCATGTCGTCCTCCCAGACGTTTCATGCTTCGTGGATTGCCTGCCCCGATCCAGCGCCAAAAGGTGCGAGCCGAAGCGAACATTTCTGAAACGATACGAAAGGATTGGTCCGAAGCCCCCGAGCAAGTCAAGCAATTTTGGCCTGCCAGCCGCAAGGGCAACCAGAAGGGTCGCGTCATCCCGTATCATCAGCCGCTGGCTAGAGGCGCAATGTAACGAACCCATGAAGGCGCAGGCGAATGTTCGATCTTTTTCGCCTGCGTGCGATGCGTGGCCCGGCGCAGGGCGCCCGGCCGGACAGGATCAGCCGCCCAGACAGGTCGTGAAGGCGCCTGCCATGCTGCGCAACACCTGCGGATAAAGGTCGGCACCGGGGGCCATGTCCTGCCCCAGCGGGTCCAGCAATCCGACCCGCGCGCTATCGCCGAACACGGTCTCGACCAGCCCGCTGCTGAACTGCGGCTCTGCGAAAACACAGGCAGCCCCAAGGTCGGCCACCGCCTCGCGCAGCTCCGCGATTCGGCCCGCGCTGGGCGCGCTCGCATCGCTGAACGAGATGGCCCCCGCCGCGGCCAACCCGAAGCGCCGCTCGAAATACTGATAGGCGTCGTGGAACACGACAAACTCTGTCTCGGCCATAGGGGCCAGAAGCTTGGTCAACTCCGCCTCCAGCGCCGTCAGTTCCGCCTGCCCCTCGGCCGCATTGGCGGCATAGGCCGCGGCATTCTCCGGGTCCAGCCTCGAAAGTTCCGCCGCAATCGCCCCCAGCCAGACCCGCCCGTTCGCCGGGTCCAGCCAGGCATGGGCATCCGCGCCGGAATGGTCATGCCCGGCATGATCCCCGGCATGGCTTTCCGCCTTGTCATGGTCATGATCATGCGCCTCGGCCTTGTCATGCGCGTGGTCATGATCGTGATCGTGCCCCTTGGCCGCCTCATGATCATGCCCCTCATGTTCCCCGTGATCATGCGCCGCAAAGGTCGCCCCTTCGCGATAGTCATGCAGGATCGTGCCCTCCACCGACATCAGCTCCAGAACCGCAGCCCCTTCGCCCAATGTCTCGACCGGCCCTTCCAGCCAAGGGGTCAGACCCTCGCCGATCCAGACCACCAGATCCGCCTGTTCCAGAGCCTGCGCCTCGGACGGGCGCATCGCATAGCCATGCGGTGATGCGCCGGGCCGCACGATCAGCGCAGGCGCACCCAGATCGCCCATCACCTGCGCCACCAGCGAATGCACCGGCGCGATATCGGTCGCAACCTGCGGCACCTCGGCCAGCGCGGCGGTGGACAGCAACGAGGCCATCAGACCAATCGAAAACGGGGCAGGGCGAAACAGCGGACGCATGGGCGATTCCTCGGATGTTGACAGGACCGGACCTGAGGTAGTCGATATGTTATAACATTGCAAACCGAATGTTATAACATTGCATAATCCCGCCCGATGCCCTACCTCTGACGGATCATGACCGCCCATGGATTCGACCCGCACGATCACGACCATTGCATCGCTGACGCCCTGTCCGCGGCCGAAGATGCCTGCGCGCGCCGCAAGCTGAACCTCACGCCCGTCCGCCGCCGCGTGCTGGAAATCCTGCTCCAGCAGCACAAGGCGATGGGCGCCTATGACATCCTCGCACGGCTCGAATCCGAAGGTCTGGGCTCGCAACCTCCGGTCGCCTACCGCGCGCTTGATTTTCTGGTCAGCAACGGCTTCGCCCACAAGATCGAAGGGCTGAACGCCTATATCGCCTGCTCGCATCCCAACGCGACCCACGCGCCCGCCTTCCTGATCTGCCGCAAATGCGGCGTGGTGCAGGAAACCCAATCCGAACCCGCCAAGGGCACGCTCGGCTCGGTCGCCCGCGCCTCGGGCTTCGTGATCGAAAGCACCGTGGTCGAGGCGCAGGGAGTCTGCCCCGCCTGTCAGGACGGAGCCCCGGCATGAGCCTGATCGAAGCCCGCGACCTCTCGGTGCGCTACGGTGGCCATACCGTTCTGTCCCATGTGGACATGTCCATCGACAAGGGCGAGATCGTGACGATCGTCGGCCCCAACGGATCGGGCAAATCCACGCTCCTGCGCGCCATCATCGGCGCGGTGCCGGTGGCAAGCGGCCGCCTGATCCGCGACGCCGGGGTGAGCATCGGCTATGTGCCGCAGAAACTTGCCATCGACCCGACCTTGCCCATGACCGTGGCCCGCTTCATGTCCCTGCCGCGCCGCCAGCACCCCGCCGATGTGGCCGCCGCCTTGGAACAGGCGGGCGTCCCCGACCTCAGCACCCGCCAGATGACCGACCTGTCGGGCGGACAGTTCCAGCGCGTGCTGCTCGCCCGCGCGCTGCTTGCGAAACCCGACCTGCTGCTGCTGGACGAGGCGACACAGGGCCTCGACCAACCCGGCTCCGCTGCCTTCTACCGCCAGATCGAGGATGTGCGCCGCCGTCTTGGCTGTGCCGTGCTCATGGTCAGCCACGAACTCCATGTGGTCATGAGCGCCTCGGACCGCGTGATCTGCCTCAACGGCCATGTCTGCTGCCAGGGCACGCCCGAAATCGTCGCCTCCGCCCCCGAATACCGCGCGCTCTTCGGCACCGGGACCCAAGGCGCATTGGCCCTCTACCGCCACGATCACAACCACAGCCATGATGACGGCTGCGATCACGATCACGGCCATGCCCATGACCACGCGCATGACACCGGGGTGATCCCGCTTCATCAGACCACACGCGACAAGGTGCATTGATGCTGGACGACTTCCTCATCCGCGCCACCCTCGCCGGTCTGGGCGTGGCTCTGGCCGCTGCTCCGATGGGCTGTTTTGTGGTCTGGCGGCGCATGGCCTATTTCGGCGATGCCACCGCCCATGCCTCGATCCTCGGTGTCGCGATTGCGCTGGCCCTGTCGGTCTCGGTCTTTCTGGGCGCGATGGCCATGGCGCTGCTGATGGCGCTGGCCGTGACCGCACTCTCCGGGCGCGGCTATGCGGTGGATACGCTTCTGGGCGTGCTCGCTCATTCCGCGCTGGCCTTCGGGCTGGTCGCCGTGTCCTTTCTGTCGGGCGTGCGGATCGACCTGATGGCCTATCTCTTCGGCGATATCCTCGCCGTCGGCAAAACCGACCTTGCCCTGATCTGGGGCGGGGCGGCGCTGGTCCTCGCGCTGCTCACATGGCGCTGGTCCGCCCTGCTGACCGCCACGCTCAACCCCGACCTCGCCCATGCCTCCGGCATCGACCCCCGGCGCGAACAACTGGTGCTCACCCTCGCCCTTGCCGTGGTCGTCGCGGTCGCGATCAAGGTCGTGGGCGTCCTGCTGATCGCCGCCTTGCTGATCATCCCCGCCGCCGCCGCGCGCCCCTTCGCCCGCACGCCCGAAGGCATGGCCGTGATCGCCGTCCTCGTCGCCGGCCTGTCCGTGCTGGGCGGCTTGCAGGCCTCGCTGATGTTCGACACGCCCACCGGCCCCAGCATCGTCTGCATCGCCGCCCTGATCTTCGCGGGCAGCGCGCTGGGCACCTCGCTGCGGCGCGGCTGACAGCTTCTTTTTGCCCCAAATATCCAATCCCGCCGCTGCCTCCGGCGCACCCCTCGCCCTTGCCGCGCAACTATGGCACCCTGCGCCTGATGACCGGGAAAGGATCACCCATGACGCCGCTTTCGACCCTCATCGCCGCCGGGCGCGGTCAGCAACCCGCCGATCTGGTCCTGCGCGGCGGTCGCATCCTCGATCTGGTGACCGGAGAACTGCTGTCAGGTGACGTCGCCATCTGCGGCGACACCATCGTGGGCACCTGCGCCAGCTATGACGCGGAACAGATCATCGACGTGACCGGCCTCATCCTCGTGCCCGGTTTCATCGACACCCATCTGCATATCGAAAGCTCGCTGGTCACGCCCTTCGAGTTCGACCGCTGCGTCACCCCGCGCGGCATCACCACCGCCATCTGCGACCCGCATGAGATCGCCAATGTCATCGGCGTGGACGGCATCCGCTATTTCCAGCAGGCCGCCCAACACACCCTCATGGATATCCGCGTGCAACTGTCGTCCTGCGTGCCGTCAACCCAGATGGAAACCGCAGGCGCGCGGATCGAAGCGGCCGATCTCGAACCCCTGATGCACCACCCCTCCGGCATCGGCCTGGCCGAGATGATGAACTACCCCGGCGTGCTGGCCGCCGATCCTGGCCTTCTGGCAAAGCTCGACCTTTTCCGCGGCGGCCATATCGATGGCCACGCCCCGCAACTGACGGGCCGCGACCTCAACGCCTATATCGCCGCCGGAATCCGCACAGAACACGAGGCGACCACCGCCGCCGAGGCGCGTGAGAAGCTGCAAAAGGGCATGCGCGTGTTGATCCGCGAAGGCTCGGTTTCCAAGGACATGGTGGCCCTCGCCCCGCTTCTGACTGAAACAACCGCCCCCTACATGTGCCTGTGCACCGATGACCGGAACCCGCTGGACATCGCCGAACATGGCCATCTCGATTACATGATCCGCAGCCTGATCGCCGCTGGCGTGCCGCCCCTCGCCGCCTACCGCGCCGCCAGCCTGTCCGCGGCCGAGGCGTTCGGGCTGAAAGATCGCGGCCTCATCGCACCGGGCAAACGCGCCGATATCGTGGCGATTGACTCACTCGAAGGCTGCCACGCGCAACTGGTGATCTGCGGGGGCGTGCACGTCACCGACACAGCCTTCGCCGCCCGCCCCACGCTCCCGCCCGTCGGGCGGTCCTCGGTCAAGGCCCCAACAGTCACCGCACAGGATTTCCGCACCAAAGCCAACCGCGAGGATACAGACGTCATCGGCATCATCGAGGGCAAGATCATCACCGATCACCTGCACGAGGTGATCCCCATCACCGACGGGGCCAAACAGGCCGACCCCGCCCGCGACCTCATCAAGATCGCGGTGGTCGAGCGTCACGGCAAGAACGGCAATATCGCCACCGGCTTCGTGCGCGGCTTTGGCCTGCAAAACGGAGCCATCGCCTCGACTGTCTGCCACGATCACCACAACATCGCGGTGGTGGGTGCCGATGACGCCGACATGGCCGCCGCCGCCAACCGCCTGTCACAGATCGAAGGCGGTTTCGTCGTCGTCCAGAACGGTCGGATCCTCGCCGAACTGCCCCTTCCCGTCGCGGGTCTCATGAGCCTTGAACCTTTTGAACATGTCCGAGACGCGCTGACCCACCTCCGCGCCGCCGCCCGCACCCTTGGCGTCACGCTGGACGAGCCCTTCCTGCAACTGGCCTTCCTCGCCCTGCCGGTCATCCCCGCGCTCAAGATCACCGACCGTGGCCTTGTCGATGTGACACGGTTCGAGATCATCAGCTAAGCCGCATCCCCACCACCGCCACCGCCCGATCCGCCAGCGCGCTTTGCCCCACGCTGTCCATCACGATCACCCCTTCGATCAGGGTCAGCAGGGTCGCGGCCACCGCCGCAGGCTCGTCTGTCCCCTCGGGCAATCGCCCCTCCAGCCAACCGGCAAATCCCGCCATGATCTCCTGCCCGGCCTCACGATGCGCCGCGCTCCCGCCCGCCGCAGCCGACAGGATATCCAGCCAGACGCGGCCATACCCCGCCATCCCCGGATCACGCAGCAGCGCCACCACCTCGGCCAGACAGAGGGGCACGCTTACCGCCCGCCCCGGTGGCAAGGCCGCCTCCAGCCCCGCCACAAAACCACCCGCCAGATGATGCAGCAGCGCCCCGACAACCCCCTCCTTGCTGCCGAAGTGATAGATCAGCATCCGGTCACTCGTGCCCACCGCCTGCGCAAGGGGCCGCAGGCTGGCATGGGTCAGCCCATGGGTCAGCACATGCTGCGCCATCCCGTCCAGCCATGCAGCCCTGCGATCATCCGACAGCGTCATCATCCCCTCCTGTAGCAACCGCTACATTTTTCTTGTAGCGCGCGCTACATTCGCTTAGATTGAAGCAGATGCTACACCGCCCCCCGCCCCAAGGAAACCGCCCATGACCCTGTTCGACATCCTGCCCGTCCTCGCGGGTCTCGCCACCGTCGCCGCCGTGCTGACCTACGCGCACCGCCCCCGCACGCTCGGCCCGCAGGCATGGATCGCCACCGCCACCCTCTGCGCCGCCTTCGCCGGATGGAGCCTTTATGCCATCGCCACCGGCAGTCCCTTCGGCTTCTGGGCCGAACACACCCGCAACGCATGGGGCGTGCAGATCTGGTTCGATCTGCTGCTCGCCGCCGGTTGCGCGCTGGCCTTCATGATCCCCGAAGCACGGCGTCTGGGCATGCACCCCATGCACTGGACGGTCCTCGTGCTCTGCTCCGGCGCCATTGGCCTTCTGGCGATGCTGGCACGGATTCTCTACCTGCGACACGGGCAACCCCGCAGCCAGTGAACGCAGGAAAAATCCGTTGCGTCACCTGCTTATTCCGCAAAGCAAAACAGTATTCCACTGATTGACGGGTCTGGCCCAAGGCACTACCGTCCTGCCCAATTCGGGAGGATAGAATGTCTGACACCACCGCCATCAATGACTGCATCTCCATCGAACGGGTCGGCGACATCGCCTTGATCTGCATCGACAATCCGCCAGTCAACGCCACCGGACAGGCCGTCCGCCAAGGTCTGCAAGAGGCCATCGAACATCTGAACACCCAAGCCACCGCCCGCGTCATCGCGATCTACGCCGCAGGGCGCACCTTCGTGGCAGGCGCCGATATCCGCGAATTCGGCAAGCCCTTCGTGCCCCCCGCGCTGCCCGATGTGTTCAACATCATCGAAGCCTCTGCCATCCCGGTGATCAGCGTCATGCACGGCACCGCCCTTGGCGGCGGGCTGGAACTTGGCCTCTCCACCCATGCCCGCGTAGGCATCGAAGGGCTGCGCGTCGGCCTGCCCGAAATCCTGCTGGGTCTTCTGCCCGGCGCTGGCGGCACGCAGCGCATGCCTCGCCTGACCGGTATCCCTTTCGCGCTGGACATGATCCTGTCGGGCCGTCAGGTTCCGGCCAAAGAAGCACTTGAGGCCGGGATCATCGACCGGCTGGAAACAGGCGATCTCCGCGATGTGGCGCTGAAAGCCGCGCAGGAGGTGATCGACGGCACGCTGAAAACCCGTCGCACCGACCAGATCGCGACCATCGCCGATCAGGTCGCGCTGGATCAGACCGCCGCCCATCTGCGGAAAACCCAAAGCCACCTCTTCTCGCCGCATAAATGCGTGGAAGCCGTGGCCGCCTCCACCTTGCCGCTGGCCGAGGGTCTGAAAATCGAACGCGCCGCCTTCATGGCCTGCATGGACACGCCGCAGCGCGCGGGCCTGATCCACGCCTTTTTCGGCGAACGCGCCGTCAGCAACATCCCCGAGGCGAAAGGCCCCTCCCGCGAGATCGCCCATGTCGGCGTGATCGGCGGCGGCACCATGGGCTCCGGCATCGCCACCGCCTGCCTTCTGGCGGGGCTGCGCGTCACCTTGGTCGAAGTCGCGCAGGACGGTCTCGACCGTGGCATCTCCACGATCACCGCCAATCTCGACGGGGCCGTCAAACGCGGCAAGCTCAAGGCGGACAAGCGCGACGCGACGCTGGCCATGCTCACACCCTCGCTCGACATGGGCGCGCTGGGCGCGGTCGATCTGGTGATCGAGGCCGTTTTCGAGGATATGGGTGTCAAGAAAGACATCTTCACCAAGCTGGATGCGATCTGCAAACCCGGTGCGATCCTTGCGTCCAACACCTCCTATCTGGATATCAACGAAATCGCGGCTGTGACCGCGCGCCCGCAGGACGTGCTGGGCCTGCATTTCTTCAGCCCCGCCCATGTGATGCGCCTGCTGGAAATCGTGGTGGCGGACAAGACCGCCCCCGATGTGGTCGCCAGTGGCTTCCAGCTTGCGAAAAAGCTGGGCAAGGTCGGCGTCCGCGCCGGCGTCTGCGACGGGTTCATCGGCAACCGTATCCTCGCCCATTACAGCAAAACCGCCGCCTATCTGGTCCTCGACGGGGCCACCCCGCAGCAGGTGGATACCGCGCTCGAAGGGTTCGGCTTCGCCATGGGCCCGCACAAGGTGGGCGATCTTGCCGGTCTCGACATCGGCTGGATGACCCGCAAACGCAAGGCCGCCACCCGCGACCCCAACGAACGTTACGCCGGAGCCGTGGCCGACCGCATCTGCGAGGCGGGCTGGTTCGGGCGCAAGACCGGCAAGGGCTACTACGTCTACGAGGGTAAGGAGATCACACCGAACCCCGCCGTGGACACCTTCATCGCCGAGGAACGCGCCAAAGCCAACATCACCCCGCGCACCTTCACCGATCAAGACATCGTGGACCGCTACATGACCGCCATGATCGTCGAAGCCACCCGCGTGGTCGAAGACGGCACGGCCAAACGCCCGCTCGACGTGGATATGGTTTTCCTGTTCGGCTACGGCTTCCCCCGCCATCGCGGCGGCCCGCTGCACTATGCCGATACCATCGGCGCCGCCGCGCTGACCCAACGCATCAAGACCTACGCACAGGAAGATGCGACCTATTGGCAGGTTCCGGCCCTGCTTGAAAAGATGGCCACGCAAGGCACATCTTTCGCTGACATGAACAAGGAGGCCTGAAGATGGACCTGAGTTTCGCCCCCGAGGAAATCGCCTTCCGCGATGAAGTGCGCGCCTATCTGGCCGAAAACCTGCCCAAACGCATTTCCGACGCGGTCCGCAACGGCGGCGAGCAGACCAAGGAGATGCTGGAGGAATGGCACGCCATCCTGAACCGCAAGGGCTGGCTCGCCACCACATGGGGCGTGGATTTCGGCGGTCCCGGCTGGACACCCGTGCAAAAGCATATCTTCGAAGAAGAATGCTGCCGCGCCTACGCCCCCCGCATCGTGCCCTTCGGCCTCAACATGCTGGGCCCGGTGCTGCAAGCCTTCGGCTCCAAGGAACAGCAGGACTATTACCTGCCCCGCATCCTCGACGGCACCGACTGGTGGTGTCAGGGCTATTCCGAACCGGGGGCAGGCTCCGACCTCGCCAGCCTGAAAACCCGCGCCGTGCGCGAGGGCGATCACTACATCATCAACGGCCAGAAGACATGGACCACGCTGGGCCAGCACGCCAACATGATCTTCTGCCTCTGCCGCACCGATCCCGCCGCGAAACAGCAGGAAGGCATCAGCTTCATCCTCGTCGACCTTGCCACGCCGGGTATCGAGATGCGCCCCATCCGCCTGATCGAGGGCGGGCACGAGGTGAACGAGGTCTTCTTCACCGACGTCCGCGTTCCCGTCGCCAATCTGGTGGGCGAAGAAAACAAGGGCTGGACCATCGCCAAATTCCTGCTCACCCATGAACGCACGGGCATCGCAGGTGTCGGCTTCTCGATGCAATCGCTGGAAGAGGTCAAAGCCCTCGCCAGAAAAATCCGCCGCGCAGGCCGCCCCCTGATCGAAGACCCGCTCTTCGCCGCCCGTATCGCGCAGGCCGAGATTGACCTCGAGGCGATGAAAATCACCAACCTGCGTATGCTCTTCAAGGCGCAGCAGCAGGGCGCACCCGGCCCCGAAACCTCGATCCTCAAGATCAAAGGCACCGTCATCCATCAGGAACTAAAGGACCTCGCCCGCCGCGCCCTTGGCCCCGTCGCCGCACCCTTCCCCGGCTCCATGACGGACGGCAACATCATGTTTGGCCCCGAAGGCACCGCCAACAACGCCGCGCGCTATTTTAACAACCGCAAGACATCGATCTTCGGCGGTTCCAACGAGATTCAGCGCAATATCCTGACCAAAACCATGCTGGAGCTCTGACCGATGGATTTCAACCTCACCGAAGACCGCCGGATGCTCCAAGACAGCCTCAACCGCTATCTGGGCGACAAATACCCCGTCGATCACCGCAACAAGGTGGCCTATGCGCTGCCCTGCCATGATCCCGACAAATGGGCGGAAATGGCCGAACTGGGCGCGCTGTTCGCGCTGGCCCCCGAGGATGCTGGCGGGTTCGGCGGCACGGGTTTCGACATCATGGTGGTGTTTGAGGCTTTGGGCCGCGCCCTCAACCCCGAACCCCTGCTGGGCGCGGCCATGGCCAGCCGCCTCATGACCAAGATCGGTGCGGATCAAGAGGTGCTGTTGTCCGGTGCCACGAAATACGCCGTCGCCGTGGGCGAGGTGGAAGCCCCCTATGATCTGGACAGCATCACCTGCACTGCCACAGCCAAAGGCGCGGGCCATGTCCTGTCAGGCCGCAAATCCGCCGTCTATGGCGGCCAAGTCGCCGATGTGATCCTCGTCGCCGCCATGCTGGACGGCAAACCCGCGCTGTTCGAAGTGCAGGCAAGCGACGCCCAGATCGCAGGCTATCCGATGATGGATGGTGGCGGTGCCGCCGAGGTGCTGCTCGACGACACGCCCGCCAAGCTGCTGATGGCCGATGCCGCCGACGCCCTGACCGACGCGCTGAACGCAGGCACTCTGGCCCTCTGCGCCGAGGCCGTGGGTGCCATGGACGTGACCCATGCCACCACGCTGGACTACCTGCGCACGCGCAAGCAATTCGGTGTGCCCATCGGCAAGTTTCAGGTCCTGCAACACCGCGCCGTCGACATGCTGACCGAGATCGAGCAGTCCCGCTCCATCACCATCAAGGCCGCGTCCGAACTGGACGGCCCCGATGCCTCCCGCTTCGTGTCCATGGCGAAAAACCTGATAGGCCGCGCCGCGCGCCTTGTGGCGGAAGAGGCGATCCAGATGCATGGCGGCATCGCGATGACATGGGAATACCCCGTCTCGCATTACGCCAAACGTCTGGTGATGCTGGATGCGCAGCTTGGCGACACCGACTACCACCTGTCGCGCGTGATGGCGGGGCTGAAGGCGGCGTGAACGCTTTGATCCGCTGAAACACCAAAGGGCACCCCAGCAGGTGCCCTTTTTGTTTTTTGCGCTCCGCGCGGAATCAAGGTGCGCAGCACCGCCGCGCGATCGCCGACCCGCCCCCCGGGGCGGCGATTTGGCAACCGTTGCGACCAGAATGATCGTTCGATGACCGGACAACCATAAACTGCCCCAAACAGCCGTCCCATCGCCACCCCGCGTGTCGGCGACCGCGCGTCTTGGTAGAGAGGTTGGATGAGAGCCGCTAGCGAGCCGTAGGGTGCGTGCTTGCACGCACCATTTGTAATTGCGGGCGGGAATGGTGCGTGCTTGCACGCACCCTACGTCTATCCCAAAGCCGCTGTCTGCGAACGCGGGAGACCCCACGCACCGAAGGTCACCCCCCCGGTCCAAGCCCGCACCACACCACGAAACCGTTAAAAAATCCCTAACGCGACCCGCCAACCCATTGAAAACAAATAAACCGAAAAATGTCCCACGGTGGGACACTCGGAATTACCGCTTGCGGTCACGGCGCGAGGACATGGGCTGGAACGCCACCCCCACATGCGCTTCACAGTAAGGCTTGCCCGCCTGCGTGGGCAGGCCGCAGAACCAGAAGTTTTCGGTCGCAGGATCGCCCACGGGCCATTTGCAGGTCCGCTCGGTCAGTTCCATCAGCGTCAGGCGGCGCGCCTTCTTTTCGATCTCGGATACCTTGGCCAAGGCTTCGGGGCTGATCTCATTGGCCGAAGGCTGCGGCGGCAAAGGCTGCCCCGCCGGAATGATCGCCTTGCGGGTATGGGGCACCGTGACCTGACGGGCCACGACATCCTCCTCCACGTCATCCTCAACCTCGACCTCATCCTCCACCACCCGCGGCGCGGGCTTGGCGGCGGGACGGGCCTTCGCCTCGACCGGTTTGGGCGCGGGCTTGGGCTTGGCCTCGGGTTTGGGGGCCGCTGCGGGGGCCGCCGCCGCAGGGGCAGGGGCCGCACCAGCGCGGTTGGACAGACCCAGACGATGGACCTTGCCGATCACGGCATTGCGCGTGACGCCGCCAAGTTCCTTGGCGATCTGGCTGGCCGACTGGCCCTCGCCCCACATTTTCTTCAACAGCTCAACGCGCTCATCGGTCCAGGACATGGTCTTTCCTTACCCAAAAGGCGGCCCGCAATCTCCGGGGCCGCCCTGTCATCTTGTAGGTTCCTATTCTAAACAACCCTTGCCGAGTTACAAGGTGCCGAATCACATCCGCACCGGTTTGCAGGGGCCTGCCGCCACCGCATGGCCAGGAAAAACAGGAGAAGCCGAGATGAGTCAGACACGCGACATGGGAAGCCGGCGCTTCGGACGGGTCAACTGGCTGGGCCTCTATACGCTGGCCTGGCGCGAGGTGATGCGCTTCGTTTCGGTCTGGACCCAGACGCTGCTGGCCCCGCTGGTGACCGCGGCGCTGTTTCTGGTGATCTTTTCCATCGCCATAGGCCCCACACGCGGCGACGTTCTGGGTGTGCCCTTCACCGCTTTCATCGCGCCGGGCATCCTGATGATGACGGTGATCCAGAACGCCTTCGCCAACACCTCGTCTTCCATCGTGATCTCGAAGGTGCAGGGCAATATCGTGGACACGCTGATGCCGCCCCTCTCGGCGGGTGAGCTGGTGCTGGGCTATCTGGCGGGCGGGATCGTGCGCGGGCTGGCAGTGGCGCTGGCGATCGGGCTGGGAATCCTGCTGGTGCTGGGAATCCCGATTGCCCATCCGCTGTGGGCGCTGATCTTCGTGCTGCTGGGATCGGCCATGATGGGCGCGGTCGGGATCGTGGCAGGGGTCTTTGCCAACAAGTTCGACCAGATGGCGGCAATCACCAACTTCATCGTGACGCCTTTGGCCTTTCTGTCGGGCACGTTCTACTCCGTCGCGGCCCTGCCGCCCGTTCTCTATGAGATCACCCATGTGAACCCGGTCTTCTACCTGATCGACGGGGTGCGTTTCGGAGTGCTGGGAGTATCGGACAGCTCGCCCTGGCTGGGCCTGACGGTGTGCAGCGCCACGACATTGGTGATCAGCCTGATGGCGTGGTCGATGTTCCGCACTGGCTATCGTCTGAAGGCGTGATCCGTCAGGGTGCCGCGCCCGAGGCGGGCGGCACAGGCGGGCGAGGCTTGCCCAGCCGCGCTTCGCGCCACGCAAGAAGGCCCGCGCCGGACAGGATCACCAGCGCGCCCATCCATGACACGGCATCGGGGCGGGTGCCGAAAACCACCGCATCGTAGAGGGCCGCGAAGATCAGCGTGGCATAGCTGAAAGGCGCTACGAAACTGGCATCGGCCCGCGCCATGGCGTTGATGAAGAACACCTGCGCCGTGGCCATCAACGCGCCGATGGCGGCAAGCGCGACCCATTGGGCGGGCGTGGGCGGTGTCCAGACCGGGATCACGGCCAGACTGGCGATGACCACGCCGATGGCGTTGTTGACCAGCAGGATCTGGAACGGCGCCTCGCGCCCGGCGAGTTTCTTGATGAAGATCACCTCAAGCCCCATGGCAACAGCCGCGACCAGCGCCAGCAGAGCGGCAGGTTGAAAGCTGGCCGGGGTGGGGCGCAGCAGGATCAGCGCGCCTAGCAGGGCGATGCAGGCCGCGCTCCAGCGGATGCGCCCCACACGTTCACCCAGAAGCGGGATCGCCAGCAGCATGGCAAAGACCGGGTTCAGAAAGCTGATCGCGGTGGCGTCGCCCATGGGGATGAAGGCGACGGCGGCGAACATCAGGGTGACGCCGCTCCAGCCGAAGAAAGTCCGCCCCAGATGCAGCCGCAGATCGGGGCGCTGGATGCGCGGGCGCAGCACCGCCGCCGCACTGGCAAACAGGGCAAAGGCAAAGATGAAGCGTCCGTGGCTGATCTGCAGGGGATGAAGCGGCGGACCCAGATGTCCCCCGCCGATAGCCTTGGCCAGCAGAGTGGTGCCCGCGATGAAAGCGGTAGCCGACAGCATCAGGGCGATGGCCAGCGGCGGGTTCAGGGGGCGGGCGACGAACATCGCCCATCTATGCTGTGGCCACTTTGCACAGGCAAGGGGTGGCCCTGCCGAATTTGTCTTGGCCTTTGCCATGCGGGCCGCTATCACAGCGTCATGAGCAAAAGCCGCATCCCTTTCGTGACGACCCGACGCCGACGCACCCGCGCCTGACGTTCCGCCTGCTTTTGCCTTTCGCGCTTTGGCGCATTTATACCCCGCAATCCGCCCTCTCGAACTGTATCGCTTGTCGAATGTTGCGCCAACCGATGCCATATCGTCGAGAATGTTGACTTGAGGCCCCTCGTGATGCACTCACAGGGCCTTGCCAGATAAGGAAGATCACCATGATCCCGTCCGTTTTGCCGACCTATAACCGCGCCGCCCTCCAGTTCGTGAAGGGCGAGGGAAGCTGGATGATCGAGGCGGATGGCCGACGCTTCCTTGATCTGGGGGCCGGGATCGCGGTGAATGTGCTGGGTCATGCCAATCCGGCGTTGGTGGCGGCGCTGACCGAACAGGCGCAGAAGATCTGGCATGTGTCGAACCTCTATCAGATCCCGCAGCAGCAGGAACTGGCCGACCGGCTGGTGGCAGCCACCTTTGCCGATACGGTGTTCTTCACCAACTCGGGCACGGAAAGCTGCGAATTGGCGGTCAAGATGGCGCGCAAATACTGGTATGAGAAAGGCCAGCCCGAGCGGACGGATATCATCACCTTCAACGGGTCCTTCCATGGCCGGTCCTCGGCGGGTATCGCGGCGGCCGGGTCCGAGAAGATGACCAAGGGGTTCGGGCCGCTTCTGCCCGGTTTCATCCATCTGGACTGGGGCGACCATGACGCGCTGCATGCGGCGATCAACGCGCGTACGGCGGCGATCCTGATCGAGCCTGTGCAGGGCGAAGGCGGTATCCGCCCGCTGCCAGATCAGTGTCTCAAGGGGTTGCGGGCGCTGTGCGACGAGACGGGGACGCTGCTCATCCTGGACGAGGTGCAGTGCGGCATGGGCCGGACGGGGCGTCTGTTCGCGCATGAATGGGCGGGGGTCACGCCCGATATCATGATGGTCGCCAAGGGCATCGGCGGGGGCTTTCCGCTGGGTGCGGTGCTTGCCACAGAAAACGCGGCTTCCGGCATGACGGCGGGCACGCATGGGTCGACCTATGGCGGCAACCCGCTGGCCTGCGCTGTCGGCAATGCGGTGATGGAGATCGTGGCCGATCCCGCCTTTCTGGAAGGCGTGCGCGCCCGTGCCGGGGGGCTGCGCCAGAAGCTGGAAGGGTTGGTCGGTGCCCATCCCGATGTGTTCGCGGCGGTGCGCGGGTCCGGCCTGATGCTGGGTCTGAAATGCAAGGTGCCGAACACGGATATGGTGGCGGCTGGCTATGCCGAACAGGTCATCACCGTGCCTGCGGGCGACAATGTGATCCGCCTGTTGCCACCGCTGAACATCACGGAGGATGAGATCGCCGAGGCCATCACCCGCCTTGACCGCGCTGCCGCCACGCTTGAGGCGAAACGCGCCTGAGCTTCTTTTTGCCCCAAATATCCCGGGGGGATCGTTCAACATCGTTGAACGTGGGGGGCTGGCCCCCCTCCCCGGCTTCAGGAATCGATTGCCATGCCGCATTTTCTCGACATCAACAAAACCTCATCCGCTGATCTGCGTCACATGATCGACGAGGCGCGCCGGATCAAGGATGCGCGCAATGGGCGACCCAAGGGGATGCCCGACGCCGAGCAGCCCCTGGCGGGCCACATGGTCGCGCTGATCTTCGAGAAGCCTTCGACCCGGACGCGCGTATCCTTTGACGTGGGCGTGCGCCAGATGGGCGGACAGACGATGGTGCTGTCGGGGGCCGACATGCAATTGGGGCATGGCGAGACGATCGCCGACACGGCCCGCGTGCTGTCGCGTTATGTGGACATGATCATGATCCGCACCTTCGAGGAGGCAACGCTGCTGGAGATGGCCGAGCATGCCACGGTGCCCGTGATCAACGGGCTGACCAACCGGACCCATCCCTGTCAGATCATGGCCGATATCATGACGTTCGAGGAGCATCGCGGCCCCATCAAGGGTCGCAAGGTGGTGTGGTCGGGGGATGGCAACAACGTCTTTGCGAGTTTCGCCCATGCGGCGGGGCAGTTCGGTTTCGACCTGGTGTTCACCGGCCCGCCGCCCCTTGATCCCGAGATGGTCTTTGTCGAGGAGGCTCGCGCCAAGGGTGTCAGCGTCACGATCGAGCGCGATCCGCACAAGGCGGTGGAGGGGGCCGATCTGGTGGTCACCGACACCTGGGTCAGCATGCACGATCCGCAATCAGCGCGGGAGCGGCGGCACAACCAGTTGCGGGCCTATCAGGTGAATGAGGCATTGATGGCACGGGCCAAGCCGGATGCCCTGTTCATGCATTGCCTGCCCGCGCATCGTGACGACGAGGCGACAAGCGCCGTGATGGATGGGCCGCATTCGGTGATCTTCGACGAGGCCGAGAACCGCCTGCACGCGCAGAAGGCGATCATGCGCTGGTGCCTGGGCCTGTGACCTGACCCAATGGCGCTGAGGGGGGCGCTGCCCCCCGTCCTGCGGACTCCCCCCGGAGTATTTTTGGCAAGATGAACGCGGGGCTTGGGTCAGGCGGGCAGTTGGGACAGCATCAGGAAGATCAGTCCTGACAGCAGGGCCGCGGCGGGCACGGTGATCACCCATGCGGCGATGATGGTCAGGAAATGCGAGCGGCGCACCAGTTTGCGGCGGCGGCGTTCCTCGGGGGCGATGCGTTTTTCTTCAGACAGGACATAGCTGCCGTTGCGGGCGCGGCGTTCGTGATCCCACTCGCGGAAGAAGCCCACACCGAAGACCGCGCCGACGGCGATATGGGTGGAACTGACCGGCAGGCCAAGCCAGCTGGCCACGATCACCGTGATCGCCGCCGAAAGCGAGACACAATAGGCGCGCATCGGGTTCAGCTTGGTGATCTGGCTGCCGACCATGCGGATCAGTTTCGGTCCGAACAGGAACAGGCCGAAGGAAATGCCGAAGGCACCGATCACCATGACCCATGTGGGGATGGTGACGCGGTCCGAGGCGCCGCCATCCTCGATCGCGTGGACGATGGCGGCCAGCGGCCCCACCGCATTGGCAACGTCATTGGCGCCATGCGCAAAGGACAGCAGGGCGGCCGAAAAGACCAGTGGCAGGCCGAACAGCACCTTGAGCGATTTGTTGCGGTTCTCCATTCCTTCGGACTGACGGCGGATCAGCGGTACGCAAAGCGCATAGCAGGCCACCCCGATGCCGAGTCCGATCAGGAGGGCCAGCCCCATGTCGATCTTGATCACCTTGTTCAGGCCCTTGAGCGCCAGATAGGTGCCGAATGTGCCTGCCATGATCCCCAGAAGGATCGGCACCCAGACGCGCGCCGCGGCGATCTTGTCTTCGCGGTAGATGATGCGGCTTTTGATCAGGGCAAGGAAGGCGGCGGCGATGAGACCGCCCATCAGGGGCGAGATCACCCAGCTTGCGGCGATCGCCCCCATGCTGGGCCAGTTCACAGCGTTCATCCCGGCGGCGACGATACCGGCGCCCATCACACCGCCCACGACGGAATGGGTGGTCGAGACCGGCGCGCCGATCCATGTGGCGAGGTTTACCCAGAGGGCCGAGGAGATCAGCGCCGCCATCATCGCCCAGACGAAGATGCGCGGGTCCGCGATGGTGTTCGGGTCGATGATCCCGCGCGAGATCGTCGAGACGACATCGCCGCCTGCCAGCAGGGCTCCGGCGCTTTCGAAAATGGCGGCGATCAGGATCGCCCCGCCCATGGTCAGGGCATTGGCCCCGACCGCAGGGCCCATGTTGTTGGCGACGTCATTGGCCCCGATGTTCAGCGCCATATAGGCCCCGAATACGGCGGCGGCGACCACGACAAGGTTCAGATCCGCCGTGCCCATCAGGATTGCCGCCATCAGCCCGGCGACGACGATGAAGGCGAGCGCGATGCCCGGACCGACCAGAGGCCGCGAGACATAGGACGTGGCATATTCCACCCGCGAGATGCGGTTGAGGTCCTTGTCCAGCGTGGCCCAGCTTTTGTCCTGATCAGACATGGTCGCGCGCAGTCCTTTACCCGTGCCGCATCCGGTCAGGACGGGCCGTTGAAATCCGAACACGGGCCTAGAGGGGATAGCCCGTCATATCAAGCGGGCTGTCATGATTTTGTGACGTTGCTGTTACAATTGCCGCAGGATCTCGCGCAGGCCCGGCTCGTCCACGCGTGTCGCGGCCTCGGACGGGGACATCCAGCGGCGGTTGCGTTCGTCCACTTCGGGGTAGTCGTCCGCCATCTGGACATCGGTGACTGCGTAGACCTTGACCTCGACCAGAACGGGCACGCCGCCCTCAAGCCGCTTGTCATAGTCATAGGTGCCCAAGGGTTCTTCGGTGATGGTGCCGGACTGGACGCCCGCTTCTTCCCAAGCTTCCTGCAGGGCGGCGCCGGGGGCGGTCAGGCCGTCGATGGGCCAGCCCTTGGGCAGGATCCACCGCCCTGTATCGCGCGAGGTGATCAGAAGCACTTCACGCGCGGGTGGGGTTCCACGCAGGCACAGCGCCGCGACCTGAAGGCGCTTCGGGCGTGTGAGAAGGGGTTGAACCATGCTGGTCCAGGCGGCTTTGAGCGGGTTCATCATCTGCTGGTTTCCGTGCCTCATCGGTCGAAGACCGACATATTGTTTTTGATTATCCCGCCTTTATACCCCCATTCCGCGAAAAACGCAAAGAGACACCGTGACGATGAGAAGGATCATGTGCCCCGTGGTTTGGCGCGCAGGGTCGGGTCGGCCTCGCGCGGGTTTTCGGGCCATGGGTGGCGCGGGTAGCGGCCGCGCATGTCGCGGCGCACATCGGCATAGGAGCTGTCCCAGAAGCCGGGAATGTCCATCGTGACCTGCACCGGGCGTTGACCGGGTGACAGGAGGGTGACGCGCAAGGGTTGGCCTGCAACGGTGGGATGCGTCGTCTGGCCGAACATTTCCTGCAAGCGCAGTTCGATGGCGGGCACCTCGCCGTCATAGTCGATGGGGATCTGACGGCCCAGGGGCGTGGTGAAATGGGAGGGCACGGCGCGGTCGAGCGCCTGTTGTGTTGTCCAGTCCAGCATGGCGCGGAGGGGGGGCAGCAGATCGAAGGACTTCCAGTCGGCGGCGCTGCGGACGCCCGCCAAATGGGGAAGGAGCCAATCGTCAAGACTGCTCATCAAGGCGTCGTCGGACATATCGGGCAAGTCGAGCCCGCCCTTGCGGGCAAGATGCACCCTGGCGCGGAACCGCTGTGCGGCGGGCGAGGGGGCCAGGCCCAGATCGCGGACCCCGTCCAGCATGGCGCGGGCGATCTGTTCGGGCGCGGCGTCCGACCAGATACGGTCATCCAGCACCAGTGCGCCTAAGCGTTCCTGCTTGCGGGAAATGACGCGGCGGTCGCGGCGGGACCATGCGCAGAGATCCTGCCAGATGATCTGATCCGCGAACAGCCCGCGCAGGGCACTTTCAGTGATGGCTGCGGCTTGCCTGATCTTCGCCTCACGCGGGTTGCCGTCAAGGTCGGTGGCGACGATCAGCCGGGATGAGGCCAGCGGGTCGTGATCGTCGAGGATGGCCCCTTTGCCGCCCGACAGGATGAAGCGCGCGGCATCGCCCTTGCGGCGCTGGCCGATACGGTCGGGATAGGCGAGGGCCGCTTGTTCGGCGGGGCTGAGCGGGCCGGTGGTGCCTTGGCTGGCCGTGCTGGCGAGGCGTTTACCCTCGGCCTTGATGCGTTCGACAGCAGCGCGGTTGGCGGGGTGCGGGCGCGTGTCGATGTAGCGTTTGAGGTCGGTGATCGCCTCGATCCGCAGGGTCAGATCGACGGGCGCGCCGCGCGACAGGGGGTCGCGGTCGGCCAGCAGGGCGGCGAGGGGGGCGGCCTGTTTGCCTGCCACGGCCAGCATATGCGCCAGACGCGGATGCAGCGGGAGGGCGGCGAGGATGCGGCCATGGGCGGTGATGCGGTTTGTGGCATCAAGCGCGCCCAGCATTCGCAGGAGGGATTGCGCCTCGGCATAGCTGCCGGGGTTGGGCGGGGTCAGGAAGGCCAGTTGATCGGGCGCGGCCCCCCAGAGGGCGAGTTCGAGGGCGAGGGGGGAGAGGTCCGCCGCCTCGATCTCGGCGGGGGGATAGGGGGCGAGGGCCCCTTCTTCGCCGCGTGTCCAGAGGCGGTAGCAGATTCCCGCCGCCACACGGCCTGCGCGGCCTGCGCGTTGCGTCGCCTCGGCCCGGGTGACGCGTTCTGTGACAAGGCGGGACATGCCTGCGCCCGGATCGAAACGGGCCCGGCGAGAACGGCCAGCATCGACGACGACGCGGATATCCTCGATCGTCAGGGACGTTTCCGCGATGGAGGTGGCCAGCACGATCTTGCGTGTGCCGGGTTGCGTGACAGGGGCGATGGCGGCGCGCTGGGCGGCGAAATCCATCGCGCCATAGAGGGGGCGAATGGCGCAATCAGGAGGCAGACGTTTCGATAGCAGCGCCTCGACCCGTTTGATCTCGCCTTCGCCGGGGAGGAAGACGAGAACGCCACCTTGGGTTGCCGCGATAGCGTGGGTGACCAGATCAGCGCAGGCGTCCTCCAGACGCGCGGTTTTGGGCAGGGGGGTGCCCAGCCAGTGCAGATCGACGGGGAAACTGCGGCCCTGGGATGTGATGACGGGGGTGCCGTCGCCCATCAGGGCGGCCACGGGTTCCGCGTCCAGCGTGGCCGACATGGCCAGAAGGATCAGATCGTCGCGCAGGGCCCCCGCGATTTCAAGACAGAGGGCGAGGCCCAGATCGGCGTTCAGGGACCGCTCGTGGAATTCGTCGAAGATCACTGCGCCGACGCCCGCGAGGCCCGGATCGGATTGGATCATCCGGGTGAGGACGCCTTCTGTCACGACCTCGATCCGGGTTTTCGCACTGGTCCTGCTGTCGCCCCGGATGCGGTAGCCGACCGTCTGACCGACAGGCTCGCCCAAGGTGTCGGCCATGCGTTCGGCTGCGGCGCGGGCGGCAAGGCGGCGGGGTTCCAGCATCAGGATGCGGCCTTGGGTAAGCCCTGCGTCCAGCATCGCCAAGGGCACCACAGTGGTCTTGCCCGCGCCCGGCGGGGCTTGCAGCACAGCGCGGCCATGGGTGCGCAGCGCCGCGATCAGCGGTTCCAGCGCGTCATGGATGGGAAGAGCGGTCTGCATGGCGGCCTTATCGGGGATTTCGGCCGCGCCGTCCATCGCCTGACTGGACAGGCCCAGCCTGCCAAGGCATGAAGACCGGACAGGACGAAGGACTAAGCCGATGGACATGACCGAGCTTGCCCGGCGCATCATGGCGCAGGATCGCCGCGCGCTGGCCCGTGCGATCACGCTGGTCGAAAGCAGCCGCCCCGATCATCGTGCGCAGACGACCGCGTTGATCGAACTGCTGCGCGCGCAATCGGATGCGCAGGCGCTGCGGATCGGATTGTCAGGCACGCCGGGGGTGGGGAAATCCACCTTTATCGAAAGCTTCGGCCTGATGCTTTTGCGCGAGGGCTTGCGGGTGGCGGTGCTGGCGGTTGATCCATCCTCGGCGCGGTCAGGCGGGTCGATCCTTGGCGACAAGACGCGAATGGAGCATCTGAGCCGCGAACCCGATGCCTTTATCCGCCCATCGCCCGCGCAGTCGCATCTGGGCGGTGTGGCGCGGCGCACGCGTGAGGCGGTGGCGCTGTGCGAGGCGGCAGGGTTCGACGTGGTGCTGATCGAGACGGTCGGTGTGGGGCAATCCGAGACCGTGGTGGCAGAAATGTCGGATCTGTTCCTTCTGCTGCTGGCCCCGGCCGGGGGAGACGAGTTGCAGGGCGTCAAGCGCGGCATCATGGAGATGGCGGACCTGATCCTTGTGAACAAGGCGGATGGCGATCTGAAACCCGCGGCGCAGCGGACCTGCGCGGATTATGCGGGGGCCCTGCGCCTGTTGCGCAAGCGGCCGCAGGACCCGGAGGGCTTTCCCAAGGCGATGACCGTGTCTGCCTTGCAGGTCGAGGGGCTGGAAGTGGCGTGGTCGGAGATGACGGCGCTGATCGACTGGAGGCGCGAGACGGGGCATTTCGAGGCCCGCCGCGCCGGGCAGGCGGAATACTGGTTCGGGCAGGAAGTGCGGCAGGGGCTTTTGGCGCAGCTTGATGTGCCGGAGGTCAAGGCGCGGATGCAGACGCTGGGCCGCGATGTGGCGCAGGGGCGTGTCACGGCGACAGCGGCTGCATTGCAGATGCTGGAAGAACTGCGCGCCCGACAGTGAGGCGCGCAGTCGACTTGTGTCAGGCCGGACGCAGCCCGAGGATGTCACGCGCCTGTGCCGGAGTGGCGACGGGGCGCTCGTATTTCTCGCACAGATCGGTAACGCGCTTGATCAGCGCCGCGTTGGACGGGGCCAGATGGTCACGATCCAGCCGGATGTTGTCTTCCAGCCCTGCGCGGGCATGCCCGCCGGCGGCCACGACCCATTCGTTCAGGATGACTTGGCCCGGCCCGATCCCCGCGGCGCACCATTCCGCATCGGGCAGCAGGCGTTCCACGGTCTTGATGTAGAAATCAAACGTCTCGCGATCCACGGGCATGGCGTTTTTCACGCCCATCACGAACTGCACGTAAAGCGGCCCTTTCAGGCGGCCATCCTTGGCCATTTTCGCGGCCTGATGGATATGGCTGAGGTCGAAACACTCGATCTCGGGCTTCACGTCATATTTCAGCATCTCGGCCGCGAGCCAATCCACCAGATCCGGCGGGTTCTCGTAGACGCGGGTGGGGAAGTTGTTGGACCCGACGGACAGCGAGGCCATGTCGGGCCGCAGCGGCAGCATTCCGCCGCGGGTCTGACCCGCGCCGGAGCGTCCGCCTGTCGAGAACTGGATGATCATGCCGGGGCAGTGCTTCTCCAGACCTTCCTTGAGGCGGGCGAATTTCTCGGGGTCGGAGGAGGGCGTGCCGTCATCGTTGCGGACATGGGCGTGGCAGATGGTGGCCCCTGCCTCAAACGCCTCCTGCGTGCTCTCGATCTGTTCCGAAACGGTGATCGGCACGGCGGGGTTGTCGGCCTTGGTCGGGACCGAGCCGGTGATGGCGACACAGATGATGCAGGGTTTGGTCATGGTCAGGTCTTTCCGGTTGCGCGGTGTTTGGTTGACAGTGACACATAACAGCCGCGCCGGGCAAGGGCATGGTTTGCTTGAGTATTTGCGAAACGAGGAAGGGTGGCGCAAGACAAAGCCCCGCAGGTTTGCGCTGCGGGGCTTGGGATGATTATGCGCGGGGCTGAATCAGTCGAGTAGACGGCGGGCGATGACCTGCGCCTGAATTTCTGCGGCCCCTTCGAAGATGTTCAAGATGCGCGCGTCGCAGAGGATGCGGCTGATCTTGTATTCCAGCGCGAAGCCGTTGCCCCCATGGATCTGCAAGCCATTGTCGGCGGCGGCCCAGGCGACGCGGGCGCCCAGCAGCTTGGCCATGCCAGCCTCAAGATCGCAGCGGCGGTCATTGTCTTTCTCGAAGGCCGAGAAATAGGTGAGCTGCCGCGCCACCATGATCTCGACCGCCATCATCGCCAGTTTGCCGGAGACGCGGGGGAAGTTGATCAGCGCTTTGCCGAACTGCTTGCGGTCGATGGCATATTGCATCGACACGTCCAATGCGGCCTGCGCCACACCGACGGCGCGGGCGGCGGTCTGGATGCGGGCGGATTCGAAGGTCTGCATCAGCTGTTTGAAGCCCTTGCCTTCTTCGCCGCCCAGAAGGTTCTCGCCCTTGACATGGAAGTTGTCGAAGCCAAGCTCGTATTCCTTCATCCCGCGGTAGCCCAGAACCTCGATCTCGCCGCCGGTCATGCCGGGGGTCGGGAAGGGGGCTTCATCGGTGCCGGGGGTCTTTTCGGCAAGGAACATCGACAGGCCGCGGTGATCGGTGCTGGACGGATCGGTGCGGGCCAGCAGGGTCATCACATGGGTGCGGGCGGCATGGGTGATCCAGGTCTTGTTGCCTGTGATGCGATAATCGCCACTGTCATCCTTGACCGCGCGGGTGCGCAGGCTGCCAAGGTCCGACCCGGTGTTGGGTTCGGTGAAAACGGCCGTCGGCAGGATTTCCGCGCTGGCAATACCGGGGAGCCATTTCTGCTTCTGTTCCTCGGTCCCGCCGCAGAGGATCAGCTCTGCCGCGATCTCGGAGCGGGTGCCAAGGCTGCCGACGCCGATATAACCGCGCGAGAGTTCTTCGGACACGACGGCCATGGACGCCTTGGACAGGCCGAAGCCGCCGTATTCTTCGGGGATCGTCAGACCGAACACGCCCATTTCGGCCAGTTCGGTGATGATCTCCATCGGGATCAACTCGTCCTTGAGGTGCCATTCATGGGCATAGGGCTCGACTTTTTCGACGGCGAAGCGGCGGAACTGCTCGCGGATCATCTCAAGCTCTTCATCGAGGCCGGAGGCACCCACGGTCACATTCGCGGACTGTTCCTGCATCAGCGTGACAAGGCGGGCGCGCGCTGCCTGCGTGTTTCCGCCCTGTGTCAGGGTCAGAATAGCGGCCTCATGCAGAACCCGTGTGTCTTCGGGCGCAAGACCCAGATCCTGCAGACGCACCACCTCGCCCTGGTTCATCTGGATGCCGCCGGTGATCTGCGACAGGTATTCGCCGAAAGCGATCTGCTGGATCAGGTGTTCGACCTCGCCGAACTTGCCCTGTGCGTCCAGCGCCTCGGCCCACTTCTGCATCTGGCGGAGCGATTCCACATAGGTGGCCAGCCATGCAAGACCATGAGCGGCGGTCTGCTCGGCCTCGATCAGTGCGCCGGAGACGCGGCCGCCTTCGCTGACGCGGGCGCGCACGCGGGATTTGGCCGTGTCGAAGAGTTTTTCGACAGGGACCAGGGCGGCGCCAGTCTGGCGCAGCAGGTCAGGCAGAATCACCGGTGCGTTCATTGCAATATCTTGTCCGTCATGGGCCATGAATCACATCCTTTTTTTGCTGGACACCGTCCTAGCCATTTCGCAGTTGCAGCGCAACAAAAATACCCAACACGGCCAGTTGGATAACTGAAAGTTGCGCATTGATTTATTGCGCTGCGGCACTAGCGGCCGCCTGCCGAAGTGGTAAGAGGGGCGCATGAGCACAATCCTGACCCTGATGACCCCCGAAATCCTTGGCTTTGCCCTGCTCGTGGCGCTCTTGGCGGGGATCGTCAAGGGCATCGTCGGCTTTGCCATGCCGATGATCATGATATCGTTGCTTGGCTCTTTTGTCGCACCGGATATGGCGCTGGCCGGGCTGATCCTGCCGACATTGGTGACGAACGGGATGCAGGCCCTGCGTCAGGGGTGGCGCGAGGCATGGGATTCGATCAAACGGTTTCGCCTGTTCATGGCGATTGGCCTGGTGGCGATGTTGGCAAGCGCGCAACTGGTGCGCGTGCTGCCGCAAGAGACCTTGCTTCTGATGATCGGTGTGCCGGTCGTTCTGTTCTGCGCGGTCCAGCTTGTGGGGTGGCAATTGCGGCTGCCTGCGCGCGGCCGCGGCTGGATCGAAGGCGGGATTGGCGGTTTTGCAGGCTTCATTGGCGGGTTTTCGGGAGTGTGGGGGCCGCCGACCGTGATGTATCTGACGGCGCTTGAAACACCCAAGACCGAGCAGATGCGGGTGCAGGGTGTGATCTATGGGCTTGGCGCGGTGGCTTTGTTCGGGGCGCATGTCGGTTCGGGCGTCATGCGGGCCGAAACGCTCCCGTTTTCCTTGGCGATGATCGTACCTGCGATGCTGGGGACGTGGATCGGGTTCCAGATCCAGGATCGCATCGACCAGCGCGCCTTTCGCAAGGCGACGCTGGCCGTTCTTCTGATCGCGGGTTTGAACCTGATGCGGCGCGGATTGACCGGCTAGGCCGGACCTGATCCGCGATCCTGTTTCAGGCCGCTGTTCCGTGGGGCTCGGCGGTCTGGCTGTTGGCGATTTCCGTGATGAAGCTGCGGATCTGGCCGCGCAGACGATCATCCTTTATTCGTGTCAACATTGAGGCAATTTTTGTGGCCTCTTCGTCCAGAAGTTGCGGTGCGGAATCACCGGCTTCGAGTCCGTCGAAGAAGTATGACGGCGCGACTTTCAGGATATGGGACAGTTCAAAAAGCTTGCTGGCCGAAATCCGGTTCCGACCAAGCTCGTATTTCTGAACCTGTTGGAACGAAATGTTCAGGCCGTCGGCCACATCGGTCTGCGTCATCCCACGCAGGATACGCAATTGCTTCAAACGCTGGCCGACATGGATATCTACCGGGTGCGACATGTCTTTCTCTCACACATTTCTACTATGAAGAGAATGGCGCAACGGCCGAATCAATCAACTTGTTAGATTTTTACCGATTAAGCCCATGAATGTGGAAAAATTTGACATATATTTGACGTCGATGTATGATATTTTTACCAAAAGAGTATGATAAATATACTATTATGGGTAACATAGGGGCGCCGGGCTCAAGGTCTGCAACCGTCGCAAGCAATGGTCCTGAGGGCGGGGTGGGTGGATGAAGCAGCAGAGTAACCAATCGCTTCTTTTCGAGATGCTGCGTTCGTTCGTGACCTTGGCGGATACACTCAATGTCTCGCGGGCGGTGCAGGACCTGGGCGTCACACGACAGACACTTCGCCGTCACATTGAAATTCTGGAAGAATGTCGCGGACAGCCGCTGTTCACAGTTGAGGATCGGCAATATCGCCTGACCGAGCACGGCGCACAGGCCGTGCAGGAGGCGCGCAACCTGCTGGAGCGTGGGCGCGCATGGCTGGAATCCGAGGTGGGGCACCGCGTCGGGTTGTTTCACTTCTCGTTGTCGCGCGAGGATGGGTATTATTACCATCTGCAACAACATCCCATATCAAGGGTCTGGACCCACGAAGGGCATGTGATGAAGCAGGCGATCCAGGCTTGGGCGTTGTCTGAAGGGCAGATCGAACACAAGGCGTTTCAGGTCGTGCGGCCTCATGCACTGGTGTTCCGCTTTCTGGACGATCACTGGCTGTGCGCCGAGGTGGGCGAGGATTCGGATTTCGCGCGCTGGTATGGCTGGAGCTGGGCGCGCAGCAGCGTGGGTCGCAAGATAGACGGTCTGCCCGGCGCCGGGCGGTTCAACTTTTCGGCGGCGCAGTCTTATGACGAGTTGCGCGCGACGCAGGGTCTCAGGCTGGACCACATCGCGACGCTGATGCCCCATGGGCCTGACGACCGGATGCGTCCGATCTGTTTTGCGCGTCTCCTGCTGGGCTGCCGGTTTCCCGATGGCAGTTTCGCCATGATGTCGATGGTGGACCGGTCCAGCGAGATCGACATTCCCGGCCTTGATCCCGACATCATCGCGCAGGCGCGCGCAGTCGAGTCTGCCCCGCGGGAGGAAGTTGTGACTCGGCGCGCTTAACCACTGCGCGAAAAACCGCTGATGGTTTACAATCCTGAATGGGCCATAACCCTTCAGGAGCACCCTTTCATGTCGATACATGACGTTTTTTTGCGGTGGCCGCTTCTTTCCGAAGCGGCAAAAATTCTGCACGAGCAGAAGATGATCGTGACCGTAGGTCATGATTTTAACGAGTATAATCGGATCGTCACGCAGGGGAGATCGCATCAGCCGGTCAGTCTGCCGTTTCGGGCGGACATGCATAACTTGTCAAAATTGAACGCTTTTTGGATTTGCGGTCATACCGAGTCAGGTCAGCTGGCCCATACGCAGGCGGTGCGTCTGGTCGAAGTGGGCGAACAGTCGCTGGGCAGTTACCTGCGGCGGTCCTTTCGGCAGTTTCCCCCCTCGGGTGTGCCGTTGGATATGGCGGCGTCGCGCTATCAGGCGGGACCCGGTGCCAAGCGAATCAAGGGACGGCTCTGCTATCATGGCGAGATGTGGCTGGACGAGGATGCCGGGAGTTATCGCGGACGCGGTATGTCCTCGGTGCTGTCGCGGATGGGGTTTGCCATCGCGCTGCGGGATCTGAACCCCGACTTCATCTTTGCCTTCATGGTGCGCTCCGTAGCCTTCAAGGGTCTGGCCGAGAGGGCCGGGTTCATGCACACGGAACCCGCCTCGCTGTCATGGAAGCTGACGGACAAGGACCGCGCCATCGAGGCGTTCACGGCCTATCTGTCGCGCGACGACCTGCGGTATCTGCTCCGCGTGCGGATCGACGATCTGGTGCACTGACCGCATGCCATGAAAAAACCCCGGCCTGTCAGGGCCGGGGTTGATCAGGGCAGATTATGCAGCGTGGCGTCATCCGATGGCAGCAGCCTTCACGTCGTCGTCGATGAAGGGCACGTATTGCGCAAAGTTGTTGGCAAACATCTCAACAAGCTTGGCGGCCTGACGGTCATATGCCTCGGGGTCGTGCCAGGTGCGGCGCGGGTCCAGCAGCACCTCGGCCACGCCTTCAACCGAGACGGGCACATCGAAGCCGAAGTTTTCATCCTTGCGGAACTCGACATCGTTCAGGCTGCCGTCCAGGGCCGCTGTCAGCAGGGCGCGGGTCGCCTTGATCGGCATACGGCTGCCGGTGCCATAGGCGCCCCCGGTCCAGCCTGTGTTCACCAGCCAGCAGGTTGCCCCGTGCTTGGCGATCTTGGCTTGCAGCAGCTTGCCATAGGCTTCGGGGCGGCGCGGCATGAAGGGCGCGCCGAAGCAGGTCGAGAAGGTGGGTTCGGGTTCGGTCACGCCGCGCTCGGTGCCTGCCACCTTGGAGGTGAAACCCGACAGGAAGTGATACATCGCTTGCGCCGGGGTCAGCCGCGCGATGGGAGGCAGAACGCCGAAGGCATCGCAGGTCAGCATGATCACGTTCTTGGGATGCCCGCCCAGAGCGGTTTCGGAGGCGTTCGAGATATAGTCCAGCGGATAGGCGCAGCGCATGTTCGCCGTCAGGCTGTCGTCGTCGAAATCCAGCTCGAAGGTTTCGGGATCGAAGATCATGTTCTCGATCACAGTGCCGAACTTGGTCGTGGTGGCATAGATCTCGGGTTCGGCCTCGGCGCTGAGGTTGATGGTCTTGGCATAGCAGCCACCCTCGAAATTGAAGGTTCCACGGTCCGACCAGCCATGCTCGTCATCGCCGATCAGCGTGCGCGCGGGATCGGCCGACAGCGTGGTCTTGCCGGTGCCGGACAGGCCGAAGAACACTGCGGTATCGACCGGGTTGCCAGTGGCGTGATTGGCCGAGCAGTGCATCGGCATCACGCCTTTTTCCGGCAGCAGGTAGTTCAGCAGGGTGAAGACCGATTTCTTGTTCTCGCCCGCGTATTCGGTGCCGCCGATCAGGATCATCTTGCGGTCGAAGTTCATGGCGATCACGGTTTCCGAGCGGCAGTTGTGGCGCGCGGGGTCGGCCTTGAAGCTGGGGCAGTTGATGACGGTGAAATCGGCCGTGAAGCGATCCAGCGCGGCGCGGTCGGGACGGCGGAGCAGGTGGCGGATGAACAGGCCGTGCCATGCAAGCTCTGTCACCATCCGCACGTTGATCGCCAGTTCGGGATCCGCACCGGCAACAAGGTCCTGCACGTAATAGTCGCCGCCTTTCATGTGCTCGGTCATGTCGGCATAGAGCGCGTCGAAGCCTTCTGGCGACATGGCGGCATTGTTTTCCCACCAGATGTTGTTCTCAACTGATGCGGTGCGCACGACGTGCTTGTCCTTGGGCGAGCGACCGGTGAACTTGCCGGTGGTCACCAGAAAGGCGCCGCCGTTGCCAAGTGTGCCTTCGCCTTTCTTCAGGGCCGCTTCGATCAATGCGGGCTCCATAAGATTGTAAAAGACATTGCCCAGCCCGCTGATCCCCTGATCTTCAAGCCGGAATTGCGGGTTTACCCGTCCAAATGCCATATTGCCAAGCTCCTGTAGCCGCGCGGTGGGGCGGCGGTCCGTGTTCACCTTGCGCAGCACCCTGCGCCTTTGATCAACCCTGCGGGGGCTGATGCGGTGCCTCTTAACATGACGCTCGGATGAAGGAACAGGAGGGTTTTTCGCAGTTAGCGCAACCAGTCGCAGGTTAGCGCAACCATGGCAAAATTCCCCCGGGACTGTTCATCACCCGGAAACCGTAACTGATGCAAATTAGCCATCGCTTGGGTATTTTACGATCAAATACGACAATGCTGCGGGCTGATTCGCACTTAGGGATTGATTGTAAAGACCAAAAAGAAGATGAATTAAGGAAAAATTCAGGCGTAACGAGCAGAACAAGGAACTTAGCCATGTCGAAAATCGCCCTGGTGGACGATGATCGGAATATTCTGACGTCGGTGGCCATGACCCTCGAAGCAGAGGGTTTCGAGGTCGAGACCTATAATGATGGACAGTCCGCACTGGACGCTTTCAACAAGAAACTGCCCGATATGGCAGTGCTCGACATAAAGATGCCGCGAATGGACGGGATGGACCTGCTCCAGCGGCTGCGGCAAAAAACCTCGATGCCGGTGATTTTCCTGACATCCAAGGACGACGAGATCGACGAGGTGCTTGGCCTGCGGATGGGGGCCGACGACTATGTCAAGAAGCCCTTCTCCCAGCGTCTTCTGGTTGAACGCATCCGCGCGCTGCTGCGCCGTCAGGAAGCGGTGGCCGGCGATATCGTGGGCGACACCGAAGAAACCAAGGTCATGGACCGGGGCAACCTGCGGATGGATCCGCTGCGCCATTCGGTCAGCTGGAAGGGGCGCGACGTTTCGTTGACGGTAACGGAATTCCTGCTGTTGCAGGCGTTGGCGCAGCGGCCCGGTTTCGTGAAAAGCCGCGACCAGCTGATGGACGTGGCCTATGATGATCAGGTCTATGTGGACGATCGGACCATCGACAGCCATATCAAGCGCCTGCGCAAGAAAATGCGGACGGCTGATCCTGAATTCTCGGCGATCGAGACCCTTTACGGTATCGGCTACAGATATAACGAAGAGTGATGGCACTCGCAGAAAGGATAAGCTTGCGCGACGCGACGCCCCGGCGTGACGGTGATGTTGTTCTGGGCGACGATTTCGTCGCCCCGGATACCACTGTCGAGGGGGAATTGCGTCAACGGCGCGAGCGGCGTGGATTGTTCTCACTCAAGAACTCTCCGCTGACCCGCAAGATCATCACGTTCAACCTGGTGGCGCTGAATATCCTCGTCGCCGGGATTCTTCTGATGAATTCCTCACGCGAGCCGTTGGCGGTGCAGCGTCTCAACAGCCTGGTGGCCGAAGCCGAACTGATCGCAAGTGTGTTCGAGGCGCAGGCCGGGACGGATCTGTCGCAAGGTGGCGGACCGCAAGTGACCGGCACGCTGGAGCGGCTTGATCTGCGCGACGGTCTGGAGATTTTCGTATTCGATGCGTCCGGCAAAATGGTCGGCACCGGGAAGGGGCGCGGTATCCTTCAGATCGGCGAGGCGGCTCCGGATGAGCCGACGGTAATCGTCGATTTTCTGTCATGGCTGTGGTCCGGCGTTGCACGGTTGATCCCGTTCGAGTCGAAGGAGGCCGCCCTCACGCATGAACAGCAGGCCCGTGAACAGGTGCGCAACGCGCTGGACACCGGCACGACCTATCGCACCGCGCAGGATCCCACAGGTGCCACGACCTTTACCGTCGCCAGCCCCATCATGCGGGAAGGCCAACCGGCGGGTGCAGTGGCGCTTGTCAGCGCGGGCGGGGAGATCGATCTGCTGGTGCGGGGCGAGCGCGAGCGTGTGTTGCAGATGTTCCTGATCGCGACGCTTGTGTCGATCGGCTTGAGCATCGTTCTGGCCTCGACCATTGCCAACCCGATTTCCGACCTTGCTGCCGCGGCCGAAATCGGACGCGACCGTGATCGCCGCAAGGCGGCCAACGGGCGCATCCGCATCCCCGACATGACGGCCCGCCCGGACGAGATCGGACGTCTTTCGGGGGCGCTGCGGGGAATGGTGTCGGCGCTTTATGACCGTATCGACGGAAACGAACAGTTCGCCGCCGATGTGGCGCATGAGATCAAGAACCCTCTGGCGTCGCTGCGCTCTGCCGTCGGCACGCTGCGGGTGGCCAAACGTGACGACCAGCGCGAAAAACTGCTGGAAGTGATCGAACATGACGTGCGTCGTCTGGATCGTCTGGTGTCGGATATTTCGAACGCTTCGCGGCTGGACAGCGAACTGGTCAAGGAAGAGCAGGAACCCTTCGATCTGCTGAAGATGCTAGGCAATCTGGGCGAATACCTTGGTCAAGAGGCGCGCGGACAGGGGATTGATTTCATCACCGACCTGCCGGAGCAGCCGATCATCATCCACGGGCTTGAGGCGCGGCTGGCGCAGGTTTTCGTGAACCTGATCACCAATGCCATCAGCTTTTGCGAAGATGGCGATGCGATCCGGGTCTGGGCACGCCAGCGCGAAAACCGTGTGCTGATCGTCGTCGAGGATACAGGGCCGGGCATCCCGGACGAGGCGCTGACCAAGGTGTTCAAGCGCTTCTATTCGGAACGGCCAGCGGGACAATTCGGTAACAACTCCGGCCTGGGTCTGGCGATTTCCAAACAGATCGTCGAGGCGCATGATGGCGTGATCTGGGCCGAGAACATCCGTCCCACGGATGCGGACCCGACCTCGGAACCGCTGGGCGCGCGCTTTGTCGTGGGCCTGCCCGTCTGAGATGTCCGGCAGCCAGCAGGCAACGTCAGGGCAGGACGGCGGTCACGCAATGGTGCTGCATGCCAGTTGCGTAGCGATAGAGGATCGCGCCGTGCTGATCCTCGGCGCGTCCGGGCGCGGGAAGTCCGGTCTTGCGCTGCAACTCATGAGTCTTGGTGCCCGCCTTGTGGCGGATGATCGGACTTGCCTTGACCTGCGGCAGGGTCCAAAGGGCCAATGCCTGATCGCCGATGCGCCGGATGCCCTGCGTGGTCTGATCGAGGCGCGCGGCGTGGGCATCCTCAAGGCCGAAGCCACGGGCCCCGTTCCGGTCGCCCTGGCCGTCGATCTGGAGCGGTCCGAGGACAGCCGATTGCCTCCAAGTCGCAGCCTCGATCTGCTGGGCGTGTCGGTGCCGTTGGTTCACATGGTCGATAGCCCGGCTTTTCCTGCCGCGATCCTGCAATATCTTAGGCATGGACGCAGCGCATGACGAGATGGGGCAGGCAAGGATGAACGGCTCGGACATCCACGAGCAGAGACAGGACCGCACTCCCGGCGGGCAGCGCATGGTACTGGTGACCGGGCCGTCAGGTGCGGGGCGCTCGACAGCCATCAACGCGCTGGAGGATCTGGGATTCGAGGCGATCGACAACCTGCCGCTGTCAATGCTGCCGCGCCTGCTGGATGGCCCGCCCTTGCCGCGGCCACTGGCCTTGGGGCTGGATGTGCGGAACCGCGACTTTTCGACCAATGCCCTAATCGAGACGATCGACCGGTTGGGCCAGATGCCGGGGCTGGACCCGGAACTGCTGTATCTGGACAGTCGCAGCGAGGTGCTGGAGCGGCGCTATTCCGAAACCCGCCGCCGCCATCCCATGGCCCCTGCGGAAAGCCCCGATATCGGTATCGCTCGCGAGATCGACTTGCTGGTGCCGATCCGGGCGCGGGCGGATATCGTGATCGACACCTCTGACCTGACACCGCATGAGCTGCGCGCCGAGATCGAGCGGATGTTCGCAGGCTCTGCCGGGCGGCACCTCTCGGTCACCATCAACTCGTTTTCCTACAAGCGGGGAATGCCGCGGGGCATGGACATGGTTCTGGACTGCCGGTTCCTGCGCAATCCTTACTGGGATGAAACCCTGCGCGCGCGGGATGGGCGTGACCCGGCCGTGGCAGCGCATATCGCTGCGGACCCGCGCGAGGCGCCTTTCTTCGACAAGGTGCTGGATCTGACCCGGATGCTGCTTCCGGCCTATCGCGATGAGGGCAAGTCCCATTTCGCCATCGGTTTCGGCTGCACCGGCGGGCAACACAGGTCGGTTGCCATGACAGAAAAGCTGGCCTTGACCCTTGCTAAGGACGGCTGGCAGGTGTCAATAAGACATCGCGAACTGGAGCGTCATGATGCCTCTTTGGCAGGTGGTCGGCCTGGGGCCGGCGCAACGCGAAACTGAAGGAAGGCATCCGTGATCGGGATCGTGATCGTTGCACATGGTGGTCTTGCCCGGGAGTATCTGGCGGCGGTGGAGCATGTTGTGGGCCAGCAGAAGGGGATTCTCGCGATCTCGATCGAGGCTGACCATGACCGAGCCCAGAAGCAGCAGGAAATCATGGAAGCGGCCGACGCCGTGGATACGGGCAGCGGTGTCGTCGTTGTAACCGACATGTTCGGCGGCTCTCCCAGCAACCTCTCGCTGAGGGCCTGCGCGCCCGAGGATCGCCGCATTCTTTACGGGGCCAATCTGCCCATGCTGATCAAGCTGGCGAAAAGTCGCCACCTGCCCATCGGCGATGCCGTGCGCAACGCGCTGGAGGCGGGGCGCAAGTACATTGACAGCCAGAACATAACCACAGACTAAGAGCCCCCATGTCGGATACAGTTCACCGCAGCCTCAGGATCGTCAACGAGAAGGGCCTCCATGCCCGTGCCTCGGCCAAACTGGTCGAAGTTGTCGAGGGGTTTGATGCCCGCGCCGAAGTCAGCCGCGAGGGGCAGAGCGCCTCGGGTGACAGTATCATGGGGCTTTTGATGTTGGCAGCATCCAAAGGAACCACTATTGAGGTGCAGACCAGCGGCCCGGATGCCAAGGCTCTTGCCGATGCGCTCGAGGCCCTGGTGGCGGATCGGTTCGGCGAGGGCATGTAGCCCGACGACGGGCCAAGACATACGGTGACATCGAGGTGGTCGATATTCGGGAACACAGCACTGCGCCGGACCATGACGGGTCGGTCGAACCACATCAGACGGTCTATGACAGGCGCAGCCTGACCTATTCGAATACGTTCGACAGTCCTCTGCATGGTCTGATCATCCGCGCGATGGAATGGATGACAGGCAAGCTGAGTATCATCCGGCGCGTGCGGGAATTCGAACGACGCGGCGCACCAACCGGGCAGGCTTTCTGGCCCGCCACGATGGATGTGATGGGCATCGACCTGCTGACCCCTGAGGAACAGCTGGCGCGGATCCCGGCCGAGGGGCCGGTTGTTTTCGTGGCCAACCATCCACATGGTCTGGTGGATGGCATGATCCTGGCGGATCTGATCGGCCGGGTCCGCAATGATTACCGGATCCTGACACGCTCGCTGTTGACCGGCATCGACGAGAGTGCGGCCAGCTACATGATCCCGGTGCCCTTTCCGCACGAGCCCGATGCGCAGCGCAAGATGATCGAGATGCGCAATGCCGCAATGGACCATCTGGCCGCGGGTGGTTTGATCGCCCTGTTCCCCTCTGGCGTGGTGGCCACGTCCAAGACGATGTTCGGTCCGGCAATCGAGGCGGAGTGGAACGTGTTCACCGCCAAGATGATCCGCCGTTCGGGCGCGACGGTCGTGCCGTGTTACTTTCCGGGGTCGAATTCGCGCTGGTATCAGATCGCGAACCGCATTTCGCCGGTGCTGCGGCAGGGATTGCTGCTGCATGAGGTGGTGCATGCATTCGACAAGCCGCAAGCGCCTGTCATCGGCCATCCCATCTCGCCCGAGGAAGCGGACGATCGGGGCCGCGATCCGCGCGCCTTCATGGCATGGCTGCGCGAACATACGCTGTCGCTCAAGGACTGAGGCGGCAGCTGTCTTCCCCCCGCGTGAACACCGGTCAACGCTGTCCCACTGAGAGAATTTCAGCCAGGAAGAGGTTCGCGCTCAGCGCGTCGGAGCCGGCACGTCGCCCCGATAGTCGTAGAAACCGCGCTGGGTCTTGCGCCCCAGCCATCCGGCCTCGACATATTTGGTCAAAAGCGGGCAGGGGCGATACTTCGTATCGGCCAGCCCGTCATGCAGCACGTTCATGATGGCAAGGCAGGTGTCCAGCCCGATGAAATCGGCCAGTTCCAGCGGCCCCATCGGATGGTTGGCCCCGAGTTTCATCGACTCGTCGATGGATTTGACCGATCCCACGCCCTCGTAAAGCGTATAGACCGCCTCGTTGATCATCGGCATCAGGATGCGGTTGACGATGAAGGCGGGAAAATCCTCGGCCGAGGCGGCTGTCTTGCCCAGTTTCTCCACCACCTTGAGGCAGGCGGCATAGGTCGGCTCGTCTGTCGCGATGCCGCGGATCAGTTCCACAAGCTGCATGACCGGGACGGGGTTCATGAAATGGAACCCCATGAAACGTTCGGGTCTGTCGGTGCGGCTGGCCAGTCGCGTGATCGAGATCGAGGATGTATTCGAGGTCAGGATCGTATGCGGTGCCAGATGCGGCAGCAGTTCGTCAAAGATCTTCTGCTTGATGGTTTCACGCTCTGTCGCGGCTTCGATGATCAGATCGCAGGGGCCAAGATCGGTCAGTGTCTGCGTTGTCCTGATGCGCGCCATTGCGGCATCCTTGTCTTCCTGGCTGACCTTGCCACGGCTGACCTGACGGTCAAGGTTGCGCGAGATCAGGGCCACGGCGGCCTCCAGCGCGTCCTGGCTGATATCGGTCATCAGCACGTCATATCCGGCCAAGGCCATCACATGGGCAATGCCATTGCCCATCTGCCCTGCGCCAACGATGCCGATGCTTTGAATATCCATGCGCGACCTGCTTTTCCCGTGTCCCTGTTCGGCACGACAATAGGCCGGGGCGGCGGCCTCCTGCAAGGGCAGAGCCGCCGGGCCGGATCGTTAAAACTTGTGGCGCTTTCGACGTTTAGGGAAATCGCAAGATCTCTGGGTGATTCTGCTTTTGGGTGAGTGAATTTTCTGTGGGTGGGTGAAATGACCTATGTGACCAATGGCCGTTCCGGCCTTGACTATCTGCCATGCCGATACGGGCGATCCCGTCTGCAGTTCCGCGGGCCGAAGCGGCGCCTTGTGGGGGAGTATGCGCTGTTCATCGGCGGAACCGAAACCTATGGGCGTTTCGTGGAGAAGCCCTATCCTGTGCTGATCGAACAGGCGACCGGGGCACGGTGTATCAATTTCGGCCTGCAGAATGCCGGTGTTGACGCCTTTCTGAACGACCCCACCGTCATGGATGCGGCACAAAAGGCGCGTGTGACTGTAGTGCAGGTGATGGGGGCGCAGAACATGTCCAACCGCTTCTACAGCGTTCATCCGCGCCGCAATGACCGCTTTCTGCATGCCTCAGCGATGATGAAGCAACTGGTGCGCGATGTGGATTTCGTCGAATTCTCGTTCAACAGGCATATGCTGTCGGCGGTCAGGGGCCTGTCTCAGGAACGGTTTCAGATCATCCGCGCCGAGTTGCAGGAGGCTTGGCTGGGCCGGATGCGACATCTGCTGAAGGGGATCGGGGGGCGGACGATCCTGCTGTGGTTCGCAGGCCACACACCGGATGATGCATCCAAGGGCAAGTCTGTGCAGGGTGGCGCGGATGGGCTGGGTGACGATCCATTGTTCATCGACCGCGCCATGATCGAGGCGTTGCGCCCGCTTGTCACCAGCGTGGTCGAGGTCAACCTCAGCAGCGATGCCCTTTCGCGCGGGACCGAAGGGATGGTGTTCGATGCCATGCAGGCACCCATCGCCGCCGGTATGTTGGGGCCGCTGGCACATCAGGAGGCCGCGGCGGCCCTTGTGCCGGATCTGGTGCGGCTGATGGGCAAACGACATGACTGACCCGTCAAGGACAAGGCCCGCCACATAGGGCGGGCCTTGCATACTCAGACACCTTCTCGGATCAGATCTTTTCGATCAGTTCCGGCACGGCGGTGAAGAGGTCCGCGACAAGGCCATAATCGGCGACCTGGAAGATCGGGGCTTCTTCGTCCTTGTTGATGGCGACGATGATCTTGCTGTCCTTCATGCCGGCCAGGTGCTGGATCGCGCCCGAGATGCCGACAGCGACATAAAGATCCGGCGCCACGACCTTGCCTGTCTGGCCAACCTGCCAGTCGTTCGGCGCATAGCCCGAGTCCACAGCCGCGCGGGATGCGCCGACGGCGGCACCCAGCTTGTCGGCCAGCTTCTCGATCAGGGCGAAGTCGGCTTCCGAGCCGACACCACGCCCACCGGACACGACCACGCCTGCACTGGTCAGTTCGGGACGGTCGGAGGCGGCGACCTTGTCTTCGACCCATTCGGACAGGCCGGGATTGTCGCCCGTGGCGATGGCTTCCACCGGGGCAGAGCCGCCCATCGGGGCCAGATCGAAGGTCGAGGTGCGGATCGTCATCACCTTGACGCTGTCAGTGGATTTGACCGTCTGGATCGCGTTGCCCGCATAGATCGGACGCTCGAACGTGTCCGCGTCAACCACGCCCACGACGTCGGACAGGATCATCACGTCCAGCAGGGCCGCCACGCGGGGCATGATGTTTTTCGCGTCCGTCGTCGAGGGGGCCACGATATGCGAGTAGCCCGAGGCGAGGCTGACGATCAGGGCGGCGACGGGTTCGGCCAGACGGTGGCCATAGAGCGCATCCTCGGCGACCAGAACCTTGGAGACGCCTTCGATATTGGCCGCCTCATCCGCGGCACCCTTGGCCGACGCGCCGGTGCAGAGCACGGTCACATCGCCCAGTTGCTTGGCGGCAGTCACGGCCTTGGCGGTGGCGTCCAGCGCCAGCGTGCCGTCGGTTACTTCACCAATCAGAAGAACAGCCATTATACAGCCCCCACTTCCTTGAGTTTCGCCACAAGCTCGTCGACCGAGCCTACCTTGATGCCTGCCGCGCGCGCTGCGGGTTCCGTGGTCTTGACCACGGTCAGGCGCGGGGTGACATCGACGCCGTAATCGGCAGCGGTCTTTTCATCGAGCTGCTTTTTCTTGGCCTTCATGATGTTGGGCAGCGACGCATAGCGCGGCTCGTTCAGGCGCAGGTCGGCGGTCACGATCGTGGGCAGTTTCACCTTGATCGTTTGCAGACCGCCATCCACTTCGCGGGTGACCAGCGCGTGATCGCCCTGGATATCCAGATGCGAGGCGAAGGCCGCCTGCGACCAGCCCAGCAGGGCCGACAGCATCTGGCCGGTGGCGTTCATGTCATTGTCGATGGCCTGCTTGCCCGCGATCACCAGACCGGGGGCTTCCTCGGCTATGACGGCTTTCAGGATCTTGGCCACGGCCAGCGGTTCGATGTCGTTGTGAACATCATCCGAGGCGACGACCAGAATGGCGCGGTCGGCGCCCATAGCGAGTGCGGTGCGCAGGGTTTCCTGCGCCTGCTTGACGCCGATGGAAACCACCACGACCTCTTCGGCCTTGCCCGCTTCCTTCAACCGGATCGCCTCTTCCACCGCGATCTCGTCGAACGGGTTCATGGACATTTTGACATTGGCGAGATCGACACCGCTTCCGTCCGCCTTGACGCGAACTTTCACGTTGTAGTCGATCACACGTTTGACAGGCACGAGTACCTTCATTGGCGTGGTCTCCCTTGGATTGCGGGAAGGCGCGAGGCGACTCCCCAGATAACACTCCGGGCGTTGATATAATCTTGCGCGGCCTTGAAACAGGGCAAAATCGTCACGTCATGGTCTTTAGACGCCGCGTTTCTTCGATCAGATGTCCCACGATGGGACTTAAGAGGAAATTAACGGTTGGCCCCCGGCACCCACAGAACATCAGCGCGGCCGTCGTCATTGGCGACGCGCGCGGCCACAAAAAACCAGTCGGACAGGCGGTTGAGGTATTTGACCGCGTTCGGGTTCACGTTCTCCATCGTGGCCAGTTCCACGGTCTCGCGCTCGGCGCGGCGGCTGACGGTGCGGCAGAGGTGCAGATAGGCCGCCAGCGCCGATCCGCCGGGCAGGATGAAGCTGCGCAGCGGTTCCAGCCGGGCATTCATGGTGTCGATTTCGGATTCAAGCCGGTCCACCTGGGATTTGACCATCCGCAGGGGCGGGTATTCGGCATCGGCGTCACGTTCCATGTCGGGGCGGCACAGGTCCGCGCCCAGATCGAACAGGTCGTTCTGGATCCGGGCCAGCGCCGCGTCCAGTTCGGGCTCCGCGTGCAGGCGGGCCATGCCGACGGTGGCGTTGGCCTCGTCCACGGTGCCATAGGCGGTGACACGCATCGAGTGCTTGGCGACGCGCGCGCCATTGCCCAGAGCGGTTTCGCCGTCGTCGCCGGTTTTGGTGTAGATCTTGTTCAGAACGATCATCGGTTACCCCTGTCTGCGAATCCATACGAAGAGAAGAATCAGGATCACGGCGACCAATTGGGCACCGATCCGCCAGCGCATGATCCGGTTGCCATGCTTGCGGTTGAATTCGCCGCCCTTGGCAAAGCCGCCGATGCCGACCATCAGAATGGCCAACACGCCCAGACAGGCAGCAACGACGACGTAAAACAGTGGATCGTCCCTCATGACTTCAGTCCTTCTTCCTTTATTCGCCCCATGTAGGGGGCGCGCGGTAAAAAGCGAACCGGAAATTCCGCACAGACCAGCGACAGATCAGCCCTTGGTCAGAACCCAGTCCAGCGCGCGTGTGGGCAGGATACGCCGCAAGGTGGCCATCGCATAGGTGGGCGTCGTCACGAAATAGCGCGCCTTGGGTTTCGGGGACTCCAAGGCGCTGATCAGTTTGGCAGTCACGGCTGCGGCAGGCAGTTCGAACCTGTCCTTTTTGGCCTTTGGTTCATAGAGCCGTTTGAGCAGTGTGTTGCGGTATTGATCGGTGCGCGGGCTGTTCTGCCAATCGATCCAGCGTTCGAAATGCGGAATGGAATTGGCGCGGATGCGGCTGGCGATGGGGCCGGGTTCGATCAGGATCACGTCGATGCCGGTGCCGCGCATCTCGATCCTGAGGGTGTCGCTGAGGGCTTCGACGGCGTATTTTGTGGCGTTGTAGGCGGATCGCCACGGGGCCACGACCAACCCCAGCACCGAGGAACAATTGACGATCCGGCCATGGCCCTGCGCACGCATCACCGGAATGACCAGCCGTGTGAGATCGTGCCAGCCGAAGACATTGACCTCGAATATCTGGGCCAGTGCCTCGCGCGGCAGATCTTCGGCGGCACCGGGGCAGGCATAGGCGCCATTGTTGAAGAGCGCATCCAGCGTGCCGCCCGTCCGGTCCAGCACATGATCCAGCGCGGCGCGGATCGAGGCAGGGTCGGCATAATCGAGTTGCACCGACTCCAGCCCTTCGGCGGTGAGGCGGTCGACATCCGCCTGTTGGCGACAGGCGGCAAAGACGCGCCAGCCATGCGCCTTGAGCCCGTGGGCGGCGTCATAGCCGATGCCGGAAGAGCAACCGGTGATCAGGATGGATTTCGCGTTCATGCGGCCTTCATGGCCTGTGATGACGGGCCGCGCAATACCGGCTTTCGCCGCGGTCACCCCTCGTCGTCAGAAACAGGCTTGGCCGAGACCAGTGTGGAGTGGACCCAGCCGACCTTGCTGTTCTCGATCACGCGCAGACGCAGCCAGCCATTCTCGAAGGTTTCCAGAACCTCGACATCGGTGTCGCGGATGACTCGGGCAAAAACTGCATACCCTGTGCCGGGGCCTGTCCTCATGTTGACGCTGGTGCCTGTGATGTGTCTGAGGTCGCGCAGATCCTGCTGGGCGGTGGGCGCATTTTCGGGCGAGACCGGCGCCATTCCGGCGGCTTGGGCAAAGGCGGCGGGCTGGGCCAGACTGAGACTGGCAAGCCGCTTGTCCTGATATGGGGTCTGCACGGTTTCGACCGGTTCTGACCGCTGCGAGAGGACGCGAACCGGCTGCTGGAGAATGTTCTTGCCGGGCAACATCTCGGTCAGGTCGATCGCGTTGGGCGTCACCTCGTCAGTGTTTTCCACTTTTGGGGCGACACTGGCGACGACGTTCGGAGAAAGGGCGGCCAGTTTCCGTTCGGCCTCGGCCTTGAGGGCTGCGGCCTGCCGCGAGTCTTCGCGCGGCTGGTAGTCGGCACCCCCGCTGATCGTGTAGAACGACCATCCCAGAAATGCAAAAGTCATGATGATAAAGCGCCACATATCGCGCACCCCCAAATGCCACTGCTTAAAATATTGGTCAAAAATTGAACCGGCAGGTCTGTGATTATACGCGATTCGCGGGGTGGATGCTGATGAAACTTTCAAAAACAAACGAAAGCCATGCGCTGCTCGCTTTACCCCGCCGCGGGCTGCGTCTATCACCAAGCGCATGAGTGACCTGATTGACGATCCCATCCCGAACCCTTCCGAGGTATCGGAACCGCTGCGCCGCGCCATTGGCGAGCGCTATCTGACCTATGCCTTGTCCACGATCATGCACCGGGCCTTGCCCGATGCGCGGGACGGGTTGAAGCCGGTTCATCGCCGTATCCTTTATGCGATGCGCGAGTTGCGGTTGAGCAGCACGGGTGGTTTCCGCAAGTCGGCCAAGATCTCGGGCGATGTGATGGGGAACTATCACCCGCATGGCGATGCCGCGATCTATGATGCGATGGCGCGTCTGGCGCAGGATTTCAACGTCCGCTATCCGCTGGTGGACGGGCAGGGGAACTTTGGCAATATCGACGGGGATAACCCCGCCGCCGCGCGATACACCGAAGCGCGCATGACCGCCGCCGCTGAGGCCCTGATGGAGGGGCTGGCCGAGAATGCCGTCGATTTCCGGCCCAACTATGACGGCACGCTGGAAGAACCAGTGGTGTTTCCTGCGGCCTTTCCGAACCTTCTGGCCAATGGATCGTCGGGGATCGCGGTCGGCATGGCGACGAACATTCCGCCGCATAATATCGAGGAATTGATCGGGGCCTGTCTGCACCTGATCAAGTCGCCCGATGCGCGGGACGAGACATTGCTGCAATACGTGCCCGGTCCCGATTTTCCTACTGGCGGCGTGATCGTCGAGCCGCGTGAGAATATCGCCGAAGCCTATCGCACCGGGCGCGGGGCATTCCGGCTGCGCTGCAAGTGGGAGGTCGAGGATCTGGGGCGCGGCCAGTGGCAGATCGTGATCACGGAAATCCCCTATCAGGTGCAGAAATCCAAGCTGATCGAAAAGATCGCGGAACTGATCCAGACCAAGAAGATCCCCATTCTGGGCGATGTGCGGGATGAATCCGCCGACGATGTGCGGCTGGTGCTGGAGCCGCGCGCGCGCACGGTTGATGCAAATGTGCTGATGGGGATGATGTTCCGCAACTCGGACCTTGAGGTGCGGTTCAGCTTGAACATGAACGTGTTGATCGACGGGCTGACACCCAAGGTCTGCTCGCTCAAGGAAGTGTTGCGCGCGTTTCTGGATCACCGGCGCGAGGTCTTGCAGCGGCGGTCGCAGCACCGGCTGGAGAAGATCGACCACAGGCTTGAGGTGCTGGAAGGGTTCATCATTGCCTTCCTGAATCTGGACCGGGTGATCGACATCATCCGGTATGACGATGATCCCAAGCGGGCGCTGATGTATGAGGATTGGGGCAGTCCGCACGCACGGGCTGTGTCCGAGAAGGATTATGTCTCGCCCTTGCTGGCGCGGGTGATTGGGGATGATGAAGAGCCGTCGCTGACCGAAGTGCAGGCCGAGGCGATCCTGAACATGCGTCTGCGGTCGCTCAGGCGGTTGGAGGAGATGGAGCTGATCCGCGAGCGTGATGCGCTCATGGAGGAACGCGCCACTCTGGAGGATCTGCTGGAGAGCGAGAAGCTGCAATGGGCGGCAATCTCGGATCAGCTGCGCGAGGTGCGCAAGCAGTTTGGGGCCTCCAGCCCCGGCGGGGCGCGGCGGACTCAGTTCGCGGAGGCGGGCGTGATCGAGGATGTGCCACTGGAGGCGATGATCGAGCGCGAGCCGCTGACGGTGATCTGCTCGCAGATGGGCTGGATCCGCGCGATGTCGGGGCATATCGACCTGACCCGCGAGATCAAGTTCAAGGATGGGGACGGGCCGCGTTTCGCGTTCCATGCCGAGACGACCGACAAGTTGCTGGTCTTTGCGTCGAACGGGCGTTTCTATACGGTCGGCGCGATGAACCTGCCCGGCGGGCGCGGTATGGGCGAACCGCTGCGCCTGATGGTCGATCTGCCGAACGAGGCGCAGATCGTGGACATCCTGATCCACAAGCCGGGGCGCAAGCTTCTGGTCGCGTCCTCGGCCGGTGATGGGTTTGTCGTGCCCGAGGATGAGGTCGTGGCCCAGACCCGTACGGGTAAACAAGTGTTGAACCTGTCCGGGGATGCCCGCGCGCTGGTCTGCCGCCCCGTTGTGGGGGATCATGTGGCCTGCGTGGGTGAAAACCGGAAGGTTCTGGTATTCCCGCTGGACGAATTGCCCGAAATGGGCCGGGGCAAGGGTGTGCGCCTGCAGAAGTTCAAGGATGGCGGGTTGTCGGATGCGATCACTTTCGCGCTGGCCGACGGGCTGACATGGCGCGATCCGGCAGGGCGCACGCGGACGGAAGGCGATCTGGACGAATGGCTGGCCAAGCGGGCCACAGCAGGCCGCATGGCGCCGCGCGGCTTTCCGCGGGACAACAAGTTCACCTGATGGTTTGACCGACCCGGCGCTGGCAAAGGGGCCACGCCGGGGACAGAAGTGACGACAGTCGCGTTGCACCGGGCGGTGCCCTGCGCTATGCCCAAGGCAAAGGTTCGAAGGACATTCGCATGCATCGTCTCATCGCCCTACTGGCTTCGGTCGTTCTTCTGGCTGCCTGCACCAATCCCAATGACCTTGACGAGGCGCCGGCCGATCTGGGCGATTTTCGGCTGGGGCATAATGTCGTGGTCGCGTCCAAGATGACCCGCGGGCCTGTGTCGCGCGAAGCGTCAGAGGAAGAGTGGAAAGAGGCGCTGACGGGGGCCATTGACGAGCGGTTCGGGCGGTATGAGGGCGACAAGCTTTATCATCTTGGAGTCAGCGTCGAAGGTTACGTCTTGGCGCAGCCGGGCATCCCGATCGTCGCGTCGCCCAATTCGGTGCTGATCCTGCTGGTGACGGTTTGGGATGATGCGGCGGGGGGCAAGCTGAACACGCCGCCTGAGCAGATCACGATCATGGAGACGATTTCGGGCAACACGATCCTCGGCTCGGGTCTGACCCAATCGAAAGAGGTGCAGATGCGCAACCTCAGCCGCAATGCCGCAAAACAGATCGAGAATTTCATGGTGCGGCGCCGTGCGTCTGAGGGATGGTTCGGCGAGGCCCCCGGTCCGCAGGTCACCTTGTCCGACGCCGAGGATGATGATGCGGCAGAGGCTACGAGCGCCACGCCGGAAACCCGTGGCACCGCAAATGCCGCATCGCCCGAGACGTCTTCTGTCAGGATTGCCCCGCCCGCAGGCGCTATCCTTGTGGAGCCTGAAGTCGCGCCTTTCCCCGAGACCTGATCCGGGGCTGCGCCCTTTCCAAGAGACGCTTGATTTTCCCCGTCCAAGTCAATAAACGGCGCGCGGAGACAGAAACGGGTTTGTCCGAGCACTGGGCGACCCCCGAACCAGAAGGCGCTGCGCAGGATGGGCAAGGCAAAGTTTGAACGTAACAAACCGCACGTTAACATCGGCACGATT
>JAMWZC010000003.1:0-208510 GCA_024304985.1 Paracoccaceae bacterium
CCGGTGCCGTTTGGGTGCCCATCATGACGAAATCCTCCAATCCCCTCATAATCAAATGAATCAAAGGACTTGCCGCGCTGCAACAAAGACTTTTTCAACAGCATCCGCCCTTTGCGTTCCGCACGCAACACCGCGCCAAACCCTTAAAATATGGTAAACGCGTCCGCGTAACCCATTGATATCATTCATGCCAAAAAATGTCCCACGATGGGACAGGCCCCGAAAACAAAAACGCCTCCGGCAGACCGGAGGCGTTTCTTGTCTCTCATGCGGCGCGATCACTCGGCTGCGAATTCACCGGCGTTGATCTGTTCCTGTTCGATCGATTCGAACAGCGCCTTGAAGTTGCCCTCGCCGAAGCCGTCATCGCCCTTGCGCTGGATGAACTCGAAGAAGATCGGCCCGATCACGGTCTTCGAGAAGATCTGGAGCAGGATCTTGGTCTCGCCCCCATCCACCACACCTTCCCCGTCGATCAGGATGCCATGCTTGGCCATCCGGTCGATCGGCTCCTCATGCCCCTGCACGCGGGTCTTGCTCAGTTCGTAATAGGCCGCGGGCGGTGCGGGCATGAAGCGGATGCCACGGTCATGGATCTCATCCGTCGCGTCATAGAGCCTGTCGGTCCCAACGGCGATATGCTGGATACCTTCGCCATTGTATTTCTTGAGGTATGACACGATCTGCCCGGTTTCGCCGCGATCCTCGTTGATCGGGATGCGGATCCGTTCACAGGGCGAGGTCAACGCGCGGCTGAACAGGCCGGTATACTTGCCCTCGATATCGAAGAAGCGGATCTCGCGGAAATTGAAGATCTTCGCATAGAAGGCGAACCACTTGTCCATATTCCCCTTGTAGACATTGTGGGTCAGGTGATCGAGGTAGAAGAACCCCACACCTTCCGGCTTGGACTGGGTCAGCCAGTCGAATTCGCGGTTATATGGGCTGGTTTCATAATACTCGTCGATGAAATAGATCAGCGATCCGCCGATCCCGACAATCGCGGGCACATCCAGCGTCTTGTCGTCACCGGTATATTCCTCGGCCCCCTGCGCCACCGCATGGGCCAGTGCCTTGCCCGCATCCACGACCCGCCAGCCCATCGACGGCGCACAGGGCCCGTGTTCCTCGACAAAACGCGTCGCCATCGAACCCGGTTCGGCGTTCAGGATATAGGTGATATCGCCCTGCTGCCAAAGCTCGATATCCTTGGTCTTGTGCCGTCCGGTCAGCGTATAGCCCATCTTGGAGAACAGATCGCGCAGCGCCTCGGGCTCGGGATGGGCGAACTCCACGAATTCGAACCCGTCCGTGCCGGCGGGGGTCTGGGGGGTGATACGGGCCTTGGGGGCGTCATGCGGAAAGGGTCCCATTGCGCTGTCTCCTGTTGGTTGTCCTGTTGCGTTGCGCCAAGAATACCGCCATCATCGCCGGAAATCTGCGCATTCTCGGGATGGTTTCCGGCCATATATGCGGAAATCTCACAGGAAAGACGCACCCCATGCGGAGATCGCGCATATGCTGGATGACACCGACAAACGCCTGCTGGCAGCGCTGCAAAAGAACGCCCATCTGACCGCGCAGGACCTGAGCGAGGTGCTGAACCTGTCGCCCAGCCAGGCCGGGCGCCGTCGGCAGCGGCTGGAGGCCGAGGGGTTCATCACCGCCTATGCCGCGCGGCTGGATCCGATGAAGCTGGGCCTGCATGTGCAGGCCTTCGTGCAGGTCCAGCTGGCCACCCACGGCCCCGAACAGTCGCGCAGCTTTGCAAGGCTCGTCGACACGCAACCGGCGATCATTTCGGCATGGACCCTGACAGGCGATGCGGATTACCTGCTCAGGGTCTATTGTGACGACCTGCCCGCGCTGAACCGGCTGATCCATGAGGTGCTGCTGCCGCATCCCGCCGTGGCCCGCGTGCAAAGCCAGATCGTCATGGACCAGTTCAAGCAGGACGCCCCCCTGCCCACCTGAGTGCAACCGCCCGAACAACCGCGAGGACGACCCATGGAAACCTTCCTCTATCAAGCCTCGATCTATCTGGCCGCTGCCGTGATCGCCGTGCCCATCGCCGCACGTTTGGGGCTGGGGTCGGTGCTGGGCTATCTGGCGGCAGGGATCGTCATCGGCCCGGTGCTGGGGCTGGTAGGGTCTGAAACGCAGGACCTGCAACATTTCGCGGAATTCGGCGTGGTGATGATGCTGTTCCTGATCGGACTGGAACTGGAACCCCGCGCGCTTTGGGACATGCGCCACAAATTGCTGGGACTGGGCGGCGCGCAGATCGTGCTGACCATGGCGGCGGTGATGGCCGCAGGCATGGCCTTCGGTCTGGCATGGAGCACGGCGCTGGCGGTTGGCCTCGTCCTCGCGCTGTCCTCCACCGCCATCGTCCTGCAAACCCTGTCGGAAAAGGGGCTGATGCAGACCGGCGGCGGAAGGTCCGCCTTTTCGGTGCTGCTGACGCAGGATATCGCGGTGATCCCGATGCTGGCGCTGATGCCGCTTCTGGCCTTTCCCATGCTGGCGCAGGTCGGCCCGAATGGCGAGGTGCTGCGACCCTCGCAGATCGAGGATCACGGCCACAGCATGTCGCTGGTCGAGGGTTTGCCGGGCTGGGGCGTCACGCTGGTGACGCTGGGGGCCGTGGCGATCGTGATTCTGGCGGGCATTTACCTGATCCGGCCCCTGTTCCGGTTCATCCATCACACGCATCTGCGCGAGATGTATACCGCGCTCGCCCTGCTGATCGTGCTGGGGATCGGCTTTCTGATGATGCTGGTGGGCCTCTCACCCGCCCTTGGCACCTTCCTTGCGGGTGTGGTGCTGGCCAACAGCGAGTTCCGGCACGAGCTGGAAAGCGATATCGAACCCTTCAAGGGGCTTCTGTTGGGCCTGTTCTTCATCACCGTGGGCGCGGGCATCAATTTCGGGATGCTTTTTGCGGACCCTCTCCTGCTGATCGGCATGACGCTGGGGCTGATGGTGCTGAAGGGCGTGATCCTTTACGGACTGGGCCTTGCCTTCAAGCTCAAGGGGCGCGACCAGTGGCTGTTCACCCTGTCGCTGGCACAGGCGGGGGAATTCGGTTTTGTGTTGCTGTCCTTCTCGGTCCAGCAGAATGTCTTGCCGCGCGGATTGGCGGACCAACTGCTGCTCGTGGTCGCCTTGTCGATGCTGATCACACCGCTTCTGTTCATCCTGTTCGATCAGTTGTCACGCCGCCTGATCGAAACGGGCGAGGCGACACCCCATGACGAGGTGACCGAGCAAGGCACCGTGATCATTGCCGGAATCGGCCGCTTCGGGCAGATCGTCAACCGGCTGGTGCAGTCCAGCGGGTTCAAGACAGTGGTGCTGGATCACGACATGCCCACGATCCAGCTGATGCGCCAGTTCGGCTTCAAGGGCTTTTTCGGCGATCCCACGAGGCCCGAATTGTTACATGCCGCAGGGCTGCACAAGGCGCGCGTGCTGGTCGTGGCACTGGACGATCCCGCCGCGACCAACCGGCTGGTGACCTATGCCCGGCAAGAGCGCCCGGACCTGCATATCATCGCCCGCGCCCGCGACCGGGTGCATGTGTTCCAACTGGTCAAGGCCGGTGCGAATGACGTAGTGCGCGAGATGTTCGACAGCTCGCTGCGCGCGGGCCGCTATGTTCTGGAGAATATGGGACTGAGCGAATACGAGGCGTCGCAGGCCGAAACCGTGTTCTACCACCACGACCGCGACGCGTTGCGCGAACTGGCTGATCTGTGGAACCCCGATGTGCCGACCGAACAGAATACGGCCTATGTGACCCGTGCGCGTGAGTTGAACAAGGAGCTCGAGGTCATGCTGCTGGCCCGGCTGGACGAGAATCGCCCGGCCGAGGCGGGCTGACCCCGCCTCAGGCCCCGGACACCCCCGCCTCGGCGAAGGTGGCCATGCCGGAATGGCAGGCGACGGCCCCTTGCAGGATCCCGATGGCCAGCGCCGCGCCCGAGCCTTCGCCCAGCCGCAGGTTCAGCGACAGGATCGGTGCCTTGCCCAGATAGGCCAGAAGCGGCGCATGACCTGATTCCGCGCTGACATGGGCGGCAAGGCAATGATCCAGCGCGCCGGGTTGCGCGGCCTCAAGGCAGGCGGCGGCGGCGGTGCAGATGAAGCCGTCCAGAAGGACGGGGATCCGCAGATGCCGTGCCCGCAGGATCGCGCCCGCCATCGCGGCCAGTTCCCGCCCGCCAAGGCATCGCAGCGCCTCGATCCCGTCGCGGCGGCAATGCGGGTGCCGCGCCACACCTTCGGCCACGACCTGCGCCTTGAGCGTCAGCCCCGCATCATCGACGCCCGTGCCCCGCCCGACCCAATCGGCAGGCTGCCCGCCACAGATCGCATGGGCCAGTGCCGCCGCCGAGGTTGTGTTGCCGATCCCCATCTCGCCCGTCACCAGCAGATCGGCCTGCGGATCGACCGCATGCCAGCCGGTCGATACGGCGTCCAGAAAGGCATCCTCGGTCATCGCCGCGTCTGCCGTGAAATCGGCGGTGGGTCTGTCCAGCATCAGCGCATGCACGTCCATCCGCGCGCCGAAGGTCTTGGCCAACTGGTTGATCGCGGCGCCGCCGGCCTGAAAGTTCAGGACCATCTGTTCGGTGACCGCCGCCGGAAAGGCCGAGACGCCGCGCGCCGTGACGCCGTGATTGCCCGCGAAGATGATCACCTGCGGGGCCGTCACATGGGGCCGGTCGGTGCCCTGCCAGCCCGCCATCCAGATCGCCAGATCCTCAAGCCGGCCCAGGGCGCCCGGCGGCTTGGTCAACTGGCCGTTGCGGGCCTGCGCTGCGGCCACCGCCCCGGCCTCAGGCGCGGGCAGGTCACGCAGGGCGGCGTGGAGCGTATCGAGGGTGGGGAATTGTCTGGCCATATGCTCGCTCATTGATCGGGGGTCCGATCCCGTGTTTAACCGAAGGACTGGTATGGGCAAGGCGGCAAGAGGCATTTCGATGACACAGGACGACAGGGCTTGGATGCGGGGCGGCGACCTGTCGGCAGGTTTCGCCTTGCTGACCCGCCTGCCGCTGCGGGCCTCGGACGCGGCTCTGGCGCGGGGGGCGGCGGCGGCGTGGTCCTGGCCGGTGGTGGGCGCCGTGCTGGGTTTGCTTGCGGGGCTGGCGGGGGTGATCCTGCTGGGGCTGGGCCTGCCCGCGCCGCTGGCGGCGGGGCTGTGTCTGGGCCTTCTGACCATGATGACCGGGGCCATGCACGAGGACGGGCTGGCCGACACGGCAGACGGGTTCTGGGGCGGCTGGACGGTCGCGCGGCGGCTGGAGATCATGAAGGACAGCCATATCGGCAGCTATGGCGTGATCGCGCTGATCCTGTCGCTGGGGCTGCGGTGGATGGCCCTGACCCTGCTGTTCGAAGCGGGGCTGGCGCTGCCTGCCCTGATCGCGGTGGGAGCGCTGTCGCGGGCGGTGATGCCGGGGCTGCTGCATGCCCTGCCCTTTGCGCGCGAGGGCGGGCTGTCGCGGTCGGTGGGGCGGGTCAGTTTTGACACGGCGGTGCTGGGGGCGGCGCTGGGGGCCATTCTGGCCCTGATGGCGCTGGGTCTGGCGGCGCTGCTGCTGATCATGACCGTCGCCCTGTCGGGCTGGGGCGTGGCGGCGCTGGCGCGGGGCAAGATCGGGGGGCAGACCGGGGATGTGCTGGGGGCGGCGCAGCAGGTGGCCGAGGGTGCTGCCCTATTGGTGCTGGTGACGCTGGTCGGGGCCTGATGTCCCATCGTGGGACAGGAAAGATTATCCTGCAAGATCAACACGGTGTTGCGCCGGACCGGGCTGCGGCGCGCGCTGCTGGCGGGGCGAGGCAACAGGTGCGGCCTGCGGCCTGAACAGCGCGACAGGGGCACAAATATGAACGGCCATAAAAAAAACCGCGCCCCGAGGGACGCGGTTTTCATACGATCAGGGTCGGGCAATCACGCGGCGCGCGATACCAGAACTTCGTCAACCTGCTTGGCAGCCGACACTTCGTCGCCACCGCTGACGGCGGCCACTTCGCGTGTCAGACGCTCGAGCGCGGCCTCATAAAGCTGACGCTCGGAATAGCTCTGCTCGCGCTGATCGTCGTTACGGTGCAGGTCGCGCACCACTTCGGCAATCGCGATGAGGTCGCCCGAATTGATCTTCTGTTCATATTCCTGCGCGCGGCGCGACCACATGGCCCGCTTGACCTTGGCTTTGCCTTTCAGCGTGGACATTGCCTTGGAGACAACATCCGGGCTGGAGAGCGAGCGCATCCCGATCTCGGTGGCCTTGTTGGTCGGCACCCGCAGGGTCATCTTGTCCTTCTCGAACGAGATCACGAACAGTTCAAGCGCGATCCCCGCGATTTCCTGCTCTTCGATCGAGATGATCTGACCCACACCATGGGCCGGATAGACCACATAATCATTGGGACGAAACTCGGACTTCTTGGTCTTGCTCATGCAATCTTTCCTCGCATTGACGCCAAGGCCCTGCGCGACAAAAAGACGGGCGAGATTATCACTAATCTCGTTGACCGGGTCATGTCTCGCAGAATTTCCGTCCGCAGGCACTGGCTTGGCGGGACGGGGGCCATGGGGTCTACATCATGTGTGTGCAGACCATATCACAAAAATTACACATACGGAAGCAATACGCATGCGACACGTCATATTGCCCGATCAAACCCTTGATATGGCAGGGGGTTCAGCCTTTGAGTGTGACTGTCGATACCACCTGCCCTGCGAACAGGCCTGTCACATGCCCCGAATCGGGCGGATCAGCCGCCCTCGCCCGGCGCTTCGGAGAAGTATTTCTCAAGCTTCCCGGTCTCGCCATCGCGCGCCTCGGCCTCGGGGAGCGGGTCTTTCTTGGAGATGATCACGGGCCATTTTTCCGAGTAGGTCCGGTTGAAGGCCACCCATTTTTCCATGTCCGGTTCCGTGTCGGGCCGGATTGCATCGGCCGGGCATTCCGGTTCGCAGACGCCGCAATCGATGCACTCGTCCGGGTGGATCACCAGCATGTTCTCGCCCTCGTAGAAGCAATCCACGGGACAGACTTCGACGCAGTCGGTGTATTTGCAGGCGATGCAATTATCGATGACGACATAAGTCATTTCATTCTCTCAACTCAGCGGCCCGTTTCGGAACCTTTCGGGCCTAGCTAGAACAGCCGTCGCCGTCATTCAAGCATACGACGACGATCAAGGTCAAATATCCGGCGATCCTTCTTGGTCGGACGACCGCCGTCCTGCGGTTGCGGGGCGGATGGAACATCCTCCTGCGCGGGGGGCGGCGGGGTCAGATCCTCGTAGAGCGTCTGCGCCTCGGGGGCGGGGCCACGGCGGATGCCGTGGGCGACGACTCGCACCACGCGGACGGCATCACCCTGCGCGAAGGTCAGAACATCGCCGGGGATCACGCCCTGTGCGGGTTTGGCGGCCTTGACGCTGTTGATACGGACATGTCCCGCGCTGACGACATTGGCCGCGAGCGTGCGCGTCTTGAAGAAACGCGCATGCCAGAGCCATTTGTCGATCCGCATCCGTGCCGCAGGCGCGTCCAAGGGGCGTCCGCGTCAGGTCTTGTCGCGCAGGCCCATGAGGGCGGCGGCGAAGGGGTTGTCCGGGTCGATCCGGTCCTTGGCGCGGGGCGGGCGGGCCTCATAGGTCTTGGCCCCCTGCTGGGGCTTGTCGCCCTCGCGGTTGCGGTCGCGGCCCTTGTTGCGGTCGCCGCCTTGGGACTTGTTGCGGTCACCACCACGATCACCACCCTGAGGCTTGCCCTTGCCGCGCGGCTTGCCGCTGCGCTCGCCACGTTCGGCACGCGCCTCGCCCTCGGCTTGCGGCTGGGCGGCTTGCGCGCCCTGCCCTTGCGGTGCTGCACCGCGGCCACGGTTGGGGCGGCCTTGATGCGACGGCGGTTTGCGGCCCCATGTGAAGGTGAAGAACACCTCCATTTCGGCCGGAGTCTCTGCTGCGACCTCTGCGGTGGCCTCGGTCGGCGCTGTCGCGCTCTCTTCGGTCGGGGCGTCAGGTGCGGCCTCGGCGGGCGCGGGGGCGGCTTCCTCGGGACGTTCGGCTGCTTCGGTCGGTGCCTCGGCGGGCGTTTCAGCCTTGGGAGCCTCGGCGGGCTTGAGCTTGGCGCGCTCGCCGCGCTCGGCCTTGTAACCCAGACCCTGCATCAGATCGGCGAACTGCTCCAGCGTCATGCCGGTGATCGAGAGCATGTCGGCCTTGGCCTCGAACCCGGTCCGGCTGTCCTCGGCGCGCAGCATGTCGGCCAGACGTTCCAGCATGTCGATGCGAATCGCCCGCTCGCCCGCGGCGCGGTAGCCCGACATGATGTGGAATTCGGGATGCGCGTCCTTGATCGTGGGCACGGTGACCAGACCCGGCGGCGGGGCTTCGGGGAATTCGTCCAGACCGCGCGCCAGAGACCAGAGCACAAGGCGCAGGCGGGTGGGCGCGGGTTTCAGCAGAAGCGGCATGAAAACGGTGAACTGACCGAAGCGGATGCCATGCTTGCGCAGGGCACCGCGCGCCTCCTGATCCAGCGCCTTGACCTCTTCGATGACGCTGGCGCGGGGCAGGATGCCCATGTTCTCGACCATGCGGAAGGCGAAGCCGCGGGCAAGGCCGTTCAACGCCTCGTCGCGGCTGAGGGCCAGCAGGGGTTCGAACAGGGCCGCGATCTTGCGGTCGATGAAATGTTGCAGGCGCCGCTGGACCTTTTGCGCCACATCGGGGCCGGCTTCGTCATCGACGAAGGCGGCGACCTGCGGCTTCAGGGGATCGGCCCCGGCCACGAGTTTGCCCACCGCCTGATCGCCCCACATGAGGCCACCTTGTTCGGTGAAATCGATCTCGGTATCGGGGGCGTTGTAGAAACGGTCCGCCCTGAGATTGAAATGCGGCACAAGCGCAGAAATGCTGGCCTGACGGATCGTCTTGGCCTCTTGCGCGGTGGCGTCGCGGTCCTGACGGAACCGGAACCCTTCGAGGCGGCCGACGAATTCACCTTCGACGGTCACTTCACCCTTGTCGTTCACTTCGGCCAAAAGGGCCTCCTTCTGCTTGAGCCGCCGCAACAGCACGGAGGTGCGGCGGTCCACAAATCTCTGGGTCAGCCGCGCGTGGAGCGCATCCGACAATCTGTCTTCTACAGCGCGCGTGGCCTCGCGCCAATGGCTTTCGTCACGCACCCATCCGCTGCGCTGCGCGACATAGGTCCATGTGCGGATAAAGGCCAGACGTTTCGAGAGTGTGTCAATCTCGCCCTCGGTGCGGTCGATGCGTTTGATCTGCGTCGCCAGCCAGTCATCGGGGACGCGGCCGGACTGGTGCAGGAAGTTGAAGATCGCTTCCAGAAGCGTGGCGTGTTCGGCCCCGCTGATGCCACGGAAATCGGGGATGCGGCAGACGTCCCAGAGCAGGCGGACGGAAGCCGCGTCCGAGGCGCGGGCGCGCACCTCGGCGACCTGGGACAGGGATTTGAGGGCCAGAAGGTCGTCGGCCTCGCGGGCGCGGACAAGCAGATCATCCTTGGGCGTGTCTTCCAGCGAGGCGATGAGGGCATCGAGCTGGCCGAATTGCAGGGCGTGGTTGCGCCATTGCAGTTTGCGGATGGGGGTGAAGCGATGCTCCATGATCGCTTCGGCCACCTCATCGTCCAGAGGCTCGGCCTCGCCTGTCACGCCGAAGGTGCCATCCGACATGCCGCGCCCGGCGCGGCCTGCGATCTGGGCCAGTTCGTTGGGCGCAAGCTGGCGCATCCGCCGCCCGTCGAATTTGGTCAGCGCCGAGAAGGCGACGTGGTTGATGTCGAGGTTCAGCCCCATGCCGATGGCATCGGTGGCGACCAGATAATCCACATCGCCGTTCTGATAGAGTTCGACCTGCGCGTTGCGGGTGCGGGGAGAGAGCGCGCCCATGACCACGGCCGCGCCGCCTTTCTGGCGGCGGATCAGTTCGGCAATCGCATAGACATTATCAACCGAGAACCCGACAATCGCGCTGCGGGCGGGCATCCGGCTAATTTTCTTCGAGCCCGCATAGGTCAGCTTGGACATCCTGTCGCGGCGCATGAACTGCGCTTGCGGCACAAGGGCCGCGATGGTGCCGCGCATCGTGTCGGAGCCGAGAAACAGGGTTTCATGCAGGCCCCGCGCACGCAACAGCCGGTCGGTGAAGACATGGCCGCGTTCAGGATCGGCGCAAAGCTGGATCTCATCCACGGCCAGAAAATCGACGCCCATGCCCTCGGGCATCGCTTCAACGGTGCAGACCCAATACTGGGTGCGCGGCGGCACGATGCGTTCTTCGCCCGTGACCAGCGCCACGACCGAGGGGCCGCGCACGCGGACGATCTTGTCATAAACCTCGCGCGCCAGCAGGCGCAGCGGCAGGCCGATGATCCCGGTCCGGTGCCCCAGCATCCGTTCGATGGCGTAATGCGTCTTGCCGGTATTCGTCGGCCCGAGGACCGCCGTGATCCGTGAAGGCTGCCCCATGGGCCTGTTCCCCGATCAGAGTTTGAGACCCTCGACCTGGGCCTTGAGCCGCGTCACCGCCTCGGCGGCCGGGTCGTAATGGGGATGGATGGAAAGCACAAGCCGGTAGGCCTGATAGGCTTGCTGCTGGCGGCCCAGTTCTTCCAGCACCACGGCAAGCCCATGCGCCGCCTCGTAATGGCGCGGATCGAGGGTCAGGGCCTGTTCAAGATCAGCCAGCGCCGGGCCGATCTGTTCGGTGCGGAAATAGGCGCGCGCCCGCATGTGGAAGCCTTCGGCGACATCTGGCGCATGATCGGTAAGCGCGGTCAGATGTTCAACCGCCACGGCATAGTCCCCCCGCTCCAGCGCCTCGCGCCCGCGCTTGAGCAGCAGGTCCATCGCAGGCGAGCCGGTCTTGCGCCATTCAAGGCGAATCTCCCGCTCCAACCCCTTGGCCTCGGCCGGGCTGGCCGTGGCCAGACTGTCATACAACCGCTCCAGCCCGGAGGGTGCAGGCTCTGCCACTTGCCCAACCAGAGGTAGGGAATACATGACTATCGCGAACATTGCCGCGACGATAGGTTTGAGATTGAAACGGATCGCGCTCATAACACAGGAGTGTAACGCGCGGATCGGGAATTGTTAGCCCCTCGCGCATGAAAAAAAGGACCATGCGAATGAGCGAAGTAATCGACGCGGCCGTGGCCGCACTGAACGAGAAGATGGGCGGTTCCGGCTTTGACGGTTCGGCCAAATTCGTCATCGAAGGCGAAGGCGCGGTCATGGTGGATTCCACTGGCGCACGCGCAGGCGACGAGGATGCGGACGTGACCCTGACCGCCAGCGCCGAAACCTTCGAGGCGATGATGTCGGGCGACATGAACCCGACCTCGGCCTTCATGAGCGGCAAATTGTCGGTGGATGGCGATATGGGCATGGCCATGCAGCTTGGTTCCGTTCTGAGCTAAGCTATGGAATCTGCGCCGCTTTTTCATGATGTTGCAGATGGTCCCGTGGGTGGGCAAGCCTTTTGGCTGCGCAGCTCCGACGGGCCGCGCATCCGCGTGGGGCACTGGCCCTGTGCGGCGGGTGAAGAGGCGCGCGGCACGGTGCTGCTGTTTCCGGGGCGCACCGAATATGTCGAGAAATATGGCCGCGCCGCCGCCGATCTGGCTGGGCGCGGCTATGATACGCTGACGATCGACTGGCGCGGTCAGGGCTTGGCCGATCGCCTGCTGTCCGACCGGCGCACCGGCCATATCGGCCGCTTCACGGATTATCAAAAAGACGTGGCTGCGATGATGGAGGCGGCGCGGGCGCTGAACCTGCCGCGTCCCTTCTATCTGCTGGCCCATTCGATGGGCGGCTGCATCGGCCTGCGCGCGCTGATGGAGGGGCTGCCGGTTGCGGCCTGCGCCTTTACCGGGCCGATGTGGGGGATCCAGATGGCCGCGGCCACCCGCCCCGCCGCCTGGGCGCTGTCATGGAGCGCGCCGCGCCTTGGGTTCGGGCATCATCTGGCCCCCGGCACCAAGCCCGAAACCTATGTCATGGCCGAGCCGTTCGACGACAACACGCTGACCCGCGACCGGGACATGTATACCTATATGCAAAGGCAGATGACCGCGCATCCCGATCTGGCGCTGGGAGGCCCCAGTCTGCGCTGGCTGAACGAGGCGCTGGTCGAGATGGCGGGCCTTGCGCGGCGTCCTGCGCCCTCGCATCCCTGCCTGACCTATATGGGCACCCATGAGCGGATTGTCTGCCCCGAGCGGATCGAGACGCGGATGGCCAGTTGGCCGGGCGGTGAACTGCGTCTGGTGCAGGGCGGCGAGCATGAGGTCATGATGGACACACCCGCCACCCGCGCGATGGTGTTCAACGGGGTTGCGGCGCATTTCGCGGCGCATCCCGCCTGCGTCGGGGATCTGCAAAGCGCCTGACCCCTGCGGGATCAGGCGGGCTGTCAGGGGAGGTCAGGCGTCCTGCCGGACATCCTGACGCTGCTGGCCAAGACCGGCGATGCCAAGCTCCATCACATCGCCAGCGCGCAGGAAACGCTGGGGTTTCATGCCCATGCCCACGCCCGGCGGTGTTCCTGTGGCGATGACGTCGCCGGGATGCAGGGTCATCATCTCGCTCAGATGCGCGATGATCTGGGCGACGGTGAAGATCATGGTGGCGGTATTGCCGGTCTGCACGCGCTTGCCGTTGAGATCCAGCGTCAGGTCGAGGGTCTGGGGGTCGCCCGCCTCGTCCGGCGTCACCAGCCAGGGGCCGATGGGGCCGAAGGTGTCGGCGCTTTTGCCCTTGGTCCATTGGCCCACACGCTCCATTTGAAAGGCACGCTCGGACACGTCATTGACGATGCAGTAGCCTGCGACATGGTTCAGGGCCTCGGCCTCGGTCACGTATTTGGCGCGTTTGCCGATGATGACGCCCAGTTCTACCTCCCAATCGCCTTTTTGCGATCCGCGCGGCAGATAGACCGGATCGTTCGGCCCGCAGATCGAGGACGTGGCCTTCATGAAGACGATGGGCATGGCGGGGGGTTCCATCCCGGCCTCGGCGGCGTGGTCGGCATAGTTCAGGCCGATGCCGATGAACTTGCCCACCTGCCCCACGGGTGGTCCGAGGCGGGGATTGCCGGGCACGAGGGGCAGGGATTCGGGATCGACGCGGGGCAGATCGGCGATGACGGGGCCAGCCAGATCGGGGATCACGCCCGACAAATCGCGGATGCGGCCTTGGGCATCCAGCACACCGGGCTTCTCGGCCCCCATCTCTCCGTATCTGACGAAACGCATCTTCATGTCCTCCCTTGGGTTTGGCGGGAACCTTAGCCAGCACGGCACGATGTGCAAGCCGGGTTTGGGCTGGTCTGGGCGGGGGCTGCGCCCTACCCTTGGGATGACGCAAAGGGGTGAGTGATGGCGCAAGCGGTGCTGACAATGACGGATCGCGGGCTTTACTGCGCGGCGGGGGATTTCTTCATTGATCCCTGGCGGCCTGTCGATCGGGCGCTGATCACCCATGGGCATGCGGATCATGCAAGGCCTGGGCATCGGCACTATCTTTGCACGGATGGCTGCATGCCGGTGATGCGGCACCGTCTGGGGGATATTGTGTGTGAGACGGTTCGCTATGGCGAGATGCGGCGGATTGGCGATGCGGAGGTGAGTTTTCATCCCGCAGGCCATGTGCCGGGATCGGCGCAGATCCGGGTCGCGGTGGGCGGCGAGATCTGGGTCGTGTCGGGCGATTACAAGGTCGAGGATGACGGGCTGTCCGAGGCGTTTGAGCCCCTGCGGTGCCACACGTTCATTTCGGAATGCACCTTTGGATTACCGGTTTTTCATTGGCAAAGACAGGCGGTTGTGGCGGATCAGATCAACCGCTGGTGGGCGAGGAATATGGCCGAGGGACGGGTCAGTTTGCTTGCGGCCTATTCCTTGGGCAAGGCGCAGAGGTTGCTGCATCTGCTTGATCCCGCGATCGGCCCGATCCTGACCCATGCGGCGGTGGAGAACACGAATGCGGTGCTGCGGGCGCAGGGCGTGCCGCTGCCCGACACGATCAGGATCACGCCGGACCTTGACCGCAAGGCGCATCCCGGCGCGTTGATCGTGGCCCCGCCTGCGGTTCTGGGCAGCCCTTGGGCGCGGCGCTTTGGGGCGCTGTCCACCGGCTATGCCAGCGGTTGGATGCAGATGCGCGGCGTGCGGCGCAGGCGGGCGGCGGACCGGGGGTTCGTCATCTCGGACCATGCGGATTGGGATGGGCTGCTGGGTGCGATCAAGGCGACGGGGGCGGAAAAGCTGTATCTGACTCATGGTTACACGGATATCTTCACGCGATATCTGCGGGATCAGGGCCATGACGCGCATGTTCTGGCCACGGAATATGGTGGCGAGGATGGGGCGGAGGCCGAGGAGACAGGGGACGCGGCATGAAACGTTTCGCGGCGCTGTTCACGGTGATCGACCAAACGACACGGACCAGCGAAAAGGTGGCGGCGCTGGCGGACTATTTCAGCAGCGCGCCTGACCCCGACAAGCTTTGGACCATCGCGATCTTTTCGGGCCGTCGCCCGAAACGGGCGGTCACCACCACGCGGCTGCGCGATTGGGCGGCCGAAGCGGCGGGAATACCGCTCTGGCTGTTCGAGGAGTCCTATGCCGTGGTGGGCGATCTGGCCGAGACGATTGCCCTTGTCCTGCCGCCCGCGCAGAGCGCATCGGATGATGATTTGTCTCATTGGATCAACCTCTTGCGGGGATTGATTGACTCAGACGATGAGGCCCGCCGCGTCGCGGTTCTTGCGGCATGGGACCGGCTGGACACGACTGAGAGGCTGGTCTTCAACAAGCTTTTGACGGGTGGCTTTCGCATGGGGGTCAGCCAGAAGCTGATGACCCGTGCCCTGGCGCAGGCCACGGGGCGGGACGAGGCGGAACTGGCGCATCGCCTCATGGGGGAGTGGTCGCCTGATACCACCAGTTTCACCGCCCTGATCGAGGCGGAGAATGCGGCGGCGGATCTGTCGCGCCCCTATCCGTTTTGTCTGGCGTATGGGGTCGAGGATCTGGCAGCCCTTGGCCCTGCCGCCGACTGGCTGGCGGAATGGAAATGGGACGGGATCCGCGCTCAGGTTATCGTGCGGGGCGGTGCGCTTCATGTCTGGTCGCGCGGGGAGGAGTTGATGACCGACCGTTTCCCCGAACTTGCGCGACTGGCCACCGATCTGCCGGATGGGACCGTGCTGGACGGGGAATTGGTGGCTTGGGATGGTGCGGCCCCCCTGCCCTTTGCCGCCTTGCAAAAACGCATTACGCGCAAGGTGGTGCCGAAAAAGCTGCTGGCCGAGGCGCCGGTGATCCTGCTGGCCTATGACCTGCTGGAAGCGGGGGGTGCGGACCTGCGGGCCACGCCGCTATCCGAGCGGCGGGCGCTGCTGGACCGGATTTTGGCCGCTGTGCCGCAGGATGCACCCGTGCAGGCCTCGCCCCTGATCTTGGCGCTCGACTGGGAGGACTTGGGTGCCGCACGAGGGAAAGCGCGGCAGATGAAGGCCGAAGGGCTGATGATCAAGCGTCTTTCCAGCCCCTATCACGTGGGGCGCAAGCGCGGGGATTGGTGGAAATGGAAGCTGGACCCGCTGACCATCGATGCGGTGATGATCTATGCCCAAGCCGGCCACGGGCGGCGGGCAAACCTGTTCACCGATTTCACCTTTGCCGTCTGGCAGGGCAACGAACTGGTGCCCTTCACCAAGGCCTATTCCGGGCTGACCGATGCGGAATTCGGCCAGATCACGCAATGGGTGCGGCGCAATACCCTGCAACGCTTCGGCCCGGTGCGGCAGGTGACGCCGCATCATGTGTTCGAGATCGCCTTTGAAGGGATACAGGAAAGTCCGCGCCACAAATCGGGTATTGCGCTGCGCTTTCCGCGCATGCTGCGCTGGCGGCAGGACAAGACGGTGGATCAGGCCGATACCTTGGATCACCTCAAGGCCCTTCTGGCGCAATATGGCTGATCGCGCTTGAGGCACCGGGGGCAAGCCCCTATGTCTGGGGCAACGCAATAGCCAAGGTGATCCCATGTTCCAGCTGAAATTCCCCGTTCGTGACGCCAATGCCAGCCGTGGAGCCAAGGATCTGGGTGATCTGCCGGAATGGGATCTGTCGGATCTTTACACCTCCGAGGACGCGCCGGAATTGAAGCGTGATCTGGACTGGCTGGAGCAGGCCTGCGCCAGTTTCGCGGCGGATTACCAGGGCAAGTTGGCCACGCTGGATGCCAAGGGGATGCTGGATTGCGTGCTGCGCAACGAGCGGATCTCAAGCGTGGCGGGGCGGATCATGTCCTTTGCGGGCCTGCGCTATTACCAGATGACGATTGACGCCACCCGCGCCAAGTTCATGTCGGATTGTCAGGAAAAGATCACCAATTTCACCACGCCTTTGGTGTTCTTCACGCTGGAACTGAACCGGCTGGAGGATGACCATGTGGCGGCGCTGTTCGCGGCCAATGCGGAATTGGCGCGCTACAAGCCGGTGTTCGACCGCATCCGCGCCATGAAACCCTATCAGCTGTCGGATGAGCTGGAGAAGTTCCTGCACGATCTGGGCGTTGTGGGCGACGCATGGGAGCGGCTGTTTGACGAGACCATCGCGGGGCTTGGCTTCGAGGTGGATGGCGAGCCGCTGAACATCGAAGGCACGCTGAACCTGCTGACCGATCATGACCGCGCAAGGCGCGAGGCTGCGGCGCAGGAATTGGCGCGTGTCTTTGGCATGAATATCAAGACCTTCGCCCGCGTGCACAATACGCAGGCCAAGGAAAAGGAAGTGCTGGATCGCTGGCGCGGCATGCCTACGCCGCAGACCGGACGGCATCTGAGCAACGATGTTGAACCCGAAGTGGTCGAGGCGCTGCGCAATGCGGTGGTGGCCGCCTATCCACGCCTGAGCCATCGGTATTATGAATTGAAGCGCAAATGGCTGGGGCTGGACCGGATGCAGGTCTGGGATCGCAACGCGCCTTTGCCGCTGGACCCGCCCAAGACCGTGGACTGGCCCACGGCGCGCGGCATGGTGATGGACGCCTATGCGGGCTTTGATCCGCGCATGGCCGATCTGGCCGCGCCGTTCTTTGACAAGGGCTGGATCGATGCGGGTGTGAAGCCGGGCAAGGCGCCGGGGGCCTTTGCCCATCCGACCGTGACCGAGGTGCATCCTTACGTGATGCTGAACTACCTTGGCAAACCACGCGATGTGATGACGTTGGCGCATGAACTGGGCCATGGCGTGCATCAGGTGCTGGCGGCGGGTCAGGGCGAGATGCTGTCATCGACCCCGCTGACGCTGGCCGAAACGGCAAGCGTGTTCGGCGAGATGCTGACCTTCCGCAAGATGCTGGAGGGGGCCAAGACGCAGAACGAGCGCAAGACCCTGCTGGCGGGCAAGGTCGAGGACATGATCAACACGGTCGTGCGGCAGATCGCGTTTTATGATTTCGAATGCAAGCTGCACGCGGCGCGGCGGGGCGGGGAACTGACCCCTGATGACATCAACGATCTGTGGATGAGCGTGCAGGCCGAAAGCCTTGGGCCGGCGTTTGACTTCATGGATGGCTATGAAACCTTCTGGGCCTATATCCCGCATTTCGTCCATTCGCCCTTCTATGTCTATGCCTATGCCTTTGGCGACGGCCTCGTGAACGCGCTTTATGCGGTTTATGAGGAGAACCCGGATGGCTTTCAGGACAAGTATTTCGACATGCTCAAGGCGGGCGGGTCCAAGCATCACAAGGAGTTGCTGGCCCCCTTCGGCCTTGATGCGTCGGACCCGGCCTTCTGGGACAAGGGTCTGTCGATGATCGAGGGCATGATTGATGAGTTGGAGGCGATGGAGGGGTGAGCGTCACGCTCGGCCCCCTCAGCCTTGCCGACCGCGACCGTGTGGCGCATCTGACGGTGCATCCGGACCAGCGGCGCTTTGCCGGGACGGTAGCCGAGGCTTTCGATGCCCCGCAGGAGGGCGTCGATTTCCATGCGATGCTGATCGAAGGTCAGCCGGTCGGTTTTTTCAAGATCGACCGGACCTATCCCGCACTCCATGGCTTTGCCGAAGCGGGCGATCTGGGATTGCGCGCGGTGATCGTGGATGCGGCGCGGCAGGGACAGGGGATCGGCACGGCGGCAATGCGTGCCCTGCCCGCCTATCTGCGCGGTCTATATCCACAGGCGCGCCGCCTTTGGCTGACCGTGAACCTGCAAAACCCTGCGGCTATCGCCAGTTACCGAAAGGGCGGGTTTCAGGATACGGGTGCGATCTGGCCCCACGGCGGCGCGGGGCCGCAGCATATCATGCGGTTGTCGCTGGAAAGCTGACCGCGCCCTTGATCGTTCCGCAAATACTCAGGGGCGCTCGCCCCCTACTTCAACTGGCTGTCTTTTGACCCACGCCGGTTGATGCCGCCGCGCTGCGCTTGGGCACTTTGGCGTTCCTGCTGGCAGTCGATGCAGAGTTTGACGCCCGGAATCGCGGCGCGCCGTGCCTCGGGGATGGGTTCCTCGCAATCGGCGCAATGGGTGAGGCTTTCGCCCACCGGCGCGCGGCGGGCTTTCAGGCGTGCGAGTTCGTCCTGAATCGAGGCTTCGATCTGTTCGTTTACCGCGCCGTCGCGCGCCCATCCGCCTGCCATGATCCGGTCCTTTCCTGCATCACGCAAAACGGCACCAGCCTAGAAGGCCGGTGCCGCCGGTTTCAAGCCTTGAATTGATCAGGCTGTTTCCAGCATGCCCTTGGCCATGGCCAGTTCGCGCATCCGCTTTTGCAGCTTCTCGAACGCTCGCACCTCGATCTGGCGGATTCGTTCGCGGCTGACGTCGTATTGCGCGCTCAGATCCTCGAGCGTGACAGTCTCTTCGGCCAGACGGCGCTGGGTCAGGATGTCCCGTTCGCGTTCGTTCAGCACATCCATCGCCTGCACCAGAAGGGCGCGGCGGGCTTCCATCTCGTCCCGTTCGGCATAATCGGTGGCCTGATCCGCATCTTCATCCTCAAGCCAGTCCTGCCATTGCATGGACCCTTCGCCCTCGGAGCCGATGGTGGCATTCAGCGAGGCATCGCCACCTGAGAGGCGGCGGTTCATGCTGATCACCTCGTCCTCGGTGACGCCCAGATCCGTCGCGATCTGCTTGACGTTCTCGGGACGCAGGTCGCCTTCTTCCAATGCGCCGATCTTGGCCTTGGCCTTGCGCAGGTTAAAGAACAGTTTCTTCTGCGCCGAGGTCGTGCCCAGCTTCACAAGAGACCACGAGCGCAGGATATATTCCTGGATCGAGGCGCGGATCCACCACATTGCATAGGTCGCAAGGCGGAAGCCCTTTTCAGGGTCGAACCGCTTGACCGCCTGCATCAGGCCGACATTCGCCTCGGAGATCACCTCGGCCTGCGGCAGGCCATAGCCGCGATAGCCCATCGCGATCTTGGCGGCCAGACGCAGGTGACTTGTCACCATCCGGTGCGCGGCCTCTGTGTCCTGCTCTTCGACCCAGCGCTTGGCCAGCATATATTCCTCTTCCGGCTCCAGAAGCGGGAACTTCCGGATCTCCTGCATATAGCGGTTCAGACCGCCTTCGGGCGTCGGTGCCGGAAGATTTGCATAGTTGCTCATTGACTCCGTCCCTTTCCACTTGGGGTCCCCGTTAAGTTAAGGGGATTAACATCGCATTTATGCTGCGCTCCGGGGGCTTTCAAGCCTTGTGAAGCGAAATGTTTAACGAACCATATCCGATTATCCGTCGCTACGGACAGCCTGTGTCATGAAATGTAACGTCGATGTGCACGCCTGTGTTCCGTGCTTGAGCAGGTTTTTCGCAGGATCTGGCCCTGAACGGTTCTGTTGCGGGTGGGTTCAGCCCTGAAGCAGCGCAATCAAGGCCGTCATATCTTGCGGAATATCGGCCTCAAAGCGCAATGATTCACCGCTGACAGGGTGAATGAAGCCCAGAACTTGTGCGTGTAGCGCCTGTCGCGGAAAATCACGCACGGCCGCGTCGGCCATGTCGCTGATCGCCCCGCGCGCCAGTTTGCGCCGCCCGCCATAGGTCGGGTCGCCCACCAGCGCGTGACCGGCATGGGCCATATGCACGCGGATCTGATGGGTGCGTCCGGTTTCCAACCAGCATTCCACCAGCGAGACCACGGGCGGGGTGCCGAAACTGTCAACGATGCGGGCCCGTGTGATGGCGTGGCGGCCACCCTGAAAGAGCACCGCCTGCCGCTGCCGGTCGGTCTTGTGGCGGGCCAGTTGGGTGGTGACCTTGAGGATATTGCCCGGCTCGAAACTGACGCCGCGCACGCCACGCAGGCGCGGATCATTGGCATCGGGCACGCCATAGACCACGGCCTTGTAATAACGCTCGACTGTATGTCTCTCGAATTGGGCGGCAAGGCCGTGATGGGCGCGGTCGGTCTTGGCCACCACCAGCAGGCCCGACGTGTCCTTGTCGATCCGGTGCACGATGCCGGGGCGTTTCATGCCGCCCACGCCCGACAGATCATCGCCGCAATGGGCCAGAAGCGCATTGACCAGCGTGCCCGAGGGCGAGCCGGGCGCGGGATGCACCACCATCCCGGCGGGTTTGTCGATCACGATCAGGTCGTCATCTTCGAACACCACGGACAGGGGGATGGATTCGGGGCCGATATGGCTGTCCTCGGCCAGAGGCACGGTGATTTCGACCAGATCTCCGGCTGCCACGCGGGCTTTGGGGTCGGTTGCGACCTGCCCATTGAGCATGACATGGCCATCGGCGATCAGCCGTGTCAGACGGGTGCGCGAGAGGCTTGCATCATCTGGCACATCACGTGAAAGCGCCTTATCAAGGCGGGGCGGCGGGTCGTCACTGATCCGGACAGAAAGGCGATCCTGAGCCATGAATGATCAATCCAATCTGCCCGAGCCGGGCAATCTGCGGTTTCTGCGGCTGTTGGTGACGGGACTGACCGCCACGATGGTTGCGGGGCTTCTAGTGCTGATCGTGCTGTTTGTCACCCGCTTCCCGACCGCCCCTGCCCCTTTGCCCGAAGTGATCACCCTGCCCGATGGAACGCGGGCACAGGCGTTCACGGCGACGCCGGGCTGGTATGCGGTTGTGACGACCGATGACCGCATCCTGATCTATGACCGTGCGGATGGCGCATTGCGGCAGGAGATTACCGTTCAGGCGGAATAGGTTATCTGTTGTCAGGGGAAGGATGGTACCACCTCCCCGGCTCGAACGGGGGACCTCTTGATCCACAATCAAGCGCTCTAACCAACTGAGCTAAGGCGGCACTGCGGGGGATTTACCCCCAAGCCCTGATGATTGCAAGCCCGTCATAGATCAATTTTCCAGCTTTGCTCGACCAGATCGCGGCCGAAGGAATGCACCGGTTTCGATGCGGTCAGCCGCCAGCCATTGGCGGCATAGAGCGCGCAGGCGGCCTTGTGGCTTTCATGGGTCCACAGTTCCATGCGCCGATATCCGGCGGCGCGGGCGAAATCCATGCAATGGGTCAGCATCCGCTGGCCCAGCCCCTGCCCGCGCATCTGCGGTTCCAGCAAAAAGAGGCGCAGCTTGGCGGTTTGGTCGTCCAGTTGCACGCAGAAGATGCTGCCCATGGGGCGGCCCTCCACCTCGGCGATCCAGCCCGCCTCGCGCGTGGGATCGTGATCCGCGATGAAATCGGCAAGGATTCCGGCGACCAGCGGGCCGAAGGTTTCGTCAAACCCGTCATATTCGGCATAGAGCGCGCCGTGGCGCGCGGCCAGCCATGGCGCGTCAGAGGGTGTGAAGAGGCGGAAGACGGCATCACGCATGGGGCGATATGAGCCTGCCCGCGCTTGCCAATCAAGGGTGAAACCGATAGCAGATTGGCCAATCAGCGGAGACCGGATCATGGGCATCAACAGCGAACGCGATATCGAGGCGAACCTTCAGATCGGCCCGACCGAATTGGGCATGGTGCGGATCTTCGTGGAATCGCAGGGCATCGAGGTGCCGATGGATTTCGATCCCGAAGAGGCCGAAGAGATCGCGGAAGAGATCATGGCCGCCGCTGCCGCCGCGCGTCTGGTCAAGAAGTAGGCCGTATCCGGCCTAGAACGCCCCTCGGGCATCGGGATCGCGCAGCAGGTGCAGGCGTTGCGCCGCGTGGCGCGCGAACATCTGCGTCAGCTTGCGCCGCCGCGCCGGGGCCAGCGGAGTGTCAGGGGCCATGCGGATGATTTCGGCGTCATAGGGATCGGACAGGATCAACCCGCTATCATCGGGCAGCAGGTCCACGGGGAAATCCGCATCCACCGCCCAGAAAAAACGGTCGCACCACTCCAGATAGCCCCGCCATTTCGCATCCCCCATGAAGTCGGCGCGGCAGGATTTGCATTCGACCACCCAGATCTCGCCCGTCGGGGTCAGGCCGATCAGATCGACGCGCAGACCGCGTGCGGGCACGAATTCCTCGAGCGTGACGATGCCATGGCCCAGCAGATGACGGGCGACACCACGGGCCAGAAGGCGGCCGTGCTGGGTCAGTGAGGGGATCGGATCGCTCATGCCGCTAGATTTGAACAGAACAGGAACATTTGCAACCCCTTGCCGAAGCGGGGCAGAGTGCCTAACTGTTGCTGTGGCGGGTGCTGCTCTTCACGTGAACGGTTACATTCCAGTGGCCTTAAACACTTCCGAGGGAGTTGGCTCTGATCTGACCCTGGTCTGATTACCTGACGCCCACCTGTACACACAGGCTCTCGGGAATGCGTCAACCACACGGCCGCTGCGGGCCCGCCACTTTCCTGCACTGATACAGACTGTTACCGTTTTTTGGACCCTCGGCGGGAGATGAAAAAAGGGGCCGGAAGGCCCCTTCATCGCAGGATATCCGACAGGATCAGCGGCGCGGGCCGCGCCCAGCCTTGGCGGCGACACGCACGGGGATCATGCGGGACGTATCCACATGGATCGGACGACGGGGACCGCCGCGCGGTTCATCGTCGTCATCGTCCTTGATCCGCATCACCGAGATCGCGAATTGGACACCGCCGAAGACCACGCCATTCGAGACCCAAAGCACGAGAACCGCCAGAAAGCCCATGTCGGAATGGGTGACCAGATGCCACAGATTCGCGATGTTGAACCACAGCAGCATGCCGACGAAGACGCCTGCAAGGCCGAAGCCGATGGCGGCCTGGGTGATGTAAAGGCGTATGAGTTTGGGCATGATGACCTCGCTGTTCCGCTGTTCTTGAATGTAACCCGAATTGTCGCTCTCACAAGGGGGCATCTGGATAGCAGGCCGTTCACCGCCTGAAAATCACCCTCTTTGCCAGATCTTCTGCACCTACACGGGCGTGTCATGGGGCATCGGCGCGAAATAATCGCCCTTCCGCCTTGTGATCCGACCCGTCTGCGATAGAATCGTTCACGACAGATCCAACGGGTGAAAGCGCGCGAGATGGCCACGGCACATGATATCGAGGACCTGATCGCCCGCGTGGCCTTGGGCGACAGAGCGGCCTTTTCAAAGCTTTATGACAATACGAGCGCGAAACTCTTTGGTGTGGTCCTGCGTGTCTTGAATGACAGGGCCAGCGCGGAGGATGCCGTGCAGGATGCCTATATGAAGATATGGCGCCATGCCGGACGGTATAGCGCGAATGGAATGAGTCCCATGACCTGGATGATCACGATCGCCCGCAACACCGCCATCGACCGGCTGCGCCAGACCCGCGCCACGGTCGATCTGGACCATGTGGCCGAACATCTGACCGCCCCCGGCCCCAACCCCGAGCAAAGCGCGGTTGCGGCCGGCGAGGCGCGGCGCATCGCCGCCTGTCTGGACGAGCTGGAACAGGATCGCGGGGCCGCCGTGCGCGGGGCCTATCTGGAGGGGCAGAGCTATGCCGATCTGGCCGCGCGGTTCAACGTGCCACTGAACACGATGCGGACATGGCTGCGGCGCAGTCTGCAATCCTTGCAGGAGTGCATGGCGCGATGAGCGATGTGACCCCCGACACCCCGCGCGAGGATGACAGCCTGCTGGCGGCGGAATATGTGCTGCGTCTGCTTGACCCGGCAGAAGAGGCGCGCGTGGCCGCGCGTCTGGCGCGCGAGCCCGCTTTGGCCGCGGCGGTGGCGGCATGGACCGCACGGCTGTCCGGTCTGGATGCGGAGGTGGTCGAGGCGACGCCCCGAGCCGCCGTGAAGGTCGATCTGGAACGCAGGTTGTTCGGCCTGCCGCAGCGCGCGCCATTCTGGCAGCGGGCGGGGCTGTGGCAGGCGGTGAGCCTCGCCTCGTTGGCGGTGGCGGGTTTCCTTGCGGTGCAATCTCTGCAACTGTCCGAAGGCCCCGCCCGCGCGCCTCTCTTTGTAAGTGAGATCGCGGCCGAGGATCAGAGCCTGCGTCTGCTGGCGGTCTATGACAGCGCGGCGGCCGAGTTGCGCGTGACCCGCACGGCGGGAGATGCGGCGGAGGGTCGGGTGTTGCAACTCTGGGCGATTGCCGGCGATGCGCCCCCCGTGTCGCTGGGCGTGCTGCCGTCGGACGCGACGACGGCCGTGATCCTGCCCGATGCGCTGCGCGCCGGGGTGGCTGATCTGGTGCTGGCGGTATCGGACGAGCCGCCGGGCGGGTCGCCCACCGGCTTGCCGACCGGAGCGGTGCTGGCGGTCGGACAGGTGAACGCGCTGTAAGGGCGTGTTGCCGCTTTTTGCGGCATGGTGCGGGGTGCCGGGGTAGAGCAGCCACCTGCCCCATTGACGCTAAGGCCCTGCGCGGTCCTTGTGGCAGGGTTGCCCTGACAGGAGGATCCGCCATGCCTTTGCCCATGTTCCATATGATCGACGCCGCGCCGCAGCCCGTGGCGACCTTTTCCCATGCCACCGAGATCGACGGCTGGGTCTTTCTGACCGGGCAGATGCCCACATGGCCGGGCGAGCCGGACCGCCCCCTGCCCGACGGGGTCGAGGCGCAGACGGCCCGCGTGATGGACAATCTGGTGCTGGTGGTGGAGGGCCTGGGGCTTGGGCTGGCCCATGTGGTGCAGGCGCGGGTCTATCTGACACAATTCGAGCGCGACTATGCGCCGATGAATGCGGTCTACAGATCCTATTTCGCGGAGGGCAAGCTGCCCGCGCGCACCTGTATCGGGGTGACCGCGCTGGCGGTGGGGGCCTTGGTCGAGATCGATCTGGTGGCGCGGCGCCCCTGAACGGGGCGGTTCAGCGCGCCAGAAGTGCCGCTGCCCCTTCTGCAAGGTGTCGGGTCAGTTCAGCCGCCGCCATCGGCTGGCACAACCCGGCGGATTGCCCCGACCAGAGCGGCATGAAGTCGCCCGATCCCTGCGGTTCCGTCGCGGCGCGCAGCGGGGCCAGCGCGCCACCGGCCAAGGGAAAGGCGGGGGCTGTGGGCGAGAGATAGGCCAGATCGCGCATCACGCGGTTGACCACGCTGCGCGCCGGGCGGCCAGTGAAGATATTGGTAAGCGCGGTGTCCTGCGCCGCATCCTCGGACAGCGCCTTGCGGTGAGGCGGGCTGATCGTCGCCTCGGGGCAGTAGAGATAGGCAGTGCCGATCTGCACGGCGGAGGCCCCCAGCATGGCTGCCGCCGCAATGCCGCGCCCGTCGCCGATGCCGCCCGCCGCAATGACCGGGCAGCGCACCGCATCCACGATCTGTGGCACAAGCGACAGCGTGCCGATCTGGGTGGCCGTATCGTCGGTCAGGAACATGCCGCGATGGCCACCCGCCTCAAGCCCCTGCGCGATGATGGCGTCAACGCCGCGCGCCGCAAGCCAGCGCGCCTCGGACACGGTGGTGGCGGAGGAGAGGACACAGGCGCCTGTCGCCATGACCCTCTCCAGCAGGTCAGACATGGGCAGACCGAAATGGAAGCTGACCACTTCGGGGCGCAGCTCTTCGACCAGCGCGCAGAGCGTGGTGTCAAAGGGGGCGCGGCTGGTGGGCGGCACAGGGAGGGCGGGATCAATCCCCATCTCGCGGTAATAGGGCGCAAGCCGTGCCTGCCATGCGGCCAGACCGGCGGGATCGGGCACGGGTGCCGTGTGGCAGAAGAAATTCAGGTTCAAGGGCGCGTCGATCCGGGCGCGGAAGGCGGCGACCTCTTCGCGGATGCGGTCGGGCGTCAGCATGGCGCAGGGCAAGGCCCCCAGCCCGCCAGCCCGGGCCACGGCCACGGCCAGACGGTGATCCCCGGCCCCGGCCATCGGCGCTTGCAGGATCGGCAGGGCGATGCCCAGCCTGGTCAGGAGTTTGTCATCCGCCCACATCCGCGCGCCCTTCCCGTTGCCGCTCTTGCTGTATCCTGACGGATTACATGGACAAGGGAAAGACCCGCAGGGATCGGGTCAGAACGCCTCGGGGCGCGCCTCGCGGGCCATGTGGTCCAGCACGGCATTGACGAAGCTGGGTTCTTTCGTTTCCGGAAAGAAGGCGCGGGCCACGTCCACATATTCGGTGATGATCACGCGGGGGGGCGTGTCGCTTTGCACCATTTCGGCCCCGGCCGCGCGGAACAGGGCGCGCAGGACCGGGTCGATGCGGGCGATGGGCCATTTCGCCACCAGCGCGCGGTCGGTCATCTGGTCGATCTTGGCCTGCCAGTTCACCGCATCCTCAAGGATCTTGCGGAAGAGGTCGATATCGCCATCGACCATTTCCTCGCCCTCATAGGTGGCGCCGAAACGGTGGTCGAGGAATTCGCGCCGCACCACCTCGACCGTCTGGGCGGAATGTTCCATCTGGAACAGCGCCTGCACGGCATAGAGCCGCGAGGCTGAGCGCATCTTGCGTTTCTCGTTGCCCGAAAGGGTCCGGGGTTTGGCGGTGTCGTCGATCATGCGGAGGGTGTGCCTTTGGTGGAACCGGCCAGACGGTAATCATCCGAAGCGGGTTTGAACCCGACCCCTTTGCTGGCCGTGCCCCACTTACGGGCGAGCGCCACCAGATGCAAGGCCGCAGCGGCGGCGCCGCCGCCCTTGTTCTGACCGGCGGGATCGGCGCGCACTTCGGCCTGCGGGCGGTTCTCGACCGTCAGGATGCCGTTGCCGATGCACAGGCCCTGAAGCCCCAGCATGCTGATCGCGCGGCTGCTGTCATTGCAGACCGTGTCGTAATGGGTGGTTTCCCCCCGGATCACGCAGCCCAAGGCCACATAGCCGTCGAAATTGCTCAGGCGTTCCGCGATGCCGATGGCGGTGGGCAGTTCCAGCGCGCCGGGCACCTCGACCAGATCCCATGTGCCGCCTGCGGCCTCGATCTCGGCCTTGGCACCGGCCACGAGGTTGTCGGCGATGTCCTTGTAATAGGGGGCGACGACGATCAGGATCTTGACCGGCTTGTCGAATGCGGCGCGCGGCAGGGTGTAATGCGTCTCATGTCCGGCCATATCAGTGCCCTTCCGTGATCTTGCGGGTGCCGGTGATTTCCAGACCGTAAGCCTCAAGCCCGACGATCCGGGGCGTGGGAGAGTTGGTCAGAAGTTCCAGTCTGGACAGGCCCAAGGAGGAGAGGATCTGCGCACCAAGCCCGTATTGACGCAGGGTCTGGGGGCTGACCTCGGCCCCGGTCGCCAGCTTCATATGGGTGTCGCGCAGAAGGACCAGAACACCGCGCCCCTCGGCGGCGATGGTCTGCATGGAATTGGTGAACTCGAAGGCGCGCCCCTTGGGGCCCATGCCGACCATGTCCTTGAGCGGGTCCAGCGCATGCATCCGCACCAGAACCGGCGCCTCGCCAGTAATGTCGCCCTTGATCAGCACGATATGCTCGGCGCCCTGGGTTTCATCCGTATAGATCCGCAGCGTCCAGTCGCCGCCGAATTCGGACTGGATCACCTCTTCCGAGCGGACCTTGACCAGATTGTCATGGCGGCGGCGATAGGCGATCAGATCGCTGATCGTGCCGATCTTCAGCCCGTGTTTCTGCGCGAAACCCACCAGATCAGGCAGGCGCGCCATCGAGCCGTCCTCGTTCATGATCTCGCAGATCACGCCCGAGGGGTTGAGCCCCGCCAGACGCGCCACATCCACGGCGGCTTCGGTATGGCCCGCGCGGACCAGCACGCCGCCATCGCGGGCGCGCAGCGGAAAGACATGCCCCGGCGTGGCGATATCGGCGGCGGTTTTCCCTGCGTCGATGGCCACGGCGATGGTGCGCGCGCGGTCATGGGCGGAGATGCCGGTGCTGACGCCCTCGCGCGCCTCGATCGACACGGTAAAGGCGGTCTCGTGGCGGGAAGAGTTGTAGGAGGCCATCAGCGGCAGGCCCAGCGCATCGACGCGGGCACCGGTCAGGGTCAGGCAGATCAGCCCGCGCCCATGGGTGGCCATGAAGTTCACGGCTTCGGGCGTGGCCATCTGCGCGGGGATGACCAGATCGCCCTCGTTCTCGCGGTCCTCGTGATCGACAAGGATGAACATGCGCCCGTTGCGGGCATCCTCGATGATATCCTCGATGGAACTGATCGCGTCGCGCCAGTTTTCCTCGACCGGGCCGGGTGTCTCGAAAGGGGCGCTGTCAGCCATGGGATGTCCTTTTCCTGTTGCCCCGCCAGATAGCGCAGCGCGCCCGTCTTGGCCAGAGGCAACGCGGCGACACAAGGGCGCGGGGGCCGTGCAGGGGCGCACAGCCCGCGCGCCCCGCGCGGTCAATCCGTCCGGGTCGTTCAGCCCTCAAACTGCCAGAGCGCGGGCAGGAAGCGCCAGCTGTCGCCTTCGCGCAGGACGTGGCCCACGCCCGGAAAGGGGAAATGATAGCCCAGAATGGCGATCCGGTCGGTCGCGGCCATATCCAGCAGGCGCATCCTTGTGGCGACGGTCTGTTCGCCATCGGCGTCAAAGCCGTTGAACCATTCGGGATGGGTGAAGTTGGTATAGGCATGGCTCATCGCATCGCCCAGCGCGATCACCTGCTTGCCGCCACTGTCCAGCATCACGCTCATATGCCCCGGCGTGTGGCCCGGCGTGGCGATCATCCGCACACCCGGCGTGACCTCGTCACCATCCTCCAGCAGGCGCCACTCCACCCCGTCCAGCGTCAGGGAGTTCACCGCGCCCAGCACGAATTGCTGATCCTCGGGCGCCACCTTGTTGACCAGATCGTCCTGCAGCCAATGGGCATGTTCCGCTGCACCGATGATGTATTCGGCATCGGGGAACAGCGGTTCGTCGAAATCGTCGCGGATGCCCCAGATGTGATCCGGATGGGCATGGGTGATCACCACATGGGTTACGCTGGCGGGGTCGATCCCGGCGGCTTGCATGTTGGCGATCAGGCGGCCTGTCGTGGGCATGAAGCGGCTGCCCGATCCCACATCGACCAGCACAACGGCCTCGCCTGTCTCGATCAGCAGGTGGTTGGTGTGGGAATAGCTTTCATCCGTAGGCAGGTAGTGACGTTCCAGAAAGGCGCTCACCTCGGCGGGATCGGCGTTCACCCCCAGCCCGGTGGGCGGGATCGAGAAATAGCCGTCCGACAGGATGGTCAGCCGCGCCTCGCCCAAAGTGAAGCGGAAATGCGTGGCATTGGCGCCAGCGGGCGCGCCCAGTTGCGCGCGCGCCCCTGTGGCCGCGCCCAAGGCGGGCAGCGCGAAGGCCGGGGCCATCGCGGCCAGTTTCATCATCTCACGGCGGCTTGGTTTGAAAACGGTCATGTCGGGTCCTCCCATGTTTGCCGGGCAGGATAGTGACGCGTCCGGTCAACGCAACCGGTTTTGTGAATATGATCTGTGGCTTCTTCTTGCCGCAAATATCCCCGCCGGAGGCATCGCCGCCGCGACCGGGCGCGCCGGGTCAGGACATCTCGGCCAGCCGCGCCACATAGCGGGCCAGCGTGTCGATCTCGAGGTTGACGCTATCGCCCAGCGCCACATCGCCCCATGTGGTCATCTGCTTGGTGTGGGGGATGAAATTGATGCCGAAATCGCAATCCTCGACCTCGTTCACCGTCAGCGAGGTGCCGTTGAGCGCGACAGATCCCTTGGGCGCGATGAAGCGCGCCAGCGCCCTGGGCGCGCGCAGGGTGACGCGGGTGCTGTCCCCGTCGTCACGGATCGCCACCACTTCGGCCAGCCCGTCCACATGGCCTGACACGATATGCCCGCCCAACTCGTCGCCCACTTTCAGCGCGCGTTCCAGATTGACGCGTTTGCCGGGGGTCCAGCCGGACAGGTTGGTCTTGGAGACGGTTTCGGCCGAGATATCCACGTCGAACCAGCCGCCCTGATCATCCGTCCCCTTGGCCACCACCGTCAGGCAGACGCCGTCGCAGGCGATGGAGGCGCCCAGATCAATCCCGTCAACCCGGTAACCGGTGCCGATGCGCGCGCGCAGGTCGCCGCGCTGTTCGACCATCCGCAGGGTGCCGATATCGGTGATGATGCCTGTGAACATGGCGGTTTCCCTTCGTTGCGCCGCGCTGTGGCGCATTCTGCCTGACTTGCGCCGGATCACGGCAGGCTTGACCTTTGGCCGTCCCGCAGTGTTCCTGTTGCGTGACAGCAGACCTAGCCCCTGCCCGCCCCGGAGACAAGATGCCCCGCGAGACAGCCATAATTTTGCCGCGACCGCAGGATAGGTAGAGGGACGCTGTAATGGTAAAACTGGTTGTAACGGATATGAGTGCAAACCCTTCGCCCCCGCCTGGTGATCGTGTTTTCCTGTTTCTTCAAGGGCCCCACGGGCCGTTCTTTCATGCCTTGGCGCGCATGTTGCGCGAGGCGGGCTCCACCGTCTGGCGTGTGGGCTTCAACGCGGGCGACCGGGCCTTCTGGTTCGACAGCCGCAGCTATATCCCCTTCCGTGACCGCCCCGAGGACTGGCCCGTCCGCATCAGGGCGCTGATCGCCGAGAAAGGCGCCACTGATCTGGTGCTCTATGGCGATACGCGCCAGATCCACGCCGAGGCGATTGACGCCGCCCGCGCTGCGGGACTGCGGGTGCATGTGTTCGAGGAAGGCTATATCCGCCCCTATTGGGTCACCTATGAGCGCGGCGGGTCGAATGGTCATTCGCGGCTGATGCAGACCTCTGTGGCCGAGATGCGCGCGGCGCTGGCCACGTCGGACATGGACGCACCCGAGCCGCCTGCCCGCTGGGGCGAGATGCGCCAGCATGTCTTTTATGGCGCGCTCTATCATTGGTTCGTGATGTTCCTGAATGGACAGTATCGCAACTTCCGGCCGCATCGGGATCTGGGGGTGCGGCAGGAATTCATGTTGTATCTGCGCCGCCTGATCGCCCTGCCCTGGCGCACGGTCGAGCGGCGCGTGGCACAGTGGCGCATCCGGCATGGCGGCTTTCCCTATCATCTGGTGCTGCTGCAACTGGAACATGACGCCAGCTTCCGCAAACACTCGCCCTTCTCCAGCATGACCGAGTTTCTGGAAGTGGTGATCCGTGGCTTTGCCCAGGGCGCGCCCGCCCATCACCGGCTGGTCATCAAGGCCCATCCTCTGGAAGATGGGCGCGTGCCGCTGGCGCGGGAGGTCCGGCGCATCGCCGGTGAGGCAGGTGTCGCAAAGCGGGTGCATTTCGTCAGTGGCGGCAAGCTGGCGCAACTGCTGCATGCCGCCCGCACCGCCGTTACGGTCAATTCGACGGCGGCGCAGCAGGTGCTCTGGCGCGGAATTCCGCTCAAGGTTTTCGGGCAGGCGGTCTACGCCAAACCCGAGTTCGTGTCATCGCAGCCGCTGCCCGAGTTCTTTGCCGGGGCAACCCGCCCGGACCGCCGAGCCTATCAGGATTATCGCCGCTATCTGCTGGAAACCAGCCAGGTTCCGGGCGGTTTCTATGCCAGCCGCGGACGGCGGCAATTGCTGCGGCAGGTGGTCGATATGCTGTTGGCGCATGAGGATCCCTATGATGCGCTGCGCTCGGGCACCGCGGCACCACGGCAACAGTTGCGGGTGGTGACCTGACAGGCTTGCGTCGAAACGCTGGATTTACGGGGCACTTCGCGCTAACTTCGACATAATGCACAAACTTCGGCGGGCAAACCGCCGTTGGACAACAAAAAATGTGTTCCTGAGGCAGTAAAAAAACAGGTCGAGGAGACCGGGCAGTGAAACCCCTAGCAAATCCCTGGGCGAAGTGTGTCGCCCTTTTTGTCGTTGTGTCGCTTGTGGCGTCCTGCGGTCTGCCCCGTGTGGGGCCCAACAAGCGCGAGATCTTCGCGGGCTCGGTCCAGAAGGAAGGCGACGCCTTCATCGTGACGGTCAATGACCGGGTGACCCGCGCCACCGCCGTGGTCCCCGCGCTTGGCTTTTCCGACGCTTTCATCAATGCGGGCGTGGTCGGGTCGGATACGATCTCGTCCGGTGACACGCTTGGCCTGACGATCTGGGAAAACGTGGATGATGGTCTGCTGGCCAGTTCGGGGGCGAATTCGACCGTCCTGGAAGAGGTCCAGGTTGATGGTGCGGGGTTCATCTTCGTGCCCTATGCCGGCCGGGTGAAGGCATCTGGAAACACGCCCGAGGCGCTGCGCCGGATCATCACCGAACGTCTGAAAGACCAGACCCCGGACCCGCAGGTGCAGGTGCGCCGTCTGGCCGGTGACGGGGCGACCGTGTCCCTGGTGGGGGCCATCGGCGGTCAGGGCGTCTATCCGATCGAGCGTCCGACCCGCACCCTGTCGGCCATGCTGGCTCAGGCAGGAGGTGTCACCATCGAGCCCGAGATCGCGCAGGTCACGGTGATCCGGGGCGGCCATACCGGCAAGGTCTGGTTCCAGGACCTGTTCCGCCATCCGCGCTATGACATCGCCCTGCGCGGTGGCGACCGTATCCTTGTGGAAGGCGATACACGTTCCTTCACCGCCCTTGGTGCGACCGGATCGCAGTCGCGCGTGCCCTTTGAAAGCCAGACCCTGTCCGGGGTCGAGGCGCTGGCGCAGGTCGGTGGTCTGATGAGCAGCACAGCAGACCCGACGGGTGTGTTCATCCTGCGCAATGAGCCGGCCGACATCGCCAATGCGGTGCTGGGGCGCAACGATCTGCAGGGCGAGCAGCGCATGGTCTATGTGCTGGACCTGACGCAGCCCAATGCGCTGTTCATGGCACGGGATTTCTCGGTGCGCGATGGCGACACGCTTTATGTGACCGAGGCACCGTTCACCCAGTGGAGCCGCGCGATTTCCGCGCTGACAGGATCGCTGACCGCCGTGGACACGCTGACGACGGCACCGGCGGGCCTTTGATCCACCGTGCCCGACCGCCTGCCTGAAACGGCCAGACATGACGCCGCCGGGGGACCTACCTCCCGGCGGCTTTTCTATTACAACGCCGGTTTTCTGACCCAGCCGCGCATCCGGCGCATTCTGGACCTGGCGGGGCATGAGCTGCGCCTGGGTGTGCCGGGTCCGCAGGATCGCATCGCGGTCTGGGGCCATTCACCCTATGCCGCGCGGGGCGAGGCGATGGCGCGGCAGACCGGGGCGACGCTGGTGCGGATCGAGGATGCCTTTCTGCGCTCGGTCCATCCGGGGCGGGACGGAGAGCCGCCATTGGGACTGGTGATCGACAGCCGGGGCATGCATTACGACCCCGCCCAGCCTTCGGACCTTGAGGTGCTGCTGGCCACCCATCCGCTGGATGACACCGCCCTGCTGGATGCGGCGCGCGGGGCCATGGCGCGGCTGGCCGAGGCTGATCTGAGCAAGTACAACGCCCATGATCCGCAGGCCCCCCTGCCCGCGCCGGGCTATGTGCTGATCATCGACCAGACGCGGGGCGATGCCGCTGTCACGCAGGGACGGGCGGATAGCAACACCTTCCGCGAAATGCTGTTCCATGCCACGCAGGATAATCCGGGCGCGCGGATCGTGATCAAGACACATCCCGAAACCGTTGCAGGCCACCGTGCGGGCTATTTCGATGCCGACACGCTGGCGCTGGCACCGGGTGCGGATATCACGCTGCTGTCGGCCCCCGTCAGCCCGCGCGCACTGTTGGAGGGCGCTGTGGCGGTCTATACCGTTTCCTCGCAAATGGGGTTCGAGGCCATTCTGGCGGGGCATCGCCCGCATGTCTTTGGCCAGCCCTTCTATGCCGGATGGGGGTTGAGCGAGGATTTCACCCCCGTCACCCGCCGCCAGCGCCGCCTGACGCGGGCGCAATTGTTCGCTGCCGCCATGATCCTCTATCCGGTCTGGTATGACCCTTGCCGTGACCGTCTGTGTCCGCTGGATGAGGCGATCTCGGCGCTGGAGGCACAGGTGCGGGCCTGGCGCGAGGATCGCCACGGCTGGCAGGCCAGCGGCATGCGGCTGTGGAAGCGCGGAGCGATCAACGGGTTCTTCGGCGGTGTGACGCCGGTGCGGTTCCGCGACGGCCCGGGGCGGGACGGGCGGCGCGCGATGGTCTGGGCGGCCAAGGCGGATACGGCCCCTGATGGCGCGGTGCGGGTCGAGGATGGCTTTCTGCGCTCGCGCGGGCTTGGGGCGGATCTGGTGCCGCCGCTGTCCTTGGTCTGCGACGATCTGGGCATCTATTACGATCCGTCACGGGATAGCCGATTGGAGCGGATGATCGCCGCGCGCGCCGCGTTGCGGCCCGATCAGGCGGCGCGGGCGCGCGCGCTGATGGCGGCGCTGGTGGCGCGCGGGTTGAGCAAGTACAATCTGGGGCAGGACGCGCCCGACCTTCGGGCACTGGCCGCAGGGCGGCGCGTCGTGCTGGTGCCGGGGCAGGTGGAGGATGACGCCTCGATCCGTCTGGGTGCAGGCGATGTGCGGACCAATGCAGCCCTTCTGGCGGCGGCGCGGGCGGGCAATCCGGACGCGTTTGTGGTCTACAAACCCCACCCGGATGTCGAGGCAGGCTTGCGGCCCGGTGCCTTGCCGGAGGCCGAGGGGATCGCCGATCTGGTGGTGACGGGCGCCGATCCTGCCGCGTTGATGTCACAGGTGGATGCAGTGTGGACCATGACCTCGCTTCTGGGGTTCGAGGCACTGATCCGGGGGCGGCAGGTCGTGACTCTGGGCGCGCCCTTCTATGCCGGTTGGGGGCTGACCGATCATCGTGGTCCCGCCCTGCCCCGGCGGCAGGCGCATGTGACGCTTGAAGGATTGGTTCATGCGGCCTTGATCGACTATCCGCGCTATCGCGATCCGGTCAGCGGTTTGCCCTGCCCGGTCGAGGTGGCGGTGGAACGATTGTCGGCAGGCGAGGTGGCGCGCGGTGGGCTGGCCAATCGGCTGCTGGCGAAGCTGCAGGGAGTTTTCGCGGGGCACGCCCATTTGTGGCGGCGCGGCTGAGGCGGGCGTTGTCCTTGGATATTTGAGGCAAGAAGAAGCAGGCCGCGTCAGCCCTGTGGCACCCAGCGGTGCAGGATGTCGGGGCCGATGGCGCGGCTCTCGATCAAATCGAAGCGCGGGGCGCTTGCCAGATGCGAGAGGCCAAGCGCGCCCAGCGCGGGCTGACCCTCGGCGCCGATCATCACGCCTGCGGTGAAGCCGATCAGCTCGTCCACAAGACCGGCAGAGAGCAGCGAGGCCGCGAGCGCGCCGCCGCCTTCGCAGAAGACCGAGGTCAGACCCGCCTGTCCGAGTTCCTGCAAAAGGGCGGAGGCGTCGATCTGCCCGGCCGTGGTGGCGCAGGGGATGAGGCGCGCGCCAAGACCAGACCACGCCTCGATCAGGCGGGGATCGGCGTCGGGGCCGTGGCAGAGCCAGAGCGGGACATCGGCGGCGGATTGGGCAAGGTTGCCGCTGAGCGGCAGATCGAGCCTGCGCGACACGACGATGCGGACCGGCTGGCGCGTGATGCCAAGGCCGCGCACGGTCAGCGTGGGATCATCGGCCCGCGCGGTGCCCGCCCCCACCATCACCGCATCGTGGCGCGCGCGCATCGCATGGACCGCGCGGCGCGCCGCGGGCCCGGTGATCCACTGGCTGTCGCCTGTCGCGGTCGCGATGCGCCCGTCGAAACTGGAGGCAAGCTTGAGCGTCACGCGTGGCCGCCCCTCGCGGATGCGCAGGAAGAACCCGGCCAGATCGCGGGCGGCCTGGTCGGCCATCACGCCTGTGGTGACCTCGACCCCGGCGGCGCGCAGCATGGCGAAGCCCCGCCCGGACACCCGCGGGTCACTGTCCTGGAGGGGAGCGACGACGCGGCTGATGCCTGCCTTGATCAGTGTGTCGGCGCAGGGGGGCGTCTTGCCATGATGGGCACAAGGCTCGAGGCTGACATAGGCGGTGGCCCCGCGCGCCGCCTCCCCGGCGCGGGCCAGCGCCTGCGGCTCGGCATGGGGCCGGCCGCCGGGGGCAGTCCAACCGCGCCCGATGATGCGGCCATCCCTGACGATCACGCAGCCCACGGCGGGGTTGGGCCAGGTCTGACCCTGTCCGCGCCGCCCCAGTGACAGGGCGAGCGCCATGTAGGTTTGGTCGGACCAGCGCACGGCCCGCGTCACGTTTCAGGGGCGGTGTCGGGACGCAGCTCGGAGACGAATTTGTCGAAATCGTCGGCAGCCTGGAAGTTCTTGTAGACGCTGGCGAAACGGACATAGGCGACGGTGTCGATACGGGCTAGCGCCTCCATCACGATCTCGCCGATCACCTTGGAGGGGATATCCGTCTCGCCCATGCTTTCCAGCCGCCGGACGATGCCGGAGACCATCTGGTCCATCCGCTCGGGCTCGACGGGCCGCTTTTGCAGCGAGATGCGGATCGAGCGTTCCAGCTTGTCGCGGTCGAATTCCTCGCGCCGTCCATTCGATTTGATGACGACCAGATCACGCAGCTGCACCCGCTCGTAGGTGGTGAAGCGCCCGCCACAGGCCGGGCAGAACCGCCGCCGCCGGATCGAAACGTGATCTTCGGCCGGGCGCGAGTCCTTCACCTGGGTGTCGATATTTCCGCAAAACGGACAGCGCATGGCTGGCCCCCTTTATCTTGTCTCTGCCTCTGACTGTGGGGTTCGCCCCCCACTTATCCACAGGCACTATAGGACAGCCTCAAGGTTTTGGGTAGCGGGAAAATCTGGCCCCAAGATGAAGCGTTGCCTTTTCGCCATAGCATCAAAAGGGCGGGATAAAATATTGATTGAACTGACTTTTCATGCCAGTGCGCCCAGCGGTCAGAACCGGTCGAAAAGATCCTCGATCCGGTCGTCGCAATAGGATTGCGCGTGGCCGATGGAGAGCGAGAAACCGACATCGCGCAGCGACACGGAATAGGTGCTGTCTTGCTTGGGCGCGATGGGTTCGACCGGGTCCGGGCTGAAGCGGACCGAGATGCGACCGGGGGCCAGTTGGCTGGGACCGCGCCCGCGCGCGATGTAAAGGCGGGTGGCGGTGGGCAGGCGCAGCACGTCGCGTCCATGCTCGGCGGCGGCGCACCAGATCTGGCGGGGACCGGCGGCATGTTCTTCGAGCACTTCGAATTCGCGGCTGTCGGGGGCCTGAATGACGGTCAGGGGAAACTGCGGGCGAAAGGCCTGCGCCTGCTGCGGGGCGAGCAGCCCCATCAGGATCAGGATGGCGAGCGCTGTTCCAATCGGGCGATGGGCCATGTCATGCTGTCCTTTCCGGGCGCGATCCGCAGCGGTCGCGGTTTCAGGGCATTTCGATGTGATCAGAGCAATATTGCAGCGCCTGGATGACGCTCATGGTTGCGCCATCGCTGCGCACCGACAACAGCGCACCGCCCAGCATGCCGGGAGTCACGCTGTTGGTGGTGGCCGCATCCGGCGGGGTCAGGGTGAAGGTCACGGCCTTGCTGCCCTGTTTGGTCTGGCTGGCACCGAGCGGGGCGACCACGGTCAGACGCTGGGTGCCGGTCGCGTTCAAGCTGTGGCGCGCGTGATCGGCGGCGACGCACCAGATATGCGAGGGGCCGGCGCCGCGGCTTTCGATCACCTCGAAGGTGCCGGGCGTGCCGGTGGGGCGGACATCCAGCGGGATCAACGGCTGGAAGGCCATTGCCGGGCCGGAGAGCGCCGCGACGAGGGCAAGGAACAGAGCGGACAGACGGGGCATCGGATGTCTCCAGCGTGATCAACCTGCAGGCGATGGTAGGGCATCGGGGGTGGTGAGTAAAACACCGCAGCGACACAGATGCGTGATCATGCAAAAAGGGCGGCAGATGATCCGCCGCCCCTTGCACGTTGCGATCACGCCTGTCTCAGCCGTCGAGGAAGCTGCGCAGTTTGCGCGAGCGGCTGGGGTGCTTCAGCTTGCGCAGGGCCTTGGCCTCGATCTGGCGGATCCGTTCGCGGGTCACGCTGAACTGCTGGCCCACTTCCTCAAGCGTGTGGTCGGTGTTCATGCCGATGCCGAAGCGCATGCGCAGCACGCGTTCCTCGCGCGGGGTGAGGCTGGCAAGCACGCGGGTCGTGGTTTCCTTGAGGTTTTCCTGAATGGCGCTGTCGAGCGGCAGCACGGCATTCTTGTCCTCGATGAAATCGCCAAGCTGGCTGTCTTCCTCGTCCCCGATGGGGGTTTCGAGAGAGATCGGTTCCTTGGCGATCTTCATCACCTTGCGGACCTTTTCCAGCGGCATCTGCAGCTTTTCGGCCAGTTCTTCCGGCGTGGGTTCGCGGCCGATCTCGTGCAGCATCTGGCGGCCCGTGCGCACCAGCTTGTTGATCGTTTCGATCATGTGCACCGGGATACGGATGGTGCGCGCCTGATCCGCGATGGAGCGGGTGATGGCCTGCCGGATCCACCATGTGGCATAGGTCGAGAATTTGTAGCCGCGACGATATTCGAACTTATCGACCGCCTTCATCAGGCCGATATTGCCTTCCTGAATGAGATCAAGGAATTGCAGCCCTCGGTTGGTGTATTTCTTGGCGATCGAGATCACGAGGCGCAGGTTTGCCTCGACCATTTCCTTCTTGGCCTGACGGGCTTCTTTCTCGCCCTTCTGGACCTGGTTCACGATGCGGCGGAACTCGCTGATGTCGAGGCCGACATATTGGCCGACCTGCGCCATGTCGGCGCGCAGTTCCTCGACCTTGTCGGCGGAGCGTTCGATCAGCGCCTGCCAACCCCGGCCCGGTTTCTGGGCCATGCGGTCCAGCCAGTTCGGGTCCAGCTCGTAGCCGCGATATTCATCGACGAATTCGCGCCGGTTGATCCGCGCCTGATCGGCCAGTTTCACCAAAGCCGAGTCGATCTGCATCACACGGCGGTTGATGCCGTAAAGCTGGTCGATCAGCGCCTCGATGCGGTTGTTGTGCAGGTGCAGTTCGTTCACCAGAAGCACGATTTCCGCGCGCAGCGTCTGATAGGTGCCCTCGTCATCCGCCGAGAAGCTGGAATCCTCGTTCAGCGTGGCCGAGATGCGGCTGTCCTGCATTTCCGACAGGCGGGCGTAGTCATCCGCGATCCGGTCCAGCGTCTCCAGCACGCGCGGCTTGAGCGCGGCTTCCATGGCGGCAAGGCTCATGTTGGCCTGCTCATCCTCGTCCTCGTCATCCTCGCGGCTGATCGGATTGCCGTCGGCGTCCAGTTCCTGCTCATCCTCGCCGATGGCGGGGCGGGGCGCGCGGCTGACATTGGCGGGGGCGGCCACGGGGCCGTCGCCCAGATCGCCGTCTTCGCCCAGTTGCGTGCCGAAGGTGGCTTCAAGGTCGATCACATCGCGCAGCAGGATGTCTTCGGACAAGAGTTCGTCACGCCAGATCGTGATGGCCTGAAAGGTCAGCGGGCTTTCGCACAGCCCGGCGATCATCGTGTTGCGGCCAGCCTCGATCCGCTTGGCGATGGCAATCTCGCCCTCGCGGGACAGCAACTCGACGCTGCCCATTTCGCGCAGATACATGCGGACGGGATCATCGGTGCGGTCCAGCTTTTCCGACGTGCCCGAGGCAAGCGCCAGATCGCGGTTGGACGAGATATCGACAACGGCGGTGGACTTGGCCTCCTCGTCATCGACCTCATCATCCTCGATGATGTTGATGCCCATTTCGGACAGCATCGACATCACATCCTCGATCTGCTCGGACGAGACCTGATCGGGCGGGAGAACCTGATTCAGCTGATCATAGGTGATGTAACCCCGGTCGCGCGCTTCGGCGATCATCTTCTTGACCGCGGCCTGGCTCATGTCGAGGGAGACTTCGGTGTCCTGATCGTCCTGCGGCGTGTCGTCGGTGTCTTTTGCGGCCATGAAATGCTCCTGCATTGGCGGGCGGTCTGTCGCGGTCGATCTGCGGCACATGGGGGTGGTGCGTGACGGCCGTGTGATTCGCTATCCGAATCAACCTTGATTCGCAGTGATTCGCAAACCGTTTACCTTCATTTGTTTACCAATTCGCTCTTAAAACCACTATCTGCCCCGTTTGGTGAAGGTAATCTTGTCCATCAGCGCATCAAGTGCGCTGCGTTCATCGCGGTTGATTCGTGCCCCGTTGGGGCCGGTATCGTATTCGGTGCGGTCCTGCTGCTGGCTGCGCAGGGCGCGGTTGCGGGCCTCGGCGGCCTGACTGAGCCGCCATGTCACCGCCTCGTCGGCAAGCCCCTCAAGATCTTCCTCCGCCTCGGCGATTTCCGAGATGAGGCCGCGCTGACAGGTCAGCTTGGCCAGTTCCTCGGCCACCGTCATGCGGGCCATCTCGGTATTGCCGGGCTGGCGCACGGGGGGCACGATACGGACATGGGGAAGCGCGAAGAGGCTTTCAAGAAGCTGCGCGCCAACTTCCTGCTCCAGAGACGCGCGCAGCGCATCGGGATCGTGCCCATGGGACATCGCCGTGCGCAAGAGCGCATCGCGCAGGGCGGCATGGCCTGCGCCCTGACAGTCCATCTGTTCGATCTGGCCCTCGAATTCCTCGATCACGGCGGGGGTGGTGATGAGCGTGGCGAAGATCACCGCCTCGCGCAGATGATCCTCGACCCCGTCCCCGGCCTGCGCCAGCAGCGAGGATTTGGTGCTGCTCTGCGGCACGGGGGCGGGTTGCCAGCGCGAGCTGCCGGGCGTCCAAGCGGGTCGGGCGGCGCGGGCTGCGGTATTGGCGCGGCGGCGGGTGCCGAACAGTTCCCAGCGCATTTCCTTGAGCGCCTCGCCATAATGGGCGCGGATCGAGGGGTCCTTGATCAGCTTGATCTTTTCGCGCAGCGCCTTGTCGAGCGTGGCGCGGCGTTCGGGGCTGTCGAAGACCTGTCCTTCGGTTTCACGCCGCCAGAGCAGATCGACCATTGGCACCGCCTGATCCAGCAGCGCCTGCATCGCCCCTGCCCCGCTGGCGCGGATCAGATCGTCGGGGTCCTTGCCTTCGGGCATGACGGCAAAGCGCAGGGATTGGCCCGCCTCAAGCAGCGGCAGGGCAAGGTCGATCACCCGCAGCGCGGCGCGGATGCCTGCGGAATCGCCGTCCAGCGCGATGATCGGTTCTGGCGCAATGCGCCACATCAGTTGAAGCTGGGTATCGGTGACGGCGGTACCCAGCGGGGCCACGGCGGCGGTGAATCCGGCTTCGGACAGGGCGATCACGTCCATATAGCCTTCGGCCACGATCAGCGGTTTGCCCTTGCCCGCCGCCTCGCGCGCGGCGGCGAAGTTATAGAGGTTGCGGCCCTTGTCGAAAAGCTCCGTATCCGGCGAGTTCAGGTATTTCGCATTGTCATTGGGGTCCATCGCGCGACCGCCAAACGCGATGCAGCGCCCGCGCGCGTCGCGAATGGGGAACATGATGCGGTTGCGGAATACGTCATAGGGCCGTTTGCCGGTGTTCGAGGATTTGGCAAGGCCCGCGGCAAGGATCAGATCCTCAGGCACGTTCTTGGCGGTCAGGTGATCCCACAGACCCTGCCAGCCATCGGGGGCAAACCCGATCCCGAACCGTTCCAGCGCGTCGGCTTTCAGACCGCGTTTGGCAAGGTAATCGCGCGCCGGTCCCGCGGCCCCTGTCCGCAGTTGCAGGGCGAAGAACTGCGCCGCCTGTTCCATCACCTCGACAAGCTGGGTGCGGCGGTCGGCCTTTTGCTGGGCCTGCGGGTCGCGGGCGGGCATTTGCATCCCGGCTTCGCGAGCCAGAATCTCGACCGCTTCCATGAAGCCCACGTTTTCCGTCTCGCGCACGAAGGAGAGCGCGTCGCCCTTGGCGTGGCAGCCGAAGCAATAGTAATAGCCTTTGCGGTCATCCACATGGAAAGACGCGCTTTTTTCCTGATGGAAGGGGCAAGGTGCCCACATGTCGCCCTTGCCCTGATTGGACTTGCGCATGTCCCACATGACCTTGCGCCCCACCACCTGAGACAGGCTGATGCGGGTGCGCAATTCATCAAGGAAACCGGGTGGCAGACTCATGCCCGTGACTATAGGGGCTGCATCCCGGCTTTGCTATGGCCGGACGCGCGATGAACTGTGGAAAACCGAAAGGAACGCCGGACGCGGATCAGGGCTTGTAGCCGAGGCACTGCGTCTCGAACGCGGTCGCGACCTCGGCCGTCATCTGCTCGGGCGGCAGCGTGTAGATCCAGCCTACAAGCACCGAGACGGAGGGCGCGTATTTCGGGTCGATCCCGCTGTCGCTGGCTTCGAGCCGGGACGTTGTCCCCGCCTCGTCAGTGCCACCGGCGCGCAGGTCCACGGCCTGCGCCACGATCTGCGCCTGACCGGCACAACGGGCCGCACGCTCGGCATCGGTTTCGGCAATCGCGACGGTGCCGGTCACGACCAGCAGGCTGGCGGTGATCAGGGCAAAGGGACGCATCAGGGCGGGGCGCATCATGTTGGACAACCTTGGGGTGACAATAGCTGCTCTAAAATGTCAGTCCCCGGCGCGGGCCGCAACCCCCTCCATCGCTGTCTTGAGGTCATGCACCAGCGTCTGCGCCATGGAGCGGAACACCATGATGAGAAACGCCTCATCGCCCAGCCGCGTGATCGAGGACTGCATGTGGAACAGTTCGGTGCGCGCCGTGTGGCCGGGCTGGAACACATGGGCGCGCAGGTCGATGGGGGTGAGACGCGCCAGAACCTGCGTGGCACCGGCCCCGTCCAGCCGCACCACCGCCCAGCCGTCGCTTATATCGGTCAGGGCCGCATGATCCGCCAATGCCGGATCGGGGGCTGGCCCCATCAGCAGCACATGCGCGCGCCCGAACCAGATCGCGCGGGCAGTGTCACTGCCGGTCGCCTGTCCGGGTCCGGGCAGGTCAAGGCCATGCGCGGTCTTGAGTGCGGCGCCAAGCCCTTTTGCGGGGGCGAGCGCCGTCAGGTAGCCGGGATCAACCTCGGTCACGGTCACGGTGCCGATGGTCAAGGGCAGAATCCCCGCACAGGGGGTGGTTGCCGAAAGCGTCACGACAGGATCAGCCACGGGCGCGCCCTCCCTCGGGGTCGAGGAATACGGGATTGCAGACCTCGCACAGTGTTTCGATCTGGCGCAGGTGATCGACCATGCGGATCACCTCGCCCTGTCTGGAACGGCCCTGCTTGAGGAAAGCCAGACCGAGGACGGACTCCAGCGTGGGCGAGAAGCCGACCGAGGTGACATAACCTTGATCATTCTCACGCGTGGCGGGGGCGTCGCGGTCAAAGAGATGCGCGCCTGCGGTCAGTTGCTTGACCGCGCCCACGGGTTTCAGCCCCACCAGTTGTTCGCGGTCCGGATCGACCAGACCGGGCCGGGCGGCAGCGGCTTTGCCGATGAAATCCTTTTTCGGGGACATCATCTTTTCCAGTCCGATATCGAAGGCGGTCGTGCGTCCGTGGATTTCGGCATGGGTGATGAAGCCCTTCTCAATCCGCAGCACATTGAGCGCCTCAAGCCCGTAGGCCCCGCCGCCCATGGTTTCGGCCAGACCGACCAAAAGCTTGAACAGGCTTTCGCCATAGCGGGCGGGCACCGCGATCTCATAGGCATGTTCGCCCGAGAAGGAGATGCGGAACAACCGCCCGGCGACGCCCTGCACCGCCACGTCGCCACAGGCCATGAAGGGGAATGACTCGTTGTCGATAGGCGTGTCGAGCAGCTTGTTCAGCAGATCGCGCGACTGTGGCCCCGCCACGGCGAACTGGGCCCAATGTTCGGTGACCGAACAGAAGCTGACATCCAGATCGGGGCGCAAGGCTTGGTGCACGAAATCCAGATGGCGCATCACCTGCCCTGCGGCGGCGGTGGTGGTGGTCATCACATAGTGATCCGGGCCCAGCCGCGCGGTGGTGCCGTCATCCATGACATGCCCATCCTCGCGCAGCATCAACCCGTAACGCACGCGGCCCACGGGCAGGGTCGAGAACATGTTGGTATAGACGAAATCCAGCAAAGCGCCTGCGCCCGGCCCCTTGATGTCGATCTTGCCAAGGGTCGAGACATCACAGATGCCCACGGCATTTCGCACCATCATGACTTCACGGTCGCAGGCTTGCCGCCATGTCGTCTCACCCGCTTTGGGGAAATAGCTGGGGCGATACCAGAGCCCTGCCTCGATCATCGGGGCACCTGCGGCGAGGCTGGCGCGGTGCGAGGTGGTGAAGCGTTGCGGCGCGAAGCCCGCGCCCTGCCCGCCCGCGCCCATGGCGGCGATGGTGACGGGGGCGTAAGGTGGACGGAAGGTGGTGGTGCCAGTCTCGGGGATGCCGCGCCCGGTGGCGTCGGCCAGCACGGCCAAGGCTGCGACGTTGGAATTCTTGCCCTGATCGGTCGCCATGCCTTGGGTGGTATAGCGCTTCATGTGCTCGACCGAGCGGAAGTTTTCCAGCGCCGCCTGTTTCACATCCTTGACCGTCACGTCGTTCTGGAAATCCAGCCAAGCGCGCCCCTTGCCCGGCACGGTCCAGAGGGGCGTGATGCGATAGGGCGTATCCTCGGCCGCGGGGATCGTGGCCTCGGCGGCTGTCAAACCCAGATCGGCAAGGGTTTGGGCGGCGACGCGCGCGCCCTCGGCCAGACAGCCGTGGGTGGACATGGTGCCGTTGCAAGCTCCCGCCGCGACCAGACCGGGAATGGCACCGGGTGTAGGGGTGAAGCTGGCAAGCGTATCGTTCCAGGTGGGCCGACCGTTCATATGGCAGGTCAGATGCACCGTCGGGTTCCAGCCGCCCGACATGGCAAGGCAATCGGTGCGCAGCTTGTCGATGCCCGAGGTAGTGGCGATGCTGACCGCTTCCAGCCGTTTGCGGCCATGCGCCTCAATGACCTGCGCGCCTTTGTAGAAGGGGATATCCAGCGTCGTGGTGGCCTCCGGGCGGCTGTCGATCAGAGCGGTGACATGCACGCCTGCGGCCAAGAGATCGGCGGCGGTGCGGTGGGCGTTGTCGTTGTTGCCGAACACCGTCACGGCCTGACCGGGGCTGACGGCCCAGCGGTTGATATAGGCGCGCACGGCCCCCGCCATCATCACGCCGGGGCGGTCATTGTTGCGGAAGGCGATGGGGCGTTCCAGCGCCCCTGCGGCCAGCACGGCGCGACGCGCCACGATGTTCCAGAAGGTTTCCTTCGCAGCCCCCGGCCTCGCTGCCTCGGCGGGGCTTGCGCGTTCCAGCGCACCATAGGTGCCCTGATCGTATGCGCCTGTCACCGTGGTGCGGGTCATGATCCGCACATTGGGCATGGCGGCCAGGTCCGCCGTCACGGCGGCGGCCCAGTCGGCGCCGGGCTGGTCGCCGACCGAGAGCGTTTCCGCGTTCAGGCGGCCCCCGGTGCGGGTGTCTTCATCACACAGGATCACATCGGCCCCGGCGTGGGCGGCGGTCAGCGCCGCCATCAGGCCCGCAGGCCCCGCCCCGATCACCAGAAGATCGCAATGGGCAAAGGCGCGGGCGTAGCGGTCGGTATTGGCCTGGCCCGACAGCGCGCCAAGGCCAGCCGCGCGGCGGATCAGCGGCTCGTAGAGCTTTTCCCAGAAGGCACGCGGCCACATGAAGGTCTTGTAATAGAAACCTGCCGACAGGAAGGGTGCGGCAAGATCGTTCACCGCCAGAAGGTCAAGGTCGAGCGAGGGCCATGCGTTCTGCGACCGCGCCTCCAGCCCGTCATGGAGTTCCAGCGTCGTCGCGCGCAGGTTCGGCTCTTGCGCGGCGCCCTGCCCCAGCGTGACCAGCGCGTTCGGCTCTTCCGATCCGGCGGTCAGCACGCCGCGCGGACGGTGGTATTTGAAGGACCGGCCCATCAGCCGGATGTCATTGGCCAGCAGCGCCGAGGCGAGCGTGTCGCCCACGCAGCCCTCGTAACGGTGCCCGTCAAAGCGAAAGCTGATCCGCTGTCCCCGGTCGATCTGTCCGCCCTTGCCCAGCCTCATGCGGCACCTGTGCCATGATCCGAGGCGAGCGCTGTGCCCAGCACCTCATGGGTGACGGTGTTGCGGGTCACGACCAGCCACGCGCCGCAGCCGGTTTCATGATACCACAGGTCACGGGTCACCCCGGCGGGGTTGTCGCGCAAATGCAGATAGGCGTCCCATTCTTCAGGCGTGTCATCTGCGTCGGGACGGCGCAGGGCGATGGCGTCGCCCTGGTAATAGAATTCGCGCCGGTCCCTTTCGCCGCAGATCGGGCAGGTGATCCTCATTCTTCGTCCGTCCTTGCGGGGTCTGGCCCCGGTCCTGGTGTTGTGGGTGCGCGCACCTTCAGTGAAGATTGTGCTGCGACCCGGTCCCTTCTTCGTCCATAAGCCCGCGCCCTGTGCGGAAGCGGTCCAGCCGGAAGCGCGCGGCGGGGGCGTGATGCGTGTCGGTCGCGATCAGATGGGCAAAGGAGAAGCCCGACCCCGGAACAGCCTTGAACCCACCATAGCACCAGCCGCAGTTGAGATAGAGGCCATCGACAGGGGTCTTGTCGATGATCGGGCTGCCATCGGGCGTCATGTCCATGATCCCGCCCCACGAACGCAGCACCTTTGCCTTGCCGATCATCGGCATCAGGGTCATGCCCGCCTCCATCACATGCTCAACCATGGGCAGATTACCCCGGCTGGCATAAGAGGCGTAGAAGTCCAGATCCCCACCAAAGACCAAGCCGCCCTTGTCGGACTGGCTGATGTAGAAATGGCCCATCCCGAAGCTGATGACATGGTCGATCACGGGTTTCAGCCCTTCGGTCACGAAGGCCTGCAAGACATGGCTTTCGATCGGCAGGCGCATGCCCGCCATGGCCGCCACCTGACCCGAGCGGCCTGCGACGACGATGCCAACCTTCTTCGCGCGGATTGCACCGCGCGTTGTCTGCACACCTTTGACGACGCCGTTTTCGATGTCGATGCCGGTGACTTCGCAATTCTGGATCAAGTCGACGCCGCGCTGGTCGGCGCCGCGCGCATAGCCCCAGGCCACCGCATCATGACGCGCGGTGCCGCCGCGCGGGTGCAGCAACCCGCCATAGATCGGAAAGCGGGTATTGTCGAAATCGAGATAGGGCAGGTGTTTGCGCACGCCGTCGCGATCCAGCAGCACGGCATCATCGCCCTGGTTGATCATCGCATTGCCGCGCCGGGCAAAGGCATCGCGCTGTCCGTCGGAATGGAACAGGTTGATCAGGCCGCGTTGCGAATGCATGACGTTGTAGTTCAGATCGGCCTCCAGCCCCTCCCACAGTTTCAGGGAATGGCTGTAGAATTCGGAATTGCCAGGCAGGAAGTAGTTGGCGCGCACGATGGTGGTGTTGCGCCCGATATTGCCGCTGCCGATATAGCCCTTTTCCAGCACGGCGATATTGGTCAGCCCATGTTCCCGCGCCAGATAATAGGCGGTGGACAGGCCGTGCCCGCCCCCGCCGATGATGATGATGTCATAGTCGGATTTCGGCGCGGGGTCACGCCAGTGCGGCCCCCAGCCCCGGTTGCCCGTGAGACCCTCTGTCAGCACCCGAAGGCCCGAAAAGCGCATCTTGCCTGTCCCCTCTGTTCCGGTCAGTGAACCGGTTCGGGGCGGAGTTTTCAACAGGCAATCGGAAAAGCCTTGCCCGTTCGCGACAGAGTTCGTCGCATATCGCGCGCCTGTTGCGGTTGCGGGGTGGTCGCCCCCTTGTCCGGTCCGGACAACAAGGGGCGACCTGCTTCAGATGCCTTTGGCCCGGTAGCTGGCGGCCACCTTGCCGATGGAGACGATATAGGCCGCCGTGCGCAGGTCCTTGACGTCGCCGCGCGCGTGCCAGACTTCGCGCATCGACTGATAGGCAATCCGCATCGTGTCATCCAGGCCCGAGCGCACCAGTTCCAGCTCGTCCGAGCCGCGCAGGTATTTTTCCTTGAACGCAGGACGCAAGGCCCAGGCATCGCCAAGGTAGCGGTCCAGACGTTCCAATTCGTCCACCAGAAGCTGCGTGCGCGCTTCCTCGGCACGGCGCTGCATCCGGCCAAAGCGGATATGGCTGAGGTTCTTGACCCATTCGAAATAGGACACCGTGACCCCGCCCGCATTGGCATACATGTCGGGGATGATGACGGTGCCCTTGTCGCGCAGGATGTCATCGGCCCCGGCCGTGATCGGACCATTGGCGGCTTCGATGATCAGAGGCGCCTTGATCCTGTCCGCGTTGCCGCGATGGATCACGCCTTCCAGCGCGGCCGGGATCAGGATATCGCAATCCTCTTCCAGCACGAGGGCGCCGTTCTCGACATATTCGGCACCGGGAAAGCCCTTGACGCCCTGATGCTTGGCGATCCAGTCGCGGACAGCGTTCACGTCCAGACCCCGCGCATCGACCAGCGCGCCGTCACGCTCGATGATGCCAGTGATCTTGCACCCATCCTCGTCCCGCAGGAAGCTGGCCGCGTGATAGCCCACATTGCCGAGGCCCTGCACGATCACCCGCTTGCCATCCAGCGTGCCGGTCAGGCCGGCGGCGGCCATATCCTCGGGGTGGCGGAAGAATTCGCGCAGCGCGTATTGCACACCCCTGCCCGTCGCCTCGACCCGTCCGGCAATGCCGCCCGCGTTCAGCGGCTTGCCGGTCACGCAGGCTCGGGCGTTGATATCGGTGGTGTTCATCCGGGCATATTGATCGGCAATCCAAGCCATCTCCCGCTCGCCGGTGCCCATGTCGGGGGCGGGCACGTTCTGGGCCGGGTCGATCAGGTCGCGTTTGATCAACTCATAGGCGAAGCGGCGGGTGATCAGCTCCAGCTCATGCTCGTCATATTCGCGCGGATCAATCCTGAGACCGCCCTTGGAACCGCCAAAAGGCGCCTCGACCAGAGCGCATTTGTAGGTCATCAGGGCGGCCAGCGCCTCGACCTCGTCCTGATTGACGCCCATCGCATAACGGATGCCGCCTTTTACCGGCTCCATATGTTCGGAATGGACCGAGCGATATCCGGTAAATGTGTGAATTTGTCCACGCAGACGAACACCGAAACGGACCGTATAGGTTGAGTTGCAGACGCGGATCTTTTCTTCCAACCCCGGCGGCAGGTCCATCAGCGCGACGGCGCGGTTGAACATCAGATCGACGCTTTCGCGGAAGCTGGTTTCCTTGGGTTCGGTCATGCGCATCACTCCCTCTGTCCTGCGGGGCCCCGAGGTCCGCCAGCGCCACAATCGCTGCAACCTCTGAACCAAGGGTTACCAGTTGCCTCGTTTTTGTGCACCTTTTTATCAACCTTGGCGAACAGAACAGGCCAGATGCCCGATCTGCCCGGGACCAGCAGGACGCGGGCCTGCCGGAGGGGCCAGTTTCAGGCCGCACATGAAGGACAGAAGAAAGACTGATCCCCGCCATCCTGTTTCCCTGCGTGCAACAATCCGCCGAAAAACCAAGGATAAATTCCACAACATCATGTAAATGAACGGAAATTTTTGCAGAGCAGCCAAATTTCAGCCATAGTCCTTGGGCATTTATTACCAGTAGCAGAATTTCCTGCACCCCTGCCCCGTTAATTCTTCGGCAGGTTGATTCGAGGTCTAGTGGTTCATCCGATGGCAGATACTTCCTGGAAGATTCGGCCGTCCATGATGCATTATGTGCATCATGCGGCACCAGCCTCTCGTCCGGCCGCCCCTCGCGGGCGCTGGAGCCTTGGCCGTTTTCAACGGGCCGAGGATGGCAGCCTTGTGGTCTTTTCGGTATTCATGTTTCTGATCATACTCTTTCTGGGCGCGTTGGGCGTGGACCTGATGCGCTTCGAAATGGAACGCGCCAAGTTGCAAAGCACTCTGGACCGCGCCGTTCTGGCCGCGGCGGACATAGACCAGAGCCTTGATCCCGCAATGGTGGTGAACGACTACTTTACCAAGTCCGGGCTTGGGGGGTCGGTCACCGGTGTGACCGTGACCCAGGGGTTGGGCTACCGCTCGGTCAGTGCGACCGCGCGCAAATCGGTCAGCACGCAGCTTGTCCACATGCTGGGCATCGAGTCGATGAGCGCTCCCGCCTCCGGTGCGGCGGAAGAACGCGTAGACAACGTGGAAATCTCGCTGGTCCTTGATATTTCGGGCTCGATGGGCAGCAACAACCGCATGACCAACCTGCGCAGTGCCGGGCATGAGTTCATCGACGCGATCTTCGACAACAGCGCGGCCAACAAGGTATCCCTGTCGATCGTGCCCTACAATGGACAGGTCAATATCGGCCCCGACCTGATTGACAAATACAATATCACGCACGGGCACACGAACACCTATTGCGTGGACCTGCCGTCGTCCGTCTACAACACGGCGGCCCTGTCGCCCACTCTGCCGATGCCGCAGCATGTGTTCGCGGATACCTATAACAGTTCGAATACCAGCGGCAGTTACAGCACGACCAATATGACGCCATCGACTGTGAACCGCTGGTGCGATCCTAACCCGGTGAACCGTGTCCGTGTTCACAGCAACAACGTGACGGCCCTCAAGAACCACATCACCGCCCTTCAGCCGGTGGGCGCGACCTCGATTGACGCGGGCGTGCGCTGGGGATCGGCACTGCTGGATCCGAGTGCGCGCAGCGTTGTCACCGAACTGGTGAACGAAGGCGTGGTGATCGCCCCCTTCGCGGGACGACCCCTTGCCTATGACGACCCTGAGGTTCTGAAGGTTCTGGTTCTGATGACGGACGGCGAACACTGGCCGAATGAATACATAAACGATCCGTTCCGGTCCGGTCCCTCTCCGGTCTGGCGTAACACCAGCAACAACCGCCTGTCGATCCGCCATGACCGCGCCAGCAATCCGTTCTATTGGCCGTCCAACAACAGCTGGAACAACCGCCCCGAAGGTGCTTCGAGCGCCACCAACATGGGCACGGCGGTGCAACTGACATGGGAAGAGGTCTGGCAGCGGGCGCGTGTCGCCTGGGTCGCGCATCACCTATACGTGCGCCCCTTGGGCGGAACGTTGGCCAGCCGGATGGACTTGCTGCGCACCCGCACAGGTACGGTGATCGGTTCCGGCCCGCACGAGGTGTCGGTGATGAACAACCGCCTTTTGAACCTGTGTTCGCGGGTCAAGGAGCAGGGCGTCGTGATTTACACGGTGGCGTTCGAGGCGCCGACGGCGGGCCGCAATCTGCTGAACAGCTGCGCCAGTTCGGCCAACCATGCCTTCGACGTCGACGGTCTTGAGATCCGAAGCGCGTTCTCCTCGATCGCCACTTCGATCCGCAAATTGAGGCTGACACAATGATCCGGTCTTTCTCTGATCACGCCACCCGCCGCCACGGGCGCCTCCGGCAACTGCGCCGCCGCATGGGCCGCGAGGATGGCAACGCCACGATCGAATTCGTGATCCTGTTCCCGATGTTCATCTTTCTTCTGGTGTCGGCGGTGGAAGTGGGCTTCATCACGATCCGTCACACCATGCTGGACCGCGCAGTCGATCTGACCGTCCGTGACATCCGTCTGGGCACCGGCAATGCGCCGCAATATGCCGAGATCCGCGATGCGATCTGCGAACGCGCGCCGGTGATCCCCGATTGCGAGGACAATGTGAAGATCGAGATGATCCGCATGGACCTGCGCGCCTGGACGCCGCCACCCGCCGATTACGACTGCGTCAACCATGCCGAGGAAGTGCAGCCCGTCCGCACCTTCACCAACGGCATGGCAAACGAGATGATGCTGCTGCGGATCTGCGCGATGTTCGAGCCAATCTTTCCGTTGTCGGGACTGGGCCGCGACCTGGCGGCCAATAGCGACACGGGATACACCGCCATGGTCACCGCGACCGCTTTCGTGCAGGAGCCGATATGACACCCCTGTTGATCCACAGATTGCAGACCTGCCTGCGCGACTTTGCCCGCGATATACGCGGCTCCCTGACCGTCGAGGCGGTCGTCATGTTCCCGATGCTCTTCTGGGCCATGCTCTCGATGCTGGTGTTCTTTGATGCCTATCGGCAGAACAGTCTGAACGTGAAAGCGGCCTTCACCATCGGTGACATGATCTCGCGCGAGGTGGATCCGATCAACGCGGCCTATCTGGACGGGGCGGTGCTGTTGTTCGACGAACTGGCACGGACCGCCACGCCCCCGCGGATGCGTGTGACCGTGGTCTATTACAATGCCGCGCAGAAACGCTTCTATCGCGATTGGTCCCATCAGCGCGGGGGTGTCCCTGTCCTGACAAATACCGATATTCTGGCGATCCAGAACAAGCTGCCCGCCGTTCCCAACAACGAACGGCTGATCCTGGTCGAGACATGGTCGGATTACTCGCCGCCGTTCAACGTCGGTATCGAGAGGCAGGACCTTTACAATTTCGTCTTTACCCGTCCGCGTTTCGCGCCGCAGGTGAAATTCGCAGTCTGAATGCTTTGGATCAGGGCTGATCCGTCAGCCCTGATCCTTGCGGCGGTCGTCCAAAAGGGTCTGGATCATCTCGGCCATGAACTTGGTTTGAGCGGCTGGCGTCACGCCGCCGACCCCGACGCGGCGGCCGACACGCCACCACAGGCCCGGGTTCCAGTGCCGCTCTTGCACGTCCCGGGTGGTCAGCACAAAACCGTTTGACGGCTTGAAGGCAAAGACACCCCGGTTCACGGTCTCGATCTGGTCCAGCCGCGCCAGCACGCGGCCTTCGGTGTCGCGCAATCCCTCGCGCGTCAGCTCCAGCGTCATGACGCTGGCCCGGCGCATCCGTTCTGTCAGAAACAGGGTGATCCCGCCTGCCGCCAGCAGAAAAAGCTGCCAGCCCAGAGAGGCGGGCGGCTGGGCAAGACCGGCATAGATCAGCAGGCCGCCCAAGGCCGCCAGAACGATGATTCCCATCATGCGCCGTGGGGCCGAGGCCGAGACTGTGGCCAGAATTTCCGGTTCGCTCTGCTGTGGCATCTGTGCTGCTATCCCGATGGTGCCCGACTGCCGATCCTCTAGCGCGGTTCGGCCCCTGATGCGAGAGGGGAATGCCATTTGGCAGGCCAGAGTCAGGCCGCGACCGCCTTGCGCACCATGTCCCAATAGATCGTCTCGACCTGTGCCACGCTCAGCCGTCCCTCGGCGCGATACCATGTGGTGACGCCCGTCAGCATGGCGATCACGGCCAGCGTTGCGATCTTGGTATCGGTCACATCGAAAAGACCTGCCCCCACCCCGGCACGCAGGATGGCCTCCAGATCGTCCTCATAGCGGCGGCGCAACCCTTCGATCACCGCGAAATTCGCGGGCGTCAGATTGCGCAGCTCCATGTAGGACACAAAGACGGCGTCGGGCCGTTCCAGATGGAAACGGATGTGGAAGCGGGTGAAATCCTCAAGCCGCGCCAATGGCCCATCCGGCTGCAGGAGGGCCGCGCGCGCCGCCAGCAGTTCGTCCATATGGCCGCGCATCAGATCGAACAGAAGGCTTTGTTTGTCGGGCGTGTAGTTGTAAAGCGCGCCCGCCTGCACGCCCACCTCGGCCGCTATCTGGCGCATGGACACGGCCGCATAGCCATGCCGTGCGAAAAGTTGCAGCGCCGCCTGAGCGACGCGCGGACCGGTGATGTCGGAATGGGACCCTGCGGTGCGTGCCATGACATACCCATAACTGAACATCCGTTCAGATCAAAGCCTGCCGTGCGGCCTCGCCCGGCAACGCCCACCTTGCGAAACCTGCGGCGCTGTTGCATGACAGGACAGCCTTTGGAAGGGCCTGCCCGCATGTCTGCACCCGCCATCCCCTGCCCGCCACATCGGCGCGGACCCCGCCTTGCCCAAGGGGGCGGGCTGCTGCGCGTCGCACTGGCGGGCATGCTGATACTCGCGGGCTGCACGGATTTTCCGGACATGACCGGCCGGCTGACCGATGCGGATACCGGACAGGGCTATCCCGCGCTTGTCCCGGCCGAGGATCTGCTGGCCGGCACGCAGGATCAGGTGATCGCGCCGGACACGCAGACCAGCCTCGAGGACCGGGTGGCCGCGCTGGAGCGCCGGGCCACGGCGCTGCGCGCCACCACGTTCGATGCCGAGACGCGCGACCGGATGGAAACCGGCGTGACCGCAGAGCAGCCCTGAACGCGCCTGCGTCGCAAAAGCCGCGCCCTGCCGTTGCAAGGATGATCCGAACCCGATACATCGCGGCTGATCACAGCAGTTCATTCCACCCACGGAGGCCCCGATGACCCAACCCCTGCGCCTAGGTATTGCCGGACTGGGCACCGTCGGCATCGGTGTCGTGAAGATCGTCAAGCAGCAGGCCGACCTTCTGGCCGCGCGGACCGGGCGCAAGATCGAGATCTCGGCCATCTCGGCGCGCACGCGCGACAAGGATCGCGGCGTCTCGCTCAAGGGTTTCGCCTGGGAGGACGATCCCGTGGCCTTGGCGACGCGCAGTGATGTGGATGTTTTTGTCGAGTTGATGGGCGGATCGGACGGCCCGGCCAAGGCCGCGACAGAGGCGGCGATTGCGGCGGGCAAGGACGTGGTCACGGCCAACAAGGCGATGCTGGCGATCCACGGGCAGGCGCTGGCCGAGGCCGCAGAGGCCGCGGGCAGCGTGATCCGTTACGAGGCGGCGGTCGCAGGCGGCATCCCTGTCATCAAGACCCTGACCGAGGGGCTGGCCGCCAACCGCATCACCCGCGTGATGGGGGTGATGAACGGCACCTGCAACTATATCCTGACCCGGATGGAGGCGACCGGACAAGGCTATAACACCCTGTTCGAAGAGGCGCACAAGCTGGGCTATCTTGAGGCCGATCCCAATCTGGACGTGGGCGGCATCGACGCGGGTCACAAACTGGCGCTCCTGTCCTCGATCGCATTCGGCACGCAGGTGGATTTCGACGGGATCGAGCTGGAAGGGATCCAGCGCGTCAGTCTGGACGATATCCGGCAAGCCGCCGACATGGGCTACAAGATCAAGCTGCTGGGTGTGGCGCAGATGACCGGGCGCGGACTGGAACAGCGCATGTCGCCCTGCCTCGTGCCTGCGGCCAGCCCGCTGGGGCAGTTGGATGGCGGCACCAACATGGTGGTGATCGAGGGCGATGCCGTGGGCCAGATCGTGCTGCGGGGTGCCGGTGCGGGTGAAGGCCCGACGGCCAGCGCCGTGATGGGGGATGTCTGCGATATCGCGCGCGGCTTCCGTTTGGCCGTCTTTGGCCAGCCCGCCACCAGCCTGACCCGCGCCACCCGCGCGCAATCGGTTCTGCCTGCGCCTTATTACCTGCGCATGACCCTGCGCGACAAACCCGGTGCTCTGGCCAAGGTGGCGGCGATTCTTGGCAATGCGGGCGTGTCGATCCACCGGATGCGCCAGTATGACCATGTGGACGACAAGGCCCCCGTGCTGATCGTGACGCACAAGACCACCCGCACCGCGCTGGACGAGGCTTTGGCCGCGATCGCGACGACGGATGTCGTCACCGAGGCGCCCGTCGCCCTCAGGATCGAGACGGTGTGAGGGTTGAAGCCCTGATCAGGGGGGGCTGTCCGCCCCCATCGTCGAACTGCGTTCGACGATTCCCCCGAGAGTATTTCGGGCAAGATGAAATGGGCGCGCCGTGATGCATTTTCTGGGCATCGATCATTCGCTGGCCGGGCGGCGCTGGGTGGGGCCGGATACCGAGGTGGCGCGACAGGCCGAGGCCCTCGCGCAGGAGACAGGGCTGCCCGATGCGCTTTGTCTGGTGCTGGCGCGGCGCGGCGTGACGGCGGCCGAGGCGGCAGGGTTTCTGGAGCCGCAGTTGCGCGACCTGCTGCCCGATCCACGCAGCTTGCGCGACATGGAAAAAGCGGCTGCGCGATTCGTGGCAGCGGTGTCTGCGCGCCAGCGGATCGCGGTTTTCGCCGATTACGATGTGGATGGCGGCAGTTCGGCAGCACTTCTGATCCTGTGGCTGCGTCAGATGGGGTTGCCCGCCACGCTCTATGTGCCTGACCGCATCGACGAGGGATATGGGCCGAACGAGCCCGCCATGGCGGCGCTGGCCCGTGATCATGACCTGATCCTCTGCGTCGATTGCGGCACGCTGTCTCATGGACCCATCGCGGCGGCGCAGGGCGCGGATGTGGTGGTGCTGGATCATCACCTTGGCGGCGAGACGCTGCCCCCCGCATTGGCTGTGGTGAACCCGAACCGGCAGGATGAGAGCGGGGACCTCGCGCATCTTTGCGCGGCGGCAGTGGTGTTCCTGATGCTGGTCGAGGCGAACCGGCAGCTGCGCGTGGCCGGACGGCAGGGGCCGGACCTGATGGCGCTGCTGGATCTGGTTGCACTGGCCACGGTGGCGGATGTGGCCCCGCTGGTGGGCGTGAACCGCGCGCTGGTGCGGCAGGGCCTGCGCGTCATGGCGCGGCGTGAGCGGCCCGGTCTGGTTGCGCTGGCCGATGTGGCGCGGATGGATGGCCCACCCTCGACCTATCACCTTGGGTTCCTGCTGGGCCCGCGCGTCAATGCCGGCGGGCGGATCGGCAAGGCCGATCTGGGGGCGCGATTGCTGGCCTGTGACAACCCCGCCGAGGCGCAGCGGATGGCGGCCGAGCTGGACCAACTGAACACCGAGCGCCGCGAGATTGAGGCCGCGGTGCGCGCCTCTGCCCTTGCACAGGCCGAGGGACGGGGGCTGGACGGCCCTTTGGTCTGGGCGGCGGGTGAGGGCTGGCATCCCGGCGTCGTGGGCATCGTGGCGGCGCGCCTGAAGGAGGCGACGGGTCGCCCCGCCGTGGTGATCGGACTGGACGGGGCCGAGGGCAAGGGATCGGGGCGATCGGTGTCGGGCGTGGATCTGGGCGCGGCCATCCAGCGCGTCGCGGCCGAGGGTCTGCTGATCAAGGGCGGCGGGCACAAGATGGCCGCAGGCCTGACGGTGGCGCGTGACCAGCTGGAACCCGCGATGGCGCGGCTGGGTGAGTTGTTGGCAAAGCAAGGGGCGGGGTCAGGCGGGCCGTCAGATCTGCGGCTGGACGGCATGCTGATGCCGGGTGCGGCCACTGTCGAGTTGATCGAGCGGATCGAGGCGGCGGGACCTTTCGGGGCCGGTGCCCCTGCCCCGCGCTTTGCCTTTGCCGATGTGGTGATCCATTTCGCCAAACGACTGGGCGAGAGCCATCTGAAGCTGAGCTTTGGCGACGGTCTGGGTGCCCGGCTGGAGGCGATCATGTTCGGCGCCTATGACACCCCCCTCGGCCCCGCGCTGGAGGCGCATGGCGGCGCGCGCTTTCATTTGGCAGGGCGGTTGGAGATCAACCGCTGGGGTGGACGCCAAAGCGTGCAACTGCGCCTTGAGGATGCAGCGCCCGCCCGGCCCTGACCCTCGGAACCGCCCGCGCGTCGTAAGGCCGGCACGGGTTTCAAGACCGCCATCACGGGATTGCAAAGAATCTGACAAGTGGCGGAAATTTCTACTTGCACCCGCCAGTCGCTTTGCCTAAAAGCCGCCTCACGCCAAGGCTTGGCCCGTTCGTCTATCGGTTAGGACGTCAGGTTTTCAACCTGAAAAGAGGGGTTCGACTCCCCTACGGGCTGCCAACTTTCCCAAAAAACCACTATTTAAATCGTGTTGCCAGATAATCTGGACCACGATTTTTGGGCCGTGGTCCACATCGGGTCAATACTACCTTCTTTCCGTGGCGCGGGACACTTCATTGGTTCGTGACGCTTGCGGATCCTGCGCGGCTTCGACGGCATCCTGCAGTTCGACGGATACCAGGGTTACAACTCCCTGACGCGCCCCTCCCGCAAGGGTGGCGATCCGATCCACGTGGCACATTTTTGGGTCCACGCGTCACATCACAAAGAAGGCAACCGTCATCGTGGCTCCGACCAGGGTGATGAAACCGCGCAGGAGGTCGGTGCGTACGATCCTTCGGCTCAGGCGTGCTCCGACATAGCCGCCGGCGGTTGCGCTTGCGGCCATGACGAGCGCCTGTTCCCAGGCGATCAATCCTGCCCAGCTAAAGGCAGCGGCGGAGATGAACGAAAGAACTGCCGAGAGCACGCATTTGAGCCCGTTCATGCCGTGCAAGTCGAGATGGCCCAAGAGGCCGAAGGTTGCCAACAGCATGATGCCAAGGCCGCCGTTGAAATAGCCGCCATAGACCGACACGGCGAGGATGGCAGCACCAGAGGTGACCGGACCAGCCACACCTATCCCGCGTTCGCGCAGGATCCTGAGCAAGGCGGGGCCGAACGCGAAAAGTGCGGTTGCAAACATCAAAAGCCATGGCACGACCCAGAGGAAGGTATCGCCCGGAGTCACGATCAGAAGCAGGGTTCCTATGATACTGCCGAGGACAGCAAGGCCAAAGATCATGCGGACCCCCAGCGCACCCTCTGCGCGCATGTCGCCGCGGAAGCCCCAGGCGCTGCTCATGTATCCGGGAAGCGCACTGAGCGTTGCCGTCGCATTTGCAGCGACCGGCGGCACGCCCACGTAAATCAGGGCGGGCAGGCTGAGGAACGTGCCCCCGCCCGCAACCGAGTTGAGCAACCCTGCCGCAGCGCCGGCAAGGCAGAGCAGAATCAGATCGGTCAGCATGGTCCATCATCCTTTCAGTCTACGCCCCCCTTGCACTTTGATAGATTGGTCTGCAAATTGGTCTGTTGAGGGTGGTGTGATGCCAAGACGATCCACAGCAGACATCTATCTCGAGTTGGTTGAGATACTCGACGAACTGACACCCGGCGCGCGGTTGCCAGCTGAACGGATCCTTGCCGGGCGGCTGGGTTGTTCACGGCAAGGCCTCAGGACATGTCTTGCCGCGCTGGAGAAGGATGGAAAGATTTGGCGGCATGTCGGCCAAGGTACGTTCCGAGGCGTGCGGCCCCGCCATCTCCCTGTCCGTGAAACACTACTCATCGAAGGTGCAACACCGCCGGACATCATGCAGGCGCGGATGCTGCTGGAGCCGATGGTCGCCGCCGAAGCCGCTCGTCTGGCCTGTGACCAGGATGTTGCTCTTCTGCGTGAGAAAGTTGCTGCCGGTCGAAGGGCACGCGACCGCGCCGCCTGCGAACAGGCTGACGACGCATTTCACCGGGCGTTGGCGCATATCTCGCGCAATCCAATACTGTCAGGGTTTCTGAACTATCTTTCGGGGGTTCGCCGCCGAGCTGCATGGCAACGGGAATGGGAAAGAACCTATCGCCGCATCGGAACTCTGGCGTTTCAGACGCTGCACAGTGATCAACATCAACGCATTGTGGATGCGATCGCACGCGGTGATCCCGAGGCTGCTTCTGCCTGCATGACAGAGCATCTTGAGACAATCAGGAACGACATGTCCGACCCGGAGGCATAGGGACGGACTGTTCCCTGCACCTTCTACCGATGTCCGACCCAGCCGTGATCATCCGTGAAGGCGCGGCCCTGCGCGATCCGGACGGGTTTGTAGTCGTCGGGCAGACGGTCCAGCCTGTCCAGCGGTGTCATGGAGGCGGCCAGCACGACATTGGTGCGCCCTGCGTCTTCGACCGGACCCTGTACAGCCTCTACATGCGGATAGATCTCGCGCAAGATGGCATGGACCCCGCGCACAAGGCGACCGTCCGGCAGGTCGATCAGGTTGACATAGACCGGACCATCCACAATCGCGGCAAGCCGGGCATAGGTTTCGCGTGTCGCCAGATGGGCGGGCACCGACTCGGACGAAAAGGCATCCATCACCGCGGCATCGAACCGGCGATCCGTCTCGTTCAGGAAGACCCGCCCATCCGCATGGACGATCCCGAGGCGTCCCGTGTCGCTTGCACGTCCGGGAGTGTCCGCGCCCGCATCGAAACCTTTTTGCGCGATGGTATCCGCCGCCCAAGGCAGATGGGCGCGCACAACTTGCGTGACCAGCGGATCAATCTCGACCGCCACGGCGCGCGATCCGGGGCGTGCTTCCAGCAGTTTCGTGGGCAGAGAATAACCGCCCCCACCGATGAACAGCACAGAAGGCGCTGGCCCCAGATCGTTGTCCATCCGCGACCAGAGCCATTGGGTATAGGGCATGACAAGTGAGCGTGAGGTCTCGGCCCGTTCGGCCTGCGGCACGGTCTGTTCCGCCGCCTGCAGGGTGCGGTCGGAATAGAGATAGATCACCCTGCCCTGCCGCACCACGTCGATGCAGGACAGGCCGGATTCATAGCGGCAGACCGCGCCGCTGGCCATCGTCGCCATGATCAGGATTGCGGCCACCGCGATGGAGGCCAGGGTCTTGTGCGAGGTGCGCGCCGCTGGTCCTGCGCCGGGCTCGTCTGCACCAGGCGCCTTGCCCTTGATGAAGGGAATGCAGAGCAAGGCGGCAAGGCCGCAGCCCGCGAAAGTGGCGACCGATCCGACAAGGGGAAGCGCCACGAAGCCTGCAAGGATCGCGCCGACGATCGCCCCCAGCGAGCCTGCGGCGAGAACGATCCCCAGCGAGGAACCTTCGCGGCCCGGCCGCGCCTCGACCGCCATTTTCGCCAGAAAGGGTGACGGGAAACTGACCAGCACCGAGGCCGGGAAAAAGGCCAGGATCACGGCCAGCGACATGCCCCATGTGCCCCGCGCGCCCCAGGCATAGATCAGACCAAGCACGGTGGGCGACAGCGCCATCAACACCGCCGTCGCAACCAGCGCCTTGCGCAGGGCAGCAGCCGCGACATGACGTTCGCGTTCGGCCACCAGCCCCCCAAGTGCGCTGCCCAGCGAGAAGCCCGCCAACACGACGGCGATCACCGTGGTCCATGTCAGCAGCGATGTGCCGAAGAACGGCGCCAGCACGCGTCCCGCCGCAATCTCATAGGTCAGGCCAAGGGCCGACAGGACAAGGATCAAGCCGATGGTTATCCAGAACTGCATGACAGCCTCCGGGCTTTGGGCACAGCTGACATGACGGCTGCTGCCTGCCACCGCATCAGTTTGCAGGTGCAGGGACAAGGCCCAGCAATCCGGCCCGGATACGGTCAAAGATGGCAACGCCGGTCGGGATCAGGGCATCGGGAAAATCATAATCGGGATTGTGCAGCGAGGCGCAGCCCTCGCCCGCGCCCAGCAGGAACATGGCCGTTCCGGCATGATGGCCGAACTGGCCAAAATCCTCGGAGGCGCGCATCGGTAGGCCGACGGTGTCCCGCGCGACCCCCAGATCGTCCAGCGCATCCGTGATCGCCGCGGTCGCCTCGGGGTGGTTCGTGCAGGCGGCAAAGCGGTCGTGATGGGTGAACGCGACGGACAGGTGATACTGCTCGGCCAGCTCTCGGGCCTTGGCCATCACCGCCTGGCGCAGCGCTTCCATATCCTCATCCACAAGGGTGCGCAGGGTCAGCCAAAGCTCCCCCTCGCCCGGCGTGATGCCAAAGGCCGGCTCTCCCATCCGGGCGTGACAGATACTGACCAGACGGAACCCGGGGCCGAGGTCGCCACCCGGACCGGCGGCCAGTGCGGCGGGCATCAGATGGGCCAGGGCCAGCGCGGGCGACAGGCCCTTTTCCGGCATCGAGGCATGGGATGTCTTGCCATGAAACACCACCCGCAGCCCTTCGGACGCACAGCTGGCCGGACCCGGCGCGATGATGGCCCGGCCCAATCGGAAGCCCGGCATATTGTGCAACGCAAAGCCCAGATCGGGTTTGATCTGCTGAAACTTCGGGTCGGCCAGAACCGCCGCCGCACCTGATCCGTCCTCCTCGGCGGGTTGGAACATCAGCACGATCCGCCCGCGCAAGGGCGGATGGCGCGCCACCAGACGCGCGAGACCCAGCAGGATCGCCATATGCCCGTCATGGCCGCACAGATGCCCCTTGCCGGGGATGCGGGACCGATGCGCCGCGTCCGAGATTTCCGTGATGGGCAGCGCGTCGAGTTCGCAGCGGAACATCACGGTCTGACCCGGCTCCTGCCCATCCCAGACCGCCGCAACACCATGCCCGCCCAGCCCTGTGATCACCTGTGCCGGATGCAGCGCCCTGAGCGCGGCAACAACCTGCGCCGCCGTCCACTCCTCCTGCCCCGAGACTTCGGGATGCTGGTGCAGATGCTGGCGGAATTCGGTCAGTTCGGCCACGTCGGTGTTTGTCAGCATGATCTCTCCTTGGGACGTCCAGCGCATTGCAGACAGGAATAGCAGCCGTCCGTCCCGGTTTACAGTAAGAGCATTGATCCGAGAAACCTGCGATTGCAGAGCCCGCCCTCATCGGTAGGCGATGCCCGTCATGTCGGATGACAACAGCGAGAAGTTTTCCATCTGGATGCGGCAGAATGGCAGAACCGGCCAGCGCCGCATCCGTGCGCGACGGAGGCCGCTTATGCCACCAGGTGACGACATGTCATGGCGGGCTGATCCTACTGGGGGTTGCCCTTGGATTGTGTATCTGATCGGCCTTGCCGCGCCCTGATGGCTGCCGCTGAACGCGGGCAACCAACTTGTTGAAACTATCGCGCCAATGAACAGTTCCCTCGGGCCGAAGGTCCGGCCATTCCCCGCCGATATTCGCGCGCGCAGGCAAGATCCTGCCACTGATCAGGGACAGGTCGCGCAATTGCATAGGAACAACACAAGGGTCCACGCGTCTTTACCTTGTCCGCCGCGACACCGCAGCGATGGCTGCAAATAAACTGCGTCGCGGCAAATGAGGAGAGAAGACATGAAACCCAAGTTTGCAAAATCCACGATGTTGTCGTCCCTGGCCCTTGTGGCGGGCCTGCCCATCGCGGCCGCGGCCATGGATACCAGCGCCGTGACTGATCTGAACATCCGCAGCGGCCCTGGTAACACCTACGCTGTCGTCGGTGTGATCCCCAGCGGCGAGAGCGCAGCGCTGGATGGATGCGTCGCAGATGGCAGCTGGTGCAAGGTGTCCCATGACGGTGTCGAGGGGTGGTCCTATGCCCCCTACCTGACGGTCAGCGCGGACGATCAGGCCTATGTCGTGACCGATCGTCCCGCGACCGTGGACGTAACTACCATAACCTATGAAGACACCGAAGAGACGCTGAAGGATCAGCGCACAGGAGCAACCGCCGGTGTCGTGATCGGATCGCTCGCGGCCTATGCGGCCGGTGGTCCCGTGGGTGGTGTGATCGCAGGTGGCATCCTTGGCGGCGCGGCAGGATCCGCCGCAGTCGAGCCGACCACGGAAACAGTGACCTATATCGAACGTAATCCTGTCGAAACCGTCTATCTGGATGGCGAGGTTGCGGTCGGCGCAGGCGTGCCGCAGAACGTGACCCTCTATGAAATCCCGTCGCAGCCGGAATATCGCTATGTCAGCATCAATGGCGAGACGGTTCTGGTGAACCCGGAAAACAACGCGATCGTGCGCGTTATCCGCTAAGACCGGCATCTGGACACACAAGTAAAGGCCCGGCATCTGCCGGGCCTGAGCGTTTTTGCCTGACAGGGTCGCCGGTGCTTGAAGGGAAACCATCCGACCCAGGTCGGGCCAGATCCCGGGCGTGATGTTCACAACGCCTACGATCGTTTCGCATCGGCTGTCCTTCGGGTCAGGTCGGGCAAGACATAGGGCACCGCCGCGCGGTAGCGTGCAAAACGCGCGCCATAGCGGGCGGCAAACCGCCGCTCCTTGAGGCGCGGGGCCAGCAGGCAATAGGCGGTATAGCTGACCGCCAGCATCAACTGATCCGGCGTCCAGACCGGCACGGTCCAAAGGGTGAGCGCGAAAGCCACATAGATCGGCTGGCGGATCACGCGAAAGAGCCCCGCCGTCGGCATATCCGGGAAACGCGGGGCGATCCGCGCCATCAGAGACATCCAGCCCAGCGCGCCCGACCGCACCTCGGCGCCCGCATCGAAGCTTGCCTTCATCAACACCAGCCATGACAGCGCATAGACCGCGATGACGGCCCAGAACATCACCCCCTCGGCGCGCCACCAGATGATCCCGGACGGGGTCCAGAGCGTAAAGAGCGCCAGCAATTGCACGGACGCGATCAGCGCATAGGTTGTGGTGGCCAGCGTCGCGCCATGCGGGCCGGGAACAAGCCGTGCCAAGAGCTTGCCGCCGGGTCGGGTCAGCAGGGCCGAATGAGCCAACGGGAATTGCACGATCAGGAGGGCATTCACCAACCAGGCCCAGGGCTGCGGCACGCGTCCAAGGCTTTCGCTCATGCCGAAGAACATCGCGATGACCATGGCCAGCACGGCGGCGGCAAAGACCAGATGCGTCGTCAGGCCAAGCCCGAGCGCCAAGGCAATGCGCCCCTTTCCGGGCGGCGGGCGCAGGGCGGCCAGCATCAGATGCGCGAGGCCGGTAAAGCGCGGATCAGAGAACATCGGCACTTGCCACGATATCGAGGGCCATCGCACGCTGGTCTGTCCCCATCGAGTGGTCCAGTTCGAATGTTAATGCATGGTAGGCCGCTGGTCTATCGGGACGAAGGTTCCAGCTATCTCTTGATCCTCCTGAAAACAGCATAAGACTATGACAATTAGTGTACCACTTGAGTGGGTCCACCCAAGGGGATGATAAGATAATTTGCAGAAGAGGCCTGCACTGGTACCTCAGTCTGGCGTCGTATGCGACTCGTAGGCACGATCAGCAGCCCAGCTTTTCAGCCCTTTCGATGCAATGCTCGCGATTTGGTCGTCCGGCACAGACACTGGAGCAAGGGACGACAACCCGTCATCGTGGAACAGGTAGAGCCGGGCAGCGAAATCCTCGAAGGGCAGTGAGCCTTCACCGAAACGTTCTCCGTTACCTTGGGTCGAGACAACGATACCGTGCCCCCAATCTTGTCCGCTGTCATTGTTGGGATTGAAGAAGTAGACGCGCATCTGCCCAGTTGGGTCCAAACCAACTCGGATCAGAGTGATGGCGTGCCATCCTACAAAGGTCGCGTTGGAGTCCGTCACCGCGATTCCGGCAGGCTGCGGGTGGATCACGGGTTGGTTGCCGTTGTATTGCGGGTGATAAGAAGCGTGGAAATGGCGCAGGAAACTTTCGTAGTTCTTCAATGCGCCCGTAGCGACATCGACGGCGATGTGAAAATCGCGCCCGACCCACCAGCCGTGCAGTTCAGGATTAATCCAGCGATGCGGGTCCTCGGAGCGGTCTGCACATCGTCGGCCCATTTCGGCATAGGCGCGATCCAGATGCGGCACCAGCAAGACGGACACCGGATCGGCATCCAGTAGCGCTGATGTGGCGAGGCCGGGCGGCAGTGTTGCGGAGTCGAGCGGCTCGCCCTCGAAATGCAGCACCAGCCTGTCCCTGCGTGTCACCTGTGCGATCAGCCAGAGAAGATAGTCAGGATCGTTCAGCGCCCACATCGACAACGCCCGAGCCGATTGGCAGGTCGGATTGTTGCCCTGACCGACACCAAGGGGTTGGCCCAAGAGCATGATGACCCCTGCAATCAATTGCGTTCGTGGAGGCAGGGCGGTGCCGCAGGTGGCCTCTAAGGCGCTTGCGCACCCCTCGGTCAGAGGCGTTTCCAACAGGCGCCACAGGGACGGCGCGATCGGCGGGGAATACAGAATGCCGCGTTCCAGCATGAGCGCCAGGCCGTAGATTGCCTGCGCTGTGCCGGGTTGGATGGCGGCATCGACCAAGGCGCGCACCAACGGCTCGTAGCAGCGCAAGGCATCAAGCCCAGTGCTGGACAGGCCCAAGGCATCGGGAAGCATCTTGGCCTGATCGGCCTCGGCTGCCCATCGGAGAAAGCCTGCGTGATAGTCCGAGACCAATCCTGTGTCGTGCATGGCGCGGGCCAAGGCATAGGCCTCGTCCTGAACCATGCGCTCGTCCGCTCGTGACAGTCTGTCGATATAAGCCGGAATGCCCGGGTCCTCCCGGCTCAGAGTGGTTGGTCCGAACAGGGCGCTGATCAACCTGTCTGCCCCGCGATGAACGTCGGAGGCGCGAGAGGAGCCGGTTTGCAAGGCCTGTGCGATCTGCGCGATCATCGCCTTGACGTGATCGACCTGCAAAGGCCGCTGCGCCATGATGCGCCAGATCTCGGCTATCAGGTGATCCAAGACGCCGTCCGTCCCGACCTCTTGCACCAGATAACGCATCAATCGTTCAATGGCAGGTGTCAGCGCATTGTGCTCGCGGCGCTGCGCCTCATCCAGCCCCTGCCCCAACACCCTATCCAGATTGAGGGCGAGAACCTGTGTCAGAAACTGTTCGGCCTGCGAGGGTGAGAGATCGGGCGTAGCGTGTTCGCCCGTCGCAACCACAAGAAAGCGCAACAGACTGACCGCTTCCAATGTGATCGTCTGCTGAGCAGCATGTGTCAGCGTGTGTTTGACAAGGCCGGGCAGCAGTTGAGCCGGACGTCCCCAATCTGTGCCGGAGAACAGGCCAGCTTCGTCCATGGTGCCGGCCCGCTGGCGCAGTGCCGGTAATCCATCCTCGTGCAGCAGCACCCGACGCGCCACATCCAGCACGCGCAGGGCGTGGTCGTTCTTGCCGATACGCGACGCGCTTTGCAGGCCATTGATCTGTCGGTCAAGCCGGTCGAGAAGCGATCCAAGCTGTCCGTCTGCATTCATGGGTGATGTCATGTCGGCTTCGACCATAGCGTCGACCTTATTCAATTGGCCGGGACACTGTGAATGCCGCCGCCCGTCACTTCAAGAATGCGGCAATCCCGAGGGATCAACAAAACAGACGCACCAGATCATGCGGTGCCGCGCCAGCCAGTGGAGCCCGCGGGACTATCACAGATAGTAGTCCAATTCTTCCTGCGCCTTCAGCAAATCGCGCATTTCGACCGCGTCCTCCCCATAGAAGTAGACAAGGCCCCAATGCGTGCCGAACGCCGTCCGCTTGGTCACCTTCTGGGCATGCGGCGGGTTAAGCTCGTGAAAGTCAAAATAGGGGTGGTTCTCTGTCTCGGGCGGGATTTCAAGATTGCTGACCACGCGGCGGCGTGGATAGACGCCAAAGCAACCGGCATGCCCCTTCGCATCCTCGACTGGGGTCGGGAAGAAGGCGTCAAGTTCGTCCTGCGTGGTCTTGGGGTCAAACACCAGAACCAGCGCCTGATAGGCGTTGAACCCGTAGGCGCGCTCCAGCAGTTCGAACACGTTGAAGCCCGGCGGGCGATAGGCCACTTCGCCGAAATACATTGTGCCGTCAGAGGTGACGAAATACTCAGGGTGAATGAAGCCGAAATCGATATCGAACACTTCAATCAGTTTTTCGATTTCCTGAGTAATACGACCCCGCCACTGTTCCAATTCAGGTGTAGCTGGAACAAAAACGGAATAACCCAAAGTGACATATTCCGAGATATTCAGAAATTGAATTTTGCCATCCTTGATCCACGCCTCGACCGCGAATTCCCAGCCATCCAGATGACTTTCCAGAAGCGCCGAAAATCATCATCTGAGATTGACGCTACATCGTCCGCCGTGCGGATCACGCGGTGTCCCAGACACCCCGCCTTGTCGAACGCCTTGAAGTGGATCGGATCATTCGGGTCGCCATCCAGCTTCAGCAACGTCTGGTTCACACGTCTGAGAAAGCGGATCACGTCGGTCTGATCCATCGCTTCCTCAAAGATGCCAACGCGGATGCCACCCAACTGCGCACGCCGTTTCATCAATGATTTATCGCGGAACAGCATGGATTGACCCAGCAAGCGTGGATTCTTCATCAACACGGAGTTCACAGCACCCGCCCACTCGACTGTTTCTTCGAACAGGGGAATGGCCACATCTACCCCCATCTCGTCCAGCGTCGTGGCAAGCTCGAAGGACCGGTCGTTCAACCGCTCAAAGTCCCATGCGACGAAAGGTATGTCGTGCTCGACAGCATAGGCTTCAGCCCAAGCAGGAGCGACGATGACATACCTGCGGTCGAATTTCTCAAGCGCATCAATACAGCGCAAGCTCCAACCCAAAACCGCAATAAAACCTTTGTCCGAATTTTTATCGGTCATCCTAACTCCTTGTTGGTTTGAAGCTGCTTTACCTATCACAAGGTTCGAAAAAAACAACCTCATCGAATATTTGCAAAGAATATCGCTTTATTTCTTGGGACTTTCTCGGTTGCGTAAATTTCGCGATCTGCGGACGAAAATCTTTAATTACAGCAGCTTCGGAAGCTTCCGAATACTCAGGAAATGACCAAGAGGTGGTGACTGTGAACCATCCCTCTCAAGAGGATCAAACCATGTCAGACCCGACGGCAAGCTTGGGCAAAGAACATAGGTGATGCAGGTTTCGACGATCCTCGTGCTGTTCACGATGATCTACGATCAATTGCCGGCGCTGGCTACCTTCGGCAACTTTCTCAGCGGATGAGCCATCGAAGCCATTCCCGACGAACCGGTGAGCGAAGATCTGTCGCAGACACAGCAGGTCTGACACTGAAGACCCGTCCGTGCAGCCGGCTAAACGGTCAATCCGGCTATGGAAACAGGACGTCAGCACGTCAGACAGGTGGGCGAAAGACCTGCGATGTCCGCGTGGCCCGTTCATAGCGCGCAGCCAGATCAAAGATGGCCGCTTCATCGTGACTGGGCGCCACAATTTGTAGTCCGACCGGAAGTCCGTGCTTTGTCATGCCAACCGGCATGGACGCTGCTGGCTGTCCCGTCAGGTTGAAAGGATAGGTAAAGCTTGCCCAGGACACGATGTTTTTGTCCTCATGACCGGGTGGCACGTCCCGTCCCACATCAAAAGCGGCAACGGGCAGTGTCGGGGTGAGGAGCAGGTCAAAGCGCGAGAAGAACTGCCGCATCGTCTCGCGGAAGGCGTAGCGGTCAAAAACCTTTCGGTAATAGCTCTGCATGTCCTGCGACAAGGCCGAATGCAATACGGCAAGAACCGCTGGGTCCAACATCGCGGGCGTGTCAAGCACGGTCTGGCGCAGTTTCGTGCCGACACCGGCATAGAATTCGGCAGTCCAAAGATCCACCGGATCGTCCATGACATGAGCGACCTGCTCGACCTCTGTGTCCAGCCCGGCAATCAGAGCAACAGCTTTCTGCGTAATTTCGGCTACCTCAGGGTCGACACGGCCATAGCCCAGGGTCGGGCTCCATGCGATGCGGAGCCGGCGTGGCGTTTGTCTGATGCTGTCCAGACAGGACAAGCCACCCTGCACGCTGGCCGGATCCCGCCGATCGAAGCCCGCGATCACGGACAGGACCGTTGCGGCATCAGCCGCGTTGCGGGCAAGCGGTCCGACATGCGCCAGGGTCGGTGTGGCTGATGTGGGAAATACGGGAACACGTCCGAATTGCGCCTTGATGCCGAACAACCCACAAAGGGATGCCGGAATCCGGATCGAGCCGCCACCGTCCGTGCCAATGGCATAGGGCACAAGCCCGGCCGCAACCATCGCTGCGGCACCACAGCTGGACCCACCCGGTGTTTTGTCAGTGTTCCACGGATTGCGCGTGATCCCGGTCAATGGGCTGTCGCCAACGGCCTTGCAGCCAAATTCACTCGTCGTGGATTTACCAAGGATCACAGCACCTGCCCTTCGCAGCCGCTCCACCGACGGGGCATCCTCCGCCACAGGCTTGTCAGAGACGGCCCGCGATCCGAACCGCTGGGGCATGTCCTTGACGGCGATCAGGTCCTTGACCGAGGTGGGAATGCCGTCCAGCACACCTATCCTCTCGCCCAGTCTGATCCTGTCGTCGCTGGCCTTGGCGCTGATCCGTGCAGCCTCGAAATCCACATGGCTGAACATGTTCAGCCGGGGTTCCAGTCGTGCGTATTGCGCGATGGTATGCTCGAGAAGCTCTGATGCGGAAAAGGCCTTGTCGGCCAATCCGTCACTGAGCTCCTCAAGACTTTTGAAAAGAAAGTCCGACATCATCCCTCCGCTCGACCCTTCATCATGATAGGCACGCGGAGACGCTGCAAACAACAGATTGAGGTGCTCCCCATTCCTTGGGCAGTATCTGGCGCTTTTTAAGCTCTGATTTGCTCCTGCTGATCGGGTTGGGTTGCTTCGATTTGCAGTGAGTAGACCACTGCTGGTGGTCGGCCGCCAAGGGCTTTGTGCGTGCTGCGGTGCAGCCTTGCCAGACCGGTCATTCGCGTGTGGTGCAGCACTCTCGTAGGGTGGATGGTGTCAAAGCGAACAAAGGGTTAAGTCGCTGCGATTACGCGTAGGTCCGTAACAAGGCGTAGTCCCAAATGGGCGGGTGGGGTTCCCACGGCGCAGCCTCCACGGGCCGGGTCTCGCACAAGAAAGGGCATTGCAGCGACATGTTCGCCACCGACGAAAAAGGCGGGGCAACGGTCGGCGTCTATACCTTCTGCGGTGCCGGCATAGCAGTCTTGTGTCCATTCCCAGACGCTGCCGTCCAGATCGGCGATCCCATCGGGCGAGGTCGAGAAACTGCCCTGTCGTTGTAGCAGGCGCGGGGCCAGACCTTCGGTCAGATAGCTTGACGCCCATGTCAGGGCGGGGTCGGTGAACAGGGGGGCGGGTTTGTCAGGCAGCACCGCGGCCGCCAAAGCATCCCATTCCGCCAGGGTCGGCAGGCGAAAGGCATGGCCGGTGTTGCGGTTGATCCACGCGATATAATCCTGCGCATCCAGATAGCTGAGGCCGGTGGCCGGTGTCGTGGCCGGGTCAAGATGGGCAGGTGCGCGCAGGTTCAATTGGCAGGCGTTCTGTGCAGCACAACGGTTCCATTCGGCGATCGTCACCTCATGGCGTTGCACGAAGATCGCGTGGCCATCCGCCATGATCACGGGCTGGTCGGTCATGTCGGGCAGAAAAGCAGGATCGGGGCCGCGCGTAGCAAGCACGGCCCCAAGGATGGCCACCGATACCAGACCCAGAGACGCAAGACGCAGCGATGTTCTGCGAGAGTGCGAAGGGCGGGTAGCGGCGTTCATCTGGTTTCCTTTCAGGTCAGACTTGCAGGGCCAACGGTCCGATCACGTTGCAAAGCTGCGCGGTGCCACGACCTGTTCCATCAGGGTATTGTCCCAATCGCCATGCACGATGAAATGCGCGGTCGCGCCCAGAAGGGCCGCTTCGATCAGGTTGTGGTTCACATAAGCGTAAACCCCCGGCTGCTCGAACGTATACATCGCCGCCACTGCTGCGCCCCCGCGCACGAACCATGTCTCAAGCCCGGTCAGGGGGGCATCGCTGAAGGATGTCTCCCAGACATAGTTGCCATGACCGCCGATCAGGTGGGGCCGCGTGTCGCGGTTGGCCTGATTGTGGATCATCAACACGGTCTCGCCCACATCGAAATGCATCGCATTGTCGCCTGTGATTGCCCCGACTGCGCCGTTGAACACGCAATGTGTGGGGGTCAGGGTCCGCATCGCATCAAGGCTGTCGGCATAGTCGTCGCCTGCTGTGCTGTAGGATCTGTAATCGCCGTTTTCGTCTTTCGGCAGGTAGTAGTCCTGCTCGCCGATATAGGCGATCTTGTCGTATGTCAGCGGGTTGCCGTCCCGGTCCTTGAGGCCGTCGCGCGGCAGCACCATGACCGCGCCGTTCATGCCATGGGTGACGTGATAGGGGATCATCGCCCCGCCCGGCGCGCAGTGATAGGTGAAGCAGCCCGGTTTCGTCGCCTTCCATCGCAGCACGCATTCCTCGCCAGGATAGACATGAGTCAGGCCACCGCCACCCAAGGCACCCGTTGCGGCGTGGAAGTCGATATTGTGCTCCATCATGCTGCTTGCCGGGTTGCGCAGGGTCACTTCGACCATGTCGCCCTCGTGGCAGATGATCAGCGGGCCGGGGACCGAGCCGTTGAAGGTCAGCGCCCAGATGCTGGCGCCGGTGTCTTCGTCCACGACCATCAGACGCTCGGTTGTTTCCAGAAGGACTTCGATGATCTTGGGGCCGCCCGTGGCGATCTGCTCATGTGCGGGGGCATAGGGCGGGGCCACCATCTCTTGGCGGACGCGGGTATAGCCGGACAGATCGGCGGGCTTGGCAGTAGATTCGATCGCCGGATTGGCCGAGGCTTTGTAAAGCTTGGCCGAGGTGCGATTGGCAATGTCCATCTTGGGTGCGCGGGGCACGGCCATGGCGCTGGCCCCGGTCAGGGCGGCGGCACCGGCCAGCACCGACCCGCGCAAGACGTTGCGGCGGCTGGTCTTCAAGGTTCCAGGGTTCAGGAAAGTGGTCATGGTGTCCTCCATGAGGCTGAGAGAGGTGGCGGGCGTCATGCCCGCGCACCGAAAATCGTGGGTCAGAGGTTCGACATCTGCGCGTCGAACCGTTCCTTGGCCTTCTTGGGCACGCGCCCCTCAAAGTAACTGGCGGGGGCGGCATCCACGTCACCGACTTCGATCGTCATGACCATGCCCATCGCGTAATGCGGCTTGCAGATCACGCCATAGAGGCCGTCCACGTCGAAGGTGTATTCCACCTGCTGGTTGATCTTGCCTTCAAAGCCTGCGGCCCCTTCGGGCATCATCTCGCTGAGTGTTTCCGCGTTATGGCTTTTGTCGGTGGGCAGGAAGACGACGGTGTCGCCGGGGGCGATTTTCAGAAACGCAGGTTCGAACACCATGCGCTCGCCGTCAGCGCCCTTGTTGAGCATTTTGACCTCATGGGTTTCCGCAAAAGCGGCCCCTCCGAGTACGACCGAGAGAGCGAGGGCGGAGGCGAATGTCTTGAACATCATCTTATCCTTTCGTGTTGCGTTGAGATTGATGATAGAGGTTTCGAGCGCCCGAACATTGTTGGGGCACAACAAAAACAGCCTGTTTTTCTTGATCTGAATCAAGAACCGCAGAAACCGGCAGTCGAGGATGGCCCGATGAAATACGCCAGACGTCCCAAGCCACAGCTTCGTCTGGACGAGAGTTTGCTGACGCATCTGCCACCCTTTTCGCAGCTCGACACCCGCCAGATCCGCGAAATCCTGGATCAGGCCAGTGCGCGCCGCTATGACATCGGCACCGCGATTTTCGAGGAAGGCCATGAGGCGGAGCGGTTTTTCATGCTGCTGGACGGCTATATCCGGGTGGTGCGGATCTCGCCGCAAGGCGAGCAGGTGATCGCGCTGCATATTCCCAGCGGGCAGTTGTTCGGCATTGCAAAGGCGCTGGGGCGCGACACCTATCCCGCGACGGCGATCACGGCGGCAGAGGCGCTGGCCCTGTCTTGGCCGACACGGCTCTGGGATCAGTTCGTGGCCGATTACCCCGGTTTCGCGACCGAGACCTATAAGACCGTGGGCCACCGGATCGGCGAGATGAACACCCGCATCATGGAAATGGCGACGTTGCAGGTGGAGCAACGGGTGGCCAATGCGCTGCTGCGCCTGATCAACCAGACCGGACGCAAGGTGGCGGATGGGATCGAGATTGATTTTCCGATCACCCGTCAGGATTTGTCGGAGATGACCGGGACCACGCTGCATACCGTCAGCCGGATGCTGAGCGCATGGGAAAAGCAGGGGTTGGTCGCAAGCCAGCGCAAGCGGATCACGGTTTGCGATCCGCATCAGCTTGTCCTTATTTCATCTGCAACGGTGTGATCGCCACCGTCAGCTCGCGGTAGAACCTGTCCACATCCAGACCGTATTCGGCGCAAGCGTCCAGGACCGTGTGGAATGGGCCGACCAGACAGCCGACGCACATCATCCTGTGATGGATGAAAACCGGGATGGTTTCAGGCCATCGCTCCATGAGGTCCTGGAGCGGCAGATCCGGATCATCGAGACGTTCTGCTTTCATATTGTCCTCGCTTCCTTGGAGCCAGTTTAGCCAAGGAACCGCGCCAAACGTTGTTCTGGCGCAAACTGCGATCCGTTCGGCGCGTTAAAACCAGTGGCATCCACCTTTCAACGGAGGCCGCGAGATGGCTGAATTCCTTACGAAATCGCGGGCGCGCAACATCTTCTACGGAGGCTCGATCTTTTTTGTCGTGATCTTCGTTGGGATGACCGTCCATTCACATAAATACGTGGTCGAAGTGTCCACGGCCGGAATGCCGCTGAGCGATGCAGTCATTCGCGGCAAACATGTTTGGGAAGAGAACTCCTGCATCAACTGTCACAGCCTGCATGGCGAGGGCGCCTATTTCGCGCCCGAGCTTGGCAATGTGATGACCCGCTGGGGTGTGCAGGATTACCCCGAGGATGCGTTCGAAACCCTCAAAGGCTGGATCGAAAGCCAGCCCAGCGGCATTGAGGGCCGCCGTCAGATGCCACGCTATGAGCTGACCGACGAAGATATTCGCGGCCTCGCGGAGTTCCTGCGTTGGGCCGACCAGACAGACACGCAGGGCTGGCCGCCCAATGACGCCGGCTGAAGGAGCAAACAAATGAAATACCAATCTCAAAAAGTGGCCTACTGGTACTTTCTGGCGGCGATGGCGCTGTTCGGCATTCAGGTGCTGGGCGGGCTGCTGGCGGGCTGGATCTATGTCTCGCCGAATTTCCTGTCGGAAATCCTGCCCTTTAACGTAATCCGCATGATCCATACCAACGCGCTGATCGTCTGGCTGCTGCTGGGCTTTTTCGGAGCGGCCTATTTTCTGGTTCCCGAGGAATCGGAACGCGAAGTATGGTCGCCGAAGCTGGCCTATCTCCAGTTGATCATCCTTGTGGTGGGCACGCTGGGGGCTGTCGGTTCATATCTTGTGGGCATCCACGGCGGGCGGGAGTTTCTGGAGCAACCCTTGTGGGTCAAATTCGGCATCCTTGTCGCGGCGCTGATCTTCCTGCTCAACATCTCGATGACCGTGCTGGCGGGCAAAAAGACCGCGATTACCAATGTGCTGCTGATGGGCATGTGGCTGCTGTCGCTGCTGTGGATCTTTGCCTTCATCAACCCGGACAACCTGTCACTGGACAAGATGTATTGGTGGTTCGTCGTCCACCTGTGGGTGGAGGCGACTTGGGAGTTGGTGATGGCGGCGATCCTTGCCTTTCTGCTGCTAAAGCTGACGGGTGTGGACCGCGAGGTAGTCGAGAAATGGCTGTACGTCATCGTCGCCACGGCGCTGTTCTCTGGTATCCTCGGGACCGGGCACCATTTCTACTGGATCGGTCTGCCGGGCTATTGGCAGTGGATCGGGTCGATCTTTTCGACCTTCGAGGTGATCCCCTTCTTCCTGATGATGTCCTTTGCCTTCGTCATGGTGTGGAAGGGGCGCAGGAACCATCCCAACAAGGCCGCACTTCTGTGGTCGTTGGGATCGTCCACCGTCGCCTTCTTCGGAGCGGGTGTCTGGGGCTTTCTGCATACTCTGCACGGTGTGAACTTCTACAGCCACGGCACGCAGATCACCGCCGCGCACGGGCACCTTGCCTTCTACGGGGCCTATGTCGCGCTGAACCTTGCGATCTTCACCTATGCCATGCCGATGCTGCGGGAACGCGCGCCCTATAATCAGGTGCTGAACATGGCGTCCTTCTGGCTGATGACCGGGGGTATGGCCTTCATGACCTTCGTGCTGACCTTCGCGGGCACGATCCAGACGCATATGCAACGCGTCGTGGGCGACTATTACATGGAGGTGCAGGAAAGTCTGTCGATCTTCTATCTCATGCGGTTCGGCGCGGGTGCGGCGGTCGTGATCGGGGCCTTGCTCTTCATCTATTCCTTGCTGGTGGTCCGCCAGACCGAGGTGATCGCGCCCGGACCTGCAAACCCTGTTCCGGGAGAATGACTGATGAATATCGTAACAACTCCCACTCTACCCTTCTACCAAGCAACTGGGCGCGAATGCGCCTTGTTCGAGACGGCTTATTCCAATGGTTTGCCCCTTCTTTTGAAGGGGCCGACCGGCTGCGGCAAGACGCGCTTTGTCGAACATATGGCGGCGCGTCTGGGCAAACCGCTTTACACCGTTGCCTGTCATGACGATCTGTCCGCCGCCGACCTGATCGGGCGCTATCTGCTGAAAGGTGGTGAGACTGTCTGGGTCGACGGCCCTCTGACCCGCGCGGTGCGCGAGGGGGGGATCTGTTATCTCGACGAGGTGGTGGAGGCGCGCAAGGATGTGACCGTGGTCTTGCATCCGCTGACCGACACGCGCCGCACCCTGATGATCGACCGGACGGGTGAGGAACTCGTTGCGCCCAAGGGCTTCATGCTGGTGGCCAGCTACAACCCCGGATATCAGAACGTGCTCAAACGGATGAAACCCTCGACCCGGCAGCGGTTCTTGTCGGTGTCGTTCGACTTCCCCGATCCCCAGACAGAAATGGTGGTCGTGGCCCGCGAAAGCGGGTTAGACGCCGCGCGCGTGGCGCCGCTGGTGCGACTGGCGGGGCATATCCGCAAACTCTCGGGCATGGATCTGGAGGAAGGCGTCTCGACCCGGCTGCTGATCTATGCGGCCACCTTGATGGCGCATGGCATGGGGGTCGACCAGGCGCTGGACGCCGCGATCATCGACCCGCTGACCGACGAGCCGGATGTTCAGCAAGCGCTGCGCGATCTGGCCGCCACGATCTACGGATAAGGATCATGCATCTTCTTGATTTGATGGAACCGGAAGAGACAGTCGGCAATCTTTGGCATGACATGGCCAGCCGGATCGGTGCCGAGGTCACCTATCCCGACGCCGCAGTCACGCTGGTATCGGTGCGGCAAAGCCTTGCCGTACTGTTCCGGGCGATGGGCGGTGCGGCGGGTGTGGAACTGGCCGAGGTCGCCCCCACGCTGGCGCGGCATCGCCGGCCGTTGCGCCGCAGGTTGGGGGCCGAGCGGGACCGCGAATGGGTGGCGAGCTTTGACGGGGAAAGGCTGTGCCTGCCGCCCTTCATCGCGGCCTTTCCCGATTCAACCCTCAACCGGTCGGCCTATTTCTGGCTGACCGCGATGGCAGCCAGGGGTGACACCCATCCGGCGGAATTGCCGGATGCGGGGCCGGGATGGGACTGCGCCCAGATCCGCGCCAATGCTGCTGCGTCAGACGCGGTTTATGCAGCCTGCCCTGGTCTGCGCACGCGCTATGCGGCGATGGCAGCCGCGTGTCTGGCGGCGCGGCCCGAGGTGTTCCGCCCACCCCATGAGGCGCGGCTGGAGCAGGCGATCCGCGATCAGCTTGGCGGCCACGCCCTCTCCGTGACCGCCGCGCCGGAGGTGAGAGGCCATATGCCCTTCGCCCCTCTGCCGATCTGGTTGCGCTTCGTGCGCCCGGGCGCAGGTGCGGCGGCAGGTGAGGAACAGGATGACCACACCGCCCGCACCCCAGATGCGGTACAGACGACCAGCCGCAAAATTGGGCAACGCAAGGATCAGGACCAACACAACCGCAAGGACAGTTTCATCATCCACCGCTTTGAATCGATCCTGTCATGGGTCGAGTCGCTGAACATCAACCGCAGCATCGTCGATGACGACGACGAGAATGCCCAGAAAGCCGCCGAGGATCAGGACGAGATCGTCCTGTCGAAACAGGACCGCAAGACCGCGACCCGGCTGCGGCTGCATCTGGACCTGTCGCCCTCGGACGCGGATCACGAGGCGCTGGCGGGGGTGCATACCTATCCCGAATGGAACCATCGGTCCCGCAGCTATATGCCGGATCATTGCCGCGTGCTCGAGGTGGATGCCTGCCCCGATGGCGCGCCTTTCGTGCCGGATGCCCGCCGGATGCGCGAGGTGCGCCGCCAATTCGAGGCGTTGCGCCCGCGCCGGGTGCTGCAACCGCGCCAGATTGACGGGCCGGAGCTTGATCTGGACGCGCTGCTGACGGCGCGGGCGGATCAAGCCGCGACCGGGCGCGGATCCGACCGCATCTGGCAATCAAGCCGCCAGATCGAGCGTGACCTGTCGGTGGCCTTTTTGATCGACACATCGCGGTCGACCGAGGCCGCGATCGGCGACACCTGCGTGATCGACGTGGCGCGCGAGGCAATGGCGGCGCTGGCCTGCGGGATCGACGCGGCGGGCGACCGTCTGGGGGTATGGGGATTTTCCTCGCTGCGCCGGGACCGGGTATTCCTGACGCGGTGCAAGGGTTTCAAGGACCCGATGTCACCCGGTATCATCGCCAATATAGGCGCGTTGAAACCGGGGCACTACACGCGCCTTGGCGCCGCGATCCGCCATGTCAGTGCGCAACTGGCCGAGGAGCCGAGCCTGCGCAAGCTGCTGATTGTGCTGACCGATGGCAAGCCCAACGATCTGGACCATTACGAGGGTCAGCACGGCATCGAGGACAGCCACAAGGCCGTGCGCGAGGCCCGCATTAGCGGCCAGAGCCTGCATGGCATCATCATCGACGCCGACGGGCAGGACTGGTTCGCCCGCATCTTCGGGCGGGGTGGCTTCACCCTTCTGCCTGACCCCGAGCGCCTGACGCGGGCGCTTCCCGATATCTATCGCACCCTCTCACAGGAGAATTGACATGCGAACTCTGGCATTCCTCTACGCCATCCTGATGGCCGCCCCCGTCCTTGCGGAAAGCTTCGACCGCCCCATCCCGCAGGCGCAATCGGCCACGGCGGAGCTGTGGTTCGCCATCGGCAGCCTTGCCATGATCGCGGCCTTGGCATTCGTGCAATGGCTGGTAGCCAGACGATGACGCGCGCTGGGTGGTCTACGGCGCGGATCGCCATGGCGCTTTACCCGCTCGGGGCCGGGGCGGCGGCGGTGAACGTGTTTTTCGCTTCGCTTATCTTTAGTTGGATTGGGGGGCCGGTCACCTCGACCGGCTGGTCAATCGGCTTGGGTTGCCTCATCGGTGCCCCAGCCACATGGTATTTCGCGCGCCATATCCGGCATCTGATGGATGTCGCGGACGCGGGCGAAGAAGAGCAGACAGGTGCCTGATGGTTCACAATCCTCGGCAGAGAAGATACGCCTGTAACAGGGGCCTGCGCTTTTTTGCTCGGGATGCGAGGGCGCTCCGCTTTGGCGCAGCTTGGATGGTCAGGGGCAAGGAACTTGCAACCGCTCAATCCACCCTTCGACGACACAAAACCCGCATCGCAAGAAAAAGCGACATGCATCCTCGGAAATGCTCAGGTGGCGCGGGAATAGGTCAGACGATCTGGCATATGCTGATCGAAGGCAGCGGCGATCATCCGCGTCAGGGACCGGCCTTTCGGAACAATCTTCAAGCGATGACTATCCTAGGTCACAAACGGACTGAACTTCTCGGCGATATCTTCAAAAGCGGATATCAAGCTTCCGGCTCGTGGACCGAATTCCAACTCCAAAACAGATAGATCAAGCTGGAAGTTAACATCAGAAGCTCAATGGCCCGGGCGCGCAGGGTGTCGTCTTCCGACAAAGCATATCCTCGCGATCCTGCAAATTCGCCTGCCCCAATGCGCTGGATATAAGCCGCCGTGGCTGGGGCGTTCTGAACATAGCCGGCAGGGAAGCGGAAAATTGACCACGCGCCGAGCCCGATCAACGTTGGGCACGTGTCAGCCGTATATCCTTGAAAATTGCGCCGCAGCCGACCGGTGTGAAAGGCAACGTCCAAAGCACCACCGGACCGGGCAAAATGGTGAATTCCAATGGGCGTCAGCCCGGCATCGACAAATAGGAGCGCCGCCAAGGTCGCGAGAGTGAAACGTGCGATGTCATCCGGTAGCGCAGGTTTGTCGATCAGCTTCTGCCGTTTCGATACCCATGGCACATGCGCATAGTCGAACAAAGCAATGCGATCCGGCGTAAAGCTGAGAACCTTGGAAATCGTATCATCGATCCGGTCTGCTGTTTGGTGCGGTTCGCAAAACCACCATAGAGACCTAAGACCCGGTTATGGCCACCTGCTGCGCAACTTTGGAGGCTGCGCAGGCGGCCATAACCTTCAACACGCGTTATTCCCAACATGCTATGGCGCGGAGTTCATTGCAAAGAAGGTGCGCGCCTGGATCGGCGCGGTGGGAACCAAGACGGCCTTCATCGCACCGGGTTCACCCTGGGAAAACGGCTACTGCGAGAGCTTCAACGCACGGTTCCGAGACGAACTTTTGAATGGAGAGGTCTTCTACAGCCTGCGTGAGGCCAGATTTTCATCGAGAAATGGCGTTGCCACTACAATACGGTCAGGCCGCACAGCGCATTGGGATACCGTCCACCAGCGCCCGAAAGCGTCGTCCCGATAGTCCAGCGGCCTGCCATGCATTAACATTCAAACTGGACCACTCGATGGGGGCAGACCAACTGTCGCACTTCGGCAGTATCCTGCCACCTGCAAGCGCCTCAAGGAACGTGGTCCAACGTTGCGGGTTTCCTCTTCACCCCGCCCAGAGTCACTGGGCTGAGTAAAGGAGACGCTACTATGAACACGACCATGAAATCCCTTGTTGCCGTTCTTATGGCAACGACATTCTCCACAGCTGCAATTGCCCAGACGGCCACTGTCGGCGGTGACGCAGGTGTCAGCGTCGGCGGCACCGCAGGCGCTAATGCGGGTGCTGATGTGTCCGCAAATGCTTCTGGAAATGCTGCGGCCTCCGGGCAGAACAATGGCAATTCGAATGCCGGAAATCAGACCTATGGGCAACTGATCTCCGGGCTGCAGACCGGCGAGGTCTCCGCCGAGATGTTGTCCGGTGTCGACGCGCAGACGGACACGACCATCGTTCTGATGTCTGACCTGAAAGGTGAGGCGGCTGAAAATGCCAGCGCTCTCGAGAATGCGCTGAGCAAACAGGAGGAGAACATCTCGGACCTGCGCGCAAGCATTGAAGCAAATGCCGCTTTGACGGAAATGCTGGAAGCCGAAGGCTATTCAGTGGATCAGGTTGTTGCTGTGAACTCCAGCACCTCGGGTGAGGTCACATTGGTGGTGGACGACACTATCTGAGACGACTGAGGCATAGTCTTGCACGCTTGCGTCAAGATGATCTGACGCCACGCTGCCTGTGCAGCGTGGCGTTCCTTTTTGGATCTGGCCTGTCTTCAGGCGTCTGCACCCTGCGCAGTATAGCCTTCGTCCGCGACATCCTCGGCAGTGTCACTGCCTGAAGTATCCCCGGTGGTTTCATCTTCGGTGGATGTGTCATCGGTCTCTGACGCGACATCATCCGCTTCGGCATCGTCTGCGTCCTCAGCCACGCCCTTGTCGCCGTCAGACATGCCGCGGGAACCGCCCCCCCAGGCGCCGACCTGCCCGTTCGGAGCCTCGCCCGCGTTCCCGACGCCCTTGCCGTTGCCGGGGTTTCCGGCGACACCGCTATCGCTGGAGGTGCCAGCCGCAGCGCCACCGTTGCCACCCCCACCGCCACCGTTGCCACCGCCATTGCCGCCACCACCACCATTGCCGCCGCCGCCTCCGCCGCCACCGCCGCCGGCTTTTGCGTGCACAGGATCAACAGACAGATCGAAACCACCGATCGCCAACGGAACGGCCAATGCCGTCGACGTCACCAGAGTCAATGCGAGCTTCTTGAGTGTGTTCATGTGTCGTATCCTCCTTGGATGAGGCCCAAGGTAAAGTGTCATTAAGAAAATTTTGAGGCGGGCATCCGGGTGGGCCCAATTTTGCGTTCTGGCTATCCGTGCATCTGACCTGACACGGGCTCTTTCATGACTTTGCCGTCTCCGATACCGGAAATGGCCTGGATCAGATTGTCCTCGGTCACTTCGTCCGAGGTGAATTCGCGCATCACGCGCCCCGCGAACATGGCGATGATCCGGTCAGACACATGCAGCACTTCGGGCATTTCCGAACTGATGACGATCACTGCATAGCCCTGCGCGGCCAGAGCGCGGATCAGGTTGTGGATCTCGGATTTCGAGCCGACATCAATCCCGCGCGTGGGTTCGTCCACGATCAGGACCTGCGGGCGCATCGACAGCCATTTGCCGATCACGATCTTCTGCTGGTTGCCACCCGAGAGGTTTCCGACGATCTGGCGCCAGCCCGGTGTCCGGATATCCAGCTTGTCGCGATACTGATCGAAGATCGCGATCTCCGCGCCATCGCTGACAAAGGGGCCGGCGGTCAGATCATCCACCTGCGGCAAGGTCATGTTGTCCCGGCAGTTCATGCCCAGCACGAGGCCCTGGTTCTTGCGGTCCTCCGGGACCAGGGAAATGCCGTGACGGATGGCGTCGATCGGCGAGGAGATCCGCACCGCTTCACCGTTGAGAAGGATCTGACCCGCCGACGGGGTCCGCAGCCCGAACAGGGTTTCGGCGATCTCTGTCCGCCCTGCCCCGACAAGACCGTAGAAGCCCAGAACCTCACCTTGGCGCAGGGCGAAACTGACGTCCTGAAACAGCGCGCCACAGCCGAGTCCGCGCACCTCGAGCGCCACATCGCCCAGCGCGTGATGGCTGGTATTGCGGGACAGGTCGAGGCTGCGCCCGATCATCAGTTGCGTCACCTCATCCTCGTTGGTCTGGGATGTGGTGAGCGTGCCGCGATACTGACCGTCGCGCAGGACGGTGATGCGGTCCGTGATCCTGAAGATCTCCTCCATCCGGTGCGAGATATAGATGATCCCCACCCCCTTGGCCTGAAGGTCGGCAATCACCTTGAACAGCACCACCTTTTCGGCATCGGTCAGCGAGGCTGTCGGCTCGTCGAAAATCACGGCGCGCGGGTCCACGGTCAGGGCGCGGCCGATCTCGACCATTTGCTGATTGGCAATCGACAGGTCACCGACGCGCGTTCTGGCGTCAAAGCCCACATTCAGGGTGTTCAGGATCGCGTCCGTATCGGCATAGAGCTTTTGCCAGTCCACCCGGCCAAAGCGTTTCAAGGGCAGTTCGCCCAGAAAGATATTCTCGGCCACGCTCAGTTCATCCGCCAGGCTGAGTTCCTGATGGATGAAAACCACCCCTTTGGCCTTGGCCTGCATGGGAGAAGTCATGACCGTAGGCTCTTCGCCGATCAGGATCTGGCCCTCGTCCGGTTGGTGAATACCGCCCAGAACCTTCATCAGCGTGGATTTTCCTGCGCCATTCTCGCCCATCAGGGCATGCACCTCGCCGGGCAGGACGCTGAAGGACACATCGTCCAGCGCGCGGACGCCGGGGAAGGTCTTGACGATGCCTTCCAGCCGCAGAACAGGGATGATCCCGGTCATATCTTCAACTCCTCCTTGCCCTTGCGGTTCAACTGGCGGTCCAGCAACAGCACAGCGATCAGGATCAGGCCGATCACCAGATTGACGGTTTCGGTGGCCGCCCCGATATGGCCCAGACCCTTGCGCAGCAGCTGGATCGCGATGACGCCGCCAAGGGTCGAGATGATCGAGCCATAACCGCCGGTCAGTTTGGTGCCACCCAGAACGACCGCCGTGACGGCCCAAAGCTCGAACAGCATCCCGTCATTGGGGTTGACCGAGCCGCTTTCGGAATAGAACACAACCGCGGACAAGGCGGCCAGAAAGCCGATCAGGACGAAGTTCCACATCATGTGTGGCCCGACCCGTATGCCTGCATTCACCGCCGCTTCACGGTTGTTGCCGATCGCATAGGCGTTCCGGCCATGCACGGTCCGGGTCATCATCAGCCACAGCGCCAGCGCCGTGAGCAGCAGGAACCATGTGGCGGTATGCAGGCCCAGAAACTGCGCCTCGGCAAAGTCCACCAGAGTCCAGTTCAGATGGCTTGTCGGCTGCTCGCCATTGATCATGAAGACCAGCCCGCGATAGCCCAGCATGGAGCCCAGCGTGACGATGAAGGCATCGACGCCTGTTTTCCACACGATCAGCCCGTTGATCGCGCCCAGAACGGCGCCCGTCATCAGCGCCAGCCCCCAGGCCAGCGGGATGGCCCAGTCGCCCATCGCCTGAAGGGCGGGCCATGTCATGCTGTCCAAGAGCACGATGGCCGACAGCGCATAGGTGGCCCCGACGCTCAGGTCGATATTGCCGTTGATCATGATGATCGTCATGCCCAGCGCGATGATCCCGATCGGGGCGGATTGCTTGAGCAACAGCAGCATGTTGTCGAAATCCATGAACGCTTTGTCCGAGACCGACAGGTACTCACCAGCAATCGAAAAGAACGCCAGTTCGACCAGGATGAAGGCCCAGATCGCCCCGTGTTTCAGGGCATCCCTGTAGCGTGCGCGTGTCATCTGCTGCTCTCCTTCACGCGGTGGGGGACCACAGACGGCCCCGCTTCGCTGCGACGTCCAGCCAGACGGCCAGGATGATGATCCCCCAGGTCACGACATACTGGACATAGAAGGCCAGCCCCATCAGCAGCAGTCCATTCTGGATAAAGCCAAGGATCAGAACGCCGATCACGGTCTTGAAGATCGTGCCGGACCCGCCCATCAGCGACGCACCGCCCAGAATGACGGCGGCCAGCACCTGAAGTTCCATCCCCTGCCCGACCGTGTTCTGGCTGCCAAGGCTGCGGCTGGCCTGCAACAGCCCCGCCACCGCAACGCAGAAGGCCGACAGCACATAGGTCAGGAACACGATGCGCGCACGCGGAATGCCCGAGAACGTTGCGGCCTGCCCGTTGCCCCCCACGGCATAGACCTTGCGCCCGAAGGGGGTTCGGGCCAGCACGATGCCCAGAATGATGGCGAGACCCAAGAAGATCAGGATGGGCACCGGCACGCCCAGAATCCGGCCCTGCCCGAAGATCGAGAACCAGGTTCCCGCCTTGTCCGCGATATCCATGTTCTTGCCCCCTGACCAAGTCAGGGTCAGCCCGTGGATCGCCGACAGCATGCCCAAAGTCACGATCAGCGAATTCAGCTTCATGTATCCGACCAGAAACCCGATGAAGGCCCCCAGCGCCATGGTCATGGCGAACATGGCGGGTATGGCCAGCGCGGGGCCAAGCTTGTCATGCAGGTCCAGCACCACGATGGTCGAAAAGGACATCATCGACCCGACCGACAGATCGAAATTCCCGCCGATCACGACGAAGGTGACCCCCAGCGCCATCACACCCAGAATGGCGGATGACCGGATCACGCCGGATATGTTGTCGATGGCGATGAAGCGCTGATTGGCCAGCGCAAAGCCGATCATGAAGATCGCGAAGGCAATCAGGATGCCTTGTTTCGCAAGGATACTGCCGATCCCCTGTTTCGTCATTCCTGCCATGTCATTCTCCCCCCTCGGTGCCGGTCTTGGCCGCTACACCAGAGTCATTCCTCCGTCGATCATGATGATCTGCCCGGTCATGTAGTCACTGTCCCGCGACGCAAGAAAGGTCGTTGTTCCGGTGATATCGGCGGGTTTGGCCACGCGTCCACGCAGGATCTGGGCCGAGAACTCCTCCATCGCCTGACCGGGACGCGTCGCCGCGCCTATCCCCATCAGGTCCTGATCGACCTGTTCCCACATTTCTGTAGCGACCACGCCGGGGGCAAAACCCGTCACCGTGATGTCATGCTTGGCCAGATCGCGCGCACCCGATTGGGTCAGCGAGACCACGGCCCATTTGCTGGCGCAATAGGGGGCCACATTGTCAAAGCCCTGACGGCTGGCCACGCTGGCGGTGTTGACAATCTTGCCGCCGCCACCCTGCTCAATCATCTGACGGGCCGCTTCCTGCATGCCGATCATGCACCCCAGCCCGTTGATTCCCATGATGAAATTCCAGTTCTCCTCGGTCACGTCGAGGAAGTTCATCGGCTTGTTGACGCCCGCATTGTTGAACATCACATCCAGTCTGCCAAAGGTGGATACCGTATGCGCGATCATCTGGCGCACCTGCGCCCGGTCGGTCACATCGACGGCGGCATGCGTCACCTGCGCCCCGCCCGCTGCGGCCCGCGCGGCATTTGCCTTGGCAACGGCGGCCACCTTGTCGGCGTTGATATCGGCAAAACAGACATGCGCGCCCTCGTCCAGCAGCGCTTCGCCGATGGCGCGGCCGATCCCCTGAGCAGCGCCGGTCACTATACAGCAACGTCCCGCAACACGTGACATCCTGTTCCTCCGTAGATTCGCAAAGTTCTGAAAAGGGGGAAACGCGCGGGGCATCACAGCCCCACGCATCCCGGGAGGAGATCAGAAGACGGGTTTGGTAAACTCGTCCATGTTGTCCTGGGTGATCTTGGGCGTATCGAAGTAATTCAGGAACGGCAGTTCCTCGCCGTTCAGGATGTCGATCGCGGTCTTGAGTGCGGCTTCGGCATCGTCCACCGGCGACTGGTAGATCGAGCCCCAGTAATCGCCCGCAGCCATCGCATCATAGCCAACGGCGAAATTGGTGGCACCCACGAAGATGATCCCCTCGCGTCCCGCCGCCTTGGCCGCATTCAGCGCGCCCACGCCCATGTTGTCGTCGCCCGCGTAGACGCCGTCGATATCGTCGTATTTGACAAGGAAGGCTTCCATCACCTGCTGCGATTTCTCGCGGTTCCAGTCGCCGGGCTGCGTTTCCACCAGCGTCACATTGGGGCACACCTCGGGCAGGCGGTCGTCAAAGCCCTTTTGCCGTTCAATCGCGGTGGTATAGCCGGGCTGGCCAGAGATCTGCACCACGCGGGCCTCGGCCTCGATGCCCATGTCCTTGAACTTGTCGCACATGATCTCGGCGGCGCGGGCGCCTTGCGTGATGTTGTCCGGCCCCGAGAAGGAGGCGACGAAGTCAAAGCCCTGCTCGGCGATGTTCGAATTGGTCACGATCACGGGAATACCGGCATTATGCGCCTTGCGGACGGCGGGGATCACGGCCTCGCCATTGGTGGGCCAGATGATGATGGCATCAACTTCCTGCTGGATCAGGTCCTCCATCTGCGCGATCTGGCGGGCCACATCGCCGCCAGCATCCAGGACCACGGCCTCAACATCGGGATTGGCTTCGGCGGCGGCGATGAACGCACGTTCATAGGTCGTCTGATAGCTGTCCACGCCGACATTGTTCTGCGTGATGCCGATCGTCATCGTCTCGGCGGCGGCTGCGGTTGCGAACATGGCTGTCGTGCAGACCAGCGCGGCCTTCAGTGTAACTTTCATTCTCTGGTTCCTCCCATCAATTATCTTGTCACGTTTGCAGGCGACCTCCCAGCCTTCGGTGTCTCGAACCGACGCAAACGCCCCCTTATCCAGCGTGATTCCCCCAAGTATTGACGCCTCGTTTTTATCCATTTTGGACTTTCCAATATCCAAATTGGATTTTTTTGCGATACTGACCGGATATCAAAATGGTCAGCCTGAGAGGGGAACTGAATGAACGGCAAGCGACGCGGCGCAAGCGCCCCCGTCCGGTTAGGCAAGATGCAACACGGCATGACAGGAAATGATCGTTATGGACAATTCGTGCCCTCCGGGGCCGCGAGCCTGTCCACAATGGCCACCAGTCCCGAACTGGAGCGCGTGGTGCAATTCCTGTTGGACCTGTCGGTCGAACTGGACAGCACCATCGACCCGAACACGCCCAACCCGCATCTGAACATGATCCTGCACCTGCTGCGCAACCACGCCGAGGGGCGGATGGTCTCGCCCTCGGCGATGGTTTCGGCCGCTGGCGTGCCCTATGCGACAGCCACCCGCAAACTGGCCGAGATCCAGGAGGCGGGTCTGGTCGAGCGGCGGCCCCGCACACGCAGCGGCAAGTCGTTCTCCCTGCATCCCAGCCCCGGCCTTCTGGACAGCTTCAACCAGATGGCGGACCGGATCGACCGGCTGATCCGCAGTTCTTTTGGCGGTCTGGAGACAGGCTCTGACACCGAGGACTATTACTTCGGCGGGTCCTATCAGCCCGGTCAGGCGACCATCGCCCCGCCAAGTGCCCTGCCGCAGCCGCTCAAGCTGCCGGGCGGATTGCGTATTCTGGTGCATGGCGATCCGACCTTCATGGTCATGGAAGGGTTGAAGCGCCAGTTCGAACAGATCGTGGGCACTGATATTCACCAGCGCGCCTTTTCGATCGACCGTCTGTATGAAGAGGCGTTGCGCAATGCCGAGCGTCCCAAAAGCCGCTACGATCTGATCGCCGTTGACCTGCCCTGGGTCGGTGAATTCGCGGACAGAGGTGTGATCCGCCCGCTGGACGAGGTCATGGATGTCTCGCGGCTTGATCCGGCCGATTTCCACACCGCAGGCTGGCGGGCCGCGCATTGGGGCGGCAGGCCTTACGGTGTGCCCAGCCAGACGACGCCCGAACTGATGTTCTACCGCAAGGATCTGTTCGCTGCCGAAGGTCTGGAACCGCCCACCACCACTGCGGCGGTGATCGCGGCGGCACGCCATTTCCACAATCCCCGGCGGGGGCGCTATGGCGTTGCGTGGAACGCTGCGCGCGGCACCGCGCTGGGACACACGTTCATGATGACCTGCGCGGCCTTTGGTCAGCCGATCATCGACATTCCCGAAATTGCGGGCGGCTATGACGCCGATCGTCTGGCAGGTCAGACATTCCGGCCCATGCTGGACACGGACCGCGCACATGCGGCAGCGGATTACCTGATGGAGCTGCTGAAATTCTCGCCCCCCGACATCCTGTCGATGTCCTGGTTCGAGCGGGTCCGGCCCTATGGTGCCGGGCATGTGGCGATGGCCTACGGCTATACCCTGCTGGCCCCCTATTTCGAGCTGGATGAAGGCTGCCCCGCCCATGGCAACACGGGCTATCTGCCGCATCCGCATGGGCCAGAGGGCGCGCCGATTGCACCGGTGGGCGGCTACGTCCTGTGCATTCCGTCCAATCTGGCCGAGGAACGGCTGGATGACGCGGTCGAGGCACTTGTCGCCTTCACCTCGCCCGGCGCGCAGAAACTTTATGCCCAGAACGGCAGCCGCACGGCACCGCGCTATTCCGTGGGGGCCGATCCCGAAGTGCGGCGTCTGTCGCCGATCTTCGAATTGGTCGATCAGATGTCATGGCGCGACGAGCTGCAATTCTGGCCGCGCCCGCCGATTCCGCAGATTTCGGACATCATCCGCCTGTGCGGGCTGGAACTGCACGACATGCTGCGCGGGATTGTCACCCCGCGCGAGGCTTTGGCGCGGGTGCAGGCGCGCGCCGAAGAGATTTTACGACACAAGGTCACTTAGGGAGGACACCATGGACCCGAACCGCCTCAAGGGTAAGAACATCCTGATCACCGGTGCCGCGCGCGGCATGGGTGCTGCCAATGCGGAAGCCTTTGCCAGTCAGGGCGCCAATGTCTGCATCGGCGATCTGGATCTGGACGAGGCGCAGACCGTCGCCGCAAGGATCAACGCCGCAGGCAACGGCAAGGCCATTGCGGTGCGGATGGACGTGACCCAGCGCGCGGACAATGCCGCCGCCGTCGCCGCCACGGTCGAAGCCTTCGGGTCGATCAATGTGGGCCTGTTCAATGCGGGCCTGAACAAACCCCGGTTCTTCATGGATATCGACGAGGACAACTGGGACATGATCATGAACGTCAACACCAAGGCCATGTGGCTGGGCATGCAGGAAACCGCGCGCCAGATGATCGCCCAAGGACCGATGGAGGGGCATCCCTACAAGCTGATCAACGTGGGCTCCATCGCGTCGCGCAAGCCTTTGGTGGATGTGACGGTCTATTGCACGTCGAAATACGGCTGTCTGGCGCTGACCCATTGCGGGGCCATCGGACTGGCCGAACATAACATCACCGTCAACGGCTATGCACCCGGCGTGGTCGTCACCCCGCTGTGGGAGCAGCTGGACAAGGATCTGGTCGAGATCGGGTTCAAGGAACGCGAAGGTCAGGCCTATGACGACATCGTGCGCGACGCGCTTCAGATCAAACGCGTGTCCTATCCGCGCGATATCGTCGGCACGGCATCTTTCCTGGCCAGCGACGACAGCGACTACATGACCGGCCAGATGATCCACATCGATGGCGGCTGGTGCATCCAGTAAGCCACTAAACCACTGAAAAACTAACATAAAGAGGTGCGGCATCCCCGCATCTAGAGGAGGAACTTATGTCACGCGCCCTGATGCCGAACCTGCTGACGCCGCAAGATCTGGAACCCAACTGGGAATGGCGCGAACGCCTGCCCGCATGGGGCCATACCACGGTGGATTTCGAACGCCGCATCGATCATGACCGCCTGCGCCGCTATCGTCTGGCCCGCACGCGGCAGGCGTTGCAGGCCTCGAACGCGGGCACGCTCTTGCTGTTTGATGTCAACAACATCCGCTATGTATCTGCGACCAAGATCGGCGAATGGGAGCGGGACAAGATGTGCCGCTTCTGCCTGCTGACGGGCGATGACAGCCCCTATGTCTGGGATTTCGGCTCGGCTGCGATGCATCACAAGCGGCATGCCGATTGGCTGGAACCCGATCATTGCTTGGCCGGTGTCGTCGGGATGCGCGGCACGATCCCGCCCGAATTCGGCCTGATGCAGAAATACGCCAAGCAGATTGCCGGGCTGATCCGCGATGCGGGCATGGCCGATATGCCGGTGGGTGTGGATTACGCCGAAACGGCGATGTTCCACGCCCTGCGCGAGGAAGGGATCAACGTCGTCGATGGCCAGCAGATCATGCTGGCCGCGCGCGAGATCAAGAACTGGGACGAGATCCAGCTTCTGACGCAGGCGGCCGCCATGGTCGATGGCGTCTATCACATGATCTATGAAGAGCTGAAACCCGGTGTGCGCGAGAATGACATTGTCGCCCTGTCCAACAAGATGCTCTACGAGATGGGCTCGGACGATGTCGAGGCGATCAACGCCATTTCCGGCGAACGCTGCAATCCGCATCCGCATAACTTCACCGACCGGTTGATCCGGCCCGGCGATCAGGCGTTCTTTGACATCCTGCAAAGCTATCAGGGGTACCGGACCTGCTACTACCGGACCTTCAACGTGGGCCGTGCGACGCCGTCGCAAACGGATGCCTATACAAAGGCGCGTGAATGGATCGACGCGTCTATCGCGATGATCAAGCCGGGTGTCACCACGGACAAGGTCGCCGCCGTCTGGCCGACCGCCGAAAGCCTTGGCTTTGCCAATGAGGATCAGGCCTTTGGCCTGCAATTCGGGCATGGCTTGGGCCTTGCGCTGCACGAACGGCCCATCATCAGCCGCGCGATCAGCATGGATCACCCGATGGAGATCAAGACCGGCATGGTCTTTGCGCTGGAAACCTACTGCCCCGCCACGGATGGCTATTCCGCCGCAAGGATCGAGGAAGAGGTGGTCGTGACCGAAACCGGCTGCGAGGTGATCAGCCTCTTCCCTGCGGAAGAACTGCCGATTGCCAACCGCTACTGACAGGAACCGGCCCGGCGCGCGTCCTGTGCCGCCGGGTCCCTTCCCGCAAAGGACAATGCCATGAGCCCCGCCAAAAAGACCAATTCCGCAGATTACCTGCGCATGTATCGCCAGATGGTCCGCATCCGCACATTTGAGGATAACGCGAACCAGCTTTACCTGTCGGCCAAGATGCCTGGCCTGACGCATATGTATTCCGGCGAGGAAGCCGTGGCCGTAGGCATCTGCGAGGCGCTGACGGATGATGACCGCATCACCTCGACCCATCGCGGGCATGGGCATTGCGTGGCCAAAGGGGCCGATTTCAAACAGATGTTCTGCGAATTGCTGGGCAAGGCCGAAGGCTATTGCCGGGGCAAAGGTGGGTCGATGCATATCGCCGACCAAAGCCATGGCAATCTGGGGGCCAATGCCATCGTCGGCGGGTCCATGGGGATCGCCACCGGTTCGGCGCTGCGCGCCAAGCTGATGGGGCAGGACGATGTGACCGTCTGTTTCTTCGGCGACGGGGCCACGGCGCAGGGCCTGCTTTATGAGGTGATGAACATGGCGGCGCTGTGGAAGCTGCCCGTGATCTATGCCTGCGAGAATAACGGCTATTCCGAATACACCAAGACCGAAGAAATCGCCGCAGGTTCCATCACCGCGCGGGCCGAGGCTTTCGGGATCGAAGCGCATCGGATCGACGGTCAGGATGTTCTGGCCGTGAACGAGCTGACCCAGAAACTGGTCGCACGTTGCCGCAAGGGCGAGGGTCCGTTCTTCATCGAGTTGGAAACCTACCGCTATCACGGGCACCATGTCGGCGACATCAACCGCGCCTATTACCGCTCCAAGGACGAGGAGAAGGACTGGAAGGAAAATCGCGATCCGATCATCCGCTTCCGGTCATGGCTGGTCGAACAGGGCATTGCCTCCGAGGAGGAGATCGAGGCGATGAATGCGGAAGTTGAGAAGGACGCGGCCGAGGCCGTCGCCTATGCCGAAGCCGCCCCCTATCCCGATGTGTCCGAAGTGGACATGCATGTTTACGCCGCCTGAGGAGAGCCTATCATGAGAGAGATCACCCTATCCCAGGCCGTGAACGAGGCCATCGCCGAAGAAATGCGCCGCGATCCGACGGTTTTCCTGCTGGGCGAGGATGTGGCCGAAGCGGGCACCCCCTTCAAGGTGCTGTCCGGTCTGGTCGAGGAGTTCGGCACGCAGCGCGTCATCGACACGCCGATTTCGGAACCCGGTTTCATGGGGCTGGCCGTCGGTGCCGCGATGACGGGGGCCCGCCCCATCGTCGATCTGATGTTCGGCGATTTCATCTTTCTGGTGATGGATCAGTTGTGCAATCAGGCCGCCAAGATCCATTACATGTCCGGCGGCAAGCTGAACGTGCCTCTGGTGTTGCGCACCAATATGGGCGCCACCCGCCGCTCGGCCGCGCAGCATTCGCAATCCTTGCAGGCGTTGGTGGCCCATATTCCGGGGCTGAAGGTGGCCATGCCATCTTCGGCCTATGAGGCCAAGGGCCTGATGAAGACCGCGATCCGCGACAACAACCCGGTCGTGATCTTCGAAGACAAACTGATGTATCAGGACAAGGCACCCGTGCCCGAGGAGGAGTATCTCATCCCCTTCGGCGTCGCCAATATCAAGCGCGAGGGGACGGATATCACCCTGATCGCCACATCCTCGATGGTGCAAGTGGCGGAAAAGGCGGCGGAACTGCTGGCTGCCGAGGGCATTTCAGCCGAGGTGATCGACCCGCGCACCATCGTGCCGCTGGACGAGGCGACGCTGCTTGAAAGCGTGCGCAAGACCAGCCGCGCCATCGTCATTGACGAAGGGCATCAAAGCTATGGGATCACCGCCGAAATCGCGAGCCGCCTGAACGAGAAGGCGTTCTATCACCTCGATGCGCCGGTCCTGCGGATGGGGGCGATGGATGTGCCCGTCCCCTTCTCGCCCGCGCTGGAGGATGTCACCGTGCCCACGCCGGAAGGTGTCGCCGCCAATGCCCGCAAGCTTTGCGCGGGGGAGCTGATCCATGCCGCATGATGTGACAATGCCCCAGCTTGGCATGGCGCAGGATGCGGGCAAGATCGTGGCCTGGCTCAAGGCGGCGGGCGATCCCGTGGCCAAGGGCGATGCCCTGTTCGAGGTGGAAACCGACAAGGCCACGATGGAGGTCGAGGCGCAGGCGAGCGGCTTCCTGACCGGGATCACCGCCGCCGAGGGCGAGGATGTGCCTGTGGGTGCTGTCATTGCCCGCATCTCGGACAGTGCCGAAGACGACAGCCCCGCGCCTGCCCCTACCCCTGCCTCTGTTTCAGCCCCCGCGCCTGACCATGCGGATGATCTGCCCAAGGGTCAGCCCGTCACCATGCCCCAGCTTGGCATGGCGCAGGACAGCGGCCTTCTGGTCAGCTGGACCAAGGACCTGGGCGACAAGGTCGCCGCCGACGACATCCTGTTCGAGGTCGAGACCGACAAAAGCACGATGGAAGTGCCCGCAGGCATGGATGGCTATCTGGCCGCCACCCTGGCCGAACCGGGCGAGGATGTGCCGGTGGGGGCCACCCTCGCCATCATCAGCGCAGACAAACCCGCCACCACCACCGCGCGCCGCGCCAATTCCACCCCCGCGCCAAGCGCAGCGAAAGCCTCCCCTGCACCCGCCGCGACGCCGCCCGCAAGGGCGAAGGAGCAGCCCGCGCCAAAGCAGCCACCGATGCAAAGCCCGACAGGCCGTATCCTTGCCTCGCCCAAGGTGCGGCGTCTGGCGCTTGAGCGGGGGCTGGACCTGCACCGCCTTGTGGAAGCGGGCCATCCACAGCCGTTTCATGTACGTGATCTTGATGTTCTGGCAAATCTGCCAGCCAGGATACCCGCCACAGCCACAGTGACTGCCGCCCCGATCCGCCTGACAGCCGAGATCGCAACAGACGGTTTCACCGCCTTCGCTGAATGGGCGGCGGCCTCACATGGCCTGACCGATCGGGACGCCGTGCTGGCTGGACTGGCCGGGGCAAGCCTGTCGCAGCCCAGCATCATCGCCATCGAGCGTCATGGACACTCACGCGGTTTTGCCATCCCGCCCGACCGGGCGTTGTCGGCCATCGCCCGCAGCGATGACAGCCCCGACCTTATCCTGCGCGATCTGCGCGACACGGCCTTGCGGTCGGTTGCGGCGGGGGCCGGGGACGCGCCTGTGATCACGGTGATGTCCGGCCACGTGGGCCTGATCCTCACGCTGGAATGCAGCACCGACCAGATGCCCGCGCCCGCCGCCATCGCCCTACTTTCCGCATTCGCAGGACGGATGGAGCAACCGCTTCGCCACCTGCTCTGACCCCCGGGGGACCGACATGGATTACACCGATCTCTATATCAACGGCACATGGCACAAGACGGCTGAGCGTTTTGACGTCATCAACCCCGCGACCGAACAGGTCATCGCCTCGGTCGCATCGGCCGATATCGCGGATGCGGATGCCGCGCTGGACGCGGCAGAGGCGGCGATGAAGGACTGGGCCGCGCAGACACCGCGTCACCGCTCCGAAGTGCTGCGCCGCGCATGGGAGTTGATGACGGCCAAGCTGGATCACTTCGCCCATCTGATCACGCTGGAAAACGGCAAGGCCGGGGCGGATGCGCGCGGCGAGGCGGCCTATGCCGCCGAATTCTTCCGCTGGTTCGCGGAAGAGGCCGTGCGTGCCGACGGTCTGATCACCCATGCCCCCGCCAGCGGTGCCCGGATCATGGTGCAGCACAAACCCGCCGGGCTGGCCGTGCTGATCACACCGTGGAACTATCCCGCTGCGATGGGCACGCGCAAAATTGCGCCCGCTTTGGCTGCGGGTTGCGGGGTGATCATCAAACCCGCGTCCGAGACGCCGCTGACCATGCTGGCGCTGATGCCGCTGTTGGAGGAAGCAGGCGTGCCGCCCGGACTGGTCAACGTGCTGCCCTCGCGCAAGACAGGCGCGTTGGTCGATCACATGCTGCATGATCCGCGCGTGCGCGTCGTCAGCTTCACGGGTTCAACCGGCGTGGGCCGCAAGCTGCTGAAATCAGCCGCCGATCAGGTCTTGAAACCGGCCATGGAACTGGGCGGCAACGCCCCTGTGATCGTGTTCGAAGATGCCGATATGGACACCGCCATCGAGGGCACGATGCTGGCCAAGATGCGCAATCTGGGCGAGGCTTGCACCGCCGCGAACCGAATCTATGTGCACGAGGGCATTGCGGCAGAGTTCACCAAACGCCTGACCGCGCGCATGTCCGCCCTCAAGGTGGGCGACGGCACCGATCCCTCCGTCGATGTGGGTCCCTTGGTCAATGCCGACACCCGCGACAAGGTCGCCGCCTTCGTGGCCGATGCCGTGGCAAAGGGGGCACGCGTCGAATGTGGCGGCACCGTGCCCGATGGTCCGGGCTTCTTCTACCCGCCCACGGTCCTGTCCAACGTGTCCGAGGACGCAGACTGCGTGCATGACGAGATTTTCGGCCCCGTCGCCGCAATCCAGACCTTTACGGATCAGGCCGAGGTGATCACCCGCGCCAATGCCACCGAATATGGGTTGGTCGCCTATGTCTTTTCGGGTGATTTCAAACGCGCGCTACAGGTCTGCGAAAAGCTGGATTACGGCATGGTCGGCCTGAACCGGGGGCTGGTCAGCGACCCCGCCGCCCCGTTCGGTGGCACCAAGCAATCCGGCCTTGGTCGTGAAGGCGGGCATGAAGGCATGCTCGAATTCATGGAAACGCAATACATTGCGGCAAGCTGGTAAGGGGACCACGATGACAGAGATTATCGCAAGCCCCTCGACCCGCCGCCTTGCACGGGAAAAGAATGTCGATATCGCCGCGCTGGCCAAGAGCCTTGGCCGCACGACCATCGCCCCGGAAGATCTGGATCGCACGCCAAGCACACCGCAAGCCGCCGATACAGCCTTCTGGGATGTGGATCACGCGCAATACGGCCCCGTCTCCGAAGAACCGATGAGCCGTTTCGCGCAAGTCGCCGCGCGCAACATGGCCGCCGCGCAATCCCTGATCCCGGCGGTGACCCATCACGACCGGGCCGATGTCACCGCGATGGAGACGTTCCGCCAATCCCTCAAACCCGAGGCCGAGGCGCGCGGCGTCAAGCTGACGGCGCTGGCCTTTCACGTTGTGGCCCTTGCGCGGAGCCTGCGGCGCTTCGGGCGCTTCAACGCCTCGCTGTCCGCCGACGGACAACGGCTGATCCTCAAGGACTATGTGCATATCGGTATCGCCGTCGACACCCCGCACGGCCTGATGGTGCCGGTCATCCGCGATGCCGACCGCAAGGGTCTGTGGCAGATCGCGGCCGAAATTGCGGATCTGGCCGCGCGCGCGCAGGCCCGCAAGATCAAACCCGACGAGATGGGCGGCGCCTCGATGACGATCACCAATCTGGGCGGCATCGGCGGCACAGCCTTCAGCCCCATCGTCAACCCGCCGGAAGTGGCGATCCTCGGGATCACCCGGACCGAAACCGTGACTGTCTGGGACGGCGACACCCCGCGCCCCGTGCCGATGGTGCCGCTGGACCTGTCCTATGACCACCGCGTGATCAACGGCGCGGATGCGGCGCGGTTCATGGCTCATTACTGCGGGCTGATCGCGGATCCGCGCAACATGCTGATCTGAGGGAGGCCATCATGACCGATCACACCGATCTGCTGGTGATCGGCGCGGGGCCGGGCGGCTATGCCTGCGCGTTCCGTGCCGCCGATCTGGGCCTGTCCGTCACGCTTGTCGATGCCCGCGACCGACTGGGGGGCGTCTGCCTGAACGAGGGCTGCATCCCGTCCAAGGCCCTGTTGCACGCCGCCGAAGTGATCCGTGAGGCGGCACATATGGCCGACTGGGGCGTGGAATTCAGCGCTCCAAAGCTGGATCTGGACAAGCTGCGGGCCCGGAAAGACCATATCGTCGGCAACCTGACCCACGGGCTGCAGGGTCTTGCCCGCAAGCGCAAGGTCAAGGTGCTTCAGGGCAAGGCGCAATTCACTGCTCCGCATAGCGTCAGTATCGACGGGACCACGCTCGATTTCGACAAGGTGGTGATTGCCGTCGGCTCGTCGCCTGTCCGCTTGCCTGACTGGCCGGAGGACCCGCGTATCTGGGACAGCACCGCCGCGCTGGAACTGCGCGAGGTGCCCAAGGCGTTGGCCATCGTGGGGGGCGGGATCATCGGGCTGGAAATGGCCACGATCTACGCGGCCTTGGGGGCGGAAGTGACCGTGATCGAACTGGCCGGACAGATCGCCACCGGCGCTGACCCCGAGGCAACGGCGATCCTGCACGCCGCCCTCGAAGCGCAGGGCGTGACGATCCATACCGACACCAGGGTGACTGCCGTCAAGGCCAGCAAGACCGCCCTTACATTGACCTGCACCGGTCGTTTTGCAGGGCAGATCAAGGCAGGTGCGGTCATCCAGTCCGTGGGCAGACGCGCCAATGGGGACGGGCTTGATGTGGAACGTGCGGGCCTGCCCTCGCCCACCGGCGGCGTGATCGCGGCGGATGCTGCAGGCCGGACGGCCCAGCCGCATGTTTTCGCCATCGGGGATGTCACGGGCAACCCCATGCTGGCGCATCGCGCCACCCATCAGGGCCATATCGCAGCCGAAGTGGTCGCAGGCCATCGGGCCGCGCTGGATACTGTGCTGATCCCTTCTGTCGCCTATACCAGCCCCGAGCTGGCATGGGTCGGCCTCACGCAGGATCAGGCCAAGGCCGCGGGACGCAAGGTCAGGGCTACCAGTTTTCCCTGGGCAGCCAGCGGCCGCAACCTTGCCTCGGGCGGTGGTGACGGCTTGACCAAGCTGATCTATGATCCTGACAGCCACCGCATCCTGGGTGGCACGATCGTCGGGCGCAACGCCGGAGAATTGCTGGCCGAAGTCACATTGGCGATCGAGATGGGGGCGACGCTCGAGGATATCGCCCTGACCGTTCATGCCCATCCGACGCTATCCGAGACAGTTGCCTTCGCCGCGGAAAGAGCCTTGGGCATGCTAACGGATCTGTAAGAACGGGGCCGCCGGCGTGATCCTGCAAGCAGGATTTCCCCGTCAACCCACCTGCTCGCCGTTCCTCACGACGGTTTGCGCGGTGCATCCGTGGGGGCCGAGGACACGCAGCCCTCTCCAATCGTGCCGCTGGCCAGCGCGTGTTCAACGCCCCCCATCAAATGGCGTTGCAGGATGGCGCGGGCGGCTGCGGCATCGCGTGCCATGGCGGCGTCCAGCAAGGCGCGGTGCTCGACGGATGCGACATCGCCCCGGAACGACAGCGCGATCATCTGGTATCTGAGATATTTGTCGAAATTCGCGCCGTGGAACTGTCGCAGCACCTTTGACCCACAGGCGCTGATCAGGGCCTGATGAAATTCCCAATCAAAGCGTTTCCAGTCTTGCACGACACTTCGGTCACCTTGCCGCATCCGTTCTTCCATCCGCACAAGGCGATGATAGGCGGCCATCACATGCGCCTCCCATTCGACATCGCCGCGCGCGAATGAATCCGTCAGCGCCTGCCCTTCGATCAGCAGTCGCAACTCGGCCAGTTCGCGCAAATTCGCGGGTGAAATCGGCGCGACTTCGAAACCGCGCTGCCCTTCGGCCAGAACCAGCCCTTCGGTCGCCAGACGGCTGAGCACCTCGCGCAGCGTGCTGACCGACGCGGCATATCTGTCGCGCAGCCCGTCCAGTTTCAGCTTTTGCATAGGGGCTAGTGTCCCGTTCAGAATATCGCGTCGCACGCTGCGCCAGATCGACCCGGCCACGGTTTCTTCGGTGGGGTCGTGATCATCGCCGTCCTCGGGCCCGCCACGTTCCAGCTTGCCACCCTCGGCCGTATGTTCGACACAAGCACTGATATGCTGGTGCAGCACTTTTGCCGCAAGATCGGCATCGCGTGTCAGGGCTGCATCGCGCAGGGATAGATGTTCCGCGGCGGCCGGAGCACCACGGAAGATCACCGCGATGATCTGATACCGCAGATACCTGTCGAAAACCGCAGAATGGGCGCTCAGCAACTCCTCGGACCCGCAGGCCGAGATCAGCGCATGGTGGAACCGCTTGTCATACTGCTTCCACAACGTCGCATTGCTTGTATCGCCCGTCTGCATCCTTTGTTCGATAACGCTGAGCATGTGATGGGCACCGACCACGCGCCCCTCCCATTCCAGATCGCCGTTCTGAAAGGCCCGTCTTATGGCATGGGTCTCGAACAGTTCGCGCAACTCGGCAAGTTTCTCGAACTCGTGCTGCGAGACGGGTGTAACAGAAAAACCCTTCTGCCCTTCCGCGACCACCAGCCCCTCGCCGGTCAGGCGGTTCAGGATCTCGCGCAGGGTGCTGACGCTGGCGCCATAAGTCTCGCGCAGGCTGTCCAGACGCAGCCTGATGCGGGGCGCAAGCTTGCCATGGATGATGTCCTGCCGAATCGCGCGGTAGGTATGTTCGCTGGCTGTGTCGATCATGTTGCCCCTGAACTGCGGCCAGAGAAGTGTCCTGTCTCTTGTCTCATGCAGGGTAAGATCAGACAACCGCCAAGAAAAGATGATATTATCACAAATATCATCTTTTGTTAAAATATACGGTTGATTTAGAAATTATAGGTTTTAGTCTCGACTTCTGTTGGGCTGGACCTTGCCCGCACCTGCGATGGACATGAGGGAGGACATCATGAAACTGAACCTTACACGGCGTGCCATGTTGATGACGGGCGCCGCGGCCATGCTGGCCGCAAGCCTGACGGCGGGACGTTCGGCCGCACAGGACAAACCCACGCTGCGCTTTTCGGCGGTTTTCTCGGATCAGGACATCCGTGCCCGCATGATGGAGCGGTTTGCCGAGGGCGTCGCCGATCTGGCCGTGATGGAAATGCACTACGGCGGCACCCTGTTCGGGCAGGGCACAGAACTGGTCGCCCTGCAACGCGGCAACCTTGAGATGGGCAACATCGCGCCGCAGGACATCGCCAACCAGATTCCGGCATGGTCGATCCTGACCTCGGCCTATCTGTTCCGCGACCCCGCGCACCTGCAAGCTTTCTTCGCCTCGGATGCCGGCGCCGAGATGAAGGCCATGGCCGAAGAGCAGTTGGGCATTCACATTCTGGGGCCGACCTATTTCGGCTCGCGCCATCTGGGCTTGAAGCCCGAGACAAAGATCAACACCCCCGCCGATCTGGCAGGCATCCGTCTGAGGATGCCGCCCGGCGAGGCGTGGCAGTTCCTGGGCGAGTCGATCGGCGCCAACCCCACCGCCATGGCCTATGCCGAGGTTTATACAGGTCTTCAGACCGGGGCCATCGACGGACAGGACAACCCGCTGCCCAACGTGCAGAACATGAAGTTCTATGAAGTGATGTCTCAGATCGCGCTGACCTCGCATCTGGTGGCCTTCGACCTGCTGACGATTTCGTCTTCGGCATGGAACGCGATGAGCGCGGAGCAGCAAGCAGCCTTCCAGTCCGCCGCCGATGAGGCGATGGCATGGTCCGCCGCCGAGCATCAGAAGCGCGAGGCCGAATTGGCCGATTTCTTCCGGGCCGAGGGGCTTGAGGTCTATACCCCCGATGTGGATGCTTTCCGCGCCTATGCGCAGGAGAAGTATCTGAACTCGCCGCTTTCGGCCGACTGGCCTGCAGGCATGGTCGACCGGATCAACGCTCTTTGATCCCACTGCCGCGGAGACCGGTCAGGTGGCTGGTCTCCGTCGATCACGAAAAGGTTTTCCCATGCAACAGACCGCACGCCGGATATTCCGCTGGCTTGGCCTTGCCGCCGAGGCGGTGGCCGCGCTGATGCTGGCGGTGATGTTCGTGTCTTTCCTGATCACGATCCTGTTTCGCTATGTGCTCAACTGGTCGTCGGGCTGGGCCTCTGAACTCAGTTCGGTGATGTGGGTCTGGCTCGTTCTCTGGGGTGCGGCATTCGTGCTGCGCGAACGCGAGGAAATCCGCTTCGACATCATCTACGGCTCGGTCAGCGCCCGGCTGCGCCGTGTATTTACCGTAATATCCGCCGCCGGGGTGGTGGGACTTTTCCTGCTGTCGCTTCCGGCTGTCTGGGACTACGTCACCTTCATGAAGGTGCAAAGCACCTCCTACCTTCGCATCCGCTATGACTGGCTTTACGCTATCTACATCCTTTTTGCGGTGGCCGTGATCCTGCGCTATCTCTGGTTGGCTGTGCGCGCCCTGCGGGGGCATGATCCGGCCGCCCCCTCCGATCTGTCCGACAAGGAGCGCTGAGCGTGGACCCCTTCTCCGCCGCCCTGGTCGTGATCTGCCTTCTGGCTCTGCTTGGCCTGCCCATCGGCCTGTCGATGATCTCGGGCTCGATCATGTATCTTTACATGCGCGGACAGGACCTTGGATTGGTCGCGGAACGCCTGCTCAACAGCATGTTCACTGGCTATGTCATCCTTGCCGTGCCGCTGTTCATCTTCGCGGCGGAACTGATGAACACGGGTTCGATGACCGACAGGCTGCTGCGCTTCTGCAATGCCTTTGTCGGGCGTTTCCGAGGCGGGCTGGCCCATGTGAACATCGTGCAATCCCTGATCTTTTCCGGCATGTCAGGCTCGGCCTTTGCGGATGCGGCCGGCACCGGACGCATCATCGCCAACATGATGACGCGCGACGGTCGCTATACAAGGAGTTTCGCCGCAGCCCTGACCGCCAGTTCCGCCGTGATCGGCCCCATCGTGCCGCCCTCCATCCCCATGGTCCTCTATTCACTCGTGTCGAACACCTCGATCGGGTTTCTGTTTCTGGCAGGGGTTCTGCCGGGCATCCTGATGGCACTGATGCTGATGGTGCTGGTGGTGATCCAGTCGCGCCGCCAGAATTTCCCGCTCGAAGCCCCGACTCCGCTGCGCGATCTGCCGGGGATCACGGCAAGCGCCTTTCCGGCGTTACTGATGCCTGTGGTGCTGCTGGGCGGGATTTATTCGGGAGCCATGACCCCTACCGAGGCGGCGGCTGTCGCGGCGGCCTATGCCTTCGTGGTTTCGGCGGTGCTCTATCGGTCAATCACGCCGCGCAATTTGTATAACGCACTTACCGCCGGCGCACGCTCCTCGGCCTCGATCGGGATGTTGATCGCGGGGGCTCTGGTCTTCAACTATGTGGTGACCGCCGAGAATATCCCGCAGACCCTGCGGGTCTATCTCGAAGGCTGGAACCTGACACCGCTGCAATTCCTGATCATGGTCAACATCGTCCTGCTGCTGCTGGGGGCGATGCTGGAAGGCACGGCCATCCTGCTGATCATCGTCCCGGTGTTCATTCCCACCGCTGCGGCCTTGGGCATCGACCCGGTGCATTTCGGTGTTGTCGCGGTGGTCAACATCATGATCGGCCTGATCACGCCACCTTACGGGCTGCTGATCTTCATCATGCAAAGCATCACCGGCGCGCGCCTTAAGGATATCTTCGCGGATCTGGTGCCCTTCATCGGATCACTGATCCTTGTGCTGGTGGTGCTGACCCTCTTCCCCGATCTGGTTCTCTGGCTGCCGCGGCAGTTCGGATATCAGGGCTAACCGACAGAAAGGCAAATCCAGTGTCTGCAGCAATCCACATCCTCAACGGCCCCAATCTCAACCGGCTTGGCACCCGCGAGCCCGAGGTCTATGGCCACACGACCCTGGCCGAAATCGAACTGATGTGCCGGGCCGCGGCAGACGGGCGCGAGGTGGTCTTTCACCAGTCCAACGCGGAATACCAGATCATCGACTGGGTTCACGAGGCCATCGACACCGGCGCCGCCGCCATCGTGATCAATCCCGCCGGGCTGACCTTCACATCCGTGCCGATCATGGATGCGCTCAAGATGTTCCCGGGCGTGGTGATCGAATTGCACATCACCAACATCCACCGCCGCGACGCAGTCTATCAGCATTCCTTGATGTCCAAAGTGGCAACGGCCGTGATCGCGGGCCTTGGTCCGCAGGGCTACCGCAGCGCGGTTGAGGCGGCTTGCCGCATGACGGCGGAGTAGTCCGGATGCGACGCCACCTTCTGCTTGGGTTGATCGGCGACAATATAGGCGCGTCGCGCGCGCCGCTGCTGCACCGCTTGGCAGGCGCACAACACGGGATCGATGTGACCTATGACAGGTTGGTCCCGCGCGAGATGGGCAAGCCCTTCGATGCGCTGTTCGACCACGTGGCGCAGGCGGGCTATCGGGGGATCAACGTCACATATCCTTACAAGGAAAAGGCGGCTTTGCGTGTGCGGATTACCGACCCACTGGTGCAGGCCATGGGGGCGGTCAACACGGTCCTGTTCGGCAAGGACCAGCCCGAGGGGTTCAACACTGACTATTCCGGCTTCTTGTCCGCCTATCGCGCGGCGCGGGGGGATCTTGCGCCCGGCGTCGTCCTGCTGATCGGGGCCGGGGGCGTGGGCCGCTCGTTGGCCTTCGCACTGGCGGGCTTGCGCGCGGCAGAGCTGCGGATCGCCGATCTGGACAGCGCCCGCGCCAGAGCACTGGCCAACGCCCTGCGCGCCGGTTTCCCGGACCTGCCCATCACGCTGGGGCAGTCGGCGGCGGATCTGGCGCAGGGGGTCGAGGGGGTCTTGAACGCCACCCCCGTAGGCATGGTCGGGCACGATGGCACCCCACTACCCCGCAATGCGATGCCCGCGCGGGGCTGGGCCTTCGACGCAGTCTATACACCGGTCAACACGGCCTTTTTGTCGGACGCGGCCGCTGCGGGCCTGACCGCCATATCGGGTTACGAGCTGTTCATCGGCCAGGGCGTCGACGCATGGCATCTCTTCGCGGGCCTGCCGCTGGACGAGACCCGCCTCCGTGCCGATCTGACCGCACGGGTAGCTGCATGAAAACCGGGATCGCCACCGTCTCCATCGCGGGGGATTTCGCCACCAAACTGGAGGCGATTGCCGCCGCAGGCTATGACGGGATCGAGATTTTCGAACAGGATTTCCTCGCCTCCGACCTGTCACCGCGCGCGGCAGGACAGATGGTGCGCGATCATGGACTCGAGGTGCTGCTGTTCCAGCCCTTCCGCGATTTCGAAGGCCTGCCCGACCCGCTGCGCGCCCGCGCTTTCACCCGCGCAAGGCGCAAGTTCGCCTTGATGAACGAACTTGGCACCGATCTGATGCTGATCTGTTCCTCCGTTCATCCGCAATCATTGGGCGGGATCGACCGCGCGGCCGAAGATCTGGCAGATCTGGGTGCCGTCGCGGCAGATTACGGCGTGCGCGTCGGATATGAGGCGCTGGCCTGGGGACGGCATGTCGATGATCACCGCGACGCATGGGAAATCGTGCGCCGCGCCGATCATCCGCAGATCGGCCTGATCCTTGACAGCTATCACACGCTGGCGCGGGGCATCGACCCGGACACCATCCGCCGCATCCCCGGCGAGAAGATCTTTTTCGTGCAACTGGCCGACGCCCCTGCGATCCGTATGGACCTGCTCTACCTGTCGCGCCATTTCCGCTGCATGCCCGGCGAGGGAGATCTGGACGTGACCGCTTTCCTGCGCGCAGTTCTGGCGACAGGATATGACGGGCCGCTGAGCCTTGAAGTCTTCAACGACCAGTTCCGTGCGGGACTGCCCCGGCTGGTGGCGCTGGACGGGCACAGATCACTGATCAACCTGATGGATGCTGTGCGCCGCGCAGAACCCGGCCTGTCCGCAGGTCTGTCCACAATGCCCGCCCCTGCGCCCGTCGATCGTGTCGCCTTCATCGAATTCGTGACGTCGCCCGCCGAAGCGCCGCAGCTTGAAGCGCTTTTGCAGACCCTCGGGTTCCGATTGACAGGACAGCACCTGTCGAAAGACGTGCGGCGTTTCCAGCAGAATGGGGTCAATATTCTCGTCAATACGGAACGACAGGGCTATGCCCATTCCGCCTTCCTCAGCCACGGCACCTGCGTCAGCGAGATCGCCATCGTCGTCCCCGATGCCCACCAGACCTTCACGCGGGGCAAGGCCTTGCTGGCCGAGCCTTTCGGCGACGGCCCGAACCCCGGAGAGTTGGACATCCCCGCCCTGCGCGGTGTCGGCGGTAGCCTCTTGCGCCTGCTGGATGACCACAGCGACCTCGGACGTCTATGGGATGTGGATTTCACATCAGTTGAGGATGCCAGCCCCGGTGCAGGGCTGACAGCCGTGGATCACATCTCGCAAACCATGCCCTTCGACGAGATGCTGAGCTGGACTCAGTTCTATACTGCCCTTCTGGACGGACGAAAGGCAGCTATGGTCGACGTGGCCGACCCTGAAGGCCTTGTGCGCAGCCAAGCGGTCAAATCCGGCGGGCTGCGCATCACCCTGAACGGGGCAGAAGCCCGGCGCACCCTTGCCACCCGGTTTCTGGCGGACAGCTTCGGTGCGGCCACGCAGCACATCGCTTTTGCCTGCAGTGACATCTTCGCCACCGCAAAAGCCTTGGCGGATAACGGCTTTGCCGTGCTGCCCATCGGCGCGAATTACTATGATGATCTGGGCGCGCGCTATGCGCTGCCCGCCGCTCTGCTGGACCGCCTGAAAGCAGGTAACATCCTGTATGATGAGGATGAGACCGGGCAGTTTTTCCAGCTTTACAGTCGTCCTTTCGGTGACGGCCTGTTCTTCGAGATCGTTCAGCGCACAGGCCGATACGACGGCTATGGCGCTCCCAATGCCCCGTTCCGCATTGCGGCGCAAGCGCGTCTGCGCAAACCGGTGACAATCCCGAAACACTGAGACGGAACTGCCCCCGTCGCCATCGCACTTCCAGAGCCGCACAGAGGCAAAGTCCGGTCACGGATCGGTTTCCCCTGCGACCCCTCTGGTCGCGCGCGGGATTTGAACCATGTCACCCGCAACAGCAAGGCGGGGGATATCGGGATGACAGCATGGAACGACGACCCGGACGCCGCCCCCGTGCCCGAGGGTCGATTGGGTCGGATGCTGCGTCTTGGCGGCATGACCACGGGCCTGATGGGTGACATGGCGGCAAGCGGATTGCGTCAGATGGCACGGGGCGAGCGTCCGCGCCTGCAACAGATGTTGCTGACTCCGCAAACAGCGGCCCGCGTGACCCGTGACCTGCGCAAGATGCGCGGTGCGGCCATGAAGATGGGACAGATGCTGTCCATGGACCCCGGCGTGCTGCTGCCGCCAGAGATGACGACGATCCTTGCCGCCCTGCGCGACGAGGCCCGCCACATGCCACCTGCTCAACTGCGCGATGTGCTGGACTCCGCCTGGGGGCCGGACTGGCGGCGGCGCTTTGCCCGCTTTGACGTGCGCCCCTTCGCGGCAGCCTCGATCGGGCAGGTCCACCGCGCCCGCACCCATGACGGCCGCGATCTGGCGATCAAGGTGCAATATCCCGGTGTGCGCGACAGCGTCGACAGTGACATCGACAATATCGCGGCCCTGTTGCGCGTCTCGGGCATGGTGCCGCGGGGCGTGGACCTGTCCCCGATGCTGGAGGATGCCCGCCGTCAGCTGCACGCCGAAGCGGACTACGAGTCCGAAGCCCGCAATCTTTCGGCGTTCGGACATATGCTGGCGGATTCCCCCGACTTCGTCCTGCCCGCGCTCCACCCTGACCTCAGCACCCCGCAGGTTCTGGCGATGAGCTATGTGGACAGCCAGCCGCTTGATGCTTTGCTGGCAGCGCCACAAGACCAGCGGGACCAGACCGCCAGGCGGTTGATTGAACTGGTCCTGCGCGAATTGTTCACCTTCCGCACCATGCAGACCGACCCCAATCTGGCGAATTACCGCCTGGATCCCGCGACCGGGCGGATCGTCCTGCTGGATTTCGGCGCGGTCACCCGCTTTGGCCCCGACCTGACCCAGAATTTCAGGCAGTTGCTGGACGCCGCATTGGGCCGCGACCGGATGGCAATTGAGGCGGCGATGTTGCGCATCGGCTATATCGACGCCACCACCCTGCCCCGTCAGCGCGACCTGATCCTCGAAATGTTCGATCTGGCCATGATCCCGCTGCGCCAGCGCGCGCCCTTTGATTTCGGCACTTCCGATCTGGTGACACGGCTGCGCGATATGGGTCTGGCCTTGGGACGCGACCGGGATCTGACCCATGTGCCGCCGGCCGAGACAATGTTCCTGCACCGCAAGATCGCGGGGATCTACATGGTGGCGGCCCGACTCAAGGCGCGCGTGCCGGTCAATCGCCTGGTGGAAGTCTACAGACAGGCCAATGCCGCAGCCTGAGCGTCAGCCGGTCAGGAGGGATAGTCGAAACGGGCTATATGCGACCAGATTTCCTGATTGATCCGGGCCAGATCGGCAATCGCCTGACGGATCGTGTCAATCGCCGCCGCATCCAGATCCAAGGTCTGCCCCATGCGGATCCCGTCCTTGCGATCCGCGATCCGCATCAGGATGGATTTCGGCGGCCCGCCTTCCGGATCAAAGGCATAGATGCAATGGTTGAAGCGATTGCGCGCCCCTGACAGCTTCATCAGGGATCGTGTGAGGTTCAGCACCGCATCACGTTCCTCGGCGCTCTGATGATCCATCTTGGCCAGACGCTCGACCAGATCCACCCGCGCGCGTGTGGTGTTCAATGTCAGGAAGATCACGATGGCCACATCCTTTGTGGTGCCGGAAAGGCCCGCAATCAGATGCAGCAACAGACTTTCCGTATTGGTCCAGGTATAGTTCAGCCGCCCGACCAACAGCAGAATCTCATCAAAATCTGCGGGTTGCGGGGCTGAAGCGACTGGTTTTTGAAGACTCACCGCCCCTCTCCCAACTGACGGGACAGATACCATGTCGCGGCCTCGGTCCGGTTGCGCGCGCCGATCTTGGTGATCGCGTTATGCAGATGCAGCTTCACCGTGTGTTCGGACAGCGACATTGTATGGGCGATGGTCTTGTTGCGCCCGCCCTGGCTGACCAGGGCCAGCACCTCTTTCTCGCGACGGGTCAATCCGGGGTCCGAATGGGGAAGCCCCGCTATAGAATCGGTCATGACCGCTGTCTCTCCCGACTCGGCCGCTATCTCGGCCTGCATCTGAAGTCGTGGCGCAGGCGGCGGGGCGGCCTTGACCTGTGGCGAGGCTGCCGGACCGATCAGATCGCCCGAGGCGATGAACTGTCCGGCCAGCACCAAGCGCAGCATCGAGGACCACGGGCAGATCGGCAGGGTCATCGGCAGCAACAGGATGTCCGCCAGACGCGGTGCCTGCGCCCGTTCGTCCAGAAGACGCCGCGCCACGCTCTGTTCCCGGTAGGCCAGGATCCAATCCGCGTCAGGAAAATCAGCGCGGTAGCGGTCGAAGTTGCGCAATACATCCGTGGCCATGCGGTCGTCAAAAAAGACTTTTCGGACGGTCAATGTCCGGTCGCGTGCCAATGACTGCAACTCGCGCAATGTATCGAGCCGCAGCGCATGCACCCCCCCGGCCTCCTGCTCCGCAATGCGCAGGATCGAGTTCGGAAATACTAGGGCCCCACCAACGAAAATGAAAACGTCAGTAGAACCGCTGCGGTTGCTAATACCCGCAGCATCTCTGGTCTCGCGTTCAAACATGGTACCCCCCAAGGTCGCCAAACGCAGAATATGTCAAAAAAATGGCAGCTTCGGATACTCCATCTCACCAATATCCAGTCAAACCTATACGACATTTCGCTAGGCTTCGGAACTAGCCGAACGATTAAGGTGACATTATGGCAGCCCGGAAGTCCCTTCTGACGGGCGGTCCCGGCCGCGCTCAGGAAAGCTCGCCTTGTGTCATTACTATTCCAACGCACAGCCTGTCCTTTGGAATAGCATTGAAGATCATGCCGTTACGGAAACTTGTTCGGCAAATGCGGCATACCCGTTCGTGCAGGAAATGCCGCGACGCCTCACCATCTGAACCCCGAAAAAAGATATACTCTAAATTGACTACTCACTGTTTCCTAAAAGGGATCAATCGTTAAATCTGTTCGGAATCATCGACTTAACACCCCCCTAATCCTTTGTCCAACTTCCGAATCCCCTGATGGGATGGGACCCTGCAGGTGTCGCCCCGTCATGGGCGGACATTGCACACAGTTCATTTCAATCGGTCGGATCGGCCTGCACGCATCACGCAACCACCGGCCCGCAGCGGCCAGCGCCCGGATCATCCGATCCGGACGACAAGGCCCTGCACCCAGACGGAGGAGGACCACGGACACGACCGCAAGAGACGGGCCGATCTGTTGGTATGGCAGTACCTACACACCAGCCCGGCACAGACGATATCTGAAACCCAACCATGCCCGGCAGTAGTCACTTTTGAGATGATTGGTGGCCAGCCGGGCAAACTGGAGGACCAGTGCCATGAGCACCAATCGCAACAACAATTTCATGATCGACGACGTCAACATCGACGAGATCGACGCCGATTTCGACACCACGGTTTTCGTGGCCTCGGCGGATGTGGAGCTTGACGCGCAAGCGCAGGAGCAAAGCACCGACGTCGAAACGGATGTCGAAACGGAACAGGATCAGGAACAGGATCAGGATCAGGGACAGATTCAGGGCCAGACCACGGAACAGGGTCAGACCTCGGATCAGGACCAGGGCCAGATCCAGGGTCAGACCGTCGACAACAAGAACGGCAACAACGACAACTCGAACGCCAATGAAGTGAATATCGACTTCGGTGGTGGCGAATGGATTCCGCGCGATGACGATTTCGTCGACATCGACATGACCGGCAACGCGTCCATCGACGATGTCTACGCGGTGTCCGGTGATCTGGAATACGATCCCGGCAATGATGTCGACCTCAGCGACGTGCTGAACGATCTGACCTTCGGCGCGGGCAACTCCAACGCCTTCGCCATCGGCCAGTCGAACAACCTGACCGACAACGACCGCCTCTACTCACCCACGGTCGGCAACTACAGCACCTTTGAACAGAACGGCGATGCGACCGGCGGCCGTGCCTCGGCTGAAGAGGGTATCGGCGTGTCGTCCAACGGTGCCGAAGGTGGCGGTGACGCGGATGCCGATGGCGGTGACGCCGCAGGCGGCGCAGCCCTTGGCGGCTTTGCTGCAACCGGCACAGACGGCGACAGCGATGGCGGCGATGCGGATGCCGATAGCGGCGACGCGGGCGATGCCAACACCATCGGTGGTTCGGCACTGGGTCTGGCCTCTGGCGAGGCTGGCACGAACAGCGACAGCAGCGGCGGTGCCGGTGGCAGCGCAATCGCGGCCTCTGGTGCCGAGAATGACGCGGACAGCGATCAGGACGGGGATGCCGACGGCGGCGACAGCGGCGATGCCGGTGCCCTTGGGCTTGGTCTGGCCGTCGGTCTGTCCGGCGCTGGCTCTGAGGCATCTGACGCAGATGGTGGAGACGCAGGCGCCGATGGTGCCGGTCTTGGCCTTGGCCTGTCCGGCGCAGGTGCGCTGGCCGGTGGCGGCACCGGCGGCGGCTCGGGTGCGGATGCAGATGCGGATGCGGACGCGGATGCCGATACCGACGCCGATGCCGATGGTGGCACGGGCGGCGACTCGGGCGCGCTTGGTTTGGGCGCAGGTCTGGGCGGCGCTGAATCCGATGCCGACAGCCAGTCCACTGGCGGCCCGGCGGGCGCTCTGGCCGGAACGCTGGGCGGCGGTCTGCTGTCTGCGGCGCTGGCCAATGCCGAGGGCGGTGACTCCGGCAGCGGCGCCACATCCGGCGACGCAGCAGGCACCGGCACCGGCTCGGGCAGCGGCAGCTCCAACGGCGGCGATGTTGGCGCAACCGATTCCACCGCAGGTGATGCGGATGCGACAGCCGACGGCATGGCCGACGCTGACAGCGATGGCGGAGCAGGCGGCGGCGGCGTAGCCGACGCAGCCTCGAACGGCACCGGCACCGGGGCTGGCACGGGCGGCGACGCCGCTGGCGGTGCGGCGGCCAACGCATCCGAAGCAACTTCGGATGCCGCAGCCGATGGCGCTGGCGATGCGGCCGCCGACAGCGGCGATGGTGGTCTGGCCCAGGTGTTCGCCACCAGCGACATCGACGGCAGCGCCGACAGCATGGCCGATGCAATCGCCGGCTATGGCGGCGGCGGCTGGTCCGATGACGACGCCAGCAACTCCACCGGCGTGACCGGCACCGTCGGCACGACTGGCGGCACAGGTGGCGGCTCTGGCATGGCCGGTGCAACTGGCGGCCTGGGCGGCGACATCATGGGGGGCGATGCCACCGGTGGTGCAGCCTCGCTGGGTGACGCGGTCGGCGGCTGGGGTGGCACGGCCACCACTGGCGCAGGCGGTGCAGGCGGCAATGGCGGCTCATGGGGATCGGGCAATGGGGACGATGGTTTCGTGACCGGCGAATCCTATGCCTCGGCCGCAGCAGCGGTGAACCTGACAGCCTTCAACCAGAGCATTGTGATGGGCGCCAATGTCTTGGGCAACAGCGTCGACATGACTGTTGTGGGTGGCTCGCTGTCCTCCTCCGTGGTCGGCGACGACGACCTCTGAGGCGAAGATATCACGGTGTGGGGCCGGCGCATCCGGCCCCACACCACCAAGGCACCGCACCAGCCGGTGCGATGAGCGACGTCGGGGGATCAGAGCATGGCACTTGACCGCATCAGCGAGGAAATCGCCCATTTCGCGGGGTTGTTCCACCTTGAGATCGAGGCCTCAAAACTGCGGCTGGATTATGAATCCTTCCGCGTCAAGGCCGACGAAACCAAGCTGGACCCGCTCAAGCAAGACCCATTCGCGGGCAAACACGATCTGAAAGAGAATAAGCTGAAAACGGCCTCCAAGGCCAAGGATCAGCCCGAAGAGACACCGCCACCGGCGGCCCCCAAGATGGCCGTTCTGGCACCGCTGGACAGCGAACCCGCGTCCCAGTCCGCAGCGCCGGTCGAGGCTGACGCGCCCGTCATCTCCATCCTGTCATTGGCCGGGATCACCATCACCGGCACGATGGTCGAGATCATGCCGAACTCGATCGTGATGGCCATCGCGCAGACGGCCTTTCTGGCGGACAATGATGTGCTGATGTTCGAGGGCATCGCCGATTTCACCGATCCCGCGCTGTTCCTGACCCTGTTGCAGGATCTGGGCGAACTGGCGCAGACGCTGACCTTGATCGACCCATGGATCTGGGGCCCCGGCGACGGCGACGTGCTGATCGCCGCCAAGAAGATGGCCGAAACCATGGCCCAGGCCGAAGCCCCCGAGGTCGAGGGGCTGACAACCGTGATCCTGCGCGGCGAGGACGCCGAGGGGATCATCATCAACGGCGCGCGTGTGGACGAGGCGCCGACGATCGAGGATCTGATGCCCACCTTCCTCAAGCCCGAGGAAGAGACGGAGGAGACGCCGATCGCATCCGATGGCGTGACGGATCACGATCCCGGTCCCTTCGCGGTGGACCCCGGACATGCGGTCGTCACCGGCGGCAACCGGGTCATCAACGAAACCGTGCTGAAATCCGTCTGGGTCGATGCCCCTGTGATCGCCGTGGCGCAGGATGTGCTGCGGCTGGACGTCATCTCGCAGGTCAACCTGCGGATCGAGGCGTCGGACCTTGCCGATCAGACCGCGCCCGCCCCGTCCACCTCGCTCAACATCGCGCATCTTGAGCAGACATCCTCGGTGGCGGTGGACAAGAACGCCGGAAAGATGGGCGAAAATCAGGAGGATGGCCTGCCGTCCTTCTGGAACGTAACCCGGCTTGAAGGCGATCTGATGCTGATGAACTGGGTGCAGCAGCATATCTTCACAACGGATTACGACCAGGTCGAGGTCAAGTTCTCGGGGGCCGCCACCTATATCGGCACCGGCGAGAACCTTGTCTTCAACGAAACCCTGATCCTGAACCTTGGCTTTCACTACGACCTGATCATGATCGGTGGCGGCATGGTCACGCTGAACCAGATCACGCAGGTGAATGTGCTTCTGGATCAGGACAAGGTGGATGGCGCGGTCCCTGCGGGGGCCAGCCTGCATGCGGGCGACAATCTGCAACTGAATACCGCCGCCATCACGACGACCGGCAAGGACAGCCTGTCGGACAAACCGGACCATTTTTCGCAGGCCATGAACGACCTGGCAAACGGCGCCAAGACCATCTCGGCCGATGTGGCGCAGGATGCGATGTTCGCGGGGAACGCGGCGCTGAACGTGCTCTATATCTCGGGCGATCTCATCCAGACCAGCGTGATCGAACAGTTCAACTATCTGGGCGACTCGGATCAGATCCATTTCATCCAGGACATGTTCAGCTCTGCCGCCGGGTCCGAAGTCACCGTCACGTCGGGGTCCAACGCCCAGATCAATGCGGCCAGCATCGTCTCGGAAGGGCTTGATTCCACCGTCATGGCGGGGGGCGAGGCTTATAGCGACGCGCTGATCTATCAGGCCGAACTGATCGACGATTGCGCGCCGCCTGCGGGGGTGCAGATGGACAAGCTCGCCAACGAGGCCGTGGCCTTTCTTGTCGATGACATGATCGCGCCCGCGCCCGTGGACGAGTGCGGGCCGGGCATCCAGATCGACGACAGCCCCGGAACGGTGGACGTGATGCAGACCATGCTGGCCTGAGCCGGACAATACCAGACAGTTTCCGCCGCGACCGGAGAGACGCCTTGAACAAGATGATCGACAGACCGCTGGAATTCAGAACGGTGCGGGACCGCAGCGTTCCGGACAGCGGGGCAGGACCGGCACCGCTGCAACTGACCGCGGCGTTGCGGATCTGGCCCGAGGGCGCCCCCGCCACCCGGACGGCCACTGCCGAACCCGAAGTGCTGACGGCCCAAGCCACGCTTGACGCAGCGGAGCAGGCGACATCACGGACAGCGGCGCAACCGGACCCCGCGCCCCAGAACGCCGCCAAGGCGCCCCCTGCCCCGGACAACGCGGCGGATGCCGACCCCCAGACCGAAGCCACAAGGATGAAAGCCCTGCGCGACTCCAGCGCGGCATCCCTGACCGGCGTCACCATCGAGGGTCAGACAGGCGGTCCGGTCATGGCCGGCCCCGGCAAACCCGTTGCGGGTCAGGGTGGCGGCGGCGACAAGGGGGCGGCCTTTCACAAACGTATGGGTCCCGAGGATTTCAACCTCAGCCTGCGGCAGGGTGTCCGCACGGTCTGGCGCAACCTCAGCATGGTCATGGTGATGACCTGCGCCACGAATGTGCTGATCCTCGCCATTCCGATCTATCTGTTCCAGATCTCTGACCGGGTGCTGACAAGCCGCTCCACCGACACGCTGATCATGCTGACGGTCGTCATCGCCTCGGCTGTGATCCTGCAGGCCATGTTCGATGCGGTCCGCCGGTTCATGCTGATGCGCACCGCCGTGGAAGTCGCCGCGAAACTGGGGGCACCCGTTCTGAGCGCCGCAGCCGCCGCCTCGCTGCACGGCTCGGGGCGCGAGTATCAGACCCTGGGAGACCTGCAGCAACTGCGCAGCTTTCTTGTCTCGGGCACGCTGATTTCCTTCCTCGACGTGCCCTTTGCCCCGCTGTTCATCTTCGTGATCTTCCTGATCCATCCGCATCTGGGCATGATCGTCGTCGTCACCGCCCTGCTGCTTTTGGTCGTGGCGCTGGTCAACCAGCGCATCACCGCCAAGCCATTTGCCGAGGCGAATTTCGCGCAGGCCAAGGCGAACATGCATCTGGATTCCATGTCGCGCAACAGCCAGATCATCAACGCCATGGCCATGATCCCCGAGGCGGTCACGATCTGGGGTCGTGACACCGCTGCCTCCCTGATCGCGCAGGTCCGCGCGCAGGACCGCAACATCATCAGCGCCTCGGTCAGTCGTGCGGTGCGGATGCTGACGCAGGTGGGGATGCTGGGCTGGGGCGCTTACCTTGCCATCGACGGGCAGATCACCGGCGGCATGGTCATCGCCGCCTCTATCGTCGCGGGCCGCGCGCTCGCCCCCATCGAGGGGTCGATCGAGGGCTGGAACGCCTTTATCCTTTCGCGTGCCGCCTATGGCCGGGTCGCGGCCCTGCTGCGCGGCTCGCGGTTGCAGTTCGAACGCCTATGGCTGCCCCGCCCCGAAGGCCGGTTGAACGTGGAACGCCTGCTCTATGTGCCCGGCGGCACCAAGCAGGTGATCCTGAACGGGATCAGCTTCGCGCTGGACCCCGGCGATACGCTGGCCGTGATCGGCAATTCCGGCGCGGGCAAGACCACGCTTGGCAAGATGCTGGTGGGCTCTATCCTGCCCACATCGGGCAATGTGCGGCTGGATCTGATGGACCTGCGCAACTGGGACCCGCGCCAGCTGGGCGAAAACATCGGCTATCTGCCACAGGACGTGCAACTGTTCCCCGGCACGATCAAGGACAATATCGGCCGGATGCGCGCCGACGCCACGGATGAGCAGATCCACCACGCCGCCGTCCTGGCCGATGTCCATGAAATGATCGCCAGCCTGCCGCAGGGCTACGAGACGATGGTCGCTGCCGATGGCGCGCCCCTGTCCGGCGGGCAGAAACAGCGCATCGCATTGGCCCGCGCCTTTTTCGGCAACCCGCGCCTTGTCGTGCTGGACGAACCGAACTCGAACCTCGACACGGCGGGCGACAAGGCGCTGGCCCGCGCCATTGACCACGCCCGCAAGGAAAAGATCACCGTTGTGGTGATCACGCAGAAACCCTCGCTGCTGAATGTCGTGGACAAGATCATGCTGCTGGCCAATGGCGGCGTCGCCCTGTTCGGACAGCGCGACAAGGTCATGGCGCAACTGAACCCCGCCGCCGCGCAGAATGCGCAAGTCTCGGGCAAGGCGGCGGGCCAAGGCCCCGCCGGCATCGCGCCACAACCGCAGTCAGGAACACCCCGCCATGTCTGACATGACCGCCCTTCCCCGTCCCGACAGTTGGTATCAGGAGGTCCCGCGTTCCATCGGCAAGCAGGCCCTCTTTGGCCTTGTGCTGATGCTGATCAGCTTCGGCGGCTTCGGCGCATGGGCGATGATGGCCCCTCTCGCCGCTGCCGTCATCGCGCAGGGCAGTTTCGTGGCGACCGGCCAGAACAAGATCGTCCAGCATCTGGAAGGCGGCATCATCGCCGACATTCTGGTCAAGGAAGGCGACCGCGTGACCGAGGGTCAGATCATGCTGACGCTGGACCAGACACTTGCACTGGCCACCACACGCGAATTGACGCTGCGCCGCATCCGTCTGGAAGCGACACAGGCCCGGCTGATGGCTGAACAGCAACATCTGGCGCAACTGATCTTTCCCGCCCATCTTGAGGCGGAACGGGCAGACCCCGAAGCCGCGATGATCCTTGACGGGCAGGTTCTTGCCTTTCAGGCATCGACCGCCAGCCTTGCCAATGACATCAGTGTCATCTCGCGCAACCTGGACGCGCTGGACATCCGGACCACGGGCTATGGCATCCAGCTTGAAGCGACACGAAGCCAGCTTGCCCTTCTGGCCGAAGAGCTGGAGGCCAAGACCCAGCTTGTCGAAAGCGGCCTGTCGCGGCGAAGCGAGGCGCTTGCCCTGCGCCGCGCCATGCTGGAAGCCGATGGACAGGTCGGACGGCTGGAGGCCGAGATTGCCGAGCTGACCGAAATGCGCGCCAAGTTCGACGCGCAGATCGCCAAGACACGCGACGACTACAGCCGCAACGCACTCACACAGTTGCAGACCATCGAAAGCGAGCTGGAAAGCGTGCGCGAACAGCAGCGCAAATCCGAGAACATCCTCGACAGGACCGCCGTTCTGGCGCCTGTGTCGGGCACCGTGGTCCGGCTCTACTATCACACCACCGGCGGTGTGGTGGAAACCGGCCGTCCCATCGTCGAGATCCTGCCCGCAGACGCGCCGCTGATCATCGAGGTTCTGGTTCCGCGCACCAATATCGACAGCGTCCATGTGGGCCAGAAAGCGACCGTCCGCCTGACCGGATTGAACCAGCGCACGACCCCTGTGTTGAACGGATCGGTCGAATATGTGTCGGCGGATGCGATTGCCGATGGCTCGACCGGCACACGCCGCGAGGTCTATCTGTCCCGTGTGACAGTCGCCCCCGAGGAAATGCAGCGGGTTCAGAACTTCTCTCCGACACCCGGCATGCCCGCGGAAATCATGATCCAGACCGAGGAACGCACCTTCGCGCAATACCTGATCAAACCTGTTCTGGACAGCATGTCCCGCGCCTTCCGCGAGCAATAGCCCGCTTCTTCCAAGCCATTGTGAAATATCACGAATTTGATCGCGCAGCACGATACGTGCGCTGCCGGTGTGACGCGCGGTCCCGAGCGGACGCGCGGGACCGATCCGCCGCAGGTGACAGCAAATGTCCCCCGCAAATTGAGCATCGGCCTATCTTCAAACAACCAATGGGTTATTGCATTGCGGCCACACTCTCCCGGAAGGGTTTCGTTTTTCCTTGTTTTTAAGGCGATCTGCCCGCACCCTCTTCGTTTGAGCACCTCCGCCCGACAAGCTGGCGTCAAAGTCCGGCACGGATGGAACATTACAGGCAGGACATCGACATGAGCGATTTCTACTGGCGCAAGGCAGGGCGGGGCGTTGCTGTGCTGGCCGGGCTGACGCTGGGTGCAGGCTGCACCGATACTCCCTACACCGCTCCGATCTTTCCCTTCATGGCCTCCTACAAGACGCAGGCCGACAGCGTGCCACGTGTGCTGGAGAATCTGGACTGGTGGCGGAACTTCAAGGACCCGACGCTGGACCGGCTGGTCGATCAGGCGCTTTCGGGCAGCCTCAGCCTTGATCTGGCGCGGGAGCGTGTGATCGAGGCCCGCGCCGCGCGCGACACCCTGCCCCAAACGGCCAATCTGTCACCAAGCGTTCGGGTGCAGCGCGAACAGCAGGATGGCGGGCCGGATATCACCCGGTCCGAGGCGGCGCTTGGCTTTGACTGGCTGCTGGATATCTATGGCGCCCGCCGTGCACAGGTCGAAGCTGCGGGTGCCCGTGTGGCCGTGGCGGATGCGGAACTGGACGCCGCCCGCCTGCTGCTTTTGCTGAATCTGACAAATGCCTATGTCGATCTGCGTTTCCAGCAGACCAGTCTACGCCTGCGCCACACCGAACTGCGCTCGCGCCGCCAGACGCTCGACCTGATCGACACGCTGGTCAAGGGCGACGCGGCCACGCGGATCGACCTTGTGCGCGCGCAGGCTCTTGTGGCCGAGACCCGCGCGACCATTCCGGGGCTGGAGGCGGCCATCGCCGCGCTCAAGTCCGAAATCGCCGTCCTGTCGGGGCGAATCCCCGGACAACCCGGTCTTGATCTGGACAGCCGGGCCAGCCAGCCGCGGGTGGCAATGTCGCCACAGGTCGGCATCCCCGCCGACCTGCTGCGCAACCGACCCGATATCCGCGTTGCCGAACGCAGTTACTATGCCGCGCTGCGGGACGTGAAGGTTGCCAGTGCCGCGCTCTATCCGCAATTGTCATTGGGCGGAACAATCAGCCTTGCCTCTTTGTCAGGCGACCGCAACACGGATTACATCTTCGGCCCTGCCCTGCGCCTGCCGCTTCTGCCCACTGGCGCCGCAAGAGCGACGGTGGAACTGCGTGAATCGAGGGTGCGGCAGGCCCATACCGCATGGCGTCTGGCCGTGCTTGAAGCGATCGGAGACGTCGAAAGCGCGCTGGGCGACTATCATGCCAGCGTCAGGGCCCGCAGCGCCTCGGAAGAAACCGTGCGCCTGTATACCGAGGCCGTTCGCCTGACCCGCGACAGCGTCAACCGGGACGGCGGCACGATCCGCGACCTGATCGACGCCGAACAAAACCTTGCCGTGGCAAATGCGGGCCTTGCCAATGCCCTGCGGCAGGTCGGACGCAGCTACATCGCCCTCAACGTCAATCTTGGCGCAGGCAACAGCTACGGCGCCATGATGGCGGCGGCGGACTGAGCCAGGTCCGCCGGGTTTGGGGATACCGTCATTGAACGGTTGCATCCGGACGGCGGGGCTGCTCAACTTCGCCAAAGGTCATGTACCGACCTGCTTGTTTGGTAACGAGGATCATCTGTGTGGCGGATGTTTACATCACCGGCGCGTCCGGGGTTCTGGGCGCTGAACTGACCCTTCATCTGATGCAGGATACCGGCTCCAGCCTCTGGGCCGTCTCGCGAAAGCCCTGCCCCCTTTTGCCAACCGATCATCCCGCGCAGATCATCGTTGACAGCCTCTTTGACGCGAACTGGTTCACGCATGGGCACAGGCAGGCGACCATCCTGCATTGCGCCGGGCTGTCCGATCCACGGCAGCATTTCCCCAGTGTGGCAACCCTCACTCAGGACCATATCCAACCGCATATCGCCATGATCGAGGCTCTGCTCACCCGTGGCTGGCGCGGTCGGCTGATCTTCCTTTCCTCGGGTGGCACAGTCTATGGCAACCCTCTGCGTCTGCCGATCCCCGAGACGCATCCCACCGCCCCGATCAGCCACTATGGTCTGCACAAACTTCTGCTGGAACATGCGATGGCGCATCTTGCGATCACCCGCGGGTTCGAACTGATCATCCTGCGCGTATCCAACCCCTATGGCAGCACGCTCACCAAGCCGAACCAGGGCGTCATCCCGATCCTGTTCCGCGCCTATCACACCGACAGCCTCTTCCAGATCATTGGCGACGGCGCGGCTTTGCGGGACTATCTCCATATCACCGATCTGTGCCGCGCCGTCTCGCTCTGCCTGAACCACCAGATGCAGACTCCCGTCTTGACCCTGAACATCGGCAGCGGCACCGGCACCACGCTTGCCGCACTGATCACATTGATCGGCGATCTTACGCATCAACGGCTGCGCACCCACCACATCCCGGCAATCCATGACGTCCACTCCAACGTCCTGTGCAATCGTCGCGCGGAAACGGTGCTGGGCTGGCAGCCGCAAGTTCCCCTGCGCGAAGGATTGCACCGCCATGTCACGCGCGGCGATCCGCCAGCCCTGTGAACGACATCCCGGCCAACATGGCGCGCAGGTCACTGGCAAAAGCCCCAACGTCTTTCGGCCAATCCGGACCTTGTGCATGATACGATCACGCCTCACGTCCGAAAGAACCGGTGGCAGCCACGCCCCGCCGCCTTGGCCCGGTATAGCGCAGCATCCGCATCCGCCATCATCCGGGTCCGGTCGCCCGGCGCGTAGTCGCCCGACAGCACCGTGCCGATACTGCAGGCGATCCGGCAGATATCCGCCCCATAAGGGATCGGCGCGCCAAGCCTGTCGATGATCCGCATGGCGATCCCGTCAAGCTGGGCCCTGTCCTGCAACGCGGGAAAGAGCAGCACGAACTCATCCCCGCCGATCCGGGCCACCGTGTCACCGCCGCGCGTCTCCTCGGTCAGCACGGATGCGACATGGCGCAAGACATGATCGCCAGCTGCATGGCCCAGCGTGTCATTGACCGCCTTGAACCGGTCCAGATCCAGATGCATCAGACCAAAGCCCTCACGGCTCTGGTGCAGGCGGGACAATCGCTGATCAAGCGCCCGCCTGTTCGCCAGACCGGTCAGCATATCGGTCAGCGCCTGTTCCTCGGCCGCGACCATGGCCCCGCGCAGCCGTTGATTCAGCTTGCGGCTTTCCTCCATCGCGGCGGATTTTGCCTCGAACAGATACAGCATCTCGACGGTCATGTCGGTCGGCGCGAAATCCGCACTGCTCAACGCGTAATCCTTGACCGCATCCAGTATCGAGATCCCGAAGGACAGGTTCAGCACCATCCCCGACGGGCTGCGGACTAGACATCCCTTGAAGGCAGTGCCGGGCCCGTCACGCAACATCAGGCGCAGGGTGCATCCCTCGGCCCGCCACAGATCGGCAAGCAGGCGGATACCGCGCGGCCGTGTCACGGTGAACAGGTCCAGAAACGGACGACCCGGCATGGCAGCGATCTGTAACCGCTGCAGGGTCGGACCAACATGCGCGATCTGGCCTTTTTGGTCGATCAGCAGGTGCATCGGGCAGAGCACATCCAGCATCTGACAAAGCCCGTCCGGCCAGCCCATCTTGTCGGCATGCGGCGCGTCGGGCCCGTCGGCCAAGCCATCGCCCGGCCCGCGGACCGCCTCATCCTGTCGCCCCGCCTGCATCCTTTGCGACACCGACCGCCCCGCCACCATGGGTCAACCCGCCCGCCGGCCCAGCGCAAAATCACGCCCCGTGCTGAAGCACCGCTCGACCAGCGTGATCTCGATCACCTCGGCACCGGCCTGATGCCCCGCATGATCCAGCACGACAAGCGCGCCATAGTCATCGGCCATGCCGCGCAACACCCCCATCATGACGTGGCCGAACCCGGTCATCGCCCGGTCCTGCCGATAGGGTGCACCGGTCAGACATCGCAACGAGAAACGATCGGCGGCATGCTCCTGCAATTCCAGTTGCGGCAGTTCCAGATCGGCCACGGCCAGCCTTGCCCGATCCCGCAGATCATCCAGCGAGTGCAGGAAATCGACAAACCCCTCGCCACCGAAGCGCAGCAGGCGGCGCAAGGCACCGACATTGGGATGCGACACCAGATAGGTGCCCATATCCTCCAGCAGTTCCGCCTGTGGTCGGGCCATGACATGGGCGGCTGAGTCCAGCACCTGTCGCGTCACCACGGGGTCCTCGCTCAACATCGCAGCAAGGCCCGCCCCGTCCAGACCAGCACCGCGCGCCACGTCGGCCCAGATATCGCTGCCCTGCGTATCGGTCACAAAACACTGTATCGCCCTGTTGAACAGCCCGTGCATGACACATCCTTTCCCTCGCTCCGGCCAGTCTGGCCGCGAAGGATTAAGATTCAGGCAATATCCTCAATTTGAAGAATATTCCCGCGCCAGGCCCGTCTTCTTCTTGCGCCAAATATCCTCGGGGGGGCGTTCAGCGCAGCTGGACGCGGGGGGCAGACAGCCCCCCTTCCCGCATCATTTGCGGGTCAGAAATCCGTGGGCGCGCCACCTTCGGCCTTGCGGCGGCTGACAAAGGACAAAAGCTCTTCATGCACGGCGACATCCATGGGCGGGGCCTCGAATTCCGCCATGATCTGGCGATAGATCGCGTGCGCACGCTCATGGGTCCATACGGCCCCCGCGATATCCCAGGCCTCGTAGTTGCGCCAATCCGACAGAAACGGCTGATAGAACGCCTTCTCGTAACGGTCCTGCGTGTGCTGGATGCCGAAGAAATGCCCATTCGGCCCGACCTCGCGGATCGCCTCCAACGCCAGATCCTCGGGCGTCGTGGCAAAGGTCTCCGGCTCCATATAACGCTGGATCTGCTGCAAGACCTCGCAATCCATCACGAATTTCTCGGGGCTGGCGATCAGCCCGCCCTCCAGCCAGCCCGCCGCGTGATAGACCATATGCGTGCCCGACTGCACCGCCGCCCACAGGCTGTTCGATGTCTCCCACATCGACTGGCCATCGGGCACATTGGCCGCACACACCCCCGAAGACCGCAGCGGCAGGCCATAGAACCGCGCCAATTGCCCGGTCATCTGCGTGGCGCGCATGTATTCGGGTGTGCCAAAGGCAGGCGCGCCGGATTTCATGTCCACATTCGACGTGAAGGTGCCGATGGCGCAGGGCGCGCCGGGGCGCACCCATTGCGCCAACGCCACGGCACACAGCGCCTCGGCCAGACTTTGCGCCACCGCGCCCGCCATGGTCACCGGCGCCATCGCCCCGGCCAGCGTGAAGGGCGTCACCACCAGCCCCTGCCCCCGCCGCGCCAGCCGCAGCCAGCCGTCCAGCATCGGAATGTCGTGCTTGAGCGGCGAGGTCGAGTTGATATTCGTGAACATCCGCGGGCTGGCGTCGAATTCCTCGTGGCTCAGACCGCCCGCGATGCGGACCATCTCCATCACATCCTCGACCCGTTCCTTGCCCAGACTATAGGCATGGGCGACCTTGTCGGTCAGGGTCAGCGTGTCATAAAGCACATCCAGATGCCGGACCGAGGCGTGCACGTCCACAGGCTCCACCGGATAGCCGCCGATGAAATGGATGCAGTTGAAATACTGGCTGAGTTTCAGCAGATCCCGGCACATCTCGCGCGTGCCCGACAGTTTGCGCCCCGTCGCCATGTCCCAATAATTGGGGGGCGAGGACACATTGCCGAACAGGATGTGATCGCCGCCGATGGTCAACTGGCGCGCCGGGTTGCGCGGGGTGATCGTCCACTGACGGGGCGCGCGGCCGATCATCTCCATCACGAAGTCGCGGCCCATGCGCACGTTCTCGCCCTGCACGATGCAGCCCGCCTCGCGCAGGATCTCCAGTGCCTCGAGGTTCAGGAACTCGATCCCGATCTCTTCAAGGATGTACATCGCCGCCTCGTGGATGCGCTGCACGCCCTCCTCGGTCAACGGCGCGATGGGGCGGTCCTGATTGACCGGCAGACGCCATGGCATCTGCTCGATGGTGGCCGTGCCGCGTCGGGTGGCGGCACCGGCCCGCCCGCCGCTGCGTTTCCTGCGCTGTACCTCGTCGGACATTTGGGCCTCCTGTCTCTCAGGTGGCCAGCAAACTACCGCCAAGGGCAACGCGCCTTTCCGATTGCGACGACAATGGGTCGCTTTTCGAGATTGCACCCCGCAACGCGACCCGTTGACCGGGTTCAGGCCACCAGCCAGGCCGGGATATGGCCGATATCGGGCAGCACCGCATCGGCCATCGGGGCCAGATCCGCGGCAAGGGCCGTGCCCGTCAGCACGCCCAGAGTCTGCATCCCGGCGCGCCGCCCGGCCAGCAGATCATGGTGACTGTCGCCCACCATCACCACCCGGTCAGGTGACAGCCCGGTTCTTGAACAAAAGGCCAGCAGGGGAGCGGGGTCGGGTTTCGCCCCATGCCCGCTGTCGAACCCGGCCACAAAGGCGAAATGCGCCAGCACTCCGGCGCTGGTCAGATGCGCCAGCGCCCCGGCTTCGGTGTCATTGGTGATGACGCCCAGCGCCAGACCCCGCGCGGCCAGCCCCGTCAGATAGGGGTCAAGCGGAACGGCCGGCACAAGCGGCGCCACGGCGGCACGCGCGCTCAGAAAAGCCTCGATGGATTCGATGGACTGCCCCGGCAGAGCCGAACCGATCGCCTCGGCGGCCTCGCGGTTGGTGCCGGCGATGATGGGGCTTTCCGGCAGAAAGGCGCGATTGGCCAGATCGAACACCGCCGCATCGGCGATCCGCCGCGCCAGCGCCGCATCCCCGCCCGACAATTCCTCGATCACGCCCAGCGCCCAGACATCCCATGTCGCACGGAAATCGAACAGCGTGCCGTCCTTGTCGAAAATGATACCATCCACCCGCATGTGCCCTGCCCCGTTGTTGCGATCCGCCCCCTTGTCGGGCCTGCGCTAAAGTGGCGATGTGACGGGCCCCTGACAAGCCCTGCCCGTGCTTGACTTTCACGCCCCGATCCTGTGCCTTGGCGCGCATGGATACCACCGGACCTTACCGCCTGCACACCTCGCTGGGCTATCATCTCTCGGTTGCCGCCCGTCAGCAGGAACGGCGGCTGGATGAGGCGCTCAAGACGCTTGGCCTGACCCGCACCACCTGGTGCGTGCTGCTGGCCGTGGGCAATGAGAGGCTGTCGCAGCCCTCGGATATCGCAGGTTTCGTGGGCATCGACCGCACCGCCACCAGCCGCGCCCTGCGCCAGATGGAGGCGGATGGCCTTCTGGCCCGCTCCAGCGGAACCGAGGACCGGCGCACCCGGCGCGTGGAGCTGACCGACAAGGGCTGTGAGGCGATCCGCGCCGCGACCCCCTTTGCAAGGGCCAATGCCGCGATCATGGCCGAACAGCTTGACGCAGGCGAGCAGGACATGCTGATCCGCCTGCTGGCCAAACTGCGCCCCGCGGATGACGCGCCGCTCAACACGCTCTGACAGCCAGCGGCCTCAGGTCCAGTGCATCTGTGCCCCGCCCGGCAAGGCCGCGCGGGCACGCATCGGCGCGTCATAGGGCATGTTCACCGAGTCGCAAAAGGCGATGACCCAGGCATCTTCCAGCATCAGGAAATCCAGCAACGCCCCCAGAAAGGCCGGGTCGCCCGCACCTGCGCGCAGATCGTCGATCGAGGCCCCGCTGGCCCCCATGAACTGGCCCAGCACCTCGTCATTGCCGGCCATCCAGCCCAGCGCCTGAATGGCAAGGGTTTCGGCCTGTTCCTGCTCGGATCTCATTTTCACGCTTCCGGAAAGAGTTTCTTAACCCTTCGAGTAGTAACTGGATCAAGGCGAGAGGCAAGTGGCCCCCCGCAGCCTCAACACTCGGCTCAGCAAGGCGCGACCCCATGCCCGGCAGAATACTGATCGTGGACGATATCCCCACCAACCGTATCCTGCTCAGGGCGCGGCTGGCTGCGGCTTTCTATGACGTGATGCAGGCCAGCACCGGGGCCGAGGCGCTGGAGCTGCTGGCACGCCAGCCCCCCGATCTGGTGCTGATCAGCGCCCGGCTTGGCGATTGCGACAGTCTTGCCCTGTGTCGGGCGATCACCGGCCCGTCCGGGCCGCAGGCACCGGACAACCAGACCCAGCCCGCCGCCCCGGGCGACGCGGCGCGGATCACCCGCCCGCCGGTGCTGATGCTGACCGCCCAGACCGACCATCATCTGCGCCTGAACGCGCTGGCCGCCGGGGCCGAGGATGTGCTGGCCTTTCCGCTGGATGACATGCTGTTGCAGGCCCGCCTGCGCAGCCTGATGCGGGTGGGCGATACGGTGCAGGAAACCCATCTGCGCGAAGGCACCAGCCGCACGCTGGGCTTTGCCGATGCCGCACGGGACTATGCACCGCCGCCCCGCATCTGCATCCTCTCGGATGCGGCAGACCCGGATGTGCCATGGGGCAACGATCTGGATGGCATGGGGCTGGGTCAGATCACGCGGCATGACAGCCGCAGCTTCCTGCGCGACGTGGCGCCGGGCGACACGCCCGATCTCTGCGTCCTCGTGATGGACCGGCCGCTGATCTCGCCCAGCCTGCGCTTGCTGTCCGAACTGCGCGCCCACCCCGAAACGCGGCACGCAGCGGCCCTGGTGATCCTGCCGGAACCGGACAACCATACCGCCGCCGATGCGCTGGATCTGGGGGCCGGGGATGTGGTCGCAGGTCCCTGCGCCGGGACGGAACTGGCCTTGCGGATTGCCAAGCTGATCCGACGCAAACGCATGGCCGATGACCTGCGCAGCACGCTGCGCGACGGGTTGCGCGCGGCAGTGACGGACCCGCTGACCGGGCTCTACAACCGCCGCTACGCCCTGCCCCATCTGGCGCGACTGGCCAACCACGCCACGCAGAGCGGGCGGCATTTTGCCGTGATGCTGGCCGATCTGGACCATTTCAAGGGGATCAACGACCGCTTCGGTCATGCCGCAGGCGATGCCGTTCTGGTCGAGGTGGCGCGGCGCCTGCGGTCCAACCTGCGCGCCGTCGATCTGGTTGCGCGTATCGGCGGAGAGGAGTTTCTGATCGCCCTGCCCGACACCAACCGGACCGAGGCGCGGGTGGCCGCACGCCGCCTGTGCCGGATCATCGCACAGGATCCATTCGACCTGCCCAGCCACGCCATGCCCCAACATGTCACGGTCAGCATTGGTGTGGCGATGGGGCACCGGCTGCCCCGGTTGCAGGAAGCACTGGATGATCCGCTGACCGATACCGTGCAGCGTCTTCTGGATCGTGCGGATCAGGCCCTTTACGGGGCCAAGGCCTGCGGACGCAATCAGGTGACCATCAGCAATACAGCCGCCTGACCCGCGCCGCCATCAATCAGTCGAACCGTCACGCGCGCGGGTCCGCCCTTCGCGCCCTGACGCAAGACGCTCATCCAGCCTGTCGGCAAAGGCCGCGCGTTCGGCCGCGCTCATCCCGTCGATCCGGTCCAGAAGCAAGGCCTGTCCCATATGCTGGCGCGCCATGCCCGCCTCGAATTGCCGCCCGACAATGGCGCGCACCTGCGCCGCGTCATAGGGCTCGGCCCGCAGCGCCGCGACCACTGCCTCGAACTCGGCCCGGATCTCGGCGCGGCTGGGCCGCCCCTCGCGGTGCAGGCTGCGCATCTCGCGCCAGATGGCGCGCCGGTCTTCGCGGGTCAGTGCACTGGTATAGGGTCCGCCGAACTGATCCGCCTTGCTGCGGCGATGATCCGACATGTCGCCATGGCGCAGCACCGCCCCGATCGCCAGCCCCGCAACCGCCACGTTCAGCGCAAGCGAGACGAACAGAAGCCCCTTGATCCACCCGCGCAACGGGGCACGGGTGGCTGGCTGTGGTGTCTGGGGGTCTGTGGGAAATGTCATGTTCAGCCCTCGCTCAGGTCCATGGCGATGTCGAAATCCAGCTCCGGCATCAGATCGACAAGATAGGCGTCACCCGGCTGCCCCAGCAGGGCCGCCGTCAGATCGCCCAGACCCGTCGCCGCACCGATCCCGATGGCCAGCCCCATCACACCGGCTGTCGCCAGCCCGCCGATGGCAGGCCAGCCGCCCAAGGCCTCGCGCAGCTGCGCCAGCAGACCGGGGCGCGCAACACGCCCCCGGACAGAGGTGGCCTGCACGGCCCGCGCATCCTCAAGAACACGCGCCATCAACGCCGGGGACGGCTCCGGGGCCATGCGACGGGCCGCGCCGAAGAAATCCTCCAACGAGTCGGTCTCGGGCGGGTGCTGTCTATGATCAGTCATCGTGATACCCCAGTTCTGCGCGACGACCCGACAGGGCCGCACTCAACGCGCGCTTGCCCCGGGCGATCAGACTTTCGACCGCCTCGGCGCTGATGTCCATGATCCCGGCAATCTCGGGATTGCCCAGACCTTCGATATGGCGCAGGACCACCGCCTGCCGCTGCCGCTCGGGCAGCGCCGCCAATGCCGCCTGCAAGGCCGCAGCCCGGGCTGCATCCTGCAAACCCTCGGCGGCACTGGGTGCCCCGTCCTCTGGCTCGGGCACCGAGTCGAGCGCCACCCCGCGCCTTTTGCGCAGCCGGTCGGTCGCCAGATTGGCCGTCACGCGGTAAAGCCAGGTGGACACCTTGGCCTCGCCCGCGCGCCAGTCTGGCGCGATCCGCCACAGGCGCAGCATGGCCTCCTGGGCGACGTCCTCGGCCTCGGCCCGGTCGCCCAGCAACCGCATCGCATGGGCAAAGACGCGCGGCGTCAACCGCAGCGTCAAGACACGCGCCGCCTCGTCATCGCCAGCGGCAAAGCGGCGGAGCAGGATGTGGTCGTCCACGTCCGACTGGGCGTCAAAGGGCATCTGCATGGTCCTTACGGCCTATCCTGTCCCCGTCCTTGCGGCAATCAAAAGCCCGCAACGCAGGGTCGGACGGGCGGTATCAGGGGCGGGTCGACCCGCCCCTGATCCAGCGACGATCAGTCGGCGTCGCGACCGCGTCCGTGATCACCCCCATGGCCTTTGCCATGGCCGCCGCGATGTTCGGCCCAGCGGGCACGCGCTTGCTCCATCTCCTCGCGCGAGATCGCGCCGTCCTCGTCCTTGTCCAGACGCGACAGCATCCGCTCGAACCGGTCACCGTTCCGGGGTCCGGCGCGCATTTCCTCGACCGACAGCTTGCCATCGTCATCGGCATCCATCATCTCGATCATACGGGTGCTGCGCTCCTGCATCCGGGCGGTGGCCTGCGCCAGCATATGCGCCTGCATCTCTGCGGCATCAATGAACCCGTCGCCATTGGCATCCGCCGCGCCGAAACGGGCATCGGCATGGGCCTTCATCTCGTCTGCAGTGATCTTGCCATCGCTGTCGGTGTCGATTTCCTCGAAAGGCATCATCGCCCCCCGTTCGCCCATGACGCCGCCCATATGGCCACCCATACCGGCCTTGCCATGGGAGGCGGCCACACCGACCACTGCGGTTCCGGCCAGTGCAAGGGCGGTCAGCCCCGAAATCAGAACGGCACGTTTCATCTTGTTCTCTCCAGTTGTCTTGGGTTGCGAAGCACCGGCCCTTTGCCCGTGTTCTGCATCTGTTACGCGCCGCCGCCGGGCTTCCGTCGCAGCAGGCGCATGTTTTTTGGCACAGGCGTCACCACACTCTGCCCGCCAGCGAAATTTTGCGACATGAGGACGCGGTGCCCGGATCGGCGCTTCCAACCCTGGCGGAAAAGGCAGACAGTCCGCCCTTGTCCGAATCCGAGGCCCCCATGCTCGACCACATGCACGAAACCGCCGACGCGCCCAGCCGCGACATCACCGCAGACAGCAACGCGCCCCAACGCGAAACATGGCCCGCAATGTGGAAGGGCTGGCGCGGCAAATGCCCCAATTGCGGCAGCGGCCCGCTGCTCAGCGGCTATCTGACGGTGCGCAAGTCCTGCCCTGTCTGCCGCGAGGAATTGCATCACCACCGCGCCGATGATGGTCCGGCCTATCTGACGATCCTGTTCGTGGGACATCTGATGGCCCCGATGCTGCTTTTCGTATTCGAGACATGGCGCCCCGAGCCGCTGATCCTCTTCACCATCTTCGCCCTTGGATCTGTCGCGCTCTCGCTCTACCTTCTGCCCAGATTGAAAGGGGCGATCGTAGGCCTGCAATGGGCCCGGCTGATGTATGGTTTCGGCAAGGCCGCGTGACCCTTTCACCGTGAAGGGAACGCCATGACCATCGACAAGACCGCCATCCGCAATGCCTCGACCGTGATCGTGCTGCGCGACCGCCATCGCGATCCGCATGTCCTGATGGGGCAGCGCGGCTCAAGCGCGGCCTTCATGCCCGACAAGTTCGTCTTTCCGGGCGGAGCGGTGGATGACGCGGATCGCGCGGTGCCCCTTGTCACGCCGCTGCCCGATCTCTGCGCCGGGCGGCTCTGCGATGACGCGCCTGCGGATCTCGCCCATGCCCTCGCCGCCGCCGCCATCCGCGAACTGTGGGAGGAGACAGGATTGGTCCTCGGCGCCAAGGGCCTCTGGACCAGCCCGCCCCCGGATTGGCAGACCTTCGCCGCAACCGGCCACATGCCCGCCGCCCATCCGTTGCAATTCGTCTTCCGCGCCGTGACCCCACCGGGCCGCCCCCGCCGCTTCGACGCGCGCTTCTTTCTGGTGGATGCCGACGATCTGGCCTCGGACCCCGATGATTTCAGCGCTGCCTGCGACGAGCTTTCACATCTGCAATGGATACCGCTGCCGCGTGTGCGCGAATTCGACCTGCCCTTCATCACCGAAGTGGTTCTGGCCGAGGTCGCGGCCCGCGCGCGTGAGACCGAACCGCCCGCCTCTGTGCCCTTCTTCAAGAACAGCGAAGAGGAAAGCCTCTTCCTGCGCCTTAAAGGAATAGGACCAATGACAGGACGCTCGCACTGATCAGCGCAATGCCCACCGCCTCGCGCCGGGTGAATTTCTCGTTGAAGAACAGGATGGAGGCGGCCAGCGAGAAGATCAGCTCGACCTGCCCCACCGCCTTGACATAGGCCACGTTCTGCAAGGTGAAGGCGGTGAACCAGCACAGGCTTCCGGCCATCGAGGTCAGCCCGATCCAGACCGCGCGACGCCAGACACACACGACCGCACGGATCTGCCCCGGCTCGCGCCAGCGCAGCCAGAGCGTCATCGCGATGGTCTGCGACGCGGTCACCGCCGCCAGCGTCACCATCGCCCGCAGGAAGGGATCATCGCTGGCCAGTTCCAGCGACGCCCCGCGATAGGCCACGCTCGACACCGCGAACAACGCCCCCGCAAGCAGCCCCAGCCCCGCCGCGCGTGACGCCAGACGCCGCAGCCAGTTCCCGGTCAGCCCCGGCGTGCCCGACAGGACCAGCACGCCCACCAGCCCCAGCAGGATCGCCGCCAGTCCCGCAGGCGTCACCGCCTCGCCCAATACCAGCAGCCCGGCAAAGGCGGTCAGCACAACTTCGGTATTCTTGAAGGTGATCCCCACCGCAAAATTGCGCTCGCGGAACAGGGCCACCACGCAGATCGTGGCCAGGATCTGCCCCAGCCCGCCCAGCAGCGCATAGACCCAGAACAGCCCCGACAGCGCCGGCATCGGCACACCGCGCAGAGCCAGATAGACCGCGACCAGCAGCAGCACCAAGGGCGAGGAATAGATGAACCGCGCAAAGGTCGCGCCCGCCGTGGACAAGGCCCCCATACTCAGCTGTTTTTGCAGCATGAATCGCGCGGTCTGAAACCCCGCAGCAAGGACAGTGGCGATGACCCATGTTTCCATGGGCGCTGTCATGCCCGCAAATCAGGGGCGACGCCAGAGGGGATGTGGCACCGGATCCTTGGCCTTGAACAGATAACGGCGAAACACCTCGGCATAAGAGCGGAACATGTAGCCGTCATTGCGGGCCAGATACCGCGCGCGGTTCGCGAAATAGAGGGCCGGCAAGCGATACCACGGCAGCTTGGGATGCATGTGATGCACCACATGCAGGTTGTTGTTCAGAAACAGGAACGCCAGCAGGCCACGATCCTCGATGATCACAGTACGGCCACGTGCGCGCAGATGGGCCTGATGCTCCAGAAAGGTGCGGATCTTCAGGATCGACAGCGCCGCATAGCTGGACAGCAGGAAGGCCCAGACCGGCATCTGCCCCAGCGCCGCCATCCAGAACACCACCAGACCCAGCGCCGGGATATGCCACAGCCACCCGCGCAAGACCGCCCTGTCGCCACCCCGGATCGCGCGCCAATCGCCCGCCATGAAGGCCACCTGCCCCACCAGCGGACCGATCAGCAACCGCCCGATCAGCCGGTTGTTCAGGTTCAGGATTGCCTGTGTCACGGGTGACAGCCGCTCCCAGACTCCGGCGTCCAGATAATTGCTCTCGGGATCGTCATAGGGATCGGTCAGGATCGAATCCTGATGATGCGCCAGATGGGTGTCGCGAAAGCGCAGATAGGGAATCCACAGCGTCAGCGCCGGAAACACAAGCGCCTCGTTCAACCACCTGGCCCGCGTCGGATGCCCGTGCAGCGCTTCATGGCAAAGCGAGGAATGCAGCGCTGCCGCCAGCGCGACCATCACCATGCCCAAGGGCAGGAACCAGCCCGCCGCCAAGGTCGTGCCGATTCCCCAGACCGCATAACATATCCCCAGAAGGGTCAGCGTCGGCCATTCGACCGCCCGAGCCCCAGCGCGAAACGAGGTATTGCCCATATCTGACTGACTTCTTTGCATTTCCCCAGACCTACGCCGCCGCAGGCCCTGTGTGTATTCTGAATATGATTAACAATTCTCGACAAATGTGATAAAGATCACCAAATGAGAGATATTATCGACAAACGCCAGCGCGCCACACAATTCCGCCAGCGCCTCGCCACCGCGATGGAACGCCGGAGCCTGAGCCAGAGCGCCTTGGCCCGCCAGATCGGCGTGGATCGCTCGACCGTGTCGCAGCTTCTGTCCGATACCGGCGCCCGTCTTCCCAATGCGCAGGTGGTGGGCGAATGCGCCGCCGCTCTCGGCGTGTCGGCAGACTGGCTTTTGTCACTGTCCGACAGGCCCGAAAGCGCCGCCGACCTGCTGGCCACATCGCTCTCGCTGACCGAAGCGCCGCGCGCATTGGTGGATGAACAGATCTTCAGCTGGCACCGCGAGGCGGCGGGCTACAAGATCCGCCACGTCCCCGCTGGCCTGCCCGACATGCTCAAGACACATAGCCTGCTGGACTGGGAATATACCCCCCATCTGGGCCGCACGACGGAACAGGCGATCAACGCCTCGCAGGACCGGCTGAACTGGATGCGCGGGGCCCATTCCGATTACGAGATCGCCCTGCCCCTGCACGAGATGGAAAGCTTCGCCCTCGGCACCGGCTACTACACCGGTCTGTCAGAGGCGATCCGGATCGAACAGATCGACCGCTTCCTTGACCTGCACCGGCAATTCTATCCGGGCCTGCGCCTCTATCTTTTCGATGCGCGCCGCGTCTATTCCGCGCCGATCACGATCTTCGGCCCGCTGCTGGCCGTGCTCTATATCGGACGCAACTATGTGGCCTTCCGCGACAGTGAAAGGGTGCAGGCCTTCACCAAGCATTTCGACCATCTGGTGCGCGAGGCCAGCATCTCGGCCCGCGATCTGACCACCCATCTGCAAGACCTGCGCGCGCGCATTCAATAACCAAGGCGCGCCCGCTTCATCTTGCCATAAATACTCAAATCCGCGCCTTAGCGGGCATTTTGCAACCGTGCCAAGTCATAGCCATACCAGTCCAAAATCTCACGCGCCGCGCGCAGACGGTCGGGCGCAGATATCGCGCTGCGATCCAGAATGAACGCCTGCGACCCCGACGGCGTGCCCAGAACGGCGGTGCGGAACCCCTCATCCACCCAAAGCACCCACAGAGCCTCGCCCTCAGGTGCCACCGGTCGCAAGCGTCCGGGTCCCTCCAGCGCATAGACGCGCCGCTCTGCCGCGCCATCCGGCCCCGTCACATCCGCCACGATCTGCCCGGTCGTGGCGCGCCGGTAAAGATGCCGCTCTGCCGTCACCACCTGCTCCGGCGTCGCAAAAGCGGCAATCTGCACCCATTCACCCAGAAACCGCTCCGTCTCGAACCGCTGGGTCGAGGCGAAGGGCGCGCTTGTGTCACGAAATCCCTCGCCCTTGGGGGGCGGGGCCGCACAGGCTGCCAGCAAGACCAGCGCCAGCAGGCCAAGGCGCAGACGGATGGCAAGGATGGGCATCAGAACTCCTGTCAGGGCAGAGCAGCGCATCGCCGCCCCGCACCCTAGGGGCGCGCGCCCCTGTCGCGCAAGGCGATACCTGTCGATCGGCAAGGCTCAGCGCAAGCGCCGCACCGCCCACCAGCTTGCCCCGGCCATCAGCCCTGCCGTCGCCAGACACAGCGGCACACCGCCAATCTGATAGGATAGACCGGACAGAAGCGTGCCCAACAGCCGCCCCGCCGCGTTGGACATGTAGTAGAACCCCACATCCATCGTCACCCGCGCATCACTGGTGAAGGCCAGGATCAGATAGGAATGCACCGCCGAATTGATCGCAAAGACAAAGCCGAACAGCAACAGCCCCGCCACCAGACTGCCCGTCAGCCAAGCCGCTGGCGCCCCCGCCAGAAAGGCCAGCGCCGCCAGCGCCAGCGGGATCGGCACCAGCAGCCCCGCCCAGCGGATCGCTTGGCCCACGATCTCGGATTCAGGCCGCAGCGCCGCGCGCAGCAGACGCGGGGCGCTCGCCTGCACCGCGCCATAAGCGATGATCCACAGCGCCATGAACCCGCCGATCAGGAAAAACGCAGCCCGCGCCCCCTCGGGCGTTCCGTCCGACAGGACCGACTGGAAATAGATGGGGATACCCACGACGAACCACACATCCCGCGCGCCAAACAGGAACATCCGCGCCAGCGACAGCCGGTTGATGCGGGCATCCTTGGACCAGACCTGCGAAAACTTCGCTTCTTTCTTGCCCGCAGGCAGGCCCGCCGGCATGAACAGCATCACCGCCGTCAGGATCACGGCCAGCACGCCCGCCATGGCCCAGACCGCAGGCACGAACCCCACCAGCCCCAAGAGCGCCGCGCCCATGAAAAAGCCCAATCCCTTGACCGCGTTCTTCGATCCGGTCAGCAGCGCCACCCAAAGGAACAATCCCCCATCCGCCTTGGGGGCCAAGACCTTGACCGCCGATTTCGACGCCATCTTGGACAGGTCCTTGGCCACGCCAGACGCCCCCTGCACCGCCATGACAAACGCGACCGAGGCCGCCACCGTCCATGTCGGGTCCAACTGCGCCAGCGCCGCCAGCGCCACGATCTGAATGCCCAGCCCCGCATAGAGCGTTGCCGTCAGCCCGAACCGCGCGGCAATCCAGCCCGCCGACAGGTTGGTGACGATCCCCGCCACCTCATACAACAGGAAAAGCCAGGCCAGTTGCACCGGGCTGAACCCCAACCCGTTGAAATGCAGCAGCACCAGCATCCGCAGCGCGCCATCCGACAGCATGAAGGCCCAATAGGCCGCCGTCACCGCCGCATAGGCGCGCAAGGCGCTGGGTGCGGCTGCGCTCACATCGCCCCCGCAACCATGCGGGCAATATCGGCCATCCGGCAGGTATAGCCCCACTCGTTGTCATACCACGCGTAAACCTTCACCTGCGTGCCATTGACCACCATGGTCGAGGGCGCGTCGATAATGGCCGAGCGCGGGTCGCCGCGATAATCGCAGGACACCAGCGGACGCTCCTCATAGCCCAGAATACCCTTCAGATCGCCCTCGGCGGCGGCCTTGAACAAGCAGTTCACCTCTTCCACCGTGGTCGCCCGCTCCATCTCGAACACGGCATCGGTGATCGAGGCATTGAGCAGCGGCACCCGCACCGCATGGCCGTTCAAACGGCCTTTCAGTTCCGGGTAAATCAGCGTGATCGCCGTGGCACTTCCGGTCGTCGTGGGGATCAGGTTCATCAAGGCCGACCGCGCGCGGCGCATGTCCTTGGCGGGCCTGTCCACGATGGTCTGCGTATTTGTCACATCGTGAATTGTCGTGATTGATCCGTGCTTTATACCCAGCACCTCATGCAGCACCTTCACAACCGGAGCCAGGCAATTCGTCGTGCAACTGGCCGCCGTGATCAGGTCATGCCGCCCCGGATCATAGAGGTGATGGTTCACGCCGTAGACAAGGTTCAACGCCCCGCCATCCTTGACGGGCGAAGAGACGATCACCTTCTTGACCCCCGCCGCATAGTAAGGCGCCACCTTCTCGGCGGTCTTGAACACGCCCGTGCAATCCAGCACCAGATCGACGCCCAGCGCCGCCAGCGGCAGATCCTCGATCCGCTTGTGAGCTGTCACCTGCATCCGCTGCCCGTTCAGGGTCAGGCTATCGGTGTCAAAAGCGATATCCCCGCGCCAGCGGCCATGCACGGAATCGAACTCCATCAGCAGCGCATGCTGATCGGGGCGTCCCGCCGGATCGTTCAGCAGGACAATCTGCCCCTGCGCGGGGTCATCCGCCAGCGCCCGCAGCAGCAATTTTCCGATGCGGCCAAAGCCGTTCAGCGCAATACGGGTCATGCGGATATTCCCTTTTGATTGGCATCCTGGCCAATGTCATCAATGCGTTTTTGCAGGCTGATCCGATCCAGCTCGGCCATGGGCAAGGCGACAAAGGCCGCGATCCGGCGGCGCATGGCGTCAAATGCTGTGGCAAAGGCCAGCGCCTGCTCCGCCTCGGTCCCGGTCTCCTTGACCGGGTCGGGGATGCCCCAATGCGCGCTCAGCGGATGGCCGGGCCAGGGCGGGCATTCCTCCGATGCCGCGCGGTCGCAGACCGTAAAGACGAAATCCATCACCGGCGCGCCCTCGCCCTCGAATTCCGACAGGTCCTTGGACCGCAGCGCGGCGGTGGCGAACCCGGCCCGGTCCAGCAGGGCAATCGCCCGTGGATGCGGCACCCCGCGCGGGATGGTGCCAGCGGAAAAGGCGCGGAAACGCCCCTGCCCCAGCTCGTTCAACAGCGCCTCGGCAAAGATCGAGCGCGCGGAATTGCTGGTGCAGATGAACAATACGTTGAACATCCTCGTCTCCTGTCCTGTGTGGGATAACATCTCGGCCCCCGGAAGATGGGCGCAGATCTCGGGCCGCCCCCGGCAGCAATCATCGACCAGAAATGTAACAAGTTGCCCCGCGCGCTCCAAATCGACGCTGTAGAAGATCGACCGCCCCTGACGGGTCGCGCGGATCAGCCCCGCCCGTTCCAGATCAGCCAGATGGTGCGAGAGGGTATTCTGTTTGAGATCAAGCGCGTCCGCTATCTCGGTCGGACGCACGCCCTGCGGCATATGCCGCATCAGAAGGCGGAACACAGACAACCGCCCGGCATGGCCGAGGGTCGCAAAAGCGGAAATGGCGAGGTTTGTATCCATATTTCCTGAATACCGGAAATACGGATACAGTCAAGCCGAGTCGTGGCGAAATCAATACGGCAAAGGATGCGCCCGGTGCAGCGCGTCGATCCGCGCCGCCAGCCCTTCGGGCAGGGTCATCCCCGCACCCGCCAGCACATGATCCAACTGATCCTGCGTGCTGGCCCCGAAGATCACAGACGTCATGAAAGGCCGCCCCGCCGCCCAGGCCAGCGCCATATGAACCGGGTCGATCCCGAACTCTGTCGCCAGATCCAGATAGGCTTGCACCGCGACAAAGGCGCGATCCGTGATCCGCCCGCCCAGATCCGGCGTGCGCGACCGGCGTGACCCGTCAGGCACCACACCCCCCTGATACTTGCCCGTCAGCAGCCCCGCCGCCAATGGCGAGAACGCCAAAAGCCCCACATCCTCATTCGCCGCCACCTCGGCCAGATCGGTGTCGAACATCCGGCACATCAGCGAATATTCGTTCTGGATCGAGGCGACACGCGGCCAGCCCCGCGCATCCGCGATCCGCGCCCATTGGGTCGTGCCCCATGCGCTTTCATTCGACAGGCCGAAATGGCGGATATTGCCCTTCTCGACCTGCCGCTGCAGCGCCTCCAGCGTGTCTTCCATATTGGCGATGGTCTCGGCCCGGTTCTGGGATGAAGGATCATAGCCCCAGTTGCGCCGGAACATATACGATCCGCGATTGGGCCAGTGAAACTGGTAAAGGTCGATCACATCGGTTTTCAACCGCTTCAATGATCCTTCCACCGCCCCCGGAATCGTGGCCGATGTGATGGGCGCGCCGTCGCGCACATGGGCCATCCCCTCGCCCGTGTGCTTGGTGGCCAGGATATACTCGCCCCGCCGCCCCCGGTTGGCCGCCTGCCAGTTGCCGATGACCTCTTCGGTCAGACCGATGGTTTCCTTGGCCACCGGGTTCACCGGATACATCTCGGCGGTGTCGATGAAGTTGATCCCCGCCGCCAGCGCCGTCTCGATCTGGCGATGGGCCTCTGCCTCGGGTGTCTGGGTGCCATAGGTCATCGTGCCAAGGCACAGCTCGCTCACCATCAGGCCAGTGCGGCCCAGCGGATTCATCTTCATCGGATCGGTCTCCTTCATACGTGATCGCGGCGGAACCTAACCTGTTTTCAGGCTGCGTCACCCCCGAAAAGGGATTTGGAACAAATCAGGAACATGCTAGACTGACACCATGACGATTCCCCTCAACCCCACCCTTCTGACCCGCGCCCCGCAGCGTGACCGCCCGGCCCTGATGCTGACCGGCGACATCCGCCTGACGCTGGCCCGCCTGCACGAAGCCTGCGGCCCCGCCCGGCGCAGCTTTGCCATCTGGCTGGCGGGCGCGGTGCAGCGCCAAGGCCCCGGCCCGGTGATCTGGATCGCCCCGCGCCACCTGCCCGACCGGCCCAACCCGGATGGGATGGTGGGGCTGGCCCGGCCCGAAGGCTTTCTGCATCTGTCCCCCCAACGCCCCGAAGACCTGCTCTGGTGCATGGAGGAATGCTTGCGCAGCGGTGCCGCCCCTCTTGTCGTGGCCGACCTGCCCGCCCCCCCCGGCCTGACACCTGTGCGTCGCCTGCATCTGGCCGCCGAAACAGGGGCCGCTGAAGGGGCCTTCGCCCCCCTTGGCCTGATCCTGACGCCCGAGGATGGCGGCGCGCAGGGGGTGGAGTCCCGCTGGCACATGGCCCCCGCCCACCGGCCCGACCGGCAAGGCTGGACCCTGCGCCGCCTGCGCGCACGGCAAGACCCGCCCCGCGACTGGCAATTGCACGGCCCCACTCATGCCGCAACCGGACCGATCCGGGCCGCAGTTGCATGAAGAGTATTTGAAGAACGATGAAGGGCGCACGCCCCGCCCCTTCATCCTTCCCCAAATACTCAGGCAACAGCCCGCAAAACATGCCAAGCCCTCTTGCCATCCCCGGCCGGATGGGCAGGACTGGCCCCATGCGCCTGATGATCTCCTTTGCGGCCCTGTTTCTGTCTGTGATCCTGCTCCAGCTCTCGACCGGGGGCGTGGGGCCGCTGGATGCGTTGTCGGGCATCACGCTGGATTTCACCAACGCGCAGATTGGCCTGCTGGGCTCGGCGCATTTCTTCGGCTTCTTCATCGGCTGCTGGTGGGCCCCGCGCCTGATGGGGACCATCGGCCATTCGCGCGCCTTCGCCGCCTTCACCGCGGCGGGGGCCATCGGCCTGCTTGCCCATATGCTGGTGATCGACGCCTATGCCTGGGCGCTGATGCGGGTGGCCTCCGGCCTCTGCGTGGCGGGGTGCTACACGGTGATCGAGGCATGGTTGCAGGCCAAGCTGACCAACGAGACACGCGGCCGCGCCATGGGCACCTACCGCGTGGTCGATATGGGCGCGTCACTGGTGGCACAGATGCTGATCTCGGTGCTGGAGCCGGCCTCTTACGTCTCCTACAACCTGCTCGCCCTCCTGTGCTGCGCCGCCCTGCTGCCCATCACCCTGACCCGCACCGCCGAGCCTGAAACCCCCGACGCCCTGCGCCTGCGCCCGATGCTGGCCGTGACCCGCTCGCCGCTGGCCGCCGCGGGGGTGGTGGTGGCGGCGCTGTCCAGCGCCTCCTTCCGCATGGTCGGTCCCGTCTACGGCCAGGAGGTCGGCCTCGCCGTCGATCAGATCGCCTGGTTCCTGTCGGCCTTCGTCGCGGGCGGGGCGCTGGCGCAATATCCCGTGGGCTGGCTGGCCGATAAATACGACCGCCGCTGGGTGCTGATCTGGCTCTCCATCGCCTCCATCGCCAGCTCCGCGCTGACGGCGCTCACGGGGGATCTGGGCACCGCAGGCGTGCTTTTGACCGCGACGCTGTTCGGGGCCACGACCTTCCCGATCTATTCCGTCGCCGCCGCCCATGCCCATGATTTCGCCGATGCCTCGGAACGGGTCGAGCTTTCCGCCGCCCTCATGTTCTTCTTCGCGCTCGGCGCGATTGCCGCCCCCCTCATGGCCTCGACCCTGATCGAGGTTTACGGCCCCTCCGCCATGTTCGTCATGATCGGCGCAGGCCATGGCGTGCTGGTGATCTTCGGCCTGATCCGCATGCGCATGCGCCCCAGCGCGCGCACCCGCACCCGCTATGTCTGGGCCCCGCGCACCTCTTTCCTGATCGGGCGGCTGACCGGGCGCGCCCGCGACGAGGACTGACACGCACGCCCCGCTGGAACCCCGGCCCACCTTGCGCTAAGGAAGGGCCGAACCGCACAAAGGCTTGATGACATGGCACGGCATCTGATCACCTCGGCGATCCCTTACATCAACGGGATCAAGCATCTGGGCAACCTCGTGGGCAGCCAGTTGCCCGCCGATCTTTATGCCCGCTATCAGCGCGGGCGCGGCAACGAGGTGTTGTTCCTCTGCGCCACCGACGAACACGGCACCCCCGCCGAACTGGCCGCCGCCAAGGCGGGCAAGCCCGTTGCCGATTACTGCGCCGAAATGCACACCGTCCAGGCCGAAATCGCGCGCGGCTTTCGCCTCAGCTTCGATCACTTCGGCCGCTCCTCCAGCCCGCAGAACCACAAGCTGACCCAGCATTTCGCAGGCCGTCTGGCCGAGGCCGGGCTGATCCGCGAAGTGTCCGAGACGCAGATCTATTCAAAGGCCGATGGCCGCTTCCTGCCCGACCGCTATATCGAGGGCACCTGTCCCAATTGCGGCTTCGAGAGCGCGCGCGGCGATCAATGCGACAACTGCACCAAGCAGCTTGACCCGGTGGACCTGATCAACCCGCGCTCGACCATCTCCGGCTCCACCGATCTGGAACAGCGCGCGACCAAGCACCTCTATCTTCGTCAAAGCGAGATGCGCCAGCAGCTTCAGGACTGGATCGACAGCAAGGCCGACTGGCCGATCCTGACCACCTCGATCGCCAAGAAATGGCTCAACGATGGTGACGGCTTGCAGGACCGTGGCATCACGCGCGATCTGGACTGGGGAATCCCGGTGAAAAAGGGCGATCAGGACTGGCCGGGGATGGAGGGCAAGGTCTTCTATGTCTGGTTCGATGCGCCCATCGAATACATCGCCTGCGGCGCCGAATGGGCGCGCGCCCAAGGGCTGGACGACAGCGCATGGGAACGCTGGTGGCGCACGGACAAGGGCGCCGAAGACGTCACCTATACCCAGTTCATGGGCAAGGACAACGTCCCCTTCCATACCCTGTCTTTCCCCGCCACCATCCTTGGTTCGGGCGAGCCGTGGAAGCTGGTCGACTACATCAAATCCTTCAACTACCTCAATTACGACGGCGGCCAGTTCAGCACCTCACGCGGGCGCGGCGTCTTCATGGATCAGGCCCTCGCCATCCTGCCGGCCGATTACTGGCGCTGGTGGCTTCTGTCCCATGCCCCCGAGTCCTCGGATGCCGAGTTCACATGGGAGAATTTCCAGGCTTCCGTGAACAAGGACCTGGCCGACGTTCTGGGCAATTTCGTCAGCCGCATCACCAAATTCTGCCGGTCGAAATTCGGCGAGACCGTCCCCGCAGGCGGCGAGATCGGCCCGCAGGAAACCGCCCTGATCGACGCCCTGACCACCCGCCTGCGCGCCTATGAAACCTTCATGGACGAGATGGAGGTGCGCAAATCCGCGCAGGAACTCCGCGCGATCTGGGTGCTGGGCAATGAATACCTGCAATCCGCCGCGCCTTGGGTCACGATCAAGGAAGATGCCGACCGCGCCGCCATGCAGACGCGCCTCGGCCTGAACCTGATCCGGCTTTACGCCGTGCTGTCAGCCCCCTTCATCCCCGATGCAAGTGCCGCGATGCTTGGCGCGATGCAGGCGCAAGACGCCACATGGCCCGAAGGCGATCTGGGCGCATGGCTGACCGCCCTGCCCGCAGGCCATGCCTTCACCGTGCCCGAGGTGCTTTTCACCAAGATCACCGATGAGCAGCGCGAGGAATGGCAGACCCGCTTCGCCGGCATCCGAACCTGAAAAAGGCAGGCTGAAAAGCCCGCCCCCATTCATCTTGCCATAAATACTCGCCGGGGGTCCGGGGGCAGCATGCCCCCGGCGCAACCTCACGTCTTGAACACCCGGTAGATTGCCGGGATCACCAGCACCGTCAGCAGGGTCGAACTGAACAGGCCGAACAGCAGCGACAGCGCCAGACCCTGAAAGATCGGGTCAGCCAGAATGACCGTCGCCCCGAACATCGCAGCCAGTGCGGTCAGCAGGATCGGCTTGAACCGGATCGCCCCTGCCTCCAGCAGGATATCCACCGGCGACTTGCCTGCCGGGTCCGTATGGCGGATGAAATCCACCAGCAGGATCGAGTTGCGCACGATGATCCCCGCCAGCGCGATGAACCCGATCATCGACGTGGCCGAAAATGGCGCGCCCCACAGCCAATGCCCGATCATGATGCCCAAAAACGTCAGCGGCACCGGCGTCAGCACCACCAAGGGCACCCGGAACGATCCGAACTGCGCCACCACCAGCACATAGATGCCCAGCAGCGCCACGCCAAAGGCCGCGCCCATGTCGCGGAAGGTGACCCATGTCACCTCCCATTCCCCATCCCACAGGATCGTGGGACGGCTGTCGTCAATCGGCTGGCCGTTCAGCAGGACCAGCGGCTTTTCCCCCTCGGCCCAGTCCATCGCATCCAGCGCGCGGCCCACCTCGACGATGCCATACAAAGGTGCCTCGAACCGCCCGGCCAGTTCGGCCATCACCATCTCGGCGGGGCGGCCGTTGCGGCGGAAGATCGGATAGGACATCACTTCCTCTTCGATCCGCAGGACATCGCCCAGTTCCACCACACCGCGCGCACCGGGCAGGACGTTGGCGGGGATGGGCGTGGACAGGAACCGCTCATCCATCACCCGGTCCGACAGATCGCGCGCCACCGTGATCGGGATCGGGCGGCGGCCATCCTCGCGATGCGAATAGCCCACCGTCGTCTCGCCGTTCAGGATGCCGATCGTGTCGAACACATCCTGTTCCTGTACCGAAAAGAATTCCAGATCGTCGGGCGAGATCACGGCCCGCAAGCGGCGCGGCGGATTGCCGAAGCTGTCATCCACATCGACGATGAAATCCACGCTTTCAAAGGCGTCGCGCAACTTGCGCGCCGTCTCGCGCCGCGCCTCGGGCGTGGGCCCGTAAACCTCGGCCAACAGCGTCGCCATCACGGGCGGGCCGGGCGGTGGTTCGACCGTCTTGAGGCTTGCCCCTTCCGGCAGGTCCAGCGCCTTCAGCGCCTCGCGCAGCTCCAGCGCAATCTCGTGACTCGACCGCGCACCATGGCCCACCTCGGACAGGTTGATCTGCACATCGCCCATATGCGGCTCGGCCCGCAGGAAGTAATGCCGCACCAGGCCGTTGAAATTGAACGGCGCGGATGTCCCGGCATAGGTCTGCACGCTGACGACCTCGTGCAGGCCCATCGCAACACGCGCCACCGATTGCGCCACGCCATCCGTCGCCTCGACCGACGTGCCCTCGGGCATGTCGATCACCACGGCCAGTTCCTTCTTGTTATCGAATGGCAGCAGCTTGACCGTCACATGCTGCGTATACAGCAAACCAAGCGAGCCAAAGGACAGCGCCGCGGTAACCAGCAGAAAGGTCAGGCTGCGCCCCTTGGTCGCCAGCACGGGCCGCGCGACGCGGGTGAACAAACGCCCCAGAAAGCCGCCATCCTCGCCACCATGCCCATGCATCGGGGCCTTGCCCGCGATCTTGACCATCAGCCAGGGCGTCACCATCACCGCAATGAAGAACGAAATGATCATCGCGGCCGAGGCCACCGCCGGAATGGGGCTCATATAGGGGCCCATAAGCCCCGACACGAAGAGCATCGGCAGAAGTGCGGCCACCACCGTCAGCGTGGCCACAATCGTGGGATTGCCCACCTCGGCCACCGCGTCAATCGCGCGGGTCACGCGGTCGCGGTCGTCCTTCATCCCCCAATGGCGGGCGATATTCTCGATCACCACGATGGCGTCATCCACCAGAATCCCGATCGAGAAGATCAGCGCGAACAGAGACACCCGGTTCAGCGTATAGCCCATGATCCACGCGCCAAAGAGCGTGAGCAGGATCGTCACCGGAATGACCACCGCCACCACGATGCTTTCGCGCCAGCCGATCGCCACCAGCGTCAGCACGATGATCGACAAGGTCGCCAGAAACAGCTTGAGCAGCAGCGTATCGGCCTTCTCCTTGGCCGTTTCGCCATAGTTGCGCGTGATCTCGACCGCCACGGAGTCTGGGATCAGCGTCTCTTGCAGCGCGGCGGTGCGCCCCAGTATCTCCTCGGCCACCACCACGGCATTGGACCCGGCCCGCTTTGCAAAGGCCAGCGTCACGGCAGGGCTGCGCGTGATTGTGCCATCTTCGGCACGGGTCACATGGGCAACGATCCGGTCGGACATGTCGGGCACGAAGTCTATCGCCGCCACATCGCCCACATAGACGGGCCGCCCGTCCCGCGTGGTCAGAAGCAGCCCCGCGATTTCTGCGGGTGCCGTCAGGCTTTGCCCCGCCACCAGCCCGATCTGGTCGCCCCCGTCACGGATGCGCCCTGCATTCATCGTGCGGTTGGCCGATTGCACCTTGCCCGCCAGTTGTTGCAGCGTCACGCCATACAGCGCCATGCGTTCGGGATCGGGCGCGATGCGGATCGCCTCGTTCGCCTCGCCCACGATATAAGACAGGCCCACATCCTCGACCTTCGACAGATCGGCCCGCAATTCGCGCGCCAACCGCGTCAGGTCATTGGCGCTGACCTCGGCCCCTTCAGCGGCCGTCAGGGTCAGCGTCACGATCGCCACATCATCGATGCCCCGCCCGATGATCAGCGGCTCGGGAATACCAACGGGGATGCGGTCCATATTGGCCCGCACCTTTTCATGCACGCGCAGGATCGCCGCGTCCGAGGAGGTGCCCACGTTGAACCGTGCAGTGATCATCGCGCCGTCATCCATGGTCTGCGAATAGACATGCTCGACGTCGTTGATCGCCTTGACGATGGTCTCCATCGGTTCGGACACCAGCCGCACCGCATCCTCGGCCTTCAGCCCCGGTGCCTGCATCAGGATATTCACCATCGGCACCGAAATCTGCGGCTCTTCCTCGCGCGGGACAACCATCAGCGCGATCAGACCCATGGCCAGCGCCGCCAGCATGATCAGCGGGGTCAGGGGCGAGCGGATGAAACCCTTGGTCAGGTTCCCCGCGATGCCCAGAGACTGGGGTTTGTCGCTCATTTCACCACCACCGTTTCACCTTCCGTCAGACCCGACAGAACCTCGCGCATGACGGTGCCGTCCTGTTCATGCCGTTGGCCCAACATGACGGCCCGTTCGCCCTGATGCACACCCTCGACCGTCACGAAATCCAGACCGGCACGGGTGGTCACGGCGCTTTCCGGCACCAACAGCGCCTCACGCTGCCCCACGGCCAGCCGCACCAGAACGCGGGCATCGACAAAAGCCTCATCCAGCCCCTCGACCGCCACATCGGCAATCACGCGGCCATTCTCGATCTGCGGATAGACACGCGCCAGACGCCCCGTCGCCCCGTCGCCTGCGCCGTCGATCTCGATCGCATCGCCCTCATTCAGCGCACGGGCATGGCGTTCGGGAATGGCCAGACGCAGAAAGAACCCGCCGCCCCCGATGGTCGCCACCGCCTCGCCCGGCATGACGACAGCACCCGCTGCGGCGGGGACTGTCAGCACCAGGCCCGCAATCGGGGCCAGCACATCGCCCTCGGTCGCCTGCTGCTCGACGACCGAGCGTTCGGCGCGGGTCGCCTCGATCTGCCCGGTCAGCACATCCACCTGCGTGCGCAGCGCATCCAGCCGTTGCACCGTCGTGACGCCCCGCTGCAACAACGCCTCGCCACGCTCCAGTTCGCTCTGCGCGTTCTCCAACTGCGATTGCAGCGATTGCAATTGCGCGTCGACGGCGCGCAGGCGCAGGTCCAGCTTGTCATCGACCACGCGGGCCAGCACCTGCCCCGCCTCGACCCGGTCGCCTTCCACCGCGTTCAGAGACACCAGCGTGCCCCCCAGCCGCGCCCGGGCGGGCAATCGGGTCTGCGCCTCGATCTGGCCATAGACGGCTTTCCAATCGGTGACGGGCTGAGCGGTCACGGTCAGGGATTCGGCGAATGCCGCCGGTGAGAAGGCCAGAAAGCCAACCAGAGCAAAGACTTGCGCTTTCATTTGCGCCTCCATGAAAACCACGCGAACCCGCCGGGGATCGCTTTCATATTCCATATAGTGAATATTAGATTCCGGCACAATGGCTGACCAGATCAAAACCTGCATCTGGAACGCAACTTGCCGAAGCCGCTTTCACACCGGTCCGATGCTAGATTGCGGATCGACCCCGCGCCCTGACCCAGATCAAGGCGGGGGCGTTCCGCCATCGCCGCCATCGCCGCCCTTGTCGCGACCAAAGCGCTGGCGTGCCAAGGCAAAGGCGGACAGCCGCGCCTCGACCCGCGCATTGACGCTGCCCTCGGGCCATGTTCCATCCGCTCCACGCGTCCCCGCCGGAACCCCGGTCAAAAGCGTGATCCCCTCGTCGATGCGGGCCACGGGCAGAACACGAAACCGGCCCTCCGCCACAGCCTGCACCACATCGGGGCGCAGCATCAGATGCGGCACATTGGCGGCAGGGATCAGCACGCCCTGATCGCCTGTCAGCCCCCGCGCGGCACAGATGTCGAAAAACCCTTCGATCTTCTCATTCACCCCGCCAATCGCCTGCACCTGCCCGGCCTGATTGACCGACCCGGTCACGGCCAAACCCTGCCGGATCGGCAGGTCCGACAAGGCCGACAGCAACGCATATAGTTCCGCCGATGAGGCGCTGTCGCCATCCACCCCGCCATAGCTTTGCTCGAACACAAGGCTGGCATGCAGCGAGAACGGCACATCCAGCGCATAGGTGGCCGCCAGATAGCCCGACAGGATCAGCACACCTTTGGAATGCAGCGGCCCGCCCAACTCCACTTCGCGCTCGATATCCACCAGTTTGCCCGCGCCCATCCTCACCCGCGCGGTGATCCGCGACGGACGCCCAAACCGGAACGTCCCGATCTGCGCTACGGAAAGCCCGTTGATCTGGCCCACCACCGCGCCATCCGTGTCGATCAGGATCGTGCCGCGCGTCACCGCCTCCTGCATCCGGTCACGGATGCGCGCGTTGCGATGCTCGGCCGCGACCAACGCCTTTTCGATATCCTCGACCGCAACCGGGGCGGCCTCGCCCTCGCAATCCAGCCTCGCACAGGCGTAATGTTCCGCCTCGCGCAGGATATCGGCCAGCGCGCCCAGATGCAGAGACAGCTTCTCGCTGTCCTCGGCGCGGCGCAAGGCTTCCTCCAGCAACCGGGCCACGGCGGCAGCATTCAACGGCCGCAACCCTTCACGCCGGATGAACGAGGCCAGAAGCCGCGAGAACAGCACCGCATTCTCCGGCGTCAGCGCGAAATCCTCCTCGAAATCGGCCTGCAACTTGAAGAGTTCCGAAAAGTCCGGGTCCAGCATCACCAGTAGCGCGTAAAGCATCCGCTCGCCCACCAGCACCACGCGCACATCCAGCGGGATCGGATCCGGCTCCAGCGACAATGTCTGCACAAGGCTCAACCGCTCCGCCATCGACGTGATGGCGATGGTCCGATGTTGCAGGCTGCGCTTCAACGCCTCCCACGCGAAAGGCTCCGACAGGATACGCCGCGCGTCCAGCACCAGAAACCCGCCATTGGCCCGGTGCAGAGCGCCGGGGCGGATCAGGGTGAAATTCGTCATCAAGGCCCCCATCTGCGCGATATTCTCGATCCGCCCCACAAGACGGTTCAGGGTGGGAAGCTCCTCGGTCTCCAGCGGCGCGCCTGTGCCATCCTCGCCCGAATGGGACACCATGACATTGATGACATAGCGGCTGAACTGCGGCTCGCGATGCACCTTGCGGATCCCGGCGGGGAACGGCCCATCCCGCCCCTGAGCATGCGCCTCAAGGAACAACTCGGCGTTGCGGATCATGTCCTGCGCCACTTCGGTCAGGTAATGCTGCACGCTGTCGATACCCGCGAACTGCGCGCGCGCCTCGTGGATGCGCTGCTGCACTGCCTGTTCGGCCATGCTGGCATGCAGGGCGATGACACGCTGTCGATGCGCCCGCACCAAGGCGGGCGCGTCCTCCAGAATGGAGGTCAGCTCCTTCTGGAAACGGGCGATCTTTTCCTCGATCCGCGCCTGTTCCTCGGCGGGCAGCTTGTCGAACGCCTCCTTGTCGATCACCTCGCCCTCGCGGATTGCCGTGACCATAAAGCCGGTGGGCGTGCTCACCAGCCCCACATCCTCGGCCTTGGCCCTTGCGGCGAACTCCTGCATCCGGACCGACCCGGCCTCGGCGAAGTCATTCTCCAGCGCCTTGCGCCGCGCCTGATAGTCCTCGCCCTCGAACAGAGCGGGGATTTCCGCGCCCAGATCATCGACCAGATCCTCCATCTCGGCGCGCAACCGCTGCGCCTGCCCGGTGGGCAGTTTCAGCGCGCGGGGTTTCTGCTCATCCTCGAAATTGTTGACATAGGCCCAGTCGCAGGGCACGGGCCGCGCCGCCGCCTCCTGCGCCAGCACGCTTTGCACCGCACTGTGCCGCCCGGTGCCCGAAGGGCCGACCACGAACAGGTTGAAGCTGCGATGCCCGATCCCGGCGGCCAGCCGGATCGCCTGCATCGCACGGTCCTGCCCGATGAGGCTGTGCAACACCTCCAGCGACTCGGTCGTCTCGAACCCCAGCGTGGCCGGGTCGATGCGACGGCGCAGGCGATCCGGCGCAAGTCCGCGCGGCAATGGTTCATCCCCCTGCATCAGCCCTCTCCCTCAGGCAGAGCATGTCGGACGCGCGACTGCGGGGCCAGACTGTCAAGGATCACGGCTGCGCCATCAAAGCGACCGAAACGCGAAACCACAGATGTTACCCTGCCATCCCATCCGAAAGCGCGGGCAATATCAACCTCTGCTTGAGCGCAGATAAAGGATCTGCCGCAGAACGGTCGCGGCCGAGACCGTGCGCAGAATGTCACGGATCATCGCAGCATCCGCCACAAGACCCGTCCACCATCCCCGCTTGATCCCCTTGGCGGGGCTGGCCACACCGGGCCAGGCCACGATGGCCACGCGCAGCCCGGCCGCCTTGATCCGCGTGTTCACAAACACCTCAAGCCCAAAGCGCGGCAGCGCCGCGATCTGCTCCAGACAGGGTGTCAGCATCGCCATCGGCAAGACCCGCTCGCCTGTGATGTAATCCACGCCCAGCCATTGCCACAGGCGCGGCGCATTGGCCCGCAGCGACAGTGTGACATCGGCCCGCCCCGCCTGCACAGGGGCGATCAGGCCGGACAGATGTCCGGCGCGCAACCCGGTCAGATCCGCATCCAGCAGCAGGACATGGCTGGTCGTCACTTCGGCCAGACCCACCGCAATCGCTGCGGATTTCCCGCGATTGGGCGACAGGCGCAGAACAAAGGCCCCGGCTTTCTCCGCCACGGCGGCTGTCTCATCCGTCGATCCGTCATCGACCACGATCACCCGCGCAATCATCGGATGGTCCATCACGACGTCCAGCACCCCTGCGATGCGCGGCGCCTCGTTATGGGCAGGGATCAGGCAGGTGAGGCCCGCTGTCATGCAACGCTCCGTCTGCGACGGATCAGATAGCCTGCGCACAGCCCCAGCAGACACAGGACCAGCAACAGACTGCCCGCCAGCACCCAGTTGCCCACGCGGTCCGCGACACGGCCATAGAACCAGCCCAGCGCCATCAGAACCGCGACCTTGAGCAGCGTCGCGAGCAGGCTCAACCCCAGAAACCGGGCGAAAGGCATCCGCGCCATACCAGCGGCCAGCAGCACGGCAAAGCCTGCCGCATGGGTCAGCTTGCCAAGGATCAGGATGCGCCCACCCCTGACCCGAAAGGCCCGCAACAGGCGCGCCAGCCGCCGCCGCGTCACGCCAAGGGCCGACAACCAGGGCAAGGCCACCCGTGCGCGCCCCTGTCGCCCCAAGGAGTAGAGCATCACATCCCCCAACAGATCACTCAGCACCAGCACGACAAAGCTCAGCGGTGCCCCAAGCAACCCCAGCTTGACCAGATAGCCTGCCACGACCGACACCACAGGCCCCTCCAGCACGGCCAGCGGGGCGATGATGAACAGCCCGTAGTCGCGGATCAGGATGCCGATCTCGGCCTCGGTCATGCGGTCATGCCGCCGCCACCGGGCCAGTGACCGCCTGCGGCGCAAGCCGCGTGCCGCGCCAGTCGAACCCCCGCCGGGCATAGGTCGCTCCCCACAGGGCGGGCATCATCAGATCACGCAACAGCATCGCCACCACGCCCCGCCAGCCCAGCGGCCAGCCGGCCCGCCGCACCAGCCATGCCTCGGCCAGATACCACAGGGCTGCATACCCAAAGCCAAGCGCCGCAGGCCCGCCAGACAGCACCACAGCCGCAACGGCCATGGCAATGGGCACCACGCCGCCATTGAAGATCTCGCACGGGAACAACGCCGGAAAGGCATCGCGCCGCACCCGCCCCCAGCGCAACTGCCGCGCCCAGACCTGCGCCAAGGACCGCGTGCCGATGGGCTGCGCAAAGGGCAGCGGCACCAGCGTCACGCGCCGCCCCAGTCCACGAATGACCTGTGTCGCGGCCGCATCCTCGGCCAGCCGCCGCCCCAGCAGGCGCAACCCGCCCGCCGCCTCCAGCAAGGGCTTGTTGAAAAACAGCGTCTTGCCCTGCGCGAACCCCATGCCCAGACTGTCCGCCGCATATTGCAGCACCGCCTGATTGCCATTCAGAAAGGCGCATTCCAAAGACCCGCCAAGCCCCTTGGCGCGAACGCCCACGGGCGGTGCCGACACCAGCCCTGTCTCTGGCCCCCACGCGTCCACGACCCTTGACAGATAATCGCGCGGCAACAACAGGTTGCTGTCCGTCATGCAGATCCAGTCAGCCCCCGCCGCCTGCCAGCCCTTCCAGACATTGTTGAGCTTGGGATTGCCCGTCACACGGTCATCCCCCACCAGCAGCCGCGCGGGCACATGCGGATGTTCCGCCATCAGGCGACGGACCAGACCGATCACCGGATCATCGGGGGATTTCGCGCAGAAAATCACCTCATAGCGCGGGTAATCCTGCCGGAAGGATGACCGCAGCGTCTCGGTCTCGAACGGGTCCAGCCCGCAGACGGGCCGCAACAAGGTGACGAAAGGCTGACCGATCACGCCCTCCCCCGGCGCGACCGACCGCGCCAGCCGCCGCCAATACACCCCCAGCACCAGCAGATGCGCCACCATCAGAACCACCGCCCCAAGCGCCACAAGTCCCGCCGCGCTCATACCAGACACTCCACATCCAGCGCAGGCGCGGCGCTGCCCACATCGCCCGCGACCGCACGCGCCGATACAAGCTGGAGCGACCCGTCATGCCCCTCCGCCAAGGCCGTCATACTATCCAGCCAGTCGCCGCAATTGGCATAGATCATGCCATGCCGGTCGTGCAGATCCGCAATGTGGAAATGACCGCAGATCACCCCATCCGCCCCATGCGCGCGCGCCATGGCGATCAGCCGCCGCTCATGCCGACGCCCGCGATAGAGCATGGCATTCACCCCGGCCAGCAGCGCCTCGATCGTGCTGCGCGCCTCGGGCGGCGTGCCGCGCCGCAGGCGCGACAGCCCCCGGTCCAGCCGCCGCAACAGATGGTCGATCCGGCTGCCCAGCCGCGTCATCCCATGCGAGCGCACGATCCGCGCATCCACCACATCGCCATGCAGGACCAGATAGCGGCGCTGATCCTTGCCGTGATGGATCAGCGCATCGACCGCCGCCACACCCAACCGCTTGTCGGCGGGGGCATCGTCCGGCTCAGGATCATGATTGCCGCGCAGATAGTGGATCACCGCCCCGCCTTGCTGCCGCGCGCGCAGATGGTGCAGCACCTGCTGCGCCTCATCCGTCCAATGCGGCAGAAGCGGCTGCCACAGATCCAGGATATCTCCCACCAGAACATAGGTCTCGGCCCTGTTGGCCTGCAGAAAGGACAGGATCAGATCGGCCCGGCTGCCCAAGGCCCCCAGATGCAGGTCTGACAGGAAAAGGGTTCTATGCAACCGCACCGGATCGCGCATGCCTGCTGCTCCTCGTCGTTTTGCGCGCAGCATCACCCGCCATCGCAACAGTCGGGTGACAGTTCTGCGACAAGGCAACGACATCCCGCAGCCTGCCAGCCGAGGCAACGCGCAAGGGGCCGATCTCATGGACCTTGACCGGAAAATGCGCTACCTGCATGGCAACGCACAGGGGCCGGTCCGCAGGATCACCCCCTGAGGATCGCGGAAAGGACCCATCTTGGACACCCTGTCACCTGTGGCGCTTGGCTTTCTGGGCAGCCTTGCAGCAGGTCTGATGACGGCAGCCGGTGCCATCCCGGTGCTGTTCGGGCGGGTCCCGTCACGGGCCAACCGGGATCTGCTGCTGGGATTTGCCGCCGGAGTCATGCTGGCGGCCTCGTTCTTTTCGCTGATCATTCCGGCCCTCGCCGCCGCAGAGGCGCGGCATGACAACGACGCCTTGCCCGCCGCCATCGTCTGCCTGTCCATCCTTCTGGGCATGGGGGCCGTCGCGCTTCTGAATGAACGCCTGCCGCACGAGCATTTCCGCAGCGGCCGCGAAGGGCCGGAGGCCGCATCCCTGCGCCGTGTCTGGCTGTTCATCTTCGCCATCACCATCCACAATGTCCCCGAAGGCCTGGCCGTGGGCGTGGGCTTCGGCGCGGGCGGGATGGAGGGCGGTCTGCCACTGGCCATCGGCATCGGCCTGCAGAACGCCCCCGAGGGGCTGGCCGTCGCCGTCGCCCTGCTGGGCGAGGGCTACAGCAGGCAGCGCGCCTGGGGGATCGCCGCCATGACCGGCCTGGTCGAACCCGTCGGAGGGTTGCTGGGCGCCAGTGTCGTGCGGCTGTCAGAACCGCTGTTGCCTTGGGGTCTGGCCTTTGCCGCAGGCGCGATGCTCTATGTCATCAGCCACGAGATCATCCCCGAAACCCACCGCGCAGGCCACCAGAACCGCGCCACACTCGGCCTCGCCATCGGTCTTGTGTTGATGCTGTTTCTGGACGTCTGGCTGGGTTGAAATCCTGTCCCACTGGTGCACCTAAAGGGAGAAACTTCGAACCCTTTATTTGCTGCGTTGGCGGCGTGGAACGATGAACTACAGCACCGGAGTTACAGGTAGTTTCAACTCAGGCCCTCTCTTCGTCTGTGAGGGCACAAGCTAGTCAAAGCGAGCACGTTCTACTATATCATGTAGAAACAACGACGAAAGAGCGCACCCCTTGTTGGATCGACTGAGAATTTGGTTAGGCTCACGGCCTTGGTATTGGCAGCTTCGAACCAAACTTGGAAAAATCAGGTTTGTGTTGGAGCGGAGCGCCTACAGAAGTAACAGCTCTGCGACAAAGGCAAGGGTGAATGCTCGAATTTTAGGTTCGTTCGCATGGGTGGGTGTGAAAAGCCTATTCTGGGTAATCTTGGGTTTGGCAGCGCTCATTTTTTCCGAGCGATATGTAAGAGACAACTACTCTTGGCTCGCCCCCCTCAGCACCCAAGATGAGAATTTCAACGTTGATCAGCTTAGGCTTTATGCCCAAGTGCTCACTGCCATTTTTTCTATTTATTTTGCGACGATCGGCATAATCTTAAGCGCAGGCTACACCAGACTTAGACGCGATATAATCCAAATGCTAACAAACGAACAGGTTGGCAGTGTGTACTCTCGCGTATTGGTGCTTGCAGCAATGTTCTGCTTGACCGCTACAGCTTTACCTTTGCTTGGTTTCAAACCCGGGATGTTTGTCTATGTTATCGGCACTATTTTGACGCTTTTAAGTGCTCTAGCGCTGTTTCCGTTGGGTCAGCGCTTGTTCAATTTCTTTGATCTCAACCTGCTTGTTGGAAGCGAGATACTTCCTCGTATCGCGCACCACATCGATGGTGCGGCTAACCAAAGAAATTCCATGACGTTAGCTAACCATCACTCAAACGCAGCACGTTATGCACTCGGCCAACTTTCATACATCAACAATCGAATCGAAGCTAACACGGATACCTTTGGCGACAACTTGCCTGTGTTGACCGACAACTATACGGCTCTGTTGATGCACTATCTCCATCGAAAGCACCGAATTGATCAAGAGAGCTATTGGTTTCCGAGACGTCGCAAGCACAAGCAATGGTTTCTGGCCGGAGACACCGCAACTTCTATGGCACTACAAACAAGCAGCCAGCAAATGCTGATCGAAGAGAAGCCTGATCAGCATTGGCTTGAGAACGAAGTTATTGATAAGCTCGCTGGTCACGTTAAACTTGCTTTTCAGGCCAAAGACTTTGAACTTGCGTTGAAACTGCTACATCGCTTCGAGAACCGAGTATCGGTTTATGCAGCAGAATTTGAATTCGATGTCGGCATGAAAGAGTTACAAAGGTTTAGGGAGATCATTGAACAAGCTTTTTCAGCAATTGACGCCTCAGCTAGCGACACCACCATAGTTAGAATTGGAATAGCTGATGCTTGGGCTGCATTAGGCAGTAATCTATGTTTAGAATCTCTTCGCCGCATGCTGACTTTCGAGAAAGAACTAAATCGTTTTCTAGAAGCCGACGAGTGGAGCGAAAAATCACTACGAAACTTGCCCGCATTTCTGCAAATCGAACTTGCCTTCATCGTTGATCGGATAGAATTTGAGCAGGATATAGAAGGAGTTCGTCTCTCCAAACCGAAATACGTTCGGCAGTTGGCGATCCAGAAGTTGCTAAACCACTACAAACGAATACTGCCCCAGATATGTAACTTTCTTCAAGAAATGGTTCCCGAATTTGTGGCTACTTTGACGAAATTGAAGTTATCCGAAGCCGCTACTCAAGTCACACTAGCTAGCCTGCATAGTCACTGGAAGATTCCTCGTTGGTTGGAGGAATTGGCTGACCTCTTAGATCGCTACCAAAAGTTCGAGCACTATAAGGAGCAAGAATTCCTCCTACCGACAATCGACGTAGCCGAAATGGAAAGACAACTTGACTTAGCGCGAAATGCAGCTCTGGCACTTCTCGGAAGTGGAGCGACCGTCGCGCACATCTTTGACCCCAGCCACAACGACGAACTGCCAGACCATTTTGGTCAAGTATATTTTGAGTTAGCGGAAGCGTGCATTGATGCTCTCCAGCGCAATGATGAAAGTCAATTGAACAAGATAGTCCCAATGTTCATGACACTTGCATTTCAGGCATCGGAAATAAAGTTTACGGACCCGTCGCTCGACATAGACAATGAGTTTCGGCTTCATCTCATTTCCACGGTGATTAACGATTTGTCGTCGTTCTTGGGTTTCGCTATTCTCTATGCTGCATACTTTAACAACAGCAAACTGGCGGATTCAGCGCTTGCAAAATTTGATGTTTGGATAAACAACGTCACTGACAAGCAATACTATCTAAAAAGAATGATTCTGTTTTCCAATCCCCGCAGCTTCAGCATGAGAGCTTCACCGCGCGGAATGATTCGTATGAATTGGAAAATTTCCTTTGAGCAGCTTGCGAGAACCGATGGATTTGGAAGTGATATGGGAATGACGCAGGGCAAAGCGCACCCCAATAAAACCGTGCGCACATTTTTGGACTCTTACTCTGATGCTTCTCATCTTTTCTTTGCAAAACATATCTTACCAAATCTTGAGCCATTTGAGGCTGACATAGACCACCACATCATCGACCTTGCCCGCAGATTGAGGGACGAAAGCGACGAGGTCCAACATGAAGATCTTTAAGGCTGAACCGATCCGTCACTACCAATCTCACGATATGCGTCTTGACTTCATTGACCGAGTTCTGGCCCGATCTGAGCGGGAAGATCGAAACTTTAATCGACACATGTTTCACCAAGATTTTACGATGTTGTTCAACTATCTGAACAACAGAAATGGTCACCTGTTCATTGTTGATTCTAATGACAACGAGCTGACACAACTACTTCTAAGAAGCGTCCAGACGAGAGACTCACGCCGCCCGGTCGACGAGAAAATAAGGGCGTTGATTGAGGAAATTTCACAAACAATGCTGTTGCGTGGAAAGTCCTATTATTACGTTTTTGGTGATCGAGAGCGGCAGGACATGCACATTGCTCAGTTTAGCGCAATTGGCGTCATTAACCTGTTTGGCCTATACTGTCAGTGGGTGCCTAGGCGAATGGACCGGAACTGGGATAGAAGCGACGTAGAGCTTCCGAGAGAGGCACGTATTTTGGACTCCAGCAAGGTGATGCGCTTTCTTTTATCGAAACCAATGCACCGTATGCTGACGAAACAGAACAGGATATTAGCTTCCCTCGACAAGTACCGCTTTGGAACAGAAGAGTTGCATGCACAGGTGACTCATGAGAATCCCGAGCCTGTCAATTATTTCGATTTCAACGCTTGGAAAGATACGCAGGACCGTGCGCTGTATCGCGGCACTCGTGAATCTGGATGGAACGGCAGAAAATATGATGCCTCCAAGCGCTCAGAATTTTTCGTATGCCATCGTTTGATACGCTTCCGACGAAATCAACTCACCCTACGCGATGACATCCTCCGCCAGCTCAGCGCTGAGCTGACCAAAATCGGAAAAAGGTACAATCCTGAGTTTGCTGTGAGCATAAAGCCATCTGACGAGCTGCCAAGCATCAAACAACTCGACGGGTTGGAGGCTAGGCTGAAAAGAGAAGAAGTTGGTTTTACGGAAATCACTGATTTTTGCTTCAAGCGCTAAATGCACCTCCAGCTTCTATAGAAAGCATGACAGCAATTTTAATTTTAACATCTATGATTCGCTTGGAATGAGTGTCAGGAAAAATGACACGATTCTCGCATCACTCTGACGGTGTGCTGTTTTGCGAGATTTCGGATGTGCTGAATTCAATATTCAAATTTCCGGACAGTCGCATTTCTTGCGTTCGAACGCTTGCAATGTGCCAATTTCCATAACTCTGCCTGTGCTCTTTTCTAAGAGAAAATGTCATTTATACTATCCTTTTCAAAGTGTTGTGAGCCGTTCTAGCTTGTTGTCACTCCTCGGATTTTTTCCGAGTGCAACATGAACAACAAACAAGGAGAGTTCGAACATGCCCAACACCACTGACACCAGCAACGTAGTCCCGCTCATCACGCCCACATACAATGATATTGAGGGCCGCTCTGACCTCGCGGTCTATGGACCACACTTAGACGGTTTCGATCTGACTCCTGCTCAGCGTGACGAGTTTCTAAAGATGCTCTGGATCATCCTCGCCGGATTTGTCGATTTTGGATATGGCATTCATCCTACGCAGTATCACAGCGAACCCGAAGACCTGGATCATGAAATCATCAGCACGGTAGATGAGTACTTCAAGGACGCGGCGTAAACCCATTCCATTCCAAACTCTAATTATCCCTGCAGCGCTTTAGGCGCGCTGCAGCCGAACCTCGAGGAAGTAAGATGAGTAACAAAGCTTCAACAAATTCGCCGCAGCAATGTGTGATCTACGTCCGTGTTTCTTCAAGAAAGCAGGTCGGTGAGGGTGCTGGCCTTTCTAGTCAGGAGAAGAGCTGCAGAAGGTATGCCGCTGAAAAGGGATATGAGGTTATTGAAGTATTCAGCGACGTTATCTCTGGTACTATGGGGGAACGTGCTGGGACAAAGGCTCTTGTCCAGTATCTTAGAAAACACCGTTCAAAGAACCTCAGAGTGATTGTGGACGATGTCGACCGGTTCGCGCGAGATGTTTCGGTTTACGGTGATCTGTACAAAAAACTTCGAGCCGTGGATGCACGGCTGGAGAGTCCAAATTTTACATTGTCAGAAGACGCGCATTCGAGCTTCGAAATTAAGCTTCGAGTTCTTTTGGGCGAATTGGAGGTCGGTAAGAATAAAGAACGTTCCCGACAACGCGTGATCGCGCGACTCTCTTCAGGATACTGGACGTTCTCTGCTCCGGTTGGCTACCAGTACGAGAACAGGCGCAGCCCAGAGGGCAAAGTTTTGGTTCGGCATGAACCAGTTGCATCTATCCTTGCAGAGGCTTTGGAAGGCTTTGCCACGGGTCGCTTTCAATCTCAATCGGAAGTGAAGCGCTTCTTGGACTCAAAGCCTGACTTCCCAAAGGATTACCAAGGAGCTGAAGTCAGATTTGATCGTATCAAGGTGTTCCTAACCAATCTGCTGTACGCAGGATACTTGGAGCGCCCTGAACGAGACATTCCGCTCACCAAGGGCGTTCATGAACCGATCATTTCGTATGACACTTACCTCATCATCCAAAATCGCCTTCAGTCGTCAGCAGTCGCGCCATCACGGCAGAACGTAGATACAGAGTTTCCGTTACGAGGCTTTCTGGTTTGCTCCAAATGCGGTCGCAAGCTGACCTCTTGCTGGTCACGCAGTCGAACTGGTCGGAGATACCCATACTACCTATGCCAATATCGCTCCTGTTCTGAAAAGGGAAAATCGGTGCCGAGAGACAAGGTTGAGAAGCAGTTCGAAGCTCTGCTGCAGTCGCTCGAACCGGACGAGGCAACACTCGCCGTTGCTGACAAAATTTTTCGCGATGCGTGGGACCGGAGAGGAAGTTGGGCAAAAAGGGAAATCGCCAGACTTCGGAAGCGCATCACTCAAATCGAAGTTGAAAGTTCGAACGTGCTCGATCGCGCTGCTCGAACTCAAAACGACATTGTAGCTGCAGCCTACGAAGCAAAGGTCAACGGAATGCATGCGGAAAAGGCAAAAATTGAGGCTGAAATTGAACGAATGAACTTCCCCGAACGCACTTTCGACGAAATGTTCGAACTCGCTATGCAGTTTCTCGCAAACCCTTATAAGATATGGGAAAAACCCAGTTACACGCTGAAGAGAATGGTCTTAAGGCTCGCTTTTGCCGATCCACTGGAATTCGACCGATTTGAGGGTGTTCGAACTCCAAAAACCACCTTACCGTTCAAGGCCTTAAGCTACTTGAAGGGTTCAGATTTTAAAATGGTGCCCGCGGCCGGATTCGAACCGGCACGGCCTTGCGGCCTGAAGATTTTAAGTCTCCTGTGTCTACCATTCCACCACGCGGGCGCGCGGGACAGGTGGGCGGACAATAGCCAATGACCGGGCGGTGTAAAGCGCAGGCGTGACGGATCACGCCTCGCCGCCGCCCCTGCCCGGCCCTGACTGAAGCGCGCTTGACGCAGCCGACAAAACCTTCAATCGTGGCGGCATGTTTCCCATCCGTGATCACAACCCTTCGCAAAAGACGCCATATGTCACCTACGCGCTGATCGTGGTGAACGTGCTGGTCTTTGTCAGCTACTGGCCGCTCATGTCGGACGCGCGGGCGATCAATGCCTTCTTCGGCACCTATGCCATGATCCCAGCCCGCGTATCCGCCGGATCGGACTGGCTGACGCTCGTCACCTCGATGTTCCTGCATGGCGGGCTGATGCATCTGGGTGGCAACATGCTGTTTCTGTATATCTTCGGCGACAATCTGGAAGAAGAGCTGGGCCATACACGCTTCCTGGGATTCTACCTGCTCTGCGGCCTGCTGGCGGGGGCGGCGCATGTGATATCTGCCCCCGGATCGATGGTCCCGACGGTCGGCGCATCCGGGGCCATCGCGGGCGTGATGGGGGCCTATCTGCTGATGTTCCCAAAGGCGCGGGTGGATGTGCTGTTCATCTTCATCGTGTTCTTCAAGATCTTCCCCGTGCCGGCCTGGATCATGCTGGGCATCTGGTTCGGCCTGCAACTCTTCAATGGCGTGGGCGTCGATCCGCAGGCGGGCGGCGTGGCCTACTGGGCCCATGCGGGCGGCTTTCTGGTCGGGCTCGCGCTGATCGCGCCCCTGTGGCTCGCGCGGGGCGGCCCGGCCTACTGGAACCGCACCCAAGGCCATCCGCCCCACCCCGAGGCGCAGTATCGCATGGTGCGCAGCTCTATCCCGGCAGCCGGGCGGCGCGTCAACGGCACGCCCCCGCCCCGGATCACCGACATCCCCCGCAGCGGGCGGCGGCGATGAGCGCGCCACACCGCCTGACCTGCCATTGCGGCGCGGTGGAACTCTCCGTCCACCTGTCCGACGGCCTTGCCACGGCGCGGCGCTGCGACTGTTCCTTCTGCCGCAGACGCGGGGCCATCGCGGTCTCTGCGCCGCTGGACGGGATCACGATTCTGAAAGGCGCGGACAACCTGACGCTCTATCGATGGGGCACGGGGGCGGCGAAACACTGGTTCTGCAAGACCTGCGGCATCTATACCCATCACCAGCGCCGGTCGAACCCCAACCAATTCGGCGTGAACGCCGCCTGTCTTGAGGGCGTGAACCCGCGTGATCTGGACCCTGTGCCATGGGTGGACGGGGTCAATCACCCCTCCGACCGCAAACCCGCTTAAGACGGGGTCATCTTCATGATGATGCAGGTCGTGGTGCCGGTGGCATAGAGCTTGCCATCCTCGATCCCCCGGATCTCGCCCTCGGCCACCCCGGTGGAGCGGCCCGCATGCTGCACCCGTCCCGTGGCACGCACCTGCATCCCGATGGGGATCGAGCGCAGGATGCTCACCTTGTATTCCAGCGTGGTATAGACCGAGCCCTTGGGCACCTTGGTCATCACGGCGCAGGCCATGCAACTGTCCAGCACCGTGCCATACCAGCCACCATGCACCGTGCCCATCGGGTTGGTATGTTCAAACAGCGGCGCGCCGACAAAGACGACCTCGCCATCCGCCACGCTGTCGGGCCAATAGTTCAGCGTGGCCCCGATGGGCGGTCCTGCCAATTGCCCGGCAAGCATGTCCTGCATGAACTCCAGCCCCGAACGCGAGAGCATCTCCTCGGGGCTGGCCAGCTCTTCCGGACGGGTGGCGATGCGACGATTGATCATGACGGCTCTCCCAGTTGCGCGACCAGATTGGCGCGCAAGGGCGGAACCGGCAAGACCCTGTTACGCAACGTTTTCCAGCTGCACCTTCGGGGTCACGCCCAGCGCATGGCAGACATCGCGGGTCAGCTCCGGGCGGTTCAGCGTATAGAAATGCAGCGCATCCACGCCACCTTCGATCAACTCGCTGCACAGCTCGGTGCACAGCGCCGTGGCCAGCAGGTCCTGCCGCCCGTCACGGATCGCCTTGTCAAAGGCCTCATCCAGCCATGCGGGCACCGATGTGCCGCAGCGCAGGGCAAACTTGCGCGCACCGACCCAGTTTTCGATGGGAAGGATACCCGGAATGATCGGGGCCGTGATCCCCGCCTTGGCGCAGGCATCGCGGAAACGGAAGAATGTCTCCGCCTCGAAGAAGAACTGCGTCAACGCCTCGCTTGCCCCCGCATCCAGCTTGCGCTTGAGGAAATCGACATCAGCGGCGGTGTCGCGCGCCTCGGGGTGCTTTTCGGGATAGGCCCCCACGCGGATGGTGAACTTGCCGGTCTCGGCCAGCGCCGCGATCAACTCGACGCTCGACGCAAACCCTTCGGGATGCGCGCGAAAGCCGTCGCTGCCCTTGGGCGCATCGCCGCGCAGCGCCACGATCTCTTTCACACCAGCGGCAGCGAAACTGTCGGCAATCGCCAGCGTTTCTTCGCGGCTCGCGTTCACGCAGGTCAGATGCGCCGCCACGTTCAGCCCGCTTGCCTTGTGCAAGGTCGCCACGGCATCGCGCGTCAGGTCGCGCGTCGTGCCACCGGCCCCATAGGTCACCGACACGAAACGCGGGGCCAGCGGCGCCAGAACCTGCACCGTATCCCACAGGCGGAACGACGCCTCCAGATTCTGCGGCGGGAAGAATTCAAACGAGACAGCGGGCGTTTTCATATGACGATTCCTGTTCTGGGTTGTCCTCTTGTCGCAAACGCCACTATGTGAGACAACTTCATAATTCTCAAGGTCATCATGAGGAAGACCGCATAATGCACATCGAGTTCCGTCATTTGCGCACGATCAAGGCCATCCATGAAGCGGGCGGTCTGGGCCGCGCCGCCGACCTTCTGAACATGACCCAATCCGCCCTCAGCCATCAGATCAAGGGGCTTGAGGATCAGGCGGGGGTCGAACTCTTCGTGCGCCGCTCCAAGCCGTTGAAGCTCTCCGCCGCAGGCATGCGCCTGCTGCGCGCGGCCGAGCGCATCCTGCCCGAAGTGTCTGCTTTGGAAGCGGAATTCAGCGGTCTGCGCGAAGGCAAGTCGGGTCGGTTGCATATCGCCATCGAATGTCACGCCTGTTTCGAATGGCTGTTTCCGGTGCTGGAAAACTTCCGCAAGACATGGGGCGATGTGGATGTGGATATCCGCCCCGGCCTCGCCTTCGACGCCCTGCCCGCCCTGATGAAGGAAGAGGTCGATCTGGTCGTCTCGTCGGACCCCGAGGATCTGCCCGGCATCTCCTTCGAGCCGCTCTTCGACTACGCTCCCGTTTTCGTGGCCTCCAGCCAGCATCCTCTGGCGCAGAAAAAATGGATCGACGCCGAGGATTTTCGCGGCCAGACCCTGATCACCTATCCGGTGGAACGGTCGCGGCTGGACATCTTCAGCCAGCTTCTGACCCCGGCCAAGGTTGAACCCGCCCAGATCCGGCAGGCCGAACTGACCGCTGTGATCCTGCTTCTGGTCGCGTCGAACCGCGGCGTAGCCGTTCTGCCTGACTGGGTGGTGCGTGAGGTCAAGTATTCCTCGGATTACATCACCCGCCCCCTGACCGAACAGGGCATCACCCGCCGGCTCTACGCTGCCGTTCGGACCGAGGATCTGGAGAAACCCTATATGACCGGCCTCATCAAACTGGCAGGCGAGGAAGCGCGGCGCTTGCAGGCGGCTTAAGCCCGGCACGCCGTCGCGCGGAAGAGCAAATTCTTAAACCCAAACAAAACGGGGCCAGCGCATCGCGCCAGCCCCGCCCCGATCATGCAAACCGGATCACGCCGCCAGCTTGGCGGTCATCTCCACCAGACGCTTGGCCTGATGCGCGACGGCCGCGCGGCCCTTGTCGTCCAAAGCCCCCGCATTGGTCGAGAAACCATAGGGGTTGCCGCCCGCCTCGGACACAGACGCATCGGTGAAACCGGGAGCCACGATCACCGCCCCCCAATGCATCGCGGTTGTGTACAGCCCCAGAATGGTGCTTTCCTGCCCGCCATGGGTGTTCTGCGCGGATGTCGCCGCCGTAAAGGTCTTGTTGGCCAGCTTGCCCGCAAACCAAAGCCCGCCCAGCGTGTCGATGAAAGCGCGCATCTGGCTGGCAACAGCGCCATAACGGGTCGGCGAGATGAAGAAATAGCCGTTCGCCCATTCCATATCGTCATGGCTGACCTCGGGAATGTCCTGCACCTTGTCCAGTTGTGCCTTCCACGCCTCTTGGCCTGCCACCACATCGGCGGGGGCCGTCTCGGCGATCCGGCGCAGCCGCACATCAGCGCCCGCCGCTTTGGCCGCTTCGGCAGCGGCAAGGGCAACCTGATGGTTGGTGCCATAGGTGGAATAGAAAACGATGGCGATACGAGCTTGGGTCATGGGGGCCTCTCCTTGAGGGTTGATGATGCGCGCCACAGGGATCGGCGCTCGACCGCTGATATAGACAGCCCCATGGCAAACGTCCTGTGCGCGGCAACGCAGGCCCTGTGCGCAATTCCGCAAGCCGGATCGCACGCGCGTTCTGCCCTTGGCAAGCAGCCCCCCAGCGCGTATACGCGCGCCCTGACAAACAGGAGCCGGACCATGCAAGGCAGCGCAAATCTCAACATCATGATCAAGGCCGCACGCAAGGCGGGCCGGTCGCTGGTCAAGGATTTCCGCGAGGTCGAGAACCTCCAGGTCTCGATGAAAGGGGCGGGCGATTTCGTCACCCGCGCCGATCTGGCCGCCGAGAAGATCCTGAAAGAAGAACTGCTGGGCGCGCGTCCCACCTATGGCTGGATCGCCGAAGAAGGTGGCGAGATTGCAGGCCAGGACCCGACCCGCCGCTGGATCGTCGATCCGCTCGACGGCACCACCAACTTCCTCCACGGCCTGCCGCATTGGGCGATTTCCATCGCGCTGGAACACAAAGGCCAGATCGTCTCGGCCGTCGTCTTCGACGCCGCCAAGGACGAGATGTTCTATGCCGAAAAAGGCAGCGGCGCATGGATGAACGATTCCAAGCGCCTGCGCGTTTCGGGGCGCTCCAAGATGATCGAGGCGGTCTTCGCCACCGGCATCCCCTTTGCCGGGAAACGCACCCTGCCCGCCACATTGCAGGATCTGGCCCGCCTCATGCCCGAATGCGCGGGCGTCCGGCGCTGGGGCGCAGCCTCGCTCGACCTCGCCTATGTCGCCGCAGGCCGCTATGACGGCTTCTGGGAACGTGAGCTGCAGGTCTGGGATCTGGCCGCAGGCATGCTGATCGCGACCGAGGCCGGCGCGCTGGTCGGTCCCATCCGCGACGGCCACGAGCCGCTGAGCCATGGCGACATCGTCGCCGCCAACGGATCGCTCTTCGACCATTTCGCAGGCATCATCCGCGCCCGCAGCTAAAATCTCTGAAGCGGCGGATCACTCCGCCGCCATGCGGCCCTGCTCATTCAGCATCATCCACACGCGATGCGGCGTGAAGGGCATATCCGCCCGCCGCACGCCCGCATCCCACAGCGCATCCAGCACCGCATTCGCCGTGGCCGCCATCGCGCCCACCGTGCCCGCCTCGCCGCAGCCCTTCATCCCCATCGGGTTGGCGGTGGATGGCACAGGCTCTGTCTCGAACACGAACATCGGCAGGTCCGTCGCGCGCGGCATCGCGTAATCCATGAAGGTGGCCGTCAGCAACTGCCCGTCCGCATCATAGACCACATGCTCGCACAGCGCCTGCCCGATCCCTTGGGCCACGCCGCCATGCACCTGCCCCTCGGCCAGCACCGGGTTGATCAGATTGCCGAAATCATCGACCACGGAATAGCGATCCACCGTCACCACGCCGGTCTCCGGGTCCACCTCGACCTCGGCCACATGCGCGCCATTGGGATAGGACCGCCCCGGCAAGGTCGCCCGCGCCTCATGCACCAGAAGATCCGTGCGGCCATCCGCAGCGGCCATCTCGGCCACCTCCAGAACAGTCGGCGTCAGGTTCGACCCCGGCGCACGGAAGCGTTCGTCGTCAAAACCGATCACATCAGGCTCAACGCCCATCTTCTCGGCCAGATAGGGCCGCAGCGCCGCCATCATCACATCCACCATCGCCAGCGTCGCATTGGCCTGCGTGGTGACGGACCGGGACCCGCCCGTCCCGCCCCCCTGCGCGATCAGGTCGCTATCGCCCTGCACCACGCGGATCAGGTCGGCAGGAATGCCCGTCTGATCCGACAGGAACTGCGCGTAAACCGTCTCATGCCCCTGCCCGTTGCTTTGGGTGCCGACATAGATCGTGGCCGTCATCCGCCCCTGATCGTCGGGCGCGAACGCGACCTTCGCCCCCTCGGACGGATCGCCAAGGATACTTTCGATGTAATAGCACAACCCCATCCCGCGCAGCTTGCCCTGCCTGGAACTCTCAGCCTTGCGCGCGGCAAAGCCTGCCCGGTCGGCCGTCCGCGCGGCATGGGCCAGCACGCGGGGGAAATCGCCCACGTCATAGGTTTCGCCCGTGGCACTGACATAGGGGAACTTGTCGGGTGCAATGAAATTGCGCCGCCGCAACTCCCAGCCATCCACACCCAATTCCCGTGCCGCCATATCCATGGCCCGCTCCAGCACATAGATCGCCTCGGGCCGTCCGGCACCGCGATAGGCATCGACCTGCGTGGTATTGGTGTAATAGCCCTCCACATGCAGATAAGTGGTCTGCACATCATAGACCCCCATCAGCACCTTGGAAAACAGATCTGTCTGGATCGGCTGCCCGAACTGGCTGTTATAGGCCCCAAGGTTGCAGCGTGTCTCGACGCGGTAAGCCAGTATCCGCTGTTCCGCATCAAAGGCCAAGGCCACCTCATGCACCAGATCGCGCCCCGCGTTATCGGTCAGCATGGCTTCCGTCCGCTCCGACATCCAGCGCACCGGACGATCCAGCACCCGCGCCGCATGGGCCACGGCAAAGGACTCAGGGTAGCTCATGGATTTCATTCCGAACCCACCGCCCACATCGGGGTTGGTCACCCGCACTTGGTCCGGGGAAAGCCCAAGGATTTCCGACAGATGCCGCTTGATCACCCAAACGCCCTGCCCGTTGACGGCCAGATGCAGCCGCCCGTCTTGCCACTCCGCGAAACAGCCTCGCGGCTCCATCGCGTTGACGATGATCCGGTTATCCTCGACCTCCAGCCGCACCACGCGATCCGCCTTGGCAAAGGCCGCCTCACAGGCCGCCTCGTCGCCCTTGGACCAGTCAAAGGCACGGTTGTCGGGGGCGTCATCATGCAGCGCCTCGCCACCCGGCCTCAGATCCAGCTTTGCAGGCAACTCGTCATAATCCAACGCGATCAGCTCCGCCGCGTCCCGCGCCTGCGCCGCCGTCTCCGCCACGATCAGCGCGATCGGCTCACCGACAAAGCGCAACCGCCCCTCGGCCAGAATGGGCCGCTTGGGTGCCGCCGCCTTTGTCCCGTCCCGATTGGTCAGCACCGTCGCGACCAACCCCTTGGTGATCCCCGCCGCCAGCAGATCATCCGACGTCAGCACCAGATGCACGCCATCCGCCGCCCGCGCCGCCTCAATATCCAGCCGCGTGATCACCGCATGCGCCACCGGAGAGCGGAACACGAACGCCTGCAACGCATCCTCAGGCGCGATATCGTCGATATACCGCCCCTCCCCCGTCAGAAACCGCACATCCTCAACCCGTTTCACCGGCTGGCTTTTTCCGAACTTTTCCATTGGCTCTGTCCCTGCATTGGCTGTGCACGAACCTAGCGGACCCCGCGCCAGTGTCCAGAGGACGCGCCCCTGGCAGGTGCTGCGCAGTTGAGTATTTTCAGCAAGATGAAAGGGACGGCCCGCCCCCCGCTTCATCTTGCATCAAATACTCAAAAGACCATCAGCCAGAAAACCCGGCGACCGTGATCATCGCCTCGGGACCATAGCCGTTGAACCGCGTGGCGATGGCATTGGAATAGGCGCCCATTCCGGCGAAGATCACATAATCCTCTTCCGCCAGATCGACGGGCAGCAGCACGGGATCGGGCAGCCGGTCGATGCTGTCGCAGGTGGGACCATAGACGACCCGCGGCGACATTGCCCCCGCGCGCGGCGCGCCATCCGCTGTCACTACACGGATCCGGTCATGAGCGGCGATATCGCGCCATTCCGCCAAGGCCCCATAGACCCCATCGTTCAGATAGACCGCCTCTCCGCGCAGGCTCTTGACCCGCGTCGCCAACTGGCACGCCTCGGCCACCATGGCGCGCCCCGGCTCGCAGACCAGCGCAGGCGCATCCGCGCCAAAGGCCGTGCGCACCTCGGCCCCGACCCGCGCGAAAACGCCCTCCAGATCTGGCGCCACGCCGCGATGTGCGGCAAAGCCCCCGCCCACGTTCAGCCGCCCCAGTGTGACACCCGCACGCCCCGCCACTTCGGCACAGGCGCGGATATAGGCGGCCCATATGCCCGCATCGCCGCATTGCGTGCCCGGATGGAACGTCATCGCGGGCACAAAGCCCATCGTCGCCACCTGCCGCAGCAAAGCCACCGCCGCATCCGGTCCCGCCCCGAACTTGGCCCCGAAATCATAGGCCGCGCCCTTGATCGGCAGCGCCAGCCGCACCGCCACTTCCGCCCCGCGCGGCAATACGGCCAGCTTGTCCAACTCCCCCACGCAATCGACCGAGGCCGAGGCAATACCCATCTGCACCGCCTGCGCCACCTCAGCCCGCGACCGCACGGGGTTGTTGTAATGCAAAACAGCCTCCGGGCAGACAGCCCGCACCCCCTGCATCTCGGGGATCGAGGCCACGTCGAACGCCCGCAGCCCCGCCGCCACCAGATTCGCCAGCACCACAGGCGCAGGGTTCGCCTTGACCGCATAGGTCACAAGGCCCGGAAATCCCGCCTGAAACCGCCGCGCCATGCGCTGCACTTCCGCCGGGCAGACATACAACTGCGCCGCATCGGGCAAGACCTTGCGCAAATGCTCGTCCGGAGTGGACCAGATCGGATCGGATTTCATGACTGTGCCTCGCTGCTCGTCTTTTGCCCAAGTCTGCGCCCGCATCCCGTCGATTCACTCCGTCACATCTTGCAATTCGCATTACTTTTTCGTCATATTGCCAGCATGAGCATACAATTAGACGATACAGACCGCGCCCTGCTGGCCCTTCTGGCCGAAAACGCGCGCCTGCCCGTGGCCACCCTCGCCCGCCGTCTCAACCTTGCCCGCAGCACGGCTCAGGCGCGCCTCGACAGGCTGGAACAATCGGGCGTCATCGCGGGCTATGCCCTGCGCCTTGGCCAATCCGTCCGCGCCCCCCTGCGCGCCACCGCCCTGCTGCAGATCGAACCGCGCTCTGCCCCCACGGTGCTCGCCCGCCTCAAATCACTGCCGCAGGTCACCCGCGTGAACACCACCTCGGGCCGTTTCGACCTCATCGTCGAGGTCACCGCCCGCACGACCGAGGAACTGGACGACACGCTCGACCGCATCATCGAGGCCAAGGGCGTACGCTCTTCGGAAAGCCTGATCCACCTGTCCACCAAGCTGGACCGCGGCTAAGGCTACCGCAGCCCTTCCCCTTGGCGCATCAATTCGCTAGAGGGTCTGGAACCCCGGATTTTCAGACGATCAAGCAGGATCACGCATCATGGCCATGGACAAAACCTTCGACGCAGCCACCGCCGAAGCACGGCTTTCCGCAGCATGGGAGGCGGCAGGATGCTTCCGCGCAGGCGCCAACGCCAAGCCCGGCGCGGATACCTTCTGCATCATGCTGCCGCCCCCCAATGTCACCGGATCGCTGCATGTCGGCCATGCCTTCAACCACACGCTGATGGATGTGCTGATCCGCTGGAAACGCATGCAGGGCGTCGATACCCTCTGGCAGCCGGGTCTGGATCACGCCGGCATCGCCACGCAGTTGCAGGTGGAAAAACTGCTGGCCCAGACCAAACAACCGGGCCGGCGCGAGCTGGGGCGCGAGAAATTCCTCGAGAAAGTCTGGGAGTGGAAAGCCCAATACGGCGGCACCATCGTGATGCAGGACAAGCGCCTCGGCACCTCGATGGATTGGGACCGGCTGGCCTTCACCATGACCGGCGCGCCGGGTGACCCTTCGGGCGGCACCGATGGGCCGAACTTCCACGACGCCGTGATCAAGGTCTTCGTGGACATGTATAACAAGGGGCTGATCTATCGCGGCAAGCGACTGGTCAACTGGGACCCGCATTTTGAAACCGCCATCTCCGATCTGGAGGTCGAGAACCTCGAGACAGACGGCCATATGTGGCACTTCAAATACCCGCTGGCGGGCGGCGAAACCTACACCTATGTCGAGCGTGACGAGGACGGCAACGTCCTGTTCACCGAAGAACGCGACTACATCTCCATCGCCACCACCCGCCCCGAAACCATGCTGGGCGACGGCGCCGTGGCGGTTCATCCGGAAGATGAGCGTTACGCGCCAATCGTCGGAAAACTCTGCGAAATCCCCGTGGGTCCCAAGGAACATCGCCGCCTGATCCCGATCATCACCGACGAATATCCCGACCGCAATTTCGGCTCGGGCGCGGTCAAGATCACAGGCGCGCATGACTTCAACGACTATCAGGTGGCCAAGCGCGGCGGCATCCCCATGTATCGCCTGATGGACACGCGCGGCCAGATGCGCGCCGATGGCGCCCCCTACAGCGATGCCGCAGCCCGTGCCCAGGCCATCGCGAATGGCGCGTCCTTTACCGAGGCCGAGGTGGACACCCTCAACCTCGTCCCCGACCACCTGCGCGGGCTCGACCGGTTCGAGGCGCGCAAACGCGTGGTGGCCGAGATCACCGCCGAAGGCCTCGCCGTCATGACCGAAGCCACCGATCCCCGTCTGGGCAAGGCCGCGCTCAAAGCCCCGTTGGAACCCTCCGAGGGCGGCGAAATGCGCACCGAGGACGCACAGCTTGTCCCGCTGGTGGAATCCAAGAAAATCATGCAGCCCTTCGGCGACCGCTCCGGCGTGGTGATCGAACCCATGCTGACCGACCAATGGTTCGTGGACGCCGCCAAGGTGGTCGGCCCCGCGCTGGATGCCGTCCGCACAGGCCGCACGAAGATCATCCCCGAGTCAGGCGAAAAGGTCTATTACCACTGGCTTGAGAATATCGAGCCATGGTGCATCTCGCGCCAACTCTGGTGGGGTCACCAGATCCCGGTTTGGTTCGACGATGAGGGCCGCGAATACTGCGCCGCCTCCGAGGCTGAGGCGCAGGCCATGGCCCCGGGCAAGACCCTCACTCGCGACCCCGATGTTCTGGACACATGGTTCTCGTCGGGCCTCTGGCCCATCGGCACGCTGGGCTGGCCCGAGCAAACCCCGGAAATGGCGCGCTATTTCCCGACCGATGTGCTGATCACCGGGCAGGATATCCTCTTCTTCTGGGTCGCCCGCATGATGATGATGCAACTGGCCGTCGTGGACGAAGTGCCCTTCCACACCGTCTACCTGCACCAACTTGTCCGCGACGAGAAGGGACAGAAAATGTCCAAGACGCGCGGCAATGTCATTGATCCCTTGCAGATCGTCGATGAATTCGGCGCCGATGCGCTGCGCTTCACCATGGTACAGATGGCCGCGCTGGGGGGCGTGCTGAAACTCTCGACCGAGCGGATCAAGGGCTATCGCAACTTCGGCACCAAGATCTGGAACGCCTGCCGTTTCGCCGAAATGAACGGCGTCTGGGAGGGGCACGCGACCCAGGCCACGCCGCCCGCAGCCACAGCCACCGTCAACCGCTGGATCATCGGCGAGACCGCCCGCGTCCGCGCCGAGGTGGACGCCGCCCTTGACGCCTACCGCTTCAACGACGCCGCCAACGCTCTTTATGCCTTCGTCTGGGGCAAGGTCTGCGACTGGTATGTAGAATTCTCCAAGCCCCTCTTGATGGATGGCGACGCCGAAACCCGCGCGGAAACGCAGAAAGTCATGGCATGGGTGCTGGATCAATGCCTGATCATGCTGCATCCGATCATGCCCTTCATCACCGAAGAACTCTGGTCCCAGACCGGCACCCGCGCCAAGATGCTGGTGCATGCCGACTGGCCCGCTTACAGCGCCACGGACCTCGCCGATCCCGCCGCAGACCGCGAAATGACATGGGTCATCGGCCTGATCGACGCCGTCCGCTCAGCCCGCGCCCAGATGCGCGTGCCCGCAGGTCTGCAAGTGCCGATGGTGCTGCGCGAACTGGACGCGCCGGGCCGCGAGGCATGGGCGCGCAACGAGGCGCTCATCCGCAAACTCGCCCGCATCGACAGCCTGACCGAAGTGCCCGCCTTCCCCAAAGGCACCGTCACGATTCCCGTTGAGGGCGGGATTTTCGGCCTGCCTCTTGCCGATATCATCGACGTGGCGGAAGAAAAATCACGCCTCGAAAAGACCCTCGAAAAACTCGCCAAGGAAATCGGCGGGCTGAAAGGGCGCCTCAACAACCCCAATTTCGCCACCTCCGCCCCCGAAGAGGTGGTGGCGGAGACCCGCGACAACCTCGCCCTACGGCTTGAGGAAGAAGCGACCCTGAAAACGGCGCTGTCGCAACTGGCCGAACTCGACTGACGCAAAAGCAAAGGGGGGCCAAGCGCCTCCCTTTCATTTCATCTTGCCTTAAATACTCAAAGCGCGCCGCAGCCGCGCAAGGCCTCAGCCGAATTTCGGCGCGCGGCCCTGCATGTTTGCTGCAATCACTTCCATCTGATGCGGCTTGCCGATCAGGTCCACCTGCTCGCGGCTCTCATGCCAGAGCACGGTTTTCGCATCCGCCTGTTCCGCCAGCCCGATCAACCGCTTGGCCGCGCGCATCGCACTGGGGCTTTTGCCCGCGATCACAGCCGCCATGGCACGCGCCGCCGCAAGCGGATCATCGGCCAGTTCCGTCACCAGCCCCCAGCCCAAAGCCTGCGCCGCATCAATGGGTTCGGCGGTATAGGTCATGCGCCGGATCACATCCGTCCGTGTCAGTTGCGGCAGGATCACCATGCCGCCCATATCCGGCACCAGCCCCCATTTCATCTCCATGATGGCAACCTTGGTATCAGGGGCCGCGATCCGCACATCCGCCCCCAGCGCCATCTGAAACCCCGCGCCATAGGCCACCCCGTGCAGCGCCGCGATCACCGGCACCGGCACCGCGCGCCAGACCAGCGCCACCTGCTGCATCAGGTTCGCATCGCCATGCGAGCGCGGCATGATCCGCGCCTCGGGGTCCTGCGCGGCAAAGGCTGCGAAACTTGCCACGTCGAGGCCCGCACAGAACGCCCGCCCCTCACCCGACAGCACCACGGCGCGGATATCGGCATTGTCGATCAGCCCCGTGCCCGCCTCGACCACAGCCTCGGCCATAGCCGGGTCCACGGCATTCATCTTGTCGCCCCGCGTCAGGGTGACATGGGCGATATGGTCCTTGATCTCGACAGATACGCGGCTCATGCGGGCTCCTCCTTGGATGTCCCCGCCAGTCTTGCCACAAACCGCGCCCCGATCCAGCACGACGTTGGGGCAGAGTATCCCCTGCCGGGGTGCGAGGACAGATCACGCACACTTGCCGAAACCCCGGCCCTTGGGTTATCTGGCGCCATGACCGGACCCAGATTGACACCGCTTGCCGCCAGCCTTCCCGCCACCGTGCCCTTCGTCGGGCCCGAAGCGCAGGAGCGCTCGATGAACCGCCCCTTCGCCGCCCGTCTGGGCGCGAACGAAAGCGTCTTCGGCCCCTCGCCTCGCGCCATTGCCGCGATGCAGGCCGCAGCCGGCGAGATCTGGATGTATGGCGACCCCGAGGCCCATGACCTGCGCCACGCCCTTGCCGCCCATCACGGCTGCGCCCCCGCCAATATCATGATCGGCGAAGGGATCGACGGGATGCTGGGCTATCTCGTGCGCCTGTTGGTGGCACCGGGCGATGCGGTGGTCACCTCGGACGGGGCCTATCCCACCTTCAACTACCACGTCGCGGGCTTCGGCGGCACGCTGCACAAGGTGCCCTACAAGGGTGACCATGAGGACCCCGCCGCCCTGATGGCCAAGGCGGCCGAGGTCAACGCCAAACTCGTCTACCTCGCCAATCCCGACAACCCGATGGGCAGCCATCACACGGGTGACGCCATCGCCAAAGCCCTCGACGCGCTGCCCGCCGGCACGCTGCTGGTGCTGGACGAGGCGTATATCGACCTCGCCCCCACAGACACAGCCGCCCCCATCGCCGCCGATGATCCCCGCGTGATCCGGATGCGCACCTTTTCCAAGGGCTATGGCATGGCCGGTGCCCGCGTGGGCTATGCCATCGGGGCCGCGCCGTTGATCGACGCGTTCAACAAGGTGCGCAACCATTTCGGCATGAACCGCGCAGCCCTCGCAGGCGCGCTGGCCGCCCTCAGCGATCAGGACTGGATGACCCATGTCCGCGCCGAGGTGGCCACCGCCCGCGACCGCATCGCCGCCATCGCCCGCGACAACGGCCTGACGCCGCTGCCATCCGCCACCAATTTCGTGACCGTCGATTGCGGCGGCGATGGTGCGCTGGCCGCCCGCGTCCGCGACGCGCTGGTCGCGCGCGGCATCTTCGTGCGCATGCCCTTCGTGGCCCCACAGAACCGCTGCATCCGCATCAGCTGCGGCACACCGGCCGATCTGGACCTGCTGGCCGCCGCCCTGCCTGACGCCCTGCAGGCCGCCCGCGCCGCCTGAACCGCGCCGGACGCAAGGGGGACCCTTACCCCCGCGCCATCACGCCCGCCGCCGCCTCCAGCGCGCCGGACCCATGCGGGATATCCAGCGCCATGAACCCGGCCTGCATCGCTCCCAGCGCGCCCATCACCATATGGGCATTCACATGCCCCATATGGCCGATGCGGAAAAACCCGTGCCACTCGGGATCACCGGGTTCCGCCATGCCCAGACCAATGCCCAGCGTCACCCCCGCCTGATGCTCGGTCCATTTGCGCAGGTCCGTGCCATAGGGCGCTCCGATCCGCAGCGCCGTCACAGCCCGGCTGCGATGCGCGGCATCGGCGATGTTCAACTCCAGAGGACCACCCTGCCCCCAGACCTCGCAGGCCGCCCAGATCGCGCGGGCCAGCACATCATGCCGCGCCCAGATCGCCTCGATCCCTTCCGCGTGGATCATATCAAGCGCCGCGCGCAGACCATAGAGGTGATGCGTCGGCGCGGTGCCGCCCGAATATTGAAAGAAATACTCAGGATTCGCGCGCGGCACCCAATCCCAATAGCGGCTGACCCGCTCCATCCGGCTCCGCGCCTCTGCTGCGCGCGGGCCGAAGAACACGAACCCCAGTCCCGGCGGCACCATCAGCCCCTTCTGGCTGGCCGCCACCATCACATCGACGCCCCAGGCATCCATCTCGAACCGGTCGCACCCCAAAGAGGCGATGCAATCCGCCATCAGCAGCGCCGGATGCCCTGCCGCGTCCAGCGCCGCGCGCAGCCCTGCAATGTCGTTCAACACCGAACTCGACGTGTCCACATGACTGGCCAGAACCGCCTTGATCCGGTGCTCCCGGTCCGCGCGCAGCGCCGCCTCGACCCGGTCCAGATCAAACGGCGCGCGTTTTCCGAAGTCGATCACCTGCACATCGCAGCCCAGACCGGCCGCCATATCGCCCCAGCCATGCCCGAACCGCCCCGTGGCGGGCACCAGCACCCGGTCGCCGGGGGCCACCACATTGGCCAAAGCCGCCTCCCAGGCCGCATGGCCATTGCCGATATAGAAGGTCGCCGCATGTTCGGTGCGCGCCACACGGCGCAGATCGGGGATCAGGCTGTCCGTCAGCGCCACCAGATCGCCCTCATAGATGTTCGGCGCGGAACGGTGCATCGCGCGCAGCACCTCCTCGGGCATGACCGAGGGACCGGGGATGGCCAGATAGGGGCGACCGTGGGCAAGGCTCATATGACTTCTCCGATGACGTGACCGCGCGACACTATCCCCTTGCCGTGCGGCGTCAATCACCCGCATGCCCCGGCGGCAAACTTGCCAGCGCGGGGTCAAGCCTTTACATGAGGATGCAGCGCAAGTGACCACAGGACGCAGATGAACCCGCTTTCCCGATTGTTGCAGAGGGACCGCCCCGCGCGGCTTCCCTCGGAGGGTGATCTGTCCGATCCCGGCCAGCGGCGGCGGGCATTCTGGGCCTATCAATTCATGGACCACGCCATCCTGCGCCATGTCTGGAGCAACTTTGACCAGATCGCGCCGGGCGTGTACCGCTCGAACCAGCCGGGCCACTGGCGGCTGAAACGCTATCGCGCCATGGGTATCAAGACGGTCCTCTACCTGCGCGCCTCATCCGAGAAATGGGCCTTCCATTTCGAACGTGAAAGCCTTGATGCCCTCGGCATGACCATGATCAGCGCCCCGCTGCATTCGCGCAGCGCCCCCACGCGCGAAGCCGTGCAGACCCTGATCGCGGCCTTCCGCAGCATCGACAAACCCTTCCTGATGCATTGCAAATCGGGGGCCGACCGCGCCGGGCTGGCCAGCGCCATCTATCTCATGGTGATCGAGGGCAAGGATCTGCACGCCGCGCGCAAGATGCTGTCGCTGCGCTATATCCACCTGCGCTTTACCAAGACCGGCGTGCTGGACCTGATGCTGGACCACTACGCTGCCCGCAACGCCGCAAGCCCCATCGGATTCGAGGACTGGATCGACCGCGAATATGATGCAGCGGCCCTGCAAGCGGCCTTCGACGCCAGCCGCGCCTGACCCCCTGTTGCAGCCGCCCGGCGCAGCCCATATCCTGAAGGTGAATGCCGGGCCCTGCCCCAACAGACTGGACCATCTGCCATGACACGACGCATCTACCGTCTGACCGGCCCTGACGCCCGCCACTTCCTGCAAGGGCTGACGACGAATGACATCTCGGGCATCGACCGCGGACTGGTCTACACCGCCATGCTGACACCGCAGGGCAAATACATCGCGGATTTCTTCCTGACGGCGCAGGGCGATGCCATCCTGCTGGATGTGGATGACAGCATCGGCCCTGCGCTGGTGCAGCGCCTCACGATGTATAAACTCCGCTCCAATGTGCAGATCACCGAGACCGACCTCAAGCTCGCGCGCGGCACCGGCCCGGCACCGACAGGCGCCCTGCCCGATCCGCGCCATCCCGATCTGGGCTGGCGGCTCTATGACGATCAGGGCGGCGATGACGGCACCGATTGGGACGCCATCCGCGTGGCGCATTGCATCCCTGAAACCGGGATCGAACTGACACCGGACACCTATATCCTCGAGGCCGGTTTCGAGCGCCTGCACGGCGTCGATTTCCGCAAGGGCTGCTATGTCGGGCAGGAAGTGACCGCCCGGATGAAGCACAAGACCGAACTGCGCAAGGGGCTCGTGCGGGTGACCATAACAGGGGACGCCGCGCCGGGAGCCGAGATCACGGCCGATGGCAAAGCGGCCGGGACGCTCCATACCCGGTCGGGCGGCTTCGCCATCGCCTATCTGCGGCTGGACCGCGCCACAGGCCCGATGCAGGCGGGCGCGGCGCAAGTGACACTGGCCGACGGCTAAGCCCCGTCCAGACAGGCACAGCTTTGCAACAAATGCATGACGCCACGTCATTCACCTGACGACCGCCCAAAAGAAAACCGCCCCGGCTTGGGGCGGTTTGTCATTCCGATCAACCGATCACGCCTCAGGCGCGTTCGACATATTCCATCAGTTCTGTGTTCACGATGACGCTTTCATCCGGCCCCACGAAGGGCGGCACAAGGATACGCACGCCATTGTCCAGGATCGCGGGCTTGAAGCTGTTGGCCGCCGTCTGGCCCTTCACGACCGGCTCTGTCTCGACAACCTTGCAGGTGACTTTCTGCGGCAGCGTCGCGTTCAGCGCCTCCTGGTCATAATATTCGATATGCACCATCATCCCGTCCTGCAGGAAGGGGCGGCGCTCTCCCAGAATGTCCACGGGCAGTTCGATCTGCTCGTAAGTCTCTGAATCCATGAACACAAGCATACCGTCCTGCTCATACAGGAACTGCTGGTCCTTTTGGTCCAGACGCACCCGCTCGACCTTGTCGGCACTGCGGAAGCGCTCGTTCAGTTTCGATCCGTTACGCAGGTTGCGCATCTCGACCTGCGCGAAGGCACCGCCCTTGCCGGGCTTCACATGATCGACCTTCACAGCAGCCCAGAGACCGCCGTTATGCTCCAGCACATTGCCGGGGCGGATTTCGTTTCCGTTGATTTTGGGCATGAGTAAACCTGATCAAAAGGTTGATGATAAGTTGGCGGCACCTATATATGGCCGACACCCGCGTGGCAAGCAGACGAAATAGTGGCCCCTCGCACACAAGGCATGCAGCCAACGCATGACAGCCATGTTTTAACGGCCTATCCGAATCGGATCCGATCCGTCATAAGGAGCGCCACGCCAAAAACGCAAGAGCAATAACAAAGGACGAATCATGAAGGATTTCGTTGACGGCACAGCCTTCAATAATGAGCAGGGCAATCGTGCACGTAAACTGTTTGCAGCCGTTGTACTGGCCGCACTGGATGACGCGATTGCAGATGACAAGAAATACGGCAACGGCCCCGAGCAGATTGCACGGTGGGCACGCTCCCGCGATGGGCGCGAGGTTCTGTCCTGCGCCGGCATCGACCCGAACGAGCGTGTCGTCAGCGGCCTGATGGAATTCGTGGCCAAGGGTGTGCGCACCTCTGTCGCGCTGTCGCGCGAGGAAAGCGAGCGTCGCAACGCCGCACAGCAGGCCGAAGCCGCCTGATCTTTCGGCCCCGCCATCGGGCGGGTGCCAAAATGACAAATGCGCCCCAAGCGGGCGCATTTTTCGTTTCAGGTCATGTCAGAGTGTCTGCCAGGCAACGACGCGGAATGACCGCGACGCCTCACTCCAGCTCGTGGCTGGTCAAGGCGCGGTGGATTTCGCGGCGCACCAGTTTGCGGACGTTGCGGGTAATCCGCTCGCCCAATGCACCCTGCAACTCCTGACGCACGATCTCGGCCACCAGTTCGCGCAACATGTGCTCGTCCAGCAGGGCCTCGTCTTCGCGCAGGAACAGGTCTCGGTCGTCCAGATCGTCCACCGCGGCGGCCTGCCCCGGATCGGCAGCCCCGGCCGCGTCACCGCGCATCATCCCGTCACGGGTCGAGGCAAAGACAAAGCCGCTGTCCCGCGCCTCATCCTGCGGCGCGTCCACCTCCGGCATGGCGACCGCCTGCACATCATCCGCGAGATGCACATCATCCGCATCTGTCAGAGCGTCACTGTCGATGGCATCAGTCCCCTGCGGCACGTCATCATGATGGTCCTCCCAAGGCAATGCCTCGGTCACGGTGTCGCCCAAGACATAGGGCGCACCACCCAGATCTTCCGTATCCTCTGTAGCGGGGATCTCCGGCGCAGAGTCTGACATCGCCGCATCTGCCACGGCATCCCGGATCTCTTCCACCCATGCCGCGGCCTGTGCCGCCTCATCGCTGACGGCACTGTCTTGCGCGCCTTCGTCTACCGGGTCTTGCGGCTTGTCCAGCGTCAGGGGATCGGCCTCTGCCACAGACGGCTCCGCAGCCACCTCCTCAGCGCCGGTCACACGCAGCGCAGGCGTCAGGACCAGTCGCCCCGCCATGGGTTCAGCAGCGGTTTCCGCCTCCTCGGCCTCGTCATTCTCGCGCTGATCGGGACGCCATGCCAAAGGCTGCACCCGTGCATCTTCAGATACAAGACGCCGGATAGAGGACAGGACGTCCTCGATTGCCACATTGGTCACAGGATCGTTCATGTCGATTTACCACTCTCGCCTCGAAAGGAAGTGTATCCTCTGACAGGCATCCACACAACAGATAGAGTGTATTTTACTCTCTTCCCAATGACTTCAATACCTGATCCAGCTGACGCCCCTGCCGACTGATCGAACTGGGGGCGGACTGCACCTGATTGTAATACGAGCTTGGGTCATAGATCTGCACCTGCAACCGCAGGTTCTGTGCCGTCAACTGCCCCATCGACGCCAGCAGCGCATAAGAGGCGACATACTGGTTCGAGGCCGCCGTGATCCGGTTAGCCTGCGCATCCAGCAATTCCTGCTCGGCGTTCAGCACATCCAGCGTGGTCCGCGCGCCCAGCGTGGCTTCCTCGCGCACCCCTTCAAAGGCGGTGCGGGCGGCGCGAATCTGGCGGTCGCTGGCTTCGATCGCCGCGCGTGCCACATCGACACGGGCAAAAGCCGTGCTGACATTCTGGGCAATCCGCTGCGTTGTCTCGAACAGCGCCGAGCGCGCGGCGGTGCCACGGTTGATCGCCTGCCGCTCCAGCGCCGAGTTCCGGCCACCCTGATAGATCGGGCCGGTCACACCGATGCCGATACTGCCGCCGCGGTTGTAATCGCTGCTGTCCAGGCTTTCGGTCAGGCCATAGCGCGACTGCAGCCGCACCTGTGGAATCGCCGCAGACTTCGCGATCAGAACCCGCAGGTCCGAAACGGTCACCTCGTGCTGGGCGCGCAGAATATCCGGGTGACTGCGCATCGCAGCCGCCTGCGCCGCCGCAAGCGATGCCGGACGCGCCGGCAGCGCCGGTGGCACGGCCAGCGCATTGGCATCACGGCCCACGGCAAAACGATAGAAGGCCCGCGCCTCGGCCAGATCGCCTTCTGCCTGCGCCAGAAGCGCATTGGCCCCGGCCAGACGCGCCTCGGCCAGCGCCACATCGGTGCGCGTGACCTCGCCCACCTCGAAACGGTCCTGCGCCGCACGCAATTCCTGCGTGATCACGCGCACGTTGTTGCGCCGCAGCGCCACGATCTCGGTATTCGAGCGCACATCCATGAAGGCCTGCACGGCCTGCAACAGGATGTTCTGCTCCACCCCGATCAGGGCCTGTCGCGTCGCCAGCACGGACTCCTTGGCAATGTCCACGCCCATGCGCGACCGGCCACCATCGAACAGCAGGATGTCCGCCGACAGCCCCAGCGACCCGCTGGTATCGTCGGTGCTGCGAATCCCTGTCAGCGACGACCGCGCATCGCTATCGCTATAGGTCACATCCGCCGACCAGCCGATGATCGGGCGCAGCGCCGACAGGGCAACGCCCACATCCTCATCCGCCGCCCGCAGCAAGGCCCGGTTCTGTTCCAGCAGACCTGAATTGTTGTAGGCACCCGCCAGCGCATCGGCCAGCGTATCTGCCAGCGCCGCCGCAGGGGCACCCAGGACCAGCAGACCGGCAATCATGCCCGCCACAAAGCGCGAACCCCGCGCCTGTTTGGGGGTCCCGCCCGCCGTCTTGCCTGTGCTCTTGATCCTGCTCATCGCTCTGTCCCGCTTTGTCTGCAATTCGAATTGCTATTCTCTACGTCCCAGCGCGCTCATTCCGTCACAGACTGAACGCCATCCGTCTTTCAAAACCGGCCAGCACGGGGGCGCTGGCATTGAAGGCAAAGCGCCAGCTGATCCCGCCATCCAGCTTATAGCCGATGCGGACCACACCCAGCGCGCCCTCCATGAACAGACAGGCGATCCGCCCGCCCTCTTTCAATTGTTCCAGCAACCCGGCCGGCAGATCCGCCACGGCACCCTGAATCATGATCGCGTCATAGGGTCCGTGCTGGGGCGCGCCCTCATGCAACGGGCCCTGATGCAGGATCACATTGTCGGCCCCCTCGCGGGACAGGATCGCCTGCGCCTCATCCGCCAGATCGGCGTCGCTCTCGACACCGACCACCGCCTCGGCAAGACGCGCGATCACCGCCGCCGAATAGCCAAGCCCGCAACCGATATCCAGAACCAGCTCGTTGCGCTGCACGTCCAGCGCATCCAGCATCTTGGCCAGCGTGCGTGGCTCCAGCATCAGCCGGCCCCGTCCCAGGTCAAGGTTCTCGCCCACATAAGCCGCCTCACGCAGGCTGGCAGGCACGAATTCCTCACGCGGGATCGACAGCATTGCCTCGATGATCGGAAATTTCGTCACATCCGAGGGGCGGATCTGCGTATCCACCATCGTGGTGCGGCGCGCGGCATAGTCGGTCATCAGCTAAACTCTTCTGTTCAGTCTCTTGCCAGTCTTTTGTCACATCAGCGTAGGCTGGGCAACGGGAATGCGGCAGCCTGTCCGATCTGCCGCAGCCCCGTTGCATCTTCACCCAACCAGAGGTCTTGCAGCGCACCGCGTTATCCGTTACGAGCAGGCGCATCTCGGCGGCGGGTTGGCGGAGAGGTTACGCAGCGGATTGCAAATCCGTGTAGACCGGTTCGATTCCGGTACCCGCCTCCAGAAATATCCCTTTTCCCCATGATGTCCGGGCCGCAAGCCCCCTCGCGCATCTGGCACAAGGCCACAGGTCTGCGCACGGGACGGGCCATGATGTCTTGCCGAAACTGTGGCAACGCAGCAGGGCCGCAACAATCCTGCCACATATCGAAAAAGGCGCGCGTGATCCCGCCTAAACATTTTTTCGACTTGTTCGTTTGGCCTATATTGGTTGAGCTGGCCCTCGGAGTGGCGCAACTCATACAGACTCGAGGGAATATTCGCGCGCATGGGCACAACTGTGGATATCAGCCTGCTTGTCGGGGTCGCGGCGGCCTTGACGCTGATCTCGCTCATCCTGCTGATCTATCTGTGGCGCACGACACCCGCACAATTCCGGCGCCGGACGCTGCTTTACGGCACCAGCACGCTATGCCTGCTGGCGGCGGTTCTGGGCGTGCTGCTCAGCGGCACCGATACATTCGTGCTCAGCGCCACGCTGATCGTAGGCGGGGCGCATTTCGGGATTCTCTCGGCCTATCTGGCCTTCCGGCAGGATGCGCGCAAGGCGCTGGACTGGCGGATTCTCGTTCTGATTTCCGCGGGGCTCTGTCTGGCGCAGACCGTGCTGGCCCTCGCCAGCCATGACATCGCCCTGCTGATGATCAGCTCTTCGCTGGTGAACATCGCCTTCTGCATCTTTGCCGTCTGGGATCTCATGCGGCTGGCCCATGCAAGGCTGCGTCTGCTGGCCTTTCTGGCCTCCCTGCCCTTCGTGCTGATCGGGCTGTGCTACCTGCTGCGACTGGTACTCGTGACGATCGTGCAGGATGGCGCGCTGGCGATGATGAGCACGGCCGTGATCGCCTTCATGCTGGGCGTCTCCTCGATGCACTGGGGCTTTGTCCTGATCCTCGATCGCGACGCATGGCTGATCAGGCAACTCAAACAGGCCCGGCGCATGACGGAAACCCTGTCGCAGCAACGCACCCGCGCCTTCGCACAGATCAACCACGAGATCCGCACCCCGCTGAACGGAATTCTGGGCCTGTCCGAACTGCTCAAGCCGCACCTGCCCAAGGGCGAGGGGGCAGAACTGCTGAAAGAATTGCAAAGCTCGGGCAACCTGCTGCTTTCGATCGTCAACGAGGTGCTCGATTTCTCCAAGGCCGAGGCTGGCCATGTCCAGCTTGAGGCAATGCCCCTCGACATCAGCGACGTGCTGCGCGCGGCCACCACGCAATATCGCCGCATCGCCCGCAGCAAGGATGTGGGGCTGGACCTGCATATCTCGCCCGATCCCTTTCCGGCCGTCATCGGTGATCCCACCCGGCTGAACCAGATCTTCCACAACCTGCTCAGCAATGCGCTGAAATTCACCCATGCCGGCAAGATCGAGGTCAGTTTGACCCATCTGCCGCAAGAAGGGGTCGAGATCACGATCAGCGACAGCGGAATCGGCATGACCGACGAACAGGTCGCCTCGCTCTTCGTGCCGTTCCAGCAAGCCTCGGTCGAGACGACGCGCCATTACGGCGGCACGGGTCTGGGGATGAGCATCGTGCGGATGCTGGTCGATGCAATGCAGGGCGAGATCCGCGTCAGCAGCCAGCCGGGTCAGGGTACCGCCATCACCCTGATCCTCCCCCTCCCCGAGACACGGCTGGAACAGGACAAGGATCTGCCCGCCGCGCCTGTCGATCTGCCCGGCCTTGACGCACGTTTGGCAATCCTCTGTGTGGATGACGATCCGATCAATCGCATGGTGCTGGAAGCCCTGCTCAAATCCTTCGGCGTGCAACCCGTCGTGGCCGAGGACGGGCCCGAGGCGATCCGCCTTGCCGGGATGCAGCATTTTGACGCCTATCTGGTCGATATCTCGATGCCCGGCATGGACGGGATCGAAACACTCCGGGGTCTGCGCCAGACCGAGCGCGCCGACGCGCACCCCCGCCCGCTCGCCATCGCGACCACGGCCAATGTGATGGAACAGGACGTCCGTTCCTATGCCACGCTGGGGTTCGACGGCTACCTGTCCAAACCCATCCTGCGTCACGATCTGGAAAAGATCCTGCTCACGATCCTGCAACCCGCCGCATAGCGACCGCGATCAAGCGGCAAGACCGCCCGTCAGTCCGCTCCCACGAACCGCGCCAGCTTGCCCAGCGTCTGCAAACCCAGTTCGACCGCGCCGAACCCCTTGGCCTGCTGGAACTCCGCCTGCGTGCTGAACACCATGGCCAGAAGCACCTCGGTTTCCCCGTCGCGCTCGGTGAACCGCGCCCAGGCATCCGCATGTTTCGGCCCGTCCTCGCCCCAATGCAGCGCATAGCTGATCCACTCTTCGGGACGCACCGCGCCATAGATGTGATGGTTAGGATAAACCGTCCCATCCGGGCCGATCATGTCAAAGACCCAGGCCCCGCCCGCGCGCAGGTCGATCCGCGTGGTCCGACAGGAAAACCCCTCCGGCCCCCACCACAGCGGCAGCGTCTCGGGGTTCATCCACGCCCCCCAGACCAGCTTGCGCGGTGCCTTGATCACGCGGCGCAGCAGCATCGTCCGCGCGGCCACCCCGGCCAGATTGTCCAGCCCGGCATCGAAACCCTGCCGGTAGCCGTCGGCCATATCTTCGGCCAGGGACGCAAGCTGCACGGTCACGTTGATCCGGCTGCCCTCTCCCGCCGCGCTGATCTCGGCCGTCACCAGCGCCGCCGATTGCGTCACGCCCTCGCACAGGATCACTTCCGAATTCACGCTCAGATGCGGCGCGGCGACTTCCAGCCAGCCAATCTCACAGCGGATGTCGGGCTTCCCCGTCACCTTGCACAGCGACACCTCGCGCCCGCCCACCCGCGTGTCGGCCTCAAGGAATTCCACGCGGACCGAGGGCGCCGGGGCCGCCCAGATCGCGCGGGCCGCAGGCGCGCTCCATGCCTGCCAAAGCGTCGCCGCAGGCACCGCCACCTCGCGCGCAAAGGTCAGCGTCGCAAAGCGCCCGCTCATGCCATCAGCCCTTTGGCATAGGCGTCCAACTGCGTGGCGACCGTGCCCCAGCCATCGAAAAAGCCCATATCCTCGTGGGATTTGCGGCTGTCGGGATGGCGATGCCGCGCAATCGCTGTGTAAAGTGTGCCACCACCCGGCGCATCCGCCAGCAGCAGGATCGCGGTCATGAACGGATCGGGCGCGGGCTTCCAGCCTTCGGTATAGGCATCGGTAAAGACCAGCTTTTCCTGCGGCACCACCTCCAGATAGACGCCGCGGTTGTCCATCACATGGCCGTCCACATCGAATGTCGTGTTGAACCGCCCACCGACGCGCAGGTCGATATCCACTGCCGTCACCTTGTGCGGCGCAGGAATGAAGAAATGCGGGATATGCGCGGGCATGGTCCAGCACGCCCAGATCAGATGGCGCGGGGCCGCCAGCGTCCGGGTAAAGCTCAGGTCGGTCTCGGGGTCCAGTGTCAGCTCCGGCGTCATGTCTCGCCCTCCTTCACAAGTTGCATCACATAGGCGTCCAGCCGGTCCAGCCGCGCCTCCCAGATGGCACGCTGCGCGTCCAGCCATGTGCGCATCGGCACCAAAGCCTCGGGCACGATAGCGCAGGTCCGCACGCGCCCGTCCTTGGCCGTGGCGATCAGCCCCGCCTCCTCCAGAACGGCCAGATGCCGCATCACGGTCGGCAACCGCAGCCCGGTGGGTTCCGCCAAGGCCGAAACCGGCGCAGGCCCCTCCGCCAGACGCGTCAGGATCGCCCGGCGTGTCGGGTCCGCCAGCGCGTGGAACAAGAGTGAGAGGTCAGGATCATGCTTAGCCATGTGACTAACTATGACGCAATCCGCGCCGCGCGCAACAGATACTTTGCCAATCGGCTAAGTTTTGCCCAAGCCCCTCACGGCAGGGGCGACACCCCAATCACCACCGGATGCAACGCCAGAGCCACCAGATAAAGGGCAATCCCCGCCGCGCCGCGCCAGATCACAGACCGCTCCCACACCGGCCCGGGCCGCAGCCCCGCCCGCAACGCCGCCCATTGCCCGCCCATCTCGCGCTGACGACGCCGGTCGATCAACCGCTGCCCCAACAGGGCAAAGCCCGCAAAGACCCCGAACAGGATCACATGCGCCAGATCCCCATTCGGCACCAGATGCGCCCCCGCCCAGATCGCCAGCGCCACCAGCAGCGGATGCCGCATCCAGCCGACAATCCCGGCCCGCGCCGGATCGAACCGCCCGTTCTCCGCCCCGCCAAAGGAAAACGGGTTGGGTCGCCTGATGGCCAAGGCAATGATCAGGCAGACCGGCAGCATCGCCACCAGCGGCACATAGGCCTGCCACGGCGCCCATCCCCACAGCGGCACATGGGGCGCCCGCCCCGCCGCCCCGATCAGCCAGACCAGCACCGCCAGAGACAGCACCGAATAGGCCAGCGTGAATCCCTGCGGCCCCAACCGCGCCACCAGCCACGGCTTCACCGGCGGTCGCACCGGCACGGCATGCGACAGCAGAAAGACGGCAAAGGCCGCGCCATACTCGCCCCAGCCCATCGCTCAGCCCCGCGCCAGAGGCCGCAGATGCAGCCCGCCATAGATCACCGCGAACAGGCCGAACGCGCCCAGCCACCCGGCCCCGGCCAGCATGTGCAAGGCACCCGCCTGCCCCGGCACCAGCCCCGCCGCCAGCCGCGCCAGAACGGACAGGATCATCAAGGCATAGATCGCCTGCGTCCCGCGCCCTGCCGTCAGCACCTGCCCGGAATGGCCCAGCGTGGCCCGCGTCATAACCGCCAGCGTCATCACCCCGACCGCCCCCGCCATCCACAGATGCTGCGCCGCCGCCAGCCCCACCACACCCGGCCACAGCAGCGCCGCGCCCAGCCCCAGCGCCCCCAGCGGCACGAAAGCATACCCCGCATGCAGCACCCAGACCAAAGGCTCGGCCCCGGTCCTGTCCCCCGCCCAGCGCGCCATCCGCAACAGATGCACCAGCCCCGCGACGCTCAGCGCCACACCGGTGATCCGCGCCGCAGGCCAAAGCACCCACAGGATCAGCGCCCCCAACAGCACCAGCAGGGCCAGCTTGTCGAACCGCTGCATCGGCGGCGCAGGCAGACGCCCCGCCCCGCGCTTGACCAGCCAGTTGCGCGTAAAGGACGGCACCACCCGCCCGCCGATCACCCCGATCATCATGATCGCCGCCCCCAGCGCAATCCGCAGACCCATACCCTGCGCCGGCATCCCGCCCTGCGCCGCCTCCCAGTGAAACACCGCATTGCCCAGCGTGAACACCGTCAGCATCGCCAGCACGATCAGATTGCGCCAGTTCCGCCCCGCGATGATCTCGCGCGCCAGCACCAGAGCCAGCGCCACCGGAAAGGCCAGATCGGCCAGCGCCACCAGCAGCGGCGACACCCCCTCCGAGACACTGACAGCCAGCCGCCCCAGCAGCCACAACACCGCCAGCCCGCCCAGCGGCCAGCCCACGATGGGCAGACGCCCTGTCCAGTTGGGCACCGCCGTCAAAAGAAACCCGGCAATGACCGCCCCCAGATAGCCGAATAGAAAGGCATGCGCATGCCAGCTCACCGGATCAAATGCCGTGGGCAGGGCCAGATGCCCGCTCAGCATCGGAATCCACAGCCCCATCGCCAGCACCGCCCAAAGCCCGGCTCCAAAGAAAAAGGGCCGGAACCCATAGGTCAGCAGGGCAGGCCCCTGCCAGGCGCGCATCTGTGCCGCTGTGGTCATCATGGGATCGGGCCTTTCTGTCAAAGGGCGCGTCCTGCACCCGGCCTTGGTGAATTGGTATTTGATTTACGCAATAAACCCGGCTAATACGCATTGCAATTACCAAATCAGCGGAGCGACCATGCGCCTCACCTCCTTCACCGATTTCGGTCTGCGCGCCTTGATGCGGATGGCCAGCGCGCCGGATCGCGCCTTCTCGACGGCGGATCTGGCGAGGGAATTCGGCGTCTCGCGCAACCATCTGGCCAAGGTCATGTCCACCCTGGCGGCCGCCGGTCTCCTGATCACAAGGCGCGGCGGCGGTGGCGGCGCGATGCTGGCACGCCCGGCCGAAACCATCCGCCTTGGCGATGTGGTGGCCCTCCTCGAAGCCGATCAGGCGCTTGTCGAATGTTTCGCCGCAAGCGGCGGCGCCTGCACCCTGACCCCGCACTGCCGCCTCAAATCCCGCCTCTCCCGCGCCGAGGCCGCCTTCATCGCGGACCTCAACACCAGCACCCTGGCCGATTGCGCCTATCACCCTGCGTGATCCCCGCAGGGTTGCCGCACAGCGCCTTGCCCCGGCCCGCCCTTCGGTCTTTAACGGGCGGCACAGCGACAGGCGCGCGACTCAACAGGCCGCGCGGGAACGGGCCAAGGGGGCAGCACAGTGCTATTCTTCACCATCTGGCCCCTCTTTGCCCTGATCTGCCTGGGCTATGTCCTTGTCCGGCGCGGCTTTCCCGATCCGGGCTTCTGGCCCGCCGCCGAACGGATCAACTATTTCCTGCTCTTCCCCGCCCTCCTGCTCGGCAGTCTGGCCGATGCGCCCGTCCGCGACCCGCAGGTGTTGCGCCTGGGTGGGGCGGCCGTCGTCATCATCCTGATCGCGACACTGGCCCTGTCCTTGACAAGACGCGCCCGTCCCGCCCCCGCCGCCCGCTTCGGCCCGGTGCTCCAAGGCACCGTGCGCTTCAACACCTATCTGGGGCTGGCCATCCTCGCGACACTGTCAGGCCCCGCCGGCATCGAACGGGCCGCACTTTACCTGGCCATCGCCGTGCCCTTGGTCAACGTCCTGTCGATCATGGCCCTGACCGAGGCAGGACAGGCCCGCACCCCCCTTTCAATGCTGCGCACCATGGCGCGCAACCCGCTGATCCTCGCCTGTCTGGGCGGCATCGCAATGGCGCTCACCGGATGGGGCCTGCCCTTCGGCACCGGGCGCTTCCTTGACCTTGTGGCCCAAGCCAGCCTGCCGCTCGGCCTGCTCTGCGTGGGCGCCGCGCTGCAACCCGCCGCCCTGCGCCGCGACGGCCTGACCCTTGCCTCGACCGCAGGCCTGCGCCTGCTGCTCATGCCCCTGCTCGCCGCGCTCATCGCCCGTGCCTTCGGCCTGACCGGGACCGAGGCGCTGGTCCTCGTCGTTTTCTCAGCCATTCCCACCGCCCCCACCTCCTATGTGCTGACCCGCCAGTTGAACGGCGACGGCACCCTGATGGCCGGAATCGTCACCTCGCAGACCCTTGCCGCCATCGCCACCATTCCGCTGGTCCTGTGGATCTTCGGCACCTGACCGGCGCTGCGGAACCGAAACGACCGCCCGCGTGTTGGTAACCGCCCCGAAAAGGATGGACCCCGATGACCCCTGACAGCCTGATGGATGCGCTGCGCGACACCGACATGATGCTGCCCCTCCTGTGCAGCCTGATCGCGGGCGCCCTGATCGGCGTCGAGCGCGAGTTTCAGGGCAAGCCCGCCGGGCTGCGCACCCATACGCTGCTCTGCTTTGCAGCGGCCCTGATGACCCTGCTGGGCCTGCGCATGGCGGAATGGACCTCGGCCCTGTCCGCCGACACGCAGGTGATCTCGGATCTGGCCCGGATGCCCCATGCCATCCTGACCGGCATCGGCTTTCTGGGCGCCGGCGTCATCTTCCGCGAGGGGGCCTCGGTCCACGGCCTGACCACGGCGGCCTCGCTCTGGCTGACCGCAGCCCTCGGGATCGTCTTCGGCACCGGCCTGCTGGAACTGGGCACCATCGGCACGGCGGCGGCCCTGATCGTGCTGATCCTCCTGCGGATCCTGCAACGCATCTCCCTGCGCCACCCCGCCGTGCGCCTCGAAGTGACCGTACCCGCCGACAGCAGCTATGACGCGGCTGGCCTTGAATCCGCTCTGGCGGCGCTGAACCTGAAGGCCGGGCCGATCTCGCAGCGGCAGGACCGCACCACCGGGCTGCGACACTTCATGCTCAAAGCCTCCTCCCTGCGCGCCACCCTCGACGGCGCCGCACTGGCCAGAGCCTTGCAGACCGATCCCCAGATCGCCGCCTTCGCAATCACCCCGCTCGAGAACGAGGCTCTGGGCGGCGGCTGACCCCCGGCTAGCCCACCTCCGGCCCTTCACTCAGGATGGCCAGAACCCGCGCCTCCCGCGGCAGATCAAGCCCCGCCAACAGCGCCGCCAGTCCTGCCGCACCGGACGGGGTGCTGTCCAGACCATGCTCGGCCAGCGCCGCCACGCCGCCCAGAGACTCGGCCTCGGTGATCGTCACGAACCGATCCGCATCCCGCGCCAGCCCGTGCAGGGCGATCATCGACGGCGTCTTGCAATCCAGCCGCCCCATGCAGGACGCAGGCCCGGCCGTCTCCACCACCCGCCCCGCGCGGATACTCTCGATCAAGGCAGGCGCCGCCGCAGGCTCGACCACGATGATGCAGGGATCATCCCCCCAGACGCGCCGCGCATGGGCGGCCACCGCCGCCGCCAATCCGCCGACCCCCGCCTGCAACAGGATGTGACTTGGGGCGGCGTCGATCTGATCCGCAGCTTCCGCCGCCAGTTGCAGATACCCCTCCATCACCAACAGCGGCAACGCGGTGTAACCCGGCCATGTGCTGTCCGACAGCAGCGTCCAACCCTCCGCACGCGCAGCGGCGTCGGCCGCCGCCATGCTGGCCTCATAGGTGTCGCCCTCGCGCCGCACCTCGGCCCCCTTGGCCGCCAGCCGCGCCGCAAAACTGTCCGGCACGGTCCGCGCCAGATAGATCACCGCCCGCGCCCCGAACAACCGCGCCCCCGCCGCGACGGACAGCCCATGATTGCCCGCACTGGCCGTGACATAGACCCGGCCCGACAACGCCGCCGCCCAATCACCCTGCTGCACCGCCGCCGCCTCGCGCGCGATGGCATGGGCCGCGCCCAGCGCCTTGAAGCTGCCCAGACCCATCCGGCCGCGCTCATCCTTGACCCAAAGCCGCGCCACGCCAGCCCGCGCCGCCAGATCCGGCAGATCGCGCAGCGGTGTGGCCTGATGCGCCGGGCATTGCGCCAGCAGCGCCGTCACAGCGGCCGCATCGTCACAGGGCATCTCCAGATCGGCCCCCAAACCCCGCCCCCGCCAGGGGTTGTCCAAGATCTGCACCATCGGCTGTCCTTTCCTCATGTCACGCGCAGCCTAGGCGCGGATCACCCGGAATTCGAGAGGGTTAAACAGCCACAGACCGCCGCCAATCCGCCACGATCCCCTCGGCCCGCGCCGGATCAAGCGGCATCATCCGCATCAGCCGCGTCACATCCAGCTCCACCAGCGGCAGCGCGCTGTCCGGCGCGGGCCGCCAGGCAAAGCCCACCCCCGCCGCCTGCAACAGATCCGCCATCGCGACAGCCCCCGGCAAAGCGATGTTCAGACATTCGGGCACATCCAGCCCCGCAGCCGCCGCCCGCACCAGCCCCGCCATCACATCCGCAAAGGCGCGCGGCCCGATATAGGACCGTCGCGGCCCCTGCCCATCGGCGAACCGATCCAGCACAACAGGCCCGGCCCCCGACCGGCCCAACAGCGCATCCGCCCCTGCGACATTGCCGATCCGCAACACCGTCACCGGCACGCCGGAAACGCGCGACCGATCCAGCGCCGCCTCCTCCATCGCGCGCTTGGCCATGGCATAGGGCGTCACCGGCCAAAGCGGATCATCCTCGGCCAGACCGGCTCCGCCCAGCCCGTAAACCGCCGCACTCGATGACAGAAACACCCGCCGCGCGCCGTGATCCGCCCCCAGACGCAGCGCCGCCAGTGCCAGATCCGTATGAGCCAGCAGTGCCGCCGCATCTCCCGCAACCGCTCCGGCCACAGACAGAACCACATCGACCCGCCCCAAAGCAGCCCGCTCGGTCAAAGGATCGAACCGCATCTCATCAGGACCGGCCATGGGACGACGCACCTGCCAGACCGGCGCAAGCACCGCGCCCCAATGCCGCCGCAGCATCCCGCCCAGCCGCCCGCTGGCCCCCAGCACCAACACCCGCACGGGACCGCTTTGCTCTGCCATGAACGCCGCCCACCCGGCCTATCGGTTCAGCAGCACGCGGTGAAACCGCCGCAACAGCAACAGACCCAGCACCATCGGTGCCATCACGCACAGCGCGACATATCCCAGCGAGATATAGGTGGGCCGATACAGCGGATAGAACCCCTCCCGCATCAGCCCGGTCAGATGCATCAGCGGATTGTACCAGATGATATCCTGCGCAAAGGCGGGCATATCCTCATACAGGAAAATCACCCCCGAGATCAGGAACAAGGGCTGCGTCAGAATACGCCACAACTGGTTCCACACGGGAAATCGCATGAAAAGATAGCAGTTCAGGCACCCGACCCCCAGCCCAAGCGCCGCCGCAAGCCCCATCGCCAGAAGGATCGCCCCCCAGTCAGGCACCAGCCTGAGCGAGTCGTAGATCACGATCCCCCACAGGATCAGCACCGTCACCACGATCACCACCAGATAGTTCAGCAGGAAACGTGCCGCGATGGCATCGACCCATGTGACGCGCGGATAGCGCAACAGCGGCGCGGAAAAGGTCAGCGCATTGCCCACCTGCCCGCCCAGCACGGTAAAGACCTGAAGGATCATGAACCCCGTCGCCTTGAACAACAGGAACGAGGTGCCAAGCGACGGCGCATTCGCCAGAAGCTCGAAAGCCATGCCAAGGACGATGATCATCCCCAAAGGCTCGGCCACCGCCCAGACATAGCCCCCCGGCGTGCGCCCGTAGCGGGTGGACATCTCACGCAGCATCAACGCCACGACAACGCGGAACGCCTCTCCCCGTGGCGGGGCGGAACGCGGTTCAGGGGGCAAGGGCACAGGCTCACTCGTAACGGACATCCCTTCTCTATTGCCCAACTCCGGTCACGGCGCAATGAGGTCTTGGGCTTGGCGGCATTAGTTGATACATCCAACGCATTAGAGTTTGCCAGTTTGCCCCAGTTTCAGGGATCGCCATGAACCAGACCACCCCGGCGCCAGCGGACACCGCCACAGCGGCCCTTGTCTCGACGCCCGTCGCAGGTCCGGCGCGGTTGCGCCACAGGCACCGTGGCCTCATCCTCAGCATTATCATCCTGATCCTGCTGCCCCTGCTGCTGACCGCCCTCTATCTGTTCGGTCTGGCCCGCGATCAATATGCCTCGGTGACCGGCTTCACGATCCGTCAGGAAGAAACCGGCTCTGCAAGCGACCTCATGGGCGGTCTGGCGCAGGTCTTCGCCGGCAGCGCGCCGGGCCATGCCGATCTGCTCTTCGAATATGTCCAGAGTCAGGAGATCGTCGAACGGATCGACGCGCGCTTCGGCGTGCTGGCCCATTATGCCGCGGACTGGCCCGCCGATCCGCTCTACACGCTCTGGCCCGGTGCCACGATCGAGGATCTGGTCTGGTTCTGGGGCCGCATGGTCAAGCTGACCTATGACAAATCCTCCGGCCTGATGCTGGTCGAAGTGCGCGCCCGCGACCCCGAAAGCGCGCAGGAGATCGCGCGACTGATCGTGGCCGAGAGCGAAGAGATGATCAACCGCCTGAACGAAACCGCCCGGCGCGACACCACCCGCAACGCCGAGGCCGATCTTCAGGCCGCCCTCACCCGCCTGCGCGCCGCGCGCGAGGCCGTGGCCGAATTCCGCGTCCGCACCCGGATCGTCGATCCGCAGGCCGACATTCAGGGCCGCATGGGGGTGCTCAATACCCTGCAACAGCAATTGGCCGAGGCGCTGATCGACAACGACCTGCTGCTGCAAACCTCAGATGCGCAAGACCCGCGCGTGCGTCAGGCCCAGCGCCTGATCGACGTGGTCCGCAACCGCATCGACGAAGAGCGCCGCATCTTCGCGGAACAGAACGTCACCGTGGACCAGACCGACTATCCCCGCCTGATCGCCCAATATGAAGGGCTGCTCGTCGATCAGGGCTTCGCCGAGACGACCTATCAGGCCGCCCTGATGGCGCTGGACGCCGCACGCTCCAACGCCTCGCGCCAAAGCCTCTATCTGGCCAGCTTCATCCAGCCCACCCTCGCCCAGCGCGCGGCCTATCCCGAACGTTTCATCCTCATCGGGATCACCGCCTTCTTCCTGATCCTGTTCTGGTCCGTGCTGGCGCTGGTCTACTACAGCCTGCGCGACCGGGGCTGACCGGGACAACGGACGCCGCGGATGATCAGGTTCGACAATATCTCGAAAGGTTTCTGGATCAGGGGCGATTACCGCCCGGTGATCCGCAACCTGAACCTGACCCTGCCTTCGGGCAAATCGCTGGCCCTGCTGGGGCGCAACGGCGCGGGCAAGTCCACCTTGCTCAGCATCGTGGCGGGCACCATGCGCCCCGACACCGGCCAGATCATCAGCGATGGCTCGATCAGCTTCACCGTGGGCTTCGCGGGCAGCTTCCACGGCGACATGACCGGCGCGCAGAACACCCGCTTCGTCGCCCGCGTCTATGGCGTGGACACCGACGAACTCACCGCCTTTGTCGAGGATTTTGCCGAGATCGGCGAACATTTCAACATGCCCGTGCGCACCTATTCCGCCGGCATGAAATCCCGCCTCGCCTTCGGCATCTCGATGGGGATCAAGTTCGACACCTATCTGATCGACGAGGCGACCGCGACCGGCGACGCCCGTTTCCGCCGCAAAAGCAGCGAGGTGTTCCGCACCCGCATGGCCCAGTCCAGCGCCATCATGGTCAGCCATTCCATGGCCGATATCCGCAACTTTTGCGATGCGGGCCTTGTCCTGCACGATGGCGGGATCGAGGTTTTCGATGATGTCGAGGATGCGATCAAACGGCACGAAGCCCTGATGCGCTGAACGCCCTCAGACCCGCCCAAGCATCACCGCCACCCACAGCGACAGCCTCCCCAGCATCCCCCGCCGGACCAACCCAAGCCGGCGCAACAGGATCACCCGGCCGATCAACCCGGACCGCCGCAAATTCTCGAACCCGGCCAGGACCTCGCGGTTTTCCGGCGTCAGCCTGTGGGCCGAGGCCCGCAACGCCCTCAGATTGATCGCATTCCACCGCCGGAACCGGCCCCGCATCAGCCATCCCAACCGCCGCCAGCCCGCAGCCCAACCCAGATTCGCCCCGATCCGGTTGCCCGCATGCTGCCGATACAGAATCTGCGGCACCGGATCGAACACCACCACACCGCCCACGCCCGACACGATCTGATAGGCCCACCAGTCATGCATGACCACGCGCCCCGCCTCTTGCGCCGCCGCGCGCAGCAAACCCGCCGCCGCCGCGTTGCAGATCATCGTATTGCCCCCGGCAAAACTCTGCACCAGCGCATGCCGGAACGACGGGGGCCGCGTGGGACGCGCCGACAACCGCCGCCGCCCCAGATCGCTGTCGCACACGTAACTGCGCGCCCCCACCAGAACCGGCACATCCCCCGGATGCGCCGCCAATGCGCGCAGCCCATGCGCCACCTTCCCGGGCAGCCAGACGTCATCCTGATCCGAAAACAGCACCGGCCCCGCATCCTCGGGCAAGGCGCGCAACAGATGCAGGAAGTTCTGCGCTGCCCCCCGGCCCGGCCCGGTCATCACCTGCACCGCAATCGCCGGATGCGCCGCCGCGAACCGCGCCAGAATCTCCAGCGTGCCATCGGACGAGCCGTCATCGCTCACCATCAGCCGCCCAATCGGCACCGTCTGCACCAGATAGCTGTCCAACTGCGCCTGCAAGCTGCCAGCCCCGTTAAGCGTCGCCAGCAGCACCGTCGGACCGGGCCCGGATGGAGCCCCGACCATCACGCCTGCAAGATCGCCCGCGTCCCGCATGTCACTGCAACACCATCACTTGTCACCCAAAACTCCCCGACCTCTAGCGCATCACATCGACGTCAAACAGGGGGCAAAGCGCAAATCACGCTCTGGCGCGATGCCGCGACGGCTGCTAAACCCAAGGTGTTGGTTAATGAGTGGCATGTTCTTCGCCACAAGACTCGGTGGCAAAAGACATGAAGCTGATTTCCCAGATCTACAACGTGCTGCTCTATCCGATGGCGCGCGTGATCGTCGGGGCACAATCCGAATATCAGCGCTTCAGATCCCTCGGCAAGACGCCAAAAATCCATTGCGAATCCCCCTATGCCGGACAGCCGATCCTGCTGCTCGCGCTCTATCAGAAGGGCCAGCTTCGCCCCGATCTGATCCGCCTGCTGCAAGCGGCCAAGGCGCAGGGCCTCTATGTGCTGGCGGTCAACACCCTCAAGCTCAAGGACCCCGGCGCTGTCGAAGGGCTGATCGACTGCTATATCGAACGCCCCAATTTCGGCCGCGACTTCGGCAGCTACAAGACCGGCTTCCTGCACCTCTTCGCCCGACGGTGGGAGGCGACCTGCCCCCGCCTCCTGATGCTGAACGACAGCGTGTTCTATGCCACGCGCGGGCTGGACAAGTTCCTCACCGACCTCATCACCTCCGAGACCGAGGTGCTGGGCGCGACCGAGAATTTCGAGATCGAGTATCACCTCGGCTCCTTCACCATCGCCATGGCCGGCTCCGTGCTGCAAGCCCCCCGCTTCCGCAAGTACTGGCGCCGCTACCGCCTCACCGATGTGCGCCCGACCGTCATCCGGCGCGGCGAGATGAGACTGTCCAAAACCCTCAAACGCTGCGTCTCACGCTCTGCCGAATTCCGCGCCCTCTACAGCTCCGACCGCTTCCTGAACGCGATCAAGGACAGCCCGGACCTGCAAGATGTGATGATCAAGGATGCCCGCACAGGTGCCAACACACCCGCCCCCCGATTTGGCGCGGAATCCGTAAGCAAGCTGTTGGTCGGCCGCTTCATAGCCCGTCGCTATAACTTGGGCGATAAAGTCGATGTCAATGTCGAGACGCCGATTCAGCAATTGAATGAGGATGTGCTGATCACAAATCGTGCTGACTTTGGTCGCTACCTGTTGCGCCATGTTCAGGCCGACTCGAGCAATTTCGACGAGATCCTCTCCGACTCTCTCGCCGCCGTCGCCTCCGAAACCTTCATGCTGGGCAGCCAGATCCACCAGAACGCCGCCGTCCTGCTGCATATCGGCCTGCCCATCATCAAGCTCGACGGCCTCTATCGCGGCATGTTCAACAATTACGACGTGCTGCGCCTGCAAAAGAAACTGCGCGAGGAAGAGGCCCGCGAACTCAGCGCGCTCCTTATGGAACGCCCCTATGGCGGTCAGATGCTCTATGGCTGGAAACGATCCGCCTTCATGCGGGGGCTGATCTGATGGCCCTGCGTCTGTTCCCGCGCAAGCGCCACGACGACCTGATCGTGTTTGTGCATGTGCCGAAAACAGGCGGGACAGCGATCAACCATGCGCTGACCAGATCCGGCTTGAAGGGCCAGGATCACATTGAACACTGGCTGGACAAGCCTGATCTGGCCCAGAAAAGACTACCGACCCTGGACTGGGTCTCGGGCCACGTTCCCTATCCGACGATGCGATCCTTTCTAAGCGCGCATACTCCAAGGGTCCTGCGCTTCTTCGCGGCGATCCGGTCCCCAATCGAACAGGTGGCCTCGCACTACAACTGGCTGATCGAGATTCACCATCGCGGACCACAGGTCTACAACCGCCACCCGCAATCCATCCGCACCATCTCGGAACGGATCCGCAACACGGACAACACCGACCCCGACGCGATCATCGGCCAACTCAAGGCCGCCTCCAGCCTGTTCCTGAACCAGCAAAGCCGAGTCCTCCTGGGCGCCAACGCCGAAAAACTGACAGAGGCAGAGCGCCTGTCCTGCCTGCGTACCTTTGACTACATTGGAACAGAAACAAACTTTTCGACCCTTATCACGAAAATGACTGATACGCCGCTTGCTCAAATCACACGTCATAACGAGAGCAAGTATCATATAGATCCCAAGATATTTCGGACACAAGAAATGCAGCGTTTCCTCCAAGAATTCAATAGAGGCGACTATTCTCTATATGATCAAATAAAGACGCATAAAAAGCTCAATGATAGAAATAGATTATTCCAGCCGCTCGCACGGGCATACATTAAGACAAGAATGCCCGATGCTTGAAGTGAACAAGAACAAGAAAGAAGAGGCGAAGAAATGAAAGATTTCAGAGTTTCATGCCATATGATGCAAAAGAATGAGCGAACGCTTCTTGAGCCGTGGATACGCCACCACGCGCGTATATTTGGACTAGAGAACCTATATATCTTTGACAATGGCTCAACAGACAATCACGTAATTGACACCTTAAAAAAATATCAAGAAATGGGTTTAAATGTCGAACTCAAATACAATAATCACTCTGACTTTGAGAGTAAAGGTGAAATAATATCAAGAAGTATCCAGGAAGAAAATGATAAAAAACATTACAACTTCAGTTTTCCGATGGACTGTGATGAATTTATCGGTGTCAATACAAATTCCTCAATTTCAATTCAACCAGATGCTATTCTTTCAGGCCTTTCGGATGTGTTCGAATCAAAAGGTCCAATTCAAGTAGAAAGCTTTCTGTTTAACAACCCATACATCGAATACGAATTCCTAAAGAACGAAAAGCCGCAGAAGTTTTTCTTTGCTGAGGACTCCTGCCTATCGCTCGATATCGGGTTTCATTTTCCAAAATCAAAGTACACAACCGATATATCAACGAGCCGAATTATATACTTTCACTTTCACAATCGTCGATTCAATGAGTTCATTTTCCATGCTTTGCAGAAAATCGCCCCACGCTCAGGTGGTGGCGCGTATGATTTAATCATTGACTTCTTAGCAATGCGTGGCGCTGGACATCATGTTATAGAGAAGATGACGATGTCGGAAGGAGATTACATCAAAGAATTCATTTATTCAAGAAACATACCCTTCCCCGTTTCAGAGGTTTTAAGATACTCTGATCTCGAGGAAAGCGTTGGCGTGAGTATTTATAATATTCTCAAGCAGAATGATTTGCATTTTTCCCAAACCGAGTCAGTTCTAAACTTTCTTGAAAGCAAAAGGACGTCCCAGCGCCACGCCGCTGAGCAGCCGAGCGGGAAATACACAAAACCTATCAATCGAGATCAGGCTATCAAACGTATTTACTCAAATTCTGACTGCATTCTGGAGTATCGCAGCCAGGACATATCAACCTCGAATACAGAGTGGATTGATAAATCTTTCTATGTTGTATCATGCGCCAATCAGCATCACCAAGTCTCTGAAAATATCCATCATTTCGTTGTCAACATAGGCACTACAAAAGAGTGGGGGTATCCAATTGATGAAGGACGCCGGGATTCATGGCCAGACTACTCTTTAGCCATTTGGGATTGCCGTGACCTACCACACCCCAGTGTTGTACTTATAGCTGGCAGATTTCGCGTTGCTTGTTTTCTTGCGACAATGATGAACATCCGAAGACCAACAACTGTTTTGTTCGATGACTATACAGACAGACCCCATTACCATGTCGTTGAAGAGTTTTTCGTGCCCGTCCAAACCGTAGGCCGAATGGCAGTTTTCGAGGTCCGGCCGCGCGCGCTGCATCCCTCTGAACTCCGAAAATTTGCAAGTTACTTCTTTAATCCCGAGTAAGCAGCACTGGCATCACCCCCCTTGCAACATGCCCCCCGATCCGACACATCTGGGGGCATGAGCCAGCCGCCCGACCCTGCTCCTGACACCCCGGCGCATCCGCGTCTGCGCATCCGCATCGTCTTTGGCGAGGCCGAGATGATCGGCCCCGGCAAGGCCGAGTTGCTGGAACGGCTGGACCGGACCGGCTCCATCGCGGCGGCGGGGCGCGAGATGGGGATGAGTTACAAGCGCGCCTGGGAGTTGATCAGCACCCTGAACGCCATGTTCCGCGACCCGCTCGTCTCCAGCACGCGCGGCGGGACAGGCGGCGGCGGGGCGGTGCTGACACCCAACGGGCGGCGCGTGCTGGCGCTCTACCGCGCGTTCGAGGTCGAGGCCGCCGCGGCCGGTGCCGACAGGCTGCAGGACCTGCGCGCCCTGCTCTCGGAGGCCCCGGACAGGGATATTCCCGACGGAAAATAACGCTTGCCCCGGCCCGTCCCCTCCTGCGATATGTTTCACGGACCATATCAACCCGGAGCCCCTCATGCCCCTCGTCCGCCGCCCGGTTCTGGCCACGCTGATGGCCCTGACCCTCGCAGCCGCCCCCCTGCGCGCCGGGGCCGATGTGACCGTCTTCGCCGCCGCCAGCCTGACCACCGCGCTGGACCGCGTCGCCGCCGCCTGGACCGCACAGACTGGCCAGACCGCCACCCTGTCCTATGCCGGATCATCCGCCCTCGCGCGCCAGATCCAGCAAGGCGCGCCCGCCGATATCTTCATCTCGGCCAGCACCGACTGGATCGAGGCGCTCGCAGCCTCGGGCGACCTGCGGCCCGGCACCCGCCGCGACATCCTCGGCAACAGGCTGGTGCTGATCGCCCACGGGCCGGACGCGCCCCCCGTGACCCTCGACGCGACCCTCGATCTGCCGGCGCTGCTGCGGGGCGGCCGGCTGGCCATGGCGCTGGTCGATGCCGTGCCCGCCGGCGTCTATGGCAAGGCGGCGCTGACCCATCTGGGGCTCTGGGATGCCGTCGCCCCCCAGGTCGCGCAGGCCGACAACGTGCGCGCCGCCCTTGCTTTCGTGGCCAGGGCCGAGGCCCCCTTGGGCATCGTCTATGCCACCGATGCGGCGGCCGAGGACAGGGTGACGGTCATCGGCACCTTCCCGGCGGACAGCCACGCACCGATCACCTATCCCGCCGCGATCACCGCGCAAAGCGACAGCCCCCAGGCCCATGCCTTCCTCGCCTTCCTCGCCTCGGACAGCGCCCGCCCGATCTGGCAGGATCACGGCTTCACCGTGCTTGACTGACCCGGATGACTGAGGCAGGCACGCGGAATGATTGATGCCCTGACCAACTGGCTGGGACCGGCAGAATGGCAAGCCGTCCGGCTCAGCCTGTCGGTCTCGTTCTGGGCCACGCTGGCCAGCCTGCCCTTGGGCATTTTCATCGCCTATGCACTGGCGCGCTGGTCGTTTCCGGGCAAGCAGATCCTGAACGGGATCGTGCATCTGCCGCTGATCCTGCCACCGGTGGTGACAGGGTATCTGCTGCTCATCACCTTCGGACGACGCGGGATGGTGGGTCAGTTTCTGGATCAATGGTTCGGCATCGTGCTGTCCTTCCGCTGGACCGGGGCCGCCCTTGCCGCCGCGATCATGGCCTTTCCCCTGATGGTGCGCGCCATCCGTCTGGCGATCGAGGCGGTGGACCCCAAGCTGGAAGCCGCCGCCAGCACGCTGGGCGCGTCGCGGCTGTGGGTCTTTGCCACCGTCACCCTGCCCCTGATCCTGCCGGGGATCGTGGCGGGGGCGATCCTCGCCTTTGCCAAGGCGATGGGGGAATTCGGGGCCACCATCACCTTCGTGTCCAACATCCCCGGCGAGACGCAGACCATTCCCTCCGCCATCTACGCCTTTCTGCAGGTGCCGGGCGGCGAGGACGCGGCCAGCCGTCTGGTCCTCATCGCCGTGGCCATCGCCATGGCCGCGCTGCTGCTGTCCGAGATGGTGGGCCGTCGCGTCGCCCGCATGGTGGCCGGATCATGACGCTGTCTGTCGCCATCCGCCACGGCTTTCCCGGCTTCGATCTGGATGTCAGCTTCGAGGCCCCTGCCGGCGTGACGGTGCTGTTCGGCCCGTCTGGGTCAGGCAAGACCACGCTGATCAATGCCATGGCGGGTCTGTTGCGCCCCCGCATGGGACGCATCGCCGTGGACGACTGGGTGCTGCTGGACACGCAAGCGCACCGCATCCTGCCGCCACACCGCCGCAGGCTGGGCTATATCTTTCAGGAAGGCCGGTTGTTTCCCCATCTGACCGTCCGGCAGAACCTGCATTACGGCCGCTGGTTCGCCCCCCGCGATGCGCGCCACGAAAACCCCGCCCGCGTGATCGAGATGCTGGGCATCGGCCATCTGCTGGACCGCCGCCCCGGTGCGCTGTCGGGGGGCGAGAAACAGCGCGTCGCCATCGGCCGCGCCCTGCTGGCCGCGCCGAAACTGATCCTCGCCGATGAACCGCTGGCCGCGCTGGACGAGGCGCGCAAGGCCGAGATCCTGCCCTATTTCGAACGCCTGCGCGACGAGGTGGCGGTGCCCATCCTCTATGTCAGCCATGCCCTGCCCGAAGTGGCGCGGCTGGCCACCACCGTTGTGGCGCTCCGTCAGGGGCGCGTGGTCGCCACGGGCCCCGCAGCACAGGTCCTGGGCGATACGGCGGCGGTCGGCGCGCGGGCCGCAGCCTCGACCCTCACCGCCCGCGTCGTCACGCATCACGCCGACGGGCTCACCGAACTCATCACCGCCGCAGGTCCCCTATGGCTGCCACGGGTCGAGGATGCGCCCGGAACCACCCTGCGTGTCCGCATCCTCGCCCACGAGGTGATCCTGTCCCGCGCCCGGCCCGAGGGTCTCTCTGCGCTGAACATCCTGCCGGGCACCATCACCCGCATCCATCAGGGCGAAGGACCGGGCGCGGTGGTCCATCTCGCCATCGGCTCCGAGGATATCCTGATCCGCATCACCCGCCGCGCCTGCGCCACGCTGGACCTCAAACCCGGCGACAGCGCCCATGCCATCCTCAAGTCCATGTCCGTGGCCCGCGACCGCATCTGGACCGCCACCGGCCCGGACCTCTGACCCGCCCGCCCACGACCACGCAGCTCCAAGGCGAATGCGCCACAGTCACCCGCGCAAGGCGGGCCGCTGTCACCCTGACTCTGGATATGCCCGCACCTATGCGCTATTTTCAACCAACCCGCGCGACCCGCCCTGCCATGATCACCACCAAGGATTTCCGGATGTGACCGTCCAGAACATCAAACAGCTGCCGCTCCGGCTCCAGACAGCGCATAAAAGCGATGTCCGGACCCAGTTCGCTGCGCTCTGCTACCGGGTGGTCAAGGACAAGACACAGATCCTGCTCGTCACCAGCCGCGGCTCGGGCCGCTGGATCGTGCCCAAGGGCTGGCCGATGGACGGCGTCACCCCCGCCCGCGCCGCCATGACCGAAGCCTGGGAGGAAGCGGGCGTCGAGGGGCAGTCCATCGACGTCTGCCTCGGCATGTTCTCCTACTCCAAGATGCTCGGCCCCGATGCGCTGCTGCCCTGCGTCGCGATGGTCTATCCCGTGCGGGTGCGCGAACTGGCCGCCGACTACCCCGAATCCGGGATGCGCCAACGCAAATGGTTCAGCCAGAAGAAGGCCGCCAAGGCGATACAGGAACCCGAACTGGCCCAGATCATCAAAAGCTTCGACCCCCGCAAGCTCAAGCGCTGACTTGAATTCACCCGCCAAGCCGTTATCTGTTCACCACACGATCCCGGCGCCTCGGCCTGCCGGCCCCCGGCACACAGGGGCACAGGGCCGCGCCTTCACCGCAGAGCAGGCCAGATGATCCAGTTCTCGCTCAGATGCAGCAATGACCACCGCTTCGACAGCTGGTTTCAGTCCTCGGATGCCTATGACAAGCTGGAACGCGCGGGCATGGTCACCTGCGTGATCTGCGGCGTCACCTCGGTGTCCAAGGCCGTGATGGCCCCCCGCGTGCGCCCCGCACGCGACGCGGCCCCGGTCCCGGTCCCTGCGGCCCCGACCGTCCCGGCAAACGCCGCGCCCGCCACCCCCGCCGCACAGGCGCTGGCCGCGCTCAAGAACCATATCGAAACCCATTCCGACTATGTCGGACAGGATTTCGCGCGCGAAGCCCGCGCCATCCATGACGGAACCGCCCCCGACCGCGCCATCTATGGCGAAGCCCGCCCCGAAGACGCCCGCCGCCTGATCGAGGACGGGGTGCCCATCGCGCCGCTGCCCTTCATCCCGCGCCGCAAGACCAACTGACCCAAGGAAGGCGCTCGCGCACATGCATATCGTCATCACCGGCGCAAGCCGCGGCATCGGCGCCGCCCTGCGCGCGCAGTATCTGGCACAGGGACATCAGGTCACCGGCACATCGCGCAGCGGCTACAAGGATCTGATCCAGCTCGACGTGACCGACCCCGCCGCCCATGCGCGTCTGGCCCAAACAATCAAGGATCAGCCCGTCGATCTTCTGATCTGCAACGCGGGCATCTATGCCGACAAGGGCCAGAGCCTTGATGACGGCTATCCGGCCGCCCTCTGGGCCGACACCTTCGCCACCAATGTCACCGGCGTCTTTCTCGCGGTGCAGGCCCTCTTGCCGAATCTGGCCCGCGCGCAAATGCCCAAGATCGCCATCATCTCCTCGCAGATGGCCAGCGACACCCGCGCGCCGGGGGGCAGCTATATCTACCGCGCCTCCAAAGCCGCCGCCCTGAACCTTGGCCGCAACCTCTCCGCCGATCTGGCCCCGCGCGGCATCGCCGTGGGCATCTACCACCCCGGATGGGTGCAGACCGACATGGGCGGCGCGGGTGCCGACATCACCGTGGATCAATCCGCCACCGGGCTGGCGGCGCGCTTCGACGCCCTTGGTCTGGACACCACAGGCTGCTTCGAAACATGGGACGGGCGCGCCCATCCCTACTAGGCGCGGCCCCTGTTTCTTCTTGCCTCAAATATCCTTGCGCGACCGCGCCAGCGACACAAGGCCAGTTACGGCACCATGTCGGTGCGAACCTCGTCCAGCACCACGCGCCACCAGTCGAACGTATCGTCAAGGTTCTTGCGGGTGACGCCACCGAACAGGTTCACATCCAGATCAATCGCCAGATCGCCGTCACTGTCCAGATACAGCGTGCCGAAACGGTTCTCGTCATTCCATGCGCTGACAAGCGAGGCATCAGGACGGATGCCCGCGAAATAGGTCGTGAACTGGATCGACGAACAATCCTTCCCCGCCTCGCACCCATAGAAAAAGACGGTATAGGCTTGCCCGTCGATCCGGCCCTTGATCATCGGATCACCCACCGAATCCACATCCAGCATGGCCGAGCCATAGCCCTGCGCGATATTCAGGATCGCCGCCGGGTCGGACCCGTCCAGCAGATCGGTCGCGGATTGCGCCATGGCCGAAACAGGCAGGGCCAGCCCCGCCACAAGAGTCAGGACCAGATGGACCGGTCTGTGCGCCAAAATCATGTGATCCTCCTTGATCGCGCGCGCCCCGGCACGGGCGCGCTTTGGCGGACAGTAACGACAGCCCGGCGCGACGCGCAAGATACCGTCGCATGACAGCCCCGCCCGCATATTGATATTGCGCGCATCACGGCGACAGATTACACGCGGGCGCAACTTGCGACCAAGGACAGATCATGCCCGTTCTCGTGATGAAATTCGGCGGCACGTCCGTCGCCAACCTCGACCGGATCAAGCGCGCCGCCAAGCGGGTGGGCGTGGAAGTGGCCAAGGGCTATGACGTCATCGTCATCGTCTCGGCCATGTCGGGCAAGACCAACGAGCTTGTGGGATGGGTGCAGGACATCTCGCCCTTCTACGACGCGCGCGAATATGACGCCGTGGTCTCCTCGGGCGAGAATGTGACCGCCGGTCTGATGGCGCTGACCTTGCAGGAAATGGATATCCCTGCCCGCAGCTGGCAGGGCTGGCAGGTGCCGCTGATCACCACCTCCGCCCATTCCGCCGCCCGGATCGAGGAAATTCCCGCCGACAACATCAATGCCAAATTCGCCGAAGGCATGAAGGTCGCGGTTGTGGCGGGTTTTCAGGGCATCTCGCCCGAAGGCCGGATCACCACGCTGGGCCGTGGCGGCTCGGACACCACCGCCGTGGCCTTTGCCGCCGCCTTTGGCGCGGAACGCTGCGACATCTATACCGATGTGGACGGCGTCTATACGACAGACCCCCGCGTCAGCCCCAAGGCCCGCAAGCTGGACAAGATCGCCTTCGAGGAGATGCTGGAACTCGCCAGCCTCGGCGCGAAGGTGTTGCAAACCCGCTCGGTCGAACTGGCCATGCGCTACAACGTCAAGCTGCGCGTGCTCAGCTCGTTCGAGGAACCCACAGACACCGCAGGCACGCTGGTCTGCGACGAGGAGCTTATCATGGAATCCAAAGCCGTCTCCGGTATCGCCTTCTCGCGTGACGAGGCCAAGATGACCCTCGTCACCATCGAGGACCGCCCCGGCATCGCCGCCGCCATCTTCGGCCCCCTCGCCGATGCCGGCGTCAACGTGGACATGATCGTGCAGAACGTGTCCGAGACGAATTATCAGGGCCATGCCGGTGGCGTCACCGACATGACCTTCTCCTGCCCCATCGACCAGATGAAACGCGCCGAAAAGGCACTGGTCGAGGCGCGCGAAGCCGGGCTGATCAAATTCGACCGGCTCGAAGCCGATACCAATGTGGCCAAGGTCTCGGTCGTGGGCATCGGGATGCGCAGCCATGCCGGTGTGGCCGCCCGCATGTTCAAGACGCTCTCGGATGAGGGGATCAACATCAAGGTCATTGCAACCTCCGAGATAAAGATTTCCGTCCTCATCGACAGGAAATACATGGAACTTGCCGTGCAGGCGCTGCATGATGCCTTCGAGTTGGAGAAATCGGCCTGACAGCAGGCGATCGGTGGCCCCGCCCCGGCTGCCGGTCTGACCGGCAGGCCGGCTTGGACCAGCGGATCACAGGACGGGGAACAAGGCAGGCCATATGCCCGAACAGACCGAATCCGAAAGCCGCAAGCTGCTGCGCCGGTTGCGCGACGCCATGGCCGAGGACAGCGCGGGTCAGGCCCGGCTGGACAAGATCACGCATCTGACCGCCGATTCGATGGGCACCGAAGTCTGCTCCATCTACCTTTTCCGCGACCCCGAAACCCTTGAACTCTGCGCGACCGAGGGCCTCAAGGCAGAAGCCGTCCACCAGACGCGCATGAAACTGGGCGAAGGTCTCGTCGGCCGCGTCGCCCGCTCCGGCAGCATCATCAACACCGCCAACGCCCCGCAGGAAAAGGGCTTCCGCTTCATGCCCGAAACCGGGGAAGAGATCTATTCCTCCTTCCTCGGCGTCCCCATCCAGCGACTTGGTGAAAAACTGGGCGTTCTGGTCGTCCAGTCGAAAGAAGCCCGCGAATTCTCCGGCGACGAGGTCTACGCCCTCGAAGTCGTCGCCATGGTCCTTGCCGAAATGACCGAACTCGGCGCCTTTCAGGGAGAAGGCGCCGCCCTCTCCGCCCGCCACCAGCAATCCGTCCTGATCCGCGGCACCACAGCGCAGGAAGGTGCCGCCGAAGGCTATGTCTGGCTGCACGAACCCCGCGTCGTCGTGACCAACCCGATCTCCGAGGACCCGCACAAGGAACTGGAACGCCTGCACGAGGCCGTGGGCCAGTTGCGCCTGAGCGTCGATGAACTGCTGGCCACCACCAATGGCGACAAGGACCAGACCGAAGTGCTGGAGGCCTACCGCATGTTCGCCCATTCCAAGGGCTGGATGCGCCGGATGGAGGAGGACATCGCCCGCGGCCTGACCGCCGAAGCCGCGGTGGAAAAGGAACAGTCCAACGCCCGCAACCGGATGGAGCAGGTCACCGACGCCTACCTGCGCGACCGCCTTCACGATCTGGACGACCTCTCGAACCGCCTGCTGCGCATCCTGACCGGACAGGGCAAGGAAACAGGGGCGGAAATGCCCACCGATCCCATTCTCGTGGCCCGCAACATCGGCCCCGCCGAACTGCTGGACTATGGTCGCAGCCTGCGCGGCATCGTGCTGGAAGAAGGCTCCGTCGGCTCTCATGCCGCCATCGTCGCCCGCGCATTGGCGATCCCTCTGGTGATCCGCGCCGGCCGCATCACGACCGAGGCGTTGAACGGCAACCTCATCATGGTGGACGGCGATCAGGGCACCGTCCACCTGCGCCCCGACGACACCGTCGCCTCCGCCTTCCGCGACAAGATCGCGATGCAGGCCCAGGCACAGGAACGCTACACCTCGATCCGCGACAAACCCGCCGAAACCCTCTGCGGACGCCGCATCGGATTGCACATGAACGCCGGTCTCATGGCCGACCTGCCCAGCCTTGCCGGATCAGGCGCCGAAGGCGTGGGCCTGTTCCGCACCGAACTGCAATTTCTGGTCCGCAACCAGATGCCGAAACGCTCGGAACTCTCGGCGCTCTATGCCCGCGTCCTCGATGCCGCCCAAGGCAAGCGCGTGGTCTTTCGCACGCTCGACATCGGCTCCGACAAGGTGCTGCCCTACATGAAGCCCAATGACGAGCCGAACCCCGCCCTGGGCTGGCGCGCCATCCGCGTGGGCCTCGACAAACCGGGCGTCATGCGGATGCAGTTGCAGGCCCTGATCCGCGCCGCCCATGGCCGCCCGCTGACCATCATGTTCCCCTTCGTCGCGCAATACGGCGAATACCTCGCCGCCAAGGCCGAGATGGACAAGGCGATGGAACGCGAACGCATCCTCGGCCACCCCCTGCCCGCCTCATTGGAAGTGGGCGCGATGCTGGAAACCCCCAGCCTCGCCTTCGCGCCTGAGCAGTTTTATGAGGAGGTGCAATTCCTCTCCATCGGCGGCAATGACCTCAAACAATTCTTCTTCGCCGCCGACCGCGAAAATGAACGCGTCCGCCGTCGCTATGACACGCTCAATCTCAGCTTCCTGACATTCCTCGAAAACATCGTGGAACGCTGCGCCGCGACCGGCACCCCGCTCAGCTTCTGCGGCGAGGACGCCGGCCGCCCCGTCGAGGCCGCATGTCTGGCCGCCATCGGCCTCGACATGCTCTCGATGCGCCCCGCCTCCATCGGTCCGGTCAAATCCATCCTGCGCCGCACCAACCTCGCGGAACTGCGCGACGTCATCT